>CALODI010000031.1:0-8588 GCA_942492135.1 uncultured Peptostreptococcaceae bacterium
TGTGAATAGGACAACATTTAACCCTCATATAATCAAATAGGAGGGAATAATATGAGCGAAAATATGAAATATGATGAAATACATATATTAGGCAATACAACTATATGCGTAGTAGGACCAGTTATAGAATCCAAAGATGACATAGATTGTATATTAGAAGAATTTCACGATATTAGCAGAGAAATTGTTGAGAATATATTGAAAAATAGAGATAAGTAATTAATGATAATCATATAATTAAAAATACAATTCGGATAAGGCATAGGGGGTGAATTGCAGTTATTAAGCTGCTGATTATATGAAAAATTTATTGCATATGGGTCTTGATATAGGGTCTACTACAGTTAAACTAATTTTAATAGATGAACATGATAATATAGTTTTAAAAAAATATAAAAGACATTATTCAGATATAACAAAAACTATTAAAGAACTTATAAATAATGCGTTCGATGAATTTAAAGGTGCTAGCATAACTAGTATGATAACGGGTTCTGGAGGTCTTAGTATATCTAAAATTTTAAATTTAGAGTTTATTCAAGAAGTCGTAGCTTGTACAAAGGCAATTCAATCTAGTGCTGATAATGTTGATGTTTGTATAGAACTTGGAGGAGAGGATGCAAAGATAACTTTCTTTGAAGGATCAATAGAACAAAGAATGAATGGAACGTGTGCGGGAGGTACTGGAGCATTTATAGATCAGATGTCGTCTTTAATAAATACAGATACTAAAGGTCTTAATGAACTTGCAATAAACTATAACAATATATATCCAGTTGCTGCTAGATGCGGGGTATTTGCAAAGAGTGATATACAACCTCTTATAAACCAAGGGGTTTGCAAGGAAGATATAGCAGTTTCAATATTTCAAGCTGTTGTTAATCAGACTATAACAGGACTTTCTTGTGGAAAAACTATAAAGGGAAAAGTAATGTTTTTGGGAGGACCACTTCATTTTTTATCAGAGCTTAGAAAAAGATTTAAAGAAACGTTGAATCTGAGTGATAATGAAGTTATATTTCCTAAAAATGCTCAGTTTTATGTAGCGCTTGGATCGGCTATAGCATCTAAAAATAAAAGAATAATAAAATTTGAAAACTTAAGAAATAACCTACATAGATTAGATGATTTAAAAATTATGAAATCGTCAAATATAAAACCTTTATTCAGTGATAAATATGAACTTGAGGAGTTTAGAAAAAGACATAATAAAAATAAAATTAGAAGAGATGATATTAAAACATATAAAGGAAAGTGTTATTTAGGAATAGATGCAGGATCTACAACAACCAAGGTTGCACTTATAGATGATAGTGAAAATTTATTATATTCATTTTATGGACTAAATGAAGGAAAACCTCTTGAATTCACAGTTGAAATATTGAAAAATATGTATTCTAAATTACCTAAAGAAGCTAATATAGTTTACTCGACTTCAACAGGATATGGAGAGGAATTACTAAAATCAGCTTTATCTATGGATTATGGAGAAGTTGAGACGGTTGCACATTATAATGCAGCTAAGCATTTTTTGCCGGATGTAGATTTTATTTTAGATATTGGTGGACAAGACATGAAATGCTTAAAAATAAAGAATGGTGTAATAGACGATATAATGTTAAATGAAGCTTGCTCATCTGGATGTGGGTCTTTTATAGAGGTATTTGCAAAGTCCCTTAATATGAACATTGAGACGTTTTCTGATAAGGCATTAATGTCAAAGAAGCCAGTTGATTTAGGTTCAAGATGTACTGTATTTATGAATTCGAAAGTAAAACAGGCTCAAAAAGAAGGCTATGATATATCTGATATATCCGCTGGACTTTCATACTCTGTAATAAAAAATGCTCTTTATAAAGTTATAAAGATAAAAGATACAAACGACTTAGGAAATAAAGTAGTAGTTCAAGGTGGTACTTTTTACAATGATGCTATACTTAGATGTATTGAACAAATACTACAAAAAGAAGTTATCAGACCTGATATAGCAGGTCTGATGGGAGCATACGGTGCTGCTATAATATCTAAAAGTAGATATTATAATGGATATAAAACGAATCTTTTAAAAGAAAAAGATTTAAATGAATTTTCCATTAAAACTATATCTACAAGATGTGAAAAATGCTCCAATAATTGCTCAATTACTATAAATAATTTTCAAAATGGTAAGAAATTCATATCTGGAAACAGATGTGAAAAAGGCGCTAATCAAATGAGATCTCAACATGAATTTAATATGTATGATTATAAATACGATAAAATATTCAATTATACCCCTATGGACAAAGATAAGGCTAAAAGGGGAACTGTGGGCATACCTAGGGTTCTTAATATATATGAAAACTATCCGTTTTGGTTTACTTTTTTTAATGAATTGAAATTTAGAGTAGAGATATCACCTCGGTCATCAAGTAAAATTTACGAGCTTGGAATGGATAGCATACCATCTGAATCAACTTGCTATCCAGCTAAAATGGTTCACGGTCATATAAATTATCTTGTTAAAAAAGGAGTAGACTTTATATTCTACCCATGTATATCAAATGAAAAAGAAGAATTTAAAAATGCAAACAATAGCTTTAATTGTCCTGTAGTCACATCTTATTCTGAAGTTATAAAGAATAATATGGACATAATAAAGGATAGCAATGTGAAATTTATGAATCCATTTATACCGTATAATCATAAAAAAAGACTTATAAAGAGAATGTACGATATATTAAGCGATTTTAATATATCGAAACAAGAAATAGATAAAGCTGTAAATAAGGCATGGGATGAAGATATTAAATTCAAAGATGATATAAGAAAAAAAGGTGAAGAGATTGTAAAGTACTTAAAAGAAAATTCTAAGATAGGCATAGTTTTAGCTGGTAGACCATATCATATAGATCCTCAAATAAATCACGGGATACAGAATATAATAACATCTAACTCTATAGCTGTTTTAACCGAGGACAGTGTATCGCATCTAGGAAAAATTAAAAATCCTTTAAGAGTACTAGATCAATGGATGTATCATTCAAGGCTCTATCAAGCTGCAAGTTATGTAAGGGACAATGAAAATTTAGAACTTATACAGCTTAATTCATTTGGTTGCGGTCTTGATGCAGTAACTAGTGATCAGGTCAAGGAAATACTTGATAACAAGATATACACTTTGATTAAGATCGATGAAGTAAACAATCTAGGTGCTGCTAATATAAGAATAAGATCATTAATGTCTGCAATTAAAGAAAAAAATAAGAATATGAAAAAATATGAATCAAACAACAATAAAATAGTATTTACTAAGGAAATGAAGAAAAATCACACTATATTATGCCCTCAAATGTCGCCAATACACTTTAACTTTATACAAGAGGCGTTTAAAAGTGAAGGATATAATCTAGAGGTGATTCAATCTTTGGATAGAAGTTGTATAGATGAAGGACTCAAATATGTAAACAACGATGCATGTTATCCATCTATAATAGTCATAGGTCAGATAATAAATGCTTTAAAATCCAATAAATACGATATAGACAACACATCAATAATGATATCTCAAACAGGAGGAGGGTGCAGAGCTAGTAATTATATAGGATTCTTAAGAAAGGCTTTAAAAGATTCTGGATTTAATAGTGTGCCTGTTATCTCTGCAAATTTATCTGGGATTGAAAGAAACCCTGGATTTAAGATAAGTATCTCTCTTATGAAAAAGGTTGCCATGGGGTGTATATACGGAGATTTATTCATGAGGGTATTGTACAAAACAAGACCTTATGAGAAAATTTTAGGTTCTGCAAACAAACTATATGATGATTGGAGTTTTAAGTGTTTTGAAAATATTAGAAATGGAAAGATAGGGGAATTTAAAACAAATATAAAAAATATAATAAATGCTTTTGATAATTTAGAAATATCATATGAATCAAAACCGAAAATTGGGTTGGTAGGAGAAATATTAGTCAAGTACCATCCTTTAGCGAACAACAATATAGTTGAAATATTAGAAAAAGAAGGATCCGAGGTTGTAGTTTTAGATCTTATAGATTTTTTCTTGTACAGTATTTATGGAAATATATACAGATACGAGTACTTGTCTGGTAAAAAAATAAATAAAGATTTGAGCAAAATATTAATAGATTTTATAGAATATATAAGAAATTATATAAGAAAGCATCTAAATAAAAGTAAAAATTTCAATTCTCCAAAGAAGATATATGAATTGGCTGATAAAGCGAGTTCGATTGTATCGCTTGGAAATCAGACAGGAGAAGGGTGGCTTTTAACAGCAGAAATGATAGAGCTTATAGAAGATGGGGTTGAAAATATAGTGTGTATGCAGCCGTTTGCTTGTCTGCCAAATCATATAACGGGAAAAGGAGTAATAAAAGAGCTTAAAAGCAGATATACAAAAGCAAATATAGTAGCTGTAGATTATGATCCTGGAGCAAGTGAAGTTAATCAAATAAATAGAATAAAGCTTATGCTATCAACTGCATTTGAAAACATAAAATAAGAGGCCTAGGCCTCTTATTTTATGTTTCCTTTTCAATTTTTATAACATCATCAACTTTTTTACCCAATACCCTAACAGCAGTAAATGCCAATATTATACAAACTAATATGGATATTAAAGGATTGACACCAAATGCAGCGGGTATATATCCTATAAAAGCTGCTATTGTTGCCACTGTTATAGCATAAGGCATTTGTGTTTTAACATGGTCTATATGATCGGAAGCACAAGCCATAGAGCTCATTATGGTAGTATCGGATATAGGTGAGCAGTTATCTCCAAATACAGCACCTGTGAATACAGCTCCTATTGTAGCGAATAACAAACTTCCAACTTCTCCACCACTCAATTGATAAGCAAGGGGAACAGCTATAGGCATTAAAATAGCAGTTGTACCCCACGATGTTCCTGTTGAAAATGCTATTATGCATCCAAGTAGGAATACTACTAATGGTATTATTCTGGCAGAAACATTTCCCTCTAAAAGTCCAACTAAAAACTGTGCAGTTCCTAGATCTTTACACATCTTACCAATACCCCAAGCTGCAACTAAAACCATAAGAGCCATAACCAAAGACTTAGCTCCGTCAACCCAAGCATCCATAGCCTCAGAAAATGTAAGTATTTTTTGTGATATAACTAATACCATGGCAACTATGGTTCCTGTAAATGCTGCCCACATCATAGCAACTGCTGCGTTTGAATTACCTATGATATCTCTTATTGATAAGAAAGAATAAGGATGTGTACTAATGGCTTTTATAAGTTCTTGATCTTCACCCTTCATTATTGCACTGTATCCGTTTATATAAAGACCTACTATTACCATAACAACTACTGTAAATACTGGGATTAATGCATTATACCATCTAAGTGGAATATTTTCTTTTATTTTCATATCTGTTAATTCTCTTGATGCAAGTGGAGTAGATCCATCTGCGACTAATTTTCCTGTTCTTCTAGCTCTAACTTCTGCTTTTAGCATAGGACCGTAGTCGCGTCCTGAAAGACAAATTGCCAATACGAAGAATACTGCGGTTATACTATAGAATCTATATGGAATTGATTGAATGAAAGCTGAATAGGCATTCATATTTACATCTATAGCTGAAAAACAATCTCTTAAAAGACCTAATTCATATGCAATCCATGTTGAAATTAAAGACATACTAGCAACTGGTGCTGCTGTAGAGTCACAAATATATGATAATTTTTCTCTAGAAATTTTAAGCTTATCAGTAAGTGGTCTCATAGTATTTCCGACTAATAAAGTATTAGAATAATCATCGAAGAATATAATAAGACCCATAGCCCATGTTGCAAATTGTCCACTTTTAGGAGTATTAGCTTTTTTAGAAAGCCAATCAGCAATTGCTTTAGCACCTCCTGATTTAGCTACAATACCAATCATTCCTCCAAGTGCTATATCAAATGTTATTATACCAGCATTCCATGGACTGGCTATAGAACCTGCTATATAATCTTGAATAGTCTTTGCGAATCCTAACATGAAGTTACCATCGCAGATTATAGTGGCACCTATCCATATACTTAGAAATAAAGCGGGGAGAACCTGCCTCGTTATAAAAGCTAAAAATATAGCCATTATAGGCGGAATTATAGATAATAATCCATAATGATGCATAATAAAAACCTCCTTAATGAATTTAATTATTTAAATATATTCAGATGTTTATTAAATAATAACTTAATTAAGGTTTTTGTTGATAATATAATTAAGATAATGAAATATCTTTAATAGACATACTTGGAACGGATGTTGATCATGTTATTGATGAAGTTGAACTTAAAATACAGGTCAAAAAATTATATGAGAAAATAGACGAGGTATTGACATTAAGAGAAAAGGAAATAGTACAACTGAGGTATGGACTTACTAAAAGTGGGTATAAAACTCAAAGAGAAATAGCTCAAAAACTAGATATATCTAGGTCATATGTATCTAGAATAGAAAAAAAAGCTTTGAAAAAGCTCTAAAAAAGAATTTAATTTACAAAAGGGTCATTAACATGTAATAACGCCATAAAAAAATCCCGTATTGAAAAACAATATCGGGATTTTTTTATTATGTTCCAAGTGATTTATTTTTTCTTAACTCAGCAGCAATAAGCACAATTACAGGTAAAATTATCTCAAATATAAAAGTATAATAAAGCCATCCTGTACTGTTCCAGTCAACAAATTCCATTCTACTGTTGAATTCAATAAATGATAAATTAAGAATAAGTAAGCAAATTGGTATTACTATAAAACGATAATCATCAAAATTGAATATTTTGATGATTCCCTTACAGGTAGCAAGTAAAAGTATGCTTATTTTAATAAAACCTCCTATTACAAATACAAGTGCTGATATTATTTCAAGTCTTTGAATAAAATCACCTATATCTATTCTTGCAACAGTATCATATGCAGAGTAATATTTTTGTAAAGCTTCTGCTGGAATTACAACTAAAACAGTGGATAAAGAAAGAACTAAAGTACATATTCCACCTAGTAATAAACCTAATATATAGACATTATAATATGATCTTTTTGTTTTGAAACGTGAGAAAATCATTGAAAACATTACTGTTTCCCCAAAAGGAAATGTAAATGATGAATAAGCTCCTTTAAGTACAGGGGTTATTCCTTTATCTAATATAGGAAAAATATTATTTATATCCATTTTAGGGAATAATAATAATACGGAAATAAATACAAATGAAATAAAGGGTATAACAAAAAAACTTGACCATCTACCTAGTAACTCAATTCCTTCTTTAACAGCCCAAACACATAAAATTAAAAAAGCTATTCTAGGTATAAGCATAGGGGTTTGAGGAAGAGCAGTATCTCTAATGAATTGACTGTTATTTATTAAAGTTTGAGATCCTTCCTCAAAAGCAAACCAAGTAAATAAAAATATAAGTAATTTACCTATGAATTTTCCAAAACAAATTTCACAAATATCAAATAAAGTTTTATCAGGAAAAATAAGGTGAAGCCTAATGAATATAAGAGATACAATAATACCCATAACTATAGATATGATAATAGCTAACCATACATCTTTCTCAGCTTCAAGTCCAAGGGATAGTATAGAAGACGTTCCTGCTACAAAGATAGCAACAATAGATATTCCTTGCTTATCAGAAATAATTTCTCTATTAATAATAATGACCTCCAGACAACTTATGTATTATAATTTATAGTTTTGACAAAAATATATTTTTTTAATACATCTTTTAATGAAAGTGTTGTGACATAATAATTTATTGTATTGTAGAATTAGGTGGCAAATGAGTACAGTGAAAGCATGATACCAATTGTATTTGTAAATAAATTGTAAATTGTTTATAATGTTTATATCGTTTAAAATAATTTTGGATGGCATGGATAATAAATTATAAAAGAGGGATAACTTATGAAAAAATATAGAAACTATATTATAGGATATATAAGTACTACAAGAAAAAAATATCAAAATTTTTTAGAAAGAGAATTAAAAGAACATAATATAGAGAATCTAGCTCCTTCACATGGGTCTATATTATCTGTTTTATATAAAAATAACGGAAAGCTAACTATGAAGGAAATAGCTAGACTTATAAGAAGAGACAAATCGACAGTTACATCTTTGTGTAATAAATTAGTGTGTTTTGGCTATATTAAAAAAGAAAAATGTGACCAAGACAGAAGAATAACTTATATAACGTTAACTCAAAAAGGTATTGATATAAAACCTAAATTTGAAGAGATATCGAAAAAATTAATAGATACTGCATATAAAGGATTTACTAAAGAAGAAGAAGAACTGTTTTTTTATTTACTAAATAAGCTCAATAAAAATTTCGATGAATAGTAATTAATATAAACAGAAAATTTAATTGACAATAGTTTTATATCAAACTATAATTAAGTTGTATACAATTTGATAGATTGATGAGGAGGATTTTATGAGCAATTTAGATTTTATTTACAAAAGACATAGTGTTAGAAAATTTAAGCAAGAGCAAGTTCCTATGGAAGATATGAAAGAAATGATAAAGGCTGCAACCTATGCGCCGTCAGCAAGAATGTT
>CALODI010000032.1:0-4292 GCA_942492135.1 uncultured Peptostreptococcaceae bacterium
AGTTACAAAAATTAAATCGGGCACTAGATTAGTTGCTTGATTTAGTTTAAAAATTATTTTGAAGCTGCTGTTGCTTAGCAAACAATTTTAACATTTTTAATCTACTTATTTTTTGTAGCATTGGTTTAAATATATTTTGTCCATTTCAGGCATTGGTGTTTATGTTAACGATCTACCTGTTCTACAATGATGTTCAAGTTCTGATGATGCCTCCTGACTGGGTTTATCCTTTTGGATTCTTCATTTCTTATCCATGTCGTATTGATGGTAGGTTTACACCTTTACTATGTGATATTAAACTTTCTTCACTTACTAAAACTTATTAATGATCTGAAGTGTTCTAAAATTCTTGATATAGTTAATACAGTATACACCAAAGAGCATAAACAATTAAACATGTGGGAGGGTGAGAGACAACTTTATGGAGTAAATCACACAGTATATGAACCTATTTGGGCTGGATGAAGACGAAAAAGTTAATTGGGATGATGCAAAGAATTCTCACGCTTATTTATATATTTAAAACATATATATACTATGTATGTCTAATATGAAATTTACGATAATAATGACGGATTGATAATATCAATCATTAGATTCATTAAGTTAAGTCATTTTGTATGTTATAGGTTTGTTGTGTATGTAAAGTGACTCATTATTGAATAGAAAGTTCTCATAAACCCAACATAATTGATTGTCTAAGAATAGTACTGATAAAGCCACTTTACGCATATTTTTTACAGGGAACGCATTGGCTTGTTGCTTAATTGGAACTACTTGTTTGTTTTTAAATGATCATATATAAATGATCATATTTGTAAATGATCATATGCTTTTTAAATGATCATATATAAATGATCATATTTGTAAATGATCATATGTTGTGTCGTTAGGAAGGACATCCAACCTTTATGTTACCTACCTATATTGCTAATATCAATTCATATTTCAGAGGGAGTTTATGTATGAACAGATCCTACCAGGGTCATAGCCAGGATTTTTCAGGTGGAATTTTATGGGGCCTATGTAAATCTTCTTGAATTGCAGGATACATAATAAATTTAGGTCGATAAAAAATCAAGGGGCTAGCTAATGTTTATCCTAGTGTAAGTTGAGGGGGCCTGAATAAAAAGTGTGGGGAGGGGGGCTGCCTCCCGGCCACTTAAATGCTTGCTACCCTTTGGCCTACTGAATATGATTTTGTTATCCACAGGGAAAATGACTTGAAACGATTATGATTATAGTAAAGAATGTTTTCAATTGTGCTTAACTTTGTCAACTTTGCTCCTAAGTTTACATGAAGTGTTTAAATAAGCATCTCTTAGACATATTACCATAGGTGAAGTTACCCTAGATTCTTATGCTTGTCACCACAGACTATAATTAGCAACATTTTAAAACTTCTAATGTGTTTGTTTGTTTTTTTTCAGGTGCTGTCGGTGTGATGTTTTGGATATTCGTATGCAGAAGTATAACAACAAAGGCATTAAATATGTCAAAACATTTTTATGCTGAAGCTGCCATTGATACGTAGCTAATTAAATCCAAACTGTAATTAAGTCCAACTGTAGCAAATTAAATTTATAATTTAATTATGTTTTGTTATATTTCATTTATTAACATATATTCTATGTTTTTAATAATCACTTTTTTATTTTTAACATTTTGGGTCATCATCATCATGTTTTTACGTCAGTTCTCCCTGAGGATCTGAAAAACCCAAGACTGTAGAAACTTTTCTTGTCTGCACGGGTCTGACATAACCGAACAACGGGAAGAAAAATTCAAATCACTTTTTACTCAACCTTTTTTGAGTATTTCATATAATCTACGTGAAGTATTTTATATATAATCTTGGTATAGTCGTCAGAGTGTCAACAATCGGTCAAACTTCTAGAATTAAATTCTACTTTGTTATGATAACTAAAAAAATTACTCCTGTATAGAATAGTAATAGATAATATAATATTATACCGATGGCGTTTTGTCGCCAAACAACAGTTGCAGGTATATGATAAAGCAACAGACAAATTAGATATATATATATATATATATATATATATATATATATATATATATATATATATATATATATATATATATATATATATATATATATATTATATATATATATAATTGTGACCCTCCATTACAAAATGAGTCGGATGTCGCTGATATTGTTTTTGCATAAATTGACTTTGAAAAAAAAAAAAAAAAAAAAATTAATTTTTTTATTTTCATTTTTTATGATACTTTATACCCATACTTTTTGAAATATGTTGCAATCACATTAAATTTTAGAGAATTACATTGTTAAACAATTGTACGTTATTCTTAGGTGTGCACTGTTAAGGGTTTTAAAGTTAAATTTTAAACTTGAATTTTTCTATATTTTGCTTTTTTATTTTACTTTGATTGGTCTTGTTCAAATCTATGTAACTTTTCCTGCAGAGAAGATATTTTAATAAAGAAAGCGTCATCTGAAAGGTAATTTTCCAGATGCTTTTAGATATGCAATAAAACTGCAAACTCAAATTTGCGACTTGCGACTCATTATGTGATGGAGGGTCACAATATATATATATATATATATATATATATATATATATATATATATATATATATATATATATATATATATATATATATATATATATATATATATATACAGGGTGGCTCAAAAAAAAATGTCCCACCGGACAAACATGAATTTTTCTGCAACCGGTGGAAATTTTTCCATAAAATTTTAAGGAGTTATAGAGGACAGATTTAGTAATAATCCCTGTAAATTTTTAGGAAAAATTATCATAGCTTAAAAAATTAAAACAAGTTAAATATAACCTTCCGTATTTTCAAATTTCCGGCAGAACAAACGCAATTGTTTAGATGTTTAACCGGCGGATTCAGGTAAAAGTTATTTTCATCAGTGAAAACAACCTTGTTTACCCCAGTTGTTGGTAGACGATGAATCAGTTTCTGACATCACTCACAAAGTGTTTGTTTGACAGATTCTGAGATAATCTTTAGCTGGAATGCGACAAAATCAGTCAGATTAAGAGCACGTTTTACAATTCGCTGAACAGACGATCGACAATTTTTTATTTTTTTGATAAAAAGGCGGATTTTCTTCTGAACAAATCAGTTCACTGATATTTGTAATGTTTTCCTCCGAACAAGAAGTTCTTGGTATACCACTTGCTGCTTTTCTACCTGCCCCCTTTTAATCACCACATTTGCAAAGAGCCTTAACTGTGCTCAAAATTCACTTATTTTCCGTTTTTTTTGCAAAACTCATACGATATCCCAGTTTCTGTTCATGCAACGTTTGAATTCTCATGTTATCTTCCACTGAAACTCTTCCTATGATGACCAATGTCTAGTTAATAAATATTAATAATTAATTATTTTTTGTTGGTTTACAATATTGACAAATAGTGAAAACTTGTGTTTTTTGTTTATGAATTTTAATGAGGTCACGTGACGTCACCTGAGGACGTATGACGTCATAATTACTACGGTTATAAGCAAATTCTGTCCACAATAAAACCTGAAATTTTGATAAAAAAATCTCCACTGGTTGCAGAGAAATTGTATTTTGTCCGGTGGGACATTTTTTCAACCCAACTAGTGGATGTACCAATAAGGCTATTTGAAGACCTTTGTAAACTGCTATAGCCTAATATATAATTAACAACAGGTTTGCTGGAAGAAGAATTATATGGTAGCACCTGCATGACGCATGCTATCAAACGCTTTTTCTATTCACATCACTTGCATAAAAAGTCTGGTCGAACTTTTTATCTTCAGTCTTCATCCCAGCTGTTGACTAAAGATAAAGGCCATTCATAGGGTTCTGCTGTTACAGTAGCGGGCGCGTATCGAGTGATTCATCTCATCCTTCCGCAGCTGCTTCTTCAGAAGTTGCGCGCATAATATTAGCCTGCAGTGCACTAGACTGACTACAAAACTGTACTGTAGGACGTATAGCAGGACGACTAGAACTGTACGGCGTGTACGCATAGCAATAGCAGATACCGGTGCATAATCATCTATCTATTAATTATCTATTAGTATTCATTATTAGTATTCAACTGCTAGTATTTATCACATTCATTTGGCATTCGTGGATAATTACTAATTAGTAATATTGATAGGCTACTAATTAGTTAGATCTATAGGAAATTCGTAAAAGTAGATCTATAATAACAATAATTATTTGTTTCAACATATATTTGTATTTGACAACATAACAAATCGAATCTATTCTATATAGGTTGTGCTGCTTTGGTAAA
>CALODI010000033.1:0-7407 GCA_942492135.1 uncultured Peptostreptococcaceae bacterium
CAGCTAACGACCATCATAAAAGAAAGAAATCGTGCAAGGGAACTAATGAATAAAAGTAAAAATTTAGAGGATTGCATAATCTATCAAAGACTCAAAGGAGAAGCGCAACACCAAATAAAACAAGCATCAAAAACACACTGGCAAACCTACTGCTCATCCCTAGATAGCTCGAGTAAACTCGGCCAGGTTTGGAAGAAAATCAAAACTATGAACGGCATAAATACACAAGACTCCATACCTTGTCTCAAAGACGAGCAAGGAAACATCTACAAGGAGAGCGGAGCGCAAGCGAACCTACTAGCAACAATATTTGAATATAACAGCAGCGACGCGAACTACACACCAGCATTTCTCGAAAACAAAAGGCAACATGAAGCTAACCCAAGCTTCACTACAGATGAATCAACCAAACAACAACAAGAAAACCCCAACAACACTGCATTAACCATGACAGAACTCATAGACGCAATCAATAGTACAGATTCGAAATCGTCGCCTGGTTCCCGACACTATTTCATACGAAATGCTAAAACATCTACCAGAAAACGTGCTCAAAAATATTTTACAACTTTTCAACACCATATACGACACTGGAGATATACCGGCAGAATGGAAACATGCTATTGTTACTCCAATTTGCAAACCGGATAAGGACAAAACTTTAGCAGCAAGTTATAGGCCGATATCGCAAACAAACACTCTGTGTAAAATACTAGAGAAAATTATTTCTAGTCGGCTCAATTTCTTTTTGGAAAGAAATAACATATTCAACCCAAACCAAACAGGCTTTAGAAAAGGCTGCTCAACAACCGACCAACTGTTAAGGTTACAAAATCAAATAATTAATTCCATGAAAGAAAAGGGTGTTACCATTGCAGTATTTCTAGACTTAGAAAAGGCATACGATATGCTGTGGAAAGACGGCCTCACTCATAAAATGAAAAAATATGGAATAAACGGAAAAATGTTCAATTACATAAAATCATTTATTACAAACCGAACTTTTCAAGTCAAAATTCAATCAACACTGTCCACAAGTAGAAAACAACAAAATGGAACGCCACAGGGGTCAGTTATATCTTCAACGCTATTTCTCATGATGATCAATGACATGGCTGTTGCCTCTCCAGACGTTTTATTGTCCTTATTTGCAGATGATAGCGCAATATACACGTCCGGTCGTGGCATAAAGCGTATGATCAAAACCATTCAGAAAACACTCAACAAAATAGAGCGTTGGTGTCAAACATGGGGCTTCAAACTCTCGGCAGCGAAAACAACATGTGTAGTATTTAGCAAACGCAAAAAATTCAACTCGTGTCAACCGAAGCTGACCGTCAACAAGCAGGAAATTGTAGTCAAAACAGAAGTGCGTTTTTTAGGACTACACTTCGACTCTAAACTAACTTGGAAGAATCACATAGAATACATCACCGCAAAATGCAACAAACGTCTTAATCTATTGAGAAATCTGAGAGGAACAAGTTGGGGTGCAACAATGCAAACCCTACTGACAGTATATAAAGCCCTAATTAGATCAGTTATTGAATACGCCGATGCTGTTTACGATTCAGCAACAACTACCATCAAAAAGAAACTTGACAATATTCAATACCAAGCACTGTTAATATGTACTTCAGCAATGAAAGGAACTTCTCTAATAGCCTTGCAAAACGAGTGCGGTGAGATGCCACTCCAAATCACGAGGGAAAAACATCAACTTATCATAGCAGCCAAAACAAAGTCAGTTGAAAACCATCGTTTAACTACAATCATCGAGGCACCAGAACAAGTCAAAATACGTCACGTGAAAAAGCTACAACTAATCTCTTCAGTCACAGAGCCTATATTCAAAGACCAGAATTGGAAAGTACAATACACAATACAGGACAATAAACCACCATGGATTCAACAACGAATCATCAGATGTGTCAACACAAATCACAAAACAGCAATTGACAAGCATCAACAAGCAAACAGAATCATCGATAAATACAGCAATCATCTCCATATATATACAGATGGAGCCGTTGACTTACACGGAAGAAGTGCAGCCGGATTCTATATACCAGCCTTAAACAAACTAGTTACAAAACGAATAACAGATAGCTCTGTTTACACAACAGAACTAATAGGAGTTAATATGGCAATAGAATGGGCTACTCAACAACTTCAATACTCCAACATAATAATCTTCACCGACTCAGTCGAAGCAATACAAAATATAAATAGAAACAGTCTATCAGTTAATAACATGCAAACAAACATCATCGCTGCAATACAACAAAAGGTCGATAAAGCAAAACTAGTCAATATTTCGCTGGAATGGATCCCTGGACATGCTAACATACCAGCTCACGATCTAATAGATACAAAAACAAAAGAAGCACTTGGGAGAAACGCTATTGACATGGAAATCCCCAGCAGTCTACATGAAATTATCACCAGCATAGACAAGTACTCAATCAACAAATGGCAAAACTACTACAATTCACACCTACACGCCAAGTGGTATAAATCTTTCGAACCAACAATATCAAACAAACCAAAAACCGTTCAAAGCACTCGGAACAACCAACGGAAAATATCCCGCCTCAAACTCGGCAGATGTTCACTCAACTATTATCAACACCAGAACAAGTTCCACGCAGATGGGCTATGTCAATTCTGCGGGGTCCCTGAAACAATAGAACACCACGTCATGATATGTAAACAATACAACTACATTACAAAACTACAGGACATACTAACAAAAACGCAGCTTCAACCAACACTACATAACATATTAACAAACACAGAACTCGCTGAAAACCTATGCAAACACATAACTAGAACTATATAAATACACAATAAACCAAACACAACAGGACAAATATAAACAACTGACAATAACAAATCAATCGTTCACAACACGGATGCAATAAATCACTTATGTATCATGATGTGGTGTCCTACCTCGCCACCTCTGCGCAGCATACCTATCTACCTCGACACTTCTCACGACACATCTGTCTACCTCGCCCCTCCCCGTGTTACTCCTATACGCGTCGAGGGTTGCTGACGATGCAACTTTCCGCATGAAACTCTTCGCCGACAGGACCTACCATACACAATTAACTGGCACACCGTATAACTCAGCCAGGACACCGATCAACCATTTTAATATTAAGACCAATGTATTTCTTGATAATGTAATAAACATAATATGATAATATTTTGCATTAATAGGTTATTTTTCTAATATTACTTACTTGAAGTACACAAAATTACTATTATTGATACTTACAGCATTTAATATTTTATCTACATGGTTTTGTAGTTTAATGCTAGAATCGCTGTGTTACTATATTTTTTGTTGTTGTTGCATCAATCACTTAATTATCTGTATAAGGTATTTTCTGATTTGCATTGCTTGAATAATCAAAACGTTATATTTTCATATTTAAAATAATTTAGTTTGTTTCAGTATACATGTATATGTGTATGTTTATGTGTGTGTCTAAATGTACATGAATGTTTATATGCGTGTATATAAGCCTGTATGTGTATGTAAATGTATATGTATATGTGTAGGTATATGTGTAATTTTTGTGTATGTATATATTTATGTATATATATATATATATATATGTATATATATATATATATATATATATATATATATATATATATATATATATATATATATATATATATATATATATATATATATGTATATATATGTATATATATGTATATATATATATATATATATATATGTATGTATATGTATATATGTATATATGTATATGCAAATTGCATATGTGTATATATATGAGTATATCATTATGTGTAGGTGCATGTATTTGTGTATGTGTGTATATATGTATGTGTAAAATTGTATATGTGTACGTACATGTATATGTATGTAATATATATATATATATATATATATATATATGTATGTATATATATGTATGTGTATATGTATGTATATATATATATATATATATATATATGTATATATATATATATATATATATATATATATATATATATGTGTATATGTATATATATATATATGTATGTATATATATATATATATATATATATATATATATATATGTATATGTGTGTATGTATGTGTGTATGTATGTGTATAATTATATATACATAATTATGTTATCATTATTGTTTGAATGATTAAGAATTTTCTAAGCTAATATACTGTATTATTGATACTTAACAGCATTTAATATTTTATCAACATGGTTGTGTAATTTAATGCTAGAATCGCTGTGATACTATCTTTTTTTGTTGTTGCATCAATCATTAAATTATCGGTATAAAGCTTTTTTTCTGATTTGCATTGCTTGATTAACCAAAACGATATATTTGCATATTTAAAAGCGTTTAGTTTATTCAGTATACATGTTTATGTGTGTATATATAGATATGTTTATATGTTCATGTATGTACATGAATGTTTATACTGATAATTTTTTTTTTTTTTGTTTTTTGTTTTTGTTTACAAACATACTCTATGTTTTATTGGGGTTTTTTACTACTTGATTTTCTAAAAATTTATAAATCAAATTGTTTAATAGTAAGTATTTTATATATATATATATTATATTTACGAAATAAAGGAAGTGCAACGAAGCTAGAATTCGATGAACCAATCACTTAATATTTTGTGCAAATTGTTCTTCCCCTATATTGAATTGTTTAAATTATTAGAACTTTTTATTTGAATGAAAAAAAACAGGTATCGTTTTGAGCATAAACTGATATTTTCTATTTCTACGCATTGAGCACTTAATATATTATATAAATATTCTGCTTTTCTATGTATAAATTTTTATTTTTTTATTTTTTTATGAATGTATTGTTAAAAAAAAATATATATAATAATAAAAATAATAAATAAAATCTGTCGCTTTAATTAATGATTTATTATTTTGTATATATTAAACCAATCTTGATTTAATTCAATTGTTAGAATGTTCCATTAAACAAGGCCAGAATAATTTAATTTTGTACGTATAATATATTTTATTGATGACTTTGGTGAACTAATAACATTTTTGTTTAGATGCATTAAATACATGATATATCCTATATAGCATAAATATTTCTATATTTCTGAATTATTATAAATGTTTTATATTGTGCATTAGACAGTCAATATTTCATGTATTAACATTCTATCGCCTAAATATCCAAAATGTTATAATTTGACGTATTGATCCTCTGTTTGGTTTTGTCTAAATAAGCTCCAATCTCTGTTTTTGAACAACTGGAATTATATTTATTTCTATTTGTATGTATTTGCTAATTATAGCCTAAACTACAAAATACTATAACCATTAGATACTTTATGTACTTATATTCGAGTTTTGACTTGTTTTGACTTGTTTAAATTTTTTTAGCATACTATTCTGATTCACTAAACATCTTAGCATAATTACTATAATTTTGTTGTAGTTACTAGATCGTCTAAAATCTTCTAATTTTAAAAAGATAAAATTTGTTATAGATATAAAATTAACTGTATATTATATATTACTTTATACTATAAGAACTTTTTATTTAATATATTATTTTATGATATAGAAATCAGTTTATATATAATTCAGTAAACTTTTACTTATATTCTATCTCTTTATTGAATTAAGCAAATATTAGTTTGTGTATGATAATAGCTGTATTCCAAATTGTTAAACTGTTATACATGTATATACGCTGCACTTATTTTATGATTTGCACTGTTGACCCTGCATCATCTTTGTCATGAGAGGGTCGTGAATTTGTTTATTAAAAAAAAAAAAAAAAAAAAAAAGACCTTGGCCGTGTGGCAGGGAGCCCCATCCTGTTGGAAGATAAAATCAGGTGCAGCCCTTCCGACATGTCCGAAGATATCTTCCGCGGACTGAATAAGTTTAGTCTCGAGTACCTCATCGATGTAAATTCGAGCGTTGACGTTTCCTTTCATGATCTGCATTCGCTCTTAGGAAGCTGAATGTGTAGTGCATACAATAACCATTCATAATGCTTAAAATTTTTTTTAATGAATTAACAGAAAACAAATTATGGTCAAATATTCGATATAATTATGATCATATTTCTTACCTTCAAATCGAATAAAATAATTTAATAATAAATTTCCCTCCAATATTATTGTTTATTTATAACAGGATGTTGAATATCATGTACTAGGAGTGTATCAAAAATGAAACTAGGATTGATAGTGGAATTTATTGAGTGAAAATCAGATTTTTCATTAAAAAAACAAAAGTGTCCAATGAATTGGCCACTAGTGTACTATCACCACTTAGCTGAAGTCTTGCAATGACGGGTTTATAGTCTCTCAAATTTGTATAAAGTATTATACTTACTATAGTTTTTAGAATACAAAAATAGAGGGTAGAGGTTAATCCAGCGGGGCAGGATGTGCGCATAACCCCAATATTACGTTTTAACTTTTTATATACGCTGCCAAATGTTTTAGATGTAGTTCTATGTCGTTTACCTCTCCTCCTCTTTTAACTGCTGAATTTTCCAAAGTGTGGATTATTCCCATTCTTTAACATCTCAGTATAGTTGTATCTCCACCAGTGGTAAAGTTAAGAAATGGAACCATATGCAATGTTTTGTGATGCAAACGGCATGTCCTAGATATCAATGGACTGATGCGTGGTGCACGATATTATACCAATCATATCATTAACTTAAACTGGACTCCTTCAGTTTTTGCACATTAAGCTTAAACAATTAAATCATTTAAAATGTTAACATATTGAAATTGACAGACATTGCAGTATTAGCCTACGTGTTAACTAACAAGTTCATACCTTTAGGCCTGTTACTGGAATCATTTGCAAATATTTACCCCTGTAATCTTACTGTTATACATTTGTGAGTTCTAGACAGGTATCTTTCGATTAAGTGCCGGTAATTGTTATTTAGGATTGATGATGCGCAACTTAATGCAGCCCAAGGTACCGTTCAACACCACCTGACTTGCAGCCAGTCACTACTTGGCATGAAAGGCAAGCTAACCATGAGGAATGTTGTTGTAAGTTTCTGGTACCGAGTTAGGGATAAGTTCCAATATGCTGATCAGGACAGTTCGTGTCTTATGCACTCAGAAGATAAGGTTCGAAAATGTTGGCACTTGGAAGATGGATTACATATTAGAAGACGGGGTACCATTTTAAAGGTTAGAATGAAGGTTCCATATTAGAAGACCGGGTCTCATATTAGAAGACAGGGTCCCATGTCAAAAGATTAGAGACAGGGTCCAATGTTATAAGATAAGAGGACAGGGGTTCCTATATTAAAGTATTAAATACAGTCACGTAGTAGATTAATGTTAAAGAAATATTATAGGACTGACCCGACGCCCTTCCAACGAGCATCGAAATG
>CALODI010000034.1:0-1551 GCA_942492135.1 uncultured Peptostreptococcaceae bacterium
TATAACTAAAAAATTTAACTTTTGTAAAAAATTATACAGTAAACACATACCGCAATAGACCACAATCATAAATTCTGTGAATATTATGCTTCAAAATATTTTGATATTCTGATATGTTCTCTTCATAATTAGTTAGCTTTGATGCTAGATATTTATGTCTATAATTAAATTTATGAACGAGCTGATTACCTTCAATATATTTATAGTCTGGTGGTAGTACTGCATCAAGTGTCCACCCAGTTTGTTTATACATCTCTCCTACACTCCAGCGCAAATCTGCAAATGATACGAATTTGGATGCATTTAGTACAGCTTGTGCCCTCTTTAACAGTTTACTAAAACCACCAATAACCTTACACGAGGTGCTGTATCGTACTAACTCCATATAAGATTTTCGTTTAGTAAACATCATAACTGCTACCAAATTATCTTCATATGTCAATCCAAATGAGTTTGATATTATAGCAGGAGTACCTTGAATATGATGGTCAATCATAAACTCTTTAGCTACTTTTTTGTCAAGTTCAACTATTTTGGTTTTTCTCGCATATACACGAGGGGTTGATGAATATCCTAATATGTCTCTAATTTTCTGTTTAACTAAATCCATATTATGAATCCACTCATTTTCAAATAGCGTAATTAATCTTATTCCATTATCACTGCAAGTTCTCATCTTGTCACGATGATACATTCTAGTTATTCTATCATGTGCACTACTATGCCAATATAATCCACAGTACTCAATTGCTATATTTTTCGAAGGTATTAATATATCTAATTCCTTACCGTCTAGTATAGTCCTATCACTTTGTATAGCATCAGGGCACATATTACTAACAAAATCAAAAACCTGTTGTTCAGCTACAGAAATTTTGTTGTTATATTGACGTACACAAATGTTGAATTTTTTAAATTTTCTAGATAGGGTTGTAATATTAATACCCAAATTATCTGCTATTTCACTTAATGTTTTTTGTTGTATGTGGTGTTGATCAATCAAATATTCTTTATCTTTCATTAATTTTAATGATGATATGCTAATGTGGCGTTGTTTTGGATTGATCCTATTATGGCATTTTAAGTTGTTATCAACCATTTTCGCTTTAATATCTGTGTTCTGCAGAGGGTGAGAAGTCCCAAATTTTTTTAATGATGTTTGTATTTTTTGCTGTTTGACAGATGCTAGCTGTGAAATATTTTCAACTCCATATTTCTCTCTGATGGTTTTTTTAGATTTATTAGCAGTTATTTGTGTATAATTTTCACCATATCTAATAATATTCGTATTTTTCATCTTAGCTTTAACTGCTTCGTTGCAAGATGGAGCATTACCACCATATTTTATATTGTTGGTCTTTTTTCGCTTTGCTATAGTTTTGGTGGTAACGTTTCTATTAGAACATTTATATCCACATGTAGATGGATATGTTTGATTTTGCTTATCCCACTTAACATCATTATCACAATCTTCTAGTGAACATTTTGGTATATGGTTGAGCTTATGAGCTATGTGATATAGTTTTTGTTTAATATTAATATATGTTAGTT
>CALODI010000035.1:0-423745 GCA_942492135.1 uncultured Peptostreptococcaceae bacterium
AAGTAATAATATATCACTTTTTGTTACATTCGTCAACACTTTTCTACATTTTTCTTAAATATATATTTAAATCCAGATTTTCAATGTTTTATTAAAGGACTCTAGTATTATTGAATATAAAACTAGATTTACTTAGGTTGTACAGAATAACTTGTTCAACCTAAGTAATTTGTTATATTTTTTCATATTCTTGCCTTAACTTAGTAACTATCTTTTTTTCTATTCTAGATATTGTCATTTGAGATACATTCAATTCTTTTGCTAATTCACTCTGTGTTTTGTTGTCAAAGAATCTATCTTTCATGATTTTAATTTGAATTTCATTAAGATTTTTCATAAAATTGTTTAAGAAATCTTGATTCTCTACTTTGGAAAAGTTTTTGTCTTCATCTCCCATTAAGTCTATTAATTTAACTTTTTTATCATCTCCATCATTATCATAAGTTATGTCTAATGATGTAGTATTATATCCTTGAGATGCTTCCATGGCCTCTAAAACTTCTTCTTCAGAGCACCCTAGATAAGATGCTATATCTATAACCTTAGGTGGTTTTTGATTTTTCTGTTGAAGTTCCATTTTAGCTCTATTAACTTTTTTCGATAATTCCTGTATTCTTCTTGGTACTCTTAAAGCCCAACCTTTATCTCTAAAATACTTTTTTATCTCTCCAACTATAGTAGGAGTTGCAAAACTTGAAAACTCATATCCCTTTTCTACATCAAATCTATCAATAGCATATATAAGACCTAATGACCCTACTTGATAAATATCTTCATATTCAATTCCTTTATTAATAAATTTTCTAGATAATATATCCACGATATACATATAATTTTCAATTAATCTATTCCTTATATCTATATCTTTAGTTTCTTTATATTTTCTGAATAATTCTTTAGTATCTATTGATTTATCTTTGTTATTTGTAGCTTTTGCTACATTCTTCATTAAATATCAGCTCCTAAATACTTAGTCATTTTTATTATTGAGCCAAACCCTTCTTCAGATGTAAATTCTACTTCATCCATAAGACTCTTAATAATAAAAAGACCTAATCCACCTTCTTTAGGATTTAATAAATCCGGTTCTTCTATTTGAGATGTATTACAACCTTTTCCATCATCCTTTATTACTATAGACAAACTATTAGAATATACTAAAAAATTAACGTAAAAATTTTTATCCAGTCCATGTTTTATAGCATTAGTACACCCTTCAGCTACTGCAACCTTTATATCTTCTATCTCTTCTACATCAAATCCCATTCTATTAGCAATTGCAGAAACAGTCAGTCTTATAACTCCTACATATTCCGCCTTGCTAGGCATGGTCATCTCTATTGTATCTATTACATTATCTTCCTTATCATTCTTTATTAATTACTGGTGTCAACTCTATCCCTCCACTTTAAATATTTTATCTAAACCAGTTATATTGAAAATCTTTCTTACATTTTGCTTTGCGTTGATTATATATATATCCTTTGCATCTGATTTTAATCTCTTTAATATTCCTATCAATACTCCTAACCCTGTAGAATCTATGTATTCTAAATTGGAAGCATTTAAGATTATATCTTTAGATTTTGAAGATATAGATTCAATTAAACTATCTTTTAGTTCATCAGATGTATATATATCAATTTCTCCATATACATCTATGATCCATGCATCCTTAATATCATCAAAGCTTTTATTTATTACAATTGACATATTTAACACTCCTTTTTACTTTTTTTTTAAAAATACTTTATTTATAAATTTAGCACTTTCTATAACTGATGATATGTTGCTTCCAAGTGAAATTACTTTTTCAAGGTCTCCAGTTATACTATCCAAATTTGTAACTATATTATCTACTTTTTTTTCATTTTGTTCTATCATTTTATTTACATTCACTATTATCTTGCTAGAAGATTTTATTGCATTTCCTAAGTTTATGCAAACGAATACAAATCCTATAGCCATTATTAATACTCCTAATTGCCATACACTTATTTCCATTTTTATTCAACCTCCTCATCAAAAGTCTTGCTTATGATTATTTCATCTTGAGTTTGAACAATTTCGTCTTCACTTAATCTATCTAATATAATTTTCATACAACTCTTAACTTTTGTTTTAAACTCTTCCGGTTCGTTTACCATGTCTTTAGTTAAATTTACTACATCTTCTCTAGATTCTCTACCACTCTTTGGTGCAAATAACAAAGCTATTATAGCCCCTATTATACCTCCAAATATAAAATAACCACTCTTTTTGCTCATATTAAAGCCCCCTTTTCTACACAAATCAAGTTATTAATTTTAAAATTATTTTATCAGATTTTATATGAAAAAAGAATAGGATTTGACCCCTATTCTTCTCCAACTATTTTAGCCATAGACACTACGTAGCATTCCTCATTTGTTCTCATAAGTTTAACGCCGCTCGTTACTCTGCTAAGCTTAGATATTTGTGCTACATCAATTCTGATTAATACACCATCAGAATTAATCATCATAAGCTCATCTTCTTCGTTTACTATCTTAGCCCCTATTACAATTCCTGTTTTTTCATTTATATTATAAGTTTTAAGGCCTTTCCCGCCTCTATTTTGTATTCTATATTCATCTACAGAACTTCTCTTTCCATATCCATTTTCACTTACAACTAAAAGTTCGCTTCCTTCATCCACAAGTTCCATAGAAACCACGATATTGTCTTTCTTTAGACTTATACCCTTAACTCCCATAGCACTTCTTCCCATACCTCTAACATCTTTTTCACTAAATCTAATAGCCATACCGTCTTTACTAACTAATATAAGCTCTTGCTCTCCATTAGTTATCTTAACTCCAATAAGTTCATCATCTTCTCTTAAGTTAATAGCTATTAATCCATTTCTATTACTCTTTCTGAATTCACTTAAAGCAGTTTTTTTGATTATACCGTTCTTAGTACAAAGAACAAGGTATTTTTCATCATGAGAATCTACCATTGGAATTAAAGCAGTTATCTTTTCTTCCTTATCTAGAGGTATCAAGTTAACCATAGCCGTTCCCTTAGCTTGTCTCTTGCCTTCAGGTATCTCATAAGCATTAATTCTATAAACTCTACCCTTGTTAGTAAAGCAAATAAGTCTGCTATGAGTAGTAGTAGTTATTAAGTGTTCTACGAAATCTTCTTCTCTAGTAGTTAGAGCAGATATTCCTTTTCCACCTCTATTTTGACTCTTATAAGTATCAGATGGAAGTCTCTTTATGTATCCAAAATGAGTTAAAGTTACAGCTATCTCCTCATCTTCAATTAAATCTTTAATATCAATTTCACCTGCAACTGCTTGTATATCAGTTTTTCTATCATCACCATACTTATCTCTTATAAATAAGATTTCATCCTTTATCAGATTTAAAAGTATTGTTTCATCTCCTAATATTTCTTTTAATCTATTTACAATCTTCAATAATTCTTCGTATTCATTCTGAATCTTTTCTATCTCAAGGCCAGTAAGCTTTTGAAGTCTCATATCAAGTATAGCTTGAGCTTGGATTTCACTAAATTCAAATCTATCTATAAGACCTAATTTAGCTGCTTGTCCATTTTTAGAAGCCTTTATAAGACTAATAACTTCATCAATGTTGTCAAGAGCTATCTTTAATCCCTCTAATATATGAGATCTTTCTTCTGCTTTTCTTAACTCATATTGAGTTCTTCTAGTTACAACCTCTTTTTGATGCTCTAAATAATAATATAGCATCTGCTTTAAATTCAGAACCTTAGGTTCTCCATTTACAAGAGACAACATTATTATACTGAAAGTATCTTCAAGTTGAGAATGCTTATAAAGCTTATTAAGAACTATATTTGCATTAGCATCTCTTTTAATCTCTATAACAACTCTCATACCTTTTCTATTACTTTCATCTCTAAGATCTGATATTCCTTCAACCTTCTTATCCTTAACAAGATCAGCTATCTTCTCAACAAGCTTTGCCTTGTTAACAAGATAAGGAATTTCTGTTATTATAATTTGCTCTCTACCTCTACTATTTTCTTCTATCTCAGCTTTAGCTCTTACTCTAGCTTTTCCTCTACCAGTTCTATAGGCTTTCATAATACTGTCTTTACCCATTATTGTAGAACCCGTTGGAAAATCTGGTCCAGTTATAAACTCAGTAAGATCGTCTACATCACAATCAGGATTATCAATTAAATGAATAACACCATCTATAACCTCTCTTAAATTGTGAGGAGGTATAGATGTTGCCATACCAACTGCTATCCCATTAGATCCATTAACTAGTAAGTTAGGGAATCTAGCTGGAAGAACTGATGGCTCCTTTAATGTATCATCAAAGTTAGCTGTATAATTTACTGTTTCTTTATCTATATCTCTTAAAAGCTCCATTGTAAGCTTTTGCATTTTAGCTTCAGTATAACGCATTGCAGCAGGCGAATCTCCATCTACTGATCCAAAGTTACCATGACCATTAACCAAAGGATATCTAATAGAGAAGTCTTGTGCCATTCTAACCATAGCAAAATATACTGCAGTATCTCCGTGTGGGTGATACTTACCTAGTACATCCCCGACTATACGGGCTGATTTTCTATGCGCTTTATCAGGCGTTAAATTAAGCTCATTCATAGAATAAAGAATTCTTCTGTGAACTGGCTTTAATCCATCTCTTACATCAGGAAGTGCACGTCCAACTATTACACTCATCGCATAATCAATATACGATTTTTTCATTTCATCTTCTATTTCAACAGGGACTATCCTATCTTTATATTCACTCATTTAAATATCCCCTTTCCTTCTTATACATCTAAATTATCTACATATTTTGCATTTTCTTGTATAAAGTTTCTTCTAGGCTCAACCTTATCTCCCATCAAAGTAGAGAATACCTCATCTGCCATAGCAGCATCTTGGATAGAAACTTGAAGTAATGTTCTTGTATCAGGATTCATAGTAGTATCCCATAATTGCTCAGCATTCATCTCTCCAAGACCCTTATATCTTTGAAGGTTAATACCTTTTCTTCCTATTTCATCTAAAACAGAATTCATCTCTTTATCTGAATACGCATAAACTTCTGTCTTTCCCTTTTTTATTTTATATAATGGGGGTTGTGCTATATAAATATATCCATTATCCAATAAAGGTCTCATATATCTAAATAAAAACGTAAGAAGAAGAGTTCTTATATGAGCTCCATCGACATCGGCATCGGTCATTATAACTATTTTGTGGTATCTAAGTCTTTCGCTATCGAATTCATTTGATATTCCACAACCAAATGCTGTTATCATATTTCTTATCTCTTCTGAATTTAATATTTTATCCAATCTTGATTTTTCAACATTCAATATCTTACCCTTCAGAGGAAGTATAGCTTGAGTTTCTCTATCTCTACCTTGTTTAGCAGATCCACCGGCTGAATCCCCTTCGACTAAGTAGATTTCACTTTTAGCTGGATCTTTTTCTGAACAATCAGCTAACTTTCCAGGAAGAGACGTACTTCCAAGAATACTTTTTCTTCTAGTAAGTTCTCTAGCTTTTTTAGCAGCAGCTCTTGCTCTTTGAGATCTAAGTGATTTGTCTACTACTATTCTAGCACTTGCTGGATTTTCTTCTAAGAAACCTCCAAAAGCTTCAACAGTAACACCTTCTACTATACTTCTAATCTCTGGATTCCCCAGTTTTGTCTTAGTTTGTCCTTCAAATTGAGGCTCTGGAAGCTTTATAGAAATAATAGCAGTAAGACCTTCTCTTATATCTTCACCTAATAAATTTACATCTTTTTCTTTTATGAAATTATTCTTTCTAGAATAGTCATTTACAATTCTAGTTAATGCATTCTTGAATCCACTTAAATGAGTTCCACCTTCGTGAGTATTTATATTATTAGCAAAAGCATATATATTTTCAGTATATGTATCTGTATATTGCATAGATATTTCAACTATATACTCATCTACTTTTCTCTCAAAATAAATAATTTCTTCATGAAGAACTGTTCTAGTTTTGTTTAAATGATTTACGAACTCAATAATTCCACCATCATAGTGAAATTCTTTTTTCTTTTCTTTATCCGCTCTTTTATCTTCTAATATTATTTTTATGCCTTTATTTAAAAAAGCTAATTCTCTAAGTCTGTGCTCTAATGTTTCATATTTGAATACAACTTCTTCAAATATAGTATCATCTGGTTTAAATTTTATAGTGGTACCTGTTTCATCTGTAGTTCCAACTACCCCTAAATCTGATATTGGATTTCCTCTTTCGTATCTTTGTGAATGGATTTGTCCTTCTCTTCTAACACTTACTTCAATCCATTCAGACAGCGCATTAACTACAGAAACCCCTACTCCGTGAAGCCCTCCTGAAACCTTGTATCCACCTGATCCAAACTTTCCTCCTGCATGAAGTACAGTTAGAACTGTTTCTACAGTAGATTTTCCTGTTTGTGGATGCTTTTCTACAGGTATTCCACGACCATTATCTATAACACATACACTACCATCATTCTCTAAAGATACATATATTTCATCACAGTATCCAGCTAATGCCTCATCTATACTGTTATCAACTACCTCATAAACTAGATGATGAAGTCCTCTTGGACCAGTAGATCCTATATACATACCAGGTCTTTTTCTTACAGGTTCTAATCCTTCTAGTACTTGAATTTGACTTGCTCCATACTCTTTATTCATTATATTACCTCCGTTTCCAAGAAAGCAGGATTACTTGTTCCAGCTCTTTTTAAAAGGGTTATCGATGAAATAGGTGAATAGTATACATGAAAATTATTATCACAATTTGTAACTATAACCGATTTAGGATTTTGGTCTGTTAAATTAATTATTTTATATATTTCTTCACTTGCTTTTTCAAAATCATAAGAGCACTTTGAATCAAGTATAAATATAATATCACTAATTAAAATGTCACAATCTCCTCCTAAGTGCAAAAACATAATAAAATCCTCCTACTAGTTAGCCCTTCCTTTTTCAATATGAATTATATTTACATCTTTTTTATCTCCAAAGATCAGTTTATGATTTTCCTCAGCACTAGTTATAAAAATTTGGATATCTTCAAACTCTTCAATCAATAATTTCTGTCTTCTTTGATCTAATTCACTAAATATATCATCTAATAAAAGTATTGGATATTCTGATGTTTCTTCTTTTATAAGCTCTATTTCCGATAACTTCAAAGATATAGACGCTGTTCTTTGTTGTCCTTGAGATCCATATAATCTAACATCTAACGAATTTATAAAAATGCTAATATCATCTCTATGAGGTCCAATTTTCGTAGTTCTATACTGTATATCTGAATTACGACTAGACTTTATTTTTTTTAAAAACTTATTTTTTAGAATTGTTAAATCATCATCATCACTCACGTGAACTTGATTTATATATTCTATTTTTAGATCTTCTAAATCACTTGTTAGGTTTTTATGAATTTTTTTAGATAACAACTCTATTTTCTTTATAAAATCTCTTCTATACAAATATATATATCCAGCATAATCACTTAATTTTTCATCATATACGTCAAGTAAATTTTCATCTAGATAGTTAGATTTTAAGAGTTTATTTCTTTGAATTAGTATTTTGTTATAATTAGAAATGTAATTATAATACAAGGGAATTATTTGACTTATTTCTCTATCTATAAATTTTCGCCTTTCTTTTGGACCCTCTTTTACAAGCTTTAAATCTTCTGGCGAAAATATAACAACATTTAAATTTCCTAATAATTGCATAATTTTATCTATTGAAATTTTATTTACTTTTATACCTTTTTTCATATTATTTCCAATAACCAACTCTATTATATTATCATCGTTTTTTTTGGAAAATATTCCACCAATGTAAGTATTCTCACTATTAAATCTTATTAATTCTTTATCTTTGTTAGTTCTAAACGACTTTCCTATACCCATTAAGTATATAGCTTCCAGTATATTAGTCTTGCCTTGTCCATTTTTTCCTAACAATAAGTTTATTCTTTTATCGAAATCTAAATATAATTGATCGTAGTTTCTATAATTAATGAGCTTGATACTCTTCAAGTACACAAAAAGCACTCCTATCCTATAGTACCTTTATCTTAATTCCTTCAACTTCAACAACATCATCTGATCTTATTTTTTTTCCTCTTTGATATTCAACTTTACCATTAACTTTAACTTCACCGTCTTGTATCATGCTCTTGGCATGACCACCAGATCCCACCATATCAGCTAATTTCATAAGCTGGTCTAACTTTATAAAATCTGAATCTATTTTAATTTGCTTCATAAAAAAATTCCTCCTACATATTTAATGCATTTCTCTATTATATCATACATATAAATAAAAAATGCTATAGAAAATCAAAAAAAATTGACTTATAAATAAAAAAAACCAACTAAATAAGTTGGGATTATGCCAAATTTAAAAATTCAGATGGATTAAAAACTCCATCTGAATTAAGTTTCAATTTATGAATTAGCTGAAATTCTTACAGGTAATAATAAATATATATAATTATCACCACTGACAGGCTTTAAAATACATGGACTTACATTAGTTGTAAGTTCTAGATATATTTCATCTGAATCTAAAATCTTTAGAGCTTCTATGAAATATCTTGAATTAAAAGCGATATCTAAATCTTCACCTTCTAATACAATTGGAATTTCTTCATGGACATTTCCTATCTCAGAGTTAGAAGTTATAGTCATATTATCATCTCTTATAGAAAATTTAACTAAATTATTTTTACCTTCTTTAGCTAAAAGGGATGCTCTTTCTATACTATTTAATAATTTTTTAGTATTAACTTTTACTCTTAGATTGTATTCTCTTGGTATCAGTTGATTGTAATTTATAAAGTCACCTTCTAAAAGTCTAGTTATTATCTTAGTATCCTTAATTAAGAAAAGACAATGCTTATCAGTAAAAGCTATTTTAAAAGTTCCTTCTTCTTCTGATAAAATTCTATTAACCTCATTCAATGCTTTTCCTGGTATTATAACTTTACTGTTTCCAACATTGTTCTCTATACTAGAACTTCTAATAGCTAATCTATAACCATCTATTGCAACTAAATTTATATCGTTATCATGTACCTCTAAAAGTTCTCCCATAAGTATTGGTTTACTCTCATCTTGAGATATAGCGAAAACAGTTTGTTTTATCATATTTTTGAATAATTCCTCAGGAAGTTCATAAAATCTATCTTCATCTACTTCTTCGGGTTTTGGATATTCACTAGGATCATGTCCTTTTATTTTAAATTCAGAGCTTTCACATTTAATGCATATATTATTATCCAAATCTGTAGTTATTTCAACAAGTGAATCTGGTAATTTTCTTATAATATCTCCAAATAATCTAGAATCAATAACTATAGAACCGTCTTCTATTATATCTGCTTCTAAAAAAGTTTCTATCCCCAGATCTAAATCATTACCAATCAATTTTATTTTGTTATCAATAGTTTCAATAAAAATTCCTTTTAAAATAGGTAATGTCGTTTTATTTGAAACTCCTTTTTGAACAGTACTCACTTTATTAGCTAAGATTTTTTGGCTACAAATTACTTTCATTGTGGATAACCTCCTTTGAATAAATAGATTATAAATATAATAAAAAAGATAGTAGTAATAGTAATAGGGGCTGTTGATTTGTGGATAAGTCACTTTAACCATTCAAATAAGTATTATTGACGTGTTAATAGAATGTTGATTACTTTGTACATTTTATTAACATTATTAGACACAAAAAAAACTATTCACAATGTATTAACGTATTATCAACTGCCAATTGTGAATAACTACTCCTTTAAATCGCTGATCATTTTATTTATTCTATCTTTTATATCTGAGTTGTTTTTTATATCATTAACGATCTTATCATGTGCGTGAATTACAGTAGTATGATCTCTACCCCCAAACTCTTCTCCGATCTTAGGTAAAGACAAATCTGTAAGTTCTCTAGTTAAGTACATTGCTATTTGTCTTGGATAGGCAATAGCTCTCGTTCTTTTTTTAGAACTAAAATCGTCCATTTTCATATTAAAGTATTCACAGACCTTTTCTTTTATAAGATTTACATTCAATTCCTGCGGTTTAGATGAAGAAATAATATCTTTCAAAGCTTCAATAGCAAGTTCAAATGAAATCTTTTTATTTGTAAGAGATGAATAAGCTACAACTCTAGTTAATGCGCCTTCAAGCTCTCTTATATTCGATTTTATATATTTAGCTATATAAGACATAACTTCATCTGGTACAGTTATATTCTCCGTTTGAGCTTTTTTTCTAAGAATAGCAATTCTTGTTTCAAAGTCAGGAGCCTGAATATCAGTTATAAGTCCCATTTCAAATCTAGATCTTAATCTATCTTCTAAAGTAGGAATTTCTTTAGGAGGTCTATCACTAGATATTATAATTTGCTTATTAGCTTCGTGTAGAGTATTGAATGTATGGAAGAATTCTTCTTGAGTTCTTTCTTTCCCAGCGATAAATTGAATATCGTCAACCAATAAAACATCTACATTTCTATATTTGTTTCTAAATTCTTCATTTCTATCATCTTTTATAGAATTTATAAGCTCATTTGTAAACTTCTCAGATGATACGTAAACTACTTTTGCATTTTTTGTATGAGATAAAATATGGTGTCCAATAGCTTGCATTAAGTGGGTTTTTCCAAGGCCTACACCTCCATATAAGAAAAGAGGGTTATAAGCTCTAGCTGGAGCTTCTGCCACAGCTACACATGCAGCATGTGCAAATCTATTACTATTTCCTATAACAAATGTATCAAAAGTGTATTTGGGATTTAGATTTGAATAGCTTGGAATCTCTACTTTAGATGCATTTTCATTTTCGAAATCCTTTAATTCTTCTTCATCTAATATAAATTTTATCTTATATTTTGAAGAAGATATTTGGTTTATAGAGCTTTCTATTAAATTCATATACCTAGCCTCTAAAATTCCTTTAGTAAAATCATTAGGAACACATAATAATATAGTATTACCTGTTATCTGTAGAGGTTCGATAGGGCTAAAAAAAGCATTAAAACTCGCAGGAGTTAATTCTGTTTTTATTAATTTAAGAGAATTTTCCCATAAGGAAAGTAAATCCATATTAATTACCTCCTAAGTTTATTTAATAATGTCCACAACGTTATTAACAATAAATTTGTTCAAAATAATATATGTCAAATAATAAAATAAAATATATTTTATTGAGGATATTTGAATTATTTTTGTGGATAAACATGTATAAAAAAACATAATTCTATATAAAATTGAGCAATAATAAAAATTGTTGATAAAGTTATTATTAAGTATCAACAATTTATTTTATATGTATATAAGCGATAATAAAGAGTAAAATATAAAATTATACACAGGTTTATCCACAGATTGTGCATAACTATGATAATTTATATTTTTTTATCAACATTATCAACAGGTAAAATCATAATATCAAATATTGTTATAAACTTCAATACAATAAATACAATTTATCCACATTATTAACCCTATGTGGATAATATTATGTAGATAATTATTATGTTTTATTGGTCTATTTTGTAAACATATATATATACACATCTAAAAAAATCATAAAATAGAGTATATTAATTCTATTAATACTTTATGTTATTTAAATATTGACTTAAATCACATAAAATATATCTAAAAATAGGAATTTTATATAGAAAGGCATTATTTTATGCAAAATAATTTTAAAAGTTAACCCAAAAATTACAGTGATTTAAATATTGTAGAACTTTAATAAAGGGCTATTATCATATAAATAAGGATCTCAAAGAAAAAAAATTTAAAAGATATTTAAAAGATATATCATATATTTATACTTCTACGGTTGATAAAGTGTTATTCTATTATAGCAACCATAACTACAAAATATTAAGTATGCTAAATTAAGAAGAAGTAGGCAATAGAAGCAATTAGGCATGATTTTATATGTATAAATGAATAATTTAAATCTTGTTGGTTATTATAAATAATCGGCGTATATATTTCTGTTATTTCAAAAATTAGTTTTTTTACCATTATATAAATTAATATTAATACAAAAATTCGTTGACAATAAAAAGCAATAATTATATAATTTTATAGGTAGTATGCTCACTTTCAAATAAGGTGATCTAATTTAAAAATTTAAAATAGAAGAATATACAATGGAAGGCGGTGTTTTGGATGAAAAGAACTTATCAACCAAAAAAGAGACAAAGAAAGAAAGAACATGGATTCAGAAAGAGAATGAAGACTACAAGTGGAAAAAGAATTCTTAAGAAGAGAAGAGACAGAGGAAGAAAAAGATTAACAGCTTAGTTTATTAGGGGCCGCTAGATGTGGTCCTTTTGTGCAATTTACGGGCTGGAGGAAATTAAAATATGGATTTTGTGAATGCTAATGGAATTAAAAAGGACTCCGAGTTTAGACAAGTTTATAAAACCGGAAAGTCATTTGCAAACAGGTTACTGGTTATGTATGTTGTAAAAAACAACTTAGATATAAATAGAGTTGGTTTTTCAGTTTCAAAAAAGATTGGAAAAGCTGTAGTTAGAAATAAAGTTAAGAGAAGAATGAGAGAAAGCTTTAGACTATATTCTAATGAAGATAATCTTAAATTAGGATATGACTTTGTGTTTATAGCTAGAATGCCAATTAGTGAATCGGACTTTATATCAACTCAAAAATCAATGATGAATTTATTTAAAAAAGGAAATATTATAAGACGATAAGGGGATTATAATGAGTAAATATATAATTGGTTTTTTAAAGTTAATTATAAGATTTTATCAAAAATTTATATCTCCAATCAAAGGTAAGACCTGTAGATTTTATCCTACTTGTTCTCAATACGCTATAGACGCTTTGGAAAAGTATGGATTTTTAAAAGGGTCTTATTTGTCTATAAAGAGAATTTTAAAATGTCATCCTTTCCATGAGGGAGGATATGACCCAGTAAAATAATTAATACATGTAAATTTAGGAGGTTTTAATTTTGTTTGCAAACTCTCTAGGTGCACTATTAAAAATAGTATTCAATATAGTAGGTGACTATGGATGGTCTATAGTGATATTTACTATATTAGTTAAAGGAGCATTGCTTCCACTTACTTTATCTCAAACAAAATCGATGAAGGCAATGCAGGATATACAACCTAAAATAAAAGAAATACAAGAGAAATATAAAGCTGATCAACAAAAAATGAATGAAAAAGTTATGGCTCTTTACAAAGAACATAAGGTAAATCCTGTAGCAGGATGCCTTCCTTTAGTAGTTCAAATGCCTATATTGATAGGACTTTTCTCAGCATTAAGAGATCCAGCTAAACATGTATTTGGATCACAAGCAGCTTATAACGCTATAGATACAAGTTTCTTATGGCTTCCTAATTTATCAAATCCAGATGTAATAATGGTAGGTGGCTTTGGTGTTCCTTGGATATTACCAATTATAGCTGCTCTAACTACTTATATATCATCTGCTATGATGACTCCAAAAGGAGGCAAAAAAGATTCAACTCAAACTATGATGCTTTATTTTTTCCCATTAATGATATTGTGGTGGGGTAAAAGTTTTCCAGGAGGACTTACATTATACTGGGTAGTAAGTAATATATTCCAAATTATTCAACAGAGGTTTATTATTAAACCTGCTAAAGCCAAGGAGGAGTAAGAGAATGAGATTCTTAGAAGTAACAGGAAAAACAATAGAAGAGGCTTTAGATAAAGCTTTGAGAGAGTTAAATGTTACTAAAGAAGATGTAGATGTAGATGTTATAGAGCATCCAAGTAGGGGATTTTTAGGACTTATAGGAAATAAATTAGCTAAAATAAAAGTAACTTTAAGGGACACACCTAAAGATTTAGCAAGAAAATTTATTCAAGATATATTAGATTGTATGGATATAGACAGTGAAATAAAAATAACTCAGAAAAATAATGACATAAGCATAAATTTAATGGGTGAAGATGCTACTTCTTTAATAGGAAAAAGAGGATATACTCTGGATTCACTTCAATTCTTAACTGGACTAGTTGTAAATAAAAAGTCTAATACTAAGATGAGAGTATTAATAGATATACAAAATTATAGAGAAAAAAGAGAAAAGTCTTTGATAAGATATTCTAGAAAATTAGCTAAGCAATGTGCTAAAACTAGAAAAACTATAAAACTTGAGTCTATGAATCCTTATGAAAGAAGAATCGTACATTCGGCACTTCAAAATGATAGATATGTTAACACTTACAGCGAGGGAATAGATCCTAACAGAAAAGTTGTTATATCGGTTAAAAATAAGTAAAAACAAAAAACCTCCTAGTATTTAAGGGGGTTTATTTTTGCTTATTTTTTCTATATAATTAATAGATTAGGGTTATCCTAAAACTAAGAGTTATAATATAGAGAATAAAAATTATTTTGTATTGAAATAAAGCGAATTTAAATAATAAAGAGGTGATTTATTTGTATATAGATGATACTATTGCAGCTATTGCTACAGCCCCTGGAGAAGGTGGAATAGGAATAGTTAGAATAAGCGGAGAAAAAGCTCTTGATATAGCTGAGAGTATATTTGAATCCGTTAATAAAAAAAGTATAAAAGATTATAATCCAAGAACTTTAATATATGGAAATATAATTGATGATGCCAAAATTATAGATGAGGTATTACTTGCTTATATGAAAGGACCTAATACTTATACGAAAGAAGATGTTATAGAGATAAACTGCCATGGCGGATTTATCTCTGTAAAAAAAATATTAGAATTAACTCTAAAGAAAGGTGCTAGATTAGCAGAGCCAGGAGAATTTACAAAAAGAGCATTCTTAAACGGAAGAATAGATCTATCTCAAGCAGAGGCAGTTATAGATATAATAAATGCTAAGACTGATCTTAGCTATAATGTAGCTCAAAGCCAATTAGAGGGAACTCTTTCATTTAAAATAAAAGAACTTAGAAATAAAGTAACTGAACTTCTTGCTCATGTTGAAGTTGCGATAGATTTTCCAGATGAAGATGTAGAACATATAACTTATGAAAATTTATATAACAAATCAAAAGAGTTGAAAGAAGAGATAACAAGTCTTTATGAAACATCTGAAACTGGAAAAATAATAAGAGATGGTCTTAAAACTGTTATAGTAGGTAAGCCAAATGTAGGTAAATCATCTTTATTAAATGCAATACTTAAAGAATCTCGTGCCATAGTTACAGATATACCAGGAACTACTAGAGACGTAATAGAGGAATTTGTAAATATAAGTGGAATACCTCTTAAAATAATAGATACAGCAGGTATTAGAGAAACAGATGATATTGTAGAAAAAATAGGAGTTCAAAAATCAAGAGAATCATTTGAATCAGCGGACCTTGCTATATTAGTTCTTGATGCATCGAGAGAATTATCAGTGGAAGACATAGATATACTTGAAAATGTTAAAAACAAGAATACTATAGTTTTAATAAATAAAACTGATCTTGAAAATAAAATAGATGAAGATAAGATAAAAGAATATGTAGATGAAAAAAGAACAATAAAGATATCTGCTCTAGAGAGAAAAGGAATAGATAAATTAGAAAATGAAATTGCCGATATGGTATATAAGGGTAATGTTTCACAAGGTGATAGTGTTATGATAACTAATGTTAGACATAAGAACTCTCTAGAAAAAGCTATAAACGCTATAACGGATGCTATAAAAGCTATCGAAGATAATATAGCGCTTGATTTTATAGAGGTGGACCTTAAAAATATATGGGATTATCTTGGTGAAGTTAGCGGAGATACTGTGTCTGAAGATTTATTAGATACTATATTTAGAGATTTTTGTATAGGAAAATAAAGCGAAACTTAATTCAGATAGAGTTTTTACTCTAAATGAATTTTAGTTAAGCTAATCCAGAAGCTGTTAAGTTCTTATCTCCAGACTTAAAAGGATGGAGTTTTAGAACTTTTAGCTTTCGGGTAGATATTAATAGGTCGAATTTTAGATATATATAATAAGAATTGTAGTATAATGTTTAACGTGAAACATTATATGTGAAACGCGAGGAGGATAAACATGAAGTTTAACGGAGGAAAATATGATGTTATAGTAGTTGGAGCTGGACATGCTGGTTGTGAAGCTGCCTTAGCATCTTCTAGAATGGGATGTAAGACATTAATAATAACAATGTCTTTAGATTCTATAGCTTTAATGCCTTGTAATCCATCTATTGGAGGAACGGGAAAAGGACATTTGGTTAAGGAAATAGATGCCCTTGGAGGTCAAATGGGTATAAATATAGATAAAACTTATATACAAAGTAGAATGCTTAACACTGCTAAAGGACCAGCGGTACACTCTTTAAGAGCTCAAGCTGATAAATATGAATATCATAAAGAAATGAAAAAACAACTAGAAGATCAAGAGAATCTAGAAGTTATAATGGATGAGGTTGTAGATGTAATAGCTGAAGATAATGTCATAAAAAGAGTTTCTACTAAGCTTGGAGCTATTTATGACTGTAAAGCTGTAATCTTATCAACTGGAGTATATTTAAACTCTAAGATATATATAGGAGAGGTTAACTTTTACGAAGGACCTAATGGACTTGGATATTCTAAGCACTTAACTGAGAGTCTTGAAAAACTAGGACTTAGAATGAGAAGATTTAAAACAGGAACACCAGCTAGAGTTCATAGAGATACTGTTGATCTTTCTAAAATGGAAGAGCAAAAAGGAGATGAGGTTATAACACCTTTCTCATTTATGAATGATGAATTAGAATTAAAACAAGAGTCTTGTTATCTGACTAGAACTACTGAGAATACTCATAAGGTTATAAATGATAATATTAAAAGATCTGCAATGTATAGCGGAGAAATAGATAGTGTTGGACCTAGATACTGCCCTTCGATAGAAGATAAGGTTGTAAGATTTCACGATAAATTATCACATCAAACATTCATAGAACCTGAGGGAATGAATACTAAAGAGATGTATATACAAGGTATATCTACAAGTCTTCCTTACGAGGTTCAAATAGAGATGTATAGAACAATAACAGGTCTTGAAAATTGTAAAATAATGAGACCTGCTTATGCAATAGAATATGACTGTATAGACCCTACGCAGCTTAATCCTTCTCTTGAGATAAAAGGTGTTGAGAACTTATTTAGTGCAGGACAATTCAACGGAACATCTGGATATGAGGAAGCAGCATCACAAGGACTTATATCTGGAATAAATGCAGCTTTAAAAATACAAGGAAAAGATCCTTTAATACTAGACAGATCTCAAGCATATATAGGTGTTTTAATAGATGACCTAGTTACTAAGGGAACTAATGAACCTTATAGAATGATGACATCAAGATGTGAATATAGACTTTACTTAAGACAAGATAATGCAGACTTAAGGCTTACTGAAATAGGTAGAGAAATAGGTCTTGTAAAAGATGACAGATACGATAAATTCAAGCAAAAAAAATCAGATTTAGAAAAAGAAATAGAAAGATTGAATCAAGAAAGAATTACTCCAAGTCAAGTAAATAAGAAATTAGAAGATATGAATCTTCAAGGTATCAATACGGGTATGAGCTTGTATGAATTTTTAAAAAGACCGGAATTTAACTATGAAATATTAGAAAAAATCGGAAAAAAATCGGATATAGAACTATCTAAAGCTATAAAAGAGCAGTGCCAAATAAAATCTAAGTATGAAGGTTATATAGGTAAACAGTTAAGACAAATAGATCAATTCAAAAAATTAGAAAATAAAAAGTTAAATAAAGATATAGATTACTCTAAAATAAATGGATTAAGACTTGAGGCTAGACAAAAACTTGATGATATAAAGCCTATATCAATAGGACAGGCATCTCGTATATCAGGAGTATCACCTTCAGATATATCAGTTTTATTGATACACCTTGAACAACTTAGAAGAGGCAGAGGTGAAAGTAATGAGTAATAGAAATATTATAAAAAATGGACTTAATCAGATGGATATAGATATAAGTGAAATCAATATAGATAAATTTGAGAAGTACAAGGATATATTACTTGAATGGAACCAACATATAAATCTTACAGCAATTGAAGATGAAAAAGAGATATATATAAAACATTTTATAGATTCTTTAGCTTGTATTAATTCAGGTTATATAAAAGAAAATGACAAAATAATAGATGTTGGAACTGGAGCTGGATTTCCTGGTATACCTTTAAGAGTATGCATGGAAAACTTAAATTTGACATTGCTTGACTCTCTTAATAAAAGAATCAACTTTTTAAAAGAAGTTTGTAATAAATTAGAGCTTGATAATGTCGAGTTTGTGCATGGAAGAGCAGAGGATTTTGGAAAAGATGAAAATTATAGAGAACAATATGATATAGCAACAGCAAGAGCAGTTGCATCTTTACCTGTTCTTCTAGAGTATTGTACACCTTTTATAAAGGTTGGAGGACATTTTGTGTGCTTAAAAGGGCCTTATCTTAATGAGGAATTAAAAGAAGCTGAAAAAGCAATAGAAGTTTTAGGACTTGAATTTGTGGAAAAAATAGATGTCGATCTTCCGTTTACAGACATAAAACACAATATAGTGATTCTTAAAAAAATAAAGAATACTCCAACAAAATATCCACGAAAAGCGGGTAAACCATCAAAAAGCCCGATAAAGTAACGAAAAGGGTGTCAAAAAAGACTCATATTTCCCGAGAAATAAAGTAAGTTGTAATATAAAAATATTAAGAATATAGAAGGGATATGAATATTTTTGGAGAAATTATTATTTGAATAAACAAAATTTATCATATTTCTTCTAGAGAGAGGGATATTATGGAAGATAGAAAAATTATGGAAATACCTATAGATACGATAATTCCAAATCCATATCAGCCGAGAAGAGTTTTTTCGGAGGGCGCATTGAATGAATTAAGCGAATCTATAAAGAATTTTGGAATACTTCAACCTATTACAGTTAGAAAAATAAGTGATAGTATGTATGAACTAGTAGCAGGAGAGAGAAGGCTTAGAGCTTCTAAAAAAGCAGGACTTAAGTATATGCCAGCTATAATAAATAGTTTATCGGATCAATCTTCTGCAGTACTTGCACTTATTGAAAATTTACAAAGAGAAGATTTAAATTTTATAGAAGAAGCTTTGGGATATGATAACTTAATAAAAGACCATAACTTTACTCAACAAGAACTAGCACAAAGTGTCGGCAAAAATCAATCAACTATTGCTAATAAGCTGAGAATACTTAGATTATCGGATGATATAAAGACAAAGCTTATTGAAAATGGTTTAACTGAAAGACATGCTAGAGCTCTTCTTAAACTTCCAGATGATGATTATAAAAATCAAGTTCTAGATACAATAATTAAGAATGAGTTAACTGTTAAGAAGACAGAAAAACTAATAAAAGATATACTAGAGGATCTTTCTACACCTAAGGAACCAGAAAAAAGACAAACTATAAAAGCATCTCTTAATTTCAAGATATATTTAAATACATTAAAAGGTGCTTATAATGCTATAGTAGATACAGGAATAGACGCCAAATATAAAGAAAGTGATAAGGGAGATCATATCGAAGTTGTAGTTAAAATTCCTAAAGTTTAAGATTACTGTTATTCGGTAATCTTTTTTTCAAACCTGTAAGGAATTAAAGGGGGAATTACAGTGGGGAAAATAATTGCTGTGTTTAATCAAAAAGGGGGAGTGGGTAAGACCACTACAAATGTAAACTTAAGTGCATGTATAGGACAATTAGGTAAAAAAACTCTGGTAATAGATTTAGACCCTCAAGGAAATACAACCAGTGGATTTGGAATAGATAAAAAAGAGCTTGATTTTACTATATATGATGTATTATTAGGAGAGAAAGATATAAAAGAGACGATAATAGAGACAGAATTTGAAAATATAAGTCTATTATCATCCTCAACAGAACTCGCTGGAGCTGAAATAGAGCTTACAGGAATAGAAAACAGAGAGTTTATATTAAAAAATGTGCTAGATTCAGTTAGAGATGACTATGATTACATATTCGTAGATTGTCCTCCTTCGCTTGGAATGCTGACGATAAATTCTCTTGTAGCAGTAGACAGTGTATTAATACCGATCCAATGTGAATATTATGCGTTAGAGGGAGTTAGTCAATTAATGCAAACTATATCATTGGTTAAAGAAAATCTAAATTCAAATCTTGAAATTCAAGGAGTAGTTCTAAGTATGTTTGATGGAAGAGCTAATCTATCTATTCAAGTAGTTGAGGAAGTTAAGAAATTCTTTAAGGGAAGTGTTTATACAACTATTGTTCCAAGAAATGTTAGACTAGCTGAAGCACCTAGCCACGGAAAGCCAGTTGTATATTATGATTCAAAGTGTAAAGGTTCTTTAGCATATATAGATCTTGCTGAAGAGTTTATAGACTTAGAAGAGGATGTGATATAGATGGCTAAAAATAGATTAGGAAAAGGACTAAGTGCATTGATCCCAAATAATAAGACGATTTCATCTGACAAAGAAATAATGAATTTAAATATAAACGAAATTTACCGAAATGAAGAACAACCTAGAAAGATATTTGATAAAGAAAAACTAAGCGTATTATCTGAATCTATAAAAAACTATGGGATATTACAGCCTATAGTAGTAAAAAAAGAAGAAGATGGATACATGATAATAGCAGGTGAGAGAAGATTTAGAGCTGCCAAAATGGCCAATCTAAAAGAAATGCCAGCAGTTGTAAAAGACTTGCCTATAAAAGATATAATGGAAATAGCTTTAATAGAAAACCTCCAAAGAGAAGACTTAAATGCAATAGAGGAAGCTATTGCTTATAAAAGTCTTATAGAAAATTATAAAGTAACTCAAGAAGAAATATCAGAGGCAGTAGGAAAGAGTAGACCTCATATAACTAATACTTTAAGGCTCTTGAACTTAGATGATAGAGTTATACAGTTAATAGAAGAAGCTCAGATAACTCCAGGCCATGGAAAAGCTCTTCTTAGAATAGAAAATAAAAATATTCAATATGAGATAGCACTTAGAATAATAAAGGAAAGATTATCTGTTAGAGAAGTAGAAACTCTATCTAAGAATATGGCAGATAAAAAAGAAATAAAAAATAAAAAAATTAATAAAGATCCGTTCATAGTGAATATAGAGGATAAATTGAGAGACATATTTGGAACAAAGGTAAATATATTAAGAGGCAAGAAAAAAGGAAAAATAGAAATAGAGTATTATAGTGATGAGGAACTTGAAACAATATTAGAACAAATATTGTAAAATGAAACTTAATTCAGATGTAGTTTTTATTACAACTGAACTTTTAGCTTTCGGATAAAGTCAACATTAGGAGGGACCATATGATATATTTAGATAATGCTGCAACAACTTTTCCAAAACCGGATAAAGTATATGAAGAAGTTTTGAACTGTATGAAGAATTATGGAGCGAACCCTGGAAGAGCAGGACATAAATTAGCTTTACAAGCGGGTAGAACAATATATGAGACAAGAGAAAATATATGCAAGTTATTTAATATAGATAATCCTATGAACATAGTATTTACCAATAATGCAACAGATTCACTAAATCTTGCAATAAAGGGATTGGTAAATGAAGGAGATCATATAATAACAACAAGCATGGAGCACAATTCTGTAATAAGACCTATAAAGACTTTAGAAAAAATAGGAGTTACTAATACTATTGTAAATTGCAATGAGTATGGAGAATTAGATCCAAATGAAATAAAGAAAGCTATAAAAGAAAATACGAAACTTATAGTAACAACACATGCATCGAATGTATGCGGAACGTTAATAGACATAGAAAAAATAGCTCAAATTTCCAGGGAAATGAGCATAGCATATCTTGTAGATGCATCTCAAACAGCAGGAGTTTATAATATAGATGTTGAAAATATGAAACTTGACATGATAGCTCTACCTGGACATAAAGGATTATTAGGACCTCAAGGAACGGGAATTTTATATGTAAAAGAAGGAATAATACTTAATCAGCTAAAAGAGGGTGGAACTGGTAGCAAATCAGAGGAGTTAACTCAGCCTAATATAGTTCCAGATAAATACGAATCAGGAACTCCAAATACACCAGGTATAGCAGGGCTTAATGCAGGAATAGAATTTATATTAAAAGAAGGCATTGATAATATAAGAAAGCATGAAGAAGAATTGACTCAGTATTTCTTAAATGAACTTAGCTTAATACCTATAATAAAAGTATATGGAACTAAAGATGCAAAGAAACAAGCAGCTGTAATATCTATAAATATAGGAAATCAAGATTCATCTGAAGTAAGTTTTATATTAGATTCTGTATTTGATATAGCTACTAGATCAGGCCTTCACTGTGGCCCATTAGCTCATAAGACAATGAACACATTAGAGCAAGGAACAGTTAGATTTAGTATAGGATACTTCAATACTAAAGAAGATATAGATAAGGCTGTTAAGGCTTTAAAAAGTATAGTTGATGAAATAAAGTAAGTAATATAAAGGGAAACTTAATTCAGATAGAGTTTTTACTCCAATTGAATTTTTAGTTGAGCAAGTTCCCTGTGGGTAAGCTAATCCAGAAGCTGTTAAGTTCTTATTGCCAATCTAAAGAGGATGGAGTTTTAGAACTTCTAGCTTTCGGATAAATGTATTGATAAAATACATTTATGATAAGAAAGTTAAGTCTAATAACTAAATTTATATGTCTAAGCCAAAAATGAAGCTTATTGAAATAGCGCTACTTTGTAGCTAAAATTTGAATAAGCTTCATTTTTAATATAGTAAATTTTAAAATATTATTAAATATAATTATAAAACACTATATTTTAATGAAATATTAAGTTATAATTGAATTAAGATAAAATTACACAAAAATGCCAAACTGAACAATACATATTATCCTATGGAGAATAAGGAGTATTAAAATTGTCAGTTATTATATTAATTTATTGTGGAGGAATATATATGGAAATACTTAGCTTAGGGGAAAAAATTAAAAAGCTTAGAAAAGAGAAAAATTTAACGCTTAAAGAATTAGCAGGAAATAGAATAACTGCTGCTCAGATAAGTCATATAGAGAGAGATAAATCATATCCAAGTCAAGATCTTTTAGAATATTTTGTAGAGAAATTAGAGGTTAGCATAGATTATTTATTAGAAAGCAAGGATATGCAGGCTAAAAAAATAAGTAATAACTTACTAACAAAGAGTGAGATCTATATAAAATCTCAAGATATGGAAGAAGCTAAAGAAGAAATATGCAATGTAATAGATATATGTAAGGAATATAAGCTATATGATACTTATGGTAAGGCAAAGTATTTACTAGGTATAGTTTATTTCAATGATAAGCAATATGAATTAGCTATAGATAACTTCGAGAGAAGCTTAGTATTAAATGTTAAAACTGCTAATTATGAAACAGTTGTACAATGTTATATACAATTAGGCAAAATATATTTAGAAGAGGGATTTATAAAGGTAGCACTAGATAAATTCATACAAGGGGAAAACCTTTTTCTAGAAAACTATATAGATAATAATGAAATACAAAAAGAAATATATACATATAAATCTTTTTGCTATATAAGACTTGAGAATAATGAAAAATCTTTGTTATATGCTAAAAAGATACATGAAATAGAAGAAAAAGAAAAAAATATAAAACAAAAGGCAGATAGTTTATTTTTAATAGGAAGCAATCTTTTGGATATGGGAAAATGGGATGAATCTAAAATATATCTAAACAAGGCATTAAAGATATATGAAGAAGAGGATAAGAAAAATGAGTATGCAAGAATACAAATAACAATGTCTAGAATATATAGAAAAATAGGAAAATATGAAGATGCTCTTGAATGTGTAAAAAAAGCTTATATAACAAAGAGAGAATATGAAGATGCAGAACTGATGAAAATATTGTTTGAATATATAAAAGTATTAATAGAAATTGATGATTTCGACAATGCTAAGAAATATTCTAAAAAATCATTATCTATAGCTATAAAAATGAAAAATAAAAAATTAGAATATAGATCTTTAAAATATTATGCAAAAATATATAAAAAACAAGGTGATTTAAATACAGCTATAGAACATTTAAAGAAATGTTCATATATAATAGAAGAAATAGGAAGTAAGAAAGAATTAGCTGATTTATATATAGAGCTTGCTCAAACATATTCTAATATATCTAAAGAAAGAGAATTAGAATACTATACTAAGGGTATAAGTATATACAAAGAATTAGATATAATAGAAAAATAGACTCTTTTATAAAGAGTCTATTTTTTGTATTATTGTATATATGGTAATTATTAAGAAAATTAGAAGGAATGATTTATATGAAGAACAATAAAATTATAATAATTTTGCTTATATTAATAATAATATTTTTAAATCCTAAAACTATAAATATATTTAAAAGCAAAATAAACAACTCTAAAGTTAGTATAGAGGAAATAAAAGAAATATCCTATGGATACTCTAGTGATACTTCATTTACAAAATATAGAGATGGATTTTTAATGTACGATGGAAAATCTTTGAAATACATAGACAATGAAGCCCAAAGAGAATTTGATTTAAATATAAGAATAGAAAATTATAGTATAGATATAAATAATTCAAACATATACTTATTGGATAAGATAAAAAAAGAAGTGTATATAATAGATAAAAAAGGATCTTTGATCAGAAAATTAAGCTTAAAAGAAAAAGCTTTAACGATAAAAGCTTTATATAATGATGACTTCTTGATTCACTATACAACTGATGTAGATGTTGAAGGTGTTAAGCTTTACAGCTATAAAGGTGAAGAAATTCAAGATATATCAATACCTCAAATAACAATAAATCTAGTAGATGTAGATAACGATACGAGCAGCTTTGTAATAAGTGGAATTAGTATTAAAGATGATAGGCTTTATAACAATATATTATATTATAATAAAAAAGGAGAATTGATTTTTTCGTATAATATAGAAAATAAAGTTTTCATAAAGACTTTATTTCTAGATGATAAGCTAGTTTTAGCAGATCCAAATTATATAGAAATTAAAAATCTGAATGATGAAAAAGTTAAAAAAATAAATTTAGATGAAGAAATAAAATATATAGATATTATAGATGATGAAATAGTAGTTGTAGATTCTAATGAAAAGATTACATATATTGATAAGTTCGGAAAAGAAAAAAATAAAGAGTACGATATAAAAAATATAAAAGGTATTAAAATTATAGGAAATCGAAATATAGTATATTCTGATAGAAGTATATATCTTCTTGAAAATAAAGAAAAAAAGGATTTTACAAAAGATATACTCGATGTATTTACAATTTATGACAACAGTGTTATAGTCATTTTCAGAGGATATGTTAAGTTCTTAAATATAGATTAAGGTGGGGAGTTCATGAGTTTAAATTATATAGATTTCATAATAATAATATTGATAGGTTTATTTGCTGTGAAAGGATTTCATTTGGGATTTATAAAATCATTATTCAATCTAGTGAAATATTTGATATCAATATTCATATGTAAAATATTGTATAAGACATCAATTGATTATATCATTCAAAACGAAAATATATATAAGCACTTAAGTAAATTTATAAATAACATACTAATAAATGTAATAAAAAATGATGCTTTAGCTCAAACTACGACTAATATTTTAATACAGATAATAGTAATTCTTGTTATATTTATTATGAGTAATTTAGTATTAGAACTAGTTATAAACTTTATAGATGATATATTCAAATTCACACCACTTAATATAATAAACAAAAGTATGGGATTTTTATTTGGAGCATTAAAAGGATTTTTGATTTTGTTGATAATAATTACTTTAATTCATCCATTTTTAATTACGTTTGAAAAACAACAACTCATATTAGATTTGAATAATTCATTCTTGCTTAAATACTTGTATATGTACAATTTTTTGTTTAAATATTTCAATGATTTCATTGAAATATTCAATAATTACAAGGGTTGGAGTATGTTATAATAATTATTAAACTGATTCATAGGAGGTATTTATGAGAATTGAAGTAGATGCGAGAGGACTTAATTGTCCACTTCCAGTTATAAAAACTAAAAAAGAATTAGACAACATTAATGATGGAATAGTAATTACTATAGTGGATAATGAAATAGCAAAAGAAAATGTATTAAAGCTAGTAAATTCAATGAAATGTGAATCAAAAATAAATCAACAAGAAAATACCTATTATATAGAAATTACAAAAGGTGAACTTGGAGAAATTCAATCGATACAAGAAGAAATTATTCAAAAGAAAGAGGTAGACGATAATACAGTTGTATTCATATCATCAAATGTAATGGGAAAAGGTTCAGATGAATTAGGAGAAATTCTTATTAATGGATTTATATATACATTGTCACAGACAACTCCGTATCCAAAATCGATAATATTTGTTAATTCAGCAGTTAAATTAACTGCACAAAATGAAAATACTATAGAAAATTTAAAATTGTTAGAAGAAGAAGGAGTAGAAATATTGTCTTGTGGGACATGCTTAGATTATTTAAATCTAAAAACTATGTTAAAAGTTGGACAAATTTCTAATATGTACGATATTGTAGAAAGACTTAGAAAATCTAGTAATACTATAACTATATAGTATTAAATTGCAAAAGGAGAAATAAAATGCACGATATATATCTAATAAGCTTCAATTCAACTCATCATGCTATAAGATTTGAGAAAAGATTAAAAGAATTAAAATTAAATATAAAAACAATACCTACTCCAAGAGAGATAACTTCTAGTTGTGGTCTATCTATAATGTTTTCAAAAGATAATATAGACACTATTAAAAATAGTATAGATGATTTGAAAATAGATTACTATGGGGTATTTAATATAAAAAAAATAGAAGATGGAAACAAGGAATTAATTAAGCTATATTAGGAGGGATTTTAATGCCTATAAAAATAGAAATAGGAGATAAAGTAGTACTTAAAAAAAACCATCCTTGTGGAGGAAATACATTTGAAATAATGAGATGTGGAATGGATTTTAGAATAAAATGCGAAAATTGTAATAAACAATTATGGATAGAAAGAGCAGAACTTGAAAAAAGAATAAAGAATTTAACAAAAGGATCAGATGAAAAATAGAAAAAAAATTAACAAAGATGACAGTTTTGAATATTCTGGAATTTAGTTTATACATAGGCAAAAAAATATAAAGATGATATAATTAATTTCAAGTAAATGCGGGAAAAAGTTTTCCTAGGTATTTATAATCTTTGGAGGTGTTTTTTAAATGGCTGTAAAATTTGCTGATCGTATGGATAATCTTCAAGCTTCTGAAATTCGTGAATTATTAAAGTTAACAGAAAAACCAGAAATAATATCTTTTGCAGGAGGACTTCCAGCACCAGAATTATTCCCAGTTGAAGAAATGAAAGAGGTTGCTGTTAAAGTTCTTGAAGAAGGTGGACAACAAGCATTACAATATGCTGCCACAGAAGGATTTGGACCATTAAGAGAAGTAATTGCAAATAGAATGAATGAAAAATTTGACACTAAAGTTAGTGCTGATGAAATATTAATAACAAGTGGTTCTCAACAAGGATTAGACTTCTCAGGAAAGATATTCTTAAATGAAGGCGATGTTGTTTTATGTGAAAGTCCTTCTTATTTAGGAGCATTAAATGCATTCAAAGCATATGGACCTAGATTCATAGAAGTTCCAACTGATGAAAATGGAATGATAATGGAAGAGCTTGAGAAGATACTTGAAACAACTGAAAATGTTAAAATGATGTATGTAATTCCAGATTTCCAAAACCCAACAGGTAGAACTTGGCCTTTAGAAAGACGTAAAAAGTTCATGGAAATAGTAAATAAATTTGAAATACCAGTATTAGAAGATAATCCATATGGAGAATTAAGATTTGAAGGAGAAATATTACCGTCATTAAAATCTATGGATGAAAAAGGATTAATAATATTCCTTGGAAGTTTCTCAAAGATATTCTGTCCAGGATTCAGAATTGGTTGGGTAGCTGCTGATAAGGAAATATTAGAGAAATACATAATGATAAAGCAAAGTGCAGATTTACAAACTTCTACAGTAGGACAAAGAGAAGTTGCTAAATTCATGGAAATATATGATTTAGATGCACATGTTAATAAAATTATAGATGTTTACAGAGTTCGTAGAGACTTAATGTTAGGTACTATGAAGGCTGAATTCCCAGAAGGATTAAAGTTCACTTATCCAGAGGGAGGACTATTCACATGGGTAGAGCTTCCAAAAGGAATAGATGCTAAAGACGTAATGGCTGAGTGTATAAAAAGCAATGTAGCTTTTGTTCCAGGAGGATCTTTCTTCCCTAACGGTGGAAAAGATAATACATTTAGATTAAACTACTCTAACATGTCAGATGAAAGAATAGTTGATGGAATAAAGAGACTTGCAAAAGTATTAAGAGATTTCGTATAGAATTAAAAGATAGAATTAAAAAGAGTGGCTAAATAGCCACTCTTTTTTGTGCAAAATAAGTATGCACCTTATTCGAAAGCTAAGAGATCTAATAACTTAATCCTCTTAAGGTTAAAGATAAGAACTCTACAGATTCTGGATTGGATTACCCACAGAAGACACGTAACTAGAAATTTAGAAAACTTCATCTTAATTAAGTTTCACTTAATTAAGGGAGAGATTGCGATGAAAATAAATATATAAATAGCAATAATCTGTTTTTTTGATAGAATTAAAATTTTATAGACAGGCAGTTGACTTTTACAAAAAAAAATGATAAAATCTGAAAGATGTGAGATTAATCTCATTTCTCTGCTCTAATGAATATTAGAGCCGTCTAAGTCCAAAGGGAGGTGAATTGTAATGAAAAAATATGAATTAATTTATGTATTAAAGTCTAACATAGAAGATGAGGCTAAGCAAAAGATACAAGATAAAATTAATAGCATAATTGAATCTGAGAACGGACAAGTAGATAAGCTTGATGTTTGGGGTAACAAGAAATTAGCATATCCTATACAAAAACTTACTGAAGGATACTATGTATTAGTTAACTTCACTGCTGGAATTGATGTTCCAAAGGAAATCGAAAGAAACTTAAAGATTAGCGAAGATGCAATAAGACACATGATCGTAAATATGGAAGCTTAGTAATTAATATAAGGTGGTGTTTTTATGAATTGTGTTGTATTGGTGGGTAGGTTGACTAAAGACCCAGAACTTAGGTACATTGCAGGAACAGGTAAACCTGTTGCCACCTTTTCGATAGCTGTAAATAGATCTTATGTAAATAAAGAAGGAAAAAGGGAAGCTGATTTCTTCAATATCGTAGTCTGGGGAAAACCAGGAGAGAACTGTGCAAACTATCTTGCTAAAGGAAGATTAGTTTCAATTAAAGGTTCACTTCAAACTAGATCTTATGAAGCTCAAAGTGGAGATAGAAGGTATGTAACAGAAGTTGTTGCAGAAAGAGTAGAGTTTTTAGAATCTAAAGGTAGATCTGAAAATCAAGCTCCTTCAAATACTGGATTTGAGAAAACTTTTGAACCTGTAGGTCTAGATACTGGAGGATTTCAGGCATTAGATGATGATGATATTCCATTCTAGATAGAAGGAGGGAAACTATTATGATGAACAAAAAAAGACGTCGTAGAAAAAAGGTTTGTTCTTTCTGCGCTGACAAAAACGTTAATATAGATTACAAAAATACAGGAAAATTAAGCAAGTACGTTACAGAAAGAGGTAAAATATTACCAAGAAGAATTTCTGGAATCTGTGCTAAGCATCAAAGAGAATTAACTGTAGCTATTAAAAGAGCTAGAAATATAGCACTTTTACCATACACAATAGATTAATAATAGACGAGCCTTATGGCTCGTTTTTTTAATTTATATATGAATTAAGTTTTGCTATATATGATATAATTGTATATTAAGGGGGGATATACTTGAAAATAGATAGAGATCTTGATGTAACCAAAAATATAAAAATAATAGAATGGTTAAAAACAGAGATTTTAAGTAGCGTATCAGCGTTATATGAAATTATGCTAAAAGGAGCTAGTTATACAGATGAAACTATTCAAGATATTCTAGCTAATATAATAATGGTTACTTATTTACTTGGAAAAAGGTTAGGCTTTAGCTTTTCTAATATAGATAAAAAAATAAAAGAAAAAATAGTAAGAGCTATAAATGATGATCATAAGGTTGAAAAATGGTATGGTGATTTAAGTGACCTTAAAGAACATGTAAAGCTTAGGGAGTGATAGTTTTTTATGCAAATTAATAATAGTAAAAAATTGACGGAAGCTTCTATACTATCTTGTATAGGAATTATATTTGCTTTAGCATCTACGTATATTCCGTTTTTGAGTATGTTTTTTATGTTTAATGGAATACCATATACTATAATATCAGCTAGATGTGGAATAAGATATTCAATTATGAGTTCTTTTATATCATTAATAATTTTGATGATGACTACTAATCCCATATCTGCACTTATGTTTGCTTTAGTATTTATTCCGGCTATATTTATAGGACATAAGATATATGAAAATGAGAATCCATTTAAAAATATAGCCCTTGGCAGCTTATTTTTCATATTGATGATGATGTTATATATTAAGTTATCTATAATTATATTTAATGTAGATATAGTCAAGGAATTTAATGATATATTTATAAAGTCTATGAATCTTCAAAAAGATTTTATGAGTAGTTTGGGTATTAATATAAGTGAAAGAGAATTAAATAATTTATTAGAGTATATTTCAGTATATCTTCCTAGTACGTTAGTTGTTATACCATCTATAGCTATTTCGTTTATTAATTATTATGTATCCGTATTTATATTGAGGAAAATAAAAAGAGATGAAAATTTATTATTACCTGAAATAAAGAATTTTTCTTTGCCAGGCAATATACCTTTTGGGATAGTTTTGATATATATAGCTACGTTGATTATGAAATATTTAGATGGAAATTACTATGAAGCTATAGTTATGAATTTAGAAATTGTGATACTTACTTTATTTTTGATTCAAGGAGCTTGTGTTTATAGTTATTTTTTAGATAAAATAAAGATAAAGAAGGGTGTTCAAGGATTTTTGATTATAATATCTTTTATTATAAGACCTATAGTTTTGATTATTACTATAATAGGTATGTTGGATTCCGTAATGAATTTTAGAAAGACAAGAAGGTAATTGGGAGGGGCTTATGAAAGATAAGCTATATTTAAAATTTAAATCTCAAGAATTTAATATAAACATAATAAGTATATTTTTGATGAGTTTTATAATACTTTATTATAATATTTACTTAGGAGGAACTTCATTTATAGTACTGCTTTATTTAATATATTATAATTATAATCTTAAGAATAAGAAGAAGACAGAATGGATTCAAACTATGGAAGAATTATCTCTTGAAATTGATGATACAATAAAGCAAACTATGCTTAAATTACCTATACCTTTGTGTGTTCTCGAATTTGATGAGAGTATAAGTTGGTATAATAAGAAATTTTACAATATGGTTAATAAAGACAATATATTTCATAAAAATATAAAAGAAATTATGCCTAATTTAAGCTTGAGAAAAAAATTAAATGAAACAAAAGAATTTTACACTGAAGTTGACTTTAATGATAAAAAATATACTGTTGTTTATAATATAGTAAAGACTAAAAAAAATGAAGAAATTAAATATTTAATAGTTCTATATTGGTTAGATAAAACTGAATATGTTAAACTATTTAATAAATATGAAGATGAAAAATCGGTTATAGCCTTAGTTCAAATAGATGGATATGATGACGTTTTAGAAAGTGCAAATTTAGATGTAAGGCCTCTTATTAATGCTGAACTAGAAAGAAAGTTAAATACATGGGCTATAAGCTTGAATGGAGCTCTAAGAAGAAACAGTAAAGATAAGTACACTGTGATAATAGATTCTAAGCAGCTTAGAGATTTAGAACAAGATAAGTTTACTATATTGGATGAAATAAGAGATATAGATTATGGAAATACTCTACCTTTAACTATTAGTATAGGGATAGGATCTATGGGAGATACTCATGAACAAAATCTCAAGTTTGCTATCAGTGCTCTTGATTTAGCTCTTGGAAGAGGTGGAGATCAGGCTGTTATAAAAAGAAAAGATAAATCTATATTCTACGGTGGAAAGTCAAAGGCTGTAGAAAAAAAGAATAAAGTTAGAGCAAGACTTATAGCTTATGCTTTGAAGGAATTGATACTTGAATCAAATAATATATATATTATGGGACATAAATATCCAGATTTAGATGCTATAGGTGCTGGTATTGGAATATATAATATATGTAAATCATTAAATAAAGATGCAAATATAGTTATTCAATCATCTAATTCTTCTATAGATTTGTTTATGGAAAGACTTAAAGAAGATGAAAATTACAGTGATGTATTCATATCAAGGGATGATGCTATAAAGAATTGTAAAAGAAATAGCTTGGTTGTAGTTGTTGATACACATAGACCTAATTTTACTGAGTGTGAAGAATTGCTTAAAATATCTGAAAAAATAGCAGTTGTAGATCATCATAGAAGAGGTGTAGAATTTATAGATAATGCTGTTTTAATGTACCATGAAACTTACGCATCATCTACTTGTGAGATGGTAACGGAGCTTATACAGTACATAGATAGTAAGAGCAGTATAGATAATCTAGGAGCAGATGCTTTGCTTGCTGGAATAACTTTAGATACCAAAAATTTCACTTTTAAGACTGGCGTTAGAACATTTGAAGCTGCCGCTATTCTTAGAAAACTAGGAGCAGATACAACATCTGTAAAGAAATTGTTCCAAGGAAATTTAGAAAATTTCATTGCTAAAGCTCAAATAATAAAAAATGCTAATATAATAGATGATATTATAGCTATTTCTGTTTGTGAGGATGGTATTGAAAATTCTAAATTAGTAGCAGCTCAAGCCGCAGATGAACTTTTGAATATAAAAGGAATAAGAGCATCTTTTGTATTAGGAAAAGGTAAAGATGAAACTGTATTCATAAGTGCAAGGTCACTAGGCGATATAAATGTACATATATTCATGGAAAAATTAGGTGGAGGCGGACATATAGATGTCGCAGGAGCTCAGCTTAAGGATATTTCTATTGAAGATACAGTTAAAATGTTAAAAGAATTAATATTAGAATATTTAAAGGAGGAGTAAATATGAAAGTTATTTTATTAAAGGATATAAAAGGAACAGGGAAAAAGGGAGAAGTAATCAATGCTAGTGATGGATATGCAAGAAACTACTTATTTCCAAGAAAATTAGCTAAAGAAGCAACTGCAGGAAATATGAAGGTGCTGAATGAGCAAAATACAGCTAAGCAGATAAAAGCAGATAACGAATATGAAGAAGCTAAGCAATTAGGAGCTAAAATGGAAGAGCTTGTTTTAACTTTATATTCTAAGTCTGGAGAAGGTGGAAGATTATTTGGTTCTATAACTTCAAAGGATATAGCTACGGAATTAAAGAAAAAGCATAAGATAGATGTAGATAAAAGAAAGATATTATTAGAAGATCCTATAAAGTGTTTAGGATCGAGATTTGTTGAAATGAAAATACACCCTAAGGTAGTTACTAAAATTAGAGTGGATGTAAAAGAAAAAAATTAATTTTTAGGAGGGTTCAAGATGGATCAAGTAGGAAGAATTCCTCCTCATAGCATAGATGCTGAACAGTCTATCTTGGGTTCTATATTGCTCGATAAGGATGCTGTTGTATCTGTTTCTGAGGTAATAAAACCAGATGATTTTTACAAAGAAGCGCATAAAGAAATTTATGAAGCTGTGTTGAGCCTTTATAGAAACAGTGAACCCATAGATATAATAACATTGACAGAGGAAATGAAGAGAAGAAATACTCTTGATATTGCAGGTGGAATAACTTATTTAACTCAGTTATCAACTGTTGTACCAACTACATCGAATGTTAGAAAGTATGCAGATATAGTAAAAGAAAAAGCTATACTGAGAAAGCTTATAAAAGCTTCTTCTGATATTCTGGATATAGGATATAACAATTCAGAGGGTGTTAATAATACTCTTGAAATAGCTCAGAAGAAGATATTTGATATATCTCAAGAAAAAACAGGGGATAACTTCAAATCTATAAGTGAAGTTCTTATGACTGCATATGACAGCTTAGAGGATCTTTATAAAAACAAGGGTAAAATAACTGGAATTACAACTGGATTTATAGATCTTGATAGAAAAACTAATGGACTACAAAGAACGGATTTAGTTTTAATAGCTGCTCGTCCCGCTATGGGAAAGACGGCTTTTTCTCTTAATTTAGTTCAAAATGCTGCTATGAAAGATAATATATCTGCGGCTGTATTTAGTCTTGAGATGTCAAAGGAACAATTAATTCAGCGTATGTTGTCTGCTCAATCTCATGTGGAACTTAATAAGCTAAAGACAGGTAATTTAGATGAAGATGATTGGCCAAAGCTTATAGAAGCCATGGCAGCATTGTCAAAAGCAGACATATATATAGACGATACTCCAGGTATAACTGTAATGGAAATGAGATCAAAATGCAGAAGATTAAAGATGGAGAAAGGTCTTGATTTTGTCATGATAGATTATCTTCAACTTATGGAAGGTGATACTCAAGGAGAGAGTAGACAACAGGAGATATCCAAGATATCTAGATCTTTAAAGATTCTAGGTAAAGAATTAAATTGTCCTGTGATAGCATTATCTCAACTTTCTCGTGCACCAGAATTAAGAGCAGATCATAGACCTATACTTTCGGATCTTAGAGAATCTGGAGCAATAGAGCAGGATGCAGATATAGTAATGTTTCTTTACAGAGATGAATACTATCACCCTGATTCTGAAAAGAAAAGTATTGGTGAAATCATAATTGCAAAGCATAGACATGGAGAAACTGGAACAGTTGAGCTTGCTTGGCTAGGAGAGTTTCAAAAATTTCATAATCTATCTAGACATATATAATATACATGTTTAAAAATAATTTGAATTGGGTATAAACTTAATATAATAAACAGAGGGGGTTAATATTATGAACTTATACTTAAATGAACTTGAATTATTGAAGGTAGCTAGAGATATTGAAGAAGAGGGATGTAGATTTTATACACAAGCCATGGAAAATGCAGAAAATGAAGATATAAAAAATATATTTAGATTATTAGCAGATGAAGAAAAAGCTCATGCTAATTTATTCTCAAAAATATACTCATATGCTAAAGAAGAAAATCTAAACGATGATGGGTATATATTTGATGAGCAAACAGCGGCTTATTTAAAAGCTATAAGTGATACAGCGATATTTAACACTAAAGGATTAACTAACGATAAAATAAAGGATGTTAAAGACTCTAAAGATGCTTTAATAATAGGAATGCAAGCTGAAAAAGATGCAATACTTTTTTATAGTAATCTGCTAAAAGTTACAAAATATGAGCAGACTAAGAAATACTTAAATCAACTTATCGAAGAAGAAAATGGACATTTAGAGAACTTAATAAATCTATATAAATCGCTATAAAGACATAATCAAAGCCAATATCTGGGTAATTAATCCACAAAAGATATTGGCTTTAAATTTGCATTAAATTTCGTATAAATTATCAACAAATATAATAATTTATATTTATTTGAGAAATAATAAGTTATTATATTGTGGATAAATTTAAAATAAGAATAATATAAATATTTGTTAATAATCCTGTATACAGTTGTTAATAAACAATAAATAAAGAAATACAAACAAACATATCCACAGTATCCACAGAAAACCTGTTGATATCTGTGGATTAAATTCAGATTTAAAAATTTAAAAATATTGATTTAAATACGTATATTTGATAAAATAAGCAAGAAAGTGTTCGTTATTATATATATGAAGAGGTGATCTTTAATGTCAAGTGTAGCAATAATAGGCTCTCAATGGGGAGATGAAGGAAAAGGTAAAATAATAGATTATTTAGCAAAAAAAGCAGACGTTGTAGTAAGGGGTCAAGGAGGAAACAATGCAGGTCATACTTTAGTAGTTAAAGATAAAAAATATGCACTTCATTTAATTCCTTCAGGAATACTAAACCCTGAAGCTATTAACATAATAGGAAATGGTGTAGTGTTTGACCCAAAGGGATTCCTAGAGGAAATACAGATGCTTAAGAAAGATAATATAGACACTAAAAATATAAAAATAAGCGATAGAGCACACGTTATATTTGAATATCATAAAAAAATAGATGAGTTAGCAGAAAACTCAAGAGGAGACAATAAAATAGGGACTACCAAAAAAGGAATAGGCCCTTGTTATATGGATAAAACAGAAAGATCTGGTATAAGAATATGCGATCTTTTAGATAAAGAAATATTTAAGAATAAATTAAAAGAGCAAGTAGAAAAAAAGAATGAAATAATAGAAAAGATATACGGCGGTGAGAAATTCGATTTCGATAAGTTATACCAAGAAAATTTAGAATATATAGATGAGATAAAAGAATATATAGATGATACATCAGTAGTACTATACAATTCTATAAAAGAAGGAAAAAAAGTATTATTTGAAGGAGCTCAAGGAACATTACTTGATTTAGATTTAGGAACGTACCCATATGTAACTTCTTCTCATCCAACATCAGGAGGATTCTGTGTTGGTACAGGAATAGGACCAAATATGATCAAGGATGTACTTGGAATAGTAAAGGCTTATACTACTCGTGTTGGAAAAGGACCATTTGTAACAGAGTTATTTGATGAAACTGGCGATAAAATTCGTAAGAATGGAAATGAATTTGGAACAACTACTGGAAGACCTAGAAGATGTGGATGGTTTGATTCAGTAATCGTTAGATATGCAGTAAGAGTTAATGGACTTACATCTATATCTTTAATGCTTTTAGATGTATTAAGTGGATTTGAAACTGTTAAGATATGTACAGGATATAAATTAGGAGATAAAGTTATAACAGAATTCCCAGCATCATTAGAACTTATAGAGAAATGTGAACCTATATATGAAGAGCTAGACGGATGGAATGAAGATATAACAGCTGCTACTAAGTTTGAAGAACTTCCTGTAAATGCTCAAAAATATGTTCAAAGAATAGAAGAGTTAATAGGAGTAAAAGCTAGTATAGTATCTATTGGACCTAAGAGAACTCAAACTATTATAAGACAAGAATTATTGTAATATATATTAATCAAAATATAAAAGAACTTAGATTTCATACAGATGAAACCTAGGTTCTTTTATATTTTTTTATTAACCTAATATCCTAATTGTTTATTTACTATAATTACATGGATTCTTCCTAACTCCATATCTTTTTTTATAACTACATATTTATTACAAATTCTGTTTTTACTATTACAATCTATACAATGTCCTACACTAACACAAGGTGTATCTTTATTTAATCTTTTAGCATTAGCAGGGGCTGCTAATACTTTATTTCTTACAATAGCTTCATCTAAATTTCCAACTATTTTATTAATTCCAACTACTACAATAACTCTATCAGGACCATAAAGCATAGGTGCAACTCTACTTCCTCTACCATCAACATTATAAAGTTCTCCATTTTCTGTAACAGCATTACTGCTTGTTAAGAATATATTAGAAAAAAAGCTTTTTCTATTTATATCTTTAATTTCTTCTGAAGTTAAATTTTCTTTATATCTATCAAAAAAGCGGTACTTTCCATTTTTTAATAGCTCTATAGCTTGAATTTCAAAAAGTGTCATAGAGCCACCTACAGATACAGTATCTCCATCATTGATTAACTCCTTTATTTTATTCAAAGCGTCTTCTTCAGTTTGAACAAAATAACCATTAATATTATTTCTTTCTAAATTTTGAATAGTCTTTTCAATTTTTTTCTCAATAACAAAGTTAATATTTTTATCCATTTTACTCCTCCATTTCAGTTCTTTACTTATTAAAACTTAGCTTCTATTTAATATTCTTAATCTTTTATAAATATTACATTTAAAATATTTATAAAACTTTGAGGGTTATCAAAAACTATCTATGGGAATATTATAAAAGCATTCGCTAGAATTTTAATAGAAAGTTTTAATGGAGAGGATTTTATTAAGATTATTGAAAATAGTAGTTCAATTATAATTTTAGTTTCAAATAGTCATTTAAATACTTTGCTATATTTGATAAAATATGATATTATTAATGAGTCTTAATTAAAGTTTGTAGGAAATAATTAAATTTAAAATGAAATTAGAATTGTATGGGTATTAATCGTATTAACTCTAAATTTTTAAGTTAATTTACTTTGTACGAAATAATTTAAGAAAATAAAATTTGGAGGTATAGATTATGAACGGTACAGTGAAATGGTTTAACGCAGACAAGGGATTTGGTTTTATAACAGGAGAAGATAACGTGGATGTTTTTGCACACTTTTCTCAAATCCAAAAAGACGGTTTCAAGACATTAGAAGAAGGCGAAAGAGTTTCTTTTGATATAGCACAAGGCGCAAAAGGACCACAAGCCGAGAACATCGTAAGCATATAATTCTATATAGCATATCGAGGACATGAAGATAAACTTCATGTCCTTTTTTAGTTTGCAAGGTATGTTACCGAGCTGATGGTTATACGTCTGTTAGAGGTTAAAGCTTCAATTGGAATATATACTTAATGTTAAATACAAGTTAACAATGAGTATAGACATTTATGTTAGAAGGTGATATGATTTAGGTATAAAGTGCTAATTTTTAAATAGAATAAAAAGTTAATATATGACGACACTAGCAAACTTATCGAAAGATAAGGACGCAAAGACATGGATCTAAGGGATTATAAATTCTATGACTGCCAGTTTGCCGAAACATATATAATAGAAATATTATATAAACAAGTGTCTATGAATCACAGACATCTGTTTATTTTTTTATTATTAAAGAACTTTTCTTTTTCAACTCTGGGATTGGGATTCAAGTAAAATGGCAAATGAGCTAAATAATTTTGTAGAAAAATTCATATTTCGAGGTGAAAATAGATGAATGATAGAAATATTTTAATACCTAAAAATTTTGATGTATATGAAGCTGCTAAGTTCAGACAAAAAGTAAATCATCTAATTAGTGAAGGCAAAAAACAGTTTGTATTTGATTTCAGTAATTGTACATTTATTGATTGTACAGGACTTGGAGTTTTAGTATCAACTTATAAGGAGTGCCTAGAGTTAAATAGAGGATTCAAACTCCATTCCATTGACCCTCAAGTCATGAAAGTTTTTAATTTAACAAGACTAGATATGGTATTTGAAATTCAAAAATAAATGGTGTGTTTAAAGATATAAATACTTATTAATTGGGTTGTTATATAGATATATAGAAACTGCTAAAATATAGTTAAATAGAGTAGTGAAAATGACTACTTTTTATTAAAGGGAACGAATGGTGGGTTTGCTTAGACTATAGCTTGTAAAACAAATTGGAAATATAGTAATAATATGTAGATGGTATCGTTTTTTGAATAAATAAACAGATATTGCATAATGGATTGGAATCTATTCAAACTAAAAATGTAGTTAAAAATAAGATTACTAATACTTAATTTAACATATATAATTTAAAAAAATAAAAAAAATAGTAAAAACTGTTGACATATGTAGAAAAAGCTAGTAATATATATAATTGTCAGCAAGGAAAAAAATGACCTATTAGCTCAGTCGGTATAAGTAGAGAACCGAAATTTCTAATTTCGTGTGAATCACTTAGTGGTACATTAAGTATTAAGACTAGACTAAGGGAATAGAACAAATTAAACAATATTAGGACCTATTAGCTCAGTCGGTAGAGCACCTGACTTTTAATCAGGGTGTCCCGCGTTCGAGTCGCGGATGGGTCACCAAAGCATGGCCCCTTGGTCAAGCGGTCAAGACACCGCCCTTTCACGGCGGTAACAGGGGTTCGATTCCCCTAGGGGTCACCATTATAATTGGGCTCATAGCTCAGCTGGGAGAGCACCTGCCTTACAAGCAGGGGGTCACAGGTTCGAGCCCTGTTGAGCCCACCAATTATTTGGCCTGGTAGTTCAGTTGGTTAGAATGCCAGCCTGTCACGCTGGAGGTCGAGGGTTCGAGTCCCTTCCAGGTCGCCAATAATTCAAATGAAAACTCATAGATATCTATATCTGTGAGTTTTTTTGTTTTACAAAAAAACTAAGGATTTTTTTAATCCTTAGTTTTTTAATGTATACTACTTTTGTTTTTGTTATCTCAAATCTTCACCTATAAATTTCAAGAATCTATAATGAGATGATATTCTCGACCATATTCTATCAGTATAAGTATCTGCTAATTGAATAGGAGATAGATTCGTAGATATTAGAGTTTTCTTTCCATTTATTAATCTTGAATTAATTATATTGAACATCTCACTTATACTAAATGAGTTGGCCATCTCTGTTCCTAGATCATCTATAATCAAAAGATCACATTCAAATAAAAGTTTGTAATTTTCTTTATCACTTGTAGTGTAGTTTTTTTCAAACTTATAGTTTTTAGATAGCTCAATTACATTGTAAGAAGTTTCATAAAGAACAGTATATCCTTTATCTAAAAGTTCTTTAGCTATACAACTACACATAAATGTTTTTCCAACACCTGTTTTACCATAAAAAAGAAGATTTTCTTCGTTATCTTTATTAAAGTTTAATATAAAGTTTTCACAAGAAGAGTATATATGCCACATATTTTCTTTTTGTGAGATTTGGTCAGAATCAGATTTTTCATCGCAAAATAGGTTTATATTGAAAGTATTAAAATTTTGCTTTTCGATAAGCTTTGAAAAATTAGATATTTTATAAGCATTATTAATCAGTTTCTGTTTTAAACAGTCACATTTACTTCCATCTGATATAAATCCTTTGTCATTGCATTTATTACACTTATATTGTATTTGAAGATAATCTGATGGAATGTTGTGTTGAATTAAAAGGTCTTGCTTTTGTTTTTTTAAATTATCCATTTCAATTTTAGAATTTTTAACTATTTTTTCTCTATCCTTTTCATTCATTAATACAGATTTGCTTAGAGAAAGACCTATTTGAAATATTTTATCGTCTATATCTTTCATTTGAGGTATCTTGTTATATACTGTGCTTTTTCTCATTTCTAAATCTATCTTAGCTTTATCTCTATTATTTTCATATTTTATAAAAATTTCTCTTAATTTATCATTATTCATATAATCACCTACTTAAACCTCTTTTTTTGTTTTTCCAGAAGAATTTTCTCTAATTCTTCAGGAGTATAGCTAGATGTTCTTTGATCAAAATTATGAAACTTAGTTTTTGTAGAACTATAAGAGTTAGATTCGTATTTCTTTGACTTAACTTCTTCTTGAGTTTGCTCAATTGTTTTGAATCCTTTTCTATTCCAATCATTTAAGATCGCGTCTATATAGTTTATAGATGGATTAGATGTGTTTTTAGATTTAGAGCAAGCATGTAATACTAAGTCCATAGGAAGATTCATATCATTGATCCACTTATCCATAGTTCGTATTTCTTCTTTAGAAGGTGGCTTCTTAAATCCTAATGCCTCAAATATAATTTTGTATATTTCTAATCTCTCTAATCGCTTTGAGTCATGTTCTTTTATATCTTGATAAGATCTAAATCCTTTATCATTCCAATTTTTAAGTATAGCATCTATATAAGATATAGTAGGATTGGAAGTGTTTTTAGATTTAGAACAAGCAAATGCTATTAAATCGTTAGAGAATTTGAATTCATCAAGCCATTTATCCATAATCCTTCTCTCTTCCATTGTAGGCTCTCTATAAAAACCTAGTTCCTTAAAAACTTTCTTGTACAAACCAAATCTCTCTGTATTTTTTGCAAAGTGTTGCTCCAAATCTTCAATTGTATATATCTTATTATCATACCAATTTCTTATTATTCCTTCTACGTATTTTATACTTTTTATACCTCTTTTTTGCTTAGAATAAGCATACGCACTTTTTATCATATCTGGCCCCATATTGTATTTATCCATTATATCTAATATCTGAATTTTTTCATTTGGAACTAAAGGTCTGCTTATAATTTCATTTATATAATTAAAAAGCTTAGTTATATTAGGATTTTGAGTTACAGATATAAGTTCATTAGGAGTCGTTTTCTCTTTTTTAGGATCGTTAGTTTTAATAATATTTTCTATATATAATTTCTTTAAATTTAAAAACTCAACAGAATAATCCCATTGTTCATCTTCTTCTTTAACATGTTTTTTTATTATTTTCTTATCTTCCCAAAAATCCCAAGCTGATAAAACATCTGACAGAGGTATATTTAAATTTTTAGCCAAAGTCTGATTTGACATTTCTGAATTTGAAGCATCAAAGGCATATTTATAAGCTAATAAATAAACTTTTACGTATGTACCATTGGCCATTGGCATAAATATATCTATAAATATATTATCAATAGGAGTTTCTCCTAAATCTATTTCATTAATTTCTTTAAAAAACATAAAAATCACCTCAGTTTAATTATATCACAATAAAGCGAAACTTAATTCAGGTGGAATTTTTACTCCGACTGAATTTCTAGGTGCGTAAGTGCCCTAGGGGTAAGCTAATCCAGAAGCTGCTAAGTTCTTAGTGAGACATTAAGAGTAGAGAGCTTTATAACTTTTAGCTTTTGAATAAAAAGGGGGTATAGAGTTTCAAGTTTTTAAGATTACAAAGGGGGTAGTATTCTTGTTAATTATTTTAAATAAAAAAAAGTTTTTTAAGCTATTTATTGTATTATTTTTATTGATTTCGGTAATAACATGCTTTGAAAAAATAGATCTTCAAGCATTCAAAGGAGAAAAAAATGAAAATTTAAACTCGTACACGATAAATGCATCCTTCGATGATAAGCTAAAGATTCTAAATTGTAATCAAAATATAGTATATGTAAATAACACTCAAAATAATTTAAATGAAGTATATTTTCATATATATCCTAACGCATTTTCTAAAGAGGAATATGCACCATTTGAAACAAAAGAATTAAAAGATGCATATCCAAATGGATTCAGTAAAGGAAATATAGAAATAAAAAGCATTTTAAATGATCAGAATAAGCTAAATCATTCTATATTAGGCAAAAAAGAAGACATACTAATGGTCAGATTAAATAAGGAATTAAAGCCTTCTGAAAAAGTTGATATATATATAGAATATGATGTCAAACTACCTAATTCAATAGGAAGATTTGGTTATGGAGATAATACTATAAATATAACAAATTGGTATCCAATAGCATGTGTATATGATGAAAGAGGATGGAATAAAAAAGGATACGAAAAAATAGGAGATCCTTTTTACAGTAATGTAAGTGACTTTGACGTTAGTATAGATATTCCAAATAAGTATAAAATAGCATCAACAGGTGTAATAAAAAGCAAGAAAAAATTAAATAATAGAAATTCATTTAAAGTAGATGCTAAAAACGTAAGAGACTTTGCCTTTATATTAAGTGATAAGTTCTCTATATTATCGACTAATATAAAAGATACAAACATATATAGTTATTTTTTTGATGAAAAATATGGGAAAGAAGCTCTAGATGTAGCTAAAGATTCTTTGGTTGTATTCAACGATTTATTTGGAAAGTATCCGTATAAAACTTATTCAGTTGTCGAGTCTGATTTTTTTATAGGGGGAATGGAGTATCCTAATCTTGTTATGATTGATAAAGGGCTTTATGATCAAAATTCTAAATTTTATTTAGAGTATGTAGTTGCTCATGAAACAGCACATCAATGGTGGTATTCATTAGTTGGTAATGATGAAATAAGTGAACCTTGGCTTGATGAGGCTTTGACAGAATACTCAACAATACTGTATTTTGAAAAGAAATACGGAAAAGAAGTAAAGGATAGACTAATAAAGAATATGAAAGTTAGAACTATAACTAAGCAGAGTAAAAATATATTTAAAAGCACGACAGAATTTGATAATTCTATAGATTACAGCTTATGTGTATACAGCAAAGGTGCTCTTATGATAGACGATATAAGAAAAAAAGTAGGAGATGATGTATTTTTTGAGACATTGAGGAAATACTATAATGAAAATATGTATAAAAATGTTACAAGTGATCAATTTATGAATATGTGGGAAAAAGAGGGTGTTAATACTGGGAAAATAATGAGTGGAAATAATTAACTTGAAACATGAACCGTTTGTTTGATATAATGTATGGGTAACTGTCTTGAAAGGAGCCTACTTATGAATAAGATAAATAATATACTTAAGAAAAAATACTTACTTCATTACATAGCTTTATCTATAACTATAATAACTTGTAGTATGATATATTTTTCTACTTTATCATATGAAGTAAGCATAGATGGGAAAAATGTAGGTATAGTTGAAAATAAGAAAGATGTGTATGAATTAATAGAAAAGAAAAAATCATATATAAAAAAGGAATTTAAAAAAGACGTTAAAATAGATCAAGAAATAGTATTTACTAAATGTAGAGTAGGAAAAGATAAAATAACATCGTCAGAACAATTTAATCAAAACTTAAATGAGGTTATAGATCTTACAATACAAGCGTATGCTATTAATATACAGGGAAAAGATATAGTTTATGTAAAAGATAAGAAATCTGCAGAAAATGTTTTAAATACAATTAAGAATGAAAACACAGAAGGAATAGAAGATATAAAAGAAATAAAATTTACTGAAAAAGTAGAGTTAATAGAAAAGGATATAAAAATATCTAAATTAAAAAACGAAGAATCAGCTTATGATTATTTATTAACAGGTACAGACGATATACAAAAATATACAGTAAAAGATGGAGATAATCTGTGGAATATATCTAGGAAATATGATTTGAGCTTGGATGATATTGAAAAAGCTAATCCTGGAATAGATATCGAAAATTTACATATAGACCAAGAGCTAAATATAACTGTTCCTAAATCTTATGTAGGTGTAAAAGTAATTAATGTAGCTTCTTATGATGAAAGAATACCGTACAATACTATTTATGAAGAGACGGAATCTCTTTATAAGGGAGACAAAAAGATAAAGAATGAAGGTAAAGAAGGATCAAAAAAAGTAATTGCAGAGGTTACTAGAATAAATGGACAGGTAGAATCTACAAATGTATTAGAAGAAGAAATAGTTGAAGATGTACAAGATAAGATAGTATTGAAGGGAACGAAAAAAAAGCCTACATATATAGCTTCTGGAGCATTTTCTAACCCTACAAGAGGAACTTTATCGTCTCCTTTCGGAAGACGATGGGGAAAAACTCATACCGGCATAGATATAGCAGCTCCTAAAGGAACACCTATTAAGGCTTCTGATGGAGGAACTGTAGTTTTTGCTGGAACTCAAAATGGATATGGAAAGCTTATAATAATAGATCATAATAATGGATATAAAACTTATTATGGACATTGCAGCTCATTAATAGCTAAAAAGGGTCAAAAGGTTGCTAAAGGTGATATTGTAGCTAAGGTAGGTAGTACAGGAAGATCTACTGGAAATCACTTGCATTTTGAAGTTAGAAAGAATAATGTACCTATAAATCCAACTGGATATGTTAAGTATTAAAGCTGTTGAATTTCAACAGCTTTTTTTTTGGTTATATAGTGCTTAATGAAAATGAGGTATATTAAAATATAGAACATGGTCCACATTGTTTTGGACATTCTTCAATTAGTGTTTCAGACAAAATCAGTAAAGCTTCACAAATATTTGATACATCTATAAACAATCTGGTTTCTTCGCCATAATATAGTGCATTAACTGTTACCTTACACCATAGTGATCCAAATATACCATTAATTACACCCGGAATTCCAGGTATGATTTGAACTACTTGAATAACTGATTTCTCTTGAAATTCAACACCAAGACAGTCAAGTACGTTTCTTACTCCAAGAAGATCGCTACTATTTTCAGCATCAGGACTACCAACTACAAGTCTAACAAAATTGGAATTGAAATTATTTTTACATTTATTATGAGTTTTTAAACTCTTTGTTTGTAGATAACCTGTAATACTTATTCCCTGTTTAGCAATGTCACTTAAAATGCTACTAAGAGTACTATCATCTATAATAAAGCTAAATTGAGTTCGAATCTTAAACGTAAAACCACCATCACTCATTCCATAACCCTCTCTTTCTGTTGTAATATTAATGACTGGTTTAGCTATTTCTGACCTTCCTTTCAATATATCATATTCAAACACTAGTAGATTTGAACATACATATTTAGTTATTTATTTAATTAAGAAAAATAATACTGTATCTTTAAAATCAGTTTAAAATTATTAATTTGAATAAAACAAGATTTAGATTAATGTATAAAATATATACTTTCTAATTCCTAAAATGTATAATTTAGCTATAAAGATTTTAAAATGAACTAACAATACTACAACATAGGGGGAATCATTTGTGAAAATATTAGTTACGGGAGGAGCTGGATTTATAGGCTCTAATTTAGTTGATAAACTTATAAGTTCAGATTATGATGTTGTTGTTATAGATGACTTATCAACAGGTAAAGTTGAAAACTTAAATGAAAAAGCTAAGTTATATAAAATGGATATATGTGATAAAGATATTTTAGAAGTATTTGAAAAAGAAAAATTTGATATTGTATATCATATGGCGGCTCAAATAGATATTCAAAAATCTATCAAAGATCCTATAAATGATGCAATGGTAAATATAATAGGAACTATAAATATTCTAGAAGCTTGCAGAAAAAGCAATGTAAAAAAAATAATTTACTCTTCTACAGCAGCTATCTATGGAAATCCTAATCATTTAGGAATAGACGAAAATCATTATAAAGAACCTATTTCATTTTATGGAGCATCTAAACTAAGCCCTGAATATTATATATCTATTTATTCAAAATCATATAATTTAGATTATACAATTTTAAGATATTCTAATGTCTATGGTATTAGACAGGATAAAAATGGAGAAGGTGGAGTTGTATCTATATTTTTAGATAAGATGATGAATTATGAAAATGTTACAATATTCGGTGATGGGAGTTCAACCAGGGATTATATATATGTAGAGGATGTAGTTGATGCAAATATAAACTCTATAGAGTATGGAAATAGAGAAATTTTTAATATAGGTACAGGAAAATATACATCTGTTATAAACCTTTTTAATATTATGAGAGATATAGCGAACAAAGATATAGGTGTAGTATTTGAAGATGAAAGACTTGAGGATATAAAAGATTCTTATTTTGAAATTAATAAGTCATCCAGTATGCTTAATTGGAAATCAAAATTTTGTTTGGAATATGGTTTAAGGAAAACGATAGAATATTATAACAGTAAATATATTTAAAAAATCTATAAACTTTAGAGTGTTTATAGAAGTTTTAAATACAATGGAATAATAGCCTGTAATGGCTTGTTACTTAGTCATAAATTATAGTAATATATATTTATATAAATCTATTTATTTTAAGGAGTAATTGATATGAATATGTTTTATTGTGATTCCATATGTGATGGTAGTAGTAGGATAAATGAAGATATTGCTAATATGAATAAACATGGGGCTTGGATATTAGATGGAGCTACAGGACTTAGCGGTAAAAATTTAATAGATAAAGACAGTGATGCAAAATGGTATGTAAATCAGTGGGATGAATATGTTAAGAAAAATTTTCATAAAACAAATATTGACTTAAAAAGAATTGTAAAAGAAGGAATTAATGCAGTAAAAGATAAGTACTATAAAAAAATTAAAGATAAGAATGCCACATCCTTAGATTTACCATCAAGTTCTATAGTTTTGATAAGATGGATTAAAGATACTTTAGAGTATTTTATATTAGGTGATTGTACTCTATTAATAGAAAACAATAATGAACTAAATATTATAAAAGATGACTCTGTAACTAGATTAGACAATAAGGTTTTTCAAGCAATGGATGAAATAATGAAAAAAGAAGGTAAAACATTACTTGAAGCTAAAAAAGAAGTAAATAATTTAATTGTAAGCAACAGATTATTGAAAAACACAAATGAAGGATATTGGATACTGGGATTTGATACAGAAGCTGTTGATAGAGCACTATATGGAAAGATACGACTTGATAATGATACAAAGCTGCTAATAGCTAGTGATGGTTTTTCTGCAATAACCGATAGATATAACTATATAAATATGGATAATCTAATTTATGAGACACAAAACAAAGGGTTAGATAATCTTTGTAAAAAACTACGTGAAATAGAAGAAGACGATTCGAGTGGAGATAAGTATCCTAGATTCAAAAAGAACGATGATGCATCTGCAGTATATATTGAATTAATGAATAAGGCAATGGTAAACGATATTTAATTACGTATACCATTGCTTTTTTTTTATTCGATTGATAAAATAAAGCGAAACTTAATTCAGCTAATCCAGAAGCTGTTAAGTTCTTATCTCTATCTTTAAGAGGATGGAGTCTTGAACTTTTAGCTTTCGGATAAATAGAAATGTTATTATATACAAAAGGAGACAATTAAAGGTGAGGATACTTCATATTACAGCCCAAAAACCATTTAAAACTGGAAGTGGTATATACGTTAGAAAAGTTATAGAAGAATTCGATAAAAAAGGTTTTGAACAAGCTATTATTGCAGGTATTTCAAGCGAAGAAAAGATAGATATTAATACTCATTTATCTTTAGAAAAGTACCCAGTTTATTTTAATGTAAAAGAAATTCCATTTCCTGTTGTAGGTATGAGTGATGTGATGCCTTATGAAAGCACTAGATATAGGGACCTTGACGAAGATATGTTAGATTGCTTTACACAAGCTTTCAGCAGACAAATAATGAAAGCAATGCAGAGGTTCAATCCAGATATAATAATATGCCATCATCTGTATTTTTTAACAGCTCTTACGCGTTCATTGGTAAAAGATAAAAAAATATTTGGAGTATGCCATGGTACTGATCTAAGACAACTAAAGTCTATAGATTTGAAGAAGAATTTTATAAAAGATAATATAAGAAAGCTAGATGCTATTTTAGCTCTTCATTATGACCAAAAGGAAGATATAAAACAGTATTTTGATATAAAAGAGAGCAATATTCATGTTGTTGGTAGTGGATATGATGATTCGATTTTTTATTGCAGAGATTCATTTCGTGAAAAAGATTATATAAAGGTTATATATGCAGGAAAAATATCATATTCTAAGGGATTGATACCTTTAATTAAAGCTTTCTCATCTTTAGATATACCAAGTAATAAAATTAAATTAAGCTTAGCAGGTATGGGTAATGGAAAGGAATATGAGGAAATATTGAATATAGCTAAAGAATCATATTATGAGATTGAATTTCTTGGAAATTTAACACAAGAAGATTTAGCTGAGAAATTTAGACAATCCGATATATTTATACTTCCCTCTTTTTATGAAGGCCTGCCTCTTGTGTTAATAGAAGCGTTGGCTTCAGGCTTACATGTTATTACTTCAGAAATACCTGGTGTGAGACAGTGGCTAGGGGAAAAAATAAATAATTCTGGTAAAATAAGATATTTGCCTTTGCCTAGATTAACAAAAGTAGATATTCCTGTAGAAGAGGATTTGCCAAGATTTGAGGATAATATAAAGAAGGAAATCCAAGACGCTATAAAAGATATTAATGAAAATAAGTATAATGATAATCTAGATGTAACACATCTTAGTTGGAGAGAATTATCAAATAGAACTGAGAAAATTTTGAATAGTTTTCAAATAAAATAATATTTAGATTGACATAAAAACCCTTAAAAAAAATTTCTTAAGGGTTTTTTGATGTTTATAAAAAGAAATGGTTGACTAGGAAACAAAAATAATATATTATAGTTGACGAGGAAACAAAAAGGAGGAGTGATACTATGATAGATATAACATTAAAATTAGATAAGAATAATAAAGTGTGGAAGTGGCTAGAATCTCAAGAAAACAAACTAATAAATGCAGGGCATATTGGAACTCATGTAGATGTATATAAAAAAAGCAATATTCCAATAGAGTACTTCAAAACTAAAGGGATTTTAATTGATTCAACAAATTATGGTTTAGATGAAGAAATAGGAATAGAAGTATTAAAAGACATAGAAATAGAAGAGGGTAGCTTTATTATATTTAAAACTAATATTCAAATTGATTATCCATACGGAAGTGATATATATGTAAAGAATCACCATGAGCTTAGTTGGGAACTTATAAATTATCTACTTGAAAGAAAGGCATCGTTTATAGGAATTGATTGCGCAGGAATTCGTAGAGGAAAGGAACACTTTAAAGCAGATGTAAAATCAGAAGAAAACAATACTTATGTTATAGAGAACTTGGATTTAAGTAAGTTAAATGTTAAAATAGATAATAAATTGGAGGTATATACTATGTGGATAGAGAATCCATTTGCAACGGGGTTATCTACTAGAGTTTTGGTTGACGTAATATAGGAGGAAATAGAAATATGAACAACGAGTTAATGCTGGAAAAATTATTGGCAAAATTAAATGAAATATTTCAACTATTCACAGAATTTAATGATAAAAGTTTTAAAGAGAATTATAGTGATTTAAACATAAATGAAGTCCATGCTATAGATTATATAGGTAGAACAGAACAAGCTAATGTTACTAAAATTACAGACCATCTAAAAATAACTAAAGGTGGAGTAACTAAGATAACTAAAAAGTTGGTAGCTAAAGAATATATAAATTCATATCAAACTGAAGAAAACAAGAAGGAAAAATATTTCAATCTTACAGATAAAGGTAAAGAAATTTTTAGAAAACATAAAACTCTTCATATAGAAGCTATGAATAGAGATAAGATAATATTTGAGAATTTTGATGAAAATGAAAAAAAAGTTATACTGAAGTTTTTAGATACTCTAAAAAAAGATTTTGAAGAAAAGTTGAAATAAATAGCCTGAATCTATTAGATTCAGGCTATTTATTAACTACATTTTAAATTTATTTATTTGATTCATAAGATTTTCAGCACTATCTTTCATGTCTTGAGCATAAGAAGATAGTTCATTTATAGAAGCCAACTGTTGCTGAGTACTAGCGGATACTTCCTCAGCACTAGCTGAATTTTCCTCAGTTACTGCAGATACATTTTCTATAGCTTCCATAATTTTATCTTTTCCTTTTTCAATATTCTCGTTTTCTTGTATTCCTGCGTCTAATTTCTCAACTATAATTTCTAATGAAGATGCTGTTTGATTAAATACATTTCCAGTATCTTTTATTAATTCATTTTGAGCATTCCCAATTTCAGTCATCTCATTGGAGTTTTTAACTGCTGCTTCAGCTTGTTTTTGAATATCTAAAATCATTTTTTTTATGTCTTCTGTAGATTTTCTTGTTTGCTCAGCGAGGTTTCTTATTTCTGACGAAACTACTGCAAATCCTTTTCCAGCCTCTCCTGCTCTTGCAGCCTCAATAGAAGCATTAAGTGCAAGTAAATTTGTTTGTTCAGCTATATTATTTATTATGTTGGTTATAGATTCTGCATTTTTAGAATATTCATTTACGGTATTTATTATTTTATTAACTTCCTTTACCTTAAAACTGCTTTCTTTTGTTTTTTCATTAAGAACCTTCATCATTTCAGTTCCTTTTTCACTTAAAGAATTTGTACCTTCAATTATTTGGAATAATTCTTTGCTTAGTTCATTTCTTTTTTTAATATTTTGTCCTAATTCATTAGCTATATTAGCAACTGTTTCAACTTCCTTAGATTGTTCACTTGAACTTGAAGCAACTTCATAAATAGCATTAGCAATTTCAGACAATGCCATGTTTGATTGATTAGATATTTCGGATATATTTTCTGATTGACCTAAATTAGTTTTTGAGGATTCTCTAACGCCTACAGCAAGATCACATATATTTACCATCATATTATTGTAGGTTGTAGCTAAGTATCCAAGCTCATCTTTACTATTTATATCTACAGTTGATTTTAAATCACCAGAAGCTCCATTTTGCATTGCTTTAACTAACTTACCGATAGGATTGGTTATACTTTTTGTAATTATAATAGAAAGTAAAATAACTATAATAAGGACTGCTAATCCTATAAATGATGTTCTTTTAAATTCCTTAGAATATTCTTCTAATATTTTTGTTGATGGAACATATGTAACTACTCCCCAAGTAGAGTTTAAGTTTTCAAAATCCATAGGAGTATAGCTGACTAATATTTTACCAAGACCTTCGATGTCTCTCCAAGTAGTTCCTATATTATTATTTTTAATTTCTTTTAAGATATCTTCATCTATAATTCCTTTTTCTAGAGAACTTTGCATTATTAGTTCTTTATCCATTCCATTTGCAACATAGTATCCATCATTACTAATTATCATACCATTTCCATTAAACTCTAAAATTCTATCCATAGATATAACTTTTTCTTGAAGATAATCTAATTTAATATCAGCAGTAACAACTCCTAAGAAATCGTCATTTGAACTTAAGATAGGATAAGATATTGTTGTCATAAGAACATTTTCTCCACCTATAGGATACAGATAAGGTTCTGTAAGTATTGGTTTTTTAGTTTTTTTAGGAACTAAATACCAGTCTCCATCTCCTTCTATATCATATCCTGTAATGAGTTCTACACTTATATTACTATTTTCATCTTTAAATATGTAAGGAAGAAATCTACCTGTTTCATCACTTGCAAGATCTACTGAATTTTTATACTCAATATCTTTTCTATCAAAGGAGTTAGTTTCCCATACCATTCCAGAACCTACAATATTTTGATTATCCTTCAAGCTTTCTTTTATCATTTCAATAGCTGTTTCTCTAGCAATATCATCTTTTTCTGATAAAGTAGCTAAAATTGTTGACATTTCTCTTACATAGGCATCTATTATATCTAGTTCTCTTTTAACATCTTCTTTTTCAAGGGTAGATGTTTCTTGAACAATATATGTTGTTTGTTGTTCTGTAATGCTCTTAAGTCCTTTAAGAGAAATCATATGCAAAGAAGTACTTAATAAGATAGTTATTAGTGCTAAAGTCATTACCTTATATCCTGTTTTCAAGTCTTTAAATTTTTTCAATTTAATCTCCCCTTTCAAGTACATCACTTACTACCTTGTGAAGTTTTTTCTTATAAAAATGCAACTAGATAATATTTTACATTATTTTCTGAAAGCTCAATTTTCAACAATTTAAATCCGAACTTTATTTCAACTCCTTTCTAAAATGTTTATATTTTATATTCTTTTTTTTATTATACGATATAGAAAGACTCTATACAATATTGTCAAAAATTTACCGAACATTACAAATGATAAGTAATATAAAGTAAATTATATACTTTTAAATTTTGAAAATGTATAATCTAGTTATATAATAATTTTGTATAATATGGTTAAAATAGAATATTGCCTAAAAAACAGTTTGGAGGTAAATGTATGAGTAGTAAGATATTAATAATAGAGGACGAAAAGCCTATATCAGATATATTGAAGTTCAATCTTAAAAAGGAAGGCTATGATATTGAAACGGCTTTTGATGGAGATGAAGGAATCAATAAAACTTACAGCTTTAAGCCTGATTTAATACTTCTTGATGTTATGATACCAGTTTATGATGGATTTCAAGTTTGCAAAAAGATAAGGGAAACTTTATCAACTCCTATAATAATGGTTACAGCTAAAGAAGAAGAAGTTGACAAGGTATTGGGACTTGAACTTGGAGCGGATGATTACATAACAAAGCCATTTAGTGTAAGAGAACTTATGGCTAGAGTTAAGGCAAATCTCAGAAGAACTCAAGTGTTGAATACAGATAATAAAACGGGAGATATAATAACAGATGGGAATTTAAGTATTGATTTAATTAAATATGAAGTTAACAAAAATGAAGAAAATATAGATTTGACTGTAAGAGAATTTGAATTATTAAAGTTTTTGATAACTCAAAAAAATCAAGTGTTTTCAAGGGAGCAACTACTTGAACAAGTGTGGGGATATGAATACTATGGAGATATTAGAACTGTAGATGTTACAGTTAGAAGATTAAGAGAGAAAATAGAGGATAACTCGTCAAACCCTAATTATATAATAACTAAACGAGGAGTGGGTTATTACTTCAAGGGGGAATAAAATTTGTTTAAAAGCATAAGGTCCAAAATAATAGTCATTTATTTCTTATTGGTGTTTATAGCTATGGCAATAGTTGGAGTGTTTATGATAAATCAATTTACAAATCTACATATAAATACAGCTACAAATACACTAAATAGAATAGTGAATAACATAATAAAGCCTCAAATAAGTTATATAGATTTTATGAATTATGGCGATTTAAGGTATGAAATTCAAAAGATACCAGTTCTTCCTGGAGAGTATGAAATATTAATGATAGATTCCAATACTTATAATGTAATAGCTTCTACCAAGAGTAATAGTAGATTAATAGGAAAAGATGCTCTTAATAATCTTAATAAAGAAATAATATCAAATGCATCCCAAGATGGATATATGAAGGACGAAGATACTGTAAAAAATATAGGATACATATATGCTAATGAAAAGAATCAAAAGATAATAATATATGGGAAAGCATACCTTGCGAATATATATGAAGTTTTGAATGAATCTAAGAAAATATTTTTACAAGCCATAATAATCGCTTTAATAGTAACTGTAATACTCGGATTTTTAATATCAAAGACAATAACAAACCCTATAAAGGATGTAACTAGCAAGGCTTCTAAGATGGCAAAGGGAAATTTTGATCAAAAGGTAGATATAAAATCAGATGATGAAATAGGACAACTTGGAGAGATGTTTAACTATTTAACGGCTAGACTTAAAAATACATTAGATGAGATATCTAGCGAGAAGAGTAAACTCAATGCGATAATAAATCAAATGGGAGATGGGTTAATAGCTGTTGACAATGAGGGATATATAATACATGTGAATCCTACATTTATACAGATGCTAAGAATTAATCAAATAGATATTACAAAGCCTGTATATGATGATATGGTACGTGAATATAATCATAACCTAACCTTAAGTCATATAAAAAATAAGAATATAGCTCAAGGGAGTGAGATAATAAAGCTTGAAAATAAAGATATATTAAGAGCCAATTTTGTATATCTTAAAAATGAGAAGGAAGAGGTAAAAGGCCTTATACTAGTTCTTCAAGATATAACAGAGCATGAAAAACTAGATAATATGAGAAAAGAGTTTGTAGCAAATGTTTCTCATGAATTAAAGACACCTATAACAACTATAAAAAGCTATACTGAGACTTTACTTGATGGAGCAATGGATGATAACGAGATATGCAACTCATTCTTGACAGTAATAGATAAGGAGTCAGATAGAATGGCAAGGTTGGTTAGTGATTTACTTCAATTATCTAGAATGGACCATAAGAAGAACAACTTTAACTCATCAAGGTTTGATATAGATAATTTGATAAAGGATATAGTAAATAAATTAGATATTTCTTTTAAAGAAAAAAATCATATAATAAAAATCGGACTTTGTGACAAAAACATAATAATAAATGGAGATAAAGACAGAATAGAACAGGTTATTCAAAATATACTTACGAATGCTATAAAATACACACCTAATAATGGCGTTATAAGTATAAATATAAAAGAAGAAAATGAACAAGCAATTATATCTATAAAAGACAATGGGATGGGTATTCCGAAAAATGATTTATCTAGGATATTTGAAAGGTTCTATAGAGTAGATAAAGCAAGATCACGCGATATGGGAGGGACTGGATTGGGACTTTCTATAGCTAAGCACATAATAGAACAACACGGTGGGGATGTATCTGTGGACAGTGAAGTTGGAAGAGGGACTGAATTTAAAATAAAATTACCTGTGGATAAATCTGTGGATATATAATTATTATTTAACTTACATGTAATGATTCTGTAATATTCTTTGTGTATAATTTATGTTAAAGGTGTTATATGGGGATAACATTAAAATTATACATATAAAGCAAAACTTAATTCAGATGGAGATGCGACTCTAACTGAATTTCTAGTTGTGCGAGTGCCCGTGGGGTAAACTAATCCAAAAGCCATAGAGATCATTGAGAAGGTAGATATAGAACTTTTGACTTTCGGATAAATAGAATATTAAGGAGGCTTAGAAATGAAAAAATTAGGAGCATCTTTAATTATTTGTGGCCTATTAGCTTCAAATAATGTTGTAGCTTTTGCAGATACAACTAATGCTCAACCAATAGTTGAAAAAAAAGAAGAAAAAAAATCTATCGAAATAATAAAACCTGTATCTGATTATACAGTTAAGACTAATAATAAGGTTGTTGTATCTGGAACTGGAGAAGAAGGAAGCATTGTTTATTTAGACGTATATTTAAAAAACGATAAAGCTGGTGTTTTTGAAAAAACCGAGAATTCAAAGACGTTGGAAATAGGAGCTATGGGATTCTTTTTGACGGAGGTAAAATTGACTCCTGGTGAAAATAAAATAGTTATAAAAAACAATAATAAAGAAAAAACTAAGATTGTAAAGTATACAAAGATAGAGAATAAAAAAGAAATACAGACTAATATGGACAAAATAACAGATAAGAGAATTCAAGATATTTTCAAGGACATAAGTACGCCAAAAAAATAAATTTGGAGTGTTAAACTGTGAATAAAGAAAAATTCAAAACACTTACATTAGTTGTATTGTTTTTTATGTCAGCGTTTCTGTTGTTGATCAATATAAGTTTGGTAGGATTTAAATTTGATTTTAAAAAAATATATGGAAGCCCTAATATAAAATACAATATCTATTCGGTTGTAAAGCCATATAGAGTATTTGTATACTTTGGAGGTGGAAAAAATAATACAGAAGTATTAGACACACAGGATGAATATTGGAATCAAATAAAAATTATTTTAAAGCAAGAATTGTCTAAACAAAAAAAAATAAGTGAGATAAGCTATGATGATTATTTGAGTAAAAAAAGTATGAAGGCTATAGAAGCTAATTTTGACCAAGGATTAGATGTAGAACTTATGAATAAAAGCATTTTTTTAAATGAAAGTTCTATAAGCGGCATTGGAAATATTCATGAAATACTTATACCGTTAGTAGATGATAAATCTATATATTTCTTGAATAATAAACAAAAGGTATATAAATTAGGTTTAGATAAAGTAAAGCATATAGATTTGGTAGATAAGCTTGAGAGAAAAGAATACACAGAATACTTCACTGTAGATCGATTATTTACTATAAATAACAATACATTAATTCCTATTAAACTAGATGGTATTTCTTATGACAATATTAGTTCGAAGAATATAATAGATGTTAAAGATGATAAGCTAGTACAAAAAATAGGAGAAAATATTTTAGGCAATAAGTATGATTTTACTAATAGAATTGTTGAGAAAAATGGAAATAATACATTTATATATGGATATGGAGAAAAGACTTTAAGAATATACAATGATGGATATATAGAGTTTTTGAACGAGGATATAGAGGATAAAAATATAAGCTTAGATCAATCTTTAAATATCTCTTTAGATTTTTTAGCTAATCAGAATATAAATATAGATAATTTATCTTTGTATAGTGTCAGACAAACCCCTATAAATAATATAAATTCATATGAATTTAATTTTTATTATAAAGTTAATAATCTTAAACTAAAGATTGATAATGTATTTGATCCTATACAAATAAAAATAGTCGGAGAAGATGTTTATAGCTATAAAGGTGCTTTAAAAGAAATAGATAGAGTTGAGGATGATAATAAAGATAAAAATATAATACCGCCGGATCAAATATTGAATATGAATTTTTCTTTGTTAAAACAAGATCTCGAATACCAGAGTGGTGCAGACGTATGGAAAAATATAGAAGGCGTAGAGCTTATATATTTTTCTAAAGATAATTACTTTATTCCATCATGGGAAGTAACTATAGGCAATGAAGTATATATATTTGACGCCTATAAAGGGGATGTTTTATATAATGGATTGGTCAAAATCTAAAACAATATTAATTATTGCCTTTATATTAACGAATCTAGTTTTGGGATATAATCTTTATATAAATGTATTTAGATATGATAGCCAAGATATTTTTAGCGATAGTTCTATAAGTAATTTAAATAAACTATTAAGTACTAAAAATATATCTATAAATACTCAAATACCTAAAGATATACCGAATCTTAGTACGTTGAGTATAAAGTATGAAGACTTAAATAAGTCTGATTTAGACTCTATATTTAAAGGTGAAGGTATATATACGGTTGATAATAAGCATATAATATATAAAGGAAAAGCGGATATAAAGAATTTTGATACAAAAGAATGCACATTGTTTACCAAAAAATTCCTTAAAAAATATAAATTTGATGAAGATACTTATTTAAAGGCTACAATCAAGAAATCGGATTGTGTAGAGATTATATATACTGGAAAATATAAAGATTATTTTTTGGAAGAAAGTTATATGAAGTTTATATTTTACAATAATAAAGATTTTTTATTTGAAAAATTATGGATAGTTCCTATAGAGGAAAAAAAGCAGAAAAAAAGGGTTATAACTAGTGTAGAAGCTATTATGTCAGCTTATAACCAGATGGAACAAGATTCGGTTATAAATGAAATAAAATTGGGATATTATTTTGAATCTAATAACATGGACATAGAACAAGGGGACATAGGTCCTGTTTGGAGATTAAAAGTGAATAATGAATATATATATGTAAAAGCCTTTGATTTATAATTGAAGGCTTTTATATTTTCGTAAATATAGATATTAATGATATAATATATTTTAAAATAATAAGTTGGAGGTTTAAGATGAGTTTTAATTACGCTTCAGTAGCTAGTGGAAGTTGTGGTAACTGTCATTATATAGAAAGTAAAGATACAAAAATTTTAATAGATGCAGGTCTTAGTGGTAAGAAAATCGAAGAAAATTTAAGAAAATTAGACAAAAACCTTGAAAATACTTCGGGAATACTGATTACTCATGAACATACAGATCATATAAAGGGTGCGGGAATTTTGTCTAGAAGATATAATATACCTATATATTCAAATAGAATAACTTGGGATTGTATGATAGATAAGCTTGGAAAGTTGAAACAAGATAATATTAAAATTTTTGATAATAATATTCCTTTTATTATTGGGGATATTAATATAAAGGCTTTTTCTATCCATCATGATGCAGCTGATCCTGTAGGATATACGTTAGATAATGGAAGTGCTAAAATAAGCGTAGCTACAGATTTAGGACATGTATGTGATAATATCAAAAATAATTTATTTGAGTCAAAACTAGTAGTTCTTGAGTCGAATCATGATGTAGAAATGCTAAAAATGGGATCTTATCCGTATTATCTTAAGCAAAGAGTAATGTCTAACAAAGGGCATTTATCTAATGAAGATGCAGGTAAGTTTTGTGTAGAACTTGTAAAAGCGGGAACTAAAAAGATATTACTTGCTCATTTAAGTAAAGAAAATAATTTTCCAGAGCTTGCATTTGAAACAGTAAAAAGTGTTTTACAAGAGAAGAAGATATCAGTAGGAAAGCACTTAGAACTTGAAGTTTTAAGAAGAGGAACAATATCAAATTTATATGCAGTGTAAGGAGTGATTTGGGTGAAACGAGGAGGATCTTTTATAACAGGTTTAATAGGTGCTATTATAGGAAGTTTGCTTACTTTATACATAGCTCCAAACTTTATATTTAAGGATATTCAAACTAGTAATGAATCACAAAATAATACTCAAATAGTAGTAAATTCAGGACAAGAGGAAAGTATATATAAAGCAGTAGCTAAAAAAGCTATGCCATCTGTTGTAGGTATAACTACAGTAACTGTTCAAAAAGACCGTTTTTTTGGTATGACTAGAGAGTCAAGTGGAGTTGGAACGGGTGTTATTATAGATGAAAGAGGCTATGTGCTTACTAATTCACATGTTATAGGCGATGGAAATGCAAGGGAAGTTAATGTACTTTTCTATGATGGAAGTAATGAAAAGGCAGAGGTTCTTTGGAATGATTCAACTTTAGATTTAGCTATAATAAAGGTTGATAAAAAAGGACTTCCTGTAGCAGAACTTGGAGATAGTGATAAGGTAGAAGTTGGAGATATAGCCATAGCTATAGGTAATCCTCTTGGGCTTGAGTTTGAAAGAAGTTTAACTCAAGGGGTTATAAGTGGATTACATAGAAGTATTAAGGTGAATGAGTATGAGGCGGTAGAAGATATGATTCAAACTGATGCATCTATAAATCCTGGTAATAGTGGAGGACCACTTTTAAATTCTAAAGGACAGGTTGTTGGTATAAACACAGCTAAAATTCAAACTGGAGAGGGACTAGGCTTTTCTATTCCTATAAATACTACAAAACCTATAGTAGATCAGTTTATCGAAAAAGGGGAGTTCAAGAGAGTGTCTCTTGGAATAAAAGCTGTAGATGCTAAGTATTTTGAAGATAGAATGGGTGAAGAGTTAGCTGTAGATCAAGGTATATATGTATATCAAATCATGGCAGATTCACCAGCAGCAAAAGCAGGAATGCAAGCGGAAGATGTAATAGTTAAAATAGGAGAGACTGATATAAAGACAATGGGTAATTTGACTAGGGAGCTTTACAAGCATAGACCTGGTGATGTTGTTGATGTTAAGGTTAATAGAGGTGGAAAAGAAGAAGTATTGAATATAACTTTTTAGTATATATGCTTGGATATTTATATCCAAGCATTATTCTTTTGTGTACATTTAAGCGAAAAATTATACTCATTGAAATACCGCTACTTAGTCAATATTTTAAATTATTATCAACATGTATTTTGAAAAAAATTAGTTTTTAGGATAATATAGTAGTAGATTGAATTTAGGGGGGATTTTTGTGAAGAGGGTTATTGTTAATAAGCTTATATACTTGGTACTTATATGTATAGGTGTACTTTTGGCGATTAAGGATATGTATTATATAATAGCAATACCAGTGATAATGTGGTTGTTGGTTGAGAGGGTGTATTGGAAAACTTTTTATGATGGAAAGAAGATGCTTTATAAAAAACAGTTCAAGAGTGCTGCTGGGAAGTTTGAGGTGTTTTTGAAGGAGTTAGAGGAAAAGCCATGGCTTAACAACCTCAAAATGTTCAATATAGGAATATACACTCACAACCTACAAGCTCAATGCTACAACAATATAGGCATATGTTATTTAGAATCAAAATCATATAAAAAGGCAACTAACTACTTCAATAAAGCCATAGAACTAGATGATATATTTTGTATACCTTATTATAATTTAGCAATAATAAAACTTATACATGATAATGAAGTAGAGGCAGAAGACTATCTATTACAATCTATAAAAAGAGGATACAACAAAGTGAAATTTGGACAGCTTAAAGGGTATGTAATGATGAAATATAAGATGTAGGAGAGATAATTAAAAATGAATATAAAATTAGTTACAGTAGGAAAAATAAAAGAAAAATATTTAAAACTTGGAATAGATGAATTTACTAAAAGATTAACTAAATACTGTAAGTTAGATATAGTTGAACTTAGCGATGAGAAAGCTCCAGAAAATTTAAGTGAAAAAGAAATGCTTATGATAAAAGATAAAGAAGGAAAAAAAATTCTATCATATGTAAAAGACACTACTTATGCTATAGCGCTTGCTATTGATGGAAAGAACTTATCTTCAGAGGAATTAGCGAATAAGTTAAGTTATCTTAGTGTAACGGGAAAGAGCAATGTAACATTTATAATAGGAGGATCGTTAGGTCTTTCTGATGAAGTTTTAAATAGAGCTGATTTCAAACTTTCATTTTCAAAGATGACATTCCCTCACCAGCTTATGAGGCTTATACTTCTTGAGCAGGTATATAGAAGTTTTAGGATAATTAAGGGTGAACCGTATCATAAATAACGGCGGTTTTTTAGATATGCTTTCCATATACTATGCATATGGGATAGTATTGTTTGTAGAAAAGAAATAGGCTGATTTCAAGTTTTTTTAATCATTTTAAGTTAACTAAATAGATGTATTTTATGTTTCCTCAGACTAATTGGTTTGAGGAAATTATTTTTTTATTGAGGTCGTAATTTTATTCAGAAAATATAAATGAAGTGATTATACTATATATGGTTCTTTTGTGTATCAGACATAAGTGACTAATTTGTAGTTTTTATAGAAGTAGGGATATAATAATATTATTAACATGCTTCAAATTTGTTTAATTAAACTGACATGAAATTGCCACATTTTTACCAAAGTAATTACAAGTAAATATTGTATAATTTTTAACTAATTATTAAGGAGGGGATATTATCAACAAATATATAATATATATAGCGGATGACGACAAAAAAATTTGTAATCTATTAAAAAGTCAACTGGTAAGTGAGAATTATTGGGTAGAAGAATTTTATAATGCTGAAGAATTATTGAAAAGATTTTCATCAAAACCTTGTAATCTTATTATTACTGACATTATGATGCCAAATATGTCAGGTTATGATTTATGTAGAGAAGTTAGAAAAGTTAGTGATGTTCCTATCATTATGATTTCAGCCAAAGATGAGGAAATTGATAGAGTACTTGGTTTAGAGCTTGGAAGTGACGACTATATTTCTAAACCGTTTAGCCTTCGGGAAATAACAGTTAAAGTTAGAAATATGTTACGTCGTAGTAATAATAGTGTTATATCTAGTACTGAAGAAAAATTAGTTTGCAAGGATATTGAGATTATTAAAGATAATAGAACTGTTCTAGTAAATGGAGAAGAATTGAAAACAACAGTAAAAGAATATGATTTACTTGAACTACTTATAGAAAATAAAAATCAAGCTTTTTCGAGGGAAATAATAATAGAAAAAATATGGGGACACGATTATTATGGAGACACTAGACAAGTAGACCATATGATTAAAAGATTAAGAAAGAAAATGCTATTAGCTGAATCAGAATGTAAGATTGAGACCATATGGGGATATGGCTATAAGGTGAGTGATTAGATCATGAAAATTGGAAGGAAGTTAATGATATCTAATATTTTGGTTACCCTATTCACCATGGTGATATTAACCATGGTTATAACAAATGTTGTGAGTAACTATGTAGAAGAAGATATCAAAAAAGATATCATTGAAGATAATCAAAGACTCACTAAATGGCTTTCCTATAACGAGTTTCTAATATATTATGAAAATGATTTATATGTATTCCTTAGTGATTATAAAGATAAAGTCAAATTACCTACTATAAATGCTGTTTTTAATATGAATAGTTATCCACAACTTTTAGATATTGCTCCGAGTAAAATAAAAGAAAAGTTTACAGAAGATAAAATAAATCATCTGCTTAATCAAGAGTTAGGGGATGTGTATTCAACCAGAATTAATGAGAAACTATATCTGGCATATAATGACAGTGTTCAAGTCAATATTGAAGGGCATGAGTATACTTTATTGGTTGTAACGTTATTATCTAACGAATTAATGGATCAAATAACAATGGATATACTTAAAGTATTAATTTTAGTTGTAACCATAATCAGCATTTTGTTCATTGTTTTTATAAGATATAATGAGCGAATGATTACAAAGCCAGTTAAAGTGCTTTTGAATACGACAGAGAAAATTGGTAAGAAAAACTTTGATGAAAAAGCAGATATACGTACTGGTGATGAATTCCAAACTTTAGCAGTAGCCATTAATAATATGGCTGATAGCTTGAAAAAGCAAGATATTGAGCAAAAAAAGTTTTACGAAAATATTTCACATGAGATTAAGACACCATTAACTGTCATTAGTGGTTATGCTCAAGGGATAAAAACAAACATATTTCAAGATTCTAATAAAGCACTTGATACAATTATTGTTGAGTGTGAAGGATTAAAAAAACAACTAGAAGATTTCATTTATTTGAGCAAACTAGATACAGTTAATGAATCTTATTACTTAGAAAAGGCGAGTTTAAATGAGTTGATTATCAATGCTTTGGAAAAACTCGATAGTTTGATTATTATTAATGAGATTGATATTATCTTTGATCCAAAAGCCGATGTAGTACTCAGTGTTGATAAAGAAAAGATTTCTAGAGTGTTGACAAACATCCTATCGAATTGTATTAAATATACAAAGGATACCATCTTTATTAACACTGAAAATAAAGGTGGATGCATAAAAGTTGAGATTTCTGATAATGGAAATGGATTCAGCAAAGATTTATTAGAAAATCCATTTAGTCGTACAATAGTTGGTGAAAAAGAAGGTAGCGGTATTGGATTATCAATTATAAAAAAAGTAGTCGATGGACATAAGGGTAAAATTGTTTTGAAGAATAAAGAAGAAGGTGGAGCAATCTATATAATGGAACTTCCAGTGTGAATTTTAGTGAAAATGCAATGCGTATTTGCCATGATTTTGCCATATTTTAAACATTTTTATTACCAATTTGATTGCTATAATTAAAATACATCAACAGAAGGTGATAAATAATAATATGGAAGGTGATGTAAATGAAAAATAAAAAATTATTAGCTTTAGGAATGGCATTTATGATTTCAACAAGTGGTATGGTGTTGGCAAGTGCTGCACCAAATGTAAAAGAAGGAAAAGCAGAGATTGAGTATAATTTTAAAGCAAAGGCAGAAAGAGCAGGGATGACAGTAGAGGAACTAAAAGCTAAAATAGCTGAGGATAAAAAAGCAGCGCAGGAAGCATTTAAAGCAAAGGCAGAAAGAGCAGGGATGACAGTAGAAGAGCTGAGAGCTAAAGTAGCTGAGGATAAAAAAGCAGAAAAGGAAGCATTTAAAGCAAAGGCAGAAAGCATTGGAATGACAGTAGAGGAACTAAAAGCTAAAATAGCTGAGGATAAAAAAGCAGCGCAGGAAGCATTTAAAGCAAAGGCAGAAAGCATGGGAATGACAGTAGAAGAGCTGAAAGCTAAAATTGCTGAGGATAGAAAAGCAGAAAAGGAAGCATTTAAAGCTAAGGAAAAAAGTATGGGAAAGACCGTAGAGAAACCAAAAGCTAAAATAGCTGAGGACAAAAAAGCAGAATATGAAGCATTAAAAGCAAAGGCAGAAAGTATGGGGATGACAGTAGAGGAATTAAAATCTAAAATAGCTGAATATAAAAAAACACAATATGAAGCATTAAAAACAAAGGCAGAAAGCATGGGAATGACAGTAGATGAACTAAGATTTAAATTAAAGGCAGAAAGCAAGGGAATGACAGTAGAAGAGCTAAAAGCTACAATGATTGAAAATAAAAAAGCAAAATAATACGCTAAAATCGGGTTCATCTTACTAATTAGGATGAATCTTTTTTTGATATTGTATGATGTATAGGAACAGTTAACAATTAGTAGATATATATAGCAAGAAAAACCGCAGTTATAGCGAAACGGTGAACCGTACCATAAATAATTGGATATATCTTAAAGCTTAAAGCGTAATTGAATATACATCTATATCGTTTCATATCTTTAAATTGAGATTTTTTATGTGAGGATACTAACTTGAATTTATGTGAAGTAAAATATTTAGAGGAATTAAAAACTATTGATAAACATAAGGATAAATGCTCTCACCTTAAGGCTGCTGAAGCAACAAGCAAACTAAATAGCATTTATACTGAGATGGTTGCGAATGAAAAATAAGTACCTCAGGGTTCGTAGGAGATGACTGGAAGTCGTCTCCTTGCAAAAGTTTAGGGGTATAGTGTGTTATTTATTGCGTTCTTAGAGTCCCGTGGATGGTTATATGTCCACGGGATTTTTCTATTTAAAAATAAGATAATAACAAACTAGGCTTATGTCTATATAAAATTGGGAGATGGTTGCAAGGATAGATTCTAGAAATTTATTAAAAACATTGAAAATAAAGAGGCGAGATTAAGCATTGTGTTACAAGAATGGAAAAGATATATTACTAGAGGAATTTTTAAAGGAGGCTTTAAAAGTATATTCGGGGAGAGATTATATATAGTTTTTCAGAGGATAGTATTAGAAAAATTGTTTTCAAGATAAATAGTGAAAAATTAAAGGTTATTGTTTAGTTGAAGGAATGAACTTAGATGAATTAATACACTTATATGTAGCAACTTCTAGCAACCTCAGTGGGAAAACCCTTGGGGATATGTTAACAAATTGTGAACACAATTTATCTTGATTGTGTTAAGGAATAAGATGTGGATTGATAAAATTAAGTAAATAAGTAATTTTTGTTGAATTTTATCAAAATTAATATAAAATTAAAGATATAAGACATTTATATTAAGATTCTGAATTATGATAACTTAGTTGTAGAAAAATATATGAATTTGTTTTTTTTTAAGAATGAGATCATTGAAGGGTAATAAATTGAGCGCAATTTAATTTAATACAATGATAATGGAGGTGTGTTATGTTTGTATCAATAATAAAGAAAATTCACTCGATTTTAAGAATTAACAAAAAAAATGAATTTAAATATGAATGTATTAAGATAGTCCTAATATATTTGGTAACTGGATTTATTTGGATTTACTTTTCAGATAGAATTGCAAATAAACTTGCTAGTAATAGTGGTATGTTGTTAATTATAAGCACATACAAAGGTTGGTTATATGTTATTGTAACTTCAACTATACTTTATTTATTAATAAGCAGTCTTCTAAAAAAAGTTGATTTAGCAGAAAAGAAAAATAGTGCTATTATTGAAGCAATACCTGATTTATTATTTGTCATTGATCTTGAAGGTCATTTTATAGATAGTAAGACAAGTGAGGATAGTTTTTTGTTAATGCCAAAGGAAGCTTTTATCGGAAAAACCCTTTGGGAAGTTATGCCTAAAGAAATATCAAAAATTGCCTATGAAAAAATACAATTAGTTCTTAAAAATGGAGTAATGGAAATTTTTGAATATCAATTGGAATTTTGTAATAAACTGCAGTATTATGAATTTAGAATAGTAAAAAATAATGAAAAAGAAGTCTTGGCTATATCAAGAAATATTACCGTTCAAAAACAAAATGATTTGGAATTAAAAATAAGTGAAGAAAAGTACAAAACCCTTGTAACTGAAATGCAGCAAGGATTAGCACTTTATGAAGGGGGTGTTAATGAGGAAGGAGAAATTATGCATTATAGACTTTTGGATGCAAATGAAAGTCATGAGAAAGTAACAGGGTTAAAAAAGAAAGATATTTTAGGGAAAAAATTTTTTCATATATTCCCTAATATGGAGAAAAGATTGATTGAAAAAATTAGATATGTAGCAAAAACGGGGGACTCTATAAAATACGAATACTATGTACAAGAAACAGGTAAATATTATGAGATAATAGCTTATAGACCAAAAAAATTACAACTTGCAGTAATCTTTACAGATATTACTGTAAGAAAGCAGGCAGAGGAATCTCTAAAGGCAAGTGAACATAAATTGGAATATTTAAGCTACCATGACCAATTAACAGGTTTATATAATAGAAGATTTTTTGAAGAGAAGTTAATCCAACTAGACGAGGAAAGAAGTTTACCTTTAACTATTATTATGGCAGATGTTAACGGTCTAAAGCTTGTAAATGATTCTTTTGGTCATACCATAGGAGATGAACTCCTAAAAAAAGTAGCAGAAGTCATGATGAGGGGATGCCGAGTTACTGATATTATTTCTAGACTAGGAGGTGATGAATTTGTAATTCTCTTACCAAAAACAGATACTTATGAAGTAGAGCAGATTATTAAACGTATTAAAACAATGGCCTTAAAAGAAAAAGTGGGTTCTGTGGATATATCCATTTCTTTTGGATATGAAACAAAGAACAATGAGGAAGAGAAAATACAAGATATTTTAAAAAAAGCGGAAGATCATATGTATAAGAAAAAGCTATTTGAAAGTCCAAGTATGAGAGGAAAAACTATAAGTACTATAATCAGTACTCTTCATGAAAAAAACAAAAGAGAAGAACAACACTCCCATCGAGTTTCAACATTATGCGAAAGTATGGGTAAAGCTATTGGCTTACCGGAAGATGAAATTAAGGAACTTAAAACTGTTGGGTTACTGCATGATATAGGGAAAATAGCTATAGAGGAAAATGTACTCAGTAAGCCAGGAAAACTGACAGAGGAAGAATGGGAAGAAATAAAGCGACATCCAGAAATAGGATATAGAATACTTAGTACAGTAAATGATATGTCGGAAATGGCGGAATATGTATTAACTCATCATGAAAGATGGGACGGAATGGGATATCCTAAAGGTTTAAAGGGAGAACAAATATCACTTCAATCAAGAATCATTACAATAGCTGATTCTTATGATGCTATGATTAGCGAAAGAAGTTATCGTAATGCTTTATCAGAGGAATTTGCTATAGAAGAACTAAAAATAAATGCAGGTCTTCAGTTTGATCCAGAACTTATAAAGGTATTTATTAAAAAAGTATTGAATAAACCATTTGATTAAAAAGCTGTGTCGCTAAAATAAGCACCTCGGAGGTCATAGAAGATGAATTATGTATGCCAAAATCATGAGGTTATCAATAGGCTATTATAGATAATTTATAGCTCTTTTTATTTAATAATGGATGTAGAGAAAAGACAATAGTTGTAGTACATAAGTAGAAAAAGGGATGCAATATTATGTACTCAGTTATTCTTTTGAGTATAATAAGATGATGTAGGTGAATTTGGCACGTAAACGAAAATAATAAATGAAGTAGATATTTCATGATGAGGGATGTGTGAAGGCATGGAGACTTTCTTAAAATTTGATGTGAATTTTTTTTCTATCATTTTATTGGTGGTGTTGTATTTTACAATGAAATTGAGAAGAGAAGCGACTGGTACATCAAGTTATTTATTTTTTCGGTTGCTGTGGATGACGGTTTTTTTATTGGCTTTAGAAGTATTATCTTGGACATTTGATAGGATACCTGGCCAAAATGGATTGAATTATTTTTTCAATATGTCATTTGCTTGGTTGACATCTATGGTTACATGTATGCTTGCATCATATATAGATTATCATATGTTTGGATCGTATGATCGACTCAGAAAGAGATGGTTCTATATTCATCCTTTTATCTTGACTGGAATATTATTGGTGATCAATTTATTTGAACCTATTATTTTTTCTGTAAGCGCGGATAATATATACCAACGAGAACCATTGATGATACTGCTACCGGTTCTTAATATATCAACTTTTTCATATATTTGCTATCTGGCGTATAGACATAGGAAGCAAATACAGAAAGAGATTATTTGGGTTATTTTGCTTTATGTATTAATGCCCGCGGTTGTTGCATTTATGCAAGTTGCATTGTTTGGCGTGTTCATATTATGGCCAATGATGGCTGTTACAGTCGTACTGACATACATATTTTTAGAGACTATTTCAACATCAAGAGACTACTTAACTGGTCTTTTGACCCGTCATCGTATTGATGATTATTTGGAATATATGTTAGAACATAAAAAAACATTTATATTGGTAATGATTGATTTGAATAAATTCAAGGCAATTAATGATACATATGGTCATTTAAGTGGAGATTTGGCTCTGAAAATATTTTCTGAGTCTCTATTGAAGCAATTCAGTAAAGGCAAAGTTGTAGGGAGATATGCTGGGGATGAATTTATTCTTATACTTGAAAAAATAAAATGTGATGAAATGATAGATCGTTTAGCAAACGTAGAATTAGAAATGCATGAACGGTATAATACCGGGAAAACGGATTTTTTAATTACTTTCAGCTATGGCTATTATGAACGTGTTGCAGATGATAATATCAGCTATAAAGATATCATCCACATTGCAGATCAAAGGATGTATTGCAATAAAGATCGCTCGAGAGTCAGTGAATACGATAGTAACTTGTAAAACTAACGATTGGTTAGAAAACCGCAGTTAAAGCGAAACGGTGAACCCTACCACAAATAAAGGCGGTTTTTAACATTTGCAATTTCTTAAGCTATGTGTCAGAAGATATGATCCTCTTGAGTGAACCTTATAAAACCTTATTTTTCTTATTTTTTAAGGAAGATGAGGTTTTTTATTTTTTGAGGGATTTGTAGTTAGTTGTGACTAGTTTCTGAATGATCTTTCCTCAATAAAATAGACATCAAAAATCCCTAATTATCTAAATTATTCTCAATATTTCTATGAAGCTTCTCACCGCATAAATAGGGAAATCTTTTTATATAGAGATTCTTGGAGTCTATCAATTTGGAGTAAACTCAAAACTTTACAATGAAAGTATTATTTATAATGGTTTGACATTTAAAATAGTAAAAAGAACAGATTATGAATATTAATTTCATGGTCTGTTCTTTTTACTATTACTGTAGAGATATGTTTAATAATATATGTTTTTTATTTTTAAAACAGGTTCTAAAATAATTTCTATTTTAGAAGAGTTGTTTTCAGAATATATTATTAAAGTATTTTCAATTCTTTCAATATTTTTTACAACAAAATTATGATTTCCAATACTCTCATTATCTTTATATTTCATTATGCTTATCGTTTGATCTGCGTAATAAAAATCTAAAATGAAGCTATCTTTAAGTAAATCGTCATTCCAATTTTCAATTGGTGTAGTATCTACAACAAGTTTATTATCTATATTTTTTAATATATAGTGATTTACTCCATCATCATCAATTTCCGCCTCAGAAGTATTCAAAAGTTTTGAGATTAAACCATTAAATTCCTTTCTTTTTAAAGATTCAACAATTGAGATTATACATTTATAGTCGAAATAAATGCCTATTGTTAAAATTCTATTATTTTTATTAGATACAAAAGAAAGGGTTTTATACTGTACTTCTTTCTCTTGGTCATTTATATAATAATTGTATTCTATTTTTATATCATCAAATTCAAAGTTTACATATTCAGTAGTACAAATTCCTTTTTCATAAAATTCTAATGTTACAAAATTCGAATTATCTTTTTTTAAAAGCTCAATATGCATCCCTTCATTAATATGAAAATTTTTCTTTTTATTATACTTTAAAATAAAGCAAATTTCTGTATCTTTATTTTCAACTACTATATGACTTTCATCTTTTAATATACAATCCTTATCCAAACTAAAAAATTTAGCAAATTTTTGATTGAATTTATCCATTACAGTCCTCCATTATTATTTTATTTTTAATTATAAAATGTAACATAGTTATTAACTTTTTTATAACTATAATAATACTTCATTAATCTTAAGATAACTTAAAGCTAATATTAAGATTAGCTTAAGATTAGCTAAAGGTTAGCTAAAGGTTAACAAAGTATTATTATATCAGACACGAGTGAATAACTGATGGAGGTTTTATAATGGAGAATAAAAAAACTAGGGTATTATCCTTAGTTTGTTCACTTATATTTAGTACTTGATGAAGATAAATCTGATTCAAAAATTTTTAAAGTACACTTTTGGGAGCTTGATAATATAAAAGCGAATGAAATATTGAATGGGGAAGTTATATCACATTTTGATGATTTTACGCCTATATCAATTTTTGTAAATTCAGAAGGGAAAATTTTAAAAGAGTGCATAGTTGGATCTATATCATTTGAAAAATATCAAAAAAATATTAATGATATTTTAGAAAAAACAAATGAGTAGAAAGAAATATAAATACCTTAATAAGGCACAATAATAAACCGATAAAGATTAAAGACAGAGTTTCATTTGAAAATTTATCGGGAGGGAATAACTTTGGCGTATAAAATTCTTATTGCTGATGATGAGGTGGAAATTTTAGAAATACTTGAACTTTATTTTGAAAAGGAAGGGTTTCAAGTATTTAAAGCGGAGGATGGATGTAAGGCATGGAATATAATACAGGAAAAAGATATAAATATAGCAATACTTGATATAATGATGCCTATGATAGATGGCTTTAACCTTACTAAAAAGATTAGAGAAAGTTATAATATTCCAATTATCATTCTTTCAGCAAGAAATCAAGATAATGATAAAATTTTAGGCTTGGGGCTTGGCGCAGATGATTATGTAACCAAGCCATTTAATCCTCTTGAGATTGTTGCAAGAGTGCAGGCACAGATTAGAAGATTTTATAATTTAAATTCAACTAGTAATGATATAAAAAAAATAATAAAGATTGATGAAATCGAGATTGACATATTTAACAGTACAGTAAAGATAAGAGGAAATAATGTGAATTTAACAGCTATAGAGTATAAAATATTAATGATGTTAATGGAGAATGCAGGAAGAATACTTACAAAGAAGGAGATATTTGAAAAAGTTTGGGAGGATTATTTTTTAGGAGATGACAATACAATAATGGTTCATATAAGTAAATTAAGGGATAAAATTGAAGAAAACTCCAAAAAACCAAGGTATCTGAAAACTATAAGAGGACTTGGATATAAATTTGAAAAGAAGGTTGTTAAAAATGAAAAATAGAAATAATGGGATATTCTCTCTATTAATTAAAAAATATATCCTATTTGTTTTTGTGCTTATAGTATTACTGATAATGTCTGTACTTTTTATAAGAATTCATATAGATAACGTTGAAAAAGAAAACCACCCGAAGATAAAACCTATGGATGTTGTAAGACCTGATTATGAAAATATAGATATAAAGGATATAGCAGTTCTTGGAGGATGGGTTGAAATTCTTGATGAAAATAGAAAAATAATTTATGTTAAAGGTACAAAAAGAGATGAGAAACAAAGCTATACACAAGAAGAGCTATTAAATGACGAAAGTTTAGACTATGATACAGACTTTTCTTTTTTTATCCACTGCTTTAAAACAAAAGAAGGAAAAACATATTTATGTCTAGTAAAATACCCTAACGATAGAATTGAGGTTAATGTTCAATTTGAAAATGTACCTTATAGTGTAGGAAAAATAATATATGAGCCTCTTATAAAGGCGACACTTCTTTTTATAGCAATGTTTACAGTAAATATTATACTGTATAGTATGTGGACAGCTAGAAAAATAAGCATTCCCTTACTAAAAATTACCAATGGAATGAGTGCAATGATAGAGGGAAATTATGATACACGACTTGAATTTGATGGGGTAAAGGAATTTATAATCATTAGGGATACATTTAATTTTATGGCGGAAAAGCTTAAAACTACAGAAGAAGAAAAAAGAAAGATAGAAGAAAGTAAAACTAGAATGCTTGCTGATTTATCTCATGATATTAAAACGCCAATAACTACAATTTGTGGATACTCTAGAATGTTAAACGAAGGAATGATAGAAGATGATGATAAAAGGCAAAGGTACTATGATACTATTTACAAAAAAGCAGAAAGAGTAAGCGAGCTTATAGATGATTTATTCAAATTTGTAAAGCTTGAAAGTGCGGATTATAAACTTTCAAAAGAAAAGACAGACTTTGTAGAATTTATTCGTAAAATAGTAGCAGAATATTATGATGAAATGGAAGAAAAGCATTTTGAATTGGATATTAGAATACCTGAGAAAGAAATTTACCTAAGTTTTGATAAAAAACTTATGGTAAGAGCAATTTCAAATATAATATCAAATGCCATAAAATATAATCCAGAAGGAACAAAAGTACGTATAGAAATAATGGAAATAGACAAAGAGGTAATTCTTGAAATAGGAGATAATGGCATTGGGATTTGTGAAAATATTAAAGAAAAAATATTTGACGCGTTTGTTAGAGGGGATGAATCGAGAAAGAGTGATGGAGGAACCGGTCTTGGACTTGCAATTGTAAAGAAGGTTTTTGAAAGACATGGATGGGAAATCAGATTAAAAGAAGGGGATAAAGGAGAGAAGACGGTGTTTTCTATTCATAGCTATGCTTAATGAACGCTTAATTTTAAACGTGATAATAATTCATCTATAGCTTTATTCTTACCAGCAGCATATCCAATAATTTCACGGTTATATAAATCTAATAATATACATATATAATTCCATTTCCCATTCACATTTACATAGGTTAAATCGCTTACTACAACATCTAATCTATCTTCTGTATTAAAATTTCTATCAACAATATTATCAATTTTTTCTTCATTACATTTAGAAGGATATACTTTATATTGCTTAACTGTATAACTAGAGACTAGTCCATATTTTTTCATGATACGTCCAATTCTTCTTTTATTTTCCTAGTACCGTAACTGTTTTTACTGTTTTTAAAAATACTTATAATCTCATTCTCCAATGTACTATCATATGATTTTTCTGTAGGGGTATAATAAACAAGACTTCTAGATATATTTAATAATTTACACATGGCGCTGATACTGTATTTATCTCTATTAGCTGTAATAATAGCTATTTTCGTCTCATTATCAGCGCCGTTTGCTTTAGAATATCATTTTCCATTTTTAAGCGTTGATTTTCTTTTCTTAGTTTAATTCTTTATGTCACCCAGCTTATCAATAAAGGTCAAATTGAAGCACTTTTTCGGTCTGCCTGGTCGTCCATCTATGTTCTGATAGTATGTGATAGCCCCTTGGTTTTCTGAAATCTTTGTCAACAAGCGGTTCGCACTTCTAAGAGAAATATTCAGATATTCTGCCAATGCGTCTGATGTAACATTTGTTGTTTCACTCATTTTAGTAAACGCAATGATCTTTTGCAGATTCACATGGTCAACATGAAGCTTCTTGGACCAAGTAAGCAACTTCGGTGAAGGGGTTGTATCATAAATTTGCACCTTTCCACTTAATGGTCCCATAATTTTGTCGTCATAGGAGATGTAAAAAGGCCCTTCACCTTTGTGAATGGAGATTTTAGCGGCTTCATAGGCGTTGTGTCTTGCTTTGTATATGTTGTGGCCAGTTCCCAAACCCAGAATGATATTTTTGCCTAATGTTTCTTCAATGTATTTTTTAATATGACAAATCTTGAAGTTCTTAGTAATCTTTGAGATATCTTTCAAATGAGTCAGAATCTCAATATAAGGCTCTTCTTCATACAAGGTGAAATCATAACCGTGCAGTTGAGCGTAGGTTGTGATTAAGTTACAACAGTTTAACAGTTGTATTTTATTGGAATAGCTAGTGGTCATATTTTCAGTATTTTCAAGGGTAATGACGATAGTGCCTAGTATTTGATTCTTTGCTTTCGATAGGTTGATTTGATTGATTGCTTTCATAAAAAAATTGATTGTGTACCCCAGTGGAGGATAGGCATAGATATAGGGTATTCCATGGGATTCCAGTTCATCTAAGCAATTTCCTAATCGTGTGATAGACAAATCAATCAGGCCTGCCTTGTGCAACTCAATGTGTCGGTCAATGATTTTCCGCTCAAAGGAAACTGGGTCTTCGTAATCAAACTCATTGAAATATGGAAGTGGATTATCTCTCAAAATTTCTTTGATGCCTAAATATTGGTTGGAACCCGTCGCCATATCGATGAAGGTTCTTGAAAAGTCAAAGGTTCTATTTTTTAATAGTAGCTTGAGAAAAATATCCTTTATATCAGTCTTTAACTCATCTAGATAAAAACAAGGCTTGTTTGGTGATGGATTTTTTTCAAGAAATAGATAGTACATTAGGCTCCCACTGAAGACAAATCCATCCACTTTACTTTTATACGAATGATAGGTAGATGAGATATCATTCTGTTTCACTGCTGGCAAATAGATTATATCGCAATATGCGCTCAGCTCCAGTTCAATTTTTTTAATAAATGATTCAATTGGTTTGCTGACAAAGAATCCAAATGTAATTTTCATAATAATCACTTCTCTTTTTATTCTTTATTTTATAGTTTTTCTTTATTTTATAGTTTGCGATTGATAAAGTCAAGGAGAGCTTGGTCTTTCAAGATTCGGTATAGATTTCTCACTATTCGGACTATTGACAAAGTTATCACAGGATGCTAAAATTTATGCAATAAGTAGTCCTAAAATGTCCAAAACACAAGTGAGGGGGAAATTCTATGAAGAAAATGGTAGCTGCTGCAAAAGGTTTGCAGGAAGATATAGTTGCTTATCGAAGAGTATTACATAAAAATCCTGAAATTGGTATGGAACTGTCTGTAACCACGGCTTTTGTGAAAAATGAACTTAAAAAGATGGGATATGAGCCTCAGGAAATTTGTCAATCAGGGCTAGTTGCGACTGTCGGAGGTAAGAAACCAGGAAAAGTTATTTTGCTTAGAGCTGATATGGATGCTCTGCCTGTGATGGAAGAAACCGATGAAACATTCAAGTCAAGTAATGGAAATATGCATGCCTGTGGTCATGACTTCCACACGGCTATGCTTCTTGGAGCGGCAAAGCTGCTCAAGCAGCGAGAAGACGAGATCGAGGGCACTGTCAAATTGATGTTTCAGCCAGGTGAAGAAACTTTACAGGGTGCTAAAGCCATGATAGAAGCAGGTGTCTTGGATAATCCCAAGGTCGATGCTGCTGTAATGCTTCATGTGGTAACCGGATTTCCAGTGCCTTCTGGTATGATTATCCTTCCGGAAGCAGGCCCAGGTACAACGGCTTCAGATTGGTTTGAAATTGAAATTCAAGGTAAGGGTGGTCATGGTGCTATGCCTAATACAGCTGTGGACCCTCTCATTGTACTGTCACATATACACACTTCCTTGCAATCTATCATCAGTCGTGAAATTGCGTCGACCGACAGTGCCGTGGTCACTGTTGGTATGATGAAGGGTGGTACATCAGCTAATATCATTCCAGATAGAGCTCAAATGAGTGGAACCATAAGAACCTTCACAAAGATGAACCGTGAATTTGTAATAGAAAGGATTAAGGCAATCGCAGAGGGCATAGCAAGAACGTTTAGAGCTGAAGCTAAGGTTAACATTATAAAAGGATGTCCTTCCATGGTTAATGATCAATCTGTAATCAATAGTGCAAAAGAGGCTTTGATCGAATCATTTGGAGAACAAGCCATTATAAAAGGTGGCAAGACCGTGGCCTCAGAAGATTTTTCATTTATTAGCAATGAAGTCCCAAGCCTTTTGTTAAACGTGGCTGTTGGTAATATAGAGGATGGCTATACTTATCCAATGCATCATCCGAAAGCAAGGTTTGATGAAGCGCAATTGTACAAGGGTGCTGCTGCATACGCTAACATTGCGTTACATTGGTTAAGCCAGAACAAATAGTAAAGAAAAGTGTATAATTTTATTTTGAGAAAAAAGAACTACCTACTGATAAATTCGGGAGAAGAACAACAACTTCGTTCAAAGAAAACCTTGAAATACATCATTCGGGGAATTCTGAGAGACTATTTTAAAACAAGGAAGGTGGATTTATGAGTTTTTATGGAATTGCAAACAGTACTTTGTTGTACATTTGTGTAGGTTTTGGAATTTTCTACGTATTATGTTTTGCATTTGTTTATCTTAGAAAAAGCTGGATTCGCGGGAGGGAACTGGGCATTACAAAAGAGGAGTTGATTAATATTATAAAGTCGTCGGCTTCATTCTCTCTTCTCCCATCGGTTGCTATTGTCATAGGTCTTTTTTCTATAGTGGCGATGCTTGGTGTACCTTGGCCATGGTTCAGACTATCCGTGATTGGGTCTGTGGCTTATGAAATCATGGCTGCAGATGCTGCATTGAAGTCTACAGGTGTTGAATTGGCAAACGCAGGGCCGGATACGTTTGTACTAATCATGTATGTAATGAGTATTTGTATTTTAGGCGGATTAACGACGGCTATCTTAATTTCCAAAAAGATCCAGAGTGGTGCCATGAATATGAAAGATAAAGATAAGCGCTGGGGTGTCTTGGCAAATAGTACTTTTATGTTAGCCATTTTTGTGGTAGTTTCAATTCCAATATTACTAACAGGTGGTGTTACACTGATGACCTGGTTGACAAGCTTCTTAGTTACATTGATTATGGGTATTGTGATCAATAAATTCAACTTAAAGTCGTTAAACAACTTTGTATTGGCGCTAAGCTTACTAATTGCTATGGTTTCTTCAGTGTTATGGACCAACATATTAGGTTAGGAGGAAATAAAATGAGAACAAAAAAAGAATATATGGATGAAATGCATAGACTGGGACGTATGGGTAGCATAGGTGCTATAATCATCATGCTAGGCATTCCAACGGTGATGTCCATTGCCTTTGATGTGTTTCCAGGATTTGAAAAAATTACTATGGCGTCACTTAGCTTGTTGGGAGTTTTTATACCGATTTCTATTTCTGAGGTCATATCTTTTACACCAGTGCTGGGATCGTCTATTTACTTGACATTGATCACTGGTAACGTTATGAACCTTAAGCTACCGACAGCTCTCAATGCTATGGAACTTAGCAATGCGGAACAGGGCACTGAAAAAGGGGACATTGTTTCTGGAATTGCCGTAGCAACATCATCTATTGTTACGATTATTATCATTGCCGTTAGCGTTGTACTGATGACACCTCTTAAACCACTACTAGAGCTGCCATCAGTCCAGACAGCAACACGCTATATTCTTCCGGCACTCTTTGGTAGTCTTTCTATCGGTGCTTTAGGTAAAAATGTCGGTGGCGGTATCAAAATTAATGGCCGACTAAAAGCAGCCATAATTCCAGCTGTTTATGTAGCGGTAGGATACTTTATATCACCATTTAATGTTAAGGTGGCCTACCAAGGAGTGCTGATTCTTATTTCGATTCCGATCATATACTTTACATCTAAAATTCTGTACAATAAGGGTCAGATTACTGTTATTTTGCCCACAGATGATGACTGCGAACAAGAATTGGACAATCTAAGTAAATGATTCAATGTACTACTTATAATTTTTATGTCTAAATAATATCTTCTATTATTTTCTTATGTAGACTTTAAAATTAGAAGGATACATAGATTTAGGCATTTCAATAAGTTTATATTCATATGTATATTGAGATTTAGAAAATGAAGCTGCAAATAGGATTAATCATGATATTTTTCAGAAAGTGAATTGAAATAGGATACCTCTATATAAAGTGGACTGGACCTGGTTAAGTAGACATTATAAATAGTCTATTTCTGCAGGTTCAGTTTTTCAAATTCTAAGGGACATAGATAACCAAGAGAAGAGTGTCTTCGTTTACGATTATAAAACAGCTCGATATATTCAAATATTGCTTTTCTAACTTCATCTCTAGTAGAAAATACTTTATTATCATTAAATACTTCTGTTTTCAAAGATTTATTAAAAGATTCCATAATAGGAATAGTAATATGTAATAGTTTGTTCCAAATCTTTCTCATTCTTTATATATTTCAAGATATTTACCTATAAGATACTCCACTTCCGTTGCAGTCATATTCTCTTTCAAATAGTTTTTTGTTAGGTCATCTATCATAAAATGTCTAATACATCGGTTGTTTTTCCATTTTTCTGATGCGAAATTAGTATATTGTATGCGTATTATCTCATTAGCACCAATAATTATTAGTAAACCAATTACGGCTCCTATTATTGATGCTTTTCTGATATGTTTCTTATACTTAAATATAACAAAAATATTTAAAATTACCATTGATATTAAGGGAATAAAAATCACTGCATCAACTAAAAAACATTCATTAGTTCTAATAAAAAATAGTAAAAAACCATAAAAACAAACTAGCTACATAAATAAACACATCTCTAAGTATAATTGTAAGTATTTTTATACACTCTTTTACCAATTTAATCACAACTACCTTCATATTGGATATTAAAACTATATCTTATACAATTATAATATCTTTAAACTCTTAATTTTCCTTATAGTTATCAAATTTTTTACGTTTATAAAAGAATGATATTATGCTAGTTATTATACCAATAGCTATGAATAAGTAACCAATTGGTATTAAAGTCAAAAAATTCTTTTTTATAAAATTTTTCATTAAAATTTCTCCTTTTTAATTGATTTAGATTTTTTTATTAAATTAAGTATATAATCAATTTTTTAATAGAGAATAATAACTATATTATTTTAATCTATCATCATCTTCATCTACATATTCTAAAATATCACCAGGCTGACAATCTAAAATTTTACATAGAGTATCTAGCGTAGAAAAGCGAACTGCTTTTGCTTTGTTGTTTTTTAGAATATAAAGATTAGCTATAGTTATTCCCATTTTTTCTGAAAGTTGGGTAGAATTAATCTTTCTTTTGGCCATCATTACATCAAGATTTACGATAATTGGCATACTAACATTCCTTTCTAAATTGTTTTATCATTTTCATATTTAATTTCTATAGCTATTTCAAATAATTGTGATAATACTAGACATAAAAATCCTATTGTTAGACAAATAATAGTTAATGCTAAAATTGGAGCTCCCCAAACAGTATACTTAAAAAACTCAACTGAGTGTTTTAAATAGTTTACGGATTCAACAAAAATAATGATTTCACTAAAAGAGCATATAGAAATAACTTTTAATGATTTAACTGTTTCCATAGAGAAAGGATTGTTTTTTACTACTAAACTGCAAGGATTGTGTTATAAGTAAGAAGGAACCTTGATGGTAGCCTTGAGGTAGGTTGTCAATATGACAAGACTATGATAGTATATAATCCGATAAGGAACTATTTATATTTCTTTGTAAAATTTAAGCTTAAAATTAATATTCTTACTAAAGTTGTAAAAATAAGATTGAAAATAATTTTTATATATTATAATTAACAATAATGAATGGAGGAAATAAATTTATGATTAGTCTACCAAATTGTCCAAAATGTAATTCAGAATACACTTACGAAGATGGAGTGCTTCTTGTTTGTCCAGAATGTGCTCATGAGTGGAATTTAGAATCAGAAACTGAAGATACAAATGTTATTAAAGATGTAAATGGAAATATATTAAACGACGGTGACTCTGTAACAGTAATCAGAGACCTTAAAGTAAAGGGAAGTTCATCAAGTATAAAAATAGGTACAAAAGTAAAGAATATACGCTTAGTTCACGACCCATCTGATGGAGAACATGATATTGAGTGTAAGATTGATGGTTTTGGAGCTATGAAATTAAAATCTAGTGTTGTTAAAAAGGCATAGATATAAGAAAAGTCCTACTGTCCGTTGTTAATCAACGAACAGTAGGACTTTTTTACTCTATAGGAAATCATATGACTTGCAACTATTTTTGAGCAACGGACCCTGTAAAGATCGTTGGCGACATGAGTCACCGCGTTAGCGAGTAGACGAATTTTTTTATTGAAATAAATTTTTTGACTTATTTGGAAGTACCAATTTATTAAATACTACAGCTAAAAAACTACCTATCAAAACATATAAAACTCTATATGTGGAAGCAGTTATAGATGATAATGATAATATTGAAAATGATAGTGAAACATATGTGCCGAATATATAGGATTCAGATATATGCTTATAGGGAAGATAAGAAAGCATCAATACAACACCAAGTAGTGTAAATACTGCAACAACATATAAATTTGTTGTGTAAAAAGAAAATATTAAAAACATTATAGAGCCTATAATAGATGATCGAATCCTGTAAAAAGCCCTAGAATTAATCTGATTACACATGGGAACTAAAGTATAGCAAGTAGACATAGATATCCAGTACCACTTTGGTAGATTTAAGTATTTCCAAAACACGAATGAAAAAGCTGTAGCAATAGATAGCCTAACTGCAAATCTTGATATAAACAAATCTAAATTTAAACTATCTCTTAATTTTAGATAATTGGATTTTAAGCTGGTAATAAAGTATTCTTTGAAAACCATAATATCTGAATGGATATTCTTGTAATTCTTAGACCAAATAACTTCTTCAAATATATATCCTAGAATCAATCCTATAAAAGTAGATAATAAATGAATACTAAATATGTCTAAAGTAATATTTAAAAACTGCATAAAAATAAACATAGAATAATAAAATGAATAGCCACTAGTATTAGTTTCATCAGTGAATATGCATACTATGACAAATGTAACTAATGAGTTTAATAACAAAGATAAAAACAAGTTAGTAGTTGCTAGAGAACCTAAAAAAGTAACTAAAATAATATTTAAATAGATATAAGTAACTTTAGGTAAAGGTCTAATTTTTATATTTTTATTTGGGATTGCAAAGTAAAATGAAGTTATTAAAGCACTTACTAATGAAATGTTTTGTAATCCAAAAATATACGAATTAAGAGCAAATGACAATAAAAATATAAGAGTATGCTTAAGTCCAAATTTAAAATGAAGTTTCTTAAGTTGCGAATAAAATATATTATTAATAAATTTCATAGTTGACACTCCTAAATATAGAATGAAAGTTGAATATAAATTCAACTTTAAAAATATTATACCTATTAGCTTGCATATAGTCAATAAAAATGAATCGAAATTCAAGTTTTAAGAACTATACTAAAAACTAAAAATGTATTAATATTAATATAAAGGAGTGGAATCAATTGAGTGATATAAAAGAGCCTATTCAAAAAAGAGCCATAGAAAAAAAGTTAAAACTAATAGAATCTGCTAAAAAAGTATTTAACAGCAAAGGATATCATAATACATATATAAAAGATATAACTTGTGAAGCTGGAATTTCAGTAGGTCTATTCTACAAGTATTTTAAAGATAAGAATGATATTTATATAGAAGTTGTGAAGCTATTAATTGAAAAAGAGATGAAAATAGTTTTAGAGTTTAAAGATATGATAATTGAAAAAGATAATAAAAAGCAGGTTATAAAAAGTTATATTGAAAATAGACTTGAAACTGTTACATATAAGAGAATTATGGAAGAATTCAATATTTTAATCAAAGAAAATGAAGCTATAAAAGATATTTTGAATAATGTTAAAAAAGACTATTCAAATATAATTAAAGATATTTTATTTCAAGTTTGGGATAATGCAACAGAGTCTAAAATTCATGTTGGATCTATGCTAATATGGCGTACTATATATAGTAATATTATAGAGATAGACAATATAAGTAACATAGACTTAAAAAATGAATATATAGATAATTTAACGGATTTAATATATAAATATATGAAGTTAGATTAAATAAGGGATATAGCAGTATTAGGAGGATTATATATGAAGTACGAAATTATAATATTTGATGCAGATGAGACTTTATTTGATTTTAAGAAATCTGAAAAAGAAGCTCTTAAAAATACTATACTTGAATTTGATATAGAATATGATGAAGACCATCACTTGAGAGTATATAAGGAAATAAATACAGCCATATGGAAAGAGCTTGAAAATGGACTTATTACTCAAAAAAAATTAAAGGTCGAAAGATTTAAACGGTTATCAGATAAATTAAAAGTTGAATTTGATGAGATTGAGTTTGCTAAATTATATATGAAGCATTTATCTTTAGCATCGTTTTTATATGATGATAGTATAGACCTTGTAGAAAGTCTTAATAAAGATTACAGGCTTACTATAATTACGAATGGTCTTAAGAATGTTCAAGATAATAGAATCAGAAAATCTATTATAGCAAAATACTTTGAAGATATAGTAGTATCTGAGGAGGTTGAGGTATCAAAGCCAGACCCTAAAATATTTGAACATGCTTTAAATAATATAAAACATACTGACAAGAGTAAGGTATTGATAGTGGGAGATAGCTTAACGTCGGATATACAAGGCGGAATCAATTTTGGAATAGATACGTGTTGGTTTAATCCTAATAAAGTTGTAAATAAAACGGGAATAAAACCTACTTATGAAATTTCCAATTTGATGGGGATTAAGGATATACTTGAAAAATAATTCTTAACCTAGTAATTAGTCTAGGTGGATAGATAGGAGGAAAAATATGAGCAAATATCCAGATCCTACGGTTGGAGCTTTAATCTTCAATCCAGAAGATAAGGTTCTTATTTGCAAATCACATAAATGGAATGATCAATATGTTATACCTGGTGGTCATATAGAGCTAGGTGAAAAAATGGAAGATGCTTTAAAGTTAGAAGTATTAGAAGAGACTGGGTTGTTTATATAAAAAACAAAAATAAAATAGTATTATAGTATTAAATTTTTTAGTAACATTAAGCTGTATAGTTTTAATCTTTACATATAATCCTATTATGAGGGTTATAACAATTGTCTTAATACTATTTAGTGTAGCAATGATAAGTCCAATCGAAATGGATATTAAAAATAAGACTATTAGAACATCAAATAGAGCTACAATATTATCCATATATTCTATGGTAGGAAGTTTGATAGCTTCGGTAGGAAATATTGTAATAGGAAAGACTGCTGATTATTCTTTAGAAATGGGCTTTATAACGTGTTCAATAATGAGCATTTCATCATTTTTGCTGATGATTATATATCATAGATTAATTAAAGAAAAAAATAAGGGTTGCTAGACTATAGGTAAATATAAAATACCCCCAAACTGACAAATATTAGATGACAGCTTGGGGGTATAATAATAAGATGGTTAATATCGATTATGTAAACATTATATTTTGAATTTTTTAATCATATCTTCTAATATATGAGTACTTTCCTTTGATTTTAAAACTTATTGAATTACTTCATTTAAGGATTATTTGCTTTTATTTGTTAACGAAAAGTGTTCGCCTAATCGATCTAATTGTAAATTTGCTCTGTCTATTTTTATATTTTTTATTATATCATTCTCTGATAAAATATATATTCCAACAAAAGGTGAAGGCATATCTTTACTTATAATAGGGTAAACAGTTAATTTTAGATCTCCTTCTTTGTTAAAAGCTTCATTACTACCATGTGTAAGAGCGAATTTGTTTTTAAAATCATATAAAGATTTATTTAAGAATTCTTTCTTGAATTTTGCTAAATCTGAATCTTTTTCTAAGTCAGGCAAGTCTTTTTTATCAATATCACCTGATGTATAAAAATTAACTTTATAATCAGAATCCTTCCAAGTATTACTTGGTATTCCTGAGAATTCATCAATCTTAATATCTACAATTTTATCATTTTCCATGAATAAATATAAAGCACTACTTTCTTCATTGTTTTTTATAGGGTAGATGGTTTCATTAGATAAATTGCTTAATATTTCATCTGAGGTAAGACCTTTTGTATTTACATAATAAGTATTTATATAAGGCGTTTTTAAAATGGCCCATACATAGCCGTAATCTTTACCTATTATATTGCTTTTATCGTTTAATATTTTTTGTGCGTCAGATAAATTTATGTAATATTCATTATTTTGTTCAACAATCTCTTGAGTATTTTGTTGTGAAATTTCTGAAGGAGTAGGGTTAGTATTATTTTCTGGATCACTAATTGAACTGCATCCAACTAAGGCTATTAATAAAAAGCTAATGAGAGTCAATTTATAAGAGGTTTTGTTAAATTTTTTAATCATAATAATTCTCCTTTTTAGTTCATATTTATTTTTTAAGATATTAGTAGATACGGGAACCCAGCTAGGTTTAGAAATATAATCTAATAGATCTATAATAACTTTTCCATAAAAAATATGTTTTTCTTTTTTTAAATTATTTAATACGCACGCGTCACAAGCGATTTCCATATCATTTTTCATCTTATAAAAACCGATCCATATAATTGGGTTAAACCAATAGATTAATTGATAAATTAATATAATCCAATTCATTAATATGTCTTTTCTTTTCAAATGAGACAATTCATGGAGCAATATTAACTCTAATTTTTCATCATTAAAATTGCATAAAATTTCTTCTGGTAAAAGAATTTTAGGAGAAAAAATACCAACTAAACTAGGTGTAGAGAAGTTTGTTGTTTTTACTAATCTTAAATTTTGATTTATTCCTAATAATTCTTTGCACTTATTAAGAAGATACAATTTTTGTGTATCTAAGATACTTTCTTCCATACATATTAACTTGTTAGAACGAATTGTTTTTATAAAAACAATTCGGCTTAATGAAAGAAACCCCAGTAACCATGTATAAGCAAATACATTTTTAAGCATATCGAGGATATTAAATGTATTTTGATTTTCTTTTGTTGTAATAAAAGTACCTTCTTTTTCTTTTGATTTGCTATTGTTTAAATAAGAATGTTTTATGACGTTATTGTATCTATTTACATCAATTAAAAAACTATTTTCATTGAGTTGCATTTTTGAAATAGATTTATTTTGACTAAAGTATTTTGGAATATTATATATACTTATAGAACTTTGAATAGTATAAGGAACAGTAAGTGATACAAATAGTAAAAACCATATTATGTAATGAGTTTTTGCAGTAAAGAATGTATTGAACAGAAATTTAATTGTCGATATTATTAATATTAAAATACTTGTTTTTAGTGACATTAGAAACAAAAATTTAGTAAAATTGATCATTATTCATTTTCCTCATCTAATAGAGTTTTTAATTCATCTATTTCTTGAGAAGATAACTTCATGTCTTTTATAAAGTGAACAAACATAGCATTGAGCGAGCCGTTGTAAACCCTTTTTAAAAACGAATGATTTTCCATTTTCTTATAATCAGCTTCCTTTATTAATGGATAATAAAGATAAGCTTTTCCATCTTTTTTATAGTCGATTGCTTCTTTTTTTAGAAGTCGATTAATCATAGTTTTAATAGTTTTTTCACTCCAATCATTACGTGAATCTACTTTTGCTACAATATCCTGAGATTTTACAGGATTATATTTCCAAATTAACTTCATGATTTCATATTCACTATCAGATATTTTAGGTATTTTTGTATTCATATAATAAAACTCCTTTATTTAGTATTACAATTGTAATCTATAATTAATATTACGCTTGTAATCTTTATTTGTCAATAAAAATATTCAAAGGAAGACTTTTTTACTTATGAAAGAGAGTAGCGTTGTAGAACTCTTAGCTTTAAGATAAGATACAACTATATTAAACTATTACGAATTTGAAAGGAGAAATAGACATTGAGTAAATTTGTTCATATTACTTTTGGAGACTCAGCTGCAGGAACACTAAAATATTTTTTAAAAAATAACAAAAATAAATTTAATGGTGATGTAATAAATTTTAGAGAAGACTATGCTACTGGACCAATATATGAAATCGATACTGAAATAGGACTTAAGAAAAGGATAGAATACTTTGAAAAAATATTTAAAAAAATTTCTGAAGATGAGTATTATGAGGATATTGAAAAAGAATTTATCGATACATATGAAAGCATAAAAAATATTGATACAGATTCAAAAATTGTGATATGGTATGGAGAAAATACTAACAATCAAGTAGGACTTAGATATTTAAGTTCACTATTGAAAAATAAAGGATTATATGAAGTTAATATTTCTGATTCATATGTAGGGAATTATGATGGAAATGGATATAAACCAAGAGCTTTTGGAGAATGTGCTCCTAAAGAAATAGGTTATTTGATTTTAACAATGAAAAAAATAGAAAAAGAAAAATGTAACTGTTTAATGAATGATTGGGAGGTTCTTAGAACATCTAAAGAAACTTTGAGAATTTTGAAAGAGAATAAAATAATTGGAGTAGATGAAAGTTATTATGATAATGATATATTATCAAATTGTACTTTCAATTTTAAAAAAGCAACAAGAGTTGTTGGAGAGACAATGGGAAAATCAGACCAGCTTGTTAGTGATACTTATATTGATTATAGAGTAAGAAAGTTAATTGAAATCGGAAAAGTTGAATATAGAGGAAGAGTTGAAACTATGAGAGATTTTGAAATAAGAAGATTTAGTAGATAATAAAACTTTATACTATAATTAGCTCGTAATTAAGAACTAAATCTATATAGTTGTATTATGGAGGAATTTATGAAAAAATATTTTTCAATAGGAGAAACGGCTAAGATTAATAATATATCTATTCAAGCTTTGAGATTATATGATAGAATGGGGCTTTTGAAACCTGCTTATGTTGATCCACAGAGCAGTTATAGATATTATACAATAGATCAATTTATATATTTAGATTTAATAAAGTATTCAAAATATATAGGAGCTCCGTTGAAAGAACTTGGGGATGTACTACATAACAAGGATATCGTTAAACTACTATCATTTATAAAAAAGCAACAAGATATAGTAGAAAAGGAGATAGTTAGATTAAAGAAAATAAGTAGGGATATAGGGCGTATAGAAGATAAAATAAAATATGCAATAGAATGTGAAGAAACTAATGAAATATATTTTAGAAAAATTGAGAAAAGATTCATTATGGATGTTTTATTGAATGAAAAAGATAAAGAAAACGATATTGAAATAAAACTTAGAAAATTAGATAAAATTTTGGAAGCGAATGATATGAGTTTTGAAGGAGAGACGGGATATTTCATTTATTTAGATTTGTTTTTAAATGAAGGTAAAATATCTTATAAGAGTCTCTACTCAACAATTTATATTGATGATATCGAAAATAATACGTTAGATATTAAAGATATACCAGGTGGGAAATTTATATGCATAGCCTATTTTAAGAATGAAAGAGAGGTTTCTATAGATAAATTAAGAAAATATATTAAAGAAAATAATATTAATCCTATAGGTATTGGATTAGAAGTTCAATTGTTTAACACATTAGAACAATGGGAAAATAATGATTTATTATACGAACTGCAAATTTTAATTTAAAACCATTGACTCTATATATGGTATAGACTTTATAATCTTTTCTAGGAGGGATGATATTATGAAGTCATTATGGAAAGAGTTTAGAAAATATGCAGTACCATCTGTAATAGGTATGATGGTTTCGGCACTTTATATAGTTGTTGATGGAATATTTGTAGGTAGAGGAGTAGGAGCAAGCGCTTTAGGTTCAATAAATGTAGCTTTACCTGTTACAACTTTGATGATAGCGATAAGTATGATGATAACTATGGGCGGGGCAGCAATAATGTCTATAAAGTTTGGAGAAGACAAGTATGAAGAAGGAAATAATATATTTTTACAAAGCCTGTTTTTAATATTAGCTATAACAGGTGCAGTATCAATAGTAAGTGTGATTTTGCCAGAGCAAATAGCTAGAATATTAGGTGCAAGTAATGAGTTGGTAAAAGGTACATCTGAATATCTTCGTTATTATATGATGTTTGGTATTGGATTTGCAGGTAGTTTAGCTTTAAGCACCTTTGTTAGAAATGATGGTAATCCAAAGTTAGCTATGATTTCTCTTATTTTGGGAGCAATAACTAATATAGCCTTAGATTACACTTTCATATTTATTTTTAATTTAGGAATAGCAGGTGCAGCAATAGCGTCGGGATTAGGGCAATTAGCTAGTGTATTCCTTCTTTTGACTCATTTTGCTAGAAAAAAAGGAAAACTTAAGTTATATATGCCTAAGCTAAAAAAGGCTGATCTTATAAGAATTCTGAAGACAGGAACACCAGAATTTATGGTTCAGGCATCACCGGCAATTAGTGTATTTGCTTTTAATCAAGTTATAATAAGAAGGATTGGAGAAATTGGTATTGCAGGCTTTAGTATAATTGGCTATATAAGTACTGTACTTTTAGCATTGTTTATTGGGATTTCTCAAGGAATTCAACCATTGTTAAGTTATAACTATGGAAAGGAAGATTACGAAAAGGTAAAAAAAGTATTCAAAATGGGAGTAAAAACTAACTTTGCTGCTTCGTTAGTTATATATTTAATGTTGTTGATATTTGGAGAGCAAATAATCAGTATTTTTAATACAGATAAAACACTTATAAAATTAACTTATGATGCTATGGTGATTTACGGATTTTCATTTGTTATAGCTTCAATAAATATAGTTAATATAACTTATTATCAATCAACAGAAAAATCAAAGATAGCAAACATTATATCTTCAAGTAGAGGAATGCTGTTTACAATAGTTTTCTTAATAGTACTACCTTTAATGATAGGAAATATAGGAATTTGGATTTCGATTATTCTAGGTGAAATTTGTACTTTGATATTAATAATGTATTTGGTATATGTAAAGAAAGTAGATGTTCAATCTGATAATAAAGAGACTAAATTATTTAATAATAAAGATATTAAAGTATAAAATAATCTCCTAAATTACCTTGTGGTAAAACAGGAGGTTATTTTTTATATAAGGAAATTATATAAGCTTTTATTTGTAAAAATAATGTAAATAGTGTAGATTGTTGAGTTGTAATAGGGGATGATATATAATTATGTAAAGTGAAATTATAGATGTTAATTCTGTTTAAAAAGGATGATATTATGTTGTCAAATGAAATGACTAATTTAATTAAACAACGAGAGAGACAAGGGAAAAAGAAAAAAAATCAGATTCCGTATGGTGTTGGGTTGATTTTAATTGTACTAATATTATTTGTGATACTTTTACAAAAGCAATATACGTATGCTGTATGTTGGGTCCTGGGAATTGGAATCGGAATTGTTTTAAGATATTCCCGATTTTGTTTTGCCGCAGCATTTAGGGATCCTTTCCTTGTTGGAAATACAAAATTACTAAGAGCAATGCTGTTGGCAATGATGATAAGTACTATTGGATTTGCTGTTATCCAATATGGTTATATTCAAGATAATCCTATTGATTATGATTTGATTCCAGGAGCTGTAACTTCCGTAGGTATCCATGTTGTAATTGGCGCTTTTATATTTGGAGTTGGAATGATAATTGCAGGAGGATGTGGCTCTGGAATATTGATGAGAATAGGTGAAGGTCATGTTTTACAGTGGGTTGTTCTTGTTGGATTTTTGATTGGAACTGTTCTTGGAGCGAAGGATTATTCATTTTGGTATAATCATATTATTCAAAAATCAAAGACTGTTTATTTCTTTGAGTATCTAGATTTTAAAATTGTTGTAGTAGTTCAAATAGTAATATTAATAAGTTTGCATAGATTAGTAGCATGGTATGAAAATAGAAGTTGAAAAGATATATAAATGGAGGAAATATTATGGCAGTAAGAGAGATAGATTGTTTATTTGAAGCATGTCCAGTTCCTATACTTAAGGCAATGAAGGAATTAAAAACAATGGAGCCTGGAGATATTTTGATTCTATATTCTAATCATAGTTGTGTTGGAATTAGTGTTCAGGAATGGGGAGAAAAGAATAAATATCCTGTACAAGTTGTTGAAGTAGAGGATGGAGAGTGGGAAGTATATATTGAAAAGCCAAAATAAAAGCTGAGGAGGGATATGATGAAGTCCATTGAAATGTGGTTAAAAAAGCCTTGGCCTTATTGGGTAGGAGGAATTTTACTAGGACTACTGAATGTTATCTTACTGGCTACTAGTGGTATAAGTTGGCAAATTACCAGTGGATTTTTACTGTGGGGAGTTGGCATTTTACAATTGTTCGGACTAGATCCCTTCAGTTGGGAGTATTTTGATTACTTTGAATACTATTATAGCTCTGTGATTACAAATCATAACGCGTTTATTAATAAATATACAATTTTAAATATGGGCGTTATTATGGGATCTTTAATAGCAACTTTGATGGCATCTCAGTTCAAACTTAAAAAAGTAAAAAGTAAAAAACAGCTTATTTTTGCCTTACTGGGTGGAATTATGATGGGATATGGAACAAGGCTTGCATTAGGATGTAATATTGGTGCTTTTTTCAGTGGAATTCCATCTTTTTCGCTACATGCTTGGGTGTTTGGGATTTTTACTATATTAGGAGCATGGGTAGGATGCAAGATTTTAATTAGATTTTTAGTATGAGAAGAGGGCGTACGCCCTCTTCTTTAGCAAAATCCTCTTTTACTAGAAATAATAAAATCTACAAACATTTGCTCATAATGTGTGAAAGTATATTTTTTTCTAGAAGCTACATAATATTCAAAAGGAATCTTAAGACCCTCTACCTCAACTGTTTGAATTAAATTTTCTTTTAGTTCTTGTTGAATAATTAACTTTGGTAAAAAAGAAAATCCCTTCCCTGAAAGAATAGAAGATTTAATAGCTTCAGGAGAATTTAAATCATAGATAACATTCAGATCTTCTATATCAATTCCCTTTTCTTTTAATGCTTTTTCAATCAAATATCGTGTTCCTGAATTTTTTTCACGTAAAATCAAAGGAATTTCCTTAAGTTGTTCTATTGAAATTTGTTTTGGAGAATCGAAATGATTTCCTACTAAAAGCAATTCATCGGAGATAATAGTTTGCGTAATTATATCATCTTCTTTTGAATCATGTTGAATTATTCCAATATTAATAGTATGTTTATGTAAATTTTCAATTACATTAGCGGAGCTGTTTACTTCTATACGAATATCTACTTCTTTGTTAAGTTTTTTAAATGTGTATATGCTGCAAGGAAGTGCATACTCTCCTACGCTTTTGCAAGAACCTATCATTAGCTTTGGGCGATTTTGTTGCAAATCTTTCAAATCTCTTTGGATATTACCTTGAATTGAAAGCAATGTATCCGCATAGTCGAATACAACTTTCCCTTCTTCAGTTAATTCAACCCCTTTATTACTTCGCTTCAGAAGACTTGCTCCTAGTTCTTTTTCTAAGTTTTGAAGTTGTATACTTAATCCTGGCTGGGTAAGATGAAGACTTTTTGCTGCTTTTGATATACTGTTGCATTTGACCGTTATATAAAATGATTGGAGATATTGTAAATTCATATTGACACATCCTTGAAAGTATAAAAAAAATTAAAATACCTATTTATCCAAAAGCTAAAAATATATGAAGTAAAAACTCTATCTAAATTAACTTTTACTTTATCTTATCACTATATTATACAACAATAAATATTATTATACAAAAGAGGAAGATCTGTAAGTGTATTTTGTAGAGGATTTAACAAAATATAAAAAATCCTTATAGTACATAACATATACTTATTATGAAAACATAAGCGTGTATATTATAATGAGTTGAGAGAAAATTAACAAACTATTAATTAAAGGATGGAGTACAGTTTATGGATGAAGATACTAAGCTAAAAAGAAATTTAAGTCCCTTAAATATAGTTGCATTAGCATTGGGAGCGATTATTGGATCGGGGTGTTTTTTATTACCTGGGGACGTATTTTTAGAAACAGCAGGACCTTTAGGAACAATCATAGGGTTATTTATTGGTGCGAGTATGCTGTGTACTATTGCCTATAATTACGGATATATGATTAATAAATATCCAGTAGCTGGAGGTGAATATGCTTTTTCATTTAAAGCTTTTGAAAGAAACCATGCTTTTATTTGTGGATGGTTTTTAGTTCTTTGTTATATTAGTATTGTACCTTTTAATGCTACTGCTTTAGGTGTGATTAGCAAGCAGGCTTTTTCAGGAATTTTTGAAAGCGGATATTTATATTCAGTAGAAGGTTCTGAAGTATTTGTTGGTGAGGTTTTACTTGGATTAGTGGCAGTAATTTTTTTCGCATATATAAATATAAAAGGTGTAGAGATGACAGGTAATCTGCAGAATGTTATTACAGGTGGGCTAGTAGGTTCGGTTATTTTACTTTTAATTACTACATTACTGAATAATCAAGTAGCATATAGCAATCTTACACCTTTATTTCCTAAAAATGTAAATGTAATCAAGGGAATATTATCTATTGTAGCAATTACACCATTTTTATTTGTAGGATTTGATTCTATTCCACAAGCTGCAGAAGAATATGATTTTTCTCCTAAGCTTGTTTTTAAATTAATGCTAGCTACGATTTTTTTTGGATTTTTTATGTATATAGCAGTTAATACTATTACAGCAATTGCATTTCCATGGCAAGAATTCATTAACAGCAATCCTAATTGGGCAACTGGACAAGCTGTCCAATATTTATTAGGTGAATTTGGAATGATGCTGCTATTCACATCATTATTTGCTGCAATAATAGCAGGTATAAATGGATTCTACCTTGCGGCTAGTAGGCTTTTATATTCTATGGGTAGATCAAGTGCATTGCCATATTGGTTTGGGAAGTTACACCCTAAATATAATACTCCAGCAAATGCTATAATTTTCGTTGGCGCTTGTTCTGTAATTGCACCTTGGTTTGGGCGTGAAGTTTTAGGATGGATAGTAGATATGTCTTCTCTTGGAGCAGCAGTAGGTTTTTTACATACATCTATGGCATCATATAAAATAGCAAAAGAGAATAATGACTTTGAGAAAAATAAATTACTTAAAATAACTTCAATATTAGGATGTATTTTTTCAGCTGGTTTTCTTGGATTATTGTTAATTCCGGGATTACCCTCATCTTTATCAAAGCAGGTATTAATTATTCTAGGATTATGGATTATTTTAGGTGTTGTATTCTATTTAGCAGTATGTAAAGAATACAGAAGTCTTTCTAATAAGGAACTTGAAGAAAAAATATTCAATAAAGCAATATAAAAAGAGGGCATATGCCCTCTTTTTTTATCAATTATATACTTTTCGACCAGTGCATAACATTGATAGAAAAACCATATTTGCAACAATTTTAAGCAACGGAGTTCGTAGGACTCGTTGGCGACATGAGCTATGCGTTAGCATAAAGCGAATTTTTTGTAGATACTTTAACAAAGTATAAAAAACTCTTATAGTACATAACACATGCTTATTATGAAAATGGAATAAGGTACATTATAATAAATTTGAGAGGAAATTAACAAATACTAATTTTAAAACACATAAATTTAAATAGTGGAGGGATATACATGAGCAGAAAAATTTTAATAGTTGGAGGAGTTGCAGGTGGAGCATCTTCGGCAGCTAGACTAAGAAGACATAGTGAAGATGATCAAATAATAATGTTTGAAAGAGGACCGCATGTATCTTTTTCAAATTGCTGCTTACCATACCATTTAAGTGGTGTAGTAAAAGAGGCTAATGATTTAGTTCTTATGCAACCAGAAAAATTCTTAAAGCAATATAAAATAGAGGCTAGAGTAAATAACGAAGTATTATCAATTGATAGAGATAATAAAGAAATAAAAGTTAAAAATGTATTGACGGGTGAAGAATATATAGAAGTATATGATAAATTAATATTGTCTCCAGGAGCAAAACCAATAGTACCACCAATTACAGGGATTGAAAACGTAAATACATTTTCAATTAGAAATGTTGTAGACATTGACAAGTTAAATAAATTTGTAAAATCAATAGAAACTAAAAATGTATCAATAATAGGTGGAGGATTTATTGGAGTTGAAGCAGCTGAAAATTTAAAAGAAGCTGGTTACAATGTAACTTTAATTGAAGCTATGCCTCAAATTATGAAACCATTTGATTATGATATGGTACAAATTTTACATAAAGAATTACATGATCATGGAGTAAACCTAATAGTAGGAGATAAAGTAAGTGCTTTTGAGAAAAACACAATTATTTTAGAATCAGGAAAGAAAATAGATGCTGAAGTAGTTGTTATGGCAATTGGTGTTACACCAGAAACTGAATTAGCTGTAAATGCAGGATTAGAATTAGGAGAAACAGGAGCAATAAAAACAGATCAAAATTACAGAACTAAGGACAAAGACATATATGCTGTAGGAGATGCTATTGAAGTATATCATGCATTAACTAACTCTGTTACTAAATTACCTTTAGCGGGACCTGCTCAAAAGCAAGCAAGAGGAGTAGCAGACCACATAAATGGAATGCCTATATCAAACAAAGGGTTCATAGGATCATCTGTAATTAAAGTATTTGATTATAATGGAGCTTCTACAGGTTTAAATGAAGGCTTAATTGAAGCTCTTAACATGAACATTAAATATGATACAGTTAAAATGATTCCTGGAGATAAAGTAGGATTAATGCCACAATGTGAAGAAGTTCATTTTAAATTAATTTATGAAGTACCAACAGGAAGAGTATTAGGAGCACAAGCAATTGGTAAAGGAAATGTAGATAAAAGGGTAGATGTAATTGCTACAGCTATTAAATTTGGTGCAACTTTAGATGATTTAAGAGATTTAGAATTATGTTATGCTCCACCGTTTGGAACTGCTAAAGATGTAGTAAATTTTGCAGGATATGTAGGTTCTAACTTATTAAATGGTTCATTCGAGCAAGTACATGGAACTGATGTAAGAGGTTTAGTAGAAAGTGGTGCTTGTATAATAGATGTAAGAGAAAAAGATGAATATGAACAAAGTCATATAATAGGAGCTATTAACTTACCTCTTAGTGAATTTAGAGAAAGATTAGATGAAATACCTACTGATAAGCCTCTTTATTTACATTGTAGAAGTGGACAAAGAAGTTACAATGCAGTATTAGCACTTCAGCACTTAGGATTCAAAAATCTTTATAATATATCAGGCGGATTTATGGGATTATCTTTCTATGAATACTTTAATGACCAAACAACTGATAGAAAGATGATAGTTACAGATTACAATTTTGCATAAAATTCGTCTAGTCGCTAGGCACTGGATCATGTCGACAACGACCTCTACGGGCTCCGTTGCTTAAAAATAGTTGAAAGTGTAGTTGTTAAAGTAAAAAATGAGGGGGGTGTTTAGCCCCCTTAGATTAATAAAGCAGAAGCGATTAAAGTAGAGTGAAATTATAGAACAATAGAAGAAATTAGAAATATAAAAACATTACGGAGGTAGTATTTGTGAAAAAAAATGTTGAATATATTATTGGATTTATATTATTTATTGGGATTTTAGCATTAGGAAAATTAGGGCTTAGCAGTCCGATGTTATTCTTTAGACTAATTGCAGGGTTAGGGCTAGGATATGCACTTACAAGAGCAAGTTTTGGATTTGCAGGTAGTGTAAATAGAACTTACAGAACAGGTTCTACAAAATTAATGAGAGCATTAATGATTCTGTTTGTTGGAACAGCAATAGTAAATGCTTGTTTTTTTATAGGTCAGGATGCAACTCAATATGATTTATGGGTTAATCCTATTAACTTAGGGCTTGTATTAGGGGGTATATTATTTGGATTTGGTATGGCATTTTCTAGTTGTTGTGCATCAGGAGTTCTTACTGATGTAGTAACAGGTCTACCGCGTGCTGGTATAACACTTATATTCTTTGCAATGGGGGTATATTTAGGATTCCCACTTCAAAGTACTGCTCCTTGGATTACTGATACAATTGTATCAACTGAAACATTCCCAAATGGGGTATTTTTACCAGATTTATTTAAAGGTGATGGATTAGGAGGATATTTAGGAGCAAGTATTTTAACTATTGTTTTCGCAATGATAGTAGTTTGGATTTGTAAAGTATATGAAGATAAAAGAAAAGCACAAAATACGTATACAGGAGTAGATACAGAATTTGCTCAAGAGAAAACTTATGAAGACAAAGGATCTTTTAGATTATTTAGCAATAATACTTATGAAAAATTATTTGTAAGACCATGGACACTTGGTATGGGTGCAGTTGTAATTGGAAGTATATCTATACTTTTAATGGGTGTAACTAAGGCAGGATGGGGAGCATCTACGCCTTATGGATTCTGGTTTGGTAAATTACTTATATTATTTGGAGTTTCTCCTGAAAGTGTAGCGGATTTCTCACACAAACCAGTAGAAATATTTACAATGCCATTCTTCGAACATCCAATAAATGTACAAAATATTGGTATTATATTAGGCACAGGGATTGCATTATTTTTAGCTGGAAACCTTACAAAAACATTCAAAGAAGGACTATCTATTAGCTTAAAAGAGATATTAATATATGCTATAGGTGGTATTTCAATGGGAATTGGAACAAGATTTTCAAATGGTTGTAATGTAGGAGCACTTTATACACCAATTGCTAACTTCTCATTATCTGGATGGATTTTCTTGGTGTTTTTAGTTTTAGGTGGAATTATAGGTAATGTAGTTTATAAAAAGTTAATGGTAGAGGATAGTTGTAAAATACAATCAAGTGAAACAAATTAGTTTATAAAAGAAAAATACTACTCCTAAGTTTTAAGAAAGGAGTAGTATTTTTATGTCCAAAATAAGAGCTTTAAATATATAGGATTATTATTTTAGAAGATTGTTTATACTAAGTAAAGAACGCTTTAGGAGGGTACAGAGTGAATAAAGAAATTATTTCTGATAAACAAGGAGTATCTATTATGATTTTGTTTTTAGTAGGTTCTACTTCAATATTTGCTCCGGGACTAGAAGCTAAAAAAGACGCATGGTTGGCTTTTTCCTTAGCAATAGTTATGGTATTGCCTTTAGTGAATATATATGCAAGACTTCATCATATTTTCCCAGATAAAGATTTATTTGATATCGTTGAGATTTGTTTTGGTAAGTTCATTGGAAAAGGAATTATAATAGTATTTATTTGGTATACATTTTTTTGGGTTGCAGATGTTTTGGTTAATTATGGTCAATTTATTAGAGTAGTTAGTTTGCATGACACTCCTCAAACGATACCAATTATAGTTATGTGCTTTCTATGTGCTTGGGGAATAAAGGAAGGGATTGAAGTTTTGGGTAGATGGGGAGAACTTTTATTAATAATTCCTATTATTGCTACTTTTACTATGATAGCTCTATCCATTCCTAATATGGATATAAATAACATTCTACCAATGTTTTACAAAGGGATTAAACCAATTATAAAAGGTACTTTTACTGCATTTGAATCTCCTCTCGCTCAAACAGTAGTATTTACTATGGCTTTTTCTAGTTTTAAAAAGAAAAAATCTCCGTATAAAGTTTATACTATAGGTTTGTTGATAGGAGGAATATATATGCTTATAATTACTTGTACTAATCTTTTAGTTATAGGCGTAGATTCTGCAACTAGTGTAGTTTATCCTTCCTATGGGACTGCTTCAAGAATAGACATTGGTTATATATTACAAAGAATAGAATTATTGGTATTTACTACATTTATCATGGGTGGTTTTATTAAAGTAAGTATATTATTATTGTGTACTTGTAAAGGAATTACTAAGATATTTGGATTTAAAGATTATAGATTTATTGTAATGCCTATTTCTTTGCTAGTAATTAATGTATCATATTTCCAATATGATAGTATAATGCATTATATGGAATTTAATGAAGAAATATGGCCATATTATTTTTTACTACTTCAAGTAATTTTACCCATTATTATTCTTATTACTGCTGAAATTAAGAAAAAACGGTTATCCAATAATTCAAATAGAACATCTAATGAATGATATTTCATACTTTTAGCTCACGCAAATAAAATACATAAAATTCTAGATACAAAATACTACTTCTAAACATTAACAAATAAGTAGTATTTTTTTACTTTATAGTAAAATATATGATTTTAAAGCTGTGCATAACATTGATAAAAGAACGGCAGTATCAACTATTTTAAGCAACAGAGTCGTAAGAATTGTTGGCGCTATGAACACATGTTAATTTTGAGAACGGAGCCCGTAGGACTCGTTGTACACAGGAGATATACGTTAGCATAAAGCGAATTTTTTATGACTAAATGATAGACAAATAATTTTATATATATAAATATAAAAACCAGTTAATATAATGAGAGGAGTTTTTGTGTTGTTGAAATTTCCTAAAAATCAAGTATGTAGTATAATAATGGGGTTAGTGGTTAGGAATTCATAAATAACTATCTAAAAATTTTAAAAATGAAAGAAGATGAGAATAATGCAAAAAATTATTAATATATCTACATTCAAAGAAGACTTAGATAGGTTTGAACAAAAAAGTGAAAATATGGAATTGTTCTTAAAGAAAAATGGATTAGATGGATTTGAATTATTACAATATAATCAGTGGAAAGATAGTATAATTCCTGCTTCAATGATTAAGGGAGTTCATATGAGACATTATCCTACGTGGATTGATTTTTGGAGAGGAAATGATAAAAAATTGATTAGTCAATTTAAAAATAAAGATAATATTAGTAAGTACTATAATGGTCAAACTAGAGAGGATATGGTTGCACATTATAAAAGTGATATTGAGAATGCTGCAAAAACAGGAGCAAAATATTTGGTCTTTCATGTAAGTCATGTAGAATTAGAACACTGCTTTAACTATAAATTCACATATACAGATATAGATATTTTAGACTGTGCAATTGAACTTTTAAATGAGGTATTTGAAGGATACGAAGGAGGTTTAACACTATTATTAGAAAATTTATGGTGGCCAGGGTTAACATTAAAAGATAGTAAAGTCATGGAAAAACTTATGACTGATATTAAATATCCTCACAAGGGATTTATGATGGATACAGCTCACCTTATGAATACAAATCATTACCTTAAAAACGAGGATGAAGCAGTGCAGTACATATTAAAAACAATAGACAATTTAGGATCATTAAAAAATGATATTCAAGGGATTCACTTAAATAGTTCATTATCAGGTGCTTATGTAATAGATCAGGTACAAAAAAATTCTCATAATGATTTTTACGTAGACTTTAATGATTTTGAAAAAATATTTTATCATATTCATAATATCGATCAGCATAAGCCTTTTTTAGATAGGGGAATAAATAAGGTAATTGAGGTTATAAATCCTAAATATCTAGTGTATGAATTTATAACTAAATCTTTAGAGGAAATGAATGAGTATGTTTCACAACAAAATAAAGTATTGAATTATTAGACAAAATAAAAATATTAATTATCTTCGATAAAATTCAAATTTTATATATTAGGAAATTATATAATTTTTAATCTGTGGATAATATTGAGTAAAGCGCTAAACTTGCAACTACTTTTGAGCAACGGAGCCCGGAGGACTCGTTGGCTACATGAGCTATGCGTTAGCATAAAGCGAATTTTTTATACTATAGGAAATAACATTAAAATTTATATCACAAGCTATAATGAAAATGATTTTTTCGTTAGTACTTCGCCCATAATTAGAATGAAGCGAATAATAAAAACCTGATTTATAAAATAGTAATTAGATTCTGGTAAGGAAACTAGGAATAGCAACTGATAAGAACAAGATATTGTGCAATTAAGCACGCGTAGGAATTTTTTTATAACAGTTGCTATATTTCGCTTTATATATCTTGTTATGGAGGTAAACATGGAAGCAATAGTAGAAAGGTGTGCAGGTTTAGATGTTCATTTAGATACAGTAGTAGCTTGTATTTTATATGGGCGTTTAGATTACAAGCCTAAAAAAGAAACAAAAACATTTTCTACAACAACTAAAGGATTATTAGAATTATTGGATTTTATAAATCAAAAAGAATGTACTCATGTAGCTATGGAAAGTACGGGAGTTTATTGGAAGCCTGTATGGAATGTACTTGAAAGCGGAGCTTTTGACTTAATAGTTGCCAATGCTAAAAGAATAAAAAATGTACCTGGAAGAAAAACAGATATAAAAGATGCTGAATGGATAGCAAGCCTATTGAGATGTGGATTAATAGAAAAAAGTTTTGTACCACCAGAAGAAATAAGAGACTTGAGAGATTTAACTAGATTGAGAAAAGACTTACTTGGTGAAATCACAAGAAATAAAAACAGAATTCATAAAGTATTACAAGATGCAAATATAAAGATATCAAGTGTTCTTTCAGATGTATTTGGAAAAACAGGAAAAATGATTTTAAACCAAATAATAAGTAATAAATGTATTACAAGAGATTTTATAGATTCTTTATATGAAGGGAGAGGCAAATCAAAATTAAAGTCTACACCACAAGAAATGTATGATGCTCTAAATGGAAAAATAAGAGGTCAGCACATTATTTTATTAGGCATGCACGATAGCAATATATTATTTTTAGAGAAACAAATCCAATATTTAGAAAAAGAAATTGCTATATTACTACAAAAAGAAAAAGATGCAATGGATATTTTGGATACCATACCAGGTATAAATACTACATCAGCCTCAAGTATACTTGCGGAGATAGGAAGTGATATGTCCGTATTTCCAACAGATAAACACATAAGTTCATGGGCTGGATTATGTCCTAAAAATAATGAAAGTGCAGGTAAAAGAAAAAGAAGTAGTATAAAGTCTGGTAATCGGTTTTTAAGGTCTGTATTATGCGAATGCACATGGGCAGCTATAAAGAAAAAAGATAGTAGGTTAAAAAATAAATATTGGAGCATGGTACCTAGAATGGGTAAAAAGAAAGCACTTATAGCGATAGCTAATTTGATTTTAAGAATAATCTATAATTTATTAAAAAATAAGACTACCTATCAAGAATTAGAAATTCAACATTATGTAGATAAAGAAAAAAGAAGAGAAAAGCGTATTATAAAAGAACTAAAATCAAAAGGTTTTGTTGTAGAAAAATGTAATTTGGAAATGGCTTAAAATGTAAAAACAACACTAAATTAAACCTATTTTATATAGGTCTAGTTTAGTGTTGCCAAAAACAGCCTTCGGCTAAAAATCATTTTCGTAGGAATTATATAGTTTTGAATCTGTGGATAACATTGATTAAAGAACTATACTTACAACTATTTTTGAGCAACGGAGCCTGTAAGGATCGTTGGCGACATGAGTCACCGCGTTAGCGAGTAGACGAATTTTTTATTAAATAAACAAACTTATTTATAATCGAAAAAAATTATACGAAAATTTTAGTTATAGAAAAAAACTATAATCATTTACAGAGCATAACTTATAATGATATACTGTTGCCAAAAACAGTCAGAGGAGTTGGAGCTAGCATGAGAAAAGCACTTATAATTACACTATCTTTAATGATGGTTATATTTGGTCTTGTAGGATGTTCAAAGGAAGACAAGAAGCAAGAGGCAAATAATAGTTCTCAAGGAGAATATAATATTGCTGATACACAAAAGGTTGAAGATGCACTTAAAGATGAATCTTGGGTAGTGGTAGATACACGTTTAAATGATGCTTTTAATGGATGGAAGCTAGATGGTATTAGTAGAGGTGGAAGAATTAAAGGCGCTGTAGATTTTTCTGCTAACTGGTTAAAAGTTGAAGATGATAATAAAGAAGATGTTTTAAATGAAGCTCTTGAAACAAAGGGAATAACAGAAGATAAAAATATTGTTTTATACGATGCAAATGGAAAAGACTCTAAAGAAGTTGCTGGTTATTTAAAAGGAAAAGGATTTAATAATATATATATATATGATGTTAATAAATGGGCAGATGATGAAAACTTGCCAATGGAAAAATACGAAAACTATCAATTAATTGTACCAGCATCAATTACAAAAGATGTTATTGATGGAAACAAACCAGAAAGCTTTGAAAATGCTAAAAATATAAAAATTGTTGAAGCGAGTTGGGGAGAAGAAAAAACTTCTTATGCGAATGGACATATTCCTACTTCGTTCCATATAAATACAGATGAAATTGAACCTCCAACAACTGAAGCTCCAATGATGTGGATGTTAGCTGATGATGAAACTCTTGCTAAAGTTGCGCTTAAATATGGGTTTACAAAAGATGATACTGTAATAGTTACAGGAGAAGAGCCTATGTCCTCGTATAGAGTAGCTACAGTGCTTAGATATATAGGAGTTAATGATGTAAGAGTTTTAAATGGTGGAACAATGGCTTGGACTATGGCAGGATATGAGTTAGAAACTACAAGTAACAAAGCTACACCTGTTGAAGATTTTGGTGGAGTTATACCTGGAAATCCAGATGTTATAGATACAATGGAAGAGACTAAAGCAGGATTAAAAACACCTGATAAATTCACATTAGTAGACAACCGTACTTGGGATGAGCATATAGGTAAATCAAGTGGATATTCATACCATGATAAAATGGGTAGAGTACCTGGATCAGTATTTGGATACGCAGGAAAAACTGATTCTTATTCTCTAGACTATTATAGAAATATAGATAAGACTATGAGAAATGCAAATGAATTCCTTGATCTTTGGAAAAAACAAGGTATAGATACAACTAAGCACTTATCATTCATGTGTGGTAGTGGATGGAGAGTTGCCGAAATTTATACGTATGCTGATGTTGTTGGAATTGATGATATATCTATCTTTAGTGATGGATGGATAGGCTGGAGTAATGATTCTAGTAATCCAATTGAAACAGGAGAACCTAAAAAGTAGATGAAAATATTTTTTAAAAATAGAGTTCTTAATAGTATGATATGGGGATTTGAATTTATATTGTTCATAACACTCGTGCTTTTAGAATATTTATCAGGATATAAAGCAGGTGTTATGAAGCATCTATATTTCAAAAAAATGGAGTATTTAGCTAAAGTATATACTCAAGATGCAATGACAGTGCATTCTATATTAATATTAGTTCTGTTTATAGGACTATTGGTGATATGCAAGAGCAGATTTAGCTCTAATCGTAAAATAAGTATAATTATGTTTGCTGTATATAGCATTGTTTTAATTGTAGCATTCCATATGCCTTATATGAAGGAATTAAATAGCTATGCTTATATTTTGATAGTCTTAGAAATAGTGATTGGAATTGAAACGATAAGAATTGTTACTAATAAATAGATAAAAAGTAAAGCGCTATATCTTGAGGATATGGTGCTTTATTTTTTGAATAAATGACTTTGGATACGGGTGTATATTTACCATAGTATACACAATTACTATTGTTTAATTTGCTTTAGGTATAATAATATTTGGTATAATCTATATATAACTAAAAATAATGTTTAGTAAAGGAGATTATTATGAAGCTTATATCTTGGAATGTAAATGGGTTAAGGGCTATAGTTAAAAAGAATTTTATGGAGTTTTTCGAAGAAATAGATGCGGATATATTCTGTCTACAAGAGATAAAGTTACAAGAAGGTCAGATAGATCTTGAGCTTGAAGGATATGAACAATACTTTAATTATGCTGAGAAAAAGGGCTATTCTGGAACAGCAATATTCACGAAATTTAAGCCTATATCAGTACAATATGGTATAGGAATAGCGGAGCATGATAAAGAAGGTCGTGTCATAACTATAGAGCTTGAGGATTACTATGTTGTAACTGTATATACTCCAAATTCTCAAACTAAGCTTGCAAGACTTGATTATAGAATGAATTGGGAAGATGATTTTAGGAATTATCTTAAAAATCTAGAAAAATCAAAACCTGTTGTAGTTTGTGGAGATTTAAATGTAGCACATAAAGAAATAGATCTTAAAAATCCTAAGACAAATAGAAATAATGCAGGTTTTTCAGATGAAGAAAGAGAGAAGATGACTAATCTTTTAGGTTCTGGATTTGTAGATACTTATAGATATTTTAACCCTAATAAAGAAGGGGTATACTCTTGGTGGAGCTACAGATTCGATGCTAGAAAAAATAATGCCGGTTGGCGTATAGATTATTTCTTAGTATCTAAAGAACTAGAGGATAGATTGGTTTCAGCTGATATACATACTGAAGTTATGGGATCTGATCATTGTCCTGTTGAACTTACATTAAAATAGAGTATAGTGTTCCGTATACGGGGCACTATACTTTTTTTCGAAAAGTATAGATGTTTTTACCGTTATATAAAAATGAAATATAAATATACATATAAATTCAAACTTTTTTGAATTCTGAAACGTCTAAGTATAGTAAGATTAAATAATATAGCAAATACAGAGAGGAAAAGGGTTATGATAAGACGTAAAAACAAAAATTACAATGAGCTTGTAAAATATATAACTGATAACCAAGAGAGCTTATACAGATTTGCATATACGTATGTTAAGAATCAACAAGAGGCATTAGATATAGTTCAAGAGTCTATATACAAGGCATTATCATCAATCGATACATTAAAAAATTCAGAACACATGAAATCTTGGCTGTACAGAATAATAATAAATACGAGTATAAATTATATAAGAAAAACTAAAAGAGTAATACCGATAGATGAAATAAATGACAAAGTCGAATGTAAAGAAGATGATTTAGATAGAAATATAGATTTATATGAAGCTATAGACAAACTGGATGAAAATCAAAAAACAATAATAGTATTAAGGTACTTTGAAGATATGAAAATAGATGACATAGCTAAAGTTGTAGATTGTAATATAAGCACTGTAAAATCTAGATTGTACAGTGCGCTAGATAAGCTTAAACTAATTATGGGTGAAGGGGTGTAAATATGGATAATAAACTTAAAGATTTAAAACACGAGTATGACTCTATACAAATACCTGATGAACTAGAGAATATAGTGAATTCTACTATAAAGAATTATGAGAAAAATAATAAAAATAAAGTGTTCAATAGAAGAAATCTTGCACTAGCAGCATCTATATTTGTTGTATTTACAGGAATGTTTGTAACTACTTTAAATACGAATAAATCTTTTGCTCAAAGCATAAGTAAGGTTCCTATAATAGGTAGCATAGCTAAATTATTGACATTCAAAGATTATGAAATTCATAGTGAAGTAGTAGATGCAGAAATTAAAATACCTAAAGTGGAGGGATTATCAGATAAAAAGCTTAAACAAAAAATAAATGATGAAATATATGAAAAAATGAAGTTGGGAGTAAAAGAATCAGAACAAAGAGCAATCGAATATAAAGAGGCATATATAGAAACTGGAGGAACTGAAGAAACCTTTAGAAAAATAGAAGTTACGGTAGACTATGAACTTAAATCAGTTAATGATAATGTAATATCTTTTATTGTATATCAGTATGAATCATTAGCTGCTGCATATGCAGAAACTTATTACTACAATATTGATATTACAAATAATAAGATAATAAGCATAGAGAATATACTAGGAAAAGACTATAAAAAAACAATAGATGAGAATGTATATGCTCAAATAGAAGAAAGAAAAAAAGACGAAAATAATAGTTTCTTTGAGGGCGATATAGGATTCAATGGAATAAAAGAAGCGCCTAATTTTTATATAAATAAGGATGGGAAAGTAGTAGTTGTATTTGATAAATATGAAATAGCACCTGGGTATATGGGTGAGCAAGAGTTTGTTATAGAATAATTTTTCGAAAAACAAAAACAAAATACAAATTGAATGAAAAATGCAATTTAGAAAAACCTAAATTGCATTTTGCTTTTTTGATTAGAAAAAGTATGATTATAAAAATAATACTACTATGATAAATGATTTTATAACTGTTATTTTTTTGATTTAGAGTGATCAGTAGACTGTTGTTATAAATTATATGTATTGAAAAGAAACTTTGATTTTTTTAATAAATATTTTTGACATATTCTAAATGTATTATAAATTACTTGTATAAATTTTTGAGTAATCCATATTATTAATGAATGAGAATGAAATTTAAATAAACTCGATTATGAAATTTAGTAACTAATTTATTTCATAAAAAAGATAAGAACAATTTTTCTCAAAAACTAGAATGAGAGACTATTATAAAAGAAGAATATAAATAAATTCAAAAAATATCTTATTGACAAAAAGAAAGGTTAGGTAGTAATATATCAGTTATTATAAGCACTAGTGCTAATTTTCGGGAAAAGGTGGTTGGAAATGATAGAAAATCAAAATGTAACTCCGTTATTTGATGCTTTGAAAGAGTACCGAAAAAAGGAAGTAGTTCCATTTGATGTGCCTGGACATAAGCATGGAAGAGGATTACCTGAACTTGTGGATTATTTAGGTGAAACAGTTTTACAAGTTGATGTGAATTCCATGAAATGTTTGGACAATATAAGTAATCCTGTGGGGGTTATCAAAGAATCGGAAGAACTTATGGCTCAAGCTTATTGTGCAGATCATGCATTTTTCTTAGTTAATGGAACATCATCTGGAGTTCAAGCTATGATAATGAGTGTATGTAGCCCTGGTGATAAAATTATAATTCCAAGAAATGCACATAAATCTGCTATAAATGGACTTATATTAAGTGGAGGAATACCTATATATGTTCAACCACAGACTAATGATGAGATTGGAATAGCAATGGGAGTTTCTGTTGAAAGCATTGAAGAAGCTATTGAAGAAAATCCTGATGTTAAGGCTGTATTTATAATAAATCCAACTTATTACGGTGCAACATCAAATTTAAAACGAATAATTGAAATAGCACATGAAAAAGATATAGCAGTTATAGTTGATGAAGCTCATGGGGCTCATTTTAGATTTCACAAGGAGCTTCCAATGGCAGCTATGGAGCTTGGAGCGGATATGTCTGCTGTTAGTATTCATAAAACAGGAGGGTCTTTAACTCAAAGTTCAGCTTTATTGTTAAATGAAGGAATTATAGATAAAAATAGAGTTAAAACAATATTAAATCTTACTCAAACTACTAGCGCCTCATATCTGCTGATGTCTAGCCTTGATGTAGCTAGAAAAATGCTTGCAACTCAAGGGGAAGAAGTATTTACGAGAGTTTTGGAAATTTCAAGAAAAGCTAGAGATGAAATAAACAAAATCGAAGGACTGTATGCTTTTGGTAATGAATTAATAGACCAAGATGGAGTATATAATTTTGACGAAACTAAATTGGGAATATGCGTTAAAGGTATTGGTATAACTGGGTTTGAGGCGTATGATATACTTAGAGATGAATATAATATACAAATGGAACTTGGAGATGTATATAATATATTAGCAATTATAAGTGTTGGAGATAGTCATTATTCTATAAAAAAGCTTATAGATGCTCTTAAGGATATGAGAGATAAGCATGGTAAGGGTAGGCTTGATTTTGATAGGGTTGTATTGGATAATCCTCAAATTGTGGTATCACCAAGAGATGCTTTTTATACTAGAAAAAAAATCATAAAGCTTGAAGATTCAGAAGGTGAAGTAAGTGGTGAGTCTATAATGGCATATCCACCTGGTATACCAATAATTACACCAGGCGAAAGAATAAGCAGAGAAATTATAGAATATATAAAATTTATTAAAAATCAACATAGTATGATGACGGACACAGAGGATCCATATGTTGAAAATATAAAAGTTTTAGGAATATAATTATAAAAAAACAGAGACCATATTTAAATACGGTCTCTGTTTTTTATGTATAAGAAAATTATATAGCTTTCAAATTTTAGATAATATTAACAAGTGGATTGAAATAGCAAGTATTTTTAAGCAACCGAGCCTAAGAGGACTCGTTGAAGATATGAGAAATCCGTTAATATAAAGCAAATTTTTTATAAATACACAATATTCATTGGATTATTTTTCTGAATTATAAAACTAAAAAGTTTTTAAAATATTATTGACAAACTCAAAAAAAGAGTATAGTAGATAATGTATTTACTATAAATCAATTTTAAGTTTACAAATAGTAAACAGTAATGTAAATCGATTTAAAGTTTACAAATAATAAACTTTAAAAACAAAAATAAACTTTGAGTTTACAAATAGTAAACGGAATTTATATATTTTAAAAATTTTAAATTAGACATAAGAAGGAGAGATATATATGAAAATAGAACAATTAGGAAGACATATTTTAGTTGAATATTATGATTGTGATAAGGAAATATTAAATAATCATGCTTTAATTGAGAAGTATATGGTTGAGGCAGCAGAAGAGGCAAATGCTACTGTAGTTACTAGCTGTTTTCATATGTTCAATCCATGGGGAGTTAGTGGAGCCGTTATAATACAAGAGTCTCATCTAACAATACACACTTGGCCAGAATATGGATATGCTTCAGTTGATTTATTTACTTGTGGAGACTCTGTAAATCCATGGGTAGCATTTGATTATCTTGAAAAGAATCTTAAAGCAGAGAAAAGCGAAGCCTCAGAAGTTGCAAGAGGACTTGTAGATAGAATAAGACATAACTCTAAAGAAAAATTTGAAGATATTAAATTTAAACCAGACGCAGAGTAGAAAAAGTCGAAACAAATAAAGGAGGCCCAAAATGCAATTATGGTATACAGAAGAACAAACAGATAACGTAAGATTTTCAATAAAAGTGAAAAAACACCTTTTTTCTGAAACGAGTGAATTTCAGCAAGTAGATGTTTTTGATACACAAGAATTCGGAAGATTGCTTACTATAGATGGACTTGTAATGGTTACGGAAAAAGATGAGTTTATATATCATGATATGATAACTCATGTTGCCATGGCTACTAATTTAGATATTAAAAATGTTCTTGTAATAGGAGCAGGTGATGGTGGAACAGTAAGAGAACTTACAAGATATGAAAACATAGAGAAGATAGATATGGTTGAAATAGATGAACTAGTAGTTACAGCATCAAAAGAATATTTACCTATAACAGCTTGTAAATTAGATGATCCTAGAGTTAATCTATATTTTGAAGATGGACTTAAATTTGTAGAGGGTAAAGAGAATATTTATGATTTGATAATTGTAGATTCTACGGATCCAATAGGACCTGGAGAAGGTCTTTTTACAACAAAATTTTATACTGATTGTTATAATGCCTTAACGGAAAAAGGTATACTAATAAATCAAAATGAAAGCCCATACTACTCAGACAATGCAAGAGAGATGAGCAGAGCTCATAAAAAAATTAAAAATATATTCCCGATAGCAAAAGCATATCAATATCATATGCCTACGTATCCATCTGGACATTGGTTATTTGGATTTGCATCAAAACAATTAGATCCTATAAAAGACTTAGATCAAGAAAAATGGAACAGTCTTGGAATAAAGACTAAATACTATAATACAGACATTCACGTAGGAGCATTTGCTCTTCCAACATATGTTAAGGAGATGCTGGAAGATGAATCTATTTAAGAATGTATCTACTTTTTTAGGTTTTGATAATGAGTATGAAGAATCTAACTTAGTCTTATTTGGAAGTCCGTTTGATGGTACAACTTCATTTAGACCTGGAACTAGATTTGCTTCTAATGTAATGAGAAATGAATCGTATGGACTTGAAACATACAGTCCGTATTTAGATAAAGATTTAGAAGATGTTAAAGCATTTGATGCAGGAGATTTAGAATTCCCATTTGGAAATACACAAAAAGTATTAGATGAAATCTATGATTTTACATCAAATATATTAAAAGATGACAAAACTCCTATAATGATAGGAGGAGAGCATCTAGTATCGTTGGGAAGTATAAAAGCAGTATACGAAAAGTATAACGATATGTACTTAATCCACTTTGATGCACACACAGATCTTAGAGATGATTATTTAGGAGAGCCATTATCGCATGCATCAGTAATAAGAAGATGTTGGGATTTTATGGGTGATAATAAAATATATCAATTCGGAATAAGATCTGGGGAAAAGACAGAGTTTGATTGGGCAAAGAAACATACTAATTTAACTAAATTTTCTTGTGAAGGTCTTGAAGAAGCAGTTGAAAAAATAGGAGATAAACCTGTTTATATAACTATAGATTTAGATATTTTAGATCCATCTATTTTTTCGGGAACAGGAACTCCTGAGCCTGGAGGAATTACTTTTAATGAAATGATGAAAGCTATAAAAACTATGAGCTCGTTAAATATAGTTGGAGCTGACATTGTAGAACTTGCACCGCAGTATGATATAAGCGGAGTTTCAAATGCAGTTGCATGCAAGATATTAAGAGAGATGGCATTGATAATAGGATAATATAAAAAATTATATAAAGTTTAATCAAAAAATAACGCTTATTAAATTTGATAAGCGTTATTTTTTTACTTACTAGGAAATTATAAAATTTTCAATCTGTGGATAACATTGATTAAATCACTAAACTTGCAACTATTTTGAGTAACGGAGACCGTTAGGGATTGTTGTATATATGAGCTATGCGATAGCATGAAGCGAATCTTTTATTTATAGGAAATTATATAATTTTTAAATTTCGATAAAATATGTTTCACATTAAACAATTTATCTCCATACTTAGACATAACAACTGCTATTGATATAAATATACAGCCTATGACCATATTTTTCGTAAAAATTTCTCCTAGTAAGAGTACTGATAATAAGCTTCCAAATAGAGATTGAAGAGAAACTATAATAGAAGCATGTGTATCTGATGTATATTTCTGTGCTGTGTTTTGAACTAAGAAAGCTATTGTAGTGTTGAGTAAAATTAGATATACAATAGAAAGAAGTGTATTTGTATTAAAATAATTCAAATTAGGTTCAAACAATAAAGCACTTATAAGTGATAAAATTCCAGCTACCATTAATTGAATACTAGTTAAAGAAATAGGATCTATATCTTTTACATAAAGACCTATTAGAACTACTTGAATAGCAAATACAACAGCATAAAGTAGTGTTAACGTATCTCCAAAACTTAAATTGAAAGTATCTTGAAGACTCAAAAAACCTATACCTATAATTGTTAATAATCCTGATATAACAGAGTAGATAGTTGGTTTTTTCTTGTTAAAATACCATGATATAAATGGAACAAATATAGTGTAAGTAGCAACTAAAAATGACTGCTTTCCTGCAGTTGTATAATTAAGTCCTATTGTTTGAAGTGATTGTCCTACGAATAATAAGCATCCCAGTAATAATCCTGATATTAAGGTTTTTTTATCTACAGTTTTTATCTTTTTAAAAAATATAGATCCTATTATTAATCCAGACAATAAGAACCTGAAGGATAATACATAAAATGGTGTAATAGATTGCAATGCCACTTTACCTGCAATAAATCCTCCACCCCATATAAAAGCTACAATCAATAAAGAAAAATCAGCCAATAGAACTCTTTTTTGCAATTTATCATCCATCGTAAATATCCCCTTTAAAGTTTAATAGTACAATAATAATATTATACTATATTTTATATTTTGAGTATGTAAAAATAAAATCATCTTCTAGAGAAAGTATATCTATGGAGGTAAGTGTTTATCTTGGTGTTCAGTTCTATTTTAAGCTAAAGTAATAGAGAATAAAAGAATATAAATAATTTAATCAAACTGTTAAAACTAAATAATATATATTATGGTTAGAATTTGATATATTGAGCAAGACTATTAACTATAATATCTATTTTTTTAGAATATAAAATTGTTATTTTTCTAAAAATATTATATAGATAAAAATCAGTTTGTTGTATATAATAGGTATAGTGAGTATTTCGAAGAATAAGCATGAATAATAAAGCTTATTTAGACTGAACTTGCCACATTACTGTATAGAGGAGAAGATCGATGAAAGGCTGGATTATTTATAGTGAAAATGAGACAGAGATTGTTTCGGAAAGAAATGAAGTCAATAGATTTATTGAGGAAGCAAAAGCTGAAGAAATTGAACTTAGAGTATTAAAACCTGAACAAATAGATTTAGTTGTAACTAGTCAAAATAGAAAAAGTATATTGGTTGATGGAGAGATAACAACATTACCGGATTTTGTACTTCCTAGAATGGGAGCTGGGACGACGTATTTTGCTTTAGCGGTTATTAGACATTTGGAGAGACTTGGAGTACCGTGTATAAATTCATCTCATCCTATAGAGATAGTAAAGGATAAGTTATATACACAACAGATATTAGCTGAGAATAATTTTCCTTTTCCCAAAACTATGTTAGCTAAATTTCCAATAAATATTGATCTAATAGAAAAAAATATTGGATTTCCAGCAGTTATAAAAACATTATCAGGAACTCAAGGAAAAGGTGTGTTTTTATCTAATACAAAAGCTTCTTTTAAGGATTTAATGCAGTTAATAGAGATAACTAATTCTAAGTTAAATATAATAATTCAAGAATTCGTAAAAGATAGCTATGGAAGAGACTTGAGAGTTTTAATAGTAGGAGGACGTGCTATTGCATGTATGGAGAGAACAGCTGCGTCAGAGGGTTTTAAATCTAACTTTTCTGATGGAGGAACTGTAAAAGAATATCAATTGACTCCTGAAATAGAATGGTTAGCTACAGAAGCTTGCAAAATTACTGGGCTTGAGATAGCAGGGGTAGACTTATTATTTGATGGTGAGCACTATAAGATATGCGAAATAAATTCATCTCCCGGATTTAGAGGAATTGAATCGTGCTGTGATATAAATGTTGCTAAAGAAATATTTAAGTATTTAAAAATAAGATTTGGTATATATAATTAAGATTATGTTGGTCGAGGAGATTGGTATGATAAAGGTTAATGAAGTAAATAATTTGAATTCATATTGTGATACACATAATAAAGATCAATTGAGTGCTAAAATAGCTGAGTTAGTAAACTCTAATATGGTACATGAAAATAGCAGTAATACTTATTCAAAAGATGAAATGCAAAAACTAGTAATAAATAAAACTGCTCAGTCGATGAAAGAATTAATAGATAAATCTTATTTAGTTTACTTAACTAATGAAAATAATGAAATAATAGGATGCGGCATGGTGGTTAAACAAGATGGTCGATATTTCGCAAAGACTCTTCATATAAAATATGATTATAGAGGATTTGGATATGCTCAAAAGATATGTGACTTACGTGAGAATTTTCTTAGAAGCATAGGAGAAAAAGAAATATATATAGAGTCTTTAAAGTATCCCAAAACTATAGAATTTCATAATAAAAGGGGATTTAAGGAAGTTCCTAATTATAGAGAATTAAAATATACTATACTTATGAAAAAAGATTTATAAAAAATAGGTTGATGTCAATTCAGTTGATATCAACCTATTTTTTACTTGCCAGGAAATTATAAAATTTTCAATCTGTGGATAACATTGATTGAATCACTAAATTTGCAACTACTTTGAGCAACGGAGACCGTTAGAGATCGTTGGCGACATGAGTCATGCGTTAGAATGAAGCGAATTTTTTATAATGAAAATCTTTGCATATGTATAAATATGGTAAAAATTATGTTATTATATTTAGAAACCAATGAACTAGGGGGATTTGCTGTGAAATTTAAAGTTTATGAAGATGTATTCCATAAGATTCCTAATGTATGCTTCGGAGTTGTAGTAGCATATGATATTAATAATAAGTTAAAAAATTGTGAGATTGAAAAAATGCTAAAAAATGAAATGAAGGACTTAAAGATAAGACTTGAGGGTCATAATTTAAAAGAATACGAACATATAATTCCTTATAGAAATGCATTTAAAAACTTATCAATTAATCCTAATAAGTACATGAGCTCTATAGAAGCAATGGCAAAGAGGGTATCTAAGGGAAGCAAATTATCATTTATAAATCCGGTAGTAGACTTAGTAAATTCATTATCTTTAAAGTACATATTACCTATGGGTGCACATGATATGGATAGTTTAAAAGGTGAAATAGCTGTTAGATTTTCAAAAGGAGGAGATACATTTATACCTCTTGGAAATGATGAAGTAGAAGATGTTGAAGCTGGAGAATTAGTATATTCTGATAGTGAGACAATTAGAACTCGTAGATGGATATGGAGACAAAGCGATAGAGGAAGTATAACTGAGAATAGTAAGAATATATTTTTCCCTATAGATGGATTTGAGTCTAAAAATAAGAAAAAGGTAGTAAATGCTATGAATGAACTAGAAGAGCTTTTAGTTAAATATTTTAAATGTGAAACCAAAACGTTCTTTGTTGATAAGGATAATAGAGAGATAGATATATATTAAGATACTATTCAATTAAAGGATAAAATACAGAAAAAAACTTCGTAGTGTAAACCTTGTTAAATATTTTGCATATTATATGAATACAGTGAAATATTTAAGGGGGAGATGTAATGTATTTTCATCCTATGTTTTTTCCACAATATATGAGAAAGGATAATAATAAAAGCTATATACTGGATTTTGAAAAGGGAGATGTAAATGGAGATAAAGTGGTTGATAATGTATACCTGATAGGAGATAAACCTTATGGAGATTCAAGCCCGTTCAGAGATAATATAAGAATAAAGATAGTAGATGGAAAAACAGGTCGTCAATATATAATTCCACTGAAAGAGAATGCTGGATATAATCCAACTATATTTTTAGGAGATTTTACAAATGATAGAGTAAATAATATTTTTGTAGCTATAGATTCTGGTGGAAGTGGAGGATATGCTTTTTATTATATATACTCATTCTTAAAAAATAAGCCTAAGTTGATATTTGATTTTGAAAAATTCAATAAAGACAATGAATATGAAGTAAATTATAGGGATTATTATAAAGCAGAAGTTGTAGAAGATAGTGATAAAGAAAGATATATAATAAATCTTGAATACAAGGGAGAAGAATATTTATCTGAGATATATAATGAGGATGGTACATTAAAAGAGAGTATTAGTGGATGGGTAAATCCTCTTGGAGGACTGTATCCAATAGATTTTAGTAGGAATGGAGTATATGGGTTATATGCTCAGCAGAGAATAGCTGGAAGATATAATGCAGATGCTATTGGGTATGTTCAAACATCCTTAGAGTGGAATGGTAGTGGTTTTTCACCGTTCTTTCAAACAGTTGGAGTATTTGGATCAGAAAAAGAAGATCAAGTTAAGATGTTTTGTGGATCAGATTTTTCAGATATAAAATATATTGATTCTGAAAATATCAAAGATGAAAAACTTGAAAAAGCTATTATAGATCTATATGAACTAGAGCAATCAGACAATACTAGATACTATTATAATAGAGTAGATTTTGATTCTGATGGGGTTCCTGAAGTATTCGTATATTTAGTAGGTTCTGCTACCTGTGGAAGCGGCGGATGTAGTGCAGCTATATTCAAAGATTTGAAGGGAGAATATGAGATTGTTTCACAATTTACATTAGTAAATACTCCTGTAATAGTAAGTGATACAAAGACTAATGGATATAATGACTTGATAATGTATGTATCAGGTGGAGGAATTAAGCCATTTTGCGCTGTTATGAAATATGATGGAACTAATTATCCTCAAAATCCATCAACACAACCTAAGTTAGAGGAAGGAACTAAGGTTAAGGGAATTGGAATAATAAATGATGAAATAAATTTAAATACTGGAATACAAATAGGGTTTTGATATCAAAACCCTATTTAGCTATATTAATTGAAAATAATAAAATGCTCTGTTATAATTACTAAAGGTTACAATAACAAATTGGAGGTACTTATAATGGAAATTAAAAGATATGAAGGAACAGGAAGAATGAGCAGAGGCCTGTTGTACATAATGGAACTGTTTACTTATGTGGACAAACTTGTTCAGATAAAGAAGGTATAAAAGAGCAAACTAAGGTTGTGCTTGAGAAAATAGAAGATTTATTAAATAAATATGGATCAGATAAAAAACATGTATTATCTGCGACTATTTACGTAAAAGATATGTCTATGTTCCAGGATATGAATGAAATATGGGATAACTGGGTTGAAGATGGATTTGAGCCTGCAAGAGCATGTGTTGAAGCTAAAATGGCTAGAGAATCTATATTAGTTGAAATATCAGTTGTAGCAGCTATTAAATAAATAAAAAAATCTCCTATAGTATTACTATAGGAGATTTTTTTGTTTAAATTGTCGGTTTTGTTAAAATTTAATAGTGAGGCTATAAACAAAAATCTTAAATAGCTCGAAATATAGTATAATATATAAAACTTAAAAGAATATTAAATAATTCTTAAATTTATAATAAATATAAATTATAATAAGGTATATAGGCTTATGAAGGGAGTCATTACATGGATATAAATATTTTAATTGTAGAAGATGAAGAGGATATAAGGAATCTATTATCTGTCAATCTATCTAATCAAGGATATAATATAATTGAAGCATCAAATGGAATAGAGGGGTTAGAGTTATTCTATAAAAATGATATTGATTTGGTAATAATAGATGTTATGATGCCAATTATGGATGGATTTAAAACAGTTTCTAAAATACGTACAACGAGTAAAGTACCTGTAATATTTTTAACAGCAAGAGATGATGAAACAGATAAAATTTTAGGATTTGGTTTAGGTGCTGACGATTATGTAGTAAAGCCTTTCAGCATAGCAGAGGTAATCTCTAGAGTACAAGCTCACCTTAGAAGATATATGGAATATGGCGTGAATAATTCTATTAAAGTAATTACAAATGGAAGTATAAGTATAGATACTGAAAATTACATAGCTAGAAAAAACAATATAGACATAGATCTAAATCCTAAAGAATTAAAGATACTATCTCTGCTTATACAAAATGTAGGACGTATATATACTAAGAAGCAGATATATGAAAATGTATGGGAAGATATGTATCATGGAGATGATAATACGATAATGGTCCATATAAGTCACATAAGAGAAAAGGTAGAGGATGATCCCAAAAATCCCAAATATATAAAAACAATAAGAGGAATAGGTTATAGAATGGAAAAAAATTATGGTTAAGATATCTAATCCTTTAAGAAAAATAAACATATATACAAAGTTATTTTTAAACTATCTATTTTTATTTATAATACTCATATTTATATTGATTTTTAGTTTTGCAGGAGGGATGACTTATATCGAAAAACAGGATATGGGAACTATAGATGATGTAGATATGGAGAGTCTTTATGAAAATATATATAGACATGGAATAAATAAAGCATGTGAAACAGAAAGAATTAAAGATAATTCATATGTAGAACTATTAGACGAAAACCTAAAAGTAATAGATCAGTACAATAGTAGACATTCAAAAGGCTATACATATGAACAAAAAGAATTCAATAAAATAATAATACCTAACTATTATTATTATCAATACTCAGATGATCTGAATGAGAAATCCAATAGTTTTAATATTTACTACTCTAAAGAAACTGAAAATATTTTATTGGCATCTGTTCCAAATCAGGAAATTAAATTCATAGAAAATGTATTTAAAGTTACATTCATAATATTCGTATTAGTTCTATTGATATTTATAATTATTTACGCTAAATGGACATCTATAAGTTTAGTAAGGCCTATTAAATCTTTAGTACAAGGGGTTAATGAGATAAGTAAAGGTAATTATAATACTAGAATAAATATAAAAGCCAAAAATGAATTAGGTATTTTGAAGGATTCTATAAATAATATGAGTCAAAAAATAGAAGAAGAAATATTTCTTAGGGAGAAAGCTGAGAAAAATAGAAAGAGATTGATACTTGATATATCTCATGATTTAAAAACTCCTCTTACTAATATAATGGGTTATTCTGAAACCATATATTATGATACAGAATTAGATGAATCTATTAAAAATAAATATTTAGACATAATAATGTCTAATAGCAAAAAAGCTAACGATCTTATAAATGATTTATTTGAATTGTCAAAAATAGATAGTGATGATAATACAATAGAATTAAAAAGACAGGATATATGTGAATTTATCAGGATATTACTTATAGACTATGTTTTTGAAATAGAAGAAAATAATATGCATTATGAATTTAATATTCCTGATTATGAGATAATGTGCGATATATCAGATAAGTATTTACAAAGAGCGATAGGCAATTTGATAGTAAATAGTATAAAATACAGTAAAACAGAATCTACTCTTAATATCAAAATCAGAAAAACAGAAGATAATGCTATTATAGATATTGAAGATAATGGTATAGGAATAAAGAATGAATCTATTAAAGACATATTTGAACCCTTTGTAAGAGCTGATTCTTCTAGAAATTCAAAAACTGGAGGGACTGGTCTTGGTCTTGCTATAACAAGGGCAATAATAAAAAAACACGGAGGTAATATATATTTAGATCCGTATGTTGACAAAGGATGTAGGTTTATAATGAGTATTCCTATAAGTAAAATTTAAAAAAAGCTATCCCAAAGTAGAATATGATTTCTATAATGGAATAGCTTTTTCTTTTGAAAAAAATTACATATATATACACTACTTACCTGTTGAATGTATGTATATTTAATAGATATTATATAGTAATAACATTATTTTAAGAGGGGGTATCTTATGAGGAAGGGATTTATGAGAAATATTATAGTTATCATTTGTATATTGGCTATGGGGTTTCAATATACATCGTATGCACAAAGAATAAATACAGGATATATATATTTTGGAGATAAGAGCAAGTATGAGCATGCAGTTTATAATACTAATGATTCTCTAGATACTGTTTATCCTAGTTATTTTGATATAGATCAATATGGAAATTTAAAAATAACTGAAACTTTGGATCAAGAGTTTATAGAAGATATGCATAATAAAGGAATAAAAGTAGTTCCCTTTATTAGTAATCATTGGGATAGAGATTTAGGAAGAAAGGCTCTTTCTAATAGATATAGTTTGGTAAATCAAATAGCTCAAGCTATTGAAAAGTACAATTTAGATGGAGTTAATATAGATATAGAAAATGTTACTGATGTAGATAAAGATGATTATACCGATTTTGTAAAAATACTGAGTGAAATTATAAGTAATGATAAAGAAATTTCAGTAGCTGTTGCTGCAAATCCCAATGGATGGACTTATGGATGGCATGGTTCTTATGATTATAAAAAATTAGCTATTTATAGTGATTATATATTTTTGATGGCATATGATGAGAGTTATATAGGAGGGCCTAAAGGACCTATTGCTAGTATATCTTTTGTTGAAAAGTCTATAGAAGAACTACTTAAATATGTTGATAATGATAAGGTTATACTTGGCATACCATTCTATGGAAGGTACTGGAAAGAAGGCGATTCTTACGGAGGGTATGGAGCTAGTCTAAGGAGAATAGAAGAAACAGTAAGTAAGTATCCATCTGATGTTGTATTTGATGATGACTCAAAATCTGTAAAGGCTACAGTATATAAAAATGATGGAACATATATATACTGGTATGAAAATGAAGAGTCTATAATAGAAAAAATAAAACTTGTAGAAAAATACGATTTAAAAGGTAGTGGAAGTTGGAGTTTAGGTCAGGAGAATAAAAATATTTGGAATTATTATTCGAGATGGTTAGATGGTGAGTATTTAGTTGATATATACGATCATTGGGCGTGTGATAGTATATACAGTATGATAGAAAATGAGATAATGAATGGAATTTCAAATATGTATTTTGCTCCTAATGATAAATTGACAAGGGCTCAAGCGGCTGTTATATTAGCAAGACTTGTTGAAATAGATGATGAGTATATTACGTCTGACAGTTTTGATGATGTATCAAATGATTATTGGGCACATAATGAAATAGAGTTAGCTAGAAAGTATGGACTTATTAATGGAAGAGAAGATAATAAATTCCATCCGAATGAGCCTATAACAAGAGAAGAAGCTTCCGCTATGATCAGTAGATTGATAAAATATGATTATAGTGGTGGTAACATTAAATTTGATGATGTAAATGATAATAGATGGTCGTATGATTATATAAATATAATGAGTAGTATGAATATATTGAATGGTTACAAAGGCGGCATGTTTTATCCAAATAGAAATTTGACTAGGGCAGAAATGGCTACTATAGTGGATAGAATCTTAAAATATAATATAGAGTATACTAAATAAGAGCTGTGATTCACAGCTCTTATTTTACTGTATAGAAAATTATATGACTTTCAACTTATGGATAACTTTGATGGAAGAACTACACTTGTAACTATTTTGAGCAACGTAGCCAGTAGGGATCGTTGGCGAGATGAGTCAGTGCGTAGCAACTAGACGAATTTTTAATATATTTTTTTGCAGTCGTTAAAGTCGTATACATCCATTAAAGCTTCACCAAATCTTTGATAGTGAACAACTTCTCTTTCTCTTAAAAATCTAAGAGGGTCTATTAAATCTGGATCATCGGTAAGGTTCATAAGATGCTCATATGTTACACGAGCTTTTTGTTCAGCAGCTAAATCATTGTGTAGATCTGCTATGGGATCTCCTAAAACTGACACATAAGATGCAGTCCATGGCACACCACTTGCATCACAAGGAAATACTGCATGGTCATGCTGTGTATATTGAGAACCAAGACCAGCGGCTTTTAATTCTTCAGGAGTAGCGCATTTTAATAATTGATATACCATAGTAGCTATCATTTCTGCGTGACCAAGTTCTTCACTTCCTATATCTGTAAGGAGAGCTTTTGCCTTACTAGTTGGCATAGTATATCTTTGGTTAAGGTAATTCATAGCAGCACCTAGTTCGCCATCAGGTCCACCTAGTTGAGTTATTATATATTTTGCCATTTCTATGTTTTTAGATTTTATATTAACAGGATATTGTAATTTTTTTTCATAAATCCACATAAGTTAATCCTCCTTATTGATATTCCCATGGCCACGGATCATTTAGCCAATTGAACGGATATTTAGCTAATGAAAATCCAAAATTAGTAAGTGGACCATATTTCATTTCATATATTTTTCTTAGCCTACAAGCTTCCTCAGCAAGCATATTAAAGTCCATTAAAGCTTTTTGATCTTTAGGATGTGTATCTAAGTATAAATTAAGATCAAGACAAGCAAATTCTACTTCTTGAATTTTAGTCATTAAATCATTTCTAGATATATCTTTCATAACTATTTCCTCCTAGCTGATTTCTTTTTAGAATCTATTTTTTACACTTTTTATCAGAGCCTTTTTTATATGGTTTATAAAGTTCAGGGAAAATAGTTCCTCTTTTAAATCCCTTATTTAAAGGATACATGCACATATATTTTTGTATACAGATATACGGTCTTGCAAGTTTCATGTGTATTAACCTCCTTATGAATGTCCTTAATATCATTTTATAAAATATGCTCAAAAAGGTTCTTGTATATTAAAAAACAAGACTAATAAAGTAGTACTCTAAGGAAAATTATGTACTTAATCAAAAATAAAGGGTATAAAAATACCGACTATCTGTTAGATGTTTTTAATAAAACTATGTAATGCAAGTTTTATACAAAAATATCTAAATGATGATCTAATATTTCAATACCCTTTATTTTGAAAGTGTAGTTCTTAAATCTTGTATTAATAAATTATTATTCTTAATATTCTTCATTCAATAACTTTCTAAATTCATCTTCAAAATATTTATTACTATCTGATTTTAATGTTTTATCATACATTTTAATAAGAGAATCAAATGAATTTTTTCCATATTTTCAGATGTGTTTTTGGATTGATCTTTTTCATTCGTTTCTTATTTATTAAGCATCTCATGATAAAAGTTCTTCACTTCTAATAATGATTTTTCTGATACCAGACCTAGTTCAAAAGCTTTTCTTTTTATAGCTAAATATGAATCGTATACGTTAGCAACTTATTTTTGTTTGTTTTTATTAGATTCTAAATTCAAAGTTAAATTTGGTATTTCCTCCAAAGTATATTTAATAAGTCCCATATGTTCTACAGTCTAGATGGAATAGATTTATATTTTCTTCCCCTTCATGTAATCCATTTAGATATAGGTCTTCCATGATTTGTTTTAACTTAGAGAGGATATTGTTGTAACTGGGTATCCCCAAGGTTATTTGGACTTCACCTTTGTTTGACATTATCTATTACATCCTTATATCTTTCTTGAAGTTGTGCTAGTTCTGTTTCATAGCACCTCGTACGTATTGCATGCACGGATTCTTTCTCATTAGCGTTGAAGTAGAGTATAAGTTTCTTTAAACTCTTAGCATCATCTAAAGCATTGTGTTTAGTGCCTTCTTCTTTTAGGGAGAATAATTCAAGTAAATCAGATAATGCTAGATTCCTGCGTATATTGGTTAATGTGGCAATATGCTGTTGAAAGTCCTTAACTTCAAACATATAAGGTGTCCCATGTTTTCTACAACAGTGACGCAAAGCTTTATCATCATAATTACCCCATGTGTACAGGTCACCTATAAGTGCACCTTCACCAATTAACTCATAGTATATTTTAGGGAACATAGGTGCATTCCACATCTCCTCTTCAGGTAGGTTTAATAGATCTTTCATAAAAGTGGGAACTTCCTTCTTCTTCTTGAATGGTCTCACTAGGGTGTAGTATTCACTTTCTCCTTCTAAGGCTACTAAACCTACACTAACAATATCTGGATCATCCCTATCATCTTTATTACACCACATCTCTAAATCTAATGCATAGCCCTTATTCATAATCTGACATCTCCCTGGTTTATATTACCCCATTTAAGCTTGTAACCCAAGGTGTTTAAAACTCAATGAAGCCTATATCAAATTACCTTAGGAGGATATAGGATTGAGGAATCTTAAACATGGTTAATCACACCACTTCGGTGAAGTCTAAGTGACAATCTATATCATTTGAAATTTTATCCATATGTTCCATGTATGAATTTATAATGCTCATTTAATTACCTTTTCCTTTTATTTTTTATTAGTATATTCGTTTTTTGGAATGAAATTCGTAGTTTTTGGTTAAGTTGTTTTTTCTTAAGAACTCTAGTAAATTAATTATTTGTTTTTTAATCAGCACACTATTATCTAAAGGTACTTAAAATGAACATAAATTTGTCAGGGGTCCCCTTTTTCTATTCCTATATTTGATACTACATTTCCTGTTCTATAAGTTATTTATATTATGTATTCAATTAAATTAGACTTATTGCCATTAATCTCTCTGATCTTATATCTGCTATATACTTCTTCACAATTGCTAGGGAAGTCTATTTTCTTTCTGCCTTAGCAATTGCAATGCCTTCTTTCTGTCTTTCCAATATGCAATCTCTTTAGAACTCTGCTATCGCTCCTAACATAGTAAGCATTAACTTTCCTTGACATCTGTATCTCCTTCTCTTACAAACTCCATTAACTCTTTTATCTTTGGTCTGTTCGTATTCTTACCACTACATTTATCTATAAATAACTTATATATGCCCTTATCCTCCATTAGAATCTTCTGTCTGATCTCGTTCTGCTCAACTGTAGAAACTCTTATGTATCCAACCGTCATGTCATTACATCCTAGATTTATCTTACAAGGATATAATAATACATTTATTTGTTTAGGGTCAAAGATTTGATCAAACATTTATTTGTTTATTCAAAATCAATTTTAAACAAATAGAAACATCAATGATTTCATGGTTAATCAATGTATTTGTTTAGACTATAATCTATTTAAATAGTTTTTTAAATATACTTTGTTTTAAATAGTGAAATCAATAATTTTAATTGTATTTAATTTGAATATTTTAAATATATTTCTGATTTAAAGCGACTTTAATAAGCCTAGTGAATTTTATTATGAAAACACTAAAAATATCCTATAATATATTTAAAGCAATATATTATTAGGAGTGTGTGATTATGTATAAAAAAATAAGTGTTTTATTTTTAATTTTATCTACAATACTTTTATTTGGATGTTCTAATAAAGATCAAAATTATGGGGAAATAACTTATAAAGTAGCAACAGAAGATTTTGAAAATAAAGATTTATCTGCTACAGGGGAAATATTAATGAAAAGAGTTAAGTCGATTGGGTTCGATTCTAATGTAAACATTAATGATAATGAAATAAAACTACAAATATTTGGTATTGCTGACTATTCGCAATTAAAATCACTTGGAGAATTAATTGGGAGATCTAATACACTGAAATTTGTTGATTATAATGACAACACAATACTTACAAATGAAAATATAAAAAATGTTGAGGTAGTTTATCAAAAAAGCAATAATACGCCTGTAATAAGTATGGAGTTTGATGAAGATGGAGCGAAATCTCTTTTAGAAGCTACGAAAAGACTTTCAAAAGAAAACGATATAGATAAAAAAACACTCTTTATTAGCTTGAATAATGAGGTTATATCTTCTCCAATAGTGACTCGACCTATTGAAGATGGTAACATTATAATTAGTGGAAATTTTGATGAAGAAACAATTAATGAATTATGCAACCCATTAAATATAGGTAGTTTAAAAGTTCAACTTGAAGTAATTGAAACGAATATGATTATGCAAAATTAATTAGAAAAGGCAGTGATAAAATAGATAAATTAAGCCTTTAAAGTACAAAAGCTATATTATAACGAGAATAAAGTATTAAAAAAATATGAGTACAATTTGGATATATAATATTAATGATTTATTACACATCAAAAACCCGTTCCTCAGATTGAGAAATGGGTTTTTATTTTTTTACTTCGCATAATACACAATATGAGATAAATATTGCATAAAAAAAGATAGGCTCATTTAAAAGACTATCCCAGTTCTTATGCTAAAAATCTATAACCTATCTCTAGCTCAATATTCATTTTTTTACCTTCTTATTACTTTCTTCAATTTCTAATTCTAATATTTCTAAAAACTTTTCGTTTAATAGCCCACATACTTTTGCTAATAAATCCTCTCTTAAATCTTCATTTTTATGATATTTGGTATCACTAACTATATTTATTCCGAACCCTTTTCCTTTTAAAATCTTAGCATCTTCTAATATATCTCTGTATGTCGCTTCTCCTCTAGTGAACCCATCTCTTTCTCCATTTTCAAATATAAAGTATGCTCCACTTAAGCCTAGTTCATCTAAAGTTTTACTATGTGCCACTATCCAAACATTTTTATCTAAAGCTTTTTCTATAGCATTTTTGTATTTACTTTCAAAATTCATTATTTACCCTCCTTTTAATTTACTTCAAATAGCTCACAATATGAGATAAGAATTCCATAAAAAAAGACATGAAGTTTATCTTCATGTCCTCGATATACTATATAAAATTATAAGCTGACGATGTTCTCTGCTTGTGGTCCTTTTGCGCCTTGTACTATATCAAAAGAAACTCTTTCGCCTTCTTCTAATGTCTTGAAACCGTCTTTTTGGATTTGAGAAAAGTGTGCAAAAACATCCACGTTATCTTCTCCTGTTATAAAACCAAATCCCTTGTCTGCGTTAAACCATTTTACTGTACCATTCATAATCTATACCTCCAAATTTTATTTTCTTAAATCATTTCGTACAAAGTAAATCAACTTAAAAATTTAGAGTTAATACGATTAATACCGATACAATTCTAATTTCATTTTAAATTTAATCATTTCCTACAAACTTTAATTAAGATTCCTTAATAATATCATGCTTTAGCAAATATAGCAAAGTCCTTTAAATGGATATTTGAAACTAAAAATCTAATTGAACTACTGTTTTCGATAATCTTATAACATACTTTTGATTATCCAATCATATTCATCCATTAATAATTCTTATTTGCAATAAATTTAATATGATTTTTCTATTTTTACTATAAATTTACCATAAATCCATTACGTATTTACAACAAAATCATAAAAAAAGCTCCTAACTAGTTCCTAAAACAGTATTTAAAGTATAGTTGAGACTTTATTATAATCATCTAAAATAATTTTATCATGTCATTTTAATACATACATAAATCAAAAAAATCAAAAAACAATACTCTAATATCTCTAGAATTGGTTTAGCTAAAGGGAGTTTTTTTTCTAAAATTCTATTTAAAAAATAGAAAATACTTATTTTATCATATTGACAATACTGTTTATCTGAATACGAAAAATAAATATTAAAAGCTTGTACAACTATATATCCTACTATCAAAAATACAAAAGAAAAAATAAATAAATACTTCTCCAAAAAGAACCTCCATTTCTGCATTAAGTCAGTTCGGACTTAATACCTCCTAAATAAATTATTTTAAATTTTACAATAATAGTAAATGTCTCTCTAGTATAATTCATGCTAAGAGTTGCAACCTCTACATCTGCTGCTAAAAAAGCATCTGGTACTTTAATAAACCCTAAAACAGTCTTTAAAAAGTCTATTACTTTTTCAGCTATTGTCTTTATATTTTCATCATCTTCATTTGAACTATCAATATGAGGAGTAGTAATAACCTTTTCTCCATTTGATATTTGATATACATATATACCATTATATACATATTGTCTCTTGAACCAATAATCTAAGTATGAACTATATGAACTTATACTCATGTAATTAATCTCTCCTTGTATTTTATATTTTTTATTTTAAGTGTTCAATTGTTTATCTATAAGAAAAAATGTTATTTATACAATTAAAAAAGGAGATATCTCAAAGATATCTCCTTTAGAAAAACTATTATGCGTCAAGAGGTATTGGATTAAAAACTCTTTGTCCTAATTCTTGGTCTATCATTAAAAGACCCGCTGGATTATTATTCATAAGTCTTAACTTCTTAACAATCTTTTCAACTGATTCTTCTTCTTCCGCTTGCTCTGTTATGAACCATTGAATAAAAGCTGTAGTTGTGTGGTTTCTTTCTTCAATAGCTATATCCATTAAATTGTGTATTGATTTAGTTATACCCTTCTCGTGAGTAAGTGCTAGTTCGAATACTTCAAGAGGAGATTCAAAGTCATTCTTTGGCTTAGCTAAAGCTTCAAGTTCAACTGATCCTCCTATTCTTCCTATGAAATTAAATAATTTGTAAGCATGAGCTTGTTCTTCTTGAGCTTGAACATGGAAGAAATTAGCGAATCCATCTAAATTTTGATCTGCGCAGTAAGCCTCCATAGCTATGTATAAATATTGTGAATAGAATTCCTTTTGAATCTGAGAATTAAGCGCGTCTATTATTCTTTTATTACTCATAAAAATACCTCCCTTTAAAATATATTCTTTAATAATTTAACCTTGAGAAATTAATCTATTCAAATATATACACATAATAGTTATATTTCAAACTCTTAAAAAATAAGAATATAAAAGACACTAAAAAGATTGCAATTATAGTAATATTTGCATATTACACTCGATTATACATACACAATTGTTCATGAGAGGAGGAATAATTATTGCTATTTCACATTTAAAAGAAGCCATGGTGCCAAACTTTAATATAAATGAAGCATACAAATTGGGAAAATTTAATTTCGATTTTATGGGAGAATTTATATTAAAAAACGAAAAATATTTTCTGAACAAAAAGAATGTAGTATGGGGATATGAAAATAGAGAATACGTTCTTGTTAAAAAAATGAAAACAATAACCCGAGATGATGTAGACGAAATACAAGCAATAGCTAAAAATGCAATAGACGAGTTTGTAAATCTTACTGAAAACCACATGTCAACTCATATAACTATATTTGTTGAAAGTTCTTATATAGATGAAAAAATTAAGTCTAATATAAATAATATATCTATCAAAAAAAGTTATATGTGGGGAATAAAAGGATGGAGTGATGTCAGAGTTATATTATTTGATCACATCAACAAAGAGTTTACTTTCAACAAAGCATCAAAAGAAATAATAAACTTTTATAAGGAGGTATTACTATGAATGCATTAACACTTTTATTAGTAGGGGGCATAATACTTCTGATAGGATATGTATCTTACGGAGGATATCTTGCAAAAAAATGGGGAGTAAATGATAAAAACATAACTCCAGCACATACAAAAAATGATGGTGTAGACTACATGCCAGCTAAAACACCAGTATTACTAGGACACCACTTCGCATCAATAGCAGGGGCAGGACCTATAGTTGGACCAATTCAAGCAGCAGTATTTGGATGGATTCCAGTAACTCTTTGGATATTAATAGGTGGAATATTCTTTGGAGGAGTTCAAGATTTTGGATCACTATTCGCATCTATAAGACATGAAGGTAAATCTATAGGTGAAATAATAGAAGTTAATATAGGAAGAACAGGTAAAAAATTATTTGCTATATTTGCATGGCTTACGCTGCTGCTAGTAATAGCTGCATTTACTAATATAGTTGCTGCAACATTTGCATCAACACCTCAAGCCGCATCATCGTCTTTATTATTTATATTACTTGCAGTTGTATTTGGATTTTTAGTATATAGAAAAGGTGTTCCTCTAGGAATAGGTAGTATAATAGGGGTGATATTCTTAATAATATGCATGTATCTTGGTATGAAATTCCCTATATCATTAAGCAAAGAAACATGGATAATAATACTTTTAGGGTATATATTTATAGCATCTGTAACACCCGTATGGATACTTCTACAACCAAGAGATTATTTAAATTCATTCTTATTATATGCAATGATTATAGGAGCAGTACTTGGTATCGCTATAACAAAGCCTGTAATTCAAATGAGTGGATACACAGGATTTAATGTTGGCGGAAATTATTTATTCCCAATATTATTCGTAACAGTAGCATGTGGTGCTATATCAGGATTTCACTCACTTGTTGGATCTGGTACATCATCTAAGCAATTAGATAAAGAATCAGATGCTAAAAAAATAGGTTATGGTGGAATGCTAATAGAATCACTACTTGCAATAATTGCTATAATAACAGCAACTTATTTAGGAGCAGATAAATTAAAAGAATTACTATCTAAAGGTGGACCTATAAATGTATTTGCAGATGGGATAGCAAATTTCATGTATTCCTTTGGAGTTCCATTTGAACTTGGGAAATCATTTACAGCTTTATCTATATCTGCATTTGCACTAACTAGTCTTGATACATCAACAAGACTTGCAAGATTTATATTCCAAGAGTATTTTGACTCTAAAGAAGGAGCTAGTAAAGTTTTAACTAACAGATATATATCAACAGGCATAACTGTTGTGTTCGGAGGTACATTAGCATTTATGGGATATAAAGCTATATGGCCAATATTTGGTTCTGCGAATCAACTTCTTGCAGCGCTAGCTTTACTTGCAATAGCATCTTGGCTTGCGAATACAGGTAAATCTAATAAAATGATTTTAGGGCCTATGGTATTTATGTTTGCTGTAACTATAACTGCTTTAATACTTCTTATAAAAACTAACATAGTATCAGGAAACTTTATAATAGTAATATTTGCAGTATTACTGTTAGGTCTTTCACTGGTTCTTCTAACACAATCATATGATGTGTTATCGGGAAAGAAAACAAAATCAAATAAAAATGCTTAATATATATAAAAAGTCTCTCTTAAATTTAAGGGGGGCTTTTACTTTTGATTGAAAACGGATATTATATTATATATAATGGTTAAACTGAAGATAAATAGTAGGAGGTAAAAAGTAAATGATGTTACTTGCAAATGAATGGAAAAATTATGAATTAATAGATACTGGTGATGGAGAGAAATTAGAGAGATGGGGCGAATATGTTTTAAGAAGACCGGATCCTCAAATAATATGGCCGCTTAAAGAAAAGAGTAACCTATGGAAAAATCCACATGGACACTATCATAGAAGTAGTAAAGGTGGCGGAGAGTGGGAATATAAAAAGAAAACTCCTGAAAAGTGGACTATAAAATATAAAGACTTATCTTTTTATATAAAACCAACAGGATTTAAGCATACAGGACTATTCCCAGAACAAGCTGGAAACTGGGATTGGATAATAAATAAAATACAAAAAGCTAATAGACCAATAAGAGTACTTAACCTATTTGCATATACAGGTGGAGCTACAGTTGCATCAGCTTATGCAGGAGCTGATGAAGTTTGCCATGTTGATGCTGCAAAAGGAATGGTTAACTGGGCTAAAGAAAATGTTGAATTATCAGGTCTTGGAGATAGAACGGTAAGATTTATAGTAGATGATGTATTCAAATTTGTTCAAAGAGAAATAAGAAGAGGAAGAAAGTACGATGCTATAATAATGGATCCTCCATCTTATGGAAGAGGACCTGGAGGAGAAGTTTGGAAAATAGAAGAAAAGTTATGTGAATTTATACAGCTTTGTATGAATGTATTATCTGATGACCCATTATTCTTGCTTGTAAATTCATACACATCAGGTTTTTCACCAGTAGTTATTGAGAATATATTAAGATCATCTATAGGACAAAAATACGATGGAAAAATAACATCTGGAGAAATAGGTATACCTGTAACTAAAACAGGATATGTTCTTCCATGTGGAATATTAGGAAGATGGGAGTCGAAATAATGAATATATTATATGAAGATAATCACATAATAGTAGCAAAGAAAGAAGTAAATATATTATCACAAGCTGATAACACTAATGATAATGATATGTTATCTATGGTAAAGAAATATATAAAAGAGAAGCACAATAAGCCTGGAAATGTATATTTAGGACTTGTACACAGACTTGATAGACCTGTTGGAGGATGCATGATATTTGCTAAAACATCAAAAGCGGCATCAAGACTATCTGAGCAAGTTAGAAATAGAGAATTTGAGAAAACTTATTTAGCTGTAATAAGAGGAACTGTAGAAGGTGTAACTGGAACATTAAAAGATTATTTATACAAAGATGTTAAGACTAATATGTCTAGGGTTGTAGATAAGAACTTTAAAGGAGCTAAGCAAGCTATTTTAGATTATGAAGTTCTAGGATATGATAAAAACATGAGCTTACTTAAAATAAAATTAAAAACAGGAAGATCTCATCAAATAAGAGTTCAATTTGCAAGCAGAGGAAATGCTTTATATGGAGATCAAAGATATGGTGAAGACCTAAATAAGCATGGACAGCAAATTGCACTTTGGTCTTATGAAATGGGAATAAGTCATCCTACTCGTAAAGAAGATATGAAGTTTAGATGCATGCCACCTAAAACATATCCTTGGGATTTATTTGAGATATAGGGAATAAGAAGAATAAGTCAATATTAATAATTAAATAAAAAATTCGCTTCATTCAATAGCTATGCGATAGAATGAAGCGAATTTTTTTATTCTTTATTCTTTTTATAGCTATTATGAACCTTTTCATAAAGATTTACATTCATATATTTCAAACTTTCTAGATACTTTATAACACTTCCTAGATAAGGAACTTTTTCTCCTAAATATTCTTTTTCTATTTCGACTCTTGCTTGATTTACTGGACATGACTCTATATGAGCTTTTCCGCAATTTTTACATTTAGTTAAAATCTTTGCTAGCTTTATCTCGTAATATCTGTCTTTTTGTATTATATTTAATCTAAATACAAGAAGAATCAATAATATAAGTATTATAAAATAAGACACTATACTAAATGGTGTTATATATATAGCTGGAACATATGTATATAAACCTACTGTACCGAAGAACATAAACACAAAAGATGCTATTATCTTCATAGTGACTTCAGGAATTTTTTTACCAAGTAATTTTCCAACTAGTATTCCTAGTCCACCAGTTATTACCATACCAGTTACAGTTCCAAACAAGACCAATAAAGTATGATTAGAATTGGCTCCAAGTGTCATAGCTGTAAGCTGAGTTTTATCTCCAAGTTCTCCTATGAAAAAAGCAAAGGCTACAGTTAATACAGGTCCGTACTTAGAATTAAGATTTTCATCTTCATCATCTTCAATATCAATTTTTAAAGACCATAAACCAAATAATATAAATAACAAAGATGCAAAGAGTTGAATTTGTCCAATAGGAACAAATTTACTTATGTAATTACCAAGTGCTATAGCTATTCCGTGATTTAAAAAAGAACCTATAGATATGCCTACGAGGACATGTAAAGGTTTGAATTTTGATGCAAATGCAAGAGCTAGGAGTTGAGTCTTATCTCCCATTTCTGCGAATGTGATTAAAACAAAAGCTTTTATAAATTCATTCAAAAAAAATTCCTCCTTAGTAAATGGATAAATATATAATATAAACAGAACATCTTTATTATTATATTCTATAAATAAATATATACAACCTTTTTATAATGAATAGGAAATTATAAACTATATAAAATATGGGAGTGATACAAATGAAGTATTATACAGGTTTTTTTATAGACAAACCTATAGGAAATAATATATTTTCGCATAAAGAAAGAATACAAAAAAATATATACGTTGCACCGTTGAAGAATGGAACATTAGATGATGTGAAAATAGGAGACAATATAGCATTTTGTGAAATTGAGTTCGATAAAGAAATAAAGACTTTAGGGCTTGAAAATTTTATTAAATACGATTTTAATGGAAAAGATGTATATATATTTGATAATCACAATCATGCATTTTATTTTTGGATAAAATCATTAAAAAATAAAAAGTTTAAAAAAGGAATTAAGCTAATTCATATAGATCAACATAAGGACATGAGAGAACCGGAGGAATATATAAATAATATAGAGGATATGAAAGAAGTATTCGATTACACTAATTTCAAGCTTAATGTAGGAAATTTTATAAAACCTGCCTTAAATATAGGAATATTTTCTGAAGTATTTATAATGGATAGTTTAAGTAGCTTTAGTGAACAAATAGATGAACAAATAGTTCTCGATATAGATTTGGACATATTTTCCAAGGACATGGAATATATAGACTACAATTTAAAGATATCTACAATAAGAGAATTAATAAATAAATCAAATGTAATAACTATATCTACCAGTCCATTTTTCATAAATCAAAAATATGCAATAAATGTATTGAAAGATATATTTAAATTTTGATTGAAATTAAAAATATATTTGATATAATTAATATTTAGGTGATTTATTAATTAAGGAGGAACAATTATGAGTTTATTCGAAAAATGGCAGCAATTAGCTGAGAATCATACAAGTGAAGAAGAGGAAGTTAAGTTTTGGGAAGTGTACTTAAAAGCAGAAGCTGGAGTATATGATAAAATATTAAACAACAAAAATGATGTAATAAAAGGAAAAGTTGCTGATTTAGCTAAAGAATACGGAATTAGTGAAGAATACTTTATGGGATTTTTAGACGGAATCAGCGAAAGTACAAAAAATGAAATCACATTAGAAAATCTAGAGTCAGACAGTGAAGTTACTGTAGAAATAGATTTTGAGAAATTATACTACAATATGAACGTAGTAGAAGCTCATTGGTTATATAACCTAGAAGGATGGAATGATATATTAACTGAAGAGAAAAGAAAAGAAATACAAAAGAAGTACAAGTCTTCTAAGACTGTAATTAAAGAAGAAAAAATAGGAAGAAATGATGCTTGTCCATGTAATAGCGGCAAGAAATATAAGAAGTGTTGTGGAAAATAAGCCTAATATTTAGGCTTATTTTTTTTATCCGCATACATCTTTTTATCTATAATTTTAAAAATAGCGTCTAGGCATACGTTTTCATTGAAGGTAATCTCTTCCATACCGACTCCAAATGAAATAATATCTTTTAAATCTTCTCTTATTTGTTCAATTCTCATTTGAGCTGTATTTAAATCTATATCTTTAAGAAGTATTAAAAATTCATCTCCTCCATATCTTGCAAATAAATCATCTTTTCGTATAAAGGTCCTAACTGTATCTGAAAATATTTTTAATATATTGTTTCCTTCATGATGACCAAAGGTATCGTTTATATATTTAAAGTTATTTAGATCTATAAGTATTAATACACACTTACAATTTAGATCGATTGTATTAAATTTTTCTTCGAAGCATCTTATATTCATAGTTTTTGTCAAATGATCGTAGTTAGCATTAGCATTTAATTTATATAAGAGATTTATAATTTTTAATGATTGCTCTATTTTCGATTTTATAAAATTTGCAAGCTTTAAATCATGCTTTGAGAAGGTATTATATGATTCTAACGAATCTATGTTTATTATACCTAGAAATTTATTATCGACATGAATGGGAATAGATAAAGTTGATTTTATATCTAATGCACCTATCTTAGTCAATGCATCATATTTATTAAAATCTAAATAAATATCATTGTATTGTCGTGGATTTCGGATTATACATGGTTTGTTTAATTTTAATTTTTCATAATAATAAAGCTCTTCCATTTTGAAAGATATATTATTTATTTGTTCGAAATCATAACCTATTACAGCTTTATATTCTATAATGTCTTCGCATTCGTTATATATTAAAAAAGAAGCTTTTGATCCCTTTTTAATTATAGGCAACAACTGTTTTAATATTAATTCATAGATATCCTCTATATTATCTGAGTAGAGAGCATTTTCGTTTATATCATAAATAGAATTATTAATTCTATGAATTTTTTTTAATATAGATAGAAGTTTTATCTTTTTATATATAATAATGAACACTAAATTAACTAAAAAAAGTATAAATAAGAATTTTATAAGCATATTTATCCACCTTTTCAAAAGAGTAGTTCTTTAGAACTATTTTAACACATTTTGCCATAAAGTGGTTAATGTAAATTATTTTTCATAATTCATGATTTTCCAATTTGCTTTAAAATAATACAAAAAGATGTTAATATATTCATATAATAATAACAAAATATTAAATTGGAGGAAATATTATGTATAAATTGAAGTTTATTGATGATGACGATTTGACTATTAAAGAGTTTGAATCAAAACAAGAATTAGATTTTTATGTTAATCAAAACAATATAAAAAGAACTTGGCATCAAATAGAAGAAATAAGGAAGGTTATACCAAATTTAAAAGATGATTAAGGAAAAGGAGAATGAAGATGTTAAAAAAAATTTTAAAACTTGATACTATAAGATTTAAAATACTTACAATTCCGTTAATAATTATGTTCATAATAATATCAACTATATCTTTTGTAAATGTAAATATCTCTAAAACAAGGTTGATAGACCAAATGGAGATTGATGGAATTAATCTAGCGAATCAAATATTTAATCAAATTCAAAATAATGATGAATCCATACAAATAATAAATGAAAGCATAGAAAATGACATAAGAAATATAGGATATTTTATATCAAATAATTATTTAGATATAAATAATGATTATTTAATTAATATAGCAAATACATTCAAATTAGATGAAATAAATGTTACAGATTCTAATGGCTATGTAATATATTCTAATCTTGAAAGTAGTATGGGAGCTAATTTTGGAGAGGATCATATATCATCCTCGGTTCAATATGGAAACGATAGTGAATTTATGGAAAACATAAGAAAATCAAGGGAAACTGATGATTATTATAAATATGGGTATATAAAAATACCTAATGGTGGAATGATACAGGTAGGTATACTTGCAAATAAAGTAGAAGACCTAAAAAGAAGTCGTAGTATACAAAGTTTATTAGATGAACTTGCTAATGAAGAAAATATAGAATCGGTATTTTTAGTAGATAAGAATTACACAATAACAAGTTCTTCTAATAAAAAAGACGTAGGAACTATAATAAAAAGTGAAAAATCTAAAACTGCGATAGATAAGCAAGAAATTTATTCTGGTAAATACGATGATAAAGATTTAAATAGGTATGTATACGATATACTAGTACCTATGTATAAAGATGATGTAAATATAGGATCTTTGAATGTATCTATTTCAATGGATAATGTGAACAAGGCTATAGCTTCAAATATAAAGATGACTATAATCGTTGGAATAATATCGTTTATTATATCATCCATAATACTTTACACTATTTCAAATAATATATTAAATGTTATAAAAAATCTGGTTGAGTCATCTAAAAGAGTAGCTAAGGGCGAACTTGTAGACGATATAAGTATAAATACAAGTGATGAGACTGGAGTATTATGTCATAACTTTAAAGACATGATAAAGAGCCTTAAATCGATAGTGGACAATGTTAAAGCTCAAGCATCTAGCACAGAAGATATGTCTAATCATTTGACTGGAATATCAAAGGAAATGAGTATAGAAATTGAAAGTATAGTATTATCTATACAAAATATAGCTGATGGAACAACATCTCAGGCATGTGGTCTTGATAATATAAATGAAATACTTAATAATTTCACATACAAACTTACAGGGATAATAGATGATATACAAGATGTTGATTCTAATTCAAAAGAGATAAGTTCAACTATAAGTGATAGTAGCGAAAATATAGAAAAAGTTATATCGTCAGTTGAGAATGTTATAATAGTATTTCAAGAATTAATAGAAAAAATAGATATAGTTGGTCAAGATATAAATGAAATAAATAAAATAACTTCATTAATAAATCAAATAGCGGATCAGACTAATTTATTAGCTCTTAATGCATCTATAGAGGCGGCGAGGGCTGGAGAGCAGGGCAGAGGATTTTCAGTTGTAGCTGATGAGATAAGAAAGCTTGCAGAGCAAACCAAATATTCATCTCAAAATATAAATGAATTAATACAGACAATAGCAAGTGCAACTGAAAGTATGATACAAACTAGCAATATAGTTAATAATGAACTTTCAAATCAAAAAACAGATATAGATACAGCTATGAGTTCGTTTAATAAAACTATTTTGGGTATAAATGATATAATACCTAAAATAGATGAAATAAATAAATCTGCTACAAGTCTCAATGATGAAAAAAATATTATACTTGAAAAAATAGAAGAATCATCTTCTATTGCACAAGAAATATCAGCATCAACGCAAGAAATGTCAGCATCATCAGCGCAAATGAATGAGTCCGTAAATCAAATTTCATCTACTGCTAGAGATCTGACTGATATGACTAAAAATATGAGTGGTTATATAAATGAGTTTAAATAGAAAAATTCGCCTAGTTGCTACGCACTGACTCATATCGCCAACGATCCCTAACGGGCTCCGTTGCTCAAAAATAGTTGATAGTTTCCGTTGTTTATCAATATTATTCATGAGTTGGAAATAATATGTAAAAAGGCTGTATCGAATGATACAGCCTTTTTACTATTTATCAAGTTTAGAAAGTTCTACAGCAAGTTTTGCTCCAACTTTTGCATTATTGTAAACTAACTCAATATTAGAATCTAAACTTTTTCCACCAGTTATAGCTTTAACTTTTCCAAGTAAGAAAGGAGTACACTCTTTTCCTTTTATTCCTTTTTCATCAGCTTCTTTTAAAGCATCTTCTATAGCGTTAGTTATAGTATCGTAATCCATTTCGAATTCCTCTGGTATAGGATTTGAAACTACAACTCCTCCATTTAAGTTTAAGTCCCATTTTGATTTTAGAGCTAAAGCTAATTCAGCTGAACTATCTACTTTATAATCTACATTGAATCCACTTTTTACAGTATAAAAAGCTGGAAATTCTTCAGTTTTATAACCTACAACAGGAACTCCGTTAGTCTCTAGATATTCTAAAGTTAAACCGATATCTAGTATTGATTTGCAACCAGCACATACTACTGCAACATTAGTGTGTGCAAGCTCTTGAAGATCTGCAGATATATCAAAAGTTTGCTGTGCTCCTCTGTGTACTCCACCAATTCCACCTGTTGCAAAAACTTTTATTCCCGCAAGTGCTGCTATTATCATAGTAGATGCAACAGTTGTTGCTCCGTCTAATTTTTTAGCTACTATAAATGGTAAGTCTCTTCTACTAGCCTTTAATATAGAATCACTTTTACCAAGGTACTCAAGTTCTTCAGGGTTAAGTCCAACTTTTAATTCTCCATTAAGTATTGCTATTGTAGCAGGTATTGCTCCGTTTTCTCTTATTATAGATTCGACAGTTTTAGCCATTTCTATATTTTGAGGATAAGGCATACCGTGAGATATTATAGTAGATTCAAGAGCTACTACTGGAGTACCTTCTTCTAAAGCTTTTTTAACTTCTGGATTTATTTTTAGATATTTTTCTAACATAACTTCATCTCCCTTAAAGTATTTTCTATATTTTGAGTTGACATATTTGGATTTATTGTATTTTTATGAGATAGAGCAAGTATAGATGCGCTCATCGCAAATTTAGCACTATAAGTTAAATCATATTGTTTAAGATGGCTATAAGTTAATCCGGCTATAAATGCATCACCTGCGCCTGTAGCATTAACCACATTTAATTTTGGATTTCTTATAATACTAGACTCTGTTTCATTTGCACAAAACACTCCATCTTTACCAAGGCTTATGAATACTCTTTTAACTCCTTTATTTAAGAAGTATTTAGCACAGGCATTAAGGTCTTCATCAGTATTTATTTTTATACCTGAAAGTGATTCAGCTTCGTATTTATTAGGCTTTATAGTGTGAAACATTCCTATTAAATCTTTTACTTTCTCACTTTTCTTAGTTGAAACTGTATCTAGGAAAAAATCTACATCTTTAAAGTTTGATAGCAGATATTCTATAACATCCTTTGGCATATTAGTATCTACAACAGCTACTTTAGAGTTTTTTATTATAGTTGATTTTTGCTTAATAAAATCTATGGTTATTTTATCAAATATATCCATAGAAGCTATAGCTACCTTCATATCACCACTTTCATCTAATATAGATAGGTAAGTTGATGTTGAATAATCATTAGATAGAAAGCAATTCTCCATATCTATTCCAACTAATTTACTTTCTTTTAATATTTTTTCTCCATAGATATCATTTCCAAGTGCCGATATTAATTTTGTATCTACACCCATTTTAACAAGATTTTCTGCAATATTACGACCTACACCTCCAAGTGATATCTTAATTTGGCCTGGATTTGAATCGTTTAAAATTAAGTTTTCATTTGGAAAACCTTGAAGGTCTATATTAGCTCCTCCTATTACAGTTACATAATCTTCATTTTTTAATATATAGCCTTTTCCCTTTATATAACCCTTTTTACTTAAATTAGTTATATGAACGGCTACGGAAGATCTAGTTATTCCGAAATAATCAGCAATTTCTTGTTGAGATATCAATGGATTGTTTCTTATAAATTCTAAAATTTCTTTTTCTCTACTAGTCAAAATAATCACCAAGCTTCTGTTTAGATTATAAACAATTGTTTACACAAAGTATAACATACTGTTTTTATTTTTTCAATAATAAAATTAGATATACAAAAAAAACTTCTCATTTGAGAAGTTTTTTTGTTATATCACGGCACTTATACTAAGTATAGCTATAATCATGACTATTACTATAATTATTAATTTTAAAACGAATTTAAGCCAAGTATTATAAGGAACTCTAGCTATAGCAAGACCACCCATAACAACTGCACTTGTTGGAGTTAATAAGTTAACTGTACCAGATGCAGATTGATAAGCAGTTATAACTATATCTCTTGAAACACCAGCAAAATCACCAAGAGGAGCCATTATAGGCATTGAAAGTGTAGCAAGCCCTGATGTTGAAGGTATTAAGAATGACATAGGTATATAGAATAAATAAGTAAGAATTGCAAATACAGATGAACTTAAACCTGATAAAGCGTCTTCTCCTAGATTTAGTACAGTATCTGTAATATTACCAGCATTCATAACTACTGTTATACCACGAGACAATCCAACTATTAGAGCAACTCCTAAAAGATCTCTAGCTCCAGCTACGAATGATGATATTAATTCGTCTTCATCCATACCATAAACAATACCTATTATTATAGAGAATACTAAGAATAAAGACGTTAACTCTCCAAACCACCATCCGAAAGTTGGAATAAAAATTATACCTATATCTGAGAATGGTATAACACCGTATATCATTATAGCAAAAGTTAAGCAAAATAAAGCAAGAACAAGCTTTCTTTTTCTATTAAGTTCTGGAAATTCATTTTCATTATCTTGAGATAAGAAATGTTTTTTATTATCTTCGTACATATGGTAAACTAAAGATTTTGAAGGATCTGATTTAACCTTATCTGCATATCTCATTACGTATATTATAGCTACTATTTCACCTACAACTAGAATAAATAATCTAAGTCCTATACCAGTACCTAGAGATATACCGGCGAAACCAGAAGCAATACCTGTTGCAAATGGGTTTACAGTAGATCCTAAAACTCCCATTCCAGACCCTAAGAGTATCACTCCAACAGCAGTTAATGTATCGTATCCTGCAGCTATGAATACTGGGATAAGAAGTGGATAAAAAGCTATAGTTTCCTCAGCCATACCAAAGCTTGTTCCTCCAAGTCCAAATAGAACCATCAAAAATGGAATCATAATTTTTTCTTTGCCCTGTAGTTTGTGAACTACTCGAGCTATACCGGCATCTATAGCTCCTGTATTCATTACAACACCCAAGAATCCACCTATTACGATTACAAACAAAGCTACATCTACAGCTCCGTAAAAACCGTTAATAGGAGCTAGTGCCACATCTTTAGGATATTGAGGTGTTTGATCGACTAAGTGATATGAACCGGGTACTGGAGTTTTTTCTGGTGTGTAATCATATTTACCAGCTGGAACAATCCAAGTTAGTAGTGCTACAAATATTATGATTGCAAACAATATTGTATAAGCACTTGGCATTTTAAATTTCTTCATAAAGATAACCTCCTTGTAGTCAAATTATTTGCTATTTTGTTAGTTCGTATACGGCTTTAGCATATATTTTAGTGGATTTAATTAAATCTTCTATTTCTATATATTCATTTGCTTGATGTTCAACCTTAGCTTTGTTAGGAAAGACTGATCCAAATGCTACACAGTTATCGATAGCTCTTGCATAAGTAGCTCCGCCGGAAGATAGAGGAGTAGAATCAAGTCCTGTTTCTTCTTCATAAACTTTTTGTAATGTTTTTATTAGAAAGTGATCTGCTGGAATGTATATTGATTTTAAATAATCGTATTCTTCATATTCTAAGTTGTACTTAGACAGTTTTTCTTTTAAGGCATTTACTACTTTTTCTTTTTCAACTGTAACAGGGATTCTTATATCAAGTCCTAGTTGTTCAGTATTTGCATCTATGTTTATTTTACCTACATTTAATGTGAGTTTTCCAGAAGCTTCGTCTTCGCAGTTAGGAAGTATGTTATCCCCGTTATAAGTTTCACCTATTATATTTGCGATAAATTCTATTGAGTTAGATTTTAAACCTATATTATTTAGGGCTATACACAGTCTTGAAATAGCATTTATTCCATAATGAGGATTACAAGCATGAGAGGCTTTTCCTATAACTGTTAATGAATTTACATCAGATGTATATTGGAAGTTTAATCTATTAAGTTCGTTAGATAGAGCTTCTAGATTATCCCCAGAATAAGTTATTCTATCTGGAACGGCATTATATGCATTTCCTCCACTTAATTTTATATTAGATGAATTTGAACATTTTATATTAGCTTGTAGTAGTCCTTTTTCTGCATTTATCATAGGGAATACGGAATCAGGTGTAAATCCATAAGAAGGTATTTCTTCATTTTCAACGTATTTAGAAATTCCGCCCCAAAGATTTTCCTCATCTGTACCGAATATAAATCTTATTCTTTTGTTAAATTTAACATCTAGATTCATAAGCGCTTTAACGGCATATATAGCAGCTATTGTAGGTCCTTTGTCGTCTTGAGTTCCTCTTCCATACAATTTATTATCTTCTATTATTGCACCATAAGGATCATGTTTCCAATCACTTATTTCTCCTTCGGGTACAACATCAAGATGACCAAGTATGCCTATCATTTCATCTCCTTGGCCTATTTCTGCATATCCATAATATCCATCTTTATAATGAGTTTTAAATCCTAAAGATTTACATAATTCTAAAGTATTTCTCAACGCATTATCGATATTTTCTCCAAATGGGAATTCATCCGTACTATCAGATATTACGCTAGGTATTTTGATTATTTCTTGTATAGATTTGATTAAATCATCTTTAATATTTTCAACGCTTAAGTCTATATTCATAAGAATCATCTCCTTTTATTTTATGATTTTACTCATTTATATAAATTAATATACTTAAATGAAAATCTATTAATAGTAGTATATTAATTTTATTATATTAAATCAAATGCGATGTTTAAAATTGTAAAATAATATAGAAAAATATACATAATAATCAATAATTAAGATGGTTAAAATCAATTTTAATGTAGAAAAATGTCGTTGCGAATAAATGGAAAATGAATGGAATCGACAATGAAATGTGTCGAACTGCAGAGAAAAATAATGAATGAAAATTAAAACGAAAAAACAATAAAAAAAATAATTGACATTACCAATGAATGGAAACTATACTAAAAACATACATATAATTTGTATTAAAATTTAGATCAGGAAGGAGAAGGCGATGTCAAAAGAAAATATTTTGAATGTATATTCTGAAATTGGAAAGTTAAAAAAAGTTCTTTTACATAGACCGGGCAAAGAAATAGAGAATTTAACTCCTGACTTAATGGATAGATTGTTGTTTGATGATATTCCATATTTGGAGGTTGCAAGGCAGGAGCATGATGAATTTGCAAATATCCTTAGATCAAATGATGTTGAGGTACTTTATTTAGAAAATATGGCAGCTGAATCTGTAAAGGATGTTGGAATAAAAGAGGCTTTTGTAGATGAATTTATAAAAGAAGCGAATATAGACAGTAGTAAGAAAAGAGAACTTGTCAAAGAGTATGTTTTAGGATTTTCAAATGAAAGAGATATGATTGATAAGATGATGGAGGGGATTAGAAAGGAAGAAATAAGAGATTATAAAAAGACTTCGTTGACAGATATTTTAGATTCTAATTATCCATTCATAGTTGATCCTATGCCCAATTTGTACTTTACAAGAGACCCATTTGCAACTATTGGACAGGGAATATCATTAAATCACATGAGAACAGTCACAAGAAATAGAGAAACTCTATTTTCTAAGTACATATTTAAATACCATCCTGAATATAAAGATAAAAATACACCTATATGGTTTGATAGAGATAATAAGACTTCAATAGAAGGTGGAGATGAACTTATATTAAGTGATAAGGTTATAGCTATTGGTATATCTGAGAGAACAGATGCCTATTCTATAGAAACTATAGCTAAAAATATATTTGAAAAAGATGAAAAATTTGAAGTAGTCCTTGCTTTTGATATACCGAAAAAAAGAGCTTTTATGCACCTTGATACTGTATTTACAATGGTAGATTACGATAAATTCACTATACATCCTGAAATAGAAGGACCTTTAACGGTATATTCAATAACTAGAGGAGGTAAAGATCTAAAGCTAGATATTAAAAAAGAGACTATGTGCCTTAGCGATATTCTAAAAAAATACTTAGAGGTTGATGAGGTTACTTTAATAAGATGTGGTGCAGGAAATATTATAGATGCTGGAAGAGAACAATGGAATGATGGATCTAATACTTTGGCGATTGGGCCTGGAGAGGTAATAGTCTACTCTAGAAATCATGTTACGAATAAACTTCTTGAAGAAAATGGAATCAAAATTCATTGTATGCCATCTTCGGAATTATCAAGAGGTAGGGGTGGTCCAAGATGTATGTCTATGCCACTTTTTAGAGAAAATTTAAGATAAAGTGAAACTTAATTCAGATGGAGTTTTTATTCCAACTGAATTTCTAGCTAAACTAATCCAGAAGCTGTTAAGTTCTTATCTGAAGCCTTAAGAGGCTGGAGTCTTAGAACTTTTAGCTTTCGGATAAAGTGAAACTATAAATTAGGGAGGTTTTTCAAATGCCAGTAAATTTAAAAGGAAGAAATTTTATAACATTAAAGGATTTTACACCATATGAAATTAGATATATGTTGGATTTATCTATGGATCTAAAGAATAAAAAAAGAGCAGGAATAAAGGGGAATTTATTAGAGGGAAAAAATATTGTTTTATTATTTGAAAAAACATCTACTAGAACTAGATGTGCATTTGAAGTTGCTGGTTTTGATGAAGGTGCTAATGTAACATTCCTTACAAATTCTCAAATGGGTAAGAAAGAATCTATAGAGGATACAGCTAAAGTTTTGGGAAGGTATTATGATGGAATTGAGTTTAGAGGATTCAAACAAGAAACTGTTGATTGTTTAGCAAAGCATGCAGGAGTTAGTGTATGGAATGGACTTACTGATTTATACCATCCAACTCAAATACTTGCAGATTTTCTAACTGTGAAAGAGCATGTAAATAAGAGTTTTAATAAAATCAAGTTCGTATATGTTGGAGATGCTAGAAATAACATGGGTAACTCACTTATGATAGGTGCAGCTAAAATGGGAATGGAATTTGTTGCGCTTGCACCAAAAGAGTTGTGGCCTTCTAAAGAGTTAGTAGATGAGATGAATGAGGTTGCTAAAGAGACAGGAGCTGTAATTAAGCTAAGTGAGAATGTTAATGATGTTAAGGGTGCAGATGTAATTTATACAGATGTTTGGGTTTCTATGGGAGAAGAAGATCAATTTGAAGAGAGAATAAAATTATTAACTCCGTACCAAGTTAATATGGATATGATAAGAAAAACTGAGAATGACGATGTTATATTCCTTCATTGTCTGCCATCGTTCCATGATAAAGACACTGTAGTTGGAAAAGAAATATATGAAAAATTTGGGCTTGATTCGATGGAAGTTACAGATGAGGTATTTAGATCTAAGTATTCCAAGGTATTTGATGAGGCTGAAAATAGAATGCATACTATAAAGGCTGTTATGGTTGCAACTATAGGTAATCTATAAAGGAGGCTCTGTTTATGAGTAACAGGATTGTTGTTGCACTTGGAGGAAATGCTCTTGGAAAAAACCCTAAAGAACAATTAGAATTAGTTAAAAAAACGGCAAAGCCTATAGTTGATTTAATACAGGAAGGAAATAATGTTATTGTAGCTCATGGAAATGGTCCACAGGTTGGAATGATAAATTTGTCTATGCCTGAGATGCCTTTTCCTGAATGTGGAGCTATGAGTCAAGGGTACATAGGTTATCATCTACAAAATGCTATTAGGGAAGAATTTTTAGATAGAGATATGCATATTCCTGTATCGACGGTAATAACTCAGGTTATAGTAGATAAAGATGATAAAGCGTTTAGGAACCCTACAAAACCTATAGGTGCTTTTTATACTGAGAAAGAGTCTAAAAAACTCGAAGAAGAAAAAGGCTATGATATGAAAGAAGATGCAGGTAGAGGGTATAGAAGAGTGGTTCCATCACCTATACCTGTAGATATTGCAGAAAAAGAAACGGTTAAAACGTTAGTTGATAATGGTCATGTAGTTATAACTGTTGGAGGAGGAGGTATACCTGTTATAGAGGATAATAATTCTTTAATAGGTGTACCGGCAGTTATAGATAAAGATTTTGCAAGCGAAAAAATTGCCGAAATACTGGATGCTGATTATCTCATAATTCTTACTGCTGTAGAAAAGGTAGCTATAAATTTTGGTACTGAAAATGAAGAACTATTAAATGAATTAAGTGTGGATGATGCATATAAGTATATTGATGAGGGCCATTTTGCTCCTGGATCTATGCTTCCTAAGGTTAAGGCTGCTATAAAGTTTGCAGAATCTAAGGATGGCAGAAAATCTCTTATAACATCTCTTGAAAAAGCAGCTGAAGGAATACAAGGTAAAACAGGTACGTTAATCATAAAATAAAAACTTTATAATATAATTAAATCTCAATGTTCTCCATAGTGGGGAACATTATTTTTTTGCAAACATAAAATGAATTAATCCCACTAGGCAGGAGGAATAAGATGAATATAGGAGATTTGGTTGTTAGGAAATCACATGGAAAAGATGTTTTATTCAGAATAATGGATATTGTTGAAAATAAAAATAGAAAAAAACAAGTTGTTTTAAAAGGTATAGATTTTAGGCTTATGGCGGATTCATCTATAGATGATTTAGAAATGATAGGTCAAGACGATTCTAGACAATATGTTTTCAGCAGACAAATAGAAAGTTTGTTAACACGAGCTGTGAAAAATAGGAATGATAAACAAAAAAAGAATTATAGGAATGCATTTGGGAGACCTGGAAAGGTACTTCATTTAGACGGTGATGGCGAATATTTAAGAATATGCTTAGAAGCTTATAAAAAGCTAGACATTGAAGCGGTGGGTAAGGTGGTTGCAGAATCAGATCAACATAAAGTAGTGGGAGAGCTTTTGAAAGAACATTCACCGGATATATTGGTTATTACAGGTCACGACTCTATACTGAATTCTAATAATGATATTAAAGATTTAAATAATTATAGAAATTCTAGAAATTTTATAAAGGCAGTTTTGGAAGCTAGAAAATATGAAAATGCCATGGATGAACTTGTTATTTTTGCAGGCGCGTGTCAATCGAATTATGAGGCTATATTGAATGCAGGAGCAAATTTTGCAAGTTCTCCTAGTAGGATATTAATACATTGCTTAGATCCTGTTTTGATAGTAGAAAAAATAGCTTATACAAGGATTGATAAAGTAATGCATCTTGAAGAAGTTTTCCAAAATACTATAACAGGAATAAAAGGTGTAGGTGGTTTTGAGACAAGAGGAAAGTACAGATCTGGATTGCCTAAATCTCTATATGAATAGAGGTGATACTATGGATAGAAAATTTAGAAATCTTATAGCGTATAAAGTATCTAAAAACATTCCACAAGAATTCCATATACAGGCTATTATGTGTCAAGCTATTATAGAGAGAACCAATATATTTAGAAATATATTAGATCTAAATTTAAAAAAAGAAGAAGTTAATGAAGAGGATATATATGATAAGGCATTTGAAGCTGTTGATAAGACTAATAATTTAGTTATAATGTTTAATGATTTTCCAATTTGCCCATATTACCATGCTTGCTGTGGTGGAAGCACAGAAAATAGTGAATATTTATTAAATACAAAGATAGATTATCTTCGAGGGATTACTTGTAAGGAGTGTATGCTAAATGAACAATCAGATAATATCGTGGATATTGATATAGAAAAGCTGGAATCAATATTTAAATTCAATATGTCTCAAAATTTAATGAATGAATATTCTATAAATAATATGTTGGAAATTTTAGAAAAAACGAATGGAAATAGAGTAGAAAATATACTAGTTTTTAATAAAGAGGTCAAAGGTAGTGTATTTAGCGAAAATTTAAATTTAAATTCTTCTAGATTAGGATTTAGACCTATAAAAATAAGATTTTACACAAAAGGAACAGGTCATGGTCTAGGCCTTTGTCAATATGGAGCTAATGAAAAAGCAAAAAATAATGGGAACTATGAACAAATTTTACAACATTATTATACCAATGTAACACTGTATAAGTTAGACGATTTCGATTTAGACTTACCTATTAAAAATAAAAAAATATTTATAGATGCTGGTCATGGAGGAGAGGATACAGGTTATACGAATGACCTATTAACAGAAAAAGAAGTTTCGTTAAAAGTAACATTGAAGTTAAAAGAAAAATTAGAAAAAGTAGGTGCTTGTGTATATTTATCCAGATCAACTGATGAATATATATCTTTAGATAAAAGAGTAGACATGATTAAAAAAACTAATCCTGATTTCTTGATTAGTATACATTTAAATAAATCTAAATTTGAAGAAGTAAGTGGAGCAGAATCTATATATTATTGGGGAGATACAAAGGGAAAATTAATAGGAGAAAATATACTCAGTAATTTGAAAAAAAATATGAATATAAAAAATAGAGGAGCAAAGGAAGGCAGTATATATATACTAAAAGAAAGTGGTTGCAATGGAGTATATTGTGAATTGGGTTATATATCTAACCTCTTAGAATCACAAATTTTAGCTGTGGATAAGGCTGTTGATAATATAGCTGAGAATATAGTGTATAGTATACTTGAGTATTATGAAAATAATATATTGACATGAAACAGGAAAATAGATAAAATATAATTTTATATATTTGACATGAACATTTAAATATGATATTATGTAAACATACAATGGAGAAGAAGGTGATTTTTTTGGCTACGAAACACACTTTGGATCAGATAAGAAAAGATATAGAAAAACATGTTGGAAAGAACGTAGTTCTAAGAGCTAATAAAGGCAGAAAAAAGATGATTGTTAGAAAAGGAATCTTAGAAAATACGTACCCTAGTATATTTGTTGTGAAAATAGATGATAGTAATTGCACTAGAGTATCTTATAGTTATTCGGATGTATTAACATCTACTGTTAAGCTTCAAATTTGTACAAATGAAAACATGAATGAAAATATGAGCGAAAATATGAGTGTATCTTAATTCCATCTAAAATAGATGGAATTTTTTTTGCTTTAGTTAAATATAATAATAATGTGATAGTTGTATATATTTAACTAGGAGGGAAAAAAATGGATTTAATAAAAGATATAATGAAGATAGACAATAGAAGTGATTTTGGAAGGTTTCAAACATTTTTGGAATCTGAAATTTTAGTACCTGATACAAAGGATGATGTTTTTGAAATAGTAAAGACAGAGGCGTACATATCTTTAAAGAAAGAAGAATTGATGCAGGGTAAAATAATATTAAGGGGAGATCTAAACTATAACACTATTTATATAACTCAAGATAAGGGTGTTACCAGTTTAAGCGGTAAAATAGACATAAATGAGGCAATAGAAAAAGAGGATATTTCATCAGATATGAAGAGTATATTGATAAGTAATATAGAACATATAGATTGTAGCATAATAAATGAAAGAAAGATAAAACTGGGTTGTTTAATAAATATTACAGGTAGTTTATTTTCAAGAGAAAAAGTCGACATAATACGTGATATAACTGGAATTGAGGATATACAAACTATCAAAAGAGAAATATACTATGATGACGTAATAGGCATTGAAAAATCAGAGACAGTAGTGAAAGAAATAATAAATTTGGGAGAAAATGAAGATGTTAGTTCAGTACTTTCATTAAATCCAAAGATATTGTTAAAGGAAACTAGATTATCAGATAACAAAGTTATATTAGGGGGAGTAGTTGAGCTTAACCCTATTGTTTTAAATAAAGAAGGAAATATGAGCAAGTTAAGATCTAATTCTGTAGAGTTTACACAGTTTATAGAAGTAGCTGGAGCTATGCAAGGAATGAAAGAAGATTCTTATATGAACTTAACAGATTTTAAATTTAATCTAAAAGATGATGATTCAGGAAAAACTAATCTAATAGAAATAGATGCAACTGTTAGTACTAAGGTTAAAATATCAGAAAATAGAGTAAAAGAAACTCTTCAAGATGCATATTGTCCATATAAAGATTTAAAGCTTGAAGATAAGAACTTTAATTTAAATAAAATAGTTAATTTTGGTGAAGATGATTTTATAATAAATGAGGTTATACAAAATGATAAAGATGACATAGAAATTAAAGAAATATTGAATGTAGATTCAAAGTTATTTATAACAGATAACTTTATTATAGAAGAAAAGATGAACATAGAAGGTATAATTCACGTTGACATACTATATACTCCTATCGAAGGTCTAAGACCAGTATATAGTATGAGTGAGGAAATACCATTTAAACAATCTCTAGATTTAAGCAATATAAATGATAGTATGAAATCATATTCAAATATAGATATAGATAGTATAAACTATAGCGTGAAAAAAAATGAAGTTGAATTAAAAATAAAAGGAAAAACTAGATTTGAAGTTATAGAAGATGTAAATAGTTCATTTGTAATGAATGGAGAGATTATAGGAGATATAGATTCTTCATCAAGACCTAGTATAACTATATATATAGCAAAAGAGAATGATACGCTTTGGGATGTAGCAAAAAGATATAATACAACATCACTAGAGATAGCTCAAACTAATGATATGAAGGAAGAGGATTCTTTAAAAGAGGGTCAATATTTAATAATAGAAAAGAAAGTTACATTAGATATATAAAGTAAAAAAGTCTCAATATCATTTTGATATTGAGACTTTTTTACTTTATTTGAAACCTAGAAGTTCTAAAACTCCATCCTATTAAGGCTAGAGATAAGAATTTAACAGCTTCTGAATTAAATTTCACTTTATATCAATTCAATTATAGTATAATATATAATATAATAATTTATAATTCAATTGTTATAATGAATAGGGAATCATAATCCTTTTGAATTGTTCGTAAATATAATTTACGTTATGAATTAAAAAAAGTCTACACTGAAAATATTTATTAGTAAGACTTTTTTATATTAATTAGGAGGAAGATATGAAGAGTTTGAATCTAAAATGCAGAGCCAAAATAAATTTATCTATAGATGTACTTGGAAAAAGGGAAGATGATTATCATTTAGTAGAAATGATTATGCAAACCATAGATTTATATGATAATGTAAATATACAAGAGATAGATAGCGGAATAATTATAGATAGCGACAATAAAGATGTTCCGACTGACTCTAGGAATATAGCTTACAAGGCTGCTGATTTGATAAAGCGAAAATTTGGGATAGATAAAGGAGTAAAAATAGTAATAAATAAAAACATACCTGTAGCGGCTGGGTTAGCAGGAGGAAGCACAAATGCTGCTGCCGTTTTGGTTGGGCTTAATGAAATGTGGAATTTAAAATTAAATCAAAACCAACTTATGGAATTGGGTTTGAATCTTGGAGCAGATGTACCATTTTGTATATTAGGAGGGTCTGCAATAGCTAAAGGTATAGGCGAAGATTTGACCAGAATAAAAGGATTAGAACATGTTAAACTACTTATATGTAAACCTAATATAATGGTTTCGACTAAATGGGTGTATCAAAACCTGGATATGGATGCGGTATCTAAAAGGCCTGATACAAAAACCATATTAAACAATCTTGAGGAAAACGATGTACAAGCTTTAGCTAAGAATATGTCTAATGTGCTTGAGAATGTAACTGAAAATGAGTATAAGCAAATAGAAGAAATAAAGAAAAAAATGATTGAACACAATGCTGTAGGATCTATGATGAGTGGAAGTGGGCCAACTGTATTTGGAATATTCAATGATTTAGAGTATGCCCAATTGGCAAAGGAAGAATTAGAACAAGTATACAAGCAAACATATTTAGTGAATACTTATAAGGGAGGAATTGAAATTGAAGGATAACTTAGAAAAATTGAAGTTAGAAAATTACAAACCTTTGAGGGATATAGTATTTGAATATTTAAGAGAATCAATATTAAAAGGAAAATTAGAGCCTGCACAAAGACTTATGGAGGTTCAATTGGCTGAACAATTAGGGGTTAGTAGAACACCAGTTAGGGAGGCTATTAGAAAATTAGAATTAGAAGGATTAGTAGTTATGCTTCCTAGAAAAGGAGCATATGTTGCAGATGTATCATTAAAAGATATAATTGAAGTTTTAGAAATAAGAGCGGCATTAGAAGGACTTGCAGCATCTGTTGCAGCTGAGAGAATGACTGATGAACACTTAGAAAGATTGGAACTTATATCATATCAGTTCAAGAAAAGCTTAGAAAATGGAGATATAGATATGATGGTTCAAAAGGATATAGAACTGCATGATCTTATATTCAATTCAACGAATAATCAAAAACTTATTCAAATAAACAACTCTTTAAGAGAGCAGGTATATAGATTTAGAGTAACATATATATCTGATCATGATACTTCTAAAAACTTAGTCAAAGAACATGAGGAAATAATAGAATCTATATGTAATAGAAATTCTAAAAATGCTATGCAAAGAGCCACTGTTCATATAGAAAATGCTCAAAATTTCATAATAGAGAAATCTAGAAGAAAGAATTGTAAAAAATAAAAGTCCTAAAATTTTAGGACTTTTATTTTTTTGTATGTATTTAAATTCAGTTTTGGGAAAAATTATATATAGATATACTCAATTGAATAAACGTTTATTTATGAATGTGGTTTTATAACAAAGCTAAGAGTGTAGGTTAACTTTATAGGAGTTGATAGGATGTATGTAATTGGTTTATTTTTAATAGTCGGCATATATATTTTGACCTGGGATTGTAATGTTTTGAAAAAGAAGAAGTTAAATAAAGAATACAATATAGCTAAATTTATAGGAACCGCGTATATTGTAGTCTCTTTTGGATATTTTATATATTACGTAAATAGGAGGTGAGGATATGCAGGTTAAAAAAGATGAATATAAGCTTGAATACAAGCTTGAAATTATAAAAAAAAGATTTAAAGATTGTGATGACTTGATTATAAGAGAGTTTGAGGTTGGTGTTGAAAATGAGTGTAAGATGGCTCTTGTCTATATAGATGGAATGACGGATAAGGCACTTATAAGTGAATTTGCTTTAAATAATTTGATGGTTGAATCTAGATTAGCTATGCCGAATGACATAAAGAGCAATATAAAAGATTTAATAAAGAAAAAAACCATAGCGATAACTGAAATCAAAGAAATTAAGGAAATAGAAGAAATTATAAAAAATATACTCGTAGGAGAAACTCTTTTATTAATAGATGACGTAGAAGAGTCTATACTATTATCCTCAAGAGGATGGCCAACTCGTTCAATATCAGAGCCTCAATCTGAGGTTGTAATAAGAGGCCCTAGGGACGGATTTACTGAGACACTAAAAGTTAATACATCTTTAGTAAGAAGAAGAATAAGGGACACTAATTTTAAAATAAAAAATCTATCATTAGGAGAAAAGTCAAAAACTGATGTAGCTTTACTATATATAGAAAATATAGTTAATAATAGTGTTTTAGAAGAAGTTAAAAAAAGATTAGATGAAATAGATATAGACATGATTCAAGAAAGTGGAGATATAGAACAGTTAATAGAAGATGACTGTTATTCTTTGTTTCCTCAAATACAGTATACAGAAAGACCTGATGTAATATCATCATCTTTATATGAAGGTAGAGTTGCAATATTAGTTGATAATACACCTTTTGCGCTTATAGTTCCTGTTACACTAACTACATTCTTACAATCTCCTGATGATTATTATGAAAGATGGATAATATCTAGTTTTGTAAGAATTATAAGATTGATAGCTACAGGATTTTCTTTGTTTTTACCAGCACTTTATATAGCTATAAGTTCTTATCATCCAGATATGCTACCAACAGATCTTGCTATATACCTTGCAGCAACAAGACAAGGAGTTCCTTTTCCAGCTTTTACAGAAGCTTTTATAATGGAGGCTACATTAGAGTTACTGAGAGAAGCTGGAGTTAGACTTCCAAGGGCGATAGGATCTACAATAGGTATTGTAGGTGGTCTTGTAATAGGCCAAGCTGCTGTTCAAGCTGGTATAGTAAGTCCTCTTATGGTAATCATAGTTGCTATAACTGCAATATCTTCTTTTGCAATACCGAGTTACAATATGGCAATAGGGTTTAGAATATTTAGATTCGGATTTATGATTATGGCGTCTATATTAGGTCTTTATGGAATAATATTAGCATTTTTAGTTATGCTAATAGATTTAGCGAATTTAAGAAGTTTTGGAATTCCTTATTTAGAACCATTATGCTCTGTTGGAGAAAATTTCAAAGATCTTAAAGATACGATTATAAGAGCTCCTATACCATCTATGAATACAAGACCTAAAATGTATACAAAAAGGAATAGAAATAGATTAGATGATAAAAGAAAAGAGATATTCGGGGAGGATGATATTAAAAAATGATTTCAACTAAAGAAAAAATAAGTACATCTCAGATGATAACACTTTTGATGAGTACAATACTAGGTGTAGGTATTTTATCTTTGCCAAGAAACTTAGCAGATGAAGTTAAGGGCTCAGGGTTTATTGTTATAATAATATCAACCTTTATATGTATTTTTTTGGGATACTGTATGTATAAAGTTGTATATAGATTTCAAAATAAAAGTCTTATGCAGATAAGTTCAAGTATTTTGAATAAGCCCATTGCATACTTAATATGCATTATATTCATAATATACTATTTGATAAATATGAGTATGGTAGCGCGTATATTTGGAGAAGTTGTAAAAATGTATATGCTAAAGAAAACCCCTATAGAGGTGATAATGATATCTATGTTATTTGTATGTGCTTATGGTTCTAGAAAAGGAATAGAAGGTATAGCTAGGATATCTCAGATAATATTTTTTTTGATGATGATTCCTATATTATTTATATTTTTCTTTTCACTTGAGAGTGCTGATTTCACTAATTTAATGCCTATTTTCAATATTAACTTATCAAAGATGCTTCCGACTGTATTCTTAACTACTTTTGCATTTTCAGGATTTGAGACAATGCTTGTACTGGGTATGTTCATGAGAGATCCTAAAGATGGGTTTAAGATACAGTGGATATCATTGTCTGTTGTAGGCATTGGATCCGTATTTTTTACAATTGTAAGCATAGCTATATTTGGACAAGTTGAAACTGCACACTTAATGTGGCCTACATTGACAATTGTAAAGGTAATAGATATACCAGGAGCATTTTTAGAAAATTTAGATGCATTGATAATGGGAGCTTGGACATTAAATATATTCATAACGATATGCGTATTCTTTTTTTGCACATCTTTAATAATGGGAGATATGCTTAATTGCAAAGAAATAAATCATTTTGATTATGCTATTATCCCAATTGTATATATATTAGCATTATATCCTGACAATTTAGCTCATGTATACGATTTATTGAGCAATAAATACACAGTTGGCGTACAATTGCTAGCTTTTGCAGGTATTCCTTTTATACTATTTTTATTTTCTAAATTTAGTAAGAAGGTGAAAAAAGCATGAAACAAAAATATACGATTTTAATCTTAACAATGATTATAAGTGTATTACTTACAGGATGCTGGGATAAGGTTGAAATAAACAACAGAGGGTTTGTAATAGGTCTTGGAATAGATAAATTAAAAGAAGATAAAAAGAAAAATGAATCAGATAAAATAAAAGTATCGTTTAAGATACCTAACGTGGCTCTTCTTGGAACAAAACAAACACCTACTAAAGAAGCATCTTTTTATTGGGAGGCTGAAGGAGAGACGTTTGATACTGTAATAAATGACATTGAATCAAAATCCCCATTTGACTTAGAACTATCTCACAACAAGGTAATAATATTAGGAGAGGATATACTTAAAGATAAAAAGTTATTCAAGCAAATACTTGATGGAATAGATAGAAAGAGATCTTTTTCAAGAAAATTATTTATGCTAGTATCAAAAGGATATGCTTCAGATATTGTAGGTATTAAACCAAATGAACAACCTCTTGTAGGAGTATACTATGGAAATATATTAAATTCCGCGGTATCTAACGGTACAGTAATAGATGGAAGTTTAAATAAGATAATACGCGAGATACAAGAAAATAAAAGTACGGTATTTCCTCTTACTACTAAAACTTATAACAACAAGAGAATAGAACTTATTGGAGGAGTTGTTATAAAGGATTATGAGTTTAAACAAGAGTTAACTGAAGCAGAATGTAGATTTTTAAATATGATAAATAAAGATAATTACAATATAATAGATATACATGTTGACTATAAAAGTGTACCTGTTGCTTACAAAATAACGAGTACTAAAAGTGAAATGAAGGTAACTGAAAAAGATAATAATTTGATATTAGATATATATATAGATACTGAAGGAGATATAACTCAACATGAATTTGGAGTGAAAGGGCTTATAGCAAATGATAAAGCGATTCGTGGTGTAGAAAAATTATCTGAGGATAAGATAAAAGAAAACATAAATAATCTAATATCTAAATTACAAAAAAATAGCCTAGATGTTATAAATGTAAAAAGTACATTGTATAAATATAACCAACCTTTATACAAAAAAGTTGATGAAGATTTTGATCATTATTTTGAGAATATGAAAGTTAATGTACATGTAGAAAGTAAAATTAGAAGAATAGGTATAGTAAGGTAAAAAAAGGACAAAATAAAGATATAAATTAAATTAATTCGGGGGGATAAATTATGAGAAAAGTGTTAATTGTATTTTTTATATCTTTATTTTGTTTTATGAGTACTATATCTTACTTAGATGATGTTTATGCAAACAGAGATAATTATAAAGAGAAGCTGATAAGATTTCATGTTATAGCAAATAGTGATTCTCAAAATGATCAAGAGTTAAAGTTAAAGGTTAGAGATAAAATAATAGAATTTTTGTCTCCTAAATTAGAAAAATCAAAAAGTATTGAAGAAACTAAAACAATTATTACAGAAAATATTCAAAATATACAGAAGATAGCTTCAAGTGAAATAAAGCAAAATGACAAAGAGTATACAGCAACAGCTAGCTTAGATTATTCAAATTTTCCTACAAAAAAATATTCTAATATAGTATTGCCTGCTGGAGAGTATAAAGCATTAAAGGTTGTAATAGGAGAAGGTAAAGGTAAAAACTGGTGGTGTGTAATGTTTCCGCCCTTATGTTTTGTAGATATAAATCATGGTATAACAAACGATAAAACTGAGAAAAATTTGAGAAAAGTTCTTACTAAAGAAGAATATAAAATGATATTAGTTGATAATAACGATATTAAATTAAAATTTAAAATAGTAGAGATATTAGAAAAAATAAAGAATAAGAACATTAAATTAGATTTAGTTAAGAAATAATAGGAGTGATTTATTTTGAAAAAAATACTATTATTAGTTTCGGTGTTTTCTATATTAACATTATCTTGTGTAGCATTCTATATAGATGATTATATAGCATATGGTCAAGCTAATATATTCTGGGGCTCAAAAGGCGATGATGTTAAAGCGGTTCAAACTAAGCTTAAAGACTGGGGCTATTACAATGGTTCTATAGATGGAGTATATGGATATAAAACCTATGAATCTATAAAAAAATTTCAACAGAAAAATAATTTAAAACAAGATGGTGTAGTCGGAAATGAGACTAAAAAAGCACTTGGAATACAAACTCAAACTAAAAAGGTGGCTACATCTAGAAATGATGAGATATATATCTTATCACAGGCTATAACGGGAGAAGCAAGAGGAGAGCCTTATATAGGACAGGTAAGTGTAGGAGCTGTTATCTTAAATAGAACTAAAGACTCTAGATTTCCTCATTCGATAGCTGGAGTTATATATCAACCAGGAGCATTTACTGCAGTTGACGATGGACAGATAAATATGGATCCCTCAGAATCTTGTATAAAAGCTGCAAATGATGCTATTAATGGATGGGATCCTACAGGTGGAGCTGTATACTATTGGAACCCTGTAACTGCAACAAGTAAATGGATATGGAAATTAAAACCTATGTTTAAAGTAGGTAAGCATTGGTTTGCAAAAGAAACTTACTAGAAAGAAGTGATATTTTGAATTTGAATAAAAAAACAAATATATTATTGTGTTTACTTGTTGTATGTTTTATATGGGGAATGACGGGATACTCACAAAAAACAGCATACAAGAGAAGTTTAGATGCTCAATATCGAAGAATGTTTTACGATGTAATAGGCAATGTGGAGACCATTCAATCAGATTTATCTAAGGTAAATGTAAGCAATTCTACAAAGCAAAATATAATACTGCTTACAGATATAATGAGCCAATCTTATTTAGCTCAAGATAAAATGTCTCAGCTTCCTCTTAATCATAAGTCACTTGCAAAAACTGAAAAGTTTTTAACGCAGTTAGGAGACTACACTATAACATTAGCTAAAGAAGCTTTAGATGATAAACATTTAAATGAAAAGGAAAGAAACAAAATATCAGAACTCCAAAAAAATGCTCAATATTTATCAGAAGAATTAGGAAAATTACAGACTACTCTAGCGAAGGATAAAGTTGAATTTGTAGATATTGCATCAAAAGCAAATAAAAAAATGAAAAAGGCAAATGCGGATATAATGGCAACTAGTATGATAAGAATAGAGGAGAGGTTGAATGAAACACCAGAACTTATCTATGACGGTCCATTTTCAGAGCATATAGGAAATATAAAGCCAAGACTTAAAGGAGATAAAATAAACAAAGATAAAGCCAAAGAAATAGCTTTGAATTTCTTGAAATACAAAAAAATAACAGAACTTAATTACGACGGAAGAATAAAAAACAATTCTATTCCAGGATATATATTTAATAGCGAAAATGTAAGTTTATCTGTTAGTGAGACTGCTGGGAAAATAGTATGGATGGTAGATACAAGAAAGATAGGACAGCCCTCTATAGATAAAAAAAAGGCACTTGAATTGGCTAAAAAGTTTTTGAAAGAGATAAAATATGAAAATATGGTTCCTACTTATTCTCTTACTAATAATGGATCTACAACATTTAATTTTTGTTATAAAGAAGAAGGAGTTAGTATATATCCAGATTTAATCAAAGTAAAGGTGGCTCTTGATAATGGAGAGGTAATAGGACTTGAATCACAAGGATATTTAATTAGTCACTTTGACAGAAAGATAAAAAAACCAGAGGTTACATCTGAGGATGCTAGTAAAAACATAATAGATGGAGCCAAAATATTAAAAAATAAATTAACTATTATACCTAGTGAAGGTAAAAAAGAAAAAATTTGTTATGAATTTAAAGTTGAATATAAAGGAAGAGATTTCTTAATATATGTAGATGCTATAACGGGTAAGCAACAAAAAATATTTGAATTAATAAAAAATCCAGATGGAACATTAGCCATGTAGTATAAAGAAGCTTATTGCTTCTTTATTTTTTTGCCAAAATAAAATATAATCAAAACGTAATATATAGCATATAATTATAAACAACATATATTTGGAAAGAAGGTGCTTTTGTGCAAAAAATTAATTTGGCCTTAATATTTGGAGGAAAATCTGGAGAACATGAAGTTTCTTTATCATCTGCTTCTTCTATATATAAATATATAAACAAGGAAAAGTATAATATATTTACAATAGGTATAACTAAAGACGGGAACTGGCTGTATTATGAAGGCGATGTAGAAAAAATAAAGAATGGAAGCTGGGAAAAAGAGGCTAAAAAAAATGTAAAAATAAATTTGATACCAACCTTAAACCAGAAGGTAGGTATAGAATTTGAAGATAATACATTTAAAAAGATAGATGTATTATTTCCAGTATTACATGGACCATATGGAGAAGATGGTTCTATTCAAGGCTTATTTGAAATAAGTAATATAGCCTATGTTGGATGTAATGTATTGGCGTCTAGTGTTGGAATGGATAAGTTGGTTTGTAAAAAAGTGTTTGAACAAGAAAATATACCTCAAGTTAAATATACATATACAACAAGATGGGAATTTAACAATGATGAAGAAGGACAATTGAGTTCAATAGAAAGCATACTTTCATATCCTATTTTTATAAAACCTGCAAATTTAGGATCTAGCGTTGGAATATCAAAAGCTAAAAATAAAGAAGAGTTAACAAAAGGAATAAAAGAAGCTTTAGAATATGATAGAAGAGTAGTTTTAGAAGAAGGGGTAAATGCAAAAGAGATAGAAGTATCTGTTTTAGGAAATGAAGAAATAAAAGCTTCGGTAGTGGGAGAAATAATACCTGCTAAAGAGTTTTATGATTATGAAGCTAAGTATTTAAATGAATCATCAAAACTTATAATACCTGCTAAAATAGAAGAAAATATAAGTGAGCAAATTAGAGAAATGGCTATAAAAGCATTTAAATCTATAGATGGATGTGGACTTTCTAGAGTTGATTTTTTTGTGGAAAAAGAAACTAATAATATATATATAAATGAAATAAATACTATGCCTGGATTTACTAATATAAGCATGTATCCGAAACTATGGGGAAGTACAGGAATTTCATATGATAAGTTAATAGATGAACTTATCAGCTTGGCTATAAAAAGGCACGAGGAAAAATTAAATAAAAAGATTTAAATGAGGTGGATGAAATGGGAGAAAATGTGTTGATAAAAATAAACACTGTTCAAATGGATTTCAAAGGTAATAAAGATAATATAGAATTAATAACAGAAGGTAAAGTATATTTGAAAAATAATGCTACGTATGTAGTATATGAGGAATCTGAGATATCAGGTATGGAAGGAACTACTAGTAGATTAAAAATAACTGAAAATTGTATAGTTATTAAAAAAACAGGTAGAAATAATTCTGAACTAATATTTGAATTAGGAAAAAGATTTAGAACACTATACAGAACACCTCATGGAGATTTCCCTATGGAAATTGTAACTAAAAAAATAAAAATAAATAAAATGGATTCATACAAAAATTTAGATATAACAATAGACTATGATTTGAATATAACTGGGTTATTTGAGGGTAAAAACTTGATGAACATAAAAATAAATTAGAAAGTCATAGAAAAAACGGTAAAAAGTAGTTCGATTTACACTACCTTTTATCGTTTTTATTTGTTATTATAATTATGAATAAATATGACAAAAAATTTATCTTTATAGAGGTGATTCATTTGAAATCTAATGAAAATAAAATGGGAATTTCTATTGTTTTGACTATATTAATGGTTGGAATGCTAATTACATCATCTTTTATTTTGTTTTTACAATTCCAAGGTACCGAAAAATTATTGTATACATTAAATAGTTTGGGAATAATAAAAAGTATGGATAAAGAATTTAAAGAAGAAATTGAAGAATTTCCATATATTTCTGTTATATCCAATTCAGACAAAAATATAGTCGATAACTTAGAACATAGTGAAAGATTGATGTATTATAAGATAAAAAAGCATTCACAGTTTAAAGCTGAAGAGATACAGGCAATACTCGACCTTATGAAAGAATCAAAATTTAGATATGATTATTATATATCTGCTATGAAAACAGAGGATTATTTGGATTTAATGTCGTATGAATATATATACTCTATACTTCCAGATAAATATAAACAATTAATAAATAAAAATATACAAGGAAAATCGTATGAATATAAAGAAGTATATACAAGTGGAATTTATTTTGATTATTTAACTGACACTTATGAAGAAAATTATGAAATAATATTTAATGATTACAATATGGGTTATTTTGAGACAAAAGAGTATTATAGAAGAAATAATAGTTTGAATAGTAAATTCTATATTCAGTGTATGAATAATATAGATTTCTATAAAGATATTAATAGGTATTATATAAAATGTATAAATAAGAGGGATATATAATGATTATAAATAAAGTTAGAGAAACAATTAAAAAGCATAATTTAGTCAATTATGGGGATAAAATAATACTAGGAGTTTCGGGAGGACCTGATTCTATATGTATGCTTCATATACTAAATTATTTGAAAGATGAATTTAATATAAAGATATATGCAGCTCACTTAAATCACAAAATAAGGGGGATTGAAGCTCAAAAGGATGCTATGTATGTAGCTAAGATATGCGATATTATGAGAGTACCATGCTTTATAAGAGCGATAGATGTTCCGGCTTATTGTAAGGAAAAAGGAGTTTCTGTGGAAGAGGGAGCTAGAATATTAAGGTATAACATGTTCTTTGAAATAAAGGATAAAATATCTGCTGACAAAATAGCTATTGCACAAAATATAAATGATCAATCAGAAACTGTTATAATGAGAATGATGAGAGGTACGGGACTTCAAGGGCTAAAGGGCATACAGTATAAAAGAGAAGACGGTATTATAAGACCATTACTAGATATAGATAGACAGGATATAGAAAAATATTGTGAACAAAATAACCTAAACCCTAGAATAGATCAAACAAATTTAGAAGAAATATATACTAGAAATAAAATAAGGCTTAAGTTAATCCCTTATATGGTTGAAAATTTTAATCCGAATTTAAAGGAATCTATAGCAAGGATGACAAACGTACTAAAAGATGATAGTGACTTTATAATGGAACAATCAAATAAGGCATTTGACGATGTTTGTTCTAAAATATCTGAAAATATGATATCTGTTGATGTAGATAAATTTATGAATACTCATAAAGCTTTAAAAAATAGAATTATTAGAAAATCTATTGATTATATCTTAGGCAATATAAAAGGAATAGATCAAAAGCATATAGAAGATGTAAATGATTTGATTGATTCAGATAAAAATAATGTCAGAATAGATTTGCCTAAGGGAATATTGGTATATAAAAAGAATGGAAGTATATTATTCACAGATGAAGAGATAATAGAAGAAAAAATAAGTTATGACTATAGTATTCCTAAAAGTGGATATATAAAAATAAAGGAATCAAATACTATAGTTGAGAGTAAAATATTAAGTATTGACGAATATGAAAAATCTAGCAGTGATAAATATGTGAAATTCTTCGACGCTGATAAGATTAAAGGAAGTTTGCACATAAGAAATAGAAGAAATGGTGACAAAATTAAATTACTAGGATTGGGGGGGAGTAAAAAGATAAAAGACTTATTAATAGATTTAAAAATACCTAAGGAACAAAGAGATTTGATTCCGATTTTATCGGATGAAAAAGGAATCATCTGGGTTATAGGACATAGAATGAGCGAAAATTACAAAATAGATTCAAATACTAATAATATTTTAAGGATGAGTTTCAAAACTGTATAATCTCAATGTAATTACAAGTAGAGTATATAACCTAGTTGTATTGTATTGATGTTTTATTTATGATAGAATAAACTAAAATTGTTGACCTGAGGAAAGGAGGGCTCTATTTGAAGAAATTATTTAAAGGAGCAACTTTTTATTTGCTTGTATTTATAATAATAGTTTCAATAGTCCAAACTCTTGGTAAACCTACGAATGAAGTGAAAAATTTAGATTTTTCTTCGGTTTATCAGGAATTAGTTAAAGAAAACATAGCAGAGCTTACATTTACAGATGAGATAATTGAAGGAACAATAAAGAGTACTAGTACGCATTTTAAATCTTATGTACCTTATCCAGTAAGTAAAGACAATCTTTCAGATATTATTTTAAAACAAGTTACAGAAGGAAAAATTGTACTTGTAGGAAAACCAGAACCTCAGACACCTTGGTTCTTTGAAATACTGCCATCTATATTTATGATACTAATATTTGTAGTATTTTGGTTTGTATTTATGCAGCAATCACAAGGCGGTGGAAGCCGTGTTATGAATTTTGGAAAATCAAAAGCCAAACTTCATAAAGGGGATGAGAAGAATAAGGTTAAATTTGACGATGTAGCTGGTCTTGAAGAAGAAAAAGAAGATCTTCAAGAAGTAGTAGACTTCCTTAAAAACCCTAAAAGATATATAGATCTTGGAGCTAGAATACCTAAAGGAATATTAATGGTTGGGCCTCCGGGAACTGGGAAAACATATCTTTCAAGAGCTGTTGCAGGAGAGGCTGAAGTTCCATTTTTCAGCATAAGTGGTTCGGACTTCGTCGAGATGTTCGTAGGAGTAGGAGCATCTAGAGTTAGAGATCTATTTGAACAAGCCAAGAAAAATTCTCCATGTATTATATTTATAGATGAAATAGATGCTGTTGGAAGAAAAAGAGGAGCAGGTCTTGGTGGAGGACATGATGAAAGAGAACAAACTCTAAATCAACTTCTAGTTGAAATGGATGGATTTGGAGTTAATGAAGGAATAATAATAATGGCAGCTACAAATAGACCTGATATATTAGATCCAGCTTTACTTAGACCAGGGAGATTCGATAGACAAGTACTTGTCGGAGCGCCTGATGTTAAAGGTAGAGAAGCTATACTTAAGGTTCATTCAAAGAATAAGCCATTATCAGATGATGTTAATTTAAAGGTTTTAGCTAGAAGAACACCTGGATTTACTCCAGCCGATATAGAAAATCTTATGAATGAAGCAGCTATATTAACTGCTAGAAAAAGAGAAAAGAATATAAAGATGGAAACTATAGAAGAAGCTATTACTAAGGTTATAGCTGGTCCGGCTAAAAAGACTAGGGTAATAAGCGAAAAAGAAAGAAAGTTAACAGCTTATCATGAGGCTGGTCATGCGGTTGCCGCACAACTTCTTCCGAATACAGATCCTGTACATCAGGTAACTATAATACCTAGAGGAAGAGCAGGCGGATTTACTATGCAGCTTCCAAAAGAAGATAAGTATTATGCTACTAAGATGCAAATGCAAGAGAATATTATAGTTCTTCTTGGGGGAAGAGTTGCAGAATATCTTGTTCTTGATGATATATCAACTGGCGCTCAAAATGATTTAGATAGAGTATCTCAAACAGCAAGAGCTATGGTTACAAGATACGGTATGAGTGATAAAATAGGGCCTATGACTTTTGGCGATGGTTCTGATGAGGTATTCTTAGGAAGAGATTTCACATCTAAGAGAAATTACTCTGAAGAAGTAGCATCGGAAATAGATAGAGAAGTAAGTGGAATAGTAGATGAAGCTTATAATAGGACGAAAAAACTATTAGACGATAATATAGATAAATTGGATTATGTTGCTAAGTGTCTTTTAAAATATGAAACATTAGATGCAGACCAGTTTAAGCAAGCGTTTAATAAAGAACTATCACTTGAAGATTTTGATGAAATATCTGTTGATAAAGAAGATGACAATAAATAAGGTTGAGATTTCTCAACCTTATTTTTTTTGCTTATTTTCAATTTGTTGATAATTAATTGGAAACAAATTATATGAAATATATACGTATATATTTCATATAATTTAAAGCATGTACTTTAACCAAGTGGGGTTTCTTAAAGTAGATTATAGATGATTAATTAGAATTATCTAAAAAGTTCAAAAATTACAACAGAACAAGAAGGATTTAGGTAAAAAATGTAGAAAATATAAGTAAGTATGCAATTAAAATTTCATGAATATATAATTATGAAATTTTAAAGTCATAAACTTTCATAATCAAATATAAGGGGGCGAAGTTAATGAACTGTAAAGATAAATTACAAGATTGCTTTAAAAAGTGGGAAGAAGAAAAATTAGAAAAATCTTTATCTAAATTCGGGGAGCGAAAAACTGAATTCTTATCAGGATCTAATGAAGAAGTTAAGAGGCTTTACACACCTTTTGATATAGAGGATGTTAATTATGATGATTTAGGATTTCCAGGAGAGTATCCTTTTACTAGAGGGGTACAGCCTACTATGTATAGAGGTAAATTTTGGACGATGAGAATGTATGCTGGTTTTGCAACAGCAGAAGAGTCGAACAAAAGATACAAATATCTAATAGAGCAAGGTTCTATGGGCCTATCGGTTGCGTTTGATCTTCCAACTCAAATGGGATATGATTCAGATGATGATATTTCTGAGGGGGAAGTTGGAAAAGTTGGAGTTGCAATAGATTCGCTTGAAGATATGGAAATATTATTTGATGGAATTCCTCTTGATAAGGTTTCGACGTCTATGACTATAAATGCACCAGCGTCTGTTTTACTTGCAATGTATATAGGTGTTGCTCAAAAGCAAGGTGTAGATATGGATAAGTTAAGAGGAACTATTCAAAATGATATACTTAAAGAATATGTTGCAAGGGGAACCTATATATTTCCAACGAAGCCTTCTATGAGACTTATAACTAATATATTTGAATATTGCTCTAAAAATATCCCTAAGTGGAATACAATAAGTATATCTGGATATCACATAAGAGAAGCTGGATCTACTGCTATTCAAGAGGTGGCATTTACTTTGTCAAACGGTATAGCTTATGTAAATGCAGCTATAGAGGCAGGTCTTAATGTAGATGATTTTGCTCCAAGACTTTCATTCTTCTTTAATGCACATAATGATTTATTTGAAGAGGTTGCTAAGTATAGAGCAGCAAGAAGACTTTGGGCTAAAATTATGAAGGAAAGATTTAGTGCTAAAAAAGAAAAATCATTGATGCTTAAATTCCATACTCAAACAGCGGGATCTACTCTTACCGCTCAACAACCTGAAAATAATATAGTTCGTGTTGCTATTCAAACTCTTGCAGCAGTTATGGGTGGAACTCAATCTCTTCATACTAATTCTAAAGATGAGGCATTGGCTCTTCCTACTGAGGATTCTGTTAGAACTGCACTTAGAACTCAGCAGATAGTAGCACATGAAAGTGGAGTGGCAGATACTATAGATCCACTTGCAGGTTCTTATTATGTGGAGAGTTTAACTAATAGAATAGAAAAAGAGTCTATGAAATTAATAGAAAAGATAGACGCTCTTGGGGGATCTCCATCTGCTATAGATAAGGGATATATGCAACAAGAAATAATGGAGAGTGCGTATAGATATCAAAAGGAAATAGAAAACGATGAGAGAGTAATAGTTGGTATGAACAAATTTAAAATAGAAGAAGGATCTCCAAAGGGTCTTTTAAGAGTTGATCCTAGTGTTGGAGAAAGAAAGAAAGAAAAATTAAGAGATTTAAGAAATAGAAGAGATAATAATCTTGTTAAGAAAAACTTAGATAACTTAAGAAAAGGGTGTAAGGGTGATGATAATTTAATGCCTTACATTCTTGAGGCAGTTAATTCATATGCAACACTAGGAGAATTATGTGATGTTATGAGAGAAGAATTTGGCGAATATAAACAAAGTGTAATGATATAGTATAAAAAAGGGGGAGAAAATAATATGAGACCTATAAGAGTATTAGTTGCAAAGCCTGGACTTGATGGCCATGATAGAGGAGCAAAAGTTATAGCGAGAGCTTTTAGAGATGCGGGAATGGAGGTTATATATACGGGACTTAGACAGACACCTGAACAAATAGTTCAAACGGCAATTCAAGAAGATGTTGATGTTGTTTCAATGAGCATTTTGTCTGGCGCTCATAATCATCTTCTTCCGAAGGTTGTTAAGCTTTTAAAAGAAGAAGGGGCTTATGACGATATGCTTGTAATTGGAGGAGGAGTTATTCCTAATGAGGATATTCCTTATCTTAAAGAAAATGGGATATCAGAAGTGTTTACTCCAGGAACAACTACAACTGCAACTATAGAATACATAAAAACACATTTAAAAAAATCTATATCTTAATAAGGTTGTGAAAATATGGATTTGATAAAAGATTTATTAGAGGGAAAGAAAAGAGCTTGTGCAAGACTTATTTCTATAATAGAAAATGAACAAGAAGGATATTTTGATATATTAAAAGAGATACATAAAAATACAAAAGGGGCGTATGTGATAGGTATAACAGGCCCTCCTGGAGCGGGGAAATCAACTTTAACTGATAAGTTGGTAAAAAAGATTAGAAAGCAGGGCAAAAAAGTTGGTATTATAGCAATAGATCCAACTAGCCCTTTTTCTAAGGGTGCTATACTTGGAGATAGAATAAGAATGGGTGATTTGAACTTAGATCCAGGTGTGTTCATAAGATCAATGGGAACTAGAGGGTGTTTAGGAGGATTGTCTAAAGCTACTTATGGAGCAATAAAAGTTATGGATGCCTATGGCTGCGATTATATATTTGTTGAAACAGTAGGTGTTGGCCAATCTGAGGTCGATATAGTTAAAACTGCTGATACTACGCTTATGGTTATGGTTCCTGGCCTTGGAGATGATATACAGGCTATAAAAGCAGGGGTTATGGAAATTGGAGATGTATTCGTTGTAAATAAAGCAGATAAAGAAGGAGCTAAAAGAACTTTACTTGAGATAAATATGATGTTAGATTTTAAGAAGGATTGGGATTTTAGACCTCCTGTTTCAATGGCTGTTGCAAATGATGGAAGTGGAGTAGATGAATTGCTTCAAAATATTATGGATCATAAAAAATATCAAAATGAAACTGAATTGTTAAAAAGTAAGGTGCTGCAAAGAAATAAGTCTGAGATAAAAGAGATAATACATAGAAAAATAGAATGTAAAATTCAAAATATACAAAGTGAAAAAGAAGTAGAGGATATGATAATGAAGACATTGAGCAAAGAGTCGGATCCTTATACTGTAAGTGAGAAAATATTCAATAAACTTATAAAGTGAAACTTAGAATTTTCATTTTGCTGATAACTTGTTAAAATAGCTACACTTGCAAATATTTTGAGCAATGGAGCCCGTAAGGGATCGTTGGCGACATGAGTCAGTGCGTAACGACTAGATATTTTAATTAAAAAGGGGGATTTTGATATGAATATAAGTAAAGTCGATCATATAGGTATAGCGGTTAAGAATCTTGATGAAACTTTAAAATTTTATGAGGATGTTCTTGGAATAAAGTGCGAGGGAACTGAGATTGTAGAAGATCAAAAGGTTAAGGTTGCATTTTTACCTGTCGGAGATACGGAACTCGAACTTTTGGAGTCAACTTGTGAAGATGGACCTATAGCTAAGTTTATTGAGAAAAATGGTGGTAGAAATGGACTTCAGCATATAGCTGTAAGAGTTGATGATATAGAAAAAGCTATAGAAGAAGTTAAGAAAAAAGGATATAGAATGATAGATGAAAAGCCTAGATATGGAGCAGGTGGAGCGAAAATTGCATTTTGTCATCCTAAGAGTACTCACGGCATATTACTTGAACTAAGTCAAAGAGATTAGAAGGGGGAGTAGAAATGTCACAAAATAAGCTGGAAATTCTTTTAGAAAAAAGAGCTAAGATAGAGCTTGGGGGAGGAGAAAAAAGGATACAAAAGCAACATGATTCGGGAAAGCTTACTGCAAGAGAAAGACTTAATATATTATTTGATGAAGGAACTTTTATTGAGTTAGATGCTTTTGTAAAACATAAATGTAACAATTTTGGAATGGAAAAAGTAGAAATTCCTGGAGAAGGAGTTGTAACAGGATACGGTAAGGTGGATAGCAGATTAGTTTATGCATTTGCTCAAGATTTTACTGTTTTAGGAGGATCCCTTGGAGAAATGCATGCTAAAAAAATGGAAAAAGTTATGGATATGGCTATTAAAATGGGAGCTCCTGTAGTTGGGCTTAATGATTCTGGTGGAGCTAGAATTCAAGAGGGCGTAGATGCTTTGGCAGGGTATGGAAAAGTATTTTATAAAAATACGATAGCTTCTGGTGTTGTTCCTCAAATATCGGCTATAATGGGACCTTGTGCAGGGGGAGCAGTTTATTCACCAGCTCTTACTGATTTTATATTTATGGTTGATAAAACTAGCCAAATGTTCATAACTGGACCTCAAGTTATAAAGACTGTTACAGGAGAAGAAGTTAGTGCACAAGAACTTGGTGGAGCTATGACTCATAACGCTACATCGGGTGTGGCACACTTTGTATCTGACTCTGACGAGGACTGTATAACGGGAATTAGAAAATTACTTAGTTTCTTACCGTCTAATAATTTGGAGAAAACCCCTATATTAGATTGTGATGATGTAAATGGAAAAATAGATATGCTAGACACTGTAATGCCTGATAATTCAAATAAACCGTATGATATGAAGGCTATAATAGGAAGTATAGTTGATGATGGTGATTTCTTCGAAGTACAACCTTATTTTGCAAGAAATATACTTACAGGATTTGCAAGAATTAATGGAGAATCTGTAGGAATAATAGCAAATCAACCTATATATATGGCTGGGTGTCTTGATATAAATGCATCTGATAAAGCCTCTAGATTTATCAGAACTTGTGATGCCTTTAATGTACCTATCTTAAATTTTGTAGATGTTCCAGGATTCTTGCCGGGGACATCTCAAGAGTATGGTGGGGTCATTAGGCATGGAGCTAAGATGCTTTATGCATACAGTGAAGCTACTGTTCCGAAAGTTACTGTAATAACTAGAAAAGCTTATGGTGGATCTTATCTTGCTATGTGTTCTAAAGATTTAGGGGCGGATATTGTATATGCTTGGCCAAGTGCTGAAATTGCAGTTATGGGTCCTGAGGGAGCTGCTAATATAATATTTAGAAAAGATATAAAGGCTGCGGATGATCCTGAAGAAGTTAGAAAAGAAAAGGTTAAGGAGTATAGAGATGAATTTGCAAACCCTTATCAAGCAGCTCAAAGAGGTTTTGTAGATGATGTTATACAACCGTCTTTAACTAGGATTAGACTCTGTGATGCTTTTGATGTTTTGAGATCTAAAAGAGAAAGCAGACCTCCTAAGAAACATGGAAATATTCCACTTTAAAATAAGAGGGTGAAACTATGAATTTGACTAATTTACTAGATGTTATGAAAAATGATATAACAGCACTTACAAAATCTGAACAGTTGATTGCTAGTTTGGTTGTTACACTTCTTTCTATGGTTATAGTGTTTGTTGTTCTTATGATTATAATGGGTGCTGTAAAACTTATGACAAAATCTAACTCTAAACCTAAAAAAGAGAAAGAGCAAGTACTCATAAAACAAGATATAAAGCAAAATCAAGATGATAAAGAGATTGTCGCAGTTATAAGTTCAGCTATAGCTTGTTCTTTAAATACGACTACCAACAATATTATTATTAAAAAGATAAAGAGAAGTGAAAATAGTGATAGTGCGTGGTCAAAACTTGGAAGAGTAGAGCAAATGAGTTCAATGCTAGGGGGATATGAATATGATAAAAAAATTTAATGTTAAGGTAAATGGAGTTTGTTATGATGTTGAGGTGGAAGAAATAAAGGAAAGCTCTACTTCCTCAAAACCACAAAAGCCATTTGTTAATGAATCGAAAGCAAGTGAGCCGAAGGTAGAAAAAAGTATTCCTGTAAAAGAAGAAGTTAAGTTAAATAAGAATATAGCTAATAATTCAAGTGAGGGTAATTCAGTAAAAGCGCCTATGCCTGGAACTATAAATGATATAAAAGTTAATAAGGGAGATAGTGTTACTAAGGGTCAAGTTCTTTTAATACTTGAGGCTATGAAAATGGAAAATGAGATAATGGCACCAGTAGGTGGTGTTATCCAAGATATACGTGTAAGTAAAGGAGCATCTGTGACTGCGGGTGAGATTATGATAGGTATTGCTTAAAAAAGTAAGGAAGGGGATTACCCATGGGAGAAGTTGTATTTAATTTCATACAAAGTACGGGTATATACAATGTTATTACAGATTTTGGGATGTACTATAAGCAGATAATAATGATTTGCGTAGGATGTCTTTTGTTGTATCTAGCTATAAATAAAGAGTTTGAGCCTCTTTTATTGGTTCCAATAGCATTCGGTATGATTCTTACGAATTTACCGTTATCAGATATTATGAGTCATCCTCAGACTCTTTTAAATATGCATCCTATAGATACTCAAGAAGCAGCCATGCAGGCACAGCAAGGAATTTGGGCTGTTGATATTAAGAATAAGTTTCCTGGAGGGCTACTTCACTATCTATATCAAGGAGATGAACTTGGAATATTCCCTCCATTAATATTTATGGGTGTTGGAGCTATGACTGATTTTGGACCATTGATAGCAAATCCTAAGAGTTTATTATTAGGAGCTGCTGCACAATTTGGTATATTTTTCACATTTATAGGTGCTATATTTTTAGGGTTTGATGCTCAAGCTGCATCATCAATAGGTATAATAGGGGGAGCAGATGGACCAACTTCTATATATCTAGCTACAAAGTTGAAACCAGAGTTATTGGGGCCAATAGCAGTTGCTGCTTATTCTTATATGGCATTAGTTCCTATAATTCAGCCACCTATTATGAGAGCATTGACTACTAAGGAAGAAAGAAATATCGTTATGGATCAGTTGAGACCGGTATCTAAAAAGGAAAGAATACTATTTCCTATAATGGTTACTATAATAGTTTCATTGATATTACCATCTGCGTCTACTTTAATAGGTATGTTAATGCTTGGTAATTTATTTAAAGAATCTGGAGTTACTGATAGGTTGTCAAAGACTGCATCTAATGAGCTTATGAATATAGTTACTATATTCTTGGGAATTTCAGTAGGTGCAACTGCAACTGGTGATGCTTTTTTGACTATGCAAACATTTAAAATATTTTTTCTTGGAGTTATAGCATTTAGCATAGGAACTGCAAGTGGTGTTATTTTAGCTAAGATAATGAATAAATTCTCTAAAACTCCTATAAATCCACTTATAGGTTCAGCTGGAGTATCAGCAGTACCTATGGCTGCAAGGGTTTCTAATAAGGTAGGACAACAAGCAAATCCAGGTAACTTTCTTTTAATGCATGCTATGGGACCTAATGTTGCTGGAGTTATAGGTTCAGCTGTTGCAGCTGGAGTATTACTTAGCTTATTTGGTTAACCATCTGTTTTTTACTATTGATGGAAATGGAATATAAATTGTATAGAGGTTAAGCTAAAATAAAGCTTATTAAAATACCGCAAATATGTTAAATGTTTTTATAAAACTAAGTATTACATCTTATTGAATATACTAAAAGTTCTAAACTCGCTACACTCAAACAACGAACTTTCTTAACGAATATTCAAACGATGTAATACAGATTTTATTTAAAAACAGTTAAATCATTTGCTAACATTTTAATAAGCTTTATTTTTAGATTCAATTTAGATGATTGTATTTCATAAATGTATTTTTCAAGATTTAAAATAAAAGATCAATGCTTAGTTTTCAAGTACTTCATAGGATTTAAATAAACTATAATTGATTAATAACAGTATATAGAAACAGAAGAGATAATTGTGATCTCAATCTTCATTACAAAAATAGAGAGTATAATATAAAAATACCTAAATCTAAATTTGAGTATGTAGATAAAACATTAAAATATAATGTTACCTCATAAAACAAAAGTCTTTTAGGGTCTTTATAAACCATGTGTCTTTTGATATAGTTTTGTTATACTATGTAAAATGAAAAGAGGGATTGTATGAGAAGTGAGATAATCAAGATCCTATTAGAAAATAAAGATGAGTTTGTATCTGGAGAGTATATATCTGAAAGGATAGGAATAACTAGAAGTGCTGTAAGTAAGCATATAAAGAACATAAAAAGTCAAGGTTATGATATAGAATCTATAACTAGAAAAGGGCATAGGATAATTGGATGTCCTGATTTATTAAGTGGTGGCATTATAAAGCATGATTTAAATACAAGATATATAGGTAAAGAAGTTATACATTTTGATACTATAGGTTCAACTAATGATTATGCTAAAAAAGTTGCTGTAGAATCAAATGATGGAACTATTGTTGTTTCAGAAGAACAGACAAGTGGAAGAGGAAGACGAGGTAAAGAGTGGCACTCAATTAAAGGGGATGGTATATGGTTAAGTGTTGTACTAAAGCCAGATATATATCCTTATAAAGCTCCTTTTATAACTCAAATAGCAGGAGCAAGTATTGTGAAGGCCCTTAAAAACCTTGGAATAGATGCTTCTATAAAGTGGCCAAATGATATTATTGTAAATAATAAAAAGGTAAGTGGTATATTAACAGAGCTTGGAGCAGAAATTGATAGAATAAATTATATAGTGCTTGGTATCGGTATGAATGTTAAGACTATGAATTTTCCTGATGATATAAAGAAGATAGCAACTTCTATAGTTAAAGAGGGATATGATGTTAAAAGAATAGATATATTAAAGAACATATTAGAAGAATTTGAAGTACTGTATTTAGATTATATAGAAAAAAATGATAAATCCAACTGTATAAGAATATGTAAAGAAAGTTCAGCTATATTGGGAAAGAATATATATGTGATAAATGGTGATCAAAAAAGAAAGGTAAAGTGTATAGATATAAATGAAGAAGGTAATCTTGTAATAATAAATGAAGATAATAATATTGAAGAACTAATATCTGGAGAAATATCCATAAGAGGAGAGCGTAATTATGTATAACAATACATTGGACGTAGATGGAATAAAAATAGGACAGGTTGAAGATTTAAATGGTGTTACAGGATGTACGGTTATAATATGTGAAAAAGGAGCTTGTTGCGGAGTTGATGTTAGAGGATCTGCTCCTGGAACTAGGGAGACTGATCTTTTAGATCCTATAAATATGGTAGATAAGGTGCATTCTATAGTATTGTCTGGTGGTTCTGCATTTGGACTGGAGTCTACTTGTGGAGTTATGAAATATTTAGAAGAAAATAATATCGGATTTGATGTAGGGGTTACTAAGGTACCTATAGTAGTGGGAGCTGTATTATTTGATCTTCATATTGGAGACTATAATATAAGACCTAATTATAATATGGGATATAAAGCTTGTGAAGTTGCTTCGAGTACTGAGTTAAATCAGGGTAATTATGGAGCGGGTTGTGGAGCGACTATTGGTAAGTTTAAAGGTATTGATTATGCAACGAAGGGTGGAATAGGAAGTTATTCTATAAAACTTGATAATGGACTAGTTGTAAGCGCTATAGTTGCGGCTAATCCATTTGGAGATGTATATGAAGGAGATAATATAATTGCAGGTTGTCTTGATGATAATAAGAAAAACTTTGTAAATACTGTAGAACTTATGAAGTCTGGGGTTAATTCAAAGGATTTTTCTATGCAAAATACTACTATAGGAGCCGTTGTTACTAATGCTAAGTTTAATAAAGCTGAATGTGCTAAACTAGCTCAAATGTCTCATAATGGGTATGCTAAGTCTATATCTCCTATACACACTATGTATGATGGGGACACTATATTTGCAATGGCAACAGGAGAAATAGAAGCAGATCTAAATCTAGTTGGAACGTTAGCATCAGAAGTGGTTCAACAAAGTATAATAAATGCAGTAAAAAGTGCAAATTCAATAAAAGACATTCCGGCATATAAGGATTTAAAGTGAAACTTAATTCAGATGGAGTTTTTATTTCATCTGAATTTTTAGCTGCGTAAGTGCCCTAGGGGTAAACTAATCCAGAAGCTGTTAAGTTCTTATCTCCAGCATTAAGATGGTGGAGTCTTAGAACTTTTAGCTTTCGGGTAAAACTTAAGTAATTAAAAATTTGCGGTTGAAACTTGTATACAATATTGATAAAATTAAGTAGTTATGGCGGGCATCCAAATAGGAGTCTGACCGTATTGATATAAATTCAAAAAAATTTAAAAAAGTCTGGCATCTATATGAGCCAGAACGGAGGTGTAGAAAATGATTGCTACAAGAAGTTTATCAACAAAGAAAATGACAGTTATAGGAATGCTAGGAGCCGTTTCTATAGTATTAGGGATGACGCCACTGGGATTTATTCCTATAGGACCTACAAAGGCTACTATAATGCATATACCAGTAATTATTGCAGCTATGATTGAGGGTCCTTTGGTTGGAGCTATTGTCGGTCTTATATTCGGCATATTCAGCCTTATACAGAGTGTAACAAGTCCAACGGTAGTATCATTTGTATTTTGGAACCCATTGGTATCTGTAGTTCCAAGAGTATTAATTGGGATAGTATCATATTACTCTTATGCATCTATTAGGAAAATAGTAAAAAACGATACATTAGCAGTAGCGATTACCGGGGCTATAGGAACATTAACTAATACTGTAGGAGTTTTATTTATGATTTATATACTTTACGCAGTTAGATTTGTTGAGGCTATAGGACAAGATGCAAGCTCGGTAGGTAAGATAATAATGGGAATAGGAATAACTAATGGTATCCCTGAGATGATAGTTGCTATTTTAATAGTAACAGGAGTAATGAGAGGACTTAAGTTCATATCAAAATAGAAAGAAGGTAAAGAGTATGTTACTTGTATTTGATGTAGGAAATACAAATACAGTATTAGGAGTTTATGATGGAAAAAAATTAAAACATCATTGGAGAATAAGCACAGACAAAAATAAAACTTCTGATGAATATGGAATGCTTATAGATAGTTTATTTAAATATGAGAATATTAAATTTGATAATATAAAAGACGTTATAATATCGTCTGTAGTACCTAATGTTATGTATTCTTTAGAGAATTTTGCAAGGCAATATTGTAATAAAGAACCTTTAGTAGTTGGTCCAGGAATAAAAACTGGTATAAATATAAAATATGATAATCCAAAGCAGGTAGGAGCAGATAGAATAGTTAATGCTGTTGCAGGATATGAAAAATACAAAACAGCTCTTATATTAGTTGATTTCGGAACTGCTACAACATTTTGTGCAGTATCTGAGAAAGGAGAATATTTAGGAGGAACTATAGCTCCTGGAATAAAGATATCTAGCGAAGCTTTATTTCAAAAAGCATCAAAACTTCCTAGAGTAGAGCTTACAAAACCTGGGATGTCTATATGTAAAACCACTGTAGAAGCTATGCAATCAGGTATAATATATGGATATGCAGGTCTTGTAGATAATATAGTTAAAATGATGAAATCAGAACTTAAGACCGATAATATAAATGTAGTTGCAACGGGAGGACTATCTACACTTATAGCTTCAGAATCTGATAGTATAGATTGTGTAGATAAATTCTTGACACTAGAAGGACTTAGAATAATATATGATAGAAATAAAGAACAGTTATAATTGAATTGGGTTAAAAACCCAATTCTTTTTGTTCTATATGGAAAATATAATATGACAAATTACAAATGAAGGTGATTTTATGAAAATTGGAAATGTAGACATAGATAATAAAGTGTTTTTAGCGCCTATGGCTGGAGTTACAGACCTTCCATTTAGACTTTTATGTAAGGAAATGGATTGTGGTTTACTGTACACGGAAATGATAAATGCTAAAGCTGTTTGTTATGATGATGACAATACAAAGTCTATGCTTAAGATGAATCAAAAAGAACATCCTGTGAATATTCAAATATTTGGATCAGAAGTTGAGTATATGGGCAAGGCTGCATATATATTAAATGATTATCCAAATGAGCTACTTGATATAAATATGGGTTGCCCTGCTCCTAAAGTAGTTAAAAATGGAGATGGATCAGCTCTTATGAAAAATCCAAGACTAGCATCAGTTATATTAAAAGAAGTAGTTAAAAATTCTGAAAAACCAGTTACTCTTAAGATAAGAAAAGGATGGGATGAAGGGAATATTAATGCTACTGAAATAGCAAAAATAGCAGAAGATGCAGGCATTAGTGCTATAGCTATTCATGGTAGAACACGAGAAGAGTTCTATTCAGGAAAGGCAGATTGGGATATAATAAAGACTGTAAAAGAGGTTGTTAGTATACCGGTAATAGGAAATGGAGATATATTTGAAGTTGAAGATGCTGTTAATATGATAAATAAGACGAACTGTGATGCTGTAATGATAGGAAGAGGATCTCAAGGAAATCCGTGGATATTTAAAAGAATTTCTCATTATATGAAAACAGGTGAAGTTCTTCCAGAACCTACTAAGCAGGAAAAACTAACTACTGCTATTAGACATTTAAACATGTCAATAGAGTTAAAAGGTGAGTATGTAGGAATAAGAGAAATGAGAAAACATTTGGGCTGGTATTTAAAAGGACTTAAAGGGTCTGCTAAAGTGAGAGACGAAATTAATAGGCTTGAAAGTTATGATACAGTTAAAGACAAATTAACATCTTATTTAGAAGAGTCCTTGACATAGCAAATATAGTAACTTATAATATTGCGCAAATACTAAAATAATATTCAATTTAACTTAAACATTATTTATTTAACATAAAGTGAAACTTAATTCAGAAACTGTAGAGATTTATATCCACCCTTAAAAGGATAGAATATTAAAACTCTTAGATTTAGGATAAAGCAATTAGTAAATTTTAACTTAATATTAATTGAATTTAAAACAAATCAGATTATATAAATCTGAATAAAAAAAGGAGATGTTGGGAAATGGATACTAATAAAGAGGTATTATTAACTAAAGAAGGACATAAGAAAATAGAAGACGAATTAGATTTTTTAAAGGCGGTAAGAAGAAAAGAAGTAGCAGAAAGAATCAAGATAGCTATATCTTTTGGAGATATATCTGAAAATTCAGAGTACGATGAAGCTAAAAATGAACAAGCTCAACTTGAAGAGAGAATACTAAAGCTTGAAAATATGCTTATAAAGGCTGTTATAATAGATGAAAGTAAAATAGATTTAAGTGCAGTTACTATAGGTTCAGTAGTTAGAGTTAAGGACATCGACTTTGATGAGGTAGTAGAATACACAATAGTTGGTTCTGCAGAAGCAGACCCGTACGAATTTAAAATTTCAAATGAGTCTCCTGTTGGAAGAGCTTTCTTAGGCAGAAAAGTAGGAGATAAAGTAGACGTTCAAGTTCCAGACGGAACAGCTAAGTTCGAAATTTTAGAAATAAAAAGATAATATGGAGGTAAATCAAATGACTGAAGAACTAAATTTAAATGAAATGCTTAAGATAAGAAGAGAAAAATTATCGAAACTTCAAGAAGCTGGAAAAGATCCGTTTAAAGTAGAAAAGTATAATCTAACTCATCATAGTATGGATATAAAAGATAACTTTGAAGAAATGGAAGGAAAAGAAGTTTCAATAGCCGGACGTTTAATGAGTAAACGAATTCAAGGTAAAGCATCTTTTGTTGATATACAAGATCAAGAGGGTAGAATCCAATGTTATGTCAGAAAAGATAGAATAGGTGAAGAATCATATGATCTATTTGTAACTTATGATATTGGAGATATAGTTGGAATAAAAGGTGAAGTTTTCAAAACTAAAAAAGAAGAAATATCTGTAAAGGCTAATGAAGTGAAGCTTTTAAGCAAGTCTCTTCAAATACTTCCAGAAAAATTCCATGGACTTAAGGACCAAGATTTGAGATATAGACAAAGATACGTAGATTTAATAGTTAATCCAGAGGTTAAAAAAGCTTTCCTTATAAGAAATAAGGCTACAAAAGCTATTAAAGAATACTTAGACAATAGAGGATATCTAGAGGTTGATACACCTATACTTAATACTATAGCTGGTGGAGCATCTGCTAAGCCTTTTATAACTCACCACAATACTTTAGGGATAGATATGTACTTAAGAATAGCTAATGAGCTTTACTTAAAGAGATTAATAGTTGGTGGATTTGAAAAAGTATATGAGATGGGTAGAATGTTTAGAAATGAAGGAATGTCTATAAAGCATAACCCAGAGTATACTTGTATAGAATTATACGAAGCTTATGCTGATTACAAAGATATGATGGAAATGACTGAAAATATAGTTGCATATGCTGCTCAGACGGCTCTGGGGACTACTACTGTTAACTACCAAGGAACTGAGATAGATTTTACTCCGCCATGGAATAGAATGACTATGCAAGAAGCAGTGAAGCAATATGCTGGCGTTGATTTTGATGAAATCAAGACAGACGAAGAAGCTGTAAAAATAGCGAAAGAAAAAGGAATAGAAATAAAGCCAGAAATGACTAGAGGGCATGTTATAAATGATTTATTCGAAGAATATGCAGAAAAACATTTAATTCAGCCAACGTTTATAACGCATCATCCAGTAGAAGTATCACCTCTTGCTAAACGTAATCCTGACGATCCATCTATAACTAATAGATTTGAAGCATTTGTAAACACTTGGGAGATAGCTAATGCGTTCTCTGAGCTTAACGATCCTATTGATCAAAGAGGAAGATTTATGGACCAATTAAGACAAAGAGAATTAGGAGATGACGAAGCTCAAATGCTAGACGAAGATTTCTTAAATGCATTAGAAGTAGGTCTTCCTCCTACAGGTGGATTAGGAATAGGAATAGATAGAGTTATGATGATTTTAACTAATGCAAGCTCTATAAGGGACGTAATATTATTTCCAACTATGAAACCTATAGTAGCAGATAAAGCAGAAAATATAGAATAATAGTAATATAGACACTCCCAGGCTTTAATAAAGTCTGGGACTTTTTTATCAAATGAAATAAAAGGCGCAAAATGTTGGAATTTGAATGTTAATTAATAGAGGAAAGTATGATAAAATATAGAATGTAAATATAAAATGTGAAAATTTAAATTGAATATCAATATAAATATTATGAAAAGAGGCAGTGAGATGTTAATAAATTGGATATGCCTATTATGTATAGTATCTCTCGTAACTCAAGTAATGATTTTTCTTTACTTCAATGCCTTGTCTGATGTAAAAAAGAAAGAAAATGAAAAAAAAACGATATATTATTACTTGTCCTCAACAACGAGGCGAACACGAAACAAACAAATGAACTTTGAAAATTAAACAGTAGGTTATAAATAAATCACACCAGTGATTTTCGGAAACAACAAACATAAAGTCAGTTACTGAGTACTGACAAACTTTTATTTAAGAGTTTGATCCTGGCTCAGGATGAACGCTGGCGGCGTGCCTAACACATGCAAGTCGAGCGGAGATTAAGAAGCTTGCTTCTTAATCTTAGCGGCGGACGGGTGAGTAACGCGTGGGTAACCTGCCCTATACACACGGATAACATATCGAAAGATATGCTAATACGAGATAATACATTTTTAAGGCATCTTAGAAATGTCAAAGATTTTATCGGTGTAGGATGGACCCGCGTCCCATTAGCTAGTTGGTGAGGTAAAAGCTCACCAAGGCGACGATGGGTAGCCGACCTGAGAGGGTGATCGGCCACACTGGAACTGAGACACGGTCCAGACTCCTACGGGAGGCAGCAGTGGGGAATATTGCACAATGGGGGAAACCCTGATGCAGCAACGCCGCGTGAGCGATGAAGGCCTTCGGGTCGTAAAGCTCTGTCCTAAGGGAAGATAATGACGGTACCTTAGGAGGAAGCCCCGGCTAACTACGTGCCAGCAGCCGCGGTAATACGTAGGGGGCAAGCGTTATCCGGAATAACTGGGCGTAAAGGGTGCGTAGGCGGCCCTGCAAGTCAGAAGTGAAAGGCTACGGCTCAACCGTAGTAAGCTTTTGAAACTGTAGGGCTTGAGTGCAGGAGAGGAGAGTAGAATTCCTAGTGTAGCGGTGAAATGCGTAGATATTAGGAGGAATACCAGTTGCGAAGGCGGCTCTCTGGACTGTAACTGACGCTGAGGCACGAAAGCGTGGGGAGCGAACAGGATTAGATACCCTGGTAGTCCACGCCGTAAACGATGAGTGCTAGGTGTCGGGGGTTACCCCCCTCGGTGCCGCAGCTAACGCATTAAGCACTCCGCCTGGGGAGTACGCTCGCAAGAGTGAAACTCAAAGGAATTGACGGGGACCCGCACAAGTAGCGGAGCATGTGGTTTAATTCGAAGCAACGCGAAGAACCTTACCTAAGCTTGACATCCCTCAGACCGCTTCTTAATCGAAGCTTTCCCTTCGGGGACTGAGGTGACAGGTGGTGCATGGTTGTCGTCAGCTCGTGTCGTGAGATGTTGGGTTAAGTCCCGCAACGAGCGCAACCCTTATCTTTAGTTGCCAGCATTTCGGATGGGCACTCTAGAGAGACTGCCGAGGATAACTCGGAGGAAGGTGGGGATGACGTCAAATCATCATGCCCCTTATGCTTAGGGCTACACACGTGCTACAATGGCTAGTACAGAGAGTTGCGAAACCGCGAGGTCAAGCTAATCTCTTAAAGCTAGTCTCAGTTCGGATTGCAGGCTGAAACTCGCCTGCATGAAGCTGGAGTTACTAGTAATCGCGAATCAGAATGTCGCGGTGAATGCGTTCCCGGGTCTTGTACACACCGCCCGTCACACCACGGAAGTTGGGGGCGCCCGAAGTCAGATATCCAACCGTAAGGAGGAATCTGCCGAAGGTGAAATCAATGACTGGGGTGAAGTCGTAACAAGGTAGCCGTATCGGAAGGTGCGGCTGGATCACCTCCTTTCTAAGGAGAAATAACCTACTGTTTAATTTTGAGGGTTTATTCCTCAAAATTAGTGCGTTTATTAACAAAATTTACTTTGTAAATTCGTTGATAATGTACTTTAGTACTTTGAAAATTGAACAGATTTAAATAAATTAAGGTTAAGTTATTAAGGGCGTAGGGCGGATGCCTTGGCACTAAGAGCCGATGAAGGACGTGGTAAGCTGCGATAAGCTTCGGGGAGATGCAAGCAATCTTTGATCCGGAGATTTCCGAATGGGGAAACCCACCTAGAGTAATGTCTAGGTATCCTTAGATGAATTCATAGTCTAAGGAGGGGAACCGGGGGAACTGAAACATCTAAGTACCCCGAGGAGGAGAAAGAAAAATCGATTCCCTAAGTAGCGGCGAGCGAAAGGGGAATAGCCCAAACCTATGAAGTTTTCTTCATAGGGGTTGCGGATATGCTCATTAAGAAAGAGGTATTGTAGTCGAAGAGGTTTGGAAAGACCCACCGTAGAAGGTAATAGTCCTGTAGATGAAACAAGAAGACTTTCGAGCATAATCCAGAGTACCACGGGACACGTGAAACCCTGTGGGAAGCAGGGGGGACCACCCCCCAAGGCTAAATACTTCTTAGTGACCGATAGCGTATAGTACCGTGAGGGAAAGGTGAAAAGAACCCCGGAAGGGGAGTGAAATAGAACCTGAAACCCTATGCCTACAAGCTGTGGGAGCACATTTTTAGTGTGACCGCGTACTTTTTGTAGAACGGGCCAACGAGTTACGATAAGTAAGCAAGGTTAAGGACTTAGGGTCCGGAGCCGTAGCGAAAGCGAGTCTTAACTGGGCGATTCAGTTACTTGTCGTAGACCCGAAACCGAGCGACCTACCCATGGCCAGGATGAAGCGAAAGTAAAATTTCGTGGAGGTCCGAACCCACGCACGTTGAAAAGTGCGGGGATGAGCTGTGGGTAGAGGTGAAATTCCAATCGAGCTCGGAGATAGCTGGTTCTCCCCGAAATAGCTTTAGGGCTAGCCTCAAGCTTAGAGATGAGGAGGTAGAGCACTGAATGTCCTAGGGGCCCTATGGGTTACCGAAGACTATCAAACTCCGAATGCCTTTATCTTTTGCTTGGGAGTCAGACTGTGGGTGATAAGATTCATAGTCGAGAGGGAAACAGCCCAGACCGTCAGCTAAGGTCCCTAAATGTAAGTTAAGTGGTAAAGGATGTGGGATTGCACAGACAACCAGGATGTTGGCTTAGAAGCAGCCATTCATTTAAAGAGTGCGTAATAGCTCACTGGTCGAGTGATCCTGCGCCGAAAATTATCGGGGCTAAAACTTACTACCGAAGCTACGGCATTGACGTAAGTCAATGGGTAGGGGAGCATTCACTGCGGGCTGAAGCTAGACCGGAAGGACTAGTGGACTGCAGTGAAGAGAGAATGTTGGCATGAGTAGCGAGACGTAGGTGAGAATCCTACGGGCCGAAAACCCAAGGTTTCCTGAGGAAGGTTCGTCCGCTCAGGGTTAGTCGGGACCTAAGCCGAGGCCGAAAGGCGTAGGTGATGGACAACAGGTTGAGATTCCTGTACTACCGATAATCGTTTGAAGAATGGGGTGACACAGAAGGATAGGCTATCCTACTATTGGAAATGTAGGTCCAAGCATTAAGGGAGCATTGATAGGCAAATCCGTCGATGCAATCCTGAGGTGTGATGGGGAGCGAAATTAAGTAGCGAAGTAGTCGATTTCATGCTGTCAAGAAAAGCCTCTACTGAGATTAAAGGTACCCGTACCGCAAACCGACACAGGTGGGTGAGAAGAGAATTCTAAGGCTAGCGAGAGAACTTTTGTTAAGGAACTCGGCAAAATGACCCCGTAACTTAGGGATAAGGGGTGCCTCATTAGGGTGTATGCCTGAAGAGGCCGCAGAGAATAGGCCCAAGCGACTGTTTACCAAAAACATAGGTTTCTGCTAAGTCGAAAGACGATGTATAGGAGCTGACGCCTGCCCGGTGCTGGAAGGTTAAGGGGATGTGTTAGACTTAGGTCGAAGCATTGAACTTAAGCCCCAGTAAACGGCGGCCGTAACTATAACGGTCCTAAGGTAGCGAAATTCCTTGTCGGGTAAGTTCCGACCCGCACGAAAGGCGTAACGATTTGGGCACTGTCTCAACAAAAGACTCGGTGAAATTGTAATTCCGGTGAAGATGCCGGGTACCTGCGACAGGACGGAAAGACCCCATGGAGCTTTACTGTAGCCTGGCATTGGATTTCGATATTACATGTACAGGATAGGTGGGAGACTGAGATACGAGAACGCCAGTTTTCGTGGAGTCACCCTTGGGATACCACCCTTGTAATATTGAGATTCTAACCATAGACCATGAATCTGGTCTTGGGACACTGTCAGGTGGACAGTTTGACTGGGGCGGTCGCCTCCCAAAGAGTAACGGAGGCGCCCAAAGGTTCCCTCAGCACGGTCGGAAATCGTGCGAAGAGTGCAAAGGCAAAAGGGAGCTTGATTGCAAGACATACAGGTCGAGCAAGGACGAAAGTCGGGCTTAGTGATCCGGTGGTTCCGCGTGGAAGGGCCATCGCTCAACGGATAAAAGCTACCCTGGGGATAACAGGCTTATCTCCCCCAAGAGTCCACATCGACGGGGAGGTTTGGCACCTCGATGTCGGCTCATCACATCCTGGGGCTGTAGTAGGTCCCAAGGGTTGGGCTGTTCGCCCATTAAAGTGGTACGCGAGCTGGGTTCAGAACGTCGTGAGACAGTTCGGTCCCTATCCGTCGCAGGCGTAGGAAATTTGAGAGGAGCTGTCCTTAGTACGAGAGGACCGGGATGGACATACCTCTGGTGCACCAGTTGTCACGCCAGTGGCATAGCTGGGTAGCTATGTATGGAATGGATAAGCGCTGAAAGCATCTAAGCGCGAAGCCAACCTCGAGATAAGATTTCCCATCGTAAGAGTAAGATCCCAGGAAGACTACCTGGTTGATAGGTTCAAGGTGTAAGCTCAGTAATGAGTTCAGCTGATGGATACTAATAGATCGAGGACTTAACCTAATTTAAATCTGATCAATTTTGAAAGTATTAAATTTAATACTTTAATTAAATAAAGATTATGTGGTTATTACAGCAAAGAGGATACACCTGTTCCCATTCCGAACACAGAAGTTAAGCTCTTTAGCGCCGATGGTACTTGGAGGGCAGCCTCCTGGGAGAGTAGGACGTAGCCACGTAATCTTTTTTTAGTACGTTTTTTTATTTATGGTATAGTAGTTAATCGAAAAAGATGGTTATTTAAATACCGTGAATTCATTAAATACATTTATAGAACTAAGTATTGTGTCTTATTAAATATACTAAAACTTCTTAAACTCGCTTAGGCTCAGACATAAGAAGTTTTTTTAACGTATATTTAAATACTGTGATGCTTAGTTTTATTGAAATATTTAATACATGAGCGATATTTTGATGAGCATTATTTTTATTTCACAATCTAATAGACTTACAATAAAGAATTTACAAATTCCTCAATACCTTTAATACCATTAACTAAATTTTCCTCACTACAAGCATATGAAATTCTTATATAATCATCCATTCCAAATGCCACTCCAGGAACTGCTGCTACATTATTATTAGATAAAAGCTTGTCGCAAAATTTAACTGAAAAGCTATCTTTATAATCAAATTTAGACTTTAAATTAGAAATGTCTATAAATATATAAAAAGCACCTTTTGGATAAATATAGTCTATAGAGTTTATTTTAGATAGTAAATCTACAGCCAAATTTCTTTTTTGCTTATAGATTCTAACCATATTATCTATATCACTGGAGCAATACTTTAATGCTCCATAAGCACACCATTGAGATATAGTAGATGGATGTGAAACTAAATGTCCCTGAACTGTAGAAATACCCTTAGCGATACTCTTATTTGAAGCAGAATAGCCAACCCTCATACCTGTCATAGCAGCTGATTTAGAAAAACCATTTATAGTTATAGTTATATTTTTAGCTTCATTAGATAAAGATGCTATACTAACAAAATTATCTTCATAAGATATTTTTTCATAAATTTCATCTGATAATATATATATATTGTTTTTTATACAGATATTAACTATATCTTCAAGCTCTTCTTTTGTATAAATAGCTCCAGTCGGGTTTGATGGATTAGATATGAATAACATTTTTGTTTTAGAAGTCATATGTTTTTTTATATCGGATATAGTTACCTTGAAATTATTTTTTTTATCAGTGTCTATAAAAATCGGCTCCAACATAATTTTATCTTTCAGATAACTACCAGTATGGTTTAGGAACTAAACTTCATCCCATTTAATATGAAATCAAAGTATTAGTTTGCGTGCTTTGCTCCTTGAAACAATATTTCATTAATCATAATTAACATTATTTTCAATCTTGAACTTTTTGATAATTTCATGCTTTATTCATTAATCTGAAAGTTGTCATATTTATTTTATTATTATTTAAGCATTATAGCTACTTTTTGTTTGTAGGTATTAAATGGTTCCCTATATTAAATTGATATATAGTTTTTTAAGATAGATTATACATAGTATAAGAGGTGTTATATTTTTATTTATTAAAGCATTTAATCACTTTTTAAATTCAGTTTAATAATTATAGCATAATAATATTGTTATATTAAACATAATATTATTTTATCCAAAGCTAAAAGTTATAAAACTTCATCTGAATTAAAATTCGCTTTATATGTAAGTGGATTTTTTATAATGAATAGAAACTTATTAAACTATGAGAACTTATATAGGTTATAATATAATTGAATTAATTAAGTGAAAAATGTTAATATTTATATATCCAATTTAAATAAATATAAGAATACAAAATACAAGGGGGATAAATAATGGGAAAATCTATAATGCTTCAAGGAACAGCTTCTAATGTAGGCAAGAGTTTACTTACAGCTGCATTTTGTAGAATATTTAAGCAAGATGGGTTAACTGTAGCACCTTTTAAATCACAAAATATGGCTCTTAATTCTTTTATAACAAAAGATGGAGATGAGATGGGACGAGCTCAAGTTTTTCAAGCAGAAGCCGCCGGATTAGAGGCTGATGTTAGAATGAATCCTGTACTTTTAAAACCTACAACAGACAAAAAATCACAAGTTATAATAAATGGAAAAGTATATGATGATATGGATGCTGTTACTTACCATGAATTTAAACCACAGCTTTCAAATATGATAAAAGAAGTGTATGATCAACTAGAAAATGAATATGATGTAGTTGTTTTAGAGGGTGCTGGAAGTCCTGCTGAAATAAATTTACGAGAAAATGATATAGTAAATATGGGAATGGCAAATCTATCAGACTCACCTGTTATAATAATTGGAGATATAGATAGAGGTGGAGTGTTTGCATCATTAGAGGTACTATGCTACTTTTAACAGAAGAGGAAAGAAAAAGAGTTAAGGGAGTTATATAAATAAATTCAGAGGCGATATAGAAATACTAAAGCCTGGAATAAAGATGATTGAAGATATAATTAAGGTTCCAGTTCTTGGAGTTATACCTTATAGTAATCTTAAAATAGAAGATGAAGATAGTCTAACCGATAGATTTAAAAACAAAAAATCAAAGGAAAGTGGAGAAATTAATATAGAGGTTTTATATTCCACAGTTTTATTTACAGATTAATGTTTTTGAAAAGGAAGATGTTAGAGATTGATGAGGGGATTAGGTGAGATATATTATAATACCTGGAGTAAGATACAATAGAAGATTATTTTTTGAGAAAGTGGTCTTGAAGAAAAAGATTATAAAAGGAAAATTATTTGTGGAGAGGAATTCGACCAGAGGGTGAAGGGAAAGAATAGATGGATAGTGTAGATACAGAGGAGAATAATACAAGTAGAGGTTGTAAAATTTAGTTATTTTGAAGGTATAGGAGGGTTGATAATGGGAAGAGAGTGGAATTAGAAGTTATTTAAATAATGAATATGTGATAGAGGCTATATTTCAGTATTTGAGTTCTATATTTGATTATAAGTTTTCAAGAGATTTATAATTAGAAAACGATTTAGATGAAAACAAAGGAATTATTAGAAAGAAGATATGTTGTATATTAGAATATAATTGTGATATACTTTAAAATTATTTTATATATAGAATTTATTGTATTTTTTTAATTATTATAAATTAGGAAATTTTAGTGCATTTTATTGTTTCAAATATTGTTTTTTAGTTTTATAATTATTAATTTTATATCTAAATAAGATATAAGATTTAAATTAAGATTTTTTTTATAATATTTATAAATAAGGGAAAGAAAAGAAAAAATTATAAAAAATTAAGAGAAGAAAAAAAGAGTTTTCTTTAATAATGACTCAAGGTGAAAGAAGAGATATTAGGAAGGAGGAAAGTGTAAAAAGGAAATTTGTTTTTAGAAATCTTCAGAATTTTGGAATTTTTTTTAACTCTTATTTAATATTTTTTTTTTATTTTATTTTAATAATTTAAACTATTAAATATAAAATCATAATGATTTTTTATTTGAAATATGCAATATAATTAAATTCATGAAAGTGTTTAAATATCAAGGTTTAACCGTATGATTAATTAGAAATAAATAATAAATATAAAAAAGTTTTCAAAAAAAGTGTTGACGAATATGTTTGAAAAGTGATATATTATTACTTGTCCTCAACAACGAGGCAAACTCGCAAACAAAACAAAAAATGAACTTTGAAAATTAAACAGTAGGTTATAAATAAATCACACCAGTGATTTTCGGAAACAACAAACATAAAGTCAGTTACTGAGTACTGACAAACTTTTATTTAAGAGTTTGATCCTGGCTCAGGATGAACGCTGGCGGCGTGCCTAACACATGCAAGTCGAGCGGAGATTAAGAAGCTTGCTTCTTAATCTTAGCGGCGGACGGGTGAGTAACGCGTGGGTAACCTGCCCTATACACACGGATAACATATCGAAAGATATGCTAATACGAGATAATACATTTTTAAGGCATCTTAGAAATGTCAAAGATTTTATCGGTGTAGGATGGACCCGCGTCCCATTAGCTAGTTGGTGAGGTAAAAGCTCACCAAGGCGACGATGGGTAGCCGACCTGAGAGGGTGATCGGCCACACTGGAACTGAGACACGGTCCAGACTCCTACGGGAGGCAGCAGTGGGGAATATTGCACAATGGGGGAAACCCTGATGCAGCAACGCCGCGTGAGCGATGAAGGCCTTCGGGTCGTAAAGCTCTGTCCTAAGGGAAGATAATGACGGTACCTTAGGAGGAAGCCCCGGCTAACTACGTGCCAGCAGCCGCGGTAATACGTAGGGGGCAAGCGTTATCCGGAATAACTGGGCGTAAAGGGTGCGTAGGCGGCCCTGCAAGTCAGAAGTGAAAGGCTACGGCTCAACCGTAGTAAGCTTTTGAAACTGTAGGGCTTGAGTGCAGGAGAGGAGAGTAGAATTCCTAGTGTAGCGGTGAAATGCGTAGATATTAGGAGGAATACCAGTTGCGAAGGCGGCTCTCTGGACTGTAACTGACGCTGAGGCACGAAAGCGTGGGGAGCGAACAGGATTAGATACCCTGGTAGTCCACGCCGTAAACGATGAGTGCTAGGTGTCGGGGGTTACCCCCCTCGGTGCCGCAGCTAACGCATTAAGCACTCCGCCTGGGGAGTACGCTCGCAAGAGTGAAACTCAAAGGAATTGACGGGGACCCGCACAAGTAGCGGAGCATGTGGTTTAATTCGAAGCAACGCGAAGAACCTTACCTAAGCTTGACATCCCTCAGACCGCTTCTTAATCGAAGCTTTCCCTTCGGGGACTGAGGTGACAGGTGGTGCATGGTTGTCGTCAGCTCGTGTCGTGAGATGTTGGGTTAAGTCCCGCAACGAGCGCAACCCTTATCTTTAGTTGCCAGCATTTCGGATGGGCACTCTAGAGAGACTGCCGAGGATAACTCGGAGGAAGGTGGGGATGACGTCAAATCATCATGCCCCTTATGCTTAGGGCTACACACGTGCTACAATGGCTAGTACAGAGAGTTGCGAAACCGCGAGGTCAAGCTAATCTCTTAAAGCTAGTCTCAGTTCGGATTGCAGGCTGAAACTCGCCTGCATGAAGCTGGAGTTACTAGTAATCGCGAATCAGAATGTCGCGGTGAATGCGTTCCCGGGTCTTGTACACACCGCCCGTCACACCACGGAAGTTGGGGGCGCCCGAAGTCAGATATCCAACCGTAAGGAGGAATCTGCCGAAGGTGAAATCAATGACTGGGGTGAAGTCGTAACAAGGTAGCCGTATCGGAAGGTGCGGCTGGATCACCTCCTTTCTAAGGAGAAATAACCTACTGTTTAATTTTGAGGGTTTATAAAAACTCTTGACGAGTATAGATAATTTTGTTATTATATATTTTGTCGAAAAAAATATAAATACAATATGGGGGCGTAGCTCAGTTGGGAGAGCACTTGCCTTGCAAGCAAGGGGTCAGGAGTTCGACTCTCCTCGTCTCCACCATTTAGTATTTTATATACTACTTTAGTACTTTGAAAATTGAACAGATTTAAATAAATTAAGGTTAAGTTATTAAGGGCGTAGGGCGGATGCCTTGGCACTAAGAGCCGATGAAGGACGTGGTAAGCTGCGATAAGCTTCGGGGAGATGCAAGCAATCTTTGATCCGGAGATTTCCGAATGGGGAAACCCACCTAGAGTAATGTCTAGGTATCCTTAGATGAATTCATAGTCTAAGGAGGGGAACCGGGGGAACTGAAACATCTAAGTACCCCGAGGAGGAGAAAGAAAAATCGATTCCCTAAGTAGCGGCGAGCGAAAGGGGAATAGCCCAAACCTATGAAGTTTTCTTCATAGGGGTTGCGGATATGCTCATTAAGAAAGAGGTATTGTAGTCGAAGAGGTTTGGAAAGACCCACCGTAGAAGGTAATAGTCCTGTAGATGAAACAAGAAGACTTTCGAGCATAATCCAGAGTACCACGGGACACGTGAAACCCTGTGGGAAGCAGGGGGGACCACCCCCCAAGGCTAAATACTTCTTAGTGACCGATAGCGTATAGTACCGTGAGGGAAAGGTGAAAAGAACCCCGGAAGGGGAGTGAAATAGAACCTGAAACCCTATGCCTACAAGCTGTGGGAGCACATTTTTAGTGTGACCGCGTACTTTTTGTAGAACGGGCCAACGAGTTACGATAAGTAGCAAGGTTAAGGACTTAGGGTCCGGAGCCGTAGCGAAAGCGAGTCTTAACTGGGCGATTCAGTTACTTGTCGTAGACCCGAAACCGAGCGACCTACCCATGGCCAGGATGAAGCGAAAGTAAAATTTCGTGGAGGTCCGAACCCACGCACGTTGAAAAGTGCGGGGATGAGCTGTGGGTAGAGGTGAAATTCCAATCGAGCTCGGAGATAGCTGGTTCTCCCCGAAATAGCTTTAGGGCTAGCCTCAAGCTTAGAGATGAGGAGGTAGAGCACTGAATGTCCTAGGGGCCCTATGGGTTACCGAAGACTATCAAACTCCGAATGCCTTTATCTTTTGCTTGGGAGTCAGACTGTGGGTGATAAGATTCATAGTCGAGAGGGAAACAGCCCAGACCGTCAGCTAAGGTCCCTAAATGTAAGTTAAGTGGTAAAGGATGTGGGATTGCACAGACAACCAGGATGTTGGCTTAGAAGCAGCCATTCATTTAAAGAGTGCGTAATAGCTCACTGGTCGAGTGATCCTGCGCCGAAAATTATCGGGGCTAAAACTTACTACCGAAGCTACGGCATTGACGTAAGTCAATGGGTAGGGGAGCATTCACTGCGGGCTGAAGCTAGACCGGAAGGACTAGTGGACTGCAGTGAAGAGAGAATGTTGGCATGAGTAGCGAGACGTAGGTGAGAATCCTACGGGCCGAAAACCCAAGGTTTCCTGAGGAAGGTTCGTCCGCTCAGGGTTAGTCGGGACCTAAGCCGAGGCCGAAAGGCGTAGGTGATGGACAACAGGTTGAGATTCCTGTACTACCGATAATCGTTTGAAGAATGGGGTGACACAGAAGGATAGGCTATCCTACTATTGGAAATGTAGGTCCAAGCATTAAGGGAGCATTGATAGGCAAATCCGTCGATGCAATCCTGAGGTGTGATGGGGAGCGAAATTAAGTAGCGAAGTAGTCGATTTCATGCTGTCAAGAAAAGCCTCTACTGAGATTAAAGGTACCCGTACCGCAAACCGACACAGGTGGGTGAGAAGAGAATTCTAAGGCTAGCGAGAGAACTTTTGTTAAGGAACTCGGCAAAATGACCCCGTAACTTAGGGATAAGGGGTGCCTCATTAGGGTGTATGCCTGAAGAGGCCGCAGAGAATAGGCCCAAGCGACTGTTTACCAAAAACATAGGTTTCTGCTAAGTCGAAAGACGATGTATAGGAGCTGACGCCTGCCCGGTGCTGGAAGGTTAAGGGGATGTGTTAGACCTTAGGTCGAAGCATTGAACTTAAGCCCCAGTAAACGGCGGCCGTAACTATAACGGTCCTAAGGTAGCGAAATTCCTTGTCGGGTAAGTTCCGACCCGCACGAAAGGCGTAACGATTTGGGCACTGTCTCAACAAAAGACTCGGTGAAATTGTAATTCCGGTGAAGATGCCGGGTACCTGCGACAGGACGGAAAGACCCCATGGAGCTTTACTGTAGCCTGGCATTGGATTTCGATATTACATGTACAGGATAGGTGGGAGACTGAGATACGAGAACGCCAGTTTTCGTGGAGTCACCCTTGGGATACCACCCTTGTAATATTGAGATTCTAACCATAGACCATGAATCTGGTCTTGGGACACTGTCGGGTGGACAGTTTGACTGGGGCGGTCGCCTCCCAAAGAGTAACGGAGGCGCCCAAAGGTTCCCTCAGCACGGTCGGAAATCGTGCGAAGAGTGCAAAGGCAAAAGGGAGCTTGATTGCAAGACATACAGGTCGAGCAAGGACGAAAGTCGGGCTTAGTGATCCGGTGGTTCCGCGTGGAAGGGCCATCGCTCAACGGATAAAAGCTACCCTGGGGATAACAGGCTTATCTCCCCCAAGAGTCCACATCGACGGGGAGGTTTGGCACCTCGATGTCGGCTCATCACATCCTGGGGCTGTAGTAGGTCCCAAGGGTTGGGCTGTTCGCCCATTAAAGTGGTACGCGAGCTGGGTTCAGAACGTCGTGAGACAGTTCGGTCCCTATCCGTCGCAGGCGTAGGAAATTTGAGAGGACCCGTTCTTAGTACGAGAGGACCGGGATGGACATACCTCTGGTGCACCAGTTGTCACGCCAGTGGCATAGCTGGGTAGCTATGTATGGAATGGATAAGCGCTGAAAGCATCTAAGCGCGAAGCCAACCTCGAGATAAGATTTCCCATCGTAAGAGTAAGATCCCAGGAAGACTACCTGGTTGATAGGTTCAAGGTGTAAGCTCAGTAATGAGTTCAGCTGATGGATACTAATAGATCGAGGACTTAACCTAATTTAAATCTGATCAATTTTGAAAGTATTAATTTTAATACTTTATGCGGGTGTAACTCAGTGGTAGAGTTCTGGCCTTCCAAGCCAGCTGCGAGGGTTCGAAACATGTGGTTATTATAGCAAAGAGGATACACCTGTTCCCATTCCGAACACAGAAGTTAAGCTCTTTAGCGCCGATGGTACTTGGAGGGCAGCCTCCTGGGAGAGTAGGACGTAGCCACGTATGTTCCAAGGTAGCTCAATGGTGGAGCAATCGGCTGTTAACCGATAGGCTGTGGGTTCGAGCCCCACCCTTGGAGCCAAGAAGATGCCGAGGTGGCGGAACTGGCAGACGCACAGGACTTAAAATCCTGCGGTCCTTATAGATCGTACCGGTTCGATTCCGGTCCTCGGCACCACAATAACGCGGGATGGAGCAGTTGGCAGCTCGTCGGGCTCATAACCCGAAGGTCGTAGGTTCGAGTCCTGCTCCCGCAACCAAGGCCCCTTGGTCAAGCGGTCAAGACACCGCCCTTTCACGGCGGTAACAGGGGTTCGATTCCCCTAGGGGTCACCATTAATAATTGGGCTCATAGCTCAGCTGGGAGAGCACCTGCCTTACAAGCAGGGGGTCACAGGTTCGAGCCCTGTTGAGCCCACCAATTATTTGGCCTGGTAGTTCAGTTGGTTAGAATGCCAGCCTGTCACGCTGGAGGTCGAGGGTTCGAGTCCCTTCCAGGTCGCCAAATAATTTATGGGATTAATAAATAAAAATAACATATGCTAGTGTGGCTCAACGGTAGAGCAGCTGACTTGTAATCAGCAGGTTGTAGGTTCGATTCCTATCACTAGCTCCAAAATATGGAGGGGTTCCCGAGTTGGCCAAAGGGGGCAGACTGTAAATCTGTTAGCATCGCTTTCACTGGTTCGAATCCAGTCCCCTCCACCAATTAAATATGCGGGTGTAACTCAGTGGTAGAGCTGTGGCCTTCCAAGCCAGCTGTCGAGGGTTCGAATCCCTGCAGGTACGCCAATTTAAAAAAAGCTTAATCATATATATGGTTAAGCTTTTTTATTTTACATAAATTGAAATAATCGAGAAAATTTAATAGTTAAAATCTATAAAATAAATAACATATAATAAAGTAATAACTACTTATACAAAAAATCAAAAAATATGAGATGTGAGTTAATATAAAACGAATTTTTTACTTATATTAGAAAATATATCTACTTTACTTATTGAATTATTTCTTAATGTATGAAATAATTAATCCGTAAAATAATATATAATAACAAATATTATAGGAGGTTACTAAATTGTGGGATATAAGAGATATCATAATGAATATAACTATCTTAGATATAATAGATATAATTATAGTAGCGTATGTATTTTATAAACTATATATGTTAATAAGAGAAACGAGTGCAGAACAACTAATAAAAGGCATATTTGTACTTTTAGTAGCTACTAAATTAAGTGAACTTTTACAGTTGCATGTTGTACACTGGGTACTAGCAAATACTGTATCGATAGGAGTAATAGCAATACTAATAGTATTTCAGCCTGAGCTTAGAAGGGCACTTGAATATATTGGTAGAACCAAATTTATATCAAAGCGTAGTGATTTGATGAAGAGAATTAGATAAAATAATAGAAGAATAATAGAAGATATATATTTTTTATAGAGAAAAAATAGGAAATAATTATTATGAAGGAAACTGGAAAAATATTATATTAAATGGAAATTTTAGAGGAAAAACAAGACAAATTTTATTAATCATTTTTTTCTTTTTTCGCTTTGGGGGTTTGTAAAAAAAAATAGGGGGGGGGGGGGGTTGTTTTTTTTTACCTTTAGAGATAGTAAGTTGTAAATAAAGTTGAGGCGAGACGGGGGGGTGTGTGGTATAAGTGGAAGATCAGGTTTTTTAATAGTATCTGAGGAAACAGGAACAATATCAATGGCAGAAAATGGAAAATTATACAAATCTATATCGAAGGAATATATAAAGAACATACTAAATCAAAACTTTAAAAAACAAGGAGAAAATAAAAGTATTTTTAAAAGAGGTGTATTTTTTAAATGATAGATATTTTTAAAAGAAACTTAAAAATAAAGACAATATCTATATTTTTCGCCTTTTTCATGTGGATATATGTAATGGCAGAGGTAGATCCTATAATACTAAAAGACTATGATGAAATACTTGTAAAAATTAATAATATAGATATACTACAAGAAAATGATATGGTATTATATCCAGAACCTAAATTAAATGCAAAAATAATATTAAGAGGTAGAAGATCTTTAATAAAAGACATCCAAAAAAATGATTTATATATAAATTCAAATTTAGAATCTCCTAAAATAGGGAAAAATAAACTGGAGTTAGAGTTAGATGTGCCGAGTAACATAAGTTATACAATTATTCCTAGTAGTATAAATTTGGATATTGAAGAAAGTATATATACTAAAAAAGATATAGAAATTGAAACTATAAATAAATCAAATGGAGATTTGAAAATTGATAATATATCGTATTCTCCTAAAAGTACATTTATAGAGGGTCCTAAAAGTCTTATTGAAAAAGTAGATAGACTTATATCTAAAGTAGATTTAAAAAATAAAGATGAAAACTTTCATTCTAAAATCCAAATTATACCTGTAGATAAGAATGGAAAAGTAGTAGAAGGTATAAATGTAAAGGATCAGTATACATATGTTGATATAGGATTCACTAAAACTAAAGAAATTCCGTTGATTTTGAATTTGAAAGGCGAAATCGGGGAAGGATATAAACTGGTAGGATATGATTTAGATCTAAAAAATATAAATATAACTGGTAAAATAGAGCAAATAGATAATATAAATGAAATATATACACAGGAAATAGATATATCTGATTTAAAAGAAAACAAAAATATAACTTTAAATATAAATATTCCACAAAACATATATAGTGATATTAAAAGTATAAATGTGAATTTTAAAGTTGCTAAATTACTAATCAAAAATTTAACAATACCATCAAAAAGAATTGAGTACAAGGATAACATACACAATTTAGATATTTCAAAAAATAATTTGCCCGATGATATAAATGTGAAAGTTACATATATAGAAGAAAATACGCAAGATATAAGCGAAAAAGATATACAATTATTTGTCAATATGAAAGAGAGTGAGTCGAATCCTGCAAAATTTAGAATAAAATACAATGTGCTAACTGAAATTGAAAATATACAAATAATACCTGAATACGTTGTAATAGGGGAATAGTTAATAAAAAAAAATGCGAAAAAATTGCTAAACGATATTGCAATTCTTATTGCATTTTTTTTTATTTCAATATATCATAATATACGTAGAGAAAAATTTCTTATGGGGTGATACTGTGTCAAAGAATTATGTTCTTGTTATTAATCCAGGTTCAACTTCGACAAAAGTGGCTTTATTCAAAGAAAATGAAAACGTTATCCAGAAAAATCTAAATCATTCAATAGAAAAGCTAGAAAAATATGATAAAATAGCAGATCAATTTGAAATGAGAAAAAATATTATAATAGGCTGGTTAAAAGAAGAAGGATATACATGTGAAAATCTGATAGCTGTAGTTGGTAGAGGTGGTTTATTAAGACCTATGCCAGGTGGTACATATAAGGTTACGCCTAAGATGATAGATGATTTGAAATTAGGTGTTCAAGGAGAACATGCATCAAACTTAGGTGGAATAATAGCAAAATCAATAGCTGATGAGCAAAAGATACCAAGCTTTATAGTAGACCCAGTTGCAGTAGATGAATTTGAGGAAATTGCTAGAATATCTGGAATTCCTGAAATTAATAGAAGATCTTTAGGGCATGCCTTAAATATAAAGGCTGTTGGAAGAAGAGTTGCAACAAGATGTGGCGAAAACTTTGAAGATATAAACATGATAGTAGCTCACCTTGGAGGAGGAATAAGCGTTGCTCCTTTAAGAAAAGGAAAAACAGTAGATTATAATAATGCAAATGAGATGGGACCATTTTCACCAGAAAGAACAGGTGGACTTCCAGTAGGAGATTTAGCTAAATTATGTTTTTCGGGAAAATATACTTACAATGAGATGAAATCTAAGCTTAAAGGCAAGGGTGGGCTTGTAGGATATCTTAACACAAATGATGCTAGAGAAGTTACAAAGAGAATAAATGAGGGTGACGAAAAAGCAAAACTTATATTCGAAGCTATGGGTTATCAAATAGCAAAAGAAATAGGATCTATGGCAACAGTATTAAACGGAGATGTAAAAGCAATAATAATTACTGGAGGACTTGCGTACTCTGAGTATTTAATAGATTATATAAAAGACATGATAGACTTTATTGCACCTGTAATAGTTGAGCCTGGTGAAGATGAAATGATGGCTTTAAATGAAGGGACATTAAGAGTTATAAATGGCGAAGAAAAAGCTAAAATATACGAAGAAGAGGTGGCATTTTAATGAGAGATTTTCAAGAAGTAATTAAATTTGCTAAAGAAAGAGGACCTAAAACTATATCTGTAGCTTGCTCTCAAGATAAAGAAGTTTTAATGGCTGTTGAGATGGCTAGAAAAGAAGGGATAGCTAAGGCTATACTTGTTGGAGATATGGAAAAAACTAAGAAGATAGCACAAGAAATTAATATAGACCTAAATAATTATGAGTTAATAGAAGAACCAGACTTAGCGTTAGCTTCTAGAAAAGCTGTAGAATTAGTTTCAAGCGGAAAAGCTCATATGGTTATGAAGGGATTAGTTGACACTTCAATAATATTAAAAGCTGTTTTAGACAAAGAAATAGGTCTTAGAACGGGTAGTGTTTTAAGTCATGTTGCAGTATTTGATTTAAAAGCTTATGATAGACTATTCTTCGTAACAGATGCGGCTATGAACTTAGCACCGGATTTAAAGACTAAGAAGCAAATTATAGAAAATGCTTGCCAAATAGCTCATGCGTTAGATATAAACGAACCTAAAGTAGCTGTTCTTTGCGCAAAAGAAAAAGTTAATCCTAAAATGCCAGATACAGTAGATGCTAAAGAATTAGAAGAGATGAACAAAAGAGGAGAACTTACTGAATGTATAGTTGGAGGACCTTTTGCTCTTGATAATGCAGTATCTTTAGAAGCTGCTAAGCATAAAGGAATAGACCATCCTGTAGCTGGGAAAGCTGATATATTAGTAGCTCCAGATATCGAAGCTGGTAATATACTTTATAAATCTATGGTATTCTTCGGAGAATCTAAGAATGCAGGAGTTATAGTTGGTGCTAAGGCTCCAATAATACTAACTTCAAGAGCTGATAATGAAGAAACTAAATTAAACTCAATAGCGCTTGCTGTTCTAATAGCTGCTAAAATTGGGTAATTAATATAAAAAAAATAATATAAATAAATATATTTATTTATTAAGGAGAGAGTAATTCTGATGAGTAAAAATTTTAAAATTCTTGCGATAAACCCAGGTTCAACTTCTACTAAGATTGCTGTATTTAGTAATCAAGAATTAGTATTCGAAAAAACATTAAGACATTCTGCTGAAGAAATAGGTCAGTATGAGAAGATATCAGATCAACTTGAATTTAGAAAAAGCGTAATAGAAGAAGCTGTAAGTGAAAATGGAGTTAAAATAGAAGATTTAGATGCAATAGTTGGAAGAGGAGGACTTTTAAAGCCTATAGCTGGAGGAACTTATGCAGTTTCTGAAATCATGATAGAAGATTTAAAAGTTGGAGTTTTAGGAGAACATGCATCGAACTTAGGTGGAATAATAGCAAAAGAAATAGCTGATAAAGTACAGATTCCATCATTTATAGTAGATCCTGTTGTTGTTGATGAACTTCAAGAGGTTGCTAGAATATCTGGTATGCCAGAGCTTGAGAGAAAAAGTATATTCCATGCTTTAAATCAAAAAGCTACAGCTAGAAGAGTAGCTGATGAAATAGGTAAAAAGTATGAAGAAATAAATGTAATAGTAGCTCACCTTGGTGGGGGAGTATCTGTTGGAGCTCATGAAAATGGTAGAATTATAGATGTTGCAAATGCACTTGATGGAGAAGGACCATTCTCTCCAGAGAGAACAGGTGGACTTCCAGTTGGAGATTTAGCTAAAATGTGTTTCTCTGGAAAATACACTTTAGAAGATATAAAGAAAAAGATAAAAGGAAATGGTGGAATAGTAGCATACTTAGGAACTAATGATGCTAGAGAAGTTGAAACAATGATAGAATCAGGAGATCAAAAAGCTAAACTTATATATGAAGCTATGGCGTATCAAGTAGCAAAAGAAATAGGAGCATGTTCTGCTGTCCTTAAGGGTAAAGTTGATGCTATAGTATTAACTGGTGGAATAGCTTACTCAAAGATGATAGTAGAATGGATAAAAGAAAGAGTTTCTTTCATAGCAGATATCAAAGTATATGCGGGTGAAGACGAAATGACAGCTTTAGCTCAAGGAGGACTTAGAGTCCTTAAAGGTGAAGAGGAAGCCAAGACTTACTAAGTAGGTGAGGAAATGATAAAAGATGATAAGAGAATAAGAATCATAATAGGACATTATGGTAGTGGTAAAACTGAATTCTCTATGAACTATGTAATGAAGTTAAGACAAGAAGTAGAAGGTAACATAGCAATAGCAGACCTTGACGTCGTAAACGTATACTTTAGAACAAGAGAAAAAAGAGATATGTTAATTGAAAATAACATAAGACCTATAGACTCTGCTGTAAGAGCAGCTGCTGTAGATGTACCATCTGTATCAGCGGAGGTTATGTCACCTATTCAAGATGAATCTTACAACTATATAATGGATGTAGGTGGAGACTATATAGGAGCAAAGGTTGTAGGAAGATTTTATCATATCATTGAAGGTAAGGAATACGACATGTTCTGTGTTATAAATGCTAACAGAATAGAGTCTGATACAGCCCCAAAAGTGATAGATCATATAAGAAATATTGAAGCAGCTTCTAAGTGTAAGGTTACAGGACTTATAAATAACACTCACTTAGTTAGAGAAACTACTGTAGATGATGTATTAAGAGGACAAGAACTGGTTAAAGAGGTTTCGAAAGAAACGAACATACCTATAAAATATGTTTCTTGTCTTGAAAGTATAGTAAAAGATTTGCCTAAAGACATCGAAGGGGAAATTTTCCCTATAAAGATGTACATGAGAGAATCTTGGATGTAGTTTATTAGTCTAGAAGAGAGCTTTTACGCTCTCTTTACAAAGACTTATAATATATTGTTTTAAATCAAAAAATATATTAAGGAGGGTTTGAAATGGCTAAAGGTAGAGTGCATTTTGACCAAGATAGATGCAAAGGATGCGAACTTTGTACAACAGTTTGTCCAGTTAATATAGTTGTTATGGACAAAGAAAAGATAAACAAAAAAGGATACCACCCTGCAACAGTAAGTGACATGGATAAATGTGTAGGATGTGCAAGTTGCGCACTTATGTGTCCAGATTCAGTAATAAGCGTAGAGAGAGACTAATTATCATAAATTTAAGGAGGGAAAGAATATGGCTAAGGTTTTAATGAAAGGAAACGAAGCGGTAGGTAAAGCAGCTATAGAAGCTGGATGTAAATATTTCTTCGGATACCCAATAACACCTCAAAATGAGATACCAGAATATATGTCAAAAGAATTACCTAATGTAGGCGGAGTATTTGTTCAAGCAGAATCAGAAGTATCTGCTATAAACATGATATACGGAGGAGCAGGTTGTGGCGCTAGAGTTATGACATCATCTTCTTCACCAGGAATCGCTTTAAAGCAAGAAGGAATTACATATATAGCAGGAGCTGAACTTCCAGCTGTTATAGTAAACATGATGAGAGGTGGCCCAGGTCTTGGAGGAATCCAACCTTCACAAGCTGACTACTTTATGTCAACAAGAGGAGGAGGAAACGGAGATTACAGAACTCCAGTTTACGCACCAGCTACAGTTCAAGAAGCTGTTGATATGGTAATGGAAGCTTTCGATGTTGCTGATTACTACAGAACACCAGTTATGGTAGTTGCTGATGGAATGATAGGACAAATGATGGAGCCAGTAGAATTCAAAACTCCTAAAAAGAGAGCTTTACCTAACAAAGATTGGGCTACAACAGGAACTAATGGAGAAAGAAAGCCAAACATAATTAACTCTTTATTCCTAGATCCTCAAGCTCTTGAAGATCACTGTTTCAAGTTAGACAGAAAATACAAAGAGATAGAGAAAAACGAAGTTCAGTACGAAATGTACAAGACTGAAGATGCTGAAATTGTATTTGTAGCTTACGGAACAACTTCAAGAATAGTTAAGAATACTGTAGAAGCTTTAAGAGAGCAAGGAATAAAAGCAGGTCTTATAAGACCGATGACAATATGGCCTTTCCCAAACAAAGCTTTTAATGAAATCCCTGCTGCTAAGAATTTATTAGTAGTTGAGATGAGTACAGGTCAAATGATAGATGATGTTAAAATAGCTAATGAAGGAAGATTACCAGTTGATTTCTACGGAAGAACAGGTGGAATGATTCCTACTCCAGGAGATATTATGGAAAAAGCTATTGAAGTAATAGGAGGTGCAAAATAATGGCAGTTGTATTTAAAAAAACTGAAGGTTTAACAGATAAACAAACTCACTACTGTCCAGGATGTACTCATGGTATAATCCACAGATTAACAGCAGAAGTTTTAGATGAATTAGGAGTATTAGGAAAATCAATAGGAGTTGCTCCGGTTGGTTGTTCAGTACTTGCATATGATTACTTCAATTGTGATATGCACGAGGCTTCTCATGGTAGAGCACCTGCTGTTGCAACAGGAATCAAAAGAGTTCAACCGGATAAAGTAGTTTTCACATACCAAGGAGATGGAGATCTTGCTTCAATTGGTACTGCTGAGATCGTTCATGCTGCTGCAAGAGGAGAGAAGATAACTACTATATTCGTAAACAATTGTATATACGGTATGACTGGAGGACAAATGTCTCCAACAACTTTACCAGGACAAAAAGCTACAACTGCTCCTAAAGGAAGAGATGTTGATCATGCAGGTATGCCAATAAAAATGTCTGAAATGTTATCTACTTTACACGGAGCAGCATTTGTAGAAAGAGTATCAGTTAACAATCCAGCAAACATAAGAAAAGCTAAAAAAGCTATAAAGAGAGCTTTTGAAGTACAATTAGAAGGAAAAGGATTTGGTATAGTAGAAGTACTATCAACTTGTCCAACTAACTGGGGATTAAATCCAGTAGATTCTCTTAAGTGGTTAGAAGAAAATATGATGCCTTATTACCCATTAGGTAACTTAAGAAACCCAGAGGAGGCGAAATAATATGTCAACAGAAAAAATTATATGTGCAGGATTCGGTGGACAAGGTGTTATGTCTATGGGAATGTTAATGACTTATGCAGGAATGCTTGAAAATAAAGAGGTTTCTTGGCTTCCATCTTATGGACCAGAAATGCGTGGAGGTACAGCTAACTGTGCAGTTACAGTATCGTCTACTCCAGTAGGATCTCCTATCATAACAAATGATGCAACTACTGCTATAGTTATGAACTTACCATCTCTTATCAAATTTGAGCAAGACGTTGTTGCAGGTGGAAAAATACTTGTAAACAGCTCTTTAATAGATCAGAAGGTAGAGAGAACTGATGTAGAAGCTTACTACGTTCCAGCTAACGAAATAGCTGTAGAATTAGGTAATGCAAAAGTTGCTAACATGGTTATGCTTGGAGCTTACCTTGAAATCAACAAAACTGTTGAGGTTGAGTCTGTTCTTGAAGCATTCAAGAAAGTTTTCGGACCAAGTAAAGAAAAATTTGTACCACTTAACAAATCGGCTCTTGAAAGAGGAGCAGCTGCTGTTAAGTAGTTTATATAAAAAGATTGCTAATTTTATTAGCAATCTTTTTTCATGTCTAAAAAACTAATACAAATCTTGATCAGCGTATATGAGAGTATACATTGATTATATGATAAATATAATAGAATGAAGTGAATTAAAAAAAAACATATGATGTTACTTTAAAATATCCTTCAATTTTCATAAAAGAAGAACGTTTTACCCTTGATTTCACAAAATGGCCTAAGTTAAGTTATTGCAATAATTAGAAAGATATAAAATTTATGATGAAATATTCAAATGAATCAAAAGTTGCAAAATATGAATTGGAAGAAAAAAATCATGCATATAGTATAAAATAGATTGTATAATGAAAAATGAGGGTGTATAATCTAAATGAAATTATATAAAATTTAAGGAGATGAAATCATGTATCCCTCGATTAGGATATTAAGTTTATCATTAGGAAGTTTATTTTGTGCAATAGCGATTAACGGTTTTTTAGCACCGAATCACCTTTTAAGTGGAGGCGTAGGAGGAATAGCTATAATACTTAACTATATATTCAATTTAAATATAGGTTTGATTGTTATACTTGTGAACATACCATTATTTTTAATAGCTTTCAAGAAATTAGATAAAGATTTTATTGTGTATAGTCTTGTGAATATGTTGATATATTCGTTATTTATAGGTATAACTAATGATATAAGTTCGTATATTGCTGTGGATGATTTAATACTTTCTTGTATATTTGGTGGATTATTAAATGGTATAGGAATGGCAATAACATTTAGAAATAGAGGGTCTCAAGGTGGGACCGATATAATAGCAGCTCTTGTTAAGAAAAAGTGGAATATAAATTTAGGAACAGCTCTTATGGGAGCTAATCTAGTTATTGTAACTATGGGAGGAGCTACATTTGGAATACAAAAGGCTCTGTATACCCTTATAAATATGTATATAGGATATCAAGTTGTTGATAAGGTTCAAATGATGTTAGATGTTAAAAAATCAGCTATGGTTATATCTGATAAATCTGAGCAAATATCTAAAGATATAATGAATGATCTGGGAAGAGGAGTAACTTTTTTAAATGGAGAAGGAGCTTACTCAAAGAATAGCACAAAAGTTATATATACTATAATAAACCCAGTTGAAATACCTAAACTTAAAGAGATAGTTGAAAAATACGATAAAAATGCTTTTATAACTATAAATGAAACTCAAGAGGTAAAGGGTAGAGGTTTTAAGGAAAGCATTATCTAGAAAAAACATTGTTATTGAAAAATCAATATATGATATGATAATATAATAAGGGTATTTATACCCTTATTTTTTTTATACACAAAAAACATATGATTTTCAGCTTGCGTATAACATTGATGAGTGAACTGAATTTGCAACATGAGCTATAAGCGAATTTTTGAATATATTATTAATGAGATAAAGTGAAACTTAATTCAGATGGAGATTTAGAAGTTTCAGCTTTTGGATAAAAGTTATGGGGAGGCTTTCGATGAGAAAATATTTCGGAACAGATGGAGTAAGAGGAGTAGCGAATACTGAACTTACAAATGATCTTGCATATAAATTAGGAAGAGCAGGTGCATATGTTCTTGCTAAGGGAAAAGAAAATATAAAAGTAGTAATAGGAAAAGATACTAGAATATCAGGAGATATGCTAGAGTCTGCTTTAATAGCTGGTATGATGTCTGTTGGTGCAAATGTTGTATGTGTAGGAGTGGTTCCAACTCCAGCTGTTGCATATTTAACAAATCTTTATAATGCTGATTGCGGTGTTGTAATATCGGCATCTCATAATCCTGTTGAATACAATGGAATAAAGTTCTTTAATAAAGATGGATATAAGCTAGATGACGGGATTGAAATAGAAATAGAACAATTAATAGAAGCTATGAATAAAATAGAGTATAACCCTACAGGAGAAAATATAGGTACTAAAGTAGATAAAAAAGATGCTGTAAGGGATTATATAGATTATTTAAAGACAATTATTAATGTTGACTTTAATAATTTAAAAGTAGTACTTGATTGCGCTAATGGTGCAGCATATGAAGCTGCACCTATAATATTCAAAGAACTTGGAGCTAATGTTATAACTATCAACAATAATCCTAATGGATGCAACATAAACTTAAATTGTGGATCGACTTATCCTAAATCTCTTCAAGAAGAAGTGGTTAAAAATAAAGCAAATATAGGGCTTGCATACGATGGAGATGCAGATAGATTAATAGCAGTGGATGAAAATGGAGACATAGTCGATGGAGATTATATTCTTGCTATATGTGCAAAGTTTTTAAAAGAACAAGGTAAGTTAAAAAACGATACTCTTGTAGTTACAGTTATGAGCAATATAGGACTTCATATAGCTTCAAAGGAGAATAATATAAATACTATATCTACTAAGGTAGGAGATAGATACGTATTAGAAGAGATGATAAAAGAGGGATATAATCTAGGCGGAGAGCAATCAGGTCACATGATATTTTTAGATTATATAACTACTGGAGATGGAATACTTAGCTCATTATTTTTATCAAATGTATTGGTTAGTGGAGAAAAGACGTTATCAGATATTTGTGGTATAATGACTAAGTATCCTCAGGTTCTAATAAATGCTAAAGTAAAAAATGAAAATAAAGATATGTATCTAAAAGATGAACAAATTATAGAAGAAATTAATAAAATAGAACAAATACTAGATGGAGAAGGTAGAGTATTAATAAGACCATCTGGTACTGAACCATTAGTTAGAGTTATGCTTGAGGGTAAAGAGGAAGGTCAGTTACACAGTTTAGCAAGTGAACTTTCTAAACTTATAGAATCAAAATTAGCATAAATTAAATATTTATGTAATATAGAGTGTTAGGTTGAGAATACAAGAAGGACTATGAACTTAATATTAATTTTTAAAAAGTTCAGCCTTCTGTATTTTTAGCAAGATATCAATAAGACTCTATAAAAAAAGCGCTAGGACTAAATTTAATTTAGTTAACGAGGTCAGGGAGTATCGATTATCAGCGGGTGCCCTGCGGTGACTTTGCCATCGATAGAGCTTAACAAAGCATATAAGTGATTGTATGTACAAAAAAAGCTTGAGTAAAAAGACCTTTCTCCTTAAATATATTAAATTTTTTAAAATTTTAAGGAGGTTTATTTATTATGTGTGGAATCGTAGGTTATATTGGAAATAGGCAAGCAACAGAGGTATTGATAGAAGGGCTTTCAAAGCTTGAGTACAGAGGTTATGACTCAGCAGGTTGTGCTGTAAACTCAGGAAATAGTTTATCTGTTAGAAAATTCAAGGGAAGACTTTCTGTTTTGGCAGACGATTTAAAGGAAAATCCTCTAAAGTCTAATGCAGGTATAGGGCATACAAGATGGGCAACTCATGGAGCACCATCAGATGTTAATTCACATCCTCATTTAAATATGGAATCAACTATAGCTATAGTTCATAATGGAATAATAGAGAACTACATGCAATTAAAAGAGTGGTTAATATCTGAGGGAAAAGTATTTAAGTCAGAGACAGATACTGAGGTTGTAGCTCATCTAGTAGATTACTATTACGAGGGAGATTTATTAGATGCTGTTTACAAAGCTATGGCTAAGTTAAGAGGAGCATATGCACTAGGTGTAATATCTAAGGATAATCCAGATGAGTTAATCGCAGTTAGAAATGAGAGTCCGTTAGTTATAGGTATTGGAGAAGGTGAAAACTTTATAGCATCGGATATACCTGCACTTCTTAAGTATACAAGAAATGTATATTTCTTAGAGAATGGAGAAGTTGTACACTTAACTAAGGATGGCGTTAAGATATTCAATCAAGACAGAGAAGAAGTAAAAAGAGAAATATATAACGTAAAGTGGGATATAGAGGCTGCATCAAAAGGTGGATTTGAACACTTTATGATAAAAGAGATAAATGAGCAACCAAATGGAATCAAGGAGACTTTAAATAGAAGACTTGATGAAGATGGAGATATAAAGTTAGATGATATAAAGCTTACTAAGGCTGAGCTTGATAAGATAAATAAGGTATATATAGTTGCTTGTGGAACTGCTTATTATGCAGGTCTTGTTGGAAAGCATGCAATAGAGAAGTTCGCAAAGATACCAGTAGAAACTGATATAGCATCAGAATTTAGATATAGAGATCCATTTATTGATGAGAATACTTTATTAATAGTTGTAAGTCAATCAGGAGAAACAGCAGATACTTTAGCTGCGCTTAAAGAAGCTAAGTCTAAGGGAGCAAGAATCCTTGCTATAACAAATGTTGTAGGATCTTCTGTATCAAGAGAGGCTGATGATGTATTCTATACTTGGGCAGGACCAGAGATAGCTGTTGCATCTACTAAGGCATATACAACTCAACTAGTTTCTTTATATATGATAGCACTTGATTTTGCAATTAAGAAGGGAACTATAACTAAGGAACAGTATAAGGATATGATATTTAAGTTAGGTGAGACATCAGATAAGGTACAGCAAATAATAGACAATTCTGATAAGATAGAGAAGATAGCTGAAGAAATAAAAGATTCTAAGGATGCTTTTTATTTAGGAAGAGGTCTTGATTATTGCCTTGCTATGGAAGGAGCTCTTAAGTTAAAAGAGATATCTTATATTCACGCAGAGGCTTTCCCAGCAGGAGAGTTAAAGCATGGACCTATAGCGTTAATAGAGGAAGGTACTCCAGTTATATCTATTGCTACTCAAGATAGATTATATGAAAAGATGGTTTCAAATATGAAGGAAGTTAAGGCAAGAGGAGCTTATGTAATAGCTGTTGCTAAGGAAGGTAATACAGAGGTAGAAAAGGCAGCAGATAGAGTTATATATATACCAGAGGTTGATGATGTTTTATCTAGTATATTAACTGTTGTTCCACTTCAAATACTTTCTTATCATGTTGCAACTAAAAGAGGTTGCGATGTAGATAAGCCGAGAAATTTAGCTAAGTCTGTTACTGTTGAATAATATATAAATTGAAACATGTAATTATTGTGACTTTAAAATAAAGTTTGATAATTTATAAAAAAGATTGATATTTTATAAAAAAGTTTGATAATTTATAAAAAACTTTGATAAAATCACCTTGTTTAGGATAAAATATATTCTAAAGAGGTGATTTTTTTATGGCAAAAAGAAAAAGAAGCCTAACTGAAAATAAAATCGAAAGATTAATAAAGGAAGGTAGAGGACAAGGAATAGGAGAAGAATATAAGCCTTGGATTTTAGTCCAGGATGTTCCATCCTTAGGAAGAGCAACAAGATTAAAGGGAATAAAGACAAATAGACAGCATGAGTTTCTTTCAGATATGGAAAGAGACTATTTTTATATCCTAGAGTATTCAAATAATGTAGTTGATATTAGAGAGCAATTTCCACTACTGCCTTTAGAAGAAACTATTTTAATAGCAAAGGAGCTTGGAATAAAGCACCCAACTGATCCAAAGACTAATGAACCTATAGTCATGACTACAGATTTTTTAGTCACTATAAATAAAAATGGAAAATATATAGATGTAGCTAGAACTATAAAGCCTCAAGATGATTTAATCAATAAAAGAACTTTAGATAAATTTGAAATAGAGAGAAGGTATTGGAAAAAACAAGAGTTTAATTGGGGAATTGTTACAGAAAATGAAATAGATAAAGTATTAACTCAAAATATCTTATACATGCATCCATATAATGATTTATATGAGTTAGATAGTTTTATAGAATTAGAAAAAGAAGATATAGACGATTTAGTAATAACCTACCTAGATAGAATAATAGCAGAAACTGTAGACATAAGAAAAGTATCTAAGTTATTTGATCAAGATTTCAACTTGAAAAGTGGAACGGGATTATCTATTTTTTATTATTTAGTTATAAGAAAAATCATAAGAATTAATTTACTTGAAGAGTTAGATTTATCTAAAGTAAAAGATATACAGATAGAAGAAAAAAATCTTCAGAAGGAGATGAAGATTATATGATTTTAGTAAATTCTGTTCTTCAAAATGTAAATACAGGAGAACGAATAAGGATTATATTTCAAGATGAAGATATTAATATAGCATACATCATTAGTTTAGAAAAAGATACATCAATGCCTATGCAAGTAGATGCAGTATCGTTACAAGCTGAATTAGAAAATGATTTACTAATAAAGATAATAGATCCATATTTAAAGAATATAGATGAGGAGTCATTAAATACAAAACAAAAAGAAAAAAGAGACAATGATTGGATGCTAATAAATAATATCTGGAATAATTATAAAGATGAATTATTGAATAAGAAAATAAGAAATGAATTCTTAAAGAAAGAAGCTAGTAATGTAGGAATAACAGCCATAAGACTAAAACGAATCTTAACTAGATTTTGGCAACGAGGAATGAATAAAAATGCTTTGCTTCCTGATTATATAAATTCAGGAGGAAAGGGAAAAACTAAAAATTTAAACGAAAACAAAGTAGGTAGACCTAGAAGAGTTAACTATAGAGGCGAATCTATAGAAGGAATAAATATAACAGAAGATGTAAAGAAAATATTTGAAATAGCAATAAATAGATTTTATAGAAAAAAAGAAAAATTAAGCTTAACAGAAACGTATAACTCAATGCTTAGAGAATTTTTTTCGGATCGATATTATAAAGATGGAAAAGATCAATTTAAAGTATGGGATAATTCAAGAATACCGACATATCATCAATTCTACTATTGGTTTAAAAAACTAGAAAACACAGAAAAAGATATATCACTTAGAGAAAGTAGCAAATCATTCGACTTAAAACACAGACCTATCTTAAGTAATTCCACAATAGAAACAAATGGACCAGGAACTAGATTCCAAATAGACGCAACTATAGCAGATATTTATATAGTAAGCTCACTTAATAGAAATAGAATTATAGGAAGACCTGTTGTATATGCAATTATAGATGTATATTCAAGGTTAGTTACAGGTATATATGTAGGATTAGAAGGCCCTTCTTGGCTTGGAGCTATGATGGCTTTAGATAATATGATAGCTGATAAGCTTGAATTTTGTAAAAAGTACGGAATAGAAATAACTAATGAGCAGTGGCCATCACATCATCTACCAGAAATAATAATAGCTGATAGAGGAGAGTTTGAAGGCTATTCGGTTGAGAATTTAATAAATAATTTGAATATAAAAATAGAAAATACATCTCCTTATCGTGGAGATTTAAAGGGAATTGTTGAAAGAAGCTTTAGAACAACAAATGAAAAAATAAAGCATAAAACTCCAGGAGCTATACAAAAGGAGTATAGAGAAAGAGGAGACAGAGATTATAGATTAGATGCAACCCTTACGCTAGAGGAATTTACTCAAATATATATAAAAATGATTTTACACAATAACCATAAAATAAAAGTGAATCATCCTACAGATAAGGAAATGATATCGGATGAGCTAACTCCAACACCTATTAACCTATGGAATTGGGGAATTAAGAACAAAAAAGGAAGACTTAGAGTTATAGATAGAGACATTATGAGACTTAACATATTGCCAAAAGGAAGGGCTAGTGTATCACGAGCTGGTCTTAAATTTAAGAAACTGTATTATAGTTCTAAAAAGGCATTGGAGGAACAATGGTTTATAAAGCCTAAACATAGATGGCTTGAAGTAGTATATGATCCAAGAAATATAGATAAAATATATATTCCACATAAAGATGGTAAAGGCTATGAAGTATGCTATCTTCTAGAAAAAAGTAAGCAATATAAGGGATGCTTACTTGAAGAGATAAGATTCCAAGAGGAATTAAAGGAAGAACTAATAGATTGGGAATCAAATCAACAGTCACAGTTCAATATAAATTTAGATAAGGAAATAGAGGATATAGTTAAAAATGCTAAAAAGGAAAAAGATAGAACTGTTACCGAAACTACCTCTAAAGCTAAAAAAGTAAAAGGAATAAAAGTAAATAGACAATTGGAAAAGGAAGTAAATAGAATAGAAGAAGCTTTCGAAATTGGAAAGGAAGAAAAAAAAGAAGGAATTGTTAAAGAGTTTAATAACGCTAATGAGAATAAGGAAGAGCAAAAGGATACAAGACATAGTAGCCTAATGGATAAAATAAGAAAGAAAAGAGATGAGAGTCTTGGAAAAAAATAAAATAACTCCATTACTAAAAGGAAACTTTGAAATGGCCGAATATAAAGAACAAGAGCTAATAGAGTATTCAGATAATCCATTTATAGAAGCACTACCTCCTATATTTTCAGAAGATAATGTATTAGAGCAGTTTACTAGATATCCAATAATACAAGATATAGAAAAAACTAAAAATAGAAATTTAAGACACCATATGATAAAAAGGATAAAAAATTTTATACAGCCATTACCAGATCATTTTACAATAGAAGGTAAGTTATCAACTATTATAAGAAGAGGATATTTAGCAAGGAATCCATTAGATAAAACATATTTTGAAAGATTAAAGATATTGAATGAGGTACAATCTGTGAAGCAAGAAGAAAGAGAAGATGCTTTAAATAGAAATATGGAGCATATACGTTCTACCGCTGATAGCCTTTCTATAATAGGAATTTCAGGTATAGGAAAAACTACAGCTATAGAAAGATTATTGCTTATGTACCCACAAATAATAAAACATGAAGAATACAATGGAAATCCCTTAAGTAGAACACAAATCGTATGGTTAAAAATTGACTGCCCATACGATGGTAATCTTGCTACTCTTTGTAAGAGCTTTTTTAAGGCAATAGATGATTTACTAGGAACTAGATATCTTGAAAAGTATGGATATCTAAATAGAATAACCTCATCCATGATGCTTCATATGACCTCCTTAGCAAGTATGTATGGAATAGGAGTTTTAGTAATAGATGAAATTCAACATCTAATTAATGCAAAAAATGATTCTGAGGAGATGCTTAACTTTTTTGTAACATTAACTAATATAGTTGGAATACCAACTGTACTAATAGGAACGTTTAAAGCTCTTAAAATATTTAAAAAAGATTTTAGACAAGCTAGAAGAGCTGGTAGTGAAGGTAATATTATATGGGATAGAATGATCAAAAGTAGTGATGAATGGGACTTCTTTATAGAAACTTTATGGGAATTCCAGTGGCTAAAAAATAAAACTGAGTTAACTCATGAAATGAAGAGATTTTTTTATGATGAGTGCCAGGGAATAACGTCTGTTGCTGTAAATCTATTTATACTTGCACAGGAAAGAGCATTGAATACAGATAAAGAAAAGATAACTAAGAAAATTATAAATAAGGCATCTAAAGAAGATCTTCATATGATACAGCCTATGATAAAGGCACTTAGAAACAATAATAGAGAGCAAATAATGAAATATGAGGATATTTCTATAAATCTAGATGACATAACCTTTAAGCATAAAAATAGCTTACAGCTAGCAGGTAAAATTAAAGAAATGGCTAAAAATGAGGAGAAGTTATTCGAACGAAAAAGAAATAATACAGCAGAAAATTTGATAATAGATGTGAATACATTAGGGATATTTGATAAGCTTACAGAAAATGAATTAGAGAATTTAGTTAGAAAAGTTGTTGAAAAGTTTGGTGTAGATGATAATTATAATATTATTAAGGCTGAGGTCATAAAAAAGGCTTTACAACTAAATGATAAAAAGAAGGAAGCTAAAAATAAGATTAACAATGGATTATATGAAGATAAGGATTTAAGAAATATATATGAACTATCCAAAAAGAAAAAGCTTCATGTATATGAAATATTAAAGGAAAATGGATATATTAAAAATCCTGTTGATGAGTTTTTAAAGGTGGAATAGAGAATGCTTACTTTTTTTACAGACCCTTACAAAAATGAGCTTTTATATGGATCTATAGGAAGATATCACTACTATATGGGAAATATAGATTACAAGGATACATTAAGAGAGGTTTTTAGAAATGAGAGTGTAATTCCAAGTATAGAATTATGTGCTCACTTAGATACTGTAGCAAATAATTTAGGTGGAAAATATACAGCTGATTATCTTATAAATAATCATACTATATTTCCGTTTTATTCACCATTTATGTCTAAAATTAGAAGAAAAGAATTAATATATGATATGAAGTACAAGGATGGAAAAGGTATATATGCTAAAACAGGAATACTAGCAGGTTCAGTATGTAAAAAGGAAGGGATTTATTACTGTCCCTTATGTTCAGAAGTAGAAATTAATAAATATGGAGAAGCTTATATTCATAGAGAGCATCAATTACAAGGAGTATTCGTATGTCCTCATAATGGAGCCAAATTGAAAAAATATAAGGTAGATAGAACAAATTCAAGTAGATTAGAGTTTATAAGATTAAATGAAAAATTGCTAGATCTGAATGTTGAATATGAAGAAAATAAAGATATTTATGAAAAACTATTAAAAATATCTAAAGCTGCTTACTATATATTAAACAACAATCTTTATCAGTTTAATAAAGATACTATAAGTGAAAAATATAAAGAGATTCTTTATTCAAAAGGTCTAGTAACAACAAATAAGAGAGTAAATCAACGAGAGTTATATGAAGAATTTATTAAATTCTATGGAGCTGAATTTTTAGAAATAATGGAATCTAGTATAGATAAGGATAATGAATATAATTGGCTGAAGGTTATAACACGGAATTTAAAAAGAACAGTACACCCTATAAGACATATACTATTCATAAATTTCTTGGTAGATGATATAAAAGAATTCTTTAAACCAGAAATAAATGAATATAATCCATTTGGAAAATCACCTTGGCCATGCTTGAACTATGTAGCAGAGCATTATAAAAGGAATGTAGTAACAGAACTAAAAATAACGCCTGACTATAAAACTAGACTTCCTGTTGGAACCTTTACGTGTGATTGTGGATTTATATACTCAAGAAAAGGACCTGATAAGGTTATAGGTGATAGATATAAAATAGGAAGAATCAAGGAGTTTGGATCATTATGGGAAGAGACATTAAAGGAATACTTACTAGAGCGTAAATATGGACTTAGAGAATTAGCAAGAATAATGAACTGTGATCCTAAAACTATCGTAAAATTTGATAAGGAATCAGGAATAAACTACTATGAAACTTCAAATGTGAGAGTAGAAAAGCAAAAGAATAATAAAAAAGAAAATAAAGGTATAGATATACAAGCTTATAAAGAAAATATATTAATTGCTATGAATGAAAATCCTAGTTATTCAAGAACACAAATAAGAGAGCTTTGTAAAAAGGAATATACTTATCTATATAGACATGATAAAGCTTGGCTTTTAGAAATACTTCCTAAAAATATATCGAGGACGAATATAGATTATAAAAGTGATAAAAGAGTTAATTGGAAGAACAGAGATGCAGAAATATTGAATATTCTAAAGGTGCAATACAATAACCTACTATTAAGAGACAATCCTATAAGAATAACTAAGGGAAATCTATGTAAAGAAGCAGGTATACTTACTACTATTGAAAAGAAGCTAGACAAGCTTCCAAGAACAAAAGAATATTTAGATGATATTCTTGAATCAGTAGAGGAATTTCAGCTAAGAAGAGCAAGGTCGATAGTAGATAAAAAGATAGAAGATAAAGAAGGAATAAGATTATGGGAGATTCAAAAATTATCAAAGATGAGAACAAGCGATTTTGAAAGAATAAAGACTAAGCTTGAACAGTATATAGATGGGGGGGATAAGAATTAACTCATGGGGGAAGATAATGTTTTTATAAAAGGTTGGCCTTTTAAGCCAGAAGAAAAGGCAATGCTTTACTGGATAGATAAACCATATAAAGAGGATAAAAAATGGTTTATAGATGCATATTTTAAATATGAAAATTCTTTGAAAACACATAAAATGGATTGGGCAACTATTCATTTTTTAGCATTAAAAAGATTCTATCAAAATGGAAATTTAAATAATAGTGAAGTAAAAAAAGATGCTATTACTGAAAATTTAAACTTAAGTGATATAGATTTTGATATGGTTGAGGATTTTTTAGAAATACAGTCAGATGGAATAAAAAAGAAGATAAAAACAAAAGTATTTGTTGGATATAAAAGAGGTATAGAGTATAGAATACCTGCATTAGAAATAATACGTGGAGTTTTGTGTAGAAACAGGTTTTTATTAAATAGAGTAGTTGAGGTAGACACCTTAAGTAAGTATTTTTCCTATGAATATGATGATAAAGATGATTTATATATACATTTTTTTGATGAATATGAAAGGAAGTTAGTAACACAGAAACATATAATGCATCTAGCTTGGATTATAGTAAATGAAAACATATTAAGGATGTTTAATCAGATTGGAAAAAATTTATGGATTAATAATGATCTTAAATTTAATTTTTTATTTAAGCGATTTGAAATAGAAGCTAGAATAAAGAGAGAAGGAAATATTATAAGGATTTTAGATATAAAGGAATTTAAAAACAATGGAATAGATGGAAGAGAAATATATTATACATCAAAGTATAATAAAGAAGTAAAGAGAATAAATAATCCTAAACAAAGAAAATACGAAAAATTAAAAGAAAGTGATGATAAAACCCTAGACCCTAAAGTAGATGGAGCTAAAAATATAGAATCAGATTTTATTAGAACGACTGAAACAATACATACTTATGCTCATGAAATAAAAATACACAAAATAAAAAATGGAGAAATATATATAAGAGATAAGGAAGATGAAAATACAAAAACTTATGAAGTAGAAAATGAAGCATTAAGAACTACTGCAGATACAGGAGGATTAGAAACAGCAAAGGCATTAGAGTATGAAAATATAGATGATGTGAAGATAAAAGGAGAGTTAGAAGAATTTATTGAAATATTAAAGTTGTTAGAAAAAAAGCCAGATATAAGTAGTGTTGAAGTTGTAATAAAATATATGCCAAAAGGAAAAAGAGGAAAGAAATTTGCTATGCTTAGTGATGGAATATCTAAAAGAAGATTTGTAGTTGGTAAGATTATTATGAATAATACTACATATAATTTAATAGAGATAGAAAGGGAAAAAAGGTCTCTATCTATAATAGTGCTATATTCAAGACGTGATATTGATTGGTCTAAAATATATTTAGCAGTAACGTTAGGGTTAGTAAATAAAAGTGGGACTTGGGATTTAAAGATAATAAGTAATTTACAAAAAAAAGGGGTATATTCTAATCGAATAAGACATGCTTTCGATAATAAGAGGTTAGTGGATAAAGCTGAGTACTTATATAATAAAGTAAAAAGTTTAGTATAAAGAAATTAGCATAGAAACTGAGATATTTATTATGAATAAGAGTAAAGATAGTGTAGTGGTATAAAAAGTTTATGAAAAACAATAGAAAAGTAAAATTTCAGGAAATCCATAAATGTAATATTGTAGGAATCATCGGAGTTGACCTTGACAAATATTATCTAAAATTTAATTTGTTTTGAAAAGGTCGAGGGGAATGAATGTAAGAGCATGACAAAAAAGCTCTCTCAAAAATTGATTTTAAAATTTATCTAATTCGGTTTGTCAAGGGTTCGCTAACTCCAACAGCTACTTTAGGGCGCAGATAAATAAATATAAGTTAAGCGCAAGCTTGTACAATGTAATAATTTTGAGCTGATTAAACAAGTATAGACTAGCGAGCGGCATAGCATAAAAAGCTTGAAGCTCAGGTACTTCAAAAATAGGTACTTTGTCTACTTGGAGTTTATGATATTCTTATTTAGAGAGAGTGTGTGTAGTTTCTGATTTACAAATAAATGGAAAGCGTTATAAACAATTACTCTTGATTGAGTAAAAGAAGTATTTAGAGGTAGAGTTACAGTATTTTAGGCTAATGTTTTCTAAGTTATTTGTAATTTTTCATAGAATTTTATAGAAATAATTATTATAATAAAATTAAATATGAATTTGAGTTATTTCAATATCAGTAAATGGATATAGTGAAAAATGTTAGAGAGTCTTATATAAATATATAATGTTACTAAATAAAACTGTAGGAGGTTGGATATGAAATTAAATACAAGATGGAAAGAGATTAGAAATACAGCAAATACAGAAAATGTATTAATGACGGTTTCCGAAATTATTAAATTTTATGAACGGGGAAGAATAAAAATAAATCCAGCATATCAAAGAAATTATAGATGGAGTAATGAGCAAAAAACAAAATTCATAGAATCTTTATTGTTAAAATATCCAATACCTCCGATTATTACAATTAAAACTGAAAATGATAATGGACTTTATAATTATGAAATAATTGATGGTGTTCAAAGATTATCTACAATTTTTGAATTCGTTAAGGCTAAATCTATAGAGGGTGAAATAATAAAGAATAAAATAGAAAATCTAAACAAGTTAGAAGGTGCAAATGCATTTACTGAAATAAATGGGAAAACATGGAGTGATTTTCAAGAAGAGCAATTTGATTTTATTTTTGAGTCATCAACATTACTATTTATTAATCTAATGACAGAAAATGAAGATGTGAAATATGAAATGTTTGAAAGGTTGAATACTTTATCAACAGAATTATCTGCGCAAGAAATTAGAAATTCAATAATTGCATTTAAAGATAAAGATAAATATATTCAAATTTCAAATACAATTAGTGAATTGAGTAAACCTATTTTTAGTACAGCACATTTGGGGAAAAGAGTAGATTTAGAATATTTTATAGAGTTTTCTCTTATTAAAAGATATGAAGAATATGTGGATATAATCAATAAAAAGATTAAAAATATTACTAAATCAGGATCAAAAAATAAAAATAAGCATTTTGATATTTTTCTATCTTCATATGTAAGACTTGTAAAAATTGATGAATTAGTGGAAGACATAGAGGATTATAAGGAATTTTTATCATTAAATGAAAATTTATATTTTAAAAAATATAATGTCCATAAGAATAAGACAGAGGGAAGTCCTATTAAATTCTTTTTTGAGATACTAAGTTTTCTCTACTTTAAAGATAAGAGTATGCTTACAGAAGAAACATATAAAATTAATTTTTCAGAGAATTATGCAGATATAGTAAAAAACAAATATAGAAAAAATAATCCTAATGCTAAACTTAGATTTGAATTAGCCCAAAAAATAATATCGGAGTATAGTCATGGCAGTAGAATATTCAATGATTGAAACTATTCAAAATTATGATACTCTTTTTCGAAAATTTTGTAATGATACTGAAAGTTATGCGAATTTAGATAAGGATAGTAGATTAATATATCTAACAGCGGGGTTGGGGTTATCAAATTCTATACATGAAAAATTCATAAAATCTATAATACATGAATATATGAAAATATATGAATTGTCAAATAATAAAAGAAAAATAGCGATTAAAATATATAAAGCTCCTAAAAAAATTGTAGAGTTTGTAGAATTACTACATTTAGATTTAAATGAGGCTTTTGAATTAAATAAAATAGATATTCAAAAAAAGTTTACTCTTATTAATTCTCTTGACAATTTAATGAGTATTTTAAGTCAACAAAGAGATATCAGAAATGAGTATCTTCATGGAGATTTTAATTTTTATGATGATATTCTATTTGAGACCTTTAAAGAAAACATTATAGATTTTCAGGAAATACATAATTTTATTTTAAAAATAACAAGATATAGTTTTATAAAAAATATAGATAAACTTCCTGATATTTCATCTGAATTGCGATAGAAATATATAAGTATGCTTTAACATAACTAAAATAGAAAAGAAAAATAGGTGATTTTTATGTTTAATTTTAGCAAGGTATATACTACATACTCTAAATTAACTAATGAATTTTTTCAAGAAAATGAAATAAAAGATATAAAAAATAAATCTCAATACTTTACGCCTATTTTGGAATCTGAAAAACTTATAGATGATTTGAAAATTAATAAAATTAAAACGGTAAGGATATTGGATCCATCATGTGGAAACGGGATATTACTTTTTAAGATACTTGAAAAAATTTTTTCATATTATCAACCTGAAAGTTTAATTATTGATGTTTATGATATAGATCTGAAGTTACTAAATAATGTAAAAAAAATAATTGAGATGATAGATTTTAATGGAATTAAGGTGAGCGTAAGATATTTTAATATAGACTTTCTTAAAAGTGATAATAATAGCAAATATGATTATATAATAATGAATCCACCATACAAAAAGATAAATGTAAAAGATGTTCCTGAGAATCTGAAATCTTTTCTATATGGTCAGCCTAATTTATATCATTTATTTATTGCCAAAGCGTTGGATATGCTAATGACAAATGGAATATTATGCATTATTTCACCCAAAAACTATCTTTCTGGCAGATATACAGAAAAACTAAGACAATATATAGTTAATAATTTTAGTATAACAAAAATCCATACATTTAATGATAGGAGGATAGCATTTGGGAATAATATAACTCAAGAAATATGTATCGTTCATATAAAAAAATCATATGAAGAAAATGTAATAATATCATATAATAATTATCCGAAATTTATGGCTAAAATAAATGAAATAGTACTTAAAAATGACACGAAAATTATTTATACCCCAAGAAGTATACAAGATTATACATTAATAAAAAAGTTTAAAAAGTTTCCTATGAGAACAATAGGAAAAGATATATTAATGAAAGTTGGAAAGGTAGTCCAATTTAGGATTAAAGAAAAAGAAACCAACTTGAGTGATAAAGAGTTTTTCCATTTCAAGAATGGAATACCATTAATTGTTTATAGACATATTAATACTAACAGTCTAAAATATAGAGTTTTAATTGAGAAGACTAAGAATAAAGCAATTACTTTATTGGATGATAAATTAAATACTTCGGTTTTGATAAATAATAGAAATTATGTTTTAATTAGGAAAAATACAGATAAAAAATATGATAAACTAATTCATTGTATTGGATATTTTAGAGAACTTAAATCTGAAAAAATTGCACTTGATAATGGAATTGCATATCTTACAAATAGTAATGATTCATTAACAGAAGAAGAAGTATTGGGATTACAATGCATACTTATGTCTAAACAATTTGATGATTATTATAGAATGATAAACAGTAGCCATACGATAAATGTTTATGAATTAGAAAATATGCATTTCCCTGATTTAGATATTATTAAGTCAATAGGTCATAATATAACTATAAATTCTTTAACAATTAATTCTTTAACAATTGAACAAGCTACTGAAATTTTTGAAGCGTATTTATAAATATATTTTATACAATAGATTTAATATTATGTAATCAAGTAATTGAATTTGAATTAATATAATATAAACTTTTGATTAGTAAAATGTGTATAAAAAATATACATTCTCTTATATAATAATTAGATGTTTATATAAAATTTTAATCAAAATTTTTTGCAAATAAACAATAGTATGTATAATTCAAGTAATAAAAAATAAGCAATATAATATTATATTACAAACTTACCTATAAATCACAAATAAGATAATTACTGAATTTAATTTCCGAAATAAGTAGAAATATATAATATTTATAGATATAAAAAAATAATTATTGAGATTTATAGAAATGTTGTAATTTTATGTAAAAAAATAGATTGACATGTTCTAAAGTAAATGTTATAATTTTTTTAAATTTAATAAATAGAGGTGATACCATGGCTACATATGCTTCGAAGAAACTGTTAAAGTTACTATTTGAGGATGGATGGTATGAGAAAGCTCAAAGAGGTTCTCATATTCAATTAGTTCATCCAATAAAAAGTGGTAAAGTTACAGTTCCTCATCCCAGGAAGGATGTTCCAGAAGGAACTGCAAAAAATATCCTTCGCCAAGCAGGGCTTTTAAAATAAGCCTTGTTTGGAGGGAAAAATAGCATGTAAGATACGTTTTTAGTAATAAGAGATTACAGATATACGTTACTTGTATGGTATAAAAATATGCGACCGAAACGCATTTTCAGAAGCTATGTAGTCTAGTTTCACTTCTTTTTTATTAAAGATTATAGCGAGGTATTATCATTTAATTAAATGATAATACCTCGCTATTTTTATAAAATAAATATTGACACGTATAAAAATACGTATTATATTATATAATATAATATAAAATTATATTAAGAGGTGTTTTTAATGGATAGATATATTTATGTTGCCATATTTACAAAAGATAATGATGTGTATAATATTAGCTTTCCAGATTTACCAGGCTGTTATACTTATGGAGTTACAATCGAGGAAGCATATAATATGGCCAAAGAAGCATTGGAATTACATTTATATGGTATGGAAGATGATGGAGATGAAATTCCTACACCAACATCTGCAGAAGCTATACAAATTAATAATAAAAAATCATTTACTACATTAGTTGAAGCGTATATGCCATTGGTTCGTAATCAAATGCTAAATAAATCAGTTAAAAAGACTCTAACCATTCCTAAGTGGCTAAATGACCTAGCTGAAAAGCACAATATAAACTTTTCTCAACTGCTACAGGACTCTTTAAAGAATTATTTAGGCATTTATGATTATAAAAAGCTTAAATAATTTCTATAATTCTAAGGAAAACATAAGTAAGCAATAAGTATTATGATAAAAGGATAATTTATTATTAGTATACAATTTACTGTGATTTGAATACGAATAGGAATAGTAAGGAGAGATAGAAGTGACAATGAAGGGATTTCTAAAATGTGAAGTCTGTAGTAAAGTTACTCAGGTTAAAATTCAAGTTGCATATTTGGATTATTTTCCGATACATATTTGTTGTGGTAACTGTGGTACAGTATTTTCAGGAAAGTATTTCAAAGATGATGAGAAAGTAGAAGTTCGTACAGAATTTAAAAATGCTATTGAAATTTCAAGTTCGGATTGTAATCAAGTTCACTTTTTTTGTGATGTTTCAGGCGAGCTTATAATGAAGAAAGTAGAAAGTGTGAAAAATAATTGTGATTTAATTAGCATTCCAATGTGGATGAAATTTAAGGATAGGTTAGGTCTTGAAAATTTACAAAAGCTATTTATGAATGTTAGAGAGTTTCATAGCATATCATCAGATAGTGCTAAATATGAATGGAGTCGAATATTGGACTTGTGGTTTAATAATAAGCATAACTATCTTCATTCTGAGTTAATAAAAATATTTGAAGATAGTGCAAGTAAAATACCACTTGATAATAAAAAAAATTATCTTAGCGCAATGAGAAGATTGACTACAAATATTTTTTATTCCATTTATGGAGAAAGAGAATATAATCATTTGTTAAATAATTTAAGAAATAATTTAAAGATACTCGTTGATAATAAGGGAAATGATTTAAAAAATTACTTAAAGTGCTTAAATGATTTAGATATATTTATGACATGTGAGAAGATAATTTATGAACAGTTAAAGAATTTTATGGGGTATTTTGACAATTTAATTCCTTCTTACTCACTTAGTTTTCTATCGGAAGAAGAAAGAGAAGCAATATTTGATCCATCTTTTAGTTATGGTGTTACTACCATACCGTTTGAAGAAATTAAATTCTTATATATGGATATGTTTGAAAGTATAGTAAAATGTATTGTATTGCCGATAGGACTTAATAATTTATATCATAGAAATGATTTTAATAGTTTTTTAAATAACGGAGCAATAAATAAAAAGAAAAGTATTAGTGATATAAAAGGATTTCTCGATATTTTTACAGCGAATAATAAAATTGGATTTTTAGATAGTAATGAGATATTTTCCATAGTAATACATACTAATTTAGATAATAGACTACGTAATTCTATAGGGCATTATAGTTATAGATATGATGATTTAGAACAAAAAATTATTTATGATAATAACAAGAAAAATATGTCTTTAATTCATTTTGGGTATAATTGTTATGAGTTATGTTTAAGTTTACTAAATTTATTTATTCTTACAACATTTTTACATGAAATGTATTTTGAGTATTGGGGAGAAAGTTAAAAAAACTGTAGTTTAAAAGTCGGTAGGAGAAATTGAGGAGATTATATTATGACAGCTACAAGAGTTGAGAAATATATAAATAAAATATTAAAAGCTGAGAGCTATTTTTTTGAAGATAAGAGATTATATAGATTTACATATCTCTTAAATTTTGTAAGTGATTTAGGGGATAATGATTTACTGCAAGAGAATAGTGTAGTGAAATCTATTGAAAAGGAAATTAGAGAAATATTCTTTATTTACTACAAAATTTTTGGTTTATATAGAGTATTTGAAAAAAATGAAATACTATATAGACAAGCAATTAAAAGTGATGTTGAATATTTCTTTATTAGGTATAGAATTCTTTATGATATAATTGATAAGCACTTAACTACGGCTGTTGGTATTGATAAAAAGAATATTCCGATATCAATTTACAACAATAATGATTTCAAATGTCTAAAAGACATTAGAAATAAAATTGTACACGAAAGTACTAGAAGTCATGTCTTTTTTGGAGAAGAAATAGGGAAAGTTTCATTTCAGATATATGAAGTAGGTACATTAAGCAATACTATACAGATGGATGAAATTTTTTTAAATCCTAAAGGTTCAGAAATTTATTATTTACAATATTATATAACTTGGATGATAGTAACTATGATGACGTTTCTTGAAGATTATTTTGAAAAAATAAAAGAGATTAGATTGAATGGCAAGGAAATTTCTAAAGAAGTAGAAACATTAATTAAAGTTTGCGATAGAGATAGAGGTTTATCATCTATCTTATTTTTTTCAGATGATTTTGATGTTGTAAAAAATGGAATCAAGGAATTTAAAGAACATGTTGAAATGTACCGTACGATAAGAGATTATTAAAATTTAGAAGAAATTTTTATAAAAATAAGTAGGAAAATGAGAGACTAATGAAAAAGTCTTTATTCAAAAATCCATATATAAAATTAAAAAAGAGACCTATTAGATTGATTCGAATGCTCTTTTCTTAGTGTTAGATAAGTTTTTTGATTATCAAAAACATTCTAAATATGAAAAAAGCCATTTTCATTGGACTAGAAAAATGATCAAACTTTTTTATAAAAATAAAATAGGAGTAAAATAATAAAAAACTCAGTTTTGATCAAACTTTTTTTCAAAACTGAGTTTTTCTTTTTACGAAGAATCAATGCTTTCAAGAATTATTATGATCAAACTTTTTTATAAAACCACAATTATATACAATTATGTATATAATTACATGTTTTTTTATTTTCTAGTTATTTTATCAATGTTTTTATAAGAAATTAAAGGAAAAATAAACGTAAATATGGTATAATTGATAATGGATTTCAATTTCAGATATAAGAAAGGGCAAATTTATGCTTAAAGAGTTCATCAAAAAATTTAAAAGGAAAAAATTCTATCACGATATAATAGAAAGTCTTATAAAAGCATTAGAAGCAAAAGATATATATACAAAAGGCCATTCAGATAGGGTAGCTAAAATGGCTGAAGATATGTGTAAAGAATTAGGAATTAGAGGAAGAACAAGAGAAATGATTCATATAGCTGCACACCTTCATGATATTGGGAAAATAGGAATTCCTGATGGGATATTAAATAAACCAGGAAATTTAAGTGATGATGAATGGGAGAAAATAAAACTGCATCCAACTATAGGGCATGATATTTTGGGAAATTCAAAAGAATTAAAAGAAATCTCAAAAATAGTACTCCACCACCATGAAAGATGGGATGGAGGAGGGTATCCTATGGGAATAAAGGAAAAAGAAATTCCAATGGGATCTAGAATAATAGCGATATGTGATGCTATAGATGCAATAACCAGTAAAAGATCATATAAAGATAAAATGGACTGGGAGTTTTGTAGAAGCGAAATAGAAAAAAATCTAAGTGTCATGTTTGATCCGACTTTTGGAAAAGCTGCACTCAAACTTATACCTATATGGTCACAAGAACTAAAGCGCTCGAAAAAAGTAGTCTAAATAATATTTATGAAGATACTTTGACTGCTTTGAAGCTGAATAATTATTGTGCAAATCTTGTTGGTACAAATCGTGATCTATAGAGTAATCCATTTTTATTAAGTCCAGATAGACTTTATCCAGAAGACTATCATAGAGATGTACCTAATAAAAGATGTATTATAGCTATTAATAAAAATTTAGGAAATTCTAAAAAATACATTGATTTTTCTGAAAATTCTGATATAATAATATTAACAAATACATAAAGAACAGGGGATGATACCACCAGAGATAATAGACGGAAGTTAAATTGAAATTTATAGAAAGGAGAATAAAAAAAGAATATATAAGATCAAAAATAATTGAAAAATATTATAAATAAAGGAGTGAGTCCACCAAAGAATGAATAGTTCATACGATTTAGCAACATAAAAAGCTAATTCTTAAAGATAAGTTTAAGGATTAGCTTTTTATGTTGCTTATTTTGCTTTTTAACCTAAAAACTCAGGATTTTGTATATGATCTGAGCGAATTGCTTTTTGAAGTATTGTAAAATCTATTTTCTCATGGTCTTGTTCTAGGTCGCATTTATATTTAGATTTGCAGCTTTCGCATTCTATATATTGATTAGAATCTGTTTTATCTCTTGTATCGAATAAAAAAGGAACATGAGAAGACTTATTTATAGATTCGATATTATTCATATCTACTTTATAAACATAAACATACTTTGCTTCATACTTTAATGAAAAATTTTTACCATTACATTTTGGGCATGATATAGATGTATCTATATTCAAAAACATCACCACCTTTTTTGGTAGTATTCCCATAAGAAATAGGATTATTAAAAATGATATTAGTTTTTGATTAAGAATTAGATAGAAGTTTTTAGAAATAACAGCAAATTATATATTAAATTTGATGTGCTAAAGAAATGAAGTTTCATTACTAAATTTGTACTTATATAAATAAAATGATACTATATCATATATACTAAATTAATAACGATTAGAAAGAGGATATTGATATGAATGCTAATGATTTAATTAAAGATATTATAGATAAGAAAGAACTTATTCAATTAGTTCTTAGCAACAAAAGAAATAAAGAATTAGAGTATAACAAGATAAATGTAAGACCTATAGAAATAAAGGATAACTTTATGTATCAGTTTACTTATGTATATTCTAATAAAGAAATGCACAAAAATTTATCAACTGAAGAGTCTGTAGATGAAATAACAAATAATATAAATGTAAACTTTAAGCAAGGTCAGATGTATTGTGTTAATAATGATTACCAAATACTTGTAAATAAAAAGCTAAAGGCTTCTGTGTTAAAGAAAAAAGCAACTAAAAAGCCAGTTGACATATCTCATAATAGAAAGAAAAAATATATACTAGAGGAAGATGTGCCGTGTGATTTTCTTCAGTATCTTGGAGTTATGAATGAAAATGGAAATGTAAAAAAACAAAAGAGAGATAAGTTTAGACAGTTAAATAGATTTTTAGAGATGGTAAAAGATGTAGAATCAAATTTCGATAAAAATAAGAAAATAAAAATTGTAGATTTTGGTTGTGGTAAATCTTATCTTACATTTGCACTTTATTATTATCTTGTGAAGATTGCTAAATTCAATGTAGAAATAGTAGGACTTGATCTTAAAAAAGACGTTATAGAGTATTGTAATAAGGTTGCTAATGAGTTAAAATACGAAAATTTGAGTTTCCAAATAGGGAACATATCTGATTTTAATGAATTTACAGAAGTGGATATGGTAGTAACTCTTCATGCTTGTGATATAGCTACTGATATGGCATTGTTTAAAGCAATTTGTTGGAACAGTAAGGTTATATTATCAGTTCCATGTTGTCAACATGAGTTAAATTCACAGGTAAAGAGTGACTTATTGAGTCCTATGCTGAAACATGGGATAATAAAAGAGAGATTCTCATCTCTTGCAACAGATTCCATAAGAGCAAATATTCTTGAAATACTTGGATATAAAACTCAGATATTAGAATTTATAGAAACAGAGCATACGCCTAAGAATCTTTTAATAAGAGCGGTTAAGTCTAAAGATAAAGTAGATAAATCTCTTGTAGATGAGTATAAGGAGTTAAAGAAATTCTTAGATGCAAGTCCTTATTTAGAAAAGTTGCTTTTAGAAAATAATATTATATCAAGAGAACAGTTAATATAGCTGTTCTTTTGATTTGTTTAAAGGCTTTAGAAACAGATTGTATTGGGTAAAGTGAATTATACCGTCAAAAAATATATATAGTTTAAAAAAAGCTCTAATTAAGTTATAATATAGGAGATTAAATAGCATGATAGGGGGGGATATTGATGAAAAAATTATCTTTATATGCAATTATACTTATTTTTATTTTTAGTATTAATATAAAGACAACATACGCAGCAGAGTATGGAAGAGATAATGCTGTTAACATACTAAATGGACAGATATCTGATAATAGTGAATTTAATGAATGGGATGACTTTCATCAAGTAGTTAAAATAAACGAATACACTAATGAGTACATAAATTATCCAAAGGGATATTCAATACAGTTTGCAAACTATATGAATTTGGATACAAGTGAATCTTTGTATAAGACTAGCTTGTCAGATGGAAATAGTATAATGGAAATATATTATGATAAAGTCAATTTTAATGTGTACACTAATTACAGTAATAAATTTTTGTATAATAGAGAGTATCATAATTTAGAATCTGACAAAAGGGTTAATATTAATGGCAATGATACTAGAATTATAAAGTGGAGTAGAAAGAAGCTTGAAAGACTTGATAAAGATTATAATTACTATGCAAGTGCTGAGATAAAGAAAAATAATAATGAAGTTTATACAGTGATCTTAAAATCTCAACAGCCTATACAGTATTTTGAATCTCTTGTTGGAACTATGAAGTTTTTTGATTCAAAGGGAACTGCTAGAATAAACAAGATGTATGATAATACACATAAGAACTGGAATGATTCTACTAAAGAATTTTATAAGAATTATTTAACTAGCGCTGATAAAGTAAGTTTTGGAATATTTGAACCTACAGCTCCAACGGATATGAATTATTTACATAGTTTAGAGGATAGACTAAGTTATGACTTTTCTGTTTTAGTAAAATATCAGAGTTTAGACTCTAAACTAGATATAGAAGAACTTAAAAGGGCTTATGATGATAAAAAGATAGTTGAGCTGACACTTCAAACATCAAAAGCAGATTTAAATCTTCCAGAGAATAAAAATATTAGTTACGATATATTAGATGGAGAGTATGATCATTGGTTGAAAGATTATGCTAAAAAGATTAAAAAGTTTGGAAAGCCTGTTTTATTTAGATTAAACAATGAGATGAACGGAGACTGGTGTACGTATTCTAGTTATTATTATTCAAAAGATACATTAATATTTAATGAACTTTGGAAATATGTATATAAGATATTTGAAGATGAGGGAGTAGATAATGTAATTTGGGTATGGAATCCTAATGACAAGTCTTTTCCTAACTTTTCTTGGAATCATTATTTAAACTATTATCCTGGAGATGAGTATGTAGATGTTATAGGTCTTACAGGTTATAATACAGGTAATTATTATAAAGGAGAAGTTTGGAGAGAGTTTGATAGCATATATACTCCTGTATACTATGAATATACTAAGCTTTTTAAACAACCTTTTATGATAACTGAATTTGGATCTAATGATGTTGGTGGAGATAAGATAAATTGGATAAATAATATGTTCAATACAATAGAAAATTATCCAAGAATTAAAATAGCTATATGGTGGAATGGAATAGATTGGGATAAAAATGGTAACCCGGCTAGAACATATAGATTGGATACGAATGAAGATTTAATGAATTCATTTAAAAATGGATTTCAAAAAATAAAATAATAAATGTATAACCCCCTTTAAATTGTCAATAATCAAAATAGATACAATTTAAAGGGGGATTTATTATGAAAAGATTATTTGGACTTATAATAATATTGGTTTTATTTTTCAGTATAGTATCATCAGCACAACAAATAAATGTAGAAGATGACCAAAAGGATAAAAATGATTATGAAATTATATTGGATTCTTTTGAAAAAACTGGTTCTAATTTTGATAATTACAATATAAATGGTCACGCTATGATGGATAATAAATTTTTAAGCTTTGAAGAAATGGATAAAATATTAGAAGAACTTATAATTAAATTTGATATTGATAAAGAAAATATGGAATATACAAGAAGTGAACAAAAGGATTTTAGACAAATATATATATATGACAAAAATAGCCAAAATCAAGCAGAAAGAGCTATATCAATTATAATAGATAGTGAAAGATGTAAAAGTATAGAACAAACTCACATTATAGTTGACATTGGCACGAATCAAGTGTATAAAGGTATAGTAGAGGATTATATTAAACTTAAAAATAATTTGAAAAAATATTCAAAAAATATAGATATATATTCTTGCATATCTGGATTTTTTGAAGGAAAAATAGATGAAAAATGTTATAATAATATAGTTGATAATATATTATATAGTTTGGATGCCCAAAAAAAGGATGAAATGAAAGATGTTAATATATTGTCAACAACAGCATATACTGAAAAATTGAGTGATTATATAAAGTACGGTGAAGAGAAGATAAATGTAAATGCGTCTGTCAGATATAGTGAATATGATGATAAGACTTTTGTTTATATAGGAACACCTCTTATAACATTAGAATATTAGGAAAGGACTGAACCCAGTGTCGAAGATAGTAGTTAGAAAAAGCCAGCCTTTAAAAGGAACAGTAAAAATAAATGGAGCGAAAAATGCAGTACTTCCAATTATAGCAGCAACACTTCTTGCAAAAGGAGAATCAGTATTAAAAGGAGTACCAAACTTGAGAGATGTACATGTTATATCGGATCTTTTAAGACATTTAGGTGCTAAAGTAGAATATAATGATGATGTACTTACTGTAGATGCAACTAATATAGATACATGTGAAGCTCCTTATGAGCTTGTAAGAAAGATGAGAGCATCATTTTTAGTAATGGGGCCTTTACTTGCTAGATTTCAAAGCTCTAAGATATCAATGCCAGGCGGTTGTGCTATAGGAACAAGACCTATAGACCTTCATCTTAAAGGATTCAAATCTTTAGGAGCTCATATTGAAATGGATCATGGATTTATAGAAGCTAAGGCTGATAAATTAATAGGAACTAAGTTATATCTTGATTTCCCATCTGTTGGAGCTACTGAAAATATTATGATGGCAGCTGTATTTGCAGAGGGAACTACTATAATAGAAAATGTTGCAGAAGAACCTGAAATAGTTGACTTAGCTAATTTCTTAAATGAAATGGGAGCGAATGTTAAAGGTGCAGGAACTAATACTATTAAAATCAAGGGTGTAAAGGAGCTTAAAGGAGCTACTCACACTGTAATACCGGATAGAATTGAAGCTGGAACGTATATGGTAGCAGCAGCTATAACTAAAGGTGATGTGTTAGTAGATAATGTATTAATAGATCATTTGAAGCCTACTATTGCAAAGCTTAGAGAAATTGGATGTGAGGTTCACGAAATGGACAATGCTGTAAGAGTTATAGGTCCAGATGAAATAAAACCTACTGATATAAAGACTCTTCCTCATCCTGGTTTTCCAACTGATATGCAATCTCAGTTTATGGCACTTTTATGTGTTTCAAAAGGAACAGGTGTAGTTATAGAGACTGTATTCGAAAATAGATTTATGAATGTACAAGAGCTTAATAGAATGGGTGCAAATATAAAGATAGAAGGAAGAAGCGCAGTAGTGCAAGGTGTTGAAGAACTTCAAGGATCTACTGTTAATGCAACTGATTTAAGAGCAGGAGCTGCCTTAATACTTGCAGGACTTGTATCTGAGGGTGAAACTGTTATAGGAGAAACATACCATATATTCAGAGGGTATGTAGATATAGATAAAAAGCTAAGAAGTTTAGGTGCGAATATAGAAATTATAGAGTAATAATAATATGAGGGTTTTCATAGACTTTATTGATAGAGATAATCAAAGGAGGAAAGTCTATGAAAAACCCTTTTTTAGTTGTTGTGTATACTTTTTTAGTTATAGTAGTTTTACCTGTAATATTAACCATTGGAATATATAAGGACGATATATTTCAGGAAAAAATTGTACAGACTAAAATAACTAATTCTATGAATGTAAAAATTTACAATACAAAAGAAGACAAGGTAGAAGATATGGATATAGAACAGTATTTATATAATGTAGTTGCATCTGAAATGCCCGCAAGTTTTGATGAAGAAGCTTTAAAGGCTCAAGCTATAGCTGCAAGATCCTATGTTTTTCATAAAATGGAGAATGGAGGAGATCGAATACCTCAGCATAAGGGAGCGGTAGTTTGCACAGATCATAAACATTGTCAAGAATACCTAGATACCAATACTATTGAAAAACTACATAATGAAAAGTGGATGAGTGAATCTTGGCCTAAAATAAAAAAAGCAGTAGACGATACGAGGGGAATGGTATTGACATTTGAGAAAAAAACAATACAACCTCTGTATCATTCGACTAGTGGAGGGAAAACGGAAAATTCTGAAGAAGTATTTAGCTCAAGCCTTCCTTACTTAAAATCGGTTGAGAGCCCATACGAAGAAGAATCACCAAAATTCAGAGCAAATATGAAGATAAGTAAGACTGATTTTATAAACAAGTTCAAGGGTGTTGGAATTGTGTTGTCTGATAATATTGGCGAAGATATAAATATTATGTCTAGAAGTGAAGGTGGTTCTGTAAAAGAAATAAGAGTGGGCAATAAGGTTGTAAAGGGAAGTGAAGTTAGAAGTATACTAGGTTTGAACTCGTCGGACTTTGATATAAAAGTAGATGGTGATTTGGTTAACATACTGACTAAGGGCTATGGCCATGGTGTAGGAATGAGCCAATGGGGAGCAAATGGAATGGCTCGCAAAGGTTATAAATACGATGAAATATTAAAACACTACTTTAAAGGAGTAAGTATAGAGAACAAGTATTGAAGGACTAAATAAGTCCTTCTTTTTTTTGTTATTGAAAAGTATATAATTTAAAAATTCGGTAAGAATATAGATGGAGGTGAAATTAATGGATAACAAAAAAAATAAATTTAAAAAATTATTAGAGAAAGATGGATTCTATCTAGTTCTATTTGTGTGTGTGTGCTTAGTTGCTTTAACTGCTGTATGGGTTACTAAAAACAGTATAGACAATATAGCATCTCAGAATGGATTTGTTAACTATGAACAAGGAGAGTTAATAGACGATGATAAGGTTGCTAGCAATGAGGATGATGAGATTCATCTTATAAAAGAAGATGACCAAGCTGTACCTACAGCAACAGATTCTAAACAAAATTTGGCTAAAGCAAAGGAAAAGTTAAGACAGGAAAATGAAGCTGAAAAACAGCCTGATACAGAAGTTGCAAATACAAAAATTAAAGAAATAAAAGCTATTATGCCAGTCGCAGGTAAATTAGGAAGAGATTATTCTGATAATAAACCTACTTATTCTGCTACATTAGAACAATGGGAGTTACATAAGGGAATCGATATACAAGCTAAAGAAGGAACTCCTGTAAGCGCTTTTATGGACGGAGAAGTACTAGAGGTATTAAAGGATAGTGTACAAGGGATAACAGTTAAATTAAAGCATCAAGAGAATATAGTTAGTGTTTATAGTAATTTATCTTTAGACACTAAAGTTCAAAAAGGTCAAATGGTGAAATGTAAAGATATTATAGGGAATGTAGGAAACACTTCTATTATAGAGAGCAAAGAAGGACCTCACTTACATTTTGAAGTTTTAAAAGATAATAAAAACATAGATCCTTTATCTATCATAAACTCTAATTAATAAGGCTTAACCTTTAAATAAGGTTAAGCCTGTTCTATTTTTTGAACAAAACACATATATATCAATAAAGATTATTCCTTTAAGGAGGGGGACCATTGAAGGCATATATAGAAGAAAGAACAGTTACGATAGCTAGATATATAATAGAAAAAAAGACAACAGTAAGAGAAACTGCAAAGAAATTTGGAGTTAGCAAAAGCACAGTACATAAAGATATAACTGAGAGGTTAGAATCTATAAATCCGGTACTTGCCGAAGAAGTAAAAAATGTATTAGATAAAAACAAATCAGAAAGGCACATAAGGGGAGGAATGGCCACAAAATTAAAATATGAAAGCACTAGTAAAAATACAGGATAAATGTACCTGTATTTTTTTTCTTGACGAAATCCAGATTTTTGTATATTTTTGTAGAAGGAAGAAATATAGGATAATTCAGATGAAAGGTAGGAGACATACTTAATGGTTAATCCAAATATAGGAATAGACTTGGGTACAGCAACAGTTCTTGTTTATGTAAAAGGTAAAGGAATAGTATTAAAAGAACCATCAGTAGTTGCTATAGATACAAGGACAAAAAAGGTTTTAGCAGTTGGAGAAGAAGCTAGAAGAATGATTGGAAGAACACCTGGAAATATAGTTGCTATAAGGCCTCTTAGGGATGGAGTAATATCTGATTACGATATTACAGAAAAAATGCTTAAATATTTCATAGATAAAGTTATAGTTAAAAAAGGATTTTTTAAATTCTTTAAACCTGAGATAGTTGTATGCGTTCCATCAGGAGTTACAGAAGTTGAAAAAAGAGCTGTTGAAGATGCTACAAAGCAAGCAGGAGCAAGACATGTAGAGCTAATAGAAGAACCAACAGCTGCAGCCATAGGGGCTGGACTTGATATATCTCAAGCTCAAGGTAATATGGTTATAGATATAGGGGGAGGTACAACCGATGTAGCTGTAATATCATACGGTGGAAACGTTGTAAGCACATCTATAAAGGTAGCAGGAGATAAATTTGACGAAGCTATAATAAAATATATGAGAAAAAAACATAATTTACTTATAGGGGAAAGAACAGCTGAAAATATTAAAATAAATATAGGTAGAGCATATCCTAAAGAGCCTGAAGATACTATGGCGGTAAGAGGTAGAAATTTAGTATCAGGACTACCTACTACTATAGACGTAACTTCTAATGAAATGCTAAGTGCTTTAAATGAATGTACAGTACAAATAGCAGATGCAGTACACAGCGTATTAGAAAAAACACCTCCTGAATTATCTGCAGATATAAGTGATAAGGGTATAGTAATGACAGGTGGGGGATCTTTACTTTGGGGACTTGATAAATTAATAGCTCAAAGGACAGGTATAGATGTACATATAGCAGATGATGCAGTGTCGTGTGTCGCTAAGGGAACCGGAGAGGTTCTTAATTCTGGTATATTAAAAAGAATTAGAAAGTAGAATATGGAAATTAATCAAAAGTATTATAGAGTCTAATCAAATTTAATTAAACTTTTCTATTATTTATGCCGAAATATACTTAGTAAAAACTTTTTTTGGAGTGATATTATGTTTAGAGGCCTTTATACTGTGACATCAGGTATGCAAACGAATCAGAAGAAATTAGATGTTATTAGTAATAACATAGCAAATGCTAATACATCGGGATTTAAAAAAGATGTAGTAATTTCAGAAGCTTTCCCAGAGATGTTGATAAGTAAGATGAATGGGAAGTTGCCAAATGATCTAAATAGCACCTACAATAAGGCACAATTAGATATCAAAAGAGATGGAGACGGATTTAACCTTAAATCGAATAAGGGCTTTTTTACTGTGGATAGCCCTATGGGTACAAGCTATAATAAATCAGTAAGATTTAGTGTGGATAATGAAGGATATTTAAAAACATATACTAGGGATATAAAAAAAGGAATAGATATGAGTACGGGATTTTATGTATTAGATTCAGAGCAAAATAAAATAAAAGTGGATAATAAAGATATTCAAGTTGATGATAAAAGTGGAAATATTATATCAAATGGAAAGGTAGTGGCAAATCTTATTTATACTCCTTCTAAAAATGTTATAGGAACTATAAATGGAGGGTTAAGACTCGATAGAATTCAAACTAATTTTCTTTCGGGACAGATAAAACCAACTGATAATAAATTAGACTTCGCTATAAAAGGTAAGGGATTCTTTAAGGTACAATCTGAGGATGGAATTAGATATACTAGAGACGGTTCTTTTTTACTAAATGATAAAGGCGAACTAATAAATGCAAATGGAAATTATATACTTGGAAAAGAAGGTATAATAACTCTTGATAAAGACTTTAAGGTAAGTAAAAATGGAGAAATATACATGGATGATGAGTATTATGAAACAATAGACACAGTAAATGTGTTGAATGTCAATGCACTTAGAAAAGAAGGAAATAATCTTTATAAGATAGAAGAAGGAATAGATCCAGACGAACAAAAATTAGATGGAGAATTGCTCCAGGGATTTATTGAAACTTCTAATGTGAATTCGATAAATGAGATGGTAGATATGATTACTGTATTTAGAGAATATGAAAGTAATCAAAAAGTAGTAAAAGCTTATGACGAGATGTTGGGAAAAGCAGTAAATGAAATAGGAAAAGTTTAATTGGAGGGGTAGACTATGAGAGCACTATGGACTGCTGCTAGTGGAATGAAAGCACAGCAACTTAATATGGATAATGTTTCTAACAACTTAGCCAATGTTAATACTACAGGTTACAAAAAACAAAGAATAGAGTTTAAAGACTTATTATATGAGAATATAAAAAAATCTAATTTAGTAGAAGGACAAGGTAGTCCGTCTAATTTGCAAATAGGACATGGTGTTACGACATCTGCTACTAGTAGAATATTTGAAAATGGAAATCTTGAAAGAACAGACAATCCAATGGATTTAGCTCTTGATGGAAAAGGATTCTTCGCAATACAAAATCCGAATGGTCAAAATCTATACACAAGAGATGGATCATTTAAATTAAGTGTAGATGAGGATACTAAAAAGCTTGTTACAACAGAAGGTTATACAGTTTTATCTGCAGATGATGATGAAATAATAATAGAGAATGGCCAAAAGGATTTTAATGTAGATGCAGGTGGTAAAATTACGGTTAAAAATTCGGATGGAGAAACTGAAGAACTAGGTCAAATTAAGATAGTTCAGTTTTTAAATCCTGGAGGACTTGAAGCTACAGGTAAAAACATGTATAAGACAACTGGTGCATCTGGAGAAGAAATAGTTCTTGATGAAGAAGATTCAGATACTAGTGTATATCAAGGATTTTTAGAGACTTCAAATGTACAGGTAGTAGATGAAATGATAAAGATGATAACAGCTCAAAGAGCATATGAGATGAATTCAAAGTCTATACAAACAGCAGACGATATGATGCAAATGGCTAATAACCTTAGAAGATAGGTTGGTGATTTAAGTGAATGTTACCAATAATTATACAAATTTAGATATATTAAAGAATAAGGTAAATAATACTAAAGAAGACGATAAGAAGCTTATGAAAGCTTGTGAGGATATAGAAGCTGAGTTTTTAAAAGTAATGCTAAAAGAAATGAAGAAGACTATTCCTAAGGATTCTTTGTTTGAGAAGTCTCAAGGAAGAGAGATTTTTGAAGATCTTTATGTTGAAGAACTTGCAGTTAAATCTTCGAAGGGATCGTCTTTAGGACTAGCTAAGAGTATATACGATCAATTCAATAAAACATATATTAAGAAATAGCCCTTATCTAATAGATATAGGCTATTTCTTTATATATGATTTATGGTATACTAGTTATAAAATTAGCACTAGGTGCTATAAGGAGGTTTTAAAATATGCTTAATGTAGATGAAATAAAAAAGATAATACCACATAGATATCCTTTTCTATTAGTGGATAAGATAGTTGAATTAGAAGAAGGTAAAAAAGCCGTTGGAATAAAGAATGTAACTGTAAATGAGCCTTTCTTTCAAGGTCATTTCCCTAGCTATCCTTTAATGCCGGGAGTTTTAATTGTTGAAGCTATGGCTCAAGTGGGCGCTGTTGCTATGATGACAGTAGAAGAAAACAAAGGTAAATTAGGTGTTTTCACAGGAATAGATAAGGTTAGATTTAGAAGAGAAGTAAGACCGGGAGATACTCTTAAAATGGAAATTGAAATGATAGCTATGAGAAGAGGAATAGGAAAAGCAGAAGCTAAAGCTTATGTTGGAGAGGAATTAGCTTGTAGTGGAACTTTAATGTTTGCATTAGTAGATAAAAACCAAAAATAATATACTCAAAATCAGTATAAAGGCTAATAAAATCCGCTTCATGCAATTGCATGAAGCGGATTTTATTAATAAACTTATAGACAAATTTTCTTTAAATGGTATATTATATAAGATAACAAAAATTACTGGGGGTATAATATGAATTTTATGTCTACATTTAATCAGGTATTTATGTTGTTTGCACTAATATTAATAGGATATACAGCCAATAAGAGAAAGCTTATAACTCAGAATCTAAATAAAGAGCTTAGTAATGTGATTTTGTATATAACCCTTCCAGCGTTGATAATAAAATCTATGCAATATGAGTTCTCGATACAAATGCTAAAAAGTAGTATAGGAATAATAATAATATCTATAGTGATGTACTTAATGTCTATATTAATATCTTTTTTTGTTATAAATAACATGGATGTTAAAGGAAAGGTTAAGGATATATTACAATATTTAATTATATTTCCGAATGTAGGATTTATGGGGTATCCTGTTATAAGTGCTATTTATGGAGATTCTGGAGTTTTTTATACAGCTCTGTTTAATATGCCTTTTAATATATTGGTGTGGAGCTTTGGGGTTATGATAATGTCTAGACATTCTGAAGAGTCAAGTGATATGAACTTGAAGAAGATAATTCTTAATCCTGGAATGCTTGCTATAATAATTGGATACACTTCATTTTTATTATCTATAAAAATACCTACTCCGATATACAATATATTAAATGTGCTTGCAAACACTACAACACCTATGTCTATGATATTGGTAGGGTCGATATTAGCTCAATCTAGTATAAATGATGCTCTTAAGAATAAATATTTATTAATAGTATCTTGTCTTAGACTATTGATTATTCCATTTATAGTGTATTTTATACTTAGCAATGTATTTCATCTGAAAGGTTTATTATTAGGTATACCATCTATCGTATCTGGAATGCCAAGTGCTGCAAACTGTGCTATATTTGCAACTAAGTACGATAATGATCATATACTAGCATCTCAAGGGATATTTATAACTACTCTGTTATCCGTAATAACAATACCGTTAATAGTATTCCTGATGAACAGTAAGATATAAAATTCTAGCATTATGCATAACTAGCCCGTTAGAAATCGTTGGCGACATTAGCATATGTGTTAGTAGAACGCGAATTTTATCCGAAAGCTAAAGATAAGAATTTAACAGCTTCTGGATTAGTTTACCCACAGGGCACTTACGCATCTAAAAATTCAGCTGACATAAAAACTTCATCTGAATTAAGTTTCACTTTATGATGAAAGTATAATGGACGTTGCTATTAACTCTGACATCTGAACGATAAAACTAAGACGTATGTTATTAAATGCAAATTTACTGTTTTCATCAATTTCATCAACTATGGCAACTATTGAGTAATCACCTATTTTAGGAAGTGTTTTTCCAACTCCTTTTCCCGGAAGAATAGGGCCTTCTCTGATTTGAATATTACCTATATTATTAACTTCTCCTAAACAAGCATCTATAGCTACGAAATTAGCTTTGGGATGTTTGTTTTTTATATAATTCAGTGATTCCTGAATATTCAAGGCATGAATAGGATCATCCAAAGTTCCATAAATAGGATATTTATAATCGCTGTTCGTTAGCATAGTTCCAACTAGGGGGCCTAGAGAATCGCCTATGCACCTATCTGTTCCTATACAAATTATAACCGTGTTATCGTTGATTAGAGTTGTTAAAATTTCTTTTAGAATACAAATGACGTTTTCGTCTTTATAATTTGCCTTAGCCAAATACACAGAAGCACCTCCTACTTAATTATATGGAGAAAATAAAAAAATATGAGAAAGTTTAAATCTACACTTCCTCATATTACATATTATGCTTAAAACTATGATATGGTTCTTAAAAAGAATATAAACTTTTAATTAAAGAGTTTTTTATAAGTGTATTTTACATCTTTTCCATTTATATTAATCATAAGATATCTATAATCATTTAAGAAATTATCTTTATACACATCTTTATAGTCTGGTATACTTATAAATCTTACATTATCTTCTAATGTTTGATTAAAGGCATCTCCTCTATAAATAACGTAAACATTCTTGGTCTTTGAAGCTTCATGTAGAGTTTTCTTGAATTCATATGCCTCATCTTTTACTTTTAGAGATTCTTTAGAATTAAGGACTATGAATACATTATCAAGTGTAGTATCTAGTGAATTTCTAAAAAAGTCCCATTGACCCTGTGATTTAAAAAAACCTCCATTAGAGCTATTAAGATTTATTATAAGGTTATTTTCTACAACTTGACTTGAATAAGATTGGTTAAAGTTGTAGTAGGGTTTATTTAATTTTTCTTCAAATTCTACATTTGAATTAGATAATAAGAATAAATTATCTGCATTTTTTTCTATGTCATTTCTATATTTTATATGAATTAAATTATCAAGTAATGAGTTAACTTGATTCATATCGCTTAAAAATGCTATATTTATGCCTTCTTCTCCTAATTCATCAACTAAATTAGGATCTGTATTAGATTTTCCAACTACAGTTATAGGCATAGAAGCATATTCACCTTCATATTCTACATGGATAATACCTTCTCCTGCGCTAGTAGGAGTAAATATGTTATTATTGAATGTACCATTTATTCCAGATACACTAAAATTCATATTTTCAATAGGGATATTAAGCGGATCAAGATCTGAATCGAATGTGTTTATAGTAAGCTTAAACTTCTCATCAACATATCCAAAATCACTGTCTATGAAAGCTTCAATAGATGAGAATTCATCTTTTTCACCTATTGATTTAATGGCTAAAGAATCAACTATTCTTCTTTGAGCTCCACCTACGAGGTTGTTTACTATATCATTGTTTACGATAAGTTCAGTAGATCCTCCTCCATCAAAAAGCATAGCATCTTTACAACCAAGCGATTTCATATATCTAGCTACATCTTCTTCTTGCATACCTGCAACATTAGGAAGTCTTCCATCGGTTGTAAATAGGATAAGCTGATTATCGTAAGTTACGCCTATTGCAGATCTTTGGCTTTTTCCAGCAACTTTTTGTGTTGGAGGGTATAACTCTCCGTCTTTCAATATTAAACTTCCGCCTCCTACTGCAAGGTCTATATTGTCTTCGTAATCAATGCTAAATGCAGAATTTAGCTTTAAATCATCTCCTAGAGTAAAAGAATCTCTAAGGGTTGCACCGTTAGCCCCAGCAGCTAATAATACATAGCCATCATCTGGTATTTCAACTGAAGGTTGCCCATATCTTATATCTGTAACTATATTATCTACTACAACTACTTCACAAAGGTCATAATAGGTATCATTAGCTCCTGGTGAGTTTTTGAAGTATTCGTTTGTGTACATTACTATATTTCCGTAATATGTACTAGGCTTATTTATAGCAGATATAGGTAATTGTGTATTTTTCGTTAGATCTGATATACTAACATCTGGCTTTAAATAGTTAAAGAACACATTCTTATTTTTATCAACTAAGAATGTAGAATATTTATTTACTTGATAATGAGGATTTGATAAAACTTTACCGTCTCTAACCATAGGGCCTAGTGAAAATGCAGGAGTTGACATACTAAAGAAGTCTGCGTTTATAGCAGCTAGGATATCACCATTATTTTCATCGTCAGAATCATTTTTTACCATATCGCTAACCTTTTGAGTTTTATTAAAGCCATCTTTGTTGAATAATAAATCTAATTTTATGGAAGGATTATTCAAATCTATGTAAACTAGATTTACATTTTGTATACCACTTTCGGTAAAAGAATATACATTTTTATATGTTACGCCCTTTGCAAGCATCATTTCTTTTTGACTTTCTCTTATAACTGAGTTTGCAAATATATTAGTTGAAGATGAAAGTATAAAAAAACCTGCCAACATAAAGCTTATAAGCTTTTTATTCATTAAAATCACTCCTTTAATTAGCCTGTTTAGGCTTGAATCACAATTGAGTTTGTTCTTTGATTTTGAATACAGAATATTACTTATAAAGAATATAATGTAAGTTGGAAATATAACTATGTATACAATGTATAAATCTATACAATGAGTTTATATTAAAAATAATATAAATTCAATTACAATAATATTAAATTTTAATATATAATAAATGTATTGAATTTTGTGAATGGAGAGTGACAATACTAATGATTTCAGAATATATTCATCTAATGTTTATATCTATGGTTCCTATAATTGAACTTAGAGCAGCTATACCGATAGGCATAATTCAAAAATTAAATCCTTTATATGTTTATATAGCTTGTGTTATAGGGGCTATAATTCCAGCTCCGTTTTTGATAATGTTTTTTAAAGATTTACTTAAATGGCTTAAAAAGAACAAATATTTTAAATGGTTTGGAGATTTTTTGGACAATAAGGTGAATAAGAATAGCGATAAGATAATGAAAAGGAAATTATTGGGGATAATACTATTTGTTGGGATACCGCTTCCGACTACGGGAACATGGACAGCAGCTATGGTTGCCTCTGTTTTCAACATGAGGATTAAGGATGCTGTACTGGGAATTGTTATAGGTAATATATTATCTGGAGTAATAGTTTCGTTTATTACACTAAATTTTACTTAAATTTATGATTGACAAATAAATTTGAAAATAGTATTATAAACTAAGTTAATTAATTGAATATAATCTTAATACCTTATTAAGAGCGGTGGAGGGAATAGGCCCTATGAAACCCGGCAACCATCCAGTAATGGAGAATGGTGCTAAATCCTACAAAGCTAAGCTTTGGAAGATGAGGTCTAATTTAAATATGAATTAGTTTCTTCTTTGCGGAAGAAACTTTTTTTCGTTATGCATGCCCTGTGGGCAATCTAATCCAGAAGCTGTTAAGTTCTTATCTGCAGCCTTAATGGTATGTAGTGTTAGAACTTTTAGCTTTGGGATAAAATATAGATAAATAAAAAATTGGAGGTATTAAAATGGCTAAAAGACTATTTACATCAGAATCAGTTACAGAGGGACATCCAGATAAAATATGTGATCAAATATCGGATTCGATATTAGATGCATTACTTGAGAAAGACCCGAATTCAAGAGTTGCGTGTGAGACATCAGTTACTACAGGACTTGTTTTAGTATCAGGTGAAATATCTACAAATGCTTATGTTGATATTCAAAGAGTTGTTAGAAATAGAATTAAAGAAATAGGTTATGATAGAGCTAAATATGGTTTTGATGGAGATACTTGTGCAGTACTTCTTGCTATAGATGAGCAGTCTTCAGACATTGCCATGGGAGTTGATGAGGCACTAGAGAGCAAAGAAGGAACAATGAAGGATGAAGTTGAAGCAGTAGGAGCAGGAGACCAAGGTATAATGTTTGGATTTGCTTGTGATGAGACAGAAGAATTAATGCCTATGCCTATATCTTTATCTCACAGATTATCAAGAAGATTATCAGAGGTTAGAAAAAATGGTACGTTAAATTACTTAAGACCAGATGGTAAAACTCAGGTTACAGTTGAGTACGATGGAGACAAGGTTGTAAGAGTAGATACTGTTTTAATATCAACTCAACATAGCCCAGACGTAACTAGAGATCAAATAGAAAAAGATTTAATAGAGCATGTTATAAAGCCTGTTATACCAGAAGCATTATTTGTTGATACTAGAATATTAGTTAATCCAACAGGAAGATTCGTTATAGGAGGACCTTGTGGAGATGCAGGTCTTACAGGAAGAAAGATAATAGTAGATACTTACGGTGGATACTCAAGACACGGTGGCGGAGCGTTCTCAGGAAAAGATGCTACTAAAGTTGATAGATCAGCAGCTTATGCAGCAAGATATGTTGCTAAGAACATAGTTGCAGCAGGACTTGCTAAGAAATGTGAATTAGAACTAGCTTATGCAATAGGTGTTGCAGAGCCAGTATCTATAATGGTTGAAACATTTGGAACTGGTAAGGTTTCAGAAGAAATACTAGTAGAACTTGTTAAAAAGCACTTTGACTTAAGACCAGGAGCTATAATAAGAGATTTAGATCTTAAAAAACCTATATTCAGAAATACAGCAGCTTATGGACACTTTGGAAGAACTGATTTTGACTTTACTTGGGAGAGAACTGATAAGGCTGAAATACTTAAAAAAGAAGCATTACAATAATATAGTTATTTTATAAAAGAGGCTTGAATAAGCCTCTTTTTTGATATAATAATAGTATTATAATTATTTAGGAGTAGATGCTATGGAAAAAATAAAGGGAATGGTAGTTGAGATTGTATTTAAAAACGATGATAATGGATATACAGTAGCCGCCCTTGAACACTCAAATAATGAAGTTACAATAGTAGGATGCATGCCTACTGTAACAGTAGGTGAGACTATTGAACTTGATGGAAAATGGATAAATCATAAACTTTATGGACCTCAGTTTGAAGTGAGTTCATTTATTCCTTGTACACCTGAATCAGAAGAAGGAATATATATATATTTATCATCTGGAATGATAAAGGGAATAGGCCCTAAAATGGCTAGAAAAATAGTAGAGACATTTGGCCTTAATACACTAGATATAATACAAATGAATCCCGAAAAATTAACACGAGTGGATGGAATAGGACAGAAGAAGGCTGAAACAATAGGAAAGAGCTTTCAAGATAATAGAGAACTTAGAAACTTAATAATTAGTTTATCAAAGTATGGAATAACGCCTAATTACTGCCTTAAAATATATAAAAAATATAAAAACAAATCTGTTCAGATAGTAGAGACAAACCCATATAAACTAGCAGAAGATATAAGGGGCATAGGATTTAAGCTTGCTGATAATATAGCAACAAAAATGGGAATAGATCCTTATTCAAAAGATAGAATATCGCAAGGTATAATATACACACTAACTCAAAGCTTAAGAGAAGGACATACTTATCTACCTAAGAGTAACCTTTTAAAAGAATCTTCTAGATTGCTTGAAATAGAAGATGAATACATAAAAGATATTGTATTTAAGCTTGCACTCGATCAAAAAATTCAAATAGAAAAAGGTCCTGTAGAAGATAATATATATTTGATCCCATATTATATAGCTGAAAACGGAGTTTGTAAGAAATTAATAGAACTTTCTCAATATGAGTTCGATGACTTAAAATTAAATATAGAGAAAGAAATATCTTCAATAGAAAAAGAAGACAAGATATCTCTTGCCAAGAATCAAAAAGAGGCAGTACATCAATCATTACAAAAAGGAGTTTTGGTAGTAACTGGAGGTCCTGGAACTGGAAAAACTACTACAATAAATACTATAATAAAGATATTTGAGAATTTAAAAATGAATATATATTTAGCAGCCCCAACGGGAAGAGCTGCAAAGAGAATGAGCGAGACAACTGGTATGGAAGCTAAGACTATACATAGATTACTTGAAATGGGATACTCATCAGAAGATGAAGAACTAGTATTTATGAAGGGTGAAGATGACCAACTTGATGCAGATGTTGTTATAATAGATGAGGTATCTATGGTAGATATTTTACTAATGTATAATCTTCTAAAGTCTATTAAGGCAGGAACAAGAGTAATATTAGTAGGTGATTCAGATCAGCTTCCATCTGTTGGAGCTGGAAATGTATTAAAGGATATAATAGATTCTAATATAATAGAAGTTGTAAAACTCGATGAAATATTTAGACAAGCAAAAGAGAGTATGATAGTAGTCAATGCACATAAGATAAATAAGGGTGAGAAATTAGAACTTAACATTAAGGGTAAGGACTTTTACTTTATTCCAAAGTATGAAAAAGAAGATATATTAAAAGAAATAGTGAATTTATCACATAAAAGGCTACCTGATTATTACAAAATAGATAATTTAAAAGATATACAAATATTATCGCCTATGAGAAAGGGCGATACTGGAGTATTTAATTTAAATTTGCATCTTCAAAATGTCCTAAATCCAAATGACAAATTTAAAGTAGAAGAAAAATTTCAAAAAAGGACATTTAGAGTAGGCGATAAAGTAATGCAAATAAAAAACAATTACACAAAAAAATGGAAAAATGAGGATGAAACAAAAGATGGCGAAGGTGTATATAATGGAGATATCGGATACATATACCATATAGATAAAGAAGAAAAAGTAGTATATATACTATTCGACGAATATAAAATCACACAATACGATTATAATGAACTAGACGAAATAGACCATAGTTTTTGTACTACCATACATAAAAGTCAAGGAAGTGAATTTCCTGTAATAATAATCCCTATAACATGGGCGCCTCCCATGCTTTTAACTAGAAATCTTTTGTATACAGCTGTTACAAGAGCTAAGAAACTAGTAGTTTTAGTGGGTGACGTTAAATATTTACAATATATGATAAATAACAATAAAATATACGATAGATACTCAAATCTTAATATAAAGCTCTCGAGATTTAAAGATGAAGGGTTATTAATATAATGATAAAAGATTTTATAGATTATATATATCCTAGAAATATAAAATGTATAATATGTAAAAATCCAATATCAAAGAATAACTCGTATTCTCTTTGTAAAGATTGTTTTGATAAACTAAAATTTATAAATAAAGGATGTTTAATTTGTGGAAAGCCATTAACTGATTTTTATAAGAATGATATATGTTCAAGTTGTGAAACTAAGGAATATATTTTTACAAGAGCTCTATCATGTATTGAATACGATGATAACATTCACAAACTTATATATTCCCTCAAGTATGGGTCAAAAACTTATCTATCGTATAATATTGCTGAAATTATGAATGATAAGTTACAATATGAGAGTATAGATTTTGATTACATTATACCTGTGCCACTTCATAAAAAAAGGTTGAGAAAAAGAGGATATAATCAATCGCTACTTATATCTAAACAATTATCAAAAATTAATAAAAAAGAAGTATTAGATATAGTGGTAAGAAATAAAAATACAGAGTTCTTATCAAAGCTATCTAAGCAAGAAAGAATTAAAAACTTACAAAATGTATTTACATTAGCTAAAAACGAGAATAGAATATATAAAAAAGATGTATTAATAGTCGATGATATATTTACAACAGGGACTACAGTGAATGAAATATCTAAAAATTTATTAAATTCTGGAGCGAATAAAATATATGTAATTACATTTGCAACAGGTAAAAATATATATTAAAAGGGAGAATATTCAATGGAACTTACAAATTGCAAAGAATGTGGTAGAATGTTTGGAAGTGAACATGGAGAGCAGTATTGTTCTAAATGTAGAGTAAACGATGATGCTGATTTTAAAAAAGTAAGAGAGTATCTATATGATAATCCGGGAGCATCTGTTCAAGAAGTTGCAGAGGGAACTGGAGTATCAGAAACATTGATAATAAAATTTTTAAAACAGGAACGAATAGAAATACTTGAAGATGAGAATGCTATACTTCAGTGTGAAAGATGTGGAAAAAGTATAAAAACAGGTAGATACTGTGGAGTTTGCAAGGCGGAAATAAAAAAAGAACTCTCTCAAGCAGTTAAATCACTAAATGAAAGTAAAGGATCTAAAGTAAAATATCATTCTCATAATAAATAAAAATTTATATAAAGAAAACACCCCTGTTAGTCGATAATAGTAGCATAAGATTAATCAAGGGGTGTTTTTTTTATGAAAATAAATGGTGTTAGTAATATACAAAAAGTTATGAATGCATACAAAACTAATAAATCTGAAAATGTAAAAAAGGTTTCTTTAAAAGAAGATAAAATAGAAATATCTCAAAAGGGAAAAGAATATCAATTTGCAATGGATTCATTAAAAAATGTTGAAGATATAAGATCGGACAAAGTAAATGATATAAAAATAAGAATAGACAATGGAACTTATACAATAGATAAGCATAAACTTGCAAAATCGATGATAAAAGAAGATTTGAATTGGAGAGGTTAATATGAAATCTGTAGATTCATTCATACAAGTTTTAAATGAAGAATTACTTATTAACAAAAGCCTTTTAGAAATATCTATAAAAAAGAAGGAAATTATAATAAATAATAATTCAAAAGAACTTTCTAGCATGATGATAAAAGAACAAAATTATATTAAGAGAATAATAGAACTTGAAAAGTTAAGAGCTGGGATTACTCTTAATATACAAAAAGAGCTTGGTATAGAAAAAATAGATAATATAAAAGAAGTTATAAAGCGAATAGATCAAGAAAAAGGAATAGAACTAAACTCTATAGCTAGCGAATTTAAAAAGGTATTAAAAGAGCTTGAACACAACAATAAGCTTAATAATAAACTTTTAGATATAACACTTGAATACTTAGACTTTAATATAAATATTTTAACATCAAGACCAGAGCCAAAAACATATGGAAAATATGCGAATGAACAAAAAAATAAAGGTAATACTTTTTTTGATACAAAGTATTAAAAGGAAGGTGCAATTATGTCTAGCTTTTTCGGATTAAATATAGCAAAATCGGGATTGTTTGCAGCTCAAAAATCATTAAATACTGTTGCTCACAATATATCAAATGCAAATACTCGAGGATATAGTAGACAAAGAGTAGAATTAACAGAGAGTAATCCTTTAAGTTATCCAGGTGGATCGGGAATGATAGGAACTGGAGTAGACTCAAAGCATGTTACTCAAATAAGAAATGAATTCTTAGATATAAAATACAGAGGTGAAAATACAGTATATGGACAATGGGATTTTAGAAGTAAATCTCTTGAAGAAATAGAAGCCATAATGAATGAGCCGGGAGATAGTGGAATAAGAAAGGTTATGGATGATTTCTTTGGTTCATTCGAAGAACTATCAAAGGACCCATCATCAATAACAACTAGAGCAGTAGTCAGAGAAAGAGCTATAGCATTCACTAATTCAATAAATCAAATGCACTCTCAATTTGAGAACATGTTAAAGGACACTGATTCGTCTATAGAATATACGGTAAATCAAATAAATACGTATGCAAATGATATAGCTCATCTTAATGATCAGATATACCAATCTGAAATGGGAGGGGCTAATGCGAACGACTTAAGAGATCAAAGAAACGTTTTATTGGACGATTTATCAGAACTAGTAGATGTAGAGATAAAGGAAGTTAGTCAAGGGAGTGATAACCTTTCTAAAAAGATGGTAGTTGCTATAAATGGACAACCCTTAGTATCTCACAATAAAGTAGACCCTATAATTATGCAAAAGCAGCCTCATAAATACAAAGATGAGATGGGAATAGATTTTGATGTAAGAGAAATTTTGTTTAAATCAGGTTCTCCAATAAACACTGACAATATAAAAGGAACTTTAAAAGCTCAAATAGATATGAGAGATAATCTCAATGGGGCAGACGGAGCTAAAGGGATACCTTATTATATGAATAAACTAGATGAATTTGTAAATAGATTCGCAGCAGAGATTGATGTTCAGCACTTTGCAGGATATGGACTAGACTCAGCAGGAACAGGAAATATGTTTTTTAAAGAAAGAGACATATCAAAAGATACAAGTGACTCTAGCTTATTTACTGTAAATGAAAAATTAGGTCTTAATCAAATACACGATCCTAGAAAAATAGGAACTACATATTCTCAAATAAATATAAGTAGTATAGATAATTCGATTGATTTAAGTGCAAACGATGCGAATATTGGAATAAATATAAATGGAGATACTTACACAATTTCAAATTCTGATATTAAATCCTTAGATATGACTAAAGATAAAGCGGATATATTAAATGATATAAAATCGCTTATAAGCTCCGCGACAAATGGAACTGATCCTTTAAGTAATATAGCAAATGTAAATTTAGTTGGTGGAGTATTATCTATAACACCTAAGGATAACTCTGTGCCTACAAGTATTGAAATAAAGATAAATACTTTAAATGATTCAAATAAAAATGATATACAAAAACTATTTGGAATCTCTGATGGAATAAAGAGTGAAGGAACTGGAAATTTAAAGGTTGCTTCTATAAAAGAATATATAGAATATCAAAAATCACAAGGGAAAACAGAAAGTGAAGCAATAAAAGAATGGGAAGATACATATAAAGGATATACTTTGGCAGCTGATGATGAAGGGAACTGGTATGAAGTAGAAAAATTATCAGCTAAAGACTTGCAAATATCATCTAAAATAGATAATGATGTAGATTACATAGCGGTTGCAAAAAAACATACTGATACTGGCGAAGGTATAGCTGGAGATAATTCAAATATAAATGCTATTTGGGATTTAAGACATGATGATGGTATGTTCACATGGGGATCCCCAGATGATTTTATAAAATCTATTGGTTTCAAACCTTGGAGTAGAATCACAAGAGGCTCAAAGAATGGTTAGTAATCAAGCTGTCCTTGTAACTCAAATAGATAATACAAGACAGTCAACATCGGGAGTATCTATAGATGAAGAAATGTCTAATATGATTAAATTTCAACATGCATATAATGCTTCGGCTAGAATGGTAACAGCAGTTGATGAAATGATAGACGTTATAGTTAATAGAATGGGAAGAGTAGGTCTTTAGGAGGTAGTATAATATGAGAGTAACAAACTCTATGATGGTAAATAGAATGATGATGAATATGAATAAAAATCTAACTAAGATGGACAAGATGTATGAAGATTATGCTACAGGAAAGAAGATACATAGACCTTCTGATAATCCTGTACTTGTAGCTAGAAGTCTTAAAATACATACTGATATAGCGGAAAATGAACAATTTAAGAAAAATATAAACGACGCTTCTTCAATATTAGACAAAACAGAAACATCTCTTAATGAATTAAATTCCGTATTATTGAGAGTTAGAGACCTTACAACACAAGCATCAAATGGAGTTTTAACAAAAGAGGATACGAAAAATATTCAAGCAGAAGTTAAACAACTTAAAGAACAAATAACCAAAATATCAAATGATACATACGTTGGAAGACATATATACTCGGGTTACAAAACAGATAAGCCCTATATGAAGGAAAATGGAAGCTATAATTTAACATTGGATAAAGAAATTAGAAGTGATAATTTAAATATATCAGATACAAATAAAATAGAAATAAAAGTACCTAATACTAAATTAGAATTTAATATAACAGGACTAACCAAATCGGATGATACTAAATATACAGGAAAATATGAAATTGACTTAAATGAAGAAACTTATGATGGAACTACAGGTAAAACTATTGATGATTTAGTTAAAGATATAGAAGGCAAGCTTAATGGTATGACAGATGCTTCATCAACGAATAAACCTTCTCCATTTGGAAATTTTAGAGTTACAGTAGAAAATAATCAAATTGTAATTAAAAATCCTGAAATAAAGGATAATCAAAAATTTGCAATGAAATTTGATGATTCTAACCTTCAAAAACAGCTAGGGTTTGAAAAGTTGAATATATCTGAAAGTAATGAAAAAGTAAAATACCATGTAGGAATATCTGCAGATTTGGATATAAATGTAAGAGGAGATCAAGTGTTTGGAGCGGTTCTTGATACGGATGACGATGGGATTAGTGACAAAACTCTTATGGATACCATGAACGACTTTATAAATCAACTTGAAAAAGGAGATACAGATAAAATATCTGGAATATTAGATGAAATAGATGGACATAGAGAAAATGTATCTAGATTAAAGAGTGAAATAGGAGCTAGAACTAATACAGCAGAAACAATAAAAAATAGAATAGAACAAACAGAAATTAACTTTACAAAGTTACTATCAGAGACAGAGGATACAGATATGGCAGAAGTATCTATGCAGTTTATGGCTATGCAAAGCATATATCAAGCATCTCTTAATGTAGGTGCAAAAATTATACAACCAACACTTGTTGACTTTGTTAGATAAATTAATCCCTAAATATTATTTAAATAATGTTTGGGGATTTCCTATAATATTTTTTAATCAAATTTAGTAGTATGGTTCTTAGTTAGAAAATTAATTGATAGGTTATTTATTAATAGGATTAAAAAATCAGATAAAGAGGTGATTAGAGTGAAAATAAAGACTGGAAATTTTGGTGAAATAGAAATAAATGATGATGAAATAATAAATTTTGAAAATGGAATGCCAGGATTTGAGCATTTAACTAAATTTATAGTAATAAAAGAAGAAGAATTAATTATAGATTACCTTCAAGGGATAGAAGAAGATATAACTTTTCCTATAATAAATCCATTCATGACAAATAAAGAGTATGAGTTTAAAATACCAGACAATACTATAAAAAAACTAGATATAGAAAAACAAGAAGACTTATCAATATACACAATAGTAATAATACCAGAAAATATAAAAGAAATGAGAACTAACCTTCAAGCACCTATTGTTATAAACAATAAATCTAAAAAAGGAAAACAAATAATTTTAGATGAAAGATATCCGTTAAGATATATGATATTTGAAAAGGTAGGTGAGTAGTATGCTCATACTTGGAAGAAAATTAGATGAAAGTATAATAATAAATGAAAATATAGAAATAAAAATAATTGGAATATCTGAAGGTAAGGTAAAAATTGGAATAGAAGCACCTAGAGAAGTTGAAATACTTAGAAAAGAAGTAAAAGAAGCAGTTGAGAATGAGAATAAAACAGCTGTAGGAAAAATAGATATAAATAATTTAAAAAATTTATTAAAAAAATAAAAAATTACTATAAAGTATTTAAAAATAATTGCGATATATATAATGTAAAAAATAAATAAAAAATGAGCATGGACGCTCTAATAAAAATTCAGGGAGGAATTTAATATGAGAATTAACAATAACTTAATGGCAATGAACACACATCGTCAGTTAGGAATCAACAATGCTAATAGTGCTAAATCAATCGAGAAATTATCATCAGGTTTAAGAATCAACAGAGCAGGAGATGACGCAGCTGGTCTTGCAATCTCTGAAAAAATGAGAGGGCAAATCAGAGGTTTAAATCAAGCTTCTAGAAATGCTCAAGATGGTATTTCTTTAGTTCAAACAGCTGAAGGTGCTTTAAATGAATCACAAGCTATTCTACAAAGAATGAATGAATTAGCAACTCAAGCTTCAAATGGAACATTATCTGCTAATGATAGAACTGCTATTGGTGATGAAATTACTGCTCTTAACTCTGAAATAGATAGAATATCTACTTCAACTAAATTTAATGGTCAAACATTATTAAATGGTACATTTGGAGTTCAATTAGATGCGACTTCAACACTAGCTGTTGGTACAGATGGCGTAACTGGAATAGATATATCTAATGCAGATGCATCAAGGACTTTTACTCTAGCTAATGGTGCATCAGGAGAGGTAACTTTAACTGATGACCTTGGTAATGTACAAAAAATAACTGGTTTAGGTGCTAGCTATACTGGAACAATAGATTTTGATCAACTGGGAGTTAAGATAATGGGAACTGCATTGGATACCGATGGTACTTCAGCTTTGAGTACTAAAACTGTAAAAACTACAGCTTCTGCTGCTGTTAAACTTCAGATAGGTTCTGAAAATGCTGGAGCCCAACAATTAGGTGTTACAATTGATAAAGTTGATTCAACTTCTTTAGGAGTAAATACTGTTAGTGTTAGTTCGGCTGCTAATGCTGCTGCTGGAATGACAAGTATTCAGTCTGCCATCGATACAGTATCTTTAAAGAGATCTGAATTAGGGGCAACACAAAACAGATTAGAACACACAATCAAGAACTTAGATACATCTTCTGAAAACTTACAATCTGCAGAATCAAGAATTAGAGATGTAGATATGGCTAAGGAAATGATGGAACAATCTAAGAACAGCATCTTATCGCAAGCAGCACAAGCAATGTTAGCTCAAGCTAAACAAGCTCCTCAAGGAGTACTTCAATTATTAAGATAATAAATAATGCAAGAGAGTCAAGGCTTAAGCTTTGGCTCTTTTTTTAATATATATATAAACTTAAAAGAATTATTTACCGATAAATAAATTAGAAAAAATTATAAGGAGCGTGTTTTTATGCGAATAGATTCTTCTATTGTTGAGAAACAATTTACAGGAGTTAAATCAGAAATACATAAATCACCAAAAATATCTCAAGACAAAGAAGATGTAGTAAAGCAATCTCAGAAAAAGGAAGAGAATGTATCTTTTCCAGGAGAAAAAAAAATGATAGAAGCTATTGAAAAAGCAAATAAAGATTTAGTAGGTGCAAACAGTCATCTTAAATTTTCAGTACATGAGAAAACTAAAGAAATTATGATAAAAGTTGTTGATAATGAAACGAAGGAAGTAATAAAAGAACTTCCACCAGAAAACATAGTAGATATGATTGCCGATATGTGTGAAAGAGCAGGTATTTTTGTAGACAAAAGAGGATAAAGGGGGGGATTAAATGGGAGGAATTAGATTTAGTGGAATAGCGAGTGGTATGGATACAGAAACTATGGTTAAGCAGCTTATGGATGCTGAGAAAATTAGACTTAATAAATACAATCAGCAAAAGGAAATAAAAAAATGGACTCAAGAAGCTTATAATGATACAAATAAAGACATAGCAAATTTTATATTAGATAGTAAAAAAGAACTTGGGGTTAGCATAGGGGGATCGATAAGTGGAGCTTCATGGATCAAAAAGGCTACTTCTTCAAATACAAGTATTTTTGATGCTAGTTCTACATCGAGTGCAGTAACAGGAACGCATAATATAACGGTAGATCAATTAGCAGAAGGTGTTACTCTAGGGAGTGCTTCTGCTATACAAAATTTAGGAGAAGATAAAACTTTAGATCAATTAGGTGTTGGAGCTGTTGGTGCTTTTTCTATAAATATAAATGGAGAAACTATTTCTTTAGATTCAAGTAATAAGTTATCAGATGTAGTAAGTGCAATAAATAGTAAAACTGATGCAACGGGAGTAAAAGCAAGTTATGATTCTAGTATAGGAAGACTTTTTTTGAATACCATTTCTACAGGTTCAAGTTCAAAAATTGAAATTACAGGAGATACATATAATTTATTTGTTGATCCAGATGGAGCAGGTGCTGGAGAAAGTATCTTAAAAACAAATATGAGTGCTAATGGAGGAGATACTACATCAAGTGATCCTGCTGTTTATGTAGGAAAAGATGCGATAATAGATTTTGATGGAGCTAATGATATAACGTATTCATCAAATAATATTACTATAAATGGTATAAATATAAACTTAAAATCCACAGGATCAGCAACTATAAAAGTTGATACAGATGTAGATGGAGTATACGACAAAATAAAAGGATTTGTAGATAAATATAACGAACTTATAGATAAACTAAATAATAAAACATCAGAAAAAAATTATAGAGATTATAAGCCATTAACTGATGAAGAAAAGAAGTCTATGGATGAAGATACAATAAATCTTTGGGAAGAAAAGGCTAAATCAGGACTTTTAAAAAATAATGAATATATAACTAAACTTCTTGGTAATACGAGATCTGGATTATATGAATCTGTATATAGTGATTATAAAGATGACCCTGATGATAATAATGATACAAAATTATCTGGATTTTCTTTCTTAACTGAAATAGGTATAAGTACAGGATCGTATCAAGAAAAAGGAAAACTTAAAATTGATGAAGACGAATTAAAAGAAGCAATTACAAATGATGTAGATGGAGTAATGGATTTATTATTTAAGACTCCAGATTCAACAACAACTGATAAAGAAAAAAGAGCAGAAACAGGGCTTGTAAATAGACTTTATGATGATATGATAGAGGGGATGAAAAATATCATAGATAAGTCTGGGACAGGAGATAATGCTTCTTTATATAGAAATGTAAAATCTACTATACTTATAGATTTTGTAACAAAAAGTGGTTCTATAAGTTTATTAGATAAAGATGTAGTTAATATTGAAAAGCAAATATCTAGAGAAAATAGTAAATTAAGTAGCATTGAAGAGAGATATTGGAGACAGTTTACTGCTATGGAAAAAGCAATGAATCAAATGAATTCACAAAGTTCGTGGCTTGCGTCTCAAATGGGAGGCATGTAGAAAAAATTTCAAACTAGTGGGGGGAATAAATTATGGCAATGACAAATCCATATGCACAATATAAAAATCAATCTATAAATACGGCAACACCAGAAGAACTTACTTTAAAGCTCTATGAAGGATGTATTAAATTTATTAATTTAGCGATGATAGCTATAGATGAAAAAAATATACAAAAATCTAATACAAATATAATAAAAGCACAAAATATAATAACTGAGTTTAATATAACACTAGATATGAAGTATGAAATATCTAAAAATTTAAGGCTACTTTATGATTATTTACATACAAGACTTATAGAGGCTAATATTAAAAAGGACAAGTCAATACTTGAAGAAGTTAAAGAGTTCGTTGTTGAATTTAGAGATACTTGGAAGCAAGCTATGAAATTGGCTAGGCAAGGAAAGTAGGTAATTTGATGAACATAAAAGATTTAATGAATCATCTAACTCAAATTAGCGAAATAAAGTATAATTTAATGAAAGAAATAAATGAAATAACTAAAATGCAAAGAATAGATATAGAAAATAATAATTCAGATTCACTTATTAACTATATTGAAAAAAAACAGATTAAAATAGATGAGATAAATAAATTAGACAAACAGTTTTATAGTCTATATATAAAATTGAAAGAAAATTTAAATATAGAATCTATTGAGAATATAGATACTAAAAAATATCCTGATATTAAAGATTTAAAAAGTAGAATAGAAGATATATTAAAATTAGCTAAAGAAATAGATGAAGTAGATAAGATAAATAATAAAAAAGTAAAAGAAGAGCTAGAGAAAGTAAAACAAGATTTAAAGAATGTTAAAAATGATCAGAAATCTTTGAAAAATAATGTAAGAGCTTATAAAGGATATAATACAAAGTATAATCATGCTCAAGGTGTATTTATAGATAATAAAAAATAGAAGGAGGAGATTGTATGGATATTGCAGCTATGTCAATTAATCTTAGCCAAGCTAAGCTTTCGCAGCAAGTAAATCTTTCTGTTATGAAAATGGCAATGAATTCATCAGGTCAGAAAGCGAATATGATTAATGAAATGATGAATAATAGCGTTAAAGCTATGGAAAAATCAGTTAGTCCTCATTTGGGAAATAGTATTGACATTAAATTATAAAATTGATATAATAGTATGGTTGATATTATAGGTCTGTGGTTGAAAGTCCAAGCCAGTCGCAGGCAAAAGGATCCACGTAAGTTAATTCAAAAGCGAGTTAATGATCATGGTGCGGCTTAGATTTAAGTCCTGCCGATAAAAAAAGTCGAGAGGGTTAGTAGTGAGGCAAACCCGAGCAAAACCTCCAGCAGGCGAGTGTGGGGTCAAAAACCAGGTCAGCTATAATATTTAAAAAGAGCATCTATATAGATGCTCTTTTTTTAAAAAAAATTACTGTAAATATATTGTGATAAATGTTGAAATTTGAATATTTTAGCGTATTAATAAAAAATTCGACAATTTAGAAAAATTAAAAACTAACAACCTTGTGGACTTTTGTCAAAAAAGTCCACAACTAAAAACCAGTTATAAACTTTATTCACAGGTTTATACACACTATCCACAGATATGATTAAAAGTTATCCACTGTAAGTTTGTATAACATTGAATATCAATATTATCAAATTAATATATTGTATAATATTAATTGATTTTGTTTTTTAATAGATAATTAATGTATATTATGTTTGTAAAATTTTAATAAAAAAGCATTTATTTAATTCTAAAAAAACTGTTTTAATAATATATTAGTGGGTAAAATAATATTAATAAAATTTATTTTAAAATAACTATTTTTAAAATTCTGATTTTATATTATAATAAGTATAATTTAACAATATTTGCATAAATAAAATTATGAGAATATATTATATAGATATAATTACATATATAATATCCAATATTTTTATAATGAATAGTAAATTATAAAATTTTCAATTTGTGGGTAACGTTGATTAAATGGCTAAATTTGCAACTATTTTGAGTAACGGAGACCGTTAGGACTCGTTGGCGACATGAGCTATGCGTTAGCATAAAGCGAATTTTTTTATAATTATTTATGTAATATGTTAAATAGTTTAGATAACGGAAGGGGATGGCTTTATGAAATTAACTATAGTGGGAAAAAACATCGAAATAACAGAAGGAATTAAATTATCAATAGAAGAAAAGTTGGGAAAAATAGACAAATATTTTAATAATGATATGGATGTTAGAGCTACCATTAGAGCTAAAAAAAGCAGACAAACTATAGAAGTAACTATAATCCCTGTAAGTGGAAATATAATAAGAGCTGAAGATTCAGAAGAAAATTTATATGCAGCTATAGATGTGGTTGTAGATAAGTTAAGTAAACAACTTAGAAAATATAAAACGAAACTTATAAACAAAAGTCAAGATAATGCAAGTATTAGATTTGAGAATATAGAGAGTTCGATTGAAAATGAAAGTGATAGTGAAATTAATATAGTTAGAAGAAAGAAATTTGGGATAAAACCTATGAGTGAAGAAGAGGCTATACTTCAAATGGAACTTTTGGGACATAGCTTCTTTGTATTTACAGATTCAGAAACTAATGAAATGAACGTAGCATATAAGCGTAAAGCAGGCGATTACGGTATAATAGAACAGGCATAAGTAAAGGTGGGACTTAGATCCCACCTTTTTTCATATATACAATTAAAACTTATCCGAAAGTTAAAAGTTCTAAAAATCCATCCTCTTAAGGCTGGAGATAAGAACTTAACAGCTTCTGGATTGGCTTAGCTAAAAATTCAATTGGATCAAAAACTCCATCTGAATTAAGTTTCGCTTTATAATTAGGTTGAGTTGAGAAATAATTGACTGTATTTAATAATATAATTTTATTTATTGAGTTCGCTATGTTAAAATAGATATTAATGAAAATTAATACAAAAGAGAGGTAAACAATATGAGCTTTTTAGAAGATTTATTTGGATTTTCAGGAAAAAGAGAAATAAAAAAAATTGAAAAAATTGCAGATAAGATAGATGCTATAGAAAGTAAATTTGAAAGTATGACTGAAGAAGAACTGAAAAATATGACTAACATATTTAAAGAAAGATTAAAAAATGGAGAAACTGTAGATGACTTATTAGTTGAAGCTTTTGCAGTTACGAGAGAAGCGTCAAAAAGAGTTCTTGGAATGAGACATTATAGTGTTCAGTTAATAGGAGGCATAGTTCTCCATCAAGGAAGAATAGCTGAGATGAAAACAGGAGAAGGTAAGACTTTGGTTGCAACAGCACCTGTATACTTAAATGCTCTAACTGGAAATGGAGTACATGTAATAACAGTTAATGACTATCTTGCTAAGCGTGATAAAGAGTGGATGGCTAAGCTATATGAATATATGGGATTAAGTGTAGGAGTTATAGTTCATGGACAGACTCCAGAAGAAAGAAAAATGCAATATGCTTGTGATATAACTTATGGTACTAACAATGAGTTTGGATTTGACTATTTAAGAGATAACATGGTTATACATAAGGAACAAATGGTTCAAAAAAAATTAAACTTTGTAATAGTCGATGAGGTAGACTCTATATTAATAGATGAAGCAAGAACTCCTCTTATAATATCTGGTGCTGGAGATAAGTCTACAGGCCTTTATTTTGCAGCAGACCAGTTTGTTAAAATGTTAAAAAATGAAGATGATTATGTTGTAGATGAAAAAGCTAATTCTGTATCTTTGACTGAAGAAGGTATCCATAAGGGAGAAAAATTCTTTGCGGTTGAGAATTTAACTGATATGTCTAATATGGAAATATATCATCATATAAATCAGGCATTAAAAGCTCATAATCAGATGAAAAAAGATGTTGATTATGTAATTAATGATGGAGAAATAGTAATAGTAGATGAGTTTACGGGAAGACTTATGTTTGGTAGAAGATACTCAGATGGACTACATCAAGCAATAGAGGCAAAAGAGGGTCTTAAAGTACAAAGAGAGTCAAAGACTCTTGCAACTATAACATTCCAAAACTATTTTAGAATGTACAAAAAGATTTCTGGTATGACAGGTACTGCTAAAACAGAAGAAGAAGAATTTAGATCTATATACGGTATGGATGTTGTTCAAATACCTACGAACAAACCTATTAAAAGACAAGATGGATCAGATTCTATATATAGAACTGTAAATGGTAAGTTTAAAGCAGTAGTAACAGAGATAGAAGAAAGACATAATAATAAGCAACCGGTTCTTGTTGGTACTATATCTATAGAGAACTCTGAAATTTTATCTAGTATGTTAAAGAAAAAAGGTATACCTCATGCGATTCTTAATGCTAAGCAGCATGAGAAAGAGGCAGAAATAGTATCTCAGGCTGGAAAATTAGGAGCAGTAACTATTGCAACTAATATGGCAGGTCGTGGTACTGATATTATACTTGGAGGAAATCCTGAATTTTTAGCTAAGAAAGAATTGAAGAAAAAAGGATATACAGATGAGATATTAGCACTTGTAACATCTATTATAGAAGTGGATGATGAGTATGTTCAAATGGCTAAAAATGAGTATAATAAAATTTACGCTCAAATAAAAGAAATAACAGATAAAGAGCAACAAGAGGTATTAAATGCTGGAGGTCTTTGTATAATAGGAACAGAAAGACATGAATCAAGAAGAATAGATAATCAGCTTCGTGGTCGTGCTGGTCGTCAAGGAGACCCAGGAGTATCTAGATTCTATATAACACTTGAAGATGATCTTATGAGATTATTCGGTAGTGAAAAGATTATGGGAGTTGTAGATAAATTAGGAATGGACGAAGACATGCCTATAGAACATAAGATACTTTCAAAGTCTATAGAAGGAGCTCAAAAGAAGGTAGAGGGTAAGAACTTTTCTATAAGAAAGCACGTTCTTCAATATGATGATGTTATGAACAAACAAAGGGAAATAATATACAAAGAAAGAAGAAGTGTTCTTCAAGGAGAAAATATAAAAGAAAATATAACTAATATGATAAAAAATACTGTAGATAGTTCAGTTATGCTATATACAGCAGACAGTGATTATCCTGAAGAGTGGGATTTAGAAGGATTAAAGGAACATTTATACAATACATTCTTACCAAAGGGATGTATTGAATTTAATAATATAGAAGATCTTGATAGAGATAAGATAAAAGAAGATATAATGAATAGAGCTATGAATATGTACAATCAAAAGGAAAGTGAAATAGATTCTGAAAGAATGAGAGAAATAGAGAGAGTTATTTTACTTCAAGTAGTAGATACTAAGTGGATGGATCATATAGATGCTATGGAACAACTACGCCAAGGTATAGGTCTTAGAGCAATAGGTCAAGAAGACCCTGTAAGAGCATATCAATTCGAAGGTTTTGATATGTTTGAAGAGATGATAAAGGCTATACAAGAAGAAACTATTAAATACCTATATAACTTTACAGTAGAAGAAAAAATAGAAAGAAAACAGGTCGTTGATATAGACAATTTATCTACTGCATCAGATGAAGCTGGCAATAAGACTGTTGTAAAGGGCGATGGAACTGGAAGAAATGAAGTATGCCCTTGTGGTAGTGGTAAAAAGTATAAAAAATGCTGTGGAAAGAATTTATAGGAGGAGTTAAATGCTTAATATTCAAGAATATAATCAAAGAATAGATGAGATGAAAAATTCAATAGACGAATTGAGGGCTTCTCTTTGACATTGCAAAAATAGAATATAAAATACAAGAACAAGAAAAGAAAATGTCTGAACAGAATTTCTGGGATGACAACGAAAAAGCCCAAAGCTTACTTCAAGAAAACAAGATGTTAAAAGAGAGTATAGAAGAATTTGAAAACCTTGAAAATTCTCTAGAGGATATAAATGTATTGATAGAACTTGCTCTTGAAGAAGATGATTTGTCTCTTGAGAAAGAGGTTAATGAGGCTACAGAAGCTTTACATTCGGATATAGATAAAATGAAAATAAAAACTCTTTTAAATGGAGAGTATGATAAAAATAATGCTATAATATCTCTACATGCAGGTACAGGTGGGCTTGATGCTCAAGATTGGGCAAAGATGCTACTTAGAATGTACACAAGATGGGCAGATGGTAAGGGATATAAGGCTGATTTACTAGATATAATAGCAGATCCTGAGGCTGGAATAAAAAGTGCGACATTGTCAGTAGAAGGAATTAATGCATATGGTTACCTAAAAGGAGAAAAGGGAGTTCATAGACTAGTCAGAATATCTCCTTTTGATACGTCTGGAAAGAGACATACATCATTTGCATCTATAGATATATTACCGGAGCTTGATGATGATACAAGTGTAGATATAGATCCTAGTGATTTGAAAATAGATACGTATAAAGCATCAGGAGCTGGAGGACAACATGTAAATAAAACAGAATCAGCTGTTAGAATAACTCATATACCAACAGGGGTTGTGGTTCAATGTCAAAATCAAAGATCGCAACATTTGAATAAAGATAAGGCTATGAAAATGCTAATGGCAAAGCTTATAGAGCTGAAAGAACTCGAGCAAAAAGAAAAAATAGAAGATATACAAGGTGAATATTCACAAATAGCATGGGGAAGTCAAATAAGATCATATGTATTCCAGCCATACAAGCTAGTGAAAGACCATAGAACAAACCTAGATATAGGAAATGTTCAAGGTGTAATGGATGGAAATTTAGATCCGTTTATGAATGAATATTTAAAGCACACTAAAAAATAAGGAAGAGACGAAGTCTCTTCCTTTTTTTGCTACATCATCACATCAACTAGCATACCCTTTATACCATCAAGCTTTTTTATTACAGAAAGTCTGTCTACTTCTTGTCCTAAAAATTCTTTAGTTAAGGAACTAAGTTCTCTATCTACATTCTTTACTATTCCATAAACTCTATGTCGACCTCTTCTGTCTAGAAAGTTTTGTTGAGAGAAGGAATGAGAATTATTAACTGCTACGTTAAGGAACTCTTTTACTAGCTTTTTATATTGAATCAAATCTTTAAGATATAGTTTTTCTCCTATCTTATCAGATTGCTCACTTATTTTATCGTAAAGCTCGGTTAAATGTTCTTTTACTTTATCAGACTTTATATTTTCAAATTTGGCTTTGAATTCCGATCTTTTAATTTCTTTTGATTGATTCACTTTATTAACATTTGATATCTGATTTATATTATTAACTGGATTAACATTGTTCAAAATCGCCTCTCCTCTCGTTTAACGAATATATTATATATTATCGGCAAAATAAATATAAATTTTATATATTGTTTTGTATCTTTTAAATATAACCTATATTAAGTTGAGAAATCAAATGTATAGTCTGAAAATATTATATAAACTTATAATCGATCGATGTCGATAACTAATTATAACTAATTTTAAAAGGGTGAGGGGTATGATAAGTAAAGTTTCGGCTGAGGCCGCATATACTGCTGCAAGTGATGCTTATAATAATTTGAATACAACATCAAAAATTAGAGGTACAGTTGTTGAAGTTAATGAAAATGATGTAACTATAGATACTGGAAATAAGAAACTTCTTAATTTAAAACTTAAAGAAAGTATAGATGCAAAAGCTGGAGATACAGTAGTAATAGACAAAAAAAATATAATAGAATCTAAAAAAGTAGATGACATCAAAAATGAAAAAACAACTGAAAATGAGAAAATAGAATATTCAGATATACTGAAAAGACTAGACATAGATGTTAATGATGAAAATTTAGAAGCAGTTAAAACTCTTAAAAATAACGATATAAGTATAACTAAAGAAAATATTATGTCTTTTGTGTATAGCAAAAAAACATTAGATGATATTATAGTAAATTTAGATTACGATAGTGCTGTAAAGATAATGGACAAGGGTGTAGATATTGAGAATGATTCACTTCAAAAGATAGCTGATACTATAAAAGAAGTTAAAAATGAAAAGGAGAGCTTTTCATTTCTAAAGCTGTTCAAAAATAAAAAAGAGCTTACAACGGATGAAGCTGAGAAAATAACTGAGAAATTGTATGGAAGTAAGATGGGTAAAGATATAACTGATATAGTGAAAACTCTATATAAAAAGAATGTTAATATAACTAAAAAAAATATAGAAAGAGTTAATGATATATTCTATAAACTAGACAAACTACAAGATATAGAAGAAGAGACGTTCATAGACACGGTAAAGAATAATATAAGTCCTACAATAGATAACCTATACAGTATAAAGAATTTTGTGAAAAAAGGAGCTATAAAAGTAGCTGATAAGATAAGGCTCTATATCTGTTAAAGCATACGAATCTTTGTTACCTAATCTAAATAAGATTACACAAAAGGAACTGAATTTACTACAAGATGATATAAAGGTAAGTCTTGATAGAATGCAAATAAGTGTTACGGATAACAATATAAAGCTTTCTGAGAAAATGATAAAAAATGAATTAGAACTGACAAAAGAAAATATTCAAAGCATAAATGAAATGAAGGAAGCTTTAGATTATGTAATTAAGAATTTAAATAAAGAAAATTTAGCAGCTATAATAAAAGAAGATACAGATATAGAAAAGATGGATATAAGAGATATAGCTGAGAATTTAAAAAATACAAATAATATCCATAAAATATCTGAAATAGAAGAAAAAGAAGTATCTGATATAATGGAGAAATTACAAAACCTAAAAGAAATAGATGAAACTGATTTAGTTAAATTAATTAAAAAAGATGTGGATTTTAATTTGAGTAAATTAAATAAAATTATATCAAATTCTAATACAGACAATGATGTTATAAATACAACAGTTCAGTCTATAAGTAAGATTACAGAAGTTTTTAATAACGTAAAGAATTTAGATTTTAATATAATTTCATTTAATTTAAAGAATAATGTACCTATGACGTTAAACAACATAAATGTATCAAATAAAATTATAAATGAAAAAGATATGCCTACAAAGCTTCAACAGAACAGCGAAAATATAGTTGAAAAACATGTAAAAGACAATATGAATTTATTCAAAACACAAGATAATGATACTAAAACTATGGATTTAAATAAAGCATTTGAAGTAGCTAAGTCCTTGGTTCAAAATAAATTAAGTTTAAGCAAATCAAATATTCAAAAGGTATATGGTGCATACAGTCAATATGAATACATAAAAGACAACCTTACAAGTAATATGGTTAAGGAAAGTGTCAAACAGAATAATCCTATAGAGCATATGAACCTAAAAGAAGCAGGTAATTACATAAGAGAGTTTAGCGATGCCGATAGGGTGAATATGAAAATAGATAAGTATACTAGGCAGTTAACAGATAATATAAAAAATATAAATAGAGAAAAAAATAATTGTATAGCTCTTAATATAAAGAATAATAAAGATATGACCTTGAAAGAAGTGCAAAGTACATCTGACTTCTTTAAGAATAAAAATCAATTAGGACATAAGATATCAAGCTTTTTAGATGATATAGAAAAATCTACTAAGTTTGATAAAGAACAAGAGGGTACATTGAGAAAGCACGCTAATAAAATAGAGAATACAGTTAAAATATACTCTGAAAACATAAAAAAAGGTGATTTTAAACCTCGAAGAATGCATGATGATATACATGAAGATATGAAAAATATAAGAGAAAATATAAATTTAACTAAGGAATCTAATAAAGATATTGATGAAAGATATAAAGAAGTAAAAGAATCTCTTGAAAAAAGTTATGTATCAAATAAAGATGAAAAGTTTATTCAATATCCAATTATGATAAATGAACATTTTTCAAATTTAAATATGTACTATAAAAATAGAAAAAATTCCTCTAAAAATATAGATAAAGATGATATGGATGTAGTAATTAGCCTTGATACTAAGAATTTGGGAAATGTAAATATTCACTTAGGAGTAAATAAATCTAAGGTTAAAGTTAAAATAGGATTAGACGATAAAAAAAATATAGACTATATAAAAGACAATAAAGATATATTGAATAACTTTTTAGAAGAGATAGGGTACAATTTAGAAGATATAGAATTTGATTTTGATAAAGATAATATAATGAATCTAAATGATGAACAGGAAATAGAAAGAGATATTAAGGGATTTTTGGATATCAAGATTTAGAGGAGGCCATATGGATACTGAAAACTTAAAAAGTCATAAAGAATCAAATGAAGATATTCCGAAAGAATTGATAGATATTGTATCTAAAGTCCTACTTTTTGTTGAAAATATAGACGAAAGACGGAGTCAATTACCACCTAGCCTAAAGGAATAGGGGCTTGTGTAAACAAGTCGGTTGAATAGTCTAAGTCTTAGCTGACTACGTTATGTAAGAATGATATAGTTACCTTGTGGTACTTCACTAGCCCCATGCTCTAAGTGTAGTGATTAAACATCTATGATGGTAGGAGAAGTGTTGCTACTGAAAACCTTGCATAACATTGACGAAGTGAACCTACCCTCACATGAGGAGTTATTATCTGAAAGGATTAATTTTATGGTTTATGTATTAAATATTGATGGGAAACCATTAATGCCAACGAATAATGCAAAAGCGAGAAAATTATTGAAACAGAAAAAAGCAAAGGTTAAAACAGTTAAACCTTTTACAATTCAATTAATTTACAAAACTAAAAATTATACTCAACCAATTACATTGGGTATTGATAGTGGATTTTTAAATATAGGATTCAGTGCTATTACTAAAAAGAAAGAATTAATTTGTGGTGAGGTTAAATTATTACAAGGAATAAGTAATAGATTAACTGAAAAGGCTACGTATAGAAAAATTAGACGACAACGTTTAAGATATAGAAAACCTAGATTTGATAATAGAAAAGTTGAAAAAGGTTGGTTATCCCCTTCTATTCAACACAAATTGGATAGTCATATTAGATTTATAGATAGGTTAAAAAGGATTTTACGTATAACTAAAGTTATTCTTGAAGTTGCTAACTTTGATATCCAAAAAATCAAAAATCCTAACATACAAGGTAAAGAATATCAACAAGGAGAACAACATGGATTTTGGAATGTAAGAGAATACATTCTTCATAGAGATAATCATAAGTGTCAAAATCCTAATTGTAAGAACAAAGACAAAAATCCTATATTAGAAGTTCACCACATTGTATTTCAAAGCAATGGTGGGACAGATAATATTAATAATTTAATAACACTTTGTTCAAAATGTCATACTTCACCTAATCATAAAAAAGGTAAAATTTTAGACATATGGCAAACTGAAAAACCTAAAATTAGAGGGTTTAAAGATGCAACTTTTATGTCAATGGTTAGATGGAAATTGGTAGAATCTGTAGATTGTTTACACACGTATGGATATATAACTAAAAACAATAGAATTAAATATGGAATTGAAAAATCCCATTATAATGATGCATTTGTAATTGCTAATGGAAATACACAGGAAAGAATTGAGCCTATTATATTTGAACAAGTTAGAAGAAATAATAGAAGTTTAGAAAAATTCTATGATTCCAAAATTATAGATGCAAGAACAGGAGAAAAAGTTAGTGGTTCAGAGCTAAATTGTGGCAGAAGAACAAGAAACAAAAATAAAAATGATGAAAATTTAAGAATATTTAGAGGCGAAAAAATATCAAAAGGACAGAGAAGAATAAGAACTCAAAGGTATTTCTACCAACCTAATGATTTAGTTAAATATAAAAATAAGATATACACAGTAAAAGGAACTCAAAATAGTGGAAAATATGTAGCTTTAAAGGAAATTAAAAAAGTTCCTAAAGTTGAATTGTTGAAACCATATAAGTTTAGAAAGGGATTTTCTTGTTAATGGATTATATCTAAATTATCTATCTAAGCACTTTTGGAAGGAAAAAATATTTTGAAGTATAGGAAATGATTCAAAGGATACTATTCAAGTGTACACTGAGAATCGAGGTTAAGAGAGTATACACCTATTATCCTAAAGGGATAGTAGTTTTATGCTCGACTCTATAAAAAAGAGTAAAGTTTTGACTTATATAAGACGATAAAATAGATAGAATTATTAATAATACGGGGAGGAATTACTAAGATGAGAATAAATCATAACATACCAGCTATGAATGCACATAGATTACTCAATGTTAACAATGCTTTTGCATCGAAGTCACTTGAAAAATTATCTTCAGGTAAGAGGATAAATAGAGCTGGAGATGACGCTGCTGGGATGGCAATCGCAGAGAAGATGAGAGCACAAATAAATGGGCTTAAGATGGCATCAAGAAACTCTCTTGATGGAGTATCTTTAGTTCAAACTGCAGAAGGGGCTATGGGAGAAGTTCATTCTATGTTACAAAGAATGAGAGAGCTCTCGGTTCAAGCAGCCAATGGTACAGCAGCAGATTCTGACAGACAAGCGATACAAGATGAGATAAATCAATTGACATCAGAAGTTAATAGAATTGCAAATGGAACAGAATATAACACAAGAAATATATTAAAAGGGAATGAAGGACCAGATAGTAATACAGAAGTTCAGAGAATGTCTACGGGAAAACCAGCTCAATATGAAGGTAATGTAGATCTGAAAACTATAGGAAGTTTTGATTTTAAAAGTGAACAGTTATCAATATGGATAGATGGAGAAGAAAAGGTAGTTAACTTAACTCAAACAAATAGTTCTACTGAATTAAATGATTTTATGGATCTTATAAATGATGCTTTGGGAGATTCAGCGAAGGCTGTATTAGACAAGGATGGAAAAATGGAAATAACAACGTCTTCTATCGGAGGATTGAGTGGTATAGAAATAAAAGGAAGTAATACTGTAGTTAATCTATTTAATTCAGCTTTTGATACTACACAAGCAACTGGAACAGTTACAGTAGGAGGTGTTGATTTAACAATTAATGCTGGTTCTGAAAATAAAGGTAAGAGCGATATTACTGTTAAATTTATAGAAGGTACAGAAGGAACATCTTGGAGTGGTAATGTACTAACTGTAACATTAACAACAGATAAAGCAGATTATACAGTGGCAAATGTACAAGCTTTAATCAAAGGGGCAACAACAGGAGCACCAGCGGGACTGGATATGGATAAATTCAGCGTAACAGGAACAGGGACAATAGATCTTTCGACTGCTAATTTAGATGAACAAGCTAAAATAATAGAAAATCCTGCTATAGGAACTGCAGAAAATGCAACAAATACAGCAACAGGAAGTTTTTACTTTGATGAGGTTCCTGAAATTGGTTCAACTATTAAAATAGGAGATGAAACAATAGAGTTCTTTGATAGTAGTGTATCTCCATATGTAGGTTCAAATAGACCTATAGATATAGCTGGAAAAACTACTGCGGAAGCTGTTGTAGATGAAATAGTGAATAAGTTTGCAACTGGAATAGATGGAGTAACTTTAAGTGAAGATTCTAAATTTAATTCAGGAGCAGGAACATCTACAAATGCTAGATTAAATATAGCGGCTACAAATCCAGGATTTGATGGAAACTTAATATATCTTGAAGGTACGTCTGAAGATTTTACGACTAATCTTCAAGTAGGAGCAAATACAGGACAACAGTTCCGTCTTCAAATAGGAAATATAAGAGCAAAAGAATTAAAAATAAGTGCTGATAATCCAACAAGAAATCCTGGAGTTAAAGGAGCTTCTTATGTAAAGACAGGCGCAACTGTTACTGATGGAATTTCTTCAAGTATGACAGAATATGCAATAGATGTAACAACTGAAGAAAAAGCTTCTTCAGCTATTAAAGTATTTGATAATGCTATAGTTCAAATAGCATCTGAAAGATCAAAGCTTGGAGCGACTCAAAATAGACTTGAGCATACTATTGCAAATCTTGACAATACTAACGAGAATTTAACTGCCGCTATGTCTCGTATAGAAGACACTGATATGGCGCTTGAAATGGCTAATTATCAAAAATTAAATGTACTTCAACAAGCAGGGGTATCTATGCTTGCTCAGGCTAATCAACAGCCGCAATCAATTCTTAAATTACTTGGTTAAGACTGGAGGTAATTAGATGATAGAAAAAGAATATTTAGCTTCAAGGATTGCAACAGCTAATGAAGCACAGCTTGTAGCTATTATGTATGAAGGGCTAATTGATACATTTAATGAATGTATTTCTAATATAGATGAAAAAGAAAATTTAGATACTTTGATGGATAAGTGTAGAAATATATTATCAGAGCTAATAGCGACATTAACAGGAGATTCTGAAATAACAAATAACTACAAAAGTATATATTTATATATTAATAATATTATAACTGAAGGTTATATTATGAAGGATGAATGTAAGTTTGAAGAAGCTATAAAGGTAATGACACCTTTATATGAAGGTTGGAATGAACTTGGAGAAAAAATATGTATGGATAATATAAAGGAAAACAAAGGCCCTAAAGTTGTAGCTGGAATGACATATGGTAAAGGATATGTCAATGAAAGTATAATGAATAATCAGGATAGATGGGAAAAAGGATAAATGAAAAATCTCGCATTGCAATAATGCGAGATTTTTTTATATGTAAGTAAATTAAAATATTCTAAATGTAGTTGGAAATAAAAGGTATAAGGTAGAATAAATCGAATTTTGTAATATAAGATGAATGTTGAAGAATGAAAATTGAAAATAATTCAAAAAAAGTATTATTTTATATCAAACTAGTTTTTGAATGTATAGTTTTTTTGATATAATGATTTTGTAAGTTTGAATAAGGAGATGTTGATATGAATATAGAAAAAATGCTACAAGAAGAATTAAACTTAAAGTCTTCTCAGGTAGTAAATACTATAAAAATGATAGATGATGGAAACACTATACCGTTTATTGCTAGATATAGAAAAGAAATGACTGGAAATTTGAGTGATGTTATATTAAGAGAGTTCTATGATAGATTAAATTATCTTAGAAATTTGAAAAATAGAAAAGAAGATGTTGTTAGAATAATACAAGAAGGCGGTAACTTAACTGATAAAATAAAGATAGATATACAAAATGCTAAAACGTTACAAGAAGTTGAAGATATTTATGCTCCATTTAAGCCTAAAAAAAGAACTAAAGCTACTATAGCGAAAGAAAGAGGCCTAGAAAAATTAGCTATTTCTATAATGAATTACGATATAGAGGATATAAATAGTGAAGCTAAAAAGTATATAGATAAAGAAAAGGATGTTCAAAATGAAGATGAAGCTATAAAAGGGGCTTTAGATATAATAGCTGAAATTATATCTGAGGATGCTTCTCTTAGAAAGACAATAAGAAGAATAGCTTTAAATGATGGAGTTATATCATGTAAAGGAAGTACAGATGAAAAATCTGTATATGATATGTATTATTCTTATTCTGAGAAAGTTAAAACTATGGCATCACACAGGGTTTTGGCTATAAATAGAGGGGAAAAAGAAAAATTCTTAAAGGTTAAATTAGAGCTTAATGAAGATCTGATTATAGATAAGGTCAAAACTATTCATGTGAAGAATAAATCCAATAAGTTATCGAATTATATTGAACAAGCTATAGATGATTCGTATAAAAGACTGATATTTCCTTCTATAGAGAGGGAAATAAGAAGTTATTTAACTGAAAAGGCACAGGAGAGAGCTATAAAGGTATTTGGAGAAAATATAAAAAAATTGTTACTTCAACCTCCTGTTAAAGGAAATGTAGTTATGGGTTTTGACCCAGCATACAGAACAGGATGTAAAATAGCTGTAGTTGATGAAAATTCAAAATTACTAGATACAACTACAATTTATCCTACAAAACCTCAAAATAATGAGGAAGGTTCCAAGAAAGTGTTAATAGATCTTATAAATAAATATAATGTAAGTATAATAGCTATAGGAAATGGTACTGCATCAAGGGAATCTGAAATGTTTATATCTAATTTAATAAAGGAAATAGATAAAGATGTAAAATATATAATAGTAAGCGAAGCTGGGGCATCTATTTACTCAGCATCATCTTTGGCTACAGAGGAACATCCTGATATTAATGTATCTATAAGAGGTGCAATATCTATAGCGAGAAGACTTCAAGATCCTCTTGCAGAGCTTGTAAAGATAGATCCACAGCATATAGGCGTTGGACAGTATCAACATGATATAAATCAAAAGAGGTTAGGATCAGTATTGGAAGGAGTGGTTGAAGATAGTGTAAATGCTGTAGGTGTTGACTTAAATAGTGCATCTTATTCTCTTCTTGAACGTGTAGCTGGAATAAGTAAGTCGGTTGCTAAAAATATAGTACTGTATAGAGACGAAGTTGGCGAATTTAAATCTAGAAAAGAACTTAAGAAAGTGAAGAGATTAGGGCCTTCAGCGTTTGTGCAATGCGCAGGATTTTTGAGAATAGATGATTCAGAAAATATGTTAGACAATACAGGAGTACATCCTGAAAGCTACGATATATGTAAAAAGTTAATAAAAAGATTGGGATATACGATTGATGATATAAAGAATAGAAAGATAGAAGACATAGAAGATAAAATTAAAGATTTGGGTATAGAAAATTTGAGCTTAGAACTAAATGTAGGAATTTTAACTTTAAAAGATATAATAAGTGAAATTAAAAAACCTGGAAGGGATCCTAGAGAGGAAAGTATAAAACCTATATTCAGAAGTGATGTTTTAAAAATAGAAGATATTAAAGAAGGTATGATACTTAAGGGGACTGTTAGAAATGTAGTTGATTTTGGAGCTTTCGTCGATATTGGAATTAAGAATGATGGATTAGTTCATAAATCACAAATGAGTGATAGATTCGTTAAAGATCCAATGCAAATTGTATCTATAGGAGATATAGTAGATGTTAAAGTTATACAAATAGACTTACAAAAGCATAAGGTATCACTTTCTATGAAGGGGATTTAAATTATATGAGTATATGTAAATCATTAAGTATGGCGAGTAAGTTAGATAGCAACATGATACTTAGCACTAAACTTTATAGAGATTATACAATATTATTTAAATATATTAACTTTATTTTACGTAAAGAATGTAGAATAATTGTAATAATAGATGAAGCATATGAAAAAGAATTTATGGATGAAAAAAAATTAAAACAGTATGGTTTATATGAGCATATAAAATCTAATAGAATTATAGTAAAACAATGCGAAGAATTTATAAATAATAAGAACTTATTTTATGAATTAAAGCACAATGATGAAAAATCAAGTTATGAAAAAAGTTATATAATAGGTATTTGTTCGAGAGAGATAAGTACAAAAATAGAGTTAATAAAAAAAGCTATGGAAAATGGATACAAATATTGCTGTTACTATAATGTACTTGAATTATCAATAGAAAATTTACTTGAAATATCTGTTTATTACGAAGCTATATTGTTTGAAGATGATGAAACAATTGAAATATACAATAATAAAAAGATTAAGGAACTTGAATTGATATTAGAAAGTATACGATCGTCAGTATTGGCAAAGAAAAATACTTATGACAATGTAAAGGATCTTGAAAAACTCAACTATTTTTTAGGTAGTGTAAATAAGATAAGTAATTTAGATGATTTTTTAAAGCAATTTTTAGATCTTATAAGTAGTATAACTTCTTGTAAAAGAAGTGGTATTTTGACTAAATCTGAGTTTGAAAATTTTCAGATGTATTATGAAAAAGGAATTCCATGTGAGTGCATTAAAGGCAATGTAGACATAATCTTTAATGAAAATGAATTGATAAAAACTACTGAAATAAATAATAAGTTTATGGTACTTCTAAATATAAATGAATTTACTGTTATTTATTTGTGCTTTGATAAGAATGAAAAAAAATATATAAATAAAGAAATACTTGAAATATACTCTTCTTCTGCTAAAAATATAGTAAATTCATTTTTAGAGAAGATAAAGAATGATAGCATAATAAGTCAGAATGAAAAGTTAAAGGCACTAGGTGAAATATCTAATGGAGTAGCACATGATTTTAATAATATATTGGCTACTATATCTGGATATGTCGATTTATCTCTTGCTAAAAGGCAAGATGACAATATTAGAGAATATTTAGAAATTATAAAAAGAGCTTCTCTTGATGGGGCAGAAATGTTGAGAAGAATTCAAGAGTTTACTAAGAATATAAGAGAAGAAGAAAATTCGTTTTTTAGATTTGAAAGAATTATGAAGATAGTTCTAAATATGATAAATCCTAGGATCAGCGATAAGGCTATGCTCGGTATCGATATAAATATAAAAAAGGAATTAAATGCGAAAGGACATGTTAAAGGTAGAGAATTTGAGGTAAGAGAAGTTATGATCAATATCTTAAATAATGCTATAGATGCTATGCCTAGTGGAGGAGATATAAAGATAAAAACATACAATGTAGATACGAATATCTATATAGAAATAGAGGATTCGGGAGATGGAATACCTAAGAATATTTTATCTAGAATATTTGATCCATTTTTTTCGACTAAAGGAGTTAATGGAAATGGTATAGGACTATCAGTATCATACAAGATAATAAAGGACCATGGCGGTATCATAAAGGTTGAAAGTGAAGAAGGTTTAGGAACTAAGTTTGTAATGTCTCTTCCTATGCATTTAGAAGAGGTTGTAAGTATAAACACTAAAAATGAAGAAAAAGATGAAAAATACTGCAAGGTATTAGTTATAGATGATAAAATACCAGTTGCAATGGCAACTGGTGAAATAATAAAGAGCATAGGAAAAGAAGTAAACATATGCTATAGCGGTAAAGAAGCGCTCCAAAAACTAGAAGTTGAAAAATATGACTTGGTAATAAGCGACTTAGCAATGCCTAACTTAAATGGAATAGAACTTGCAAAAAAAGTAAAAGACAAATATCCTGATATAAAGTTTGTTTTAATGACAGGCTGGTTAGGTGATATAGACAATTATAATGACAATACAGTTGATTATGTATTAGAAAAGCCATTTGGTATAGATGAAATAAAAAAAGTATTACAGATGCTCAATTAGGAGGATTATAATGATTCAGTGGGGGAATATAGGCGTTATAGGTTCATCTAAAATGTTTGCAGTTGATTTAATGAAAAAAACTATAGATGAAGCGCTGGATAATAATAAAAAATGTGCATTTCTAGGAGATAAGAAATTACTAGATACTATAGGAGATTATAGCGATAATGAAGTTATAGTTATAGAAGATAATAAATTTGAAGTAGACGAATACAAAGAAAATAAAGAATACTTCAATATTACTACAGTTGTGACTTCTGATTGGATACATAAATATAGATATAACATTTTAGAAAATAGAGAAAAATACTATGATATTATAACAGATAAAAATTATAAAATATTAATGTTTTTTAATATAATGGATTTTGAAATTGAACTTATAGATAAATTTTTAGTAGTTCATGATAAATTGATATTTGAGAATGAAAATAAAAGACAAATCATAAAAGCTGAAGACATAAGTAATATAAAATTTTTATTAAAATCTATAAAAAAATCTAAAATAGATAATCTAGACCTTCAAAAAAACAAAAACAATTTAGAAACTTTAAATAACTCTATAATAAATTTTAGTTTTGAAAGCGACGTTGAAAAAATAATAAAGAATGCTATAGAAACTGTACTTGAAATAACAGATGCAGATTATGGTTCTATAACAGTATTATTTAGCAGTAATAAAATAGAAAAAGAATATTCTTACTCTAATATAGATATGACTTATAGCTATAGAATACACTGTAATGGAGAAATAGTAGGAATATTGACACTTGGATACAGAGAAAATTACAATAAAGGAAAAGCAGATGAATACATAATAGATGTTATATGCAATAGCCTGGGAGATATAATATATGGAATAAAAGAAAAAGAAGAAGGTAAAATGCTCAAAAAAACAGATAAAAAGATAAGATATACTGGTGAGCTTGCTGGAGGGATAGTGCATGATCTTAACAATATATTTTCCATAATAAAGGGATATACTCAACTTCTTGGAATAAATAAACAGGCTTATAATATAAAAGAATATATAAATATAATCCAAGATGGAGCTAATGAAGCCATAGACAAGGTCAAAACTTTGCAGGATTTTTCTAGAAACATAAAAGAAGATAAGAAATATGTATTAATAAATGATATAATTAAAAAAGCCATAGAGACTACTAGGCCTAAATGGGAGAATATGACTTATATAAAAGGCAGAAATATAGACATAATATTGAATTTAAATAGTGAAAAAACTATATTCGTACAAGAATCTGATATACGAGAATCAATTGTAAATATCATATTAAACTCAGTAGATTCTATGGAAGAAGGCGGAAATATATATATAAACACTTATGATATAGACGATGAAGTATTAATGGAAGTAATAGATGAAGGAAAAGGAATGGATAAAGAAATAGTAGATAAAATATTTGAACCATTCTTTACTACAAAGCAAAAAAGTACAGGACTTGGTCTTAGCATAGTTAAGAAAAATATAGAGGCTAACGAAGGTAATATAGAGGCTACTTCTATTAAAGGAAAGATGTCTAAATTTGAAATAAGACTGCCTATAAAGGAGGAAAATGCAGAATGTTATGCATAAAAAATGCTAAAATAAATACAGTGACAAATGGAAGTATACAAGGAGATATATTAATTGAAAACGGTAAAATAAAAGAAATAGGAAAAGACATAGTAGTTCCACTTGATGTGAAAATTATAGATGCAAAAGAGAACTATGTATTTCCAGGATTTATAGATCCACACACACATGTTGGTATGTGGGAAGATGGAATGGGATTTGAAGGTGCTGACGGAAATGAGGAGACAGACCCTATAACACCTCACTTAAGTGCAATTGACGGTATTAATGCAATGGATAGAAACTTTAAAGAAGCATATGAGGGTGGAATAACTACCGTAGCCAGTGGGCCTGGAAGTGCTAATGTTATGGGAGGACAATTCATAGCTGTAAAGACATATGGAGAGAGAATAGATGATATGGTTTTAAAGACAATAGGAATGAAAATAGCTTTTGGAGAGAACCCTAAATCAGCATATGGAAAAGAAGACAAAACTCCACAAACGAGAATGGCAACGGCAGCATTACTTAGAGAAACATTAAAAAGAGCTCAATATTATTTTGAAGACATGATAGATTATGAAGAAGATGAAGATTGTGATAGACCCGAGTATGATAATAAGTTAGAGGCTTTAATTCCTGTTCTTAAAAAAGAAATACCTCTTAAAGCTCATGCACATAGAGCAGATGATATATTTACAGCTATTAGAATAGCAAAAGAATTTGATCTAGACTTAACGATTGATCACTGTACTGAAGGTCACTTAATAACAAAGCACTTAGCTAAAGAAAACTATCCAGTTCTTGTAGGACCTTCTTTATCGGAAAGATGTAAAATAGAGCTTAGAAATTTAACATTTGAAACACCTGGAATTCTGTCAAATGCAGGACTTAATGTTTCTCTAATGACAGACCACCCTGTTGTTCCAATTCAGTATCTACCTCTATGTGCATCTCTTGCTGTAAAAGCTGGAATGGATAAAGATAAGGCTATAGAAGCTATTACTATAAACCCTGCCAAGGTTTTAGGTCTTGAGGATAGAATAGGATCTATAGAAGTTGGGAAAGATGCGGATATAGTAATATGGAATGGACATCCATTTGATGTTCAAAGTAATGTAGTATGTACTATAATAGATGGTGAGGTAGTTTACTCCGTTTAATGAAGAATATGTTACATGTTTAAAATTACTTTGACAAATTATTGGAAAAGTATTAATATAATATTAAATAAAACTAAAAAAGTATGAAGATAATCTTCAGGGCAGGGTGAAATTCCCGACCGGCGGTACAGCCCGCGAGCCATTTAATGGCAGACTTGGTTAAATTCCAAGGCCGACAGTAAAGTCTGGATGAAAGAAGAGGATAAGATAGTGCGTGTGTATGTATATGCATAACTATATCTATATCTATTTTGATTATTAAGCCTGAAGTCTATCTTCAGGCTTTTCGTATTTAGAGGAGGTATAAGTATGTACAATCAAGCTACTACAAAAAAGAATCTTTTTACCACACCTGTTTTGGTGAAAATATCTATTCTATCTGTTATATCATACTTGATAATGTTTATTGAATTTCCAATAGTGTTTGCACCAGGATTTTTAAAATTAGATTTTTCTGATATACCAGCTATAATAGGTGGATTCGCGCTAGGGCCAGTTGCTGGAATATTTATAGAACTTATAAAAAATATATTACACTTTGTAACTAAGAGCTCTACAGGTGGAATAGGAGAAATAGCAAACTTTTTAATAGGAGGAGCTTTTGTATTTATATCATCTGGAATATATCATCTTGGAAAGAATAAGAAAAATGCTATAATTGGATGCTTAATAGGAACGATAGGTATGAGTATAGTTGGAGCTTTAGCTAATCTGTATCTGCTTATTCCATTTTACGCAAATATGTTCCCCATCGATGCGATAGTTCAAATGGGAACGGTCGTGAATAAAAATATAGTAGATATTAAGACTTTAGTTTATTATGGAGTTGTACCGTTTAATATATTTAAAGGAATTGTAATGTCTGTTGCTACAGCTGTACTTTATAAGAAGGTTTCTTGCATATTAAAATAATTTTACAACTATTTTACAAGTTTATGACAGGTTTATAAAATTAATATTATATATTTAAATGATAATGAGTTTAAAAATAAGAATACAGATTTTCTGTATTCTTATTTTTTTAGGGATGTTTTTTTATTTAAGTAAAATTTAGTGACAAGACGATAATATTTATATAAATATAAGAATGAGGTGATTTATCTGAGAAAGATATTGATAGTAGAAGATGAATTGGCTATATCGAATTTAATAAAAGTGCATTTAGAAATAGTTGGTTATAAAACAGATCAAGCGTATGATGGATTAGAAGCACTTAATAAAATAGAAAATGGGAATTTTGATTTAATACTTTTGGATGTGATGATTCCAAATATAGATGGATTTTCTTTAATGGAAAAAATAAGACACCTAGAGATACCAGTTATATTTTTAACTGCTAAAAATTCTGTTATGGATAAAGTAAATGGACTTAAGTTAGGAGCAGAAGATTATATTGTAAAGCCTTTTGAGGCAATAGAACTTCTTACAAGGATAGAAGTTGTTTTTAGAAGATATGGTAAAAATGATAAAGTTATTAATTTTAAAGATCTAACTATTTTATTAGAAGATAGAATAGTTAAAAAGAATAATAAAATAATTGACTTAACATTAAAAGAATTTGAATTATTAGTCTTATTATTAAAAAATAAAAATACAGCTTTTTCTAGAGAGCAAATATTAGAAAGTGTTTGGGGATATGAGTATTTTGGAGAAACAAGAACAGTAGATACTCATATACAAAAGATTAGAAAAAAACTAGATCTTATGGAAAATATAAAAACTGTTTACAAAGTTGGGTATAGACTGGAGGATTAATTTAAATGAAGTTATGGCAAAAAATATATATGATTTTTTTAATAGGATTGTTATTAGCATTTAATATAGCTGGTATTGCTATATTAGAAAAAATTCATAATGAAACATTAAACAGAGAAGTTCAAAGAAATTTAAGTGAACAAAAAAGCATTTCATATATATTGAATATGAATTTTTCAAAATACAAAACAGAAATAAATAGTAATGATATTAATGACTTTATAAATAGATATTTAAAAGAATTTAACGAAGAAAAAATTTATATTGAGATTTTAGATAAAAATGATAATACTGTATTTACAAATTTGAATTTTAACATTCCTAATAAGAGAGATGAATTAAATAATATAGTTTTAAATGAAAGAAAATATATTATAAGAAATATAGATAATAAATATTATATTTTTGTAACAGGATTAATGAATATAGATAACTATAATTTCAAATTATCATATGTAAGAGATATTTCTTACATATATCAAGAAAGAAAAAATCAATACAATTTTTTCTTTAAATTTGAAGCAAATATTTGTCTTATTTTCGGTGCTATCATGTATATTGTAAGTAAATTTATAACTAAACCAATAAATAATTTAACAAAGTCTACTAAAAGTATTGCTAAAGGAAACTATCATGAAAGAGTTAAGATAACATCTAAAGATGAACTTGGTACTTTATCTAATAATTTTAATATTATGGCTAATGCTGTTGAAGAAAAAATAAATGAACTTGAAAGAAATAATGATGAAAAACAAAGATTTATAGATAATTTAACTCATGAGATTAAAACTCCTTTAACTTCTATAATAGGGTATGCAAATTTACTTCGTACAACAAAGGTAAGTGAAGAGATATTTTTTGATTCAGTAGATTTTATTTATAAAGAAGGAAAAAGATTAGAACAACTATCTTTTAAAATGATGGATTTAATATTACTTAAGGTAGAGAATTTTGATTTGAAATCTGAGAAAATAATGGATATATTTGCAGAGGTGAGAGGGTCGTTACTTCATAAACTAAAGGATAGAAATATTGATTTAATAATCGAAGGCGAAGAATGTGAGCTATTAATAGAAAAAGATTTGATGAAGATATTATTATCTAATTTAGTAGATAACGCAATAAAAGCTAGTGAAAAAAAGTCTAATATATATTTAAGTCTATATAAAGTTGAAGAGAGGATGGTTATTGAAGTAAAGGATAATGGAATAGGTATGGATAAAGAGCATTTAGATAAAATAATGGAGCCTTTTTATATGGTTGATAAAGCAAGAACTAGAAAAAATAATGGAGCAGGGCTAGGACTGTCTATATGCAAAAGAATAGCAGATATTCATAATTCATATATTGAAATAGAAAGTAAGTTAAATGAAGGAAGTAGTATAAAAATAATATTTAGTTAAAAGTTAACAACTATTTAACAACTTTATCAAATCTCTATGATATTTGGGAGATATACTTAAAACATATTAAGGGAATTTCAAAATTACGAATATTATGGAGGTAATAAAATATGAAATATAAAAAAATAATATCAGGACTTTTATTAGCGGGAGTTTTAGTTGGCGGAGTATATAATTGTTATAATCTTACACAAAATAACACTTCAGTAAACATAATAAAACCAGATGTAGTTTATGCAGAAAAAAGTCGAGATATAAAAAATGAAGATTTAAAGAATGTAGCCATGGGAGCAATAAAAAAATATTATGGAGAAACACCAGATTTTAATAAATTAGAATTTATTTCTCTTAATGAAAGTTTAGAACAACAAATAGAAGATATAAATAGTACTATTGAGTATGTAAAAGCAATTAAAAATAAAACAAAAGAAGATGAAAAGTGGATGAAAGATTTGGAAGCAGACAAAAATAAAATTAAATTTGGGACAATAGACATAGCTTGGACTTCAGAGAAAGATAATGAAATTTATGATGTAACTTTTGATGATAAAACAAAAGAAATATTAAGTATTATGTGTCAAACAAAAGTTGATTTAAGTAAATTAAAACCAGAAAATTTCATTACTATTGAAAAAGCAAATAAAACAGCAGAAGATTATATAGTCAAAAATAATCTTGATAATATAAAAAATATGAAGTTTGTTGGAAAATCAGAATATAAAAATTATTATGATGCTAATTATGATGTAGATGATACAGTAATGTTTTTCTATCAAGATGCTAATGATTCATCTAAAAAAGCTAATGTAGTTATTGATAGAACTTTAGGTAAAGTAACATATTTCTCTGTAGGAAATGGAGCAGAAAGGGAATACACAAAAAATAATTTATAATAATATAAAATTAAAGAGGAGAAGTACATTATGAAATTAAAAGCTGTTATATCAATGATGTTAAGCGTGTTAATATTGTCTTTAGGAGGATGTGGAACTACAAGTAGTAATGTAGATAATAGCAATAATAATATTAGTAATATAGAAAAAGAAAAGGCTGTAAAAATTGTTAAAAATTCATTTGAGAGATATTTTGATTTAAAAATAGATAGCAAAAAAATTATAGATAGTACTAAATATATGGATAGTAATGAATACTGGATTACAATGTGGACAGATGCTGAAGCTAATGTTGAATATTACGCATGCTTAACAAAAAATGGAAAGATTAAAGGTATAAGTTATAAAAATAATAAAGAGTCTTCTTCAATTCTAGATAAAGAAGAAGCTAAAAAAATATCAGTAGAGTTTATTAAGAAACATTTTGCGGATAATGATGAAGAAATAAAATTAACAGGAATTGGTAATTTAGGAGATGTTGATTTTACATATGGAGAAGATGAAAAAACAGGGGGAAACAAAGCTATATATATTGGTATAGATAACGAAAATAAAAAGGTATGTAGTTTTACTCTTGAGGTTGAGCAAACTCAAAATACTCAATCGGAAAATGGAGAAGTTAATACTAATGAATCGAATGGAACTGACTTATCTAATGTGAAAAATATAGGGTATGAGACAACTAGAGATGAAAAACTAGAAGAGGCAATACATAAGACTATGCCGGAATATGATAAAGAAGCATATGGACCTGTAAAATACTACTACAATAAAGTAGATCTTAATGGAGATGGAAAAGAAGAAGTATTCACAGTATTATACGGAATGTATGTTTCAGGTAGCGGTGGAGGAAGCGGATTATTATTTGATAATAACTACAACTTAGTATCGACATTTACATTAGTTAGAACACCTATAATAATAAGTAATAATAAAACGAATGGATGGAATGATATATTAATGTATGTATCAGGTGGAGGAATAGAAAGTTTTTATGCTCAAATGAAATTTGATGGAAAAACTTATCCCTCTAATCCTTCTGTACAACCAGAAGTAAAACCTGGAACAAAAGTAGAGGGTAAGGCTATAATTGCAAATGAAATTACATTTGATACTGGAATAGAGCTTAACTAAATATATAAAAGAAAAAATGTATATGAAATTAACATCGATACAACGGTGTTTTCATATACATTTTTTATTGTATATGAAACTATATAATTTTCAAATTGATAGCATTGATGAAAGGACTGCAATATCAACTATTTTGAGCAACGGAGCCCGTAGGACTCGTTGGCGATATGGGCTATGCGTTAGCATAAAGCGAATTTTGTATTATTATAATTTTTCGTGTTTTTTGATATAATAATGTGCATAGTGATTATTTGGTTAAAACTAATGTTAGATAGGAGCAAAAGAATGAATAAGATATATTTGAAAAATGAACAAGAAACTGGTGAAATGGGATATAGATTAGGACAACTTTTAAATAAAGGCGATGTAGTATGTTTAATAGGAGATTTAGGTGCTGGAAAAACTACTATAACAAAGAGTATAGCAAAGGCACTTGAAGTAGATGATTACATTACAAGTCCTACATTTACGATAGTCAATGAATACGATGGAAAATATCCACTATATCACTTTGATGTTTATAGAATATCATCTAGTGAAGATATGTATGAAATAGGATTTGAAGAGTATTTGTATGGTGATGGAATATGTATTATAGAGTGGGCTAATTTAATAGAAGATATACTTCCAGATGAATACATAAATATAGAACTTAACTACAAAGATGAAGGTAGAGAAATGATACTCATTCCTTATGGTGAGTATTACGAGAACATAGTAAAGGAGATTATTAAATAATGAAGGTACTTGGAATTGATACATCTTCAAAGGCTGCATCAGTTGCTATTATGGAAGATGATAAACTTATATCAGAATACACTATAAATAACAATACAACACATTCAAAAAAGCTTATGTTGATAATTGAGAATATGTTTAAACTCAATGAGATGAGTGCTAAAGATATAGATTTAATATCAGTATGTGTAGGACCTGGATCATTTACTGGACTTAGGATTGGAGTTGCTACAGCTAAAGCTATAGCTCATGTTAGAAATATTCCAGTAGTAGAGGTTAATTCACTTGAAGCACTTGCATTTAATATAGCTATGACAAATAAAACAGTATGCCCTATGATTGATGCACAAAAAAAACAGGTATATACTTGTAAATATTCATGGGATAAAGAATCTTTATTAAAAGTAGAAGATATAGATGTGAAAAAAGTAGATGATTTAGCAGATGAACTTAAATCGTCATGTGAAGAATTCATATTGGTTGGAGAAGGTGCAGATTTATATAAAGAAATTTTTGGAAATATGAATAACGTGTACATAGCGCCTAAAGCTCATAGATCAACAAGAGCCTCTAGTATATGTGAAATAGCTATACAAAAATTTGAAAAAGGTGATACAAAAACTCATTACGAGGTAGTGCCTTATTATATAAGAAAATCTCAGGCAGAGGTTGAATACGAAGAAAAGATGAAGAGGTTAAAAGAAGATGGAAAATAGAATAAATATAAGAAACTTACAAGAAAAAGATATAGATGATTTAGTTGAAATAGAAGAACTTTGCTTTCATTCACCTTGGACAAAGCATTCATTAAAAAAGGAACTCAAAAACAAACTTGCTAGATACAAGGTAATAGAAAAAGATTCGAAAATAGTAGCTTATGCAGGGATATGGTTAATAGTAGATGAAGGACATATAACAAATGTTGCAGTTCATCCTGATCATAGAGGACTAGGGTATGGAAATCAAGTAATAGAAGCGTTAATAGACGAATGCGCAAAGAGTAATATAATATCTATGACTCTTGAAGTTAGAAAATCAAATGATACAGCTATTAAATTATATAAAAAATATGGTTTTAAATTATCTGGAATAAGACCTGGATATTATACTGATACTCAGGAGGATGCACTTATTATGTGGAAAGATATAGAAAAAGGAGAGTAAATATGAAGGATATAATAACTTTAGCAATAGAAAGTAGTTGTGATGAAACTTCTGCCGCTATACTAAAAAACGGAAGAGAAGTTATATCTAATATAGTTGCAACTCAGATAGATCTTCACAAAAAATTTGGAGGAGTGGTTCCAGAGGTTGCATCGAGAAAGCATGTAGAGAGTATAGATGCAGTAATTCAAAGTGCTTTAGATGAAGCTAACATGACATTTGATGATATAGATATAATAGGGGTAACGCATGGACCTGGTCTGGTAGGAGCTTTATTAGTGGGGCTATCTACTGCTAAGGCTCTATCGTTTGCACTAAACAAGCCACTTGTAGGAGTTAACCATATAGAAGGACATATAAGTGCTAACTTTATACAATATAAAGAACTAGAGCCACCTTTTATATGCTTGATAGTATCGGGTGGACATACTCATCTTGCGGAAGTTAAAGACTATGGTAGATACGAGATACTTGGAAGAACGAGGGATGATGCAGCTGGAGAAGCTTTTGATAAAATAGCAAGAGCAATGAAGCTTGGATATCCAGGAGGACCTATAATAGATGAATTATCTAAGATAGGAAACAAGGATAGCATTAAATTCCCTAGAATATACTTAGAAAATGATAGTTACGACTTTAGCTTTAGTGGGCTTAAATCATCTGTTTTAAATTACTTAAACGCTAAGAAAATGAAAAATGAAGATATAGTAGTTGAAGACGTTGCAGCATCATTCCAGCAAAGTGTTGTAGAAGTACTTACTAACAAATCTATAAAAGCAGCCAAGGAGAGAGGCTATGATAAAATAGTTTTAGCTGGAGGCGTGGCAGCAAACTCTGGACTTAGAGAAATGCTAGTAAATGAATGCAAAGCTCATAATATAGATGTTAAATATCCATCTTTGGATTTATGTACAGACAATGCTGCTATGATTGGATGTGCAGCTTATTACGATTATATAAACGGTAAGGTTGATGATCTTGGTTTAAATGCAGTTCCAAATTTAAAACTTGGACAAAAATAGTGATATAATTTATTATAGAATAAAGAAGGGCTTATTACATAAGCCCTTCCCATAATTCATATAAATTTTCTAGTTTTGTTTCAAGTTCAGATTTTTTTGATGTAACCTCTTTAGATTTTTCTGGATTAGAATATACATCTTCTTGGCACATAAGTTCATTTAGATTTTCTATTTCAGATTCAGTTTCCATTATTTCTTTTTCAATATTCTGCCTTTGAACCCTTAATTTTTTTTCCGATTCTTTCTTTTCTCTTTCTTTTTTCTTATCTTCTTTTATTTGAGTTTTAGTTTTTTCTTCGGTTATTTCAGTTATAGATTCTTCTAATTGCTTTTTCTTTTCAACGTAGTAATCATAATTACCTAGGTATTCTTTTATACCATCTGGGCTTAGGAGAATTATTTTGTCTGCAACAGTATTTAAGAAATATCTATCATGCGAAATCACGAATAAAGTACCTTCATAATTAGATAAAGCTTCCTCTAAGACTTCCTTAGAATTAATATCTAAGTGGTTAGTAGGCTCATCTAAAAGCAGAAAGTTGGATTTTGAAAGCATAAGCTTTAAAAGAGCTACTCTAGCTCGTTCTCCTCCGCTTAAAGTTGATATTTTCTTAAATACCTCTTCGTCTTCAAATAAAAATGCTGCAAGCATAGTTCTTATAGTGCTTTGTTGTAATAATTTATTTTCGTTCCAAATTTCATCTATTATAGTATTATCTAAATTAAGAGTTTTTTGCTCCTGATGAAAGTAACCTATATTAACATTTTCTCCTAATTTAAAATTACCATCTATAAGTTTTAAATTATTCATTAAAACCTTGAATAAAGATGACTTACCTATACCATTAGGACCTATAAGTGCTACTTTTTCTCCTTTATATATATTGAAATCAACATTTTTAAACAATGTATTATCATCATACCCAACAGATAAATTTTCTACAGATAATACGTCGTTTCCGCTAGTTACACATGGTTCGAATCTAATACGAGCTTTTTTAGCATCTGATTCAGGCTTTTTTATAACATCTATTTTATCAAGAGCTTTTTCTCTACTTCTAGCTCTTTTAACCTGTTTTTCTCTGCCGAATGATTTCAATTTGTCGATAACATCTTCTTGTCTTTTGATTTCCCTTTGTTGATCTTCGTATTTTCTTTGCTCTATTTCTTTTTCGATTTTTGATTTTTTAACAAACTCAGAATAATTACCATTATATGCGCTTAAAGTCTTGTGATGAAGTTCAAATACTCTATTTACTGTTTGGTCTAAGAAGTATCTATCGTGGGAAATTATAAGAACACTTCCTTTATATTGTTTTAAGAAAAATTCAAGCCACTCAACGGCGTCGGTATCAAGATGATTGGTAGGCTCATCTAGTAAAAGTAGAGTGGGTTTTTTGAGTAAAATTTTAGCTAAAAGGACTCTGGTCTTCTCTCCTCCTGACAATATATTAACATTTTTGTCCATATCCTCATTTGAAAAACCCAGCCCTTTAAGGACACCTTTTACTTCTGATTTATAACCATAACCATTTTTATCAGAAAATAATTCTAGTTTATGAGAGTATTCATTCATTAATTTTTCAAGGTCTTCAGATGAGATTTGTTCACTTTGAATCGATATTTTAGCTTCCATATCTCGAAGATTCTTTTCCATATTTATAAGATCATTAAAAACTGTCAAAACTTCATTTAATATATTATTTTTAGATTCAAAATTCATATTTTGTTCTAAATAACCCATTTCAGTAGTCTTAGATGTGTATATATCACCATTATCATAGGAATACTCACCTGATAATATTTTAAATAAAGTAGTTTTACCAGTTCCGTTGATGCCAACAACACCTACTTTGTCTCCCTCATTTACTGTAAAGCTTATATCATTTAATATAGAATCTACTCCAAAACTTTTACTTATATTATTGCAAGATAGAACAATCATATTTATAACCTCCTGATTTAAAACAAATGCTAAGTAAAATTATAAAGTTTAAATAAGATATAATCAAGTTTTGTATAGTCGATTAATAGAAAATGATAAAAATATGCATAAATCGACAAAGAATATGATATAATAGTAAGTATGGAATTTGACAGACGGAAAAGAGTTTGTTATAATTATGTCAAAATAAACTATATACAAAGTAGGTGAAGGGATGTCTAAACAAATTTCGATGGCTGTAATAAGAAGATTGCCAAAATATTATAGATACTTAAAAGACTTATTAGATAAAGATATATATAGAATTTCATCTAAAGAGTTAAGTGAAATAATTGGTTTTACAGCTTCTCAAATAAGACAAGATTTGAATAACTTTGGGGGATTTGGACAACAGGGGTACGGATATAATGTTGAGGAACTATACAATGAAATTGGAAAAATACTAGGTATAGATAACGGATATAACACTGTAATAGTAGGGGCAGGTAACTTAGGTCAAGCTATTGCAAATTATTCTGGATTTCAAAAGTCTGGATTTGAAATAAAAGCTTTATTTGAAGCTAATCCTAGGCTTATAGGTCTTAAAATAAGAGATTTAGAGATATTCGATATAGATGATATAGAAGAATATATAGAGAAAAATAATATCCAAATAGCTGTAATATGTACTCCTAAGGAGAGCGCACAAGATATAGCAGATAGACTATCTAAAACTCAAATAAGTGGAATATGGAATTTTGCACCGGTAGATTTAAACTTATCGGAGAATGTAGTAGTTGAAAATGTTCACTTAACTGAGAGTTTGTATACTCTATCTTACTTATTAAATGAAAAAAAATAGTTAGAAATAAATAAAGAAGCTATCAAATGATAGCTTCTTTATCTATGTATTATTCAGCTACTGGTGCATCTACTGGACATACTCCAGCACAAGCTCCACAGTCGATGCAAGTATCAGCATCTATAACATATAAATCATCTCCAGCTGTTATACAGCTAACTGGACATTCAGGTTCACAAGCTCCACAGCTTATGCAAGCGTCATTAATTTTGTAAGCCATTTAAAAAACCTCCTCTAAAAAGATATAATTTTCTATTAAATTATAGCAGAAATATGGAAAAATAACAACTGCTAACAACATTATTATACACACAAATTATAATTTTAAACATAAATTTCAGACAAAATGTAATCGAAATAATAAAACGAATTTTACTAAAAATTGAAAAATTTAAAACTTAGAGCCAAAATAAGGCATAATCATGTAGACGATGGAGTTCTCCTTAATTACTTAAAAATTGATGACTCATATAGATAGTTATATATATATGAGTTTTTTTGTACCCTAAAGGCAACTGTACAAGCTGCAATAGGTGGAATACCACTAGCATTAGGAGTGGCATCGGGAGATATAATACTTGCGATAGCAGTACTTGTAATAATATTTAAATTAATATTGAGAAATCATATTAAACTGTAATATATTACCTAATGTAGAAATATAATAAATATATACAAATAATCGGATGATGAAGGAGAGAAACTATTTGAAAGATTTATTAGAATACAACCCGATAATTGCAGCGGTAAAAAATGATAAAGGCTTACATGATGCAGTAAAGTCTGACTGTGAAATAATATTCTTATTATATGGAGACATGATTACATTAAAAGAAAAAGTTGATTTTTTAAACAAGAATAACAAAAAGGTTTTTGTTCATCTAGATATGATAACAGGATTTGCATCTAATCCCATAATAATAGACTATATATCATCATCTATGAAGGTAGAAGGAATTATAAGCACAAGGGTTAACATGATAAAAAGAGCTATAGACAAAAATATTAAAGCTGTGCAAAGATTCTTTATAGTTGACTCTATGTCTTTGGATAGTGCACTTGAAAGTATTAAGAAGGTTAGGCCTCAAGCCGTTGAAATAATGCCAGGTATAATGCCAAAGGTTATAAAAAAGGTGAATTCTCAACTCAAAATTCCGGTTATATCAGGAGGTCTTGTTGAAACCAAGGAAGAGGTTATATCAATCCTTAAAAATGGAGCATCTTCTATATCAACTACCAACAAAAATATATGGGAAGAGTAAGTTGTCAGAATTTTCAAAAAAACTATTGACGTTTAGAAAATACTGGATTATAATAAAGATACAACTATTGTATATATAAAATACAAAAACAAAAATTTAATAAATAAAAGCTGGAGACGAGAGAGCTGTAATAACTTAAGTATATTATAGCTTTCTCTTTTTTTGCATATTCATTTCCATAAAAAGTAATTATAGTAAATTAAAGGGGTTTTATAATTTCTATTAATGGTTTCAAAAGAAGTCTAAATCTAAAATTTTTAGAATGAAGACTTTTTTTATAAACATCAGGAAAACATTTTCACAATAAAATAATACTAATGGGGGTGTAATTTTGAAGCATTTAGGAACTATTATAGGAACAGCTATTGCAGGTATGTTTGTAATGGGTGTTTGGGGTGCGTTTGTAGGACCTTATGGAATTGCTGGAGGTTGGTTTGCAGGGTTTTTAATAATCGGAGTTATGTGGTACATGAATCATTATATTGGAATTTTAAACAATGAAGATGGAGCAGCATTTGTAGATATGGCAACTGGTATTGGAGTTGCAGGACTTGCTAGAGATGCATTTTTAGCAGGAAGCTTTGCACCTATATCTACTTCAATGATCACATTAATAATTGTAATCGCAGGTGGAGTAACAGGAGGTATAACAGCAGGACTTATTCAGAAAAATGTATTAAATAGAAAAGAATCTGAAACAGAATCTGTTTAAAGGGGGAACTGTAATGACTTTAAAATTAGCAATGGGAACATTTGCTGGAGCATTTATATTTCCATTTATGATAAGGCTTGTTTGGGGAAAATTAGTTGAAGATTTTGGTCCTATAGGAGGATGGATGGCAGCTGCATTTATAGTTGGACTTTGCTGGACTTTGAATCACGGCGTAGGAGCTATACATCAAATGGATGGAGGAGCATGGGTAGATATGGCATTAGCAGCATCAGCAGGTTTATGGGCAGCAACAGTAGTTGTTGATAAAGCAGACGTTGGAAAGTCTATACCTACAGTTATTTGTGCAGTACTAGGAGGAACTCTTGGAGGGTTCTTATTATCAACTTTTTTATAATGAGTAGGAAATTATAATATTTTAAACAGCAATATTGATTTGTAATCTTACTGTTTATGTTTAACATATACTTATCTTAAAATAATAAAGTGGGGGGACTGTAATTATGCAAAAGAAATACATTATGTCTTTAGATCAAGGAACTACAAGCTCAAGAGCTATACTATTTGATAAAGGTGGAAAAATAGTAGGTGTTTCTCAAAAAGAATTTACTCAAATATATCCTAAAGGTGGATGGGTTGAGCACGATGCTATGGAAATTTGGGGAACTCAAAGTGGAGTTGCTAGAGAAGTTTTAGAAAAGACTGGAATATCTCCTGAAGAAGTCGCAGCTATAGGAATTACAAACCAGAGAGAGACTACTGTTGTTTGGGATAAAAATACAGGAAAGCCTGTATACAATGCAATTGTATGGCAGTGTAGAAGAACGGCTGAAATATGTGATGGATTAAAAGAAAAAGGTCTTGAAGAAAGTGTAAAAGATAAAACTGGACTTGTAGTTGATGCTTATTTCTCTGGAACAAAAATTAAGTGGATACTTGATAATGTAGAAGGAGCTAGAGAAAAAGCAGAAAATGGAGATTTATTATTTGGTAATATAGATACTTGGTTAATTTGGAACTTAACTAGAGGGAAGGTTCATGTTACAGATTATACTAATGCATCAAGAACAATGATTTATAATATAAAAGAACTAAAGTGGGATGATGAATTACTCGAAGCTTTAGATATTCCAAAATCTATGCTTCCAGAAGTTAAACCTTCAAGCTGTGTATATGGAGTTACTGATGAGCATACATTTGGTGGAGCTCAAATACCTATAGCAGGAGATGCTGGAGATCAACAAGCAGCTTTATTCGGTCGGCATGTTTTGATGAAGGTATGGCAAAGAATACTTATGGAACTGGATGTTTCATGCTTATGAACACAGGTGAAAAACCAGTAGCGTCTAAAAATGGACTACTAACTACTATAGCATGGGGTGTAGATGGAAAAGTAGAGTATGCTCTTGAAGGAAGTATATTTATAGGCGGAGCTTCTGTTCAATGGTTAAGAGATGAACTTAAAGTTATATACGATGCTAGAGAATCAGAGTACTATGCATCTTCAGTTGAAGATACTAATGGAGTATATATGGTTCCAGCATTTACAGGTCTTGGAGCACCTTATTGGGATATGTATGCAAGAGGAGCGATAGTAGGTCTTACTCGTGGAGCTAAAAGAGAGCACTTAGTAAGAGCAACTCTTGAATCTATAGCATACCAAACTAAGGATGTTTTAGAGGCTATGCAAGATGATTCAGGTATAGAGCTTAAAGGTCTTAAGGTTGATGGAGGAGCTTGTGCTAATAACTTCTTAATGCAGTTCCAGGGAGATATATTAGATGTTCCTGTTAATAGACCAGAAGTTATAGAAACTACTGCTCTAGGTGCAGCTTACCTTGCAGGTCTTGCAGTAGGATTCTGGAAAAATAAAGAAGAAATAAAAGAGAAGTGGGCTATTAATAGAACATTCGAGCCTGATATGGAAGAAGAAAAGAGAAGAACTCTTTATAAAGGATGGAAAAAGGCAGTAAGAAGATCTATGGAATGGGAAAAAGAAGATTTAGCTGAAGAAGCTAATGCATAAAGTGAAACTTAATAATCAGATAGAGTTTTAGAACTTTTAGCTTTCGGATAATTAAATAAATTAAATAAATTTAAACTTGATGTTTAAGGCAAGGAGAAGAGAGATAGCCTAATCTAGGCGATCTCTCTGTCTTTTTATCTAAGCAAATTATATTATTTTCAAATTGTTGATATTGATGTAGTGGTTAATCGAAAAATGAAGCTTATTAAAATACTGCTACTGTGTTAAACATTTGCTAACATTTTAATAAACTTCATTTTTTGATATCTAACTAAATACAGGTTTAATTAATAATTAAGGATTGTAGAATGAGGAGGAATAAATATGTTTGATGTAGCTGTAATAGGGGCTGGGGTTGTAGGGGCCAGTATAGCTAGAGAGATTTCTAAGTACAATTTAAATACGGTTGTATTAGAAAAAGGAGTTGAAGTTTGTCAAGCAACTACAAAAGCAAATAGTGCAATAATTCATGGTGGATACGATGCTGTTGATGGAACTTTAAAGGCTAAGTTAAATGTTAAAGGAAATGAGATGTATGAAGATTTATGTAATGAACTAGATGTTCATTTTAAGAGAATTGGATCTTTAGTTGTTGCATTTTCTGAAGAAGAAATGGAAACTGTAAAAGATCTTTATGAAAGAGGAACTGACAATAAGGTTAAGGGCCTTGAAATATTAAATAAAGAACAAGTTAAAGAGATAGAGCCTAATATAAGTGATGATGCAGTGGGAGCTCTTAGATGTAAAAGTGCTGGAATTGTTTGTCCATTTAATTTAACTGTTGCATTGATGGAAAATGCTATTACTAATGGTGTTGAGTTAAATAGAGAATCAGAAGTAACTAACATATCTAAAGGTGAATATTTTAGTATAGAAACTAAAAAAGGGACTATAAAAGCTAAATATGTTATAAATGCAGCTGGAGTATATGCAGATAAGATAAACAATATGATTGGTGGAGATGAGTATTACATTATAAGCAGAAAGGGAGAGTACAAGGTCTTAGATAAATCTGAAGGAGATATTGTACACCATGTATTATTCCAATGTCCAACTAAAAAAGGTAAGGGTGTATTGGTTACACCTACAGTACATGGGAATATACTTTTAGGACCTACTGCTGAAGAAGTAGAAGATCCAGAGGATGTATCAATAACAAAGAGCGGTTTAAGTTCTTTAACTAATAACGCTAAAAAAAGTATACCAAGTCTTGATTTATCAAAGACTATAACATCTTTTTCAGGAGTTAGAGCTACTCCTAATACTAAGGATTTTATGATATTTGCATCAAGTAAGGCGAAAGGATTTATAAATGTTGGAGGAATAGAATCTCCTGGACTTAGTGCAGCACCAGCTATAGCTGAGTATGTAATAGATATATTAAAAGAAGAAGGACTAAATCTTGAAGCCAAAAAAGACTTTAACCCATATAGAAAAAAAGATAAGCCATTTTCTCATATGACTCATGAAGAAAGAAAAGAGGCTATTAAAAAAGATATAAAACATTCAAAGATTATATGTAGATGTGAAACTACAACAGAAGCTGAGATAATAGATGCAATTCATAGACCAGCTGGAGCAAGAACTGTTGATGGAGTAAAAAGAAGAGTAAGACCAGGTATGGGAAGATGCCAAGGTGGATTCTGTGGTCCTAGAGTAGTTGAAATACTAGCTAGAGAACTTAATTTAGATATGGAAGATGTTTTAAAAGACTATGAAAATTCTAAAATGATATTAGGAAAAGTAAAAGAATCAAGGGGTGAGAAGGTTGAAATATGATGTTATTGTAGTTGGAGGAGGACCAGCAGGACTTGGAGCTGCTGTTGAAGCGAAAAAACATGGAGCAAATAAGGTATTAATAATAGAAAGAGATAGAGAACTTGGAGGAATACTTAATCAATGTATCCATAACGGTTTTGGCCTTCATGAATTCAAAGAAGAACTTACAGGACCTGAATATGCAACTAAATTTATAAAAATGGTAGAAGAAAATGATATAGATTATATGTTAAATACGATGGTACTTAGTATAGAAGATAAGAATATAATAGCACTTGGAGAAGAAGGGCTTATAGATATTGAGGCTGTTGCAATAGTTCTGGCAATGGGATGTAGAGAAAGAACAAGAGGAGCAATAGATCTTGCAGGTTATAGACCCGCAGGAGTTTATACGGCAGGAGCTGCTCAAAGATTTATGAATATGGAAGGCTATATGGTCGGTAAAAAAGTAGTTATATATGGTTCAGGTGATATTGGACTTATAATGGCTAGAAGAATGACTTTAGAAGGAGCTAAGGTAGAGGCTGTAGTTGAAGTTAACCCTCATTCAAGTGGACTTACTAGAAATATAGTTCAGTGCTTAGATGATTTTGGTATTCCTCTATTATTACAACATGGAATAACTTATGTTCATGGTAAAGATAGGGTTACAGGGGTTACAATATCAAAACTTGATGAGAATAGAAATCCAGTAGAGGGAACAAGTAGAGAAATAGAGTGTGACACAGTATTATTATCAGTAGGACTTATCCCTGAGAATGAACTTTCAAGTGATACAGGAGTTGAACTTCATAATACAACTAAGGGTCCTGTAGTAAACAATAAAATGCAAACTAATGTCGATGGAGTATTTGCATGTGGGAATGTTGTTCATGTACATGACTTGGTTGACTTTGTAACTAAAGAAAGTAGAATAGCAGGAAAGAATGCTGCTTTATACGTGTTAAACCAAATAGAAAATAATGAGACTATACAGACTAACGCTGGAGATGGAATAGGATATATAGTTCCTCAACAAATAGATACTAAATTAGGGGAAGAAGTAAACTTGTTTATGAGAGTTAGAAATATATATTCTAATACAAAACTTGTTGTTAGAGATGGAGATGAAATAATATTACAAAAGAAAAGACCTCATATGATACCTTCTGAGATGGAAAACTTAAAGTTAAGTGCAGAAATTGTTAAAAATTTAAAAGGCAATATCAGTATTTGTGTAGAGGAGGGTTAATGTATGTGTATAGGAAATTTAATTAGAAAAAAAAATATTACTTGCATAGTATGTCCTGTTGGATGTAGAATGACAGTTAAAAAAAACGAAGATAAAACTTATACAGTTACAGGGAATACATGTAAAAGAGGCGAAAAATACGGATTAGAAGAAATGACAACTCCGAAGAGAATGGTTACAACTACTGTTAAAATAAAGGATGGAGCATTGGGATTAATACCTGTAAAAACTAGTGATTCAATACCAAAGGAACTTATATTTGAGATTATGGAGTTACTTGATGATGTAGAACTTGAAGCACCTATAATGGTTGGAGATGTAATTGTTGAGAATGTATTAGGTACTGGAATTGATATAGTTGCTAGTAGAGATATGTGTAAGGTATCTTAAAAACAAAACTTAATAACTGAAATTGTGAGGTTAAGTGAAAAATGAAGGTTGTTGAAACAACGTTACCTTAATAACATTTCAATAACCTTCATTTTTTTTGTTGTACTTCTAAAATTTGCGGTAACAAATTATATGGAAAAACTATTTAAGAATATAACTATGATAATAAAGTGAAACTTAATTCAGATGGAGTTTTTATTCCAGCTGAATTTTTAGCTTTCGGATAAGTAATATTAATAAATTTGAGTAGAAATATTTTAAGATGATTTTTGTTTTATAGTTGATAGACTCTCAGTTTTGTCTAAATGAATCCACGGATACTTAGATGTTGAAATCTTCTGAGAGCTATATATTCCATGATGTCCTGAGAATAAGTAACTCACCATACAAGCTATGAATAAAAATATTACACCTTCTCCATGGAATAGTTCAAGTCCCATTATAAAGCAAGCCAAAGGAGTGTTAGTAGCGCCGGAAAAAACAGCTACAAAACCTAAACTTGCAAGAAAGTATGGAGATATATTAAGTATTGGACCAAGTGAGTTGCCGAGTGTTGAACCTATATAGAATAAAGGAGTAACCTCTCCACCTTGAAAACCAGCACCAAGAGTTATGGATGTAAATAAAGTTTTCCAAAAGAATGCAAATGAAGAAACTGGTTCGGTTAAAGACTTAGAAATCATAGGAAGACCAAGCCCTACATAATCTCTGGTTCCAACAATATAAACTAAAGTTATAACTATTAGTCCACCAAAAGCACTTTTATATGCAGGGGTTTTGAAAACTCTATTAAATAAGTATTTAAATGTAGAAGTTAATTCGCTGAATAATATAGAACAAAGACCAAAGCATATAGATGCAATAATTACCTTTAATATAACCATAAAAGTCATATCGGGTATTTGAATCATTTCATAATGAGAATGAGTAGCACCTAAAGCTAATGCTACAAAGTTTGATACAAAGCTTGATATAAAACAAGGTATGAATGCAAAATACTGCATTTCGCCAATTGCTACAACTTCCATAGCAAATACAGTACCTGCAAGAGGTGTTCCGAATACAGAACCAAATCCACTGCTTATACCGCAAAGTAGCAATATCTTTCTGTCAGTAAAATCTACCTTGAATATTTTACCTACTAATTCTGCCATACTTCCACCCATTTGAACTGCGGTACCTTCTCTTCCAGCAGATCCTCCAAATAAATGAGTTACTACAGTACCAAACAAGACAAGAGGTGTCATTATAAGAGGAACATTTTCTTTTTTTTGATCTCCAATTTGTACTTGTTCAAGTATCAAGTTATTACCCTTTGAACTGTTTTTACCGTATTTTTTATAAAGATAACTTACAAAAGCTCCTCCTATAGGGAGTAAAAATAGCATGTATGGATGAGTGACTCTATAAATAGTGGCTTTTGATAGACTTATAAGAAAAAAAGCAGATAAACATCCACTTAAAACTCCAACTAAAGAGGACATAAAAGTCCATTTAGTTAAGAATTTGATACCACTAGTATCGAAAAAATATGATAATAATTTTTTGAAATGAGTTTGTGTTTCTTTCATAAATACCCTCCATGAAATTATTTTGTATATAAAAAAAACTTCTACAAAACAAGTGTTTTGTAGAAGTTATTAACCTTAAAGGTGGTTTAGGACGATCCAAGGGAAACTTCATTCCCCAATATTTAAAATACACTAAAATTATATCATATATATATTTAAAACACAATCTAAAATTAAAGTTAATGTATATGTTTAAAATAAAAAAATCAAAAATTTCAAAATGATGATAAATTTTAAACAAATGTTGAAAATTTACATAAAACTGTAATATACTAAATTAATATAGAAATCTAATTAATTTAGAAATATAATAAGTATATACAAATAACAGGATAAAAAAGGAGAGAAACTATTTGAAAGATTTATTAGAATACAATCCTATAATTGCAGCAGTAAAAAACGATAAAGGCTTACATGATGCAGTAAAGTCTGATTGTGAAATAATATTCTTATTATATGGAGACATGATTACATTAAAAGAAAAAGTTGATTTTTTAAACAAGAATAACAAAAAGGTTTTTGTTCATCTAGATATGATAACAGGATTTGCATCTAATCCCATAATAATAGACTATATATCAGCCTCTATGAATGTAGAAGGAATTATAAGTACAAGGGTTAACATGATAAAAAGGGCTATAGACAAAAATCTTAAAGCTGTGCAAAGATTTTTTATAGTTGACTCTATGTCTTTGGATAGTGCTCTTGAAAGCCTTAAGAGGGTTAGACCTCAAGCTGTTGAAATAATGCCAGGGATAATGCCAAAGGTTATAAAAAAGGTGAATTCTCAACTCAAAATTCCGGTTATATCAGGAGGTCTTGTTGAAACTAAGGAAGAGGTTATGGAAATTCTTAAAAATGGGGCATCTTCTATATCAACTACTGATAAGAATATATGGGAAGAGTAAAATGATGAAATTTTCAAAAAAATGTTGATTTTTGAAAAATGCTGGATTATAATGAAAATATAAAGTATAGAAAATGAAAATTTAATAAATAAAAGCTGGAGACGAGAGAGCTATAATAAATTTATTGATATTATAGTTGTCTCTTTTTTTGAATTCAAAAAATGCTATACGATAGATTATTGAGCTAATAAATAAAGTGTACAATAAATGATAAATAAATATATAATTATATAGATGTTGTCTCATAAACATAATTTGATGTGAAGTAGAAAAGTATTTAATAAAAAAAGGAGGATGTATGAAAATGAGGAAAACGTTTTTAGGAGAATGTATTTCAGAATTTATTGGATCATGGATTTTACTATTTATAGGATCTGGTTGTGTAGCATCACTAGTTTTAAATGGAGCACCAGCTACTCAATGGGAGATAAGTATTATATGGGGGCTTGGGGTTACAATTGCTATATATATAACTGGTGCAGTATCAGGAACCCATATAAATCCGGCGGTAACGCTAGCTTTAGCTGCATATAGGGATTTCCCAAAGAATAAAATATTAGGCTATATAGTAGCTCAACTTTTGGGGACATTTTCAGGAGCAGCAACGACATATTTATTGTATAAAAATGCATTTCTTGAATTTGAAAAAACAAATAATATTATAAGAGGAAGTGTTGAAAGTTTAGCAAGTGCAGGTGTATTTTCTACTTATCCAAAATCATATTTAAATAACTTTGAAGCAATGTTTGTAGAAATAGTTATAACAATGTTTTTGGTTATGGTAATATTTGCTGTTACAGATGATAAAAATTCAGGAGCACCTAAATCGAACTTAGCTCCTATTATGATAGGATTAACTATTGCTATAATAGGTGGTTCGTTTGGTAGTTTAACAGGATTTGCAATGAATCCTGCTAGAGATTTTGGACCAAAATTATTTGCTATGATGTCTGGATGGGGTAAAATTTCATTAGGTATAAATAATTATTTTTGGGTTCCAATTGTAGGACCAATTATAGGAGGATTAATTGGCGGATTTGTATATGATAAAGGAGTAAGAGTTTATTTTGAAAATAATAAAGAATTAGAAGAGAAGGCATAAGGGGGGAGTACTATTATGCAAAAAAAATACATAATGTCGTTAGATCAAGGAACTACAAGCTCTAGAGCTATATTATTCGATAAAGATGGACAAATAGTAGGAGTTTCTCAAAAAGAATTTACTCAAATATATCCTAAAGGTGGATGGGTTGAGCATGATGCTATGGAAATATGGGGAACTCAAAGTGGAGTTGCTAGAGAAGTTTTAGAAAAGACTGGAATATCTCCTGAAGAAGTTGCAGCTATAGGAATTACAAATCAGAGAGAGACTACTGTTGTTTGGGATAAGAATACTGGAAAACCTGTATACAATGCAATTGTATGGCAGTGTAGAAGAACGGCTGAAATATGTGATGGATTAAAAGAAAAAGGTCTTGAAGAAAGTGTAAAAGATAAAACTGGACTTGTAGTTGATGCTTATTTCTCTGGAACAAAAATTAAGTGGATACTTGATAATGTAGAAGGAGCTAGAGAAAAAGCAGAAAACGGAGATTTATTATTCGGTAATATAGATACTTGGTTAATTTGGAACTTAACTAGAGGTAAGGTTCATGTTACAGATTATACTAATGCATCAAGAACGATGATTTATAATATAAAAGAGCTAAAGTGGGATGATGAATTACTAGAAGCTTTAGATATTCCAAAAACTATGCTACCAGAAGTTAAACCTTCAAGCTGTGTGTATGGAGTTACTGATGAGCATACATTTGGTGGAGCTCAAATACCTATAGCAGGAGATGCTGGAGATCAACAAGCAGCTTTATTCGGTCAGGCATGTTTTGATGAGGGTATGGCAAAGAATACTTATGGAACTGGATGTTTCATGCTTATGAACACAGGTGAAAAACCAGTAGCATCTAAAAATGGACTACTAACTACTATAGCATGGGGTGTAGATGGAAAAGTGGAGTATGCTCTTGAAGGAAGTATATTTATGGGTGGAGCTTCTGTTCAATGGTTAAGAGATGAACTTAAAGTTATATACGATGCTAGAGAATCAGAGTACTATGCAACTTCAGTTGAAGATACTAATGGAGTATATATGGTTCCAGCATTTACAGGTCTTGGAGCACCTTATTGGGATATGTATGCAAGAGGAGCAATAGTAGGTCTTACTCGTGGAGCTAAAAGAGAGCACTTAGTAAGAGCAACTCTTGAATCTATAGCATACCAAACTAAGGATGTTCTAGAGGCTATGCAAGATGATTCTGGTATAAAACTTAAAGGTCTTAAGGTTGATGGAGGAGCTTGTGCTAACAACTTCTTAATGCAGTTCCAGGGAGATATATTAGATGTTCCTGTTAATAGACCAGAAGTTATAGAGACTACTGCTCTAGGTGCAGCTTATCTTGCAGGTCTTGCTGTTGGATTCTGGAAAAATAAAGAAGAAATAAAAGAGAAGTGGGCTATTAATAGAACGTTTGAGCCTAATATGGAAGAAGAAAAGAGAAGAACTCTTTACAGAGGATGGAAAAAAGCAGTAAGAAGAGCTATGGAATGGGAAAAAGAAGATTTAGCTGAAGAAGTTAACGTATAAAATATTGTTTTCTTAAGAAAATTAAATAAATTTAAACTTAATGTTTAAGGCAAAGAGAAGAGAGATAGCCTAATATAGGCTATCTCTCTGTCTTTTTATATGTATAAATTTACAATTTGTATTAATTAAATATATGAGCTATGCGGTAGCATAAAGCGAATTTTATTGATATAAATTCTAATTTTCTGATATTCAAGTTAATATATGTTTAAAAATATATGTATAGATTTAATTAATAATTAAGGATTGTAGAATGAGGAGGAATAAATATGTTTGATGTAGCTGTAATAGGGGCTGGGGTTGTAGGGGCCAGTATAGCTAGAGAGATTTCTAAGTACAATTTAAATACGGTTGTATTAGAAAAAGGAGTTGAAGTTTGTCAAGCAACTACAAAAGCAAATAGTGCAATAATTCATGGTGGATACGATGCTGTTGATGGAACTTTAAAAGCTAAGTTAAATGTTAAAGGAAATGAGATGTATGAAGATGTATGTAATGAACTAGATGTTCATTTTAAGAGAATTGGATCTTTAGTTGTTGCATTTTCTGAAGAAGAAATGGAAACTGTAAAAGATCTTTATGAAAGAGGAACTGACAATAAGGTTAAGGGCCTTGAAATATTAAATAAAGAACAAGTTAAAGAGATAGAGCCTAATATAAGTGATGATGCAGTGGGAGCTCTTAGATGTAAAAGTGCTGGAATTGTTTGTCCATTTAATTTAACTGTTGCATTGATGGAAAATGCTATTACTAATGGTGTTGAGTTAAATACAGAATCAGAAGTAACTAACATATCTAAAGGTGAATATTTTAGTATAGAAACTAAAAAAGGGACTATAAAAGCTAAATATGTTATAAATGCAGCTGGAGTATATGCAGATAAGATAAACAATATGATTGGTGGAGATGAGTATTACATTATAAGTAGAAAGGGAGAGTACAAGGTTTTAGATAAATCTGAGGGAAGCATTGTAAATCATGTATTATTCCAATGTCCAACTAAAAAAGGTAAGGGAGTACTGGTTACACCTACGGTTCATGGGAATGTACTTTTAGGCCCTACTGCTGAAGAAGTTGAAAATCCAGAAGATGTATCAATAACAAAGTTTGGTTTGAATTTTTTAACTAATAATGCTAAAAAAAGTATACCAAATATTGATTTATCAAAGACTATAACATCTTTTTCAGGGGTAAGAGCAACTCCAAATACTAAGGATTTTATGATATTTGCATCAAGTAAGGCGAAAGGATTTATAAATGTTGGAGGAATAGAATCTCCTGGACTTAGTGCAGCACCTGCTATAGCTGAGTATGTAATTGAGATATTAAAAGAAGAGGGATTAAATTTTGAAGAAAAACAAAATTTTAATCCATATAGAAAAAAAGATAAGCCGTTCTCTCATATGAATCATCAAGAAAGAAAAGAAGCTATTAAGAAGGATATAAAACATTCAAAAATTATATGTAGATGTGAAACTACAACAGAAGCTGAGATAATAGATGCAATTCATAGACCAGCTGGAGCAAGAACTGTTGATGGAGTAAAAAGAAGAGTAAGACCTGGAATGGGAAGATGTCAAGGAGGCTTTTGTGGCCCTAGAGTAGTTGAAATACTAGCTAGAGAACTTAATTTAGATATGGAAGATATTTTAAAAGACTATGAAAATTCTAAAATGATATTAGGAAAAGTAAAAGAATCAAGGGGTGAGAAGATTGAAATATGATGTTGTTGTTGTTGGAGGAGGACCAGCAGGACTTGGAGCTGCTGTTGAAGCGAAAAAGCATGGAGCGAATAAGGTATTAATAATAGAAAGAGATAGAGAACTTGGAGGAATACTTAATCAATGTATCCATAACGGTTTTGGCCTTCATGAATTCAAAGAAGAACTTACAGGACCTGAATATGCAACTAAATTTATAAAAATGGTAGAAGAAAATGATATAGATTATATGTTAAATACGATGGTACTTAGTATAGAAGATAAGAATATAATAGCACTTGGAGAAGAAGGGCTTATAGATATTGAGGCTGTTGCAATAGTTCTGGCAATGGGATGTAGAGAAAGAACAAGAGGAGCAATAGACCTTGCAGGTTATAGACCCGCAGGAGTTTATACGGCAGGAGCTGCTCAAAGATTTATGAATATGGAAGGCTACATGGTAGGTAAAAAAGTAGTTATATATGGGTCAGGTGATATTGGACTTATAATGGCTAGAAGAATGACTTTAGAAGGAGCTGAGGTAGAGGCTGTAGTTGAAGTTAACCCTCATTCAAGTGGACTTACTAGAAATATAGTTCAGTGCTTAGATGATTTTGGTATTCCTCTATTATTACAACATGGAATAACTTATGTTCATGGTAAAGATAGGGTTACAGGAGTTACAATATCAAAACTTGATGAGAATAGAAATCCAGTAGAGGGAACAAGTAGAGAAATAGAGTGTGATGCAGTATTATTATCAGTAGGACTTATACCTGAGAATGAACTTTCAAGTGATACAGGAGTTGAACTTCATAATACAACTAAGGGTCCTGTAGTAAACAATAAAATGCAAACTAATGTCGATGGAGTATTTGCATGTGGGAATGTTGTTCATGTACATGACTTGGTTGACTTTGTAACTAAAGAAAGTAGAATAGCAGGAAAGAATGCTGCTTTATACGTGTTAAACCAAATAGAAAATAATGAGACTATACAGACTAACGCTGGAGATGGAATAGGATATATAGTTCCTCAACAAATAGATACTAAATTAGGCGAAGAAGTAAACTTGTTTATGAGAGTTAGAAATATATATTCTAATACAAAACTTGTTGTTAGAGATGGAGATGAAATAATATTACAAAAGAAAAGACCTCATATGATACCTTCTGAGATGGAAAACTTAAAGTTAAGTGCAGAAATTATTAAAAATTTAAAGGGTAATATAAGTGTTTGTGTAGAGGAGGCTTAATAATGGAAAAAAATATTACTTGCATAGTATGTCCTGTTGGATGTAGAATGATAGTTAAAAAAAACGAAGATGAAACTTATGCAGTTACAGGAAACACGTGTAAAAGAGGAGAAAAATACGGAGTGGAAGAAATGATAGCTCCTAAGAGAATGGTTACAACTACTGTAAAAATAAAGGATGGAGCATTGAGATTAATACCTGTAAAAACTAGTGATTCAATACCAAAAGAACTTATATTTGAGCTTATGGAGCTACTTGATGAGATTGAGGTTGAAGCGCCTATAATGGTTGGAGATGTAATTGTTGAAGATGCATTAGGTACTGGAGTTAATATAGTTGCTAGTAGAGATATGTGTAAGGTATCTTAAAATCTAAATTAAATGTTTGAGCTACAAATGAAGGTTATGAAATAACGTTACTTTGATGAGTAACTAACATTTCAATAACCTTCATTTTTATTTTGTTATGATTCTAGAATTTTCCATAGCAATGTTTATATAGTTTAATAATTATATAAAATAAGCAAAATATTCCTAAATAAGGTTATAATATATATATTATAAAATTAAAGAGAGGTATTTTTATGAAGGTATATGCACTTTGCGGGGCTAGTGGTACGGGAAAGAGCTATAGAGCTTTAAGTATAGCTTATGAAAATGATATAGATTATATAATAGATGATGGAATTCTTATACATAAGAATCGTATAATAACTGGTGCTTCAGCTAAGAATGCTTCTACTAAAATGGAGGCTGTTAAGAGGGCTATATTTGAAAATTTAGATTATAGAAGTAATATGATAAAGGCGATAGAGGATAATAACGTTCAAAGTATATTAATAATAGGGACATCTTGGAAGATGATAAATAAAATAGCGAATAGATTAGAGTTAGACGATATTTATAAAAGAATAAATATGGAAGATATAGCGACAAAAGAAGAGATGAATGAGGCTAGAAAAAATAGGATGGAAAAAGGAATTCACATAATACCTCTTCCAACTTTTGAAGTGAAAAAACATTTCTCAGGTCTATTTACAAATCCTATTAAGCTTTTATTCAAGGATAAAAATAGTGAGACAAAGGAATTTGAAAAAACTCTTATAAGACCTACTTTTAGTTATATGGGTAACTATTATATATCCCAAAAAGCTATACGACAAATAGTTTCGTATGAAATGGCTAAATTTGAAGATGTATGTCAAATAGGCTCTATAGATATAAAACACAATAAATCAGGCATAAAAGTAGATATGAAAGTCAAGCTTAAAACATTCGGAATATTAAGACAATGCGAGGGTATACAAAAAAAAATAATGAATATACTAGAGATTACAACGCTTCTGAGTGTTAATAGTATAAATATACATGTAATAGATATTTGTTAAAAAATAAATAATTATTTAATATATTTACAAGTTAAATTTTAGTATGTTATAATTCATTTAAGGAGTGGGAAAACATTTTCCCCAATTCGACAAAAAGCAACTTTGTCAGAAATATCAAATGATTAACATTAATAGAGGGGGTTTATTTAAATGTCAAAAGAAATTTTAAGTGCTAAAGATTATATATCTAATGTAATGGAGAATGTTACAAAAAGAAACAGTGCAGAGCCTGAATTTTTACAAGCTGTTGAAGAGGTACTAAATACTTTAGCTCCAGTTTTAGAAAAACGTCCAGAATATATAAAAGCTAACATATTAGAAAGAATAACTGAGCCGGAAAGACAAATTGTATTCAGAGTACCTTGGGTTGATGATGCAGGAAATATTAAAGTTAACCGTGGAATGAGAGTTCAATTCAATGGAGCTATAGGACCTTACAAAGGAGGACTTAGATTCCATCCGTCAGTTTATATAGGTATAGTTAAATTCTTAGGATTTGAGCAAATATTCAAGAACTCATTAACTGGACTTCCAATCGGAGGAGGAAAAGGTGGATCTGATTTCGATGCTAGAGGAAAATCAGATGAAGAAATAATGAGATTCTGTCAAAGCTTTATGACTGAGCTTTACAGACATATAGGACCAGATGTAGACGTTCCAGCTGGAGATATCGGTGTTGGAGGAAGAGAAATTGGATACTTATATGGACAATATAGAAGAATAAAAGGAGCTTTCGAAAACGGAGTTCTTACAGGAAAAGGACTTCCATATGGAGGAAGTTTAATAAGACCTGAAGCTACAGGATTTGGAGTAACTTACTTCTGTAATGAAATATTAAAGCATGTAGGAGATACTTTCGAAGGAAAAACTGTTGCAGTTTCTGGATTTGGTAATGTTGCTTGGGGAGCATGCCAAAAAGTTAGAGATCTTGGAGGAAAGGTTGTTACACTTTCTGGACCAGATGGATACATCTACGATAAAGATGGTATCGTAACTGATGAAAAGATCAACTACTTAGTAGAAATGTTAAAAGAGAACAAAGGTTCAAGAGTTAAGGATTACGCTGATAAGTTTGGATGCGAATTCATAGCTGGAGAAAAGCCATGGGGACAAAAAGTTGATATCATAATGCCTTGTGCTATTCAAAATGATATTACTATAGAGCATGCTAAGATGATAGTAGACAATGGAGTTAAGTATGTTGCTGAAGGTGCTAATATGCCATGTACTAACGAAGCTGTTGATTATTTCTTAGAAAATGGAGTAATAGTTGGACCTGCTAAAGCTGCTAATGCTGGTGGAGTTGCAGTTTCTGCTCTTGAAATGTCTCAAAACAGCATGAGACTTGCTTGGACTTCAGAAGAAGTAGATGCTAAGCTTCATAATATAATGATAAACATCCATGAAAATGCTAAAGCTGCTGCTGAGGAATATGGATTTGGATATAACTTAGTTGCTGGAGCTAATGTAGCTGGATTCTTAAAAGTTGCGGATGCAATGATAGCTCAAGGAAACTACTAATAATAAATTTCAATTCAGATAGAGTGAATTCACTCTATCTGAATTTTTTTGTCTATAATCAAGTTATATGATTTTAGAAACGGAGAAGGTTAGTAATATTTACTTACATTAAAGCTGAGTTACCATTGATAAAAATCTTTATATAAAAAAATTAAGTATGGAGAAATAAAATCTTTATTATATAATGTAATATTATGGTTTATATGGTATTATTTTAGATGGAGAAGTAGAAGAAAATCAATGCGTGTTACTAGGGGGATATTAATGATTAGCATAAAAAAAGAAAAAGTATATGCTATTAAAATCATATGTATATATGCCATTATTGTAAAGCTATTCATGTATGCAAGTGACTATATAATAGGGTATAATTTTAAAAGTATGGATAGATTAATAAGATTTAATTATATAAAATGCAACATATGTATATTATTAACTTCTATAGCTTTCTATATTTTAATAGAAAAATACATCAGCATTATTAAAAATTTAAAAAATGAGATTCAAGTAAACGATGAGCAATATAAATTCGTAATAAATAATACAACGGGTGGTCTTTGGTGCTGGAATGTAGAAAAAAACCACATATTATTTCCATATAAATGGAAAAATATATTAGGGTATAAAGATTATGAACTATCTAATTCAGAAGATGATTGGTTTAAATTGATACATCCAGATGATTATGATTATGTATTTAAAAAAACATATGATTATATGGATAAAAAAATAGATAAATACATATTAGAATACAGGATGAAAAAGAAGGATGGTACGTATATATGGGTATTAGATAGAGGTCAAGGTATCTGGGATGAAAATGATAGAATAATAAAATTTATGGGAACGTATACAGATATAACAGAGATGAAAGAAAATCAGATAAGATTGAAGGAAAGTGAAGAAAAATTTAAGACATTATTTGATAATGCAGGAGATGCTATTGCACTTATACAATTAAATGATAATAATATGGATAAATATATAGAAATCAATAAGAGTGCTTGCAAAAGACTTGGATATACCAAAGAAGAATTATTGAATATGACACCATATGATATAAGAGATGATAAATCATACAATAAGTATAAAGAAGCTTTAATAAAGCTATATGAATCAAAGTGTATAACATATGAAACTATTCAGTTAACTAAGGACAAAACTAAAATACCAGTTGAAATAAACTGGCATTTATATGAATTTGATAATAGAAAAGTTATATTATCTATTGCTAGAGATATAACACAGCGAAAAGAGGCTAAAGACAAGCTATTAAAGATAATAGAAGAAAATGAAGAATTATTAGCAAAGACTATTGAACATGATAGAATAAAAACTGAATTTTTTTGCAATATATCTCATGAATTTAAAACACCTTTAAATGTAATACTTGGAAGTATTCAATTATTGAATACTTATAAAAATGATAATTACATACAGATAAAACCTGAAAAATTTAATAAATATATAGATATGAGTAAGCAAAACTGTCTTAGATTATTAAGACTTATCAATAATATTATGGATATTACAAAAATAGAATATGATTCTTTTGAAGTTAAATACAAAAACTATAATATTATAAATGTAATAGAGAGTATAACTCAATCAGTAGTAGAATTTGCAAAATCAAATGGAATAGATATAATATTTGATACTGATATAGAAGAAAAAATAATTCCTTGTGATGTAGATATAATAGAGCGAATAATACTAAATATATTATCAAACTCTATAAAAAATACTGATAAAGGTGGATGTATATGGGTAAATATATACAATAAAATTGATTATATGATTATAACTATAAGGGATAATGGAATAGGAATACCAAAGGATAAAATAAATACTATATTCGATAGATTTACCCAGGTGGATGGATCCTTAAAAAGAAAGCATGAAGGAAGTGGAGTAGGACTATTTCTTGTGAAATCTTTAGTAGAAAAACAAAATGGAACAATATCAGTATTGAGTGAAGTAGGTGTAGGGACCGAAACTTTCATAAGGTTACCTTATAATGATTGTAATAATAATTGTGAAATTGAGGAAGAATGTAGTTATAATAATAATTTGGTTGAAAAAATAAATATTGAATTTTCGGATATATATTTATTATAATTAAAGTGAATAAATAGTAAAGGAGGAAATAAAATGAGAGTAACTTTTATGAAGGTTGAGGATATAAATAGATTTGTAGAATTTGTATCTAGGTTAAAAGGAAAAGTATACTTGAAATCTGGAGAATATGCTGTAAATGCAAAATCTATAATAGGAGCTATGTATATAGTAAATGAAAATCCAAGTGAAATAGTTGTAGAAGTTGAAGATGAAATAGAAGCTAAACAAGTACTGACATTTTTAATGCAAGGGTCTCATCTTAAAGAAGAGTAAGAAAATCACTTTTATAGCTCATGTCGGCAACGAGCTCTAACGGGCTCGGTTGCTTAAAAATAGCTATTATTTCAGCTCTTTGATCAATGCTATACACAGATTAAAAATTATATAATTTCTTTAGAGATAAAAAGAGACGACTTAAACTTTTAAGTCGTCTTTTTGCATAATAAAATGAATTATATATTATTTGAAAAATATGATGTGGGATTTTGTATTTCTTGGGAAATATGTTTGAAAGGGGAATAAAATATGATAGATTGTCATATCCATATATCTCTTAATGGAATAGATTTCAAAAAAGCTAGAGAGTTATCAAAAACAGAAGAAATAGAAAAGATTATAAGAAAAAGATTTAAAGAATATAAAAAAATGGGGATTTATGTTTTAAGAGATGGTGGAGATGATTTGGAGATATCTTATATATCTAGAAAAATAGCAAAAGAAGAAAAGATTGTATTTAAATCTCCTGTAAAAGCAGTCTATAAGAATGGTATGTATGGCAAATTCTTAGGATCACCTGTTAAAGATTTAGATGATTTTAAAAATTTATTCCATTATTTGAAACGGAAAAATTTAGATCATTTAAAAATAATTTTGAGTGGTCTTGTAGATTTTGAAAAGTATACAGACCAAACAGAAATATTTTTTAATAAAAAAGAACTTGAGTATATTGTAGATATATCAAAATACAATGGAATACCTGTTATGGCTCATGTTAATTCATCGCATGGAATTGATATGGCTATTGAGTGTGGTGTTGATACGATAGAGCATGGTTACTTTATAAAAGATAGAGAAATTTACAAAATGGGAGAAAAAGATACTATATGGATACCAACATTATCACCACTTGGAAATCTTGTAATTAATAAAGATAAAAGATTTGAAGAAAACATGGATGTGATTAAAAGAGTCTATGAAGAACATTTAAGGTGTGTAAACTCAGCATATGAAGAGGGAGTTAAAATAGCTGTAGGAAGTGACAGTGGGTGCTATGGAGTAAGACATGTACAAGGAACGTTTGATGAAGTGGATCATTTTATAAAATCTGGAATAAAAAAAGAAGATGTTATCAATATGGCAATAGAAAATGGAATAAAAGCTTGTAACTTAAACAACAATGAAATCGCGTATATTAATATGAATAATAAAATATGCTTATAGATTCTATAAGCATATTTTACTATATAGGAAACTATATGTTTCTGAAGCTATGGATAACATTGATGAAAGAACTATACTGCAACTAGACGAATTTTTTATTAACTATAAAGTTGAATTTAATATTTTCTTTATTTCGTCAGCTATTATATCTAGTTGATCAGGATTTTCTATTAAATCAACCTTATCTATATTTACATATAATACTGGAGAATCTTCATAGCTGCTTATCCAAGTTTCATATCTAGAATGAAGATTTTCCCAGTATTCTCTAGGAACTCTTTTTTCCATATTTCTACCTCTTAAGTTTATTCTATCTATTATAGTGTCGATAGAACCATTTAGATAAATCATTAAATCTGGTTTTTTTAAGTGAGGTATCATATCATAAAATAATTCTCTATATGTTTGAAAATCTCTTTGGCTCATTTTTTTATTGTCATATAAAGATCTTGCAAATATCTCAACATCTTCATAGATACTTCTATCTTGTATATTATCAAATCCATTTGATGCTATTGATTTTTGTTGTTTAAATCTTTGAGCTAAAAAATATAGCTGAAGATGAAATCCCCATTTTTCTTGATCTGTATAAAAATCATCTAAATAAGGGTTATCATCTACTTTTTCAAAGTGAGAATTTAAATTAAGTTTTTGAGATAATAGTTTTGTTATAGTAGATTTACCCGCACCTACATTTCCCGCTACAGTTATAAATATATTTTCGTTTGTATTTCGAGTTATTTGAGTAGTATTGTTGTTTATAAGTGTTAACATTGGATGCCTCCTAAATTTTCAATGCTGCATTCTACCTGTTTAATAATCCATTCTCTATCATTTGGACAGTTTATAAAGTCCATATTTGTATTATCTACATTAATTATAATAGGAGTTTTTTCACCAAAATAGTGTTTTAAGGATCTTTCATTGAAATAATATTCGTACTCTTCCCTTAGGTTGTCTATATAACTTCTATCCATTTGTCTTTCGAAACTTCTGTCCCTAAGAGCTATTTTTTTCATTAAAGTATCTGTATTAGAGTTAAGATTAATTATTATATCTGACTGAGGTAGACCGCTTACAAATATATCGTAGACTTGCTTGTATTTATGGAATTGTTTTTTGTTGAGTGTAAGGCCTGCAAATATTAAATTTTTAATTATATTGTAGTCACTAATAACCATATTTCCATTTTTAATAACTGATTCAACATCTTCTAATTGTTTTACTCTGTTAAAAAAAAAGAATGATTCTGTTTGAAGAGCATATTCTTGGATATTAGTATAAAAATTAGACAAGAAAGGATTTTCTTCAACTATTTCTCTTAAATGATACGAGTTAAAGTGAGAGTTGAGGATACTAGATAAAGTAGTTTTTCCAACTCCGATAGGCCCTTCTATTGAAATAAAAATTCCTTTTTTTATATTTTTCATTATTATCACCTTCTAAAAATAATATCTACAGTATTGTATCAAAAAAACAGACTTAATTCTACAAAACTTGATCAAAAATACTTTTCTAATTATAACATCGTCTACTAAAACATAATCAGGTTTAAATTTACATATTTATTCTAAAGCTAGAAAGTTATAAAATTCCATATGAATTAAGTTTATTTTTAAATATAACCTTAGATTGAATTCTGATGAAAAAAATGGTAAAATAGTTCTAGTTAGAGGTTAGGAAAGGGTGAAGAAATGAAGATATTAATAGTGGATGATGCTACTTTTATGAGGAATTTTCTATTGGATAACATGCAAAAGCTTGGATTTGAAGTTATTGGAGAGGCTTGTAATGGAAAAGAAGCTGTTCAACAGTATATAAAATTAAAGCCTGATATAGTTACTATGGATATAACTATGCCAAAAATGAATGGTATAGAGGCATTGAAGGAAATAATAAAAATTGATGGAAATGCAAAAGTTGTAATGATATCTGATATAGGTCAACATGAAAAGATTATTGAAGCTATAAAAAGTGGAGCGACAGACTTTATAATAAAGCCTGTACACCCAGATAGATTAAAAGAATCATTAGATAAAGTTTTCATATAAATAATTAAATAATACTACATAGTTCATCTCGCTTTGCCATATTTGTATACATATAGTTAGCTGATTCTATTATGTTAAAGGCAAGAGCTGCTCCGCTTCCTTCACCAAGGCGCATATCCATATAAAGCATAGGTTCTAAATTAAGGAGTTCAAGAGCCTTACTTGTTGCTTTTTCCTTTGAAAAATGAGATGCAATCATATATTCTTTAGTTGTAATATTAAGATTGTACGCTATAATAGCAGCGGCATAAGAAATAAAACCATCTAACACAACAGGTATATTATTACTACTTGCACTTAGTATAACTCCGGCCATAGCACCTATTTCAAAACCTCCTAATTTAGATAATACATCTATAGGATCTTCTTTGATAGGGTTATTGATGTGTATGGCTTTTTTTATTATATTTGCTTTTTTTATTACGGCATCACTATCCAACCCAGAACCCATTCCAGTAACGTCTAAAGGACTAAAATCACCAAATACTGATATTATAGCACTGGTTGCTGATGTATTTCCTATTCCCATTTCACCTATTCCAAGTACTGTATACCCATCATTTATAAGTTTGTTGGACAATTCAATACCTATTTCTAGTGAACGAATAGCCTCATTGTATGTCATAGCAGGACCTTTGGCCATATTAGAAGTTCCTTTTCTTATTTTATAATTTAAAACTCCATCTATTAAATCATCACAGTTTATGCCTACATCAACTGCAACTACATCTGCATTTGAACTCTTAGCTAAACAACCAACCCCACTAACTCCTTTTACGAAATTAGGAATTTGAAGTCTAGTAATTTCTTGAGGATCAGGAGCAACACCTTCTTCATAAATACCGTGATCAGCTGCAAATGCTATTATAGCTTTTTTAGAAGTGTCAAAGTCTGTTTTTCTATATACACCAGCAAGTTGTACACATATATCTTCTAATTTTCCGAGACTTCCTACGGGTTTAAAAAGGCTATCTAATCTTTGTTGAGCTAAATTCATATACTTTCTGTCAATGTTACTTATAGAGTTAATAGTTTGATTTAAAAGTTCCATATTTTAATTTTCCCCCTTTTACACAATTTAAAAAGTCCATATCTTTAATTTTTGGTATCAAAAATTAAAGATATGGACTTTACCTTCATCCTGATCAACTATACAAGGTAGGTCTCCTGACTTTGCTTCATCGCTATATTCTCCTTCCCAGAATGAACCAGTGGATATATGTATATAGCTTCACATTACAGTGGTGGGTCCGTTTAGGATTTTAACCTAATTCCCTATTCTCCTATGAAAGGCACCTTGTATTAATTATTATATTCTACGTATTAGGGAGAAATTCCTTTTTTAGTTTTTACTTTTATGTTTAATAGGTCATGAAATTTTTTGAATTAACAAGACTAGATAAGGTATTTGAAATTAAGTAATATAAATTTAAAGTATTTAATGAGTTTAAACTGACTCGATGAGTCTTTTTTGATTAAAGGGTGAATCTAAAAAGACTCAATTTTGATTTGGATAGAAACCAGAATTATGTGACATAATCATTTTATTTTATTGCAAAATTTAGTCAAGCTAATACTTTGGTTGTAAAAAAGTATTTATAAAATTATGTCAAAATATATTTTGGCATAATTATTGCTTAATATAATTAATATGGGAAATATATAAACAAAATAAATATAATATAATTATTAAAAATTTATCCGAAAGCTAAAAGTTCTAGAAATCCATCTGAATTAAGTTTCGCTTTATACTCATATATTATTGAGGTGATTTGAATATGAATAATAAGAACAATGAATTAGAAAATAAGTTAACTTATGAAGTCCTCAAAAAAATTTTAGATAATGCTTTTGATGAAATTTTTGTTTATGATAATAATTATCGTGTTATTTATGTGAATAGAGCATGTGAGAGACATTATGGAATGAAACCATGTGAAATAATTGGGAAAACATTCTATGAACTATTAGATCTTAAATGCTGGTATCCATCTGTATTACCTATTATATATAAAGAAAAAAGAAGAATGACTATTGAACAAAAATCATATTTAGGTGAAGCTATAATAACTACTGCAGTACCAATATTTGATGAAAATGGAGATATCGAACTTGTAGTAATGAGCGTGAGAGATAAAATACATGAAATAGATGTAGCTAGAAAAAAGTTAGAAGAAGATTTATTAAATCACGAAAAAACAGATGAATTTGAAGATGATATTATTGGGTTTGTAGAGGATAATATTATATCGAGAAGCCAAGAAATGAAAAAAATAATTGAACTATCAGAAAGGGTTTCTAAGGTAGATTCAACTATATTGATTAGAGGAGAATCGGGTACTGGTAAAGGTGTTTTAGTAAAACATATTCATAAAAAAAGTAATCGCAAAGATAGACATTTATTAACTATTAATTGTGCTGCTATTCCAGAAGATTTGTTAGAATCAGAACTATTTGGTTATGCAAAAGGAGCTTTCACTGGAGCAAGTGACACAGGAAAGGTTGGACTAATAGAACTTGCTGACAAGGGAACAGTATTTTTAGATGAGATTGGAGAACTTTCGTTAAGACTTCAAGCAAAACTTTTACATGTAATTCAGGACAAGCAGTTTATTCCAATAGGAGGAAGAGAAACAAAAAAAGTTGATATAAGAATAATAGCAGCTACAAATCGTGATTTAATAGAAATGGTAGAAGATAAGAAATTTAGAGAGGATTTATATTGGAGATTAAATGTAATTGAGATTGAAATACCTCCTTTAAGACAAAGACCTGAAGATGTTATTGTCTTAAGTAATTATTTTTTGAATAAATTTAACAATATATATAAGTATACTTGTTCCTTATCGGAGGAGTGTTTAGAATTTTTAGTTAATTACAGTTGGCCTGGAAATGTAAGGCAATTAGAAAATATCATTGAGCGCTTAGTTGTTACATCCTCAAAACCTATAATAAGAATTTCTGACTTACCTAAAATGTTTCTTGAAGAATCAAAATCTGAAAAAAATAATTATTTTCCTAACTCTTTCGATTTAGCAAAAGAGAAATTTGAAAAAGAATTAATAACTAAAGCATATAAAAAATTTAAAAGTTCTAGAAAAGTAGCAGAAGTTTTAGAAATAAGTCAGTCAAAAGCAACTAGGCTTATACGAAAATATTGTCCTTAAAAAAAGTACGGCTATAAGCTGTACTTTTTTTATATTAAAGTAATCATTCGAGTTGAAAATGACGATTTGAGTCAAAAATAGTTTGAATTTGTAGAAAAAACATAGATATATAGCTGTAAAACCTAGCAAAATCAACAAATGAAAAGTTGGCACGGTTATTGCTATATAAATGATTGTAGGGATAAAAAAGTATGGCTAATCGCTTTTTTATTATAAATCAATAATGGGAAGGAGGATTAATAATACTATTTAGTTTTTAAAAAGTAAAAAAATATAAAAAGAGGTGTAATGATTGAAAAAAGCAATAATAAAACATTCAAATGATAATGTAGCTACTGCTTTAGAAAATATTGAGGTAAATGAAAAAGTAGAAATTCTTTCTGATAAAATGGAAGTTTTAGATGTAATTATAGCTATTGACCCAATACCTTTTGGTAATAAGATTGCAATTTATAATATTGAAGCGGATATAGAAATTACTAAATGTGGATATTCAATTGGAAAAAGTTCAAAACAAATTGAAAAAGGGAAATTAGTACATGTTCACAATGTAAGAAGTGAAAAAATTAATTTTCCAGATGTTATAATAGATGAAATTATTAGACAAATGGGACTTAAAGAAAAAGGAATAAAAGTAGAATAGGTAATTTTAACTGAAAGGAGTGCGGGTTATGAAATTCAATGGATATATAAGATCAGATGGAACGGTAGGAATTAGAAATAATATTTTAATTATTGCTGTAGACGAATGTATGGATGGTATTGCAAGAAAAATATCTGATAAGATAGAAAATTCAATAGTTCTTACAAATCACTATACATGTATGTTAGGTGGAAATGAAGAAACTTTAAGTAACATTATAAATGCTGGATGTAACCCTAATGTTGCTGGTGCTTTGGTGTTGGCAATGGGATGTGGAAGTATTGATCCAGAGCTTGTAGCTAATCCTATAAATAAAACTGGAAGATTGGCTAAATCATTAACGTGTATAAAAAATGGCGGAACAAAGAAAACGATTACACAAGGAATTGAACTTGCAAAAGAAATAGAAAGCTTCGCAAAAACTTTTAAACGTCAACCTGTAGATATTTCAAAATTAGTTGTTGGTGTTAAATGTGGTGGATCTGATACAAGCTCAGGTATTGCATCAAATCCAAGTGTAGGAAAAGCAGCAGATTTATTAGTAGACAAAGGTGCAATAGTTATAGCGGGTGAATTAATGGAACTTGTTGGTTGTGAGGATATATTATGCGAAAGAGCAGTAAGTGATGAGATTTCAAAAAAAATAAGAACACTGATTTCAAATGAAGAAAAAAGATGGGGAGTAGGTTCGGACACTGAAATAATGAGTATTGGAAATAGTGTAGGAGGACTTACAACTATTGAAGAAAAATCATTAGGATCACTTTATAAGACAGGTTCAAAACCAATTCAAGGAATACTTGAGTTTAATCAGAAGGGGCATGAAAAGCCTACAAAACCAGGAATGTATTTATCTGATGTAACAATGCTTTGTGGTGGATCTGGAATGCATTTTGCAGCAGCTGGAGCTCAACTTGTTTTATGGACAAGTGGTGGAGCAGGATTTAATAATTCAATAGTACCAGTTATAAGAGTTAGTGGAAATGAAGATTTAATAAATGAAGATATTGATATTGATGCAACTAAAATTATGAAAGGTTTAGAATCAGCAGATGAAGTTGGAAAGAGAATTTTAGATAAAATAATTGAAGTTGCAAATGGAGAAAAAACTAATATTGAAGATATAGGTTATTCTTATTGTACTCTTTATCAAAAAGATATAAGACTTGAACAGTGTTTGGGATTAAGATAGATAAAATATTTTGATTGAAGTTATAAAAGAATTAATAGAGGAGATTAGAAAAATGAAAGATTTTATAAAGTATAATATTCCCATTAAAAATATTGATAATTTACCATCATATCCGATACCTACATTAAAAGATACATTAGATAGATTTTTAGAATGGGTTGAACCTCTTGTATCTTTAGTAGAGCTTGAGGAAGCTAAAAAAACTGTAGAAGAGTTCTTAACCACAGGAGATTCTAAAAAATTGGAAGAAAAAATACAAGAACTAGGTAATAGAGAAGAGGATAGTTGGATTTACGATTACTGGGTTAAAGCCCACTTGTTAGTACGAGCTCCTCTTACACCTCATACTAACGTTCCTATTATATATGAAAATCAAAAACTTCTAAACTTCGAAGTTCTTGAGAGAATAGCTATACTTATGCACTCTTCTGCTATTGTATATAAAGATTTTAAAAAAAATGGTGCAGGAGAATACTGGATCAAGAATAAACGTTATTCATCAGATGAATTTCATGGATTGTTAGCATCAATCAATGATATAAAAGAAGGAATGGATGAATACTATATCAATGATGAATGTTCAGAGTTTATAGTATTTTCTTATAAGAATCATCTTTATAATGTTCAAGTAATCAGGGATGAAAATGTTGTTTCTGTTGGTGAAATTATAAATACTCTTAAGAATATTGTATCAAGTGAGATTGAACCACTTGTACCAAATGCTAATTATGTAACTATTGGTGTAGATAGAGATGAAGCAGCAAAAGTACTGGAACAGATTTTGGTAAACGAGAGCAATCAAAAGGCGTATCAACAAATTAAAAATGCTATTATAGTGATGAATTATGATGATATAGAAGTTAATGGTGTATATGAAGAACTGGATAATGCTTCTTATAATAGAGAGCATGTAAATCGCTGGCATGGAAAAGGGTTTCAATTTTCTTGCACAAAGAATGGTATTTTCTCTTTTATTGTAGATCATTGCTTTGTAGATGGAGGAACAGAAGTTTATTTCATTAATAAACTCAAGAAATACATTGAGGAAACTACATTTTCATTTGAAGAATTAAATTCAAATACTATACCAAAAGAGATAACTTTTGATCTTTCAGAGGATATTAAAAAATCCCTTTTAGAGTTAAAGGACGGGTTTGATAAGTGTATGGATAGTTTTGAAGCTAGATATGTTGATTTTGATGGACTATCAAGAGAAGTTCTGAAAGAGAAAGGAATTCTTTCTGGGGATGGATTTATTCATCTTGCATTTCAATTAGCACAATACATGACTTATGAGCGTATTAATAACACATATATATCAGTGGATGCTAGAAAATTCTTCAGAGGAAGAACTGAGAGCAACCGACCTGTATCAAAAGAGAGTGTTAGTTTTGCAAAAGAGTTCCTAAAAAAAGAAAAATCAAAAGAAGATCTATGTAAAATGATGAAAGAAGCATTGGATGAACATCATAGACGTGTTAAGTTATGTCAGTCTGGACAAGGAGTAAACAGATACCTATATGTACTAGAATCAGTATATGAAGATTATGGTAAAGAAATGGGAATTGTTGCAAAGCCAGATTTATTTAATACAGAAGCATTTAAAGTTATAGGTGACAATCATTTATCAACAACTTCTTTTGGTCACCCAGATATGAAATATCTTTATTTCCCTCCTGTTCAGGATCATGGGTTTGGTATTTACTACTTTGTAGGCCCTAAATCGTTTATGATTATCACAGCCTATAAAGAAGATTTAGAAACAATGGATAAAATGATAGGAAATCTTCAAGATTGTATTAATGGAATGTTAGAATTGCATGAATAAAGTGAAACTTAATTCAGATGGAGTTTTTACTCCAATTGAATTTTTAGTTGAACTAATCCAGAAGCTGTAGAGTTATGATCTCTAGCCTTAAGAGGATGGAGTCTTAGAACTCTTAGCTTTCGGATGAAATAGATAAATATTATTATAAGGAGGAATATTAATGGATACAAAAAAAGTTAAAATAGATAAAACTGTCTTTTTTGGTGCGTTAATAGCTTTATTAGCTGTTGCATTACCTATTATTATTATGCCAGAAAGAAGTGGAAAGGTACTTGGTTTAATTAATAATGCTATAATAACTAAATTTGGTAGTTTCTTTATTTTGTTTGGGTTGTTTTGCTTAGTATTTTGTTTTTGGGTATCTTTCAGTAGATATGGGAAAATAGTATTGGGCGATGAAGGAGAAAAACCAGAATTTAGCAATTTCTCTTGGGCGTCAATGTTATTTTGTGCTGGTGTAGGAGCTGGAGTTGTATATTGGGGAGTTATCGAGTGGGTTTATTATTACCAAGCTCCACCACTTGGAGTTGAAGTAGGTTCATGGCAAGCGGCTGAAATGGCAGCAGCATACGGCATATTCCACTGGGGACCTATGGCTTGGGCAATTTATTCAGTAACAAGTTGTGCTGTTGGATATATTATTTTTGTAAGAAAAGTTAATGTTTTAAAGTTAAGTGAAGCTTGTCGTGGTTTACTAGGAAATAGAGTAGATGGGATTGTTGGAAAGTTAATTGATATTTCATTCGTTTTTGGTATTGTTGGTGGGGTTGCTACAAGTTTAGGGCTGGGGTCACCATTAGTAACTGCGGGTCTTTCAAGAGTATTTGGACTTAAAGAAACTCCTGGTCTTCAAATAGGTATACTGTTTCTTGTAACATGTATTTTTGGATTTAGTGCTTATTCTGGATTAAAGAAAGGAATAAAAGTACTTAGTGATGTAAATGTAGTATTGGCTTTAGGTATTGTTTTATTTGTTTTTCTAGCTGGAGATACTATATTTACAATTGAAATGGGAATAACTTCGCTTGGCGTTGTGGCTACAAATTTCTTTAGAATGAGTACATGGCTTGATCCAGCTGGTAAGTCAATGTTCCCTCAAAATTGGACAGTTTTTTATTGGGCATGGTGGGCTGCATATGCACCGTTTTTAGGTATGTTTATTGCTCGTATTTCAAAAGGTAGAACTATTAAACAAATGGTAATGGGGTCTTTGGTTTATGGATCAGCTGGATGTTTTCTTTTCTTTGCTATTTTAGGTAACTATGGACTGAACCTTCAACTTTCTGGAAAATTAGATGTAGTGGCTACACTTAACCAATTAGGTGGGCCGCAAACTATTATTTCTATACTAGAAACGTTACCTTTGGGTAAATTGATTATATTTTTAGTAGTAGTTCTTAGTATTACATTTATGGCTACTTCTTATGATTCTGCTTCTTATATTCTTGCAGCTAATTCGCAAACAAAAGTAGGAGAGGATGGGGAACCTATAAGATGGCTTAGATTAGTATGGGCATTTAGCTTGGCTCTTATTCCTATTGGATTTATCCTTCTTGGAAGTCCTTTAAAAACTCTACAGACAGCTTCACTAGTTTTTGGTATTCCAGTTTGCATTGTCGTTGTAATGACTGGCTTCTCTTTTGTGAAAATGGTGAAAGCAGACATTAAAGAAAAAAAATTAAAACAAAAAGTAGTAATTGATGAATTTGAAGATGTAGTATAGAAATTAAAATACAAATTGTTACTGATAATGAAGACAAACCTAAATTAAAATAATACACAATCTAGTGTATATATTTTAGTTTAGGTTTTTTTTATTGACAATTTATTTTTTGTTTTAATTTATTGCTTCCTTACTTAGAATTTAAATAATTAAATTTAAAAACATGTTTTTTGGGTAAATTAACTTTATAAAGATAAGTAGAGAAGGAGAGTAATATTTATGAAAATATATGAAGAAAATAATTCTGTTATAGTTGAAGGTATGAAAGATTTTGAACCCAAGCATATATTTGAGTGTGGTCAATGCTTTAGATGGAATGTAGAAGATGATGGATCGTATACTGGAGTAGCATTTGGAAAAATACTCAATATAAAAAAAGAAGAGAGTTTAGTATATTTTAATAATACAAATCTAGAAGATTTTCATAATATATGGTATAAGTATTTTGATTTAGATAGAGATTACTCTAAAATAAAAGAAGAATTATCTCAAATGGATAAATACTTAAATGAAGCTGTCAAATTTGGATATGGGATAAGAATAATTAATCAAGACGAATGGGAAATATTAATATCATTTATAATATCAGCTAATAACAGGATATCTATGATAAAAAGAGCAATAGAAAATTTATCTATGAATTATGGCGAGTATATAGGAGAATATAAAAGTAAAAAGCATTATGCTTTTCCATCTATTGAAAAAATGAATTCATTGACACAAGAGCAGATAAGAAAATGTGGAACTGGATTTAGAGATCAATATATAAAAGATACAACTTTTATAATAAATACTGATAAGGACGATATATATAAATATAAGAACTTAGATACCGATATGTGTAAGAAGGGACTTTTACAACTTTGTGGAGTAGGACCGAAGGTTGCAGATTGCATAATGTTATTTTCTATGGAAAAGTACGATACATTTCCTGTGGATGTGTGGGTAAAGAGAGTTATGGAAGAATTTTATGTAGACGAAAATCTTAGCTTAAAGAAAATAAGAGAATATGGAATAAATAAATTTTCAAAGCTATCTGGATTTGCTCAACAATATCTATTTTATTATGCAAGGGAGGTTGGCATAGGAAAGAAATAGGAGGTGATTGATATAATAGACACTATAATGTGGGCACTTGGAATATTATTTACCGTATCTACAGTATTAGTATCGTTAGTAATATTTTTGGAAAATAGAGATCCTTCTAAAACAATAGCTTGGCTTTTGCTTTTTGTAGTATTTCCAATAGGTGGTTTTATAATATATATACTCTGTGGTCAAAATGTAAGACGTAAGAAAATATTTAAGACTCAGAAGATATTTTCAGATATAAAAGTTAGTGATTTATTCAATAATATAAAGGAGTTTGATAATCTACTGTTTGTAGAAAAGCAAGCCATAGTAGACAATATTATATTCAATGATAGCAGTATGGATAATTCCAAGCGAGTTATGAGTTTATTACTAAACACTGGAAGAATTCCATTTACACTTAACAACGATATAAAGATACTTACTAATGGAAATCAAAAATTTGATGAGATGATAAAAGATTTAAAAAAAGCGAAGCACCACATACACATGGAGTATTACATCATAAAAAATTCAGAGATAGGAAATAAAATAAAAGACATATTGATAAAAAAAGCAAATCAGGGAGTAAAGGTTAGAATACTGTACGATGATGTAGGTTGTTGGAGACTTTGGTTTGATAGAAAGTTTTTCGATGATATGAGGGAACATAATATAGAAGTGTATCCGTTTTTAAAATCGACAATTCCTTTTTTGAATAGAAGATTAAACTATAGAAACCATAGAAAGATAGCTGTAATAGATGGTAAAATAGGATATACAGGAGGTATAAATATAGGAGATGAATATTTAGGAAAAAATAAAAAATTCGGATTCTGGAGAGATACCCATATGAAGATAAAAGGTGAATCAGTTTATATGTTACAGCTTACGTTTTTGCTGGACTGGTATTTTGCCACTAAAAATAGAATATTCGATGGAGAGTATTTTCCATCTATATCTTATAAAGGAGATAGTATAGTTCAAATAGCTGCAAGTGGTCCGGATTCTGATTGGGAGGTAATACATCAAGCTTATTTTAGCGCTATATCAAAGGCAAAAAATAGAATATATATACAAACCCCTTATTTTATACCTGATGAGAGTGTATTGATGGCTTTAAAAACAGCAGCTTTAAGTGGTGTAGATGTAAGAATAATATTTCCACAAATAGCAGATCACAAAATAGTTCATTTAGCATCATCTTCGTATTTTAAGGATATATTAAAAACAGGAGGAAAAGTATATTTATACAAAAAAGGATTTATGCATTCAAAGATATTGCTGATAGATGATGACATATGTTCTGTAGGTAGTGCTAATATGGATCTTAGAAGCTTTATGATTAACTTTGAAGTAAATGGATTTATATATGATGAGAAGGTAACGAAAAGACTTGAAAAGGATTTTATGGAAGATATAGAAAATAGCGAAGAGATAAAGTATGAGGATTATATTAATAGATCCATAGTTCAAAAAATAAAAGAATCAGCTGCTAGACTATTCTCGGCTGTATTGTAGAAAACTTGATTAATAATATAAATGAAAAAATAATGATTATTAAAAGAAGTATGCTTTTAATAATCATTATTTTTTATTTAAGGGAATTATATAAATTTTAAGCGGATTTTTTATTTGTAAACACAATACTACAATATATTTACGAAAATCAGTGAAAAAAGTAAATAAATACTTAATGAAAATACTTGAAATATCAGTGTGTTTTAGATATATTATAAGTATGATTAGCACTCAAGACTAGCGAGTGCTAAAAGGGAAAAACACAATGTATATTACGAGGAGGGGTTATAATGAAAATCAAGCCACTAGCAGATAGAGTAGTTATAAAGAAATTAGAAGCAGAAGAAAAAACTAAAAGCGGTATAGTGTTACCTGGAAGTGCTAAGGAGCAACCACAAATGGCTGAGGTTGTAGAAGTAGGACCTGGTGGAGTTGTAGACGGTAAAGAAATTAAAATGGAAGTTAAGATCGGTGATAAGGTTATATTCTCTAAATACGCTGGAACAGAGGTTAAATTAGAAGGCGAAGAGTATACTATCTTAAGACAAACAGATATATTGGCGGTTGTAGAATAGATTATAAAACTATACATAAATAGGAGGGGTTTTTAATGGCTAAAGAAATTAAATTTGCTGAACAAGCAAGACGTTCGTTAGAAAAGGGAGTTAATAAACTTGCAGATACTGTTAAGGTTACTCTAGGACCAAAGGGAAGAAATGTTATATTAGATAAAAAATTCGGATCACCACTTATAACTAATGATGGTGTTACTATAGCTAAAGAGATAGAGCTTGAAGATGCGTATGAGAACATGGGTGCTCAACTTGTTAAGGAAGTTGCTACTAAAACTAATGATGTAGCAGGAGATGGAACTACTACAGCTACTGTTTTAGCTCAGGCTATAATAAGAGAAGGATTAAAAAATGTAGCGGCAGGATCTAATCCAATACTTATTAGAAAAGGAATTCAAAAATCTGTAGAAGTTTCTGTTGCTAAGTTACATGAAAATTCAAGACACATAGAGAATAAAGAGTCTATAGCTCAGGTTGCAGCTATTTCTGCTGGAGATGAAGAGGTTGGTAAGCTTATAGCTGATGCTATGGAAAAAGTAGGTAAGGATGGAGTTATAACTGTTGAAGAGTCTAAGACTATGCTAACAGAGCTTGATGCAGTTGAAGGTATGCAGTTTGATAGAGGATATTTATCTCCGTATATGGTAACAGATGTTGAGAAGATGGAATCTGTTTTAGATAATCCATATATCTTAATCACAGATAAGAAGATAAACAACATACAAGAAATATTACCAGTACTTGAGCAAATAGTACAACAAGGTAAAAAACTTCTTATAGTTGCTGAAGATGTAGAGGGTGAAGCTCTTGCGACTTTAGTAGTTAATAAGTTAAGAGGAACATTCGAGGTTGTAGCTGTTAAAGCTCCTGGATTTGGAGATAGAAGAAAAGCTATGCTTCAAGATATAGCTGTCCTTACTGGTGGTCAAGTTATATGTGAAGAAGTAGGACTTGATTTAAAAGAAGCAGAGTTAACTATGTTGGGTAGAGCTGCTACTGTTAAGGTTACTAAGGAAACTACTACAATAGTAGATGGAGCTGGTAACGAAATGGAAATTAAAGATAGAGTAAACCAAATAAAAGTTCAAATAGAAGAAACATCTTCTGAGTTTGATAAAGAGAAATTACAAGAAAGACTTGCGAAGCTTGCTGGAGGAGTAGCCGTAATAAAGGTTGGAGCTGCTACTGAAACAGAGCTTAAAGAAAAGAAACTTAGAATAGAAGATGCTCTTAATGCTACAAGAGCAGCTGTTGAAGAAGGTATAGTATCAGGTGGAGGAACTGCATTTGTTAGCGTTATACCTGCAGTTGAAGAATTAATTGAAACTCTTGAAGGGGAAGAAAAGATAGGAGCTAAGATAATAAGAAAGGCACTTGAAGAGCCTTTAAAGCAAATTGCTATTAACTGTGGACTTGAAGGAGCGGTTATAGTTGAGAAGGTTAAAAATTCTGATGTTGAAATCGGATTTGATGCTTTAAATGAAAAGTATACTAATATGATAGAGGCTGGAATTGTTGACCCAACTAAGGTTACAAGATCAGCACTTCAAAATGCAGCATCTGTAGCTGCTGTATTCTTAACAACTGAAGCGGCAGTTGTTGATATTAAGTCAGATGATGCTATGCCATCTATGCCAGGTGGAATGGGTGGCGGAATGCCAATGATGTAATTTAGAAGACCTTAGGGTCTTCTTTTTTTGCATTTTAATTTACAATAATATGTTAGAATAAGCTATGATAATTATTAGGGGGAATAAATATGGAACTATCCATAAATAAGTTGAAAGAATCTAATGCTTTTTTAAATAGTTTATTTGAAAATATAACTTCTGCTATATTTTTGGTTGATGAAAATGTTAGAATACAAGAGTTTAATGATACATTTAAGGTTTTGTTTAATAAACATGATAGTGATATATTAAATGGGCTATGTGGTAATGTTATAGGATGCATTTATACTGTTGAAGAAGGTGAAGAGTGCGGGAATACTTCAAATTGTGGAAAGTGCTGTGTAAGAACAGCTATAAACAAGGCTTTTCAAGATAAGGAGAACACCTTAAAGCAGGTTATGAATAGAAAATTCTATATTAAAGATAATGCTATAAATAAACATCTTCAATTTACTACAAAACATATGACATATAATAACGAAGACATGGTACTTGTAATACTAGATGATATAACTGAGATTGAAAATAGCAAAATAGAACTCGAAAAAAATAATGGTATTATAAAAAAGTATAATGATAAGATAAAAAAGGAATTGTCTATTGCTAGAAAGGTTCAACAAAGTCTTATACCATATAAAACCCCTATATATAATGGAGTAAAATTAACAGCAGTGTACAACCCTTTATATGAGGTTGGAGGGGATTTATACGACTTTATAAACATAGATGAGGATAATATTGGTATATTTATAAGTGATATATCTGGACATGGAATAGCCGCTGCTATGATAACTACAATGGTGAAGGCTATACTTGATAGCAGTAAAGACCTTTTGTATACACCTGATAGGTTGATGCAGAATATAAATAGCAAAATATTAAATATAGCAGAAAATATGTATCTCACAGCTTTTTATGGAGTGTATAACAATAAGACTAAAGAATTTACATATATAAGGTGTTCTCATCCATACCCATTGATTATAAGAGATAAGGAGATTATTGAAATTAAAGAAAGTGAAGGAATGATGTTAGGGGTATTTGATGGATTGGAATTTAAATCTCATAAAATAGAATTAAAAGAGGGAGATAAAATCTTATTCTACACAGATGGTTTAGTTGAAACTAAAAATAATGCTGGGTGTGAATTTAATAATAGAGTTTTTGAAATAATAAATAGTGGAGTAGATAAAAATATAAATGAGATTATAGATGATATAAATGAAGAGTTGGTATTGTTCAAAGAAGATCAAGAGTATGAAGATGATATATGTATATTAGGGATGCAAATATAGCATCCCTAATGGATTTAATACTTTAAGTTTTCAAACATAAAGTCTATTAAGTCTATAGCTAGATTTAAAGTTTTATTGTCCTTATCTAAATTAGGGTTGAACTCTACAAAATCTATAGATTTAACTAAGTTAGATTCTAATATTTCTTTTAATACAATCTTAGTTTCTTCAATGTCAAAGCCACTGTCGACTGGAGTGCCGGTACCTGGAACGAATTTAGAGTCTATAAAGTCCATATCAAAGCTTAAATGAACTTTACTTATATTGTTTTGCCTTAAAGTATTTATAATAGAAGATACTATTCCTTTAAGACCTTTTGATTTCATATCTTCTGGAGAATAAACATTAAGATTGTTTTGATTTATAAGGTTCATTTCTCCTGTATCTAGGTCTCTAGCTCCTAATATAAATACATTTTTAGGATCTACTTTTTGGCCTTTAAAGTACAGGTTTGTTAATTTTGTATGACCAAATCCCATACAAGCGCTAAGGGGCATACCATGAGTATTTCCACTTTCAGATGTTTCGTGAGTATTTATATCTCCATGTGCATCCATCCATATGACTGCGAATTTATCATCGTGTTTGCTAATACCAGATATACTACCAAGACCTAGAGCGTGGTCTCCTCCAAGCATAAATGGGAAACTATTTGACTCAAGTGAAGAATATACAATATGAGCTAAATTGGTATTTACATCAATAATAGAATCTATGTACTTCATATTGTTGTGTGATTTAAATTTGTTATCGTCTGTTTCTTGATTTACAGAAAGGTTACCTAAATCATAAACGGTATGCCCGTGATTAGTTATAATAGATTTTATACCATTATTTCTTAATATATCTGGAGCGGTTTCAGGTCCCTTTTTATCGCATCCGTAGAATAAAGGAATTCCTATTAAATTTACATTCATCTAAAAAACCTCCTAGGTATGTTAAAATATTTGCAAAAAGTGTGTTAAAATTATGCTATATTATAATTATTACATATTTTTAACAAAAACAAAAATGACAAAAAAAACAAAATATTCAATAAGATTTGAATTGTAGTTTAAGATAGAGGTGAAAAAATGGACATTAATAATTTGAAAAATCTACTTTTAGATATAAAGGAAGGGAAAGTAGATGTAGATACAGCATTAGAAGATTTAAAAACATTGCCATTTGAAGATTTGGGTTATGCTAAAATTGATCATCACAGAAGTATTAGAACTGGATATCCTGAGGTCATATATTGTGAGGGAAAGACTGATGAACAGATAATAGGGATAGTAGAAAAAATGTATGAAAAAAAATCAAATATACTTGGAACTAGAGCGAAAAAAGAAACTTATGAAAAACTAAAAAAAATATATCCAGACTGTGAATATGAGGAATTAGGAAGAATTATAAAAATTCAGAATCAGCCTATAGAAAATATAGGAAAGGGAACAATAGTAGTAGTTACAGGAGGAACATCTGATATACCTGTAGCTGATGAAGCTTATCATACAGCTAAATTTTTGGGAAATGATGTTGAAAGACTTTATGATGTTGGAGTTGCTGGAATTCATAGACTTTTAAATAATAGAGATGTCCTAATGAAGGCTAGGGTTATAATTGCAGTGGCTGGAATGGAGGGAGCTCTTCCAAGTGTTATAGGAGGACTTGTGGATGTTCCTGTAATAGCAGTTCCTACATCGGTAGGATACGGTGCTAATTTCAATGGGTTATCCGCACTTCTTACTATGTTAAATAGCTGTGCTTCTGGAATATCTGTTGTAAATATAGACAATGGATTTGGAGCTGGATATCTTTCTAGTATGATAAATAAATTATAACGTTTAAAGGAGACGACAGAATGGAAAAGATACTTTATTTTGACTGTATATGTGGAGTTTCAGGAGATATGACTCTCGCAGCACTTTTGGATTTAGGGCTTGATAAAGATAAATTTTTAACTGAAATTAACAAGCTTAATATGAATGATGAGTTTGAGCTTGTTATAAAAAATAAACAGGAAAATGGAATAAATGGAACTAATGTATGTGTAAATATTAAAGGAGCATACACATGAACATCATCATGAAGGTCACCACCATCACCATAGACATTTAAGTGATATACATAACATAATAGATGATGCTGATATTAGTGATAAAGCTAAAGAAATAGCTAAAGATATCTTCATTCAAGTAGCTACAGCGGAGGCAAAGGTTCATAATACTACAATTGATAAAGTTCATTTTCATGAAGTTGGCGCAACTGATTCTATAGTTGATATAGTTGGATGTGCAATACTTATAGACATGCTTGATGTAGATAAAATATACTGTTCATCAGTGCCGCTTGGAAGTGGATTTGTAAAGTGCGATCATGGAATAATACCAGTTCCAGCACCTGCTACAATTGAAATATTGAAAAAAGCTAAGGTTAAAATAAATTCTGTAAAAGGGGAGACAACTACTCCAACGGGAGCAGCTATAGTTAAAGCTCTAAGTGATGAATTTTTAGATGATATAGAATTGGAGATAGATTCTATAGGATATGGAATAGGACATAAAAAGTTCGAGGTACCTAATATGTTAAGGCTTATACTAGGTCAAAAAAAAAAGAGAGCATAGTATATGAGATAAATGCTAATATAGATGATATGAACTCAGAGATATATTCTTATCTATATGAAGAAATGCTTAATATGGGAGCGTTAGATATATATACTCAAGGTATTTATATGAAAAAAAATAGGCCGGCAGTTAAATTATGTGTATTATGTGAAAAAGAAAATTTAAATAAAACAATAGAATTTATATTAAAAGAGACAACAACATTTGGTGTTAGGTTCAATGAATTTAAAAGAGAGATTTTAGATAGGAAATTTATAAAACTAAAAACAAATTACGGTAATATATCTATAAAAATTGCATATCATAAAGATAAAATAGTAAAATACGCACCAGAATATGAAGAATGTAAAATAATAGCTCGAAAATATAATATTCCATTAAAAGATGTATATGATAATATAAATTATGAAGTGAAAAGGTATTTAAATATGTGAGGATAAAACTTATCAAACGACAGAAAATTAGGAAAATATTGATGTATATTAAAAAATATTGACAATAAAAAAGATATTTGATAAATTATATAGCATAAGTTAAAACTAGATTCACTCATATATACTCAGTGATATGGACTGAGAGTATCTACCGGGAAACCTTAAAATTCCTGACTATGCGTGAAATTATTTATAGGCTATTTATTTATAAAAAAGTGAGTTTGTAGGCTGAGGATATCCCTATGAGTTGGCTTATTAAATAAATATATACATACAAGGACCTATATAATAATTTCGCTTTCATAGAAATTATTATATAAGTCCTTGTTTTTCGTTTACCCGAAAAGCTAAAATTTCTAGAAAACCATCTGAATTAAGTGTTACTTTAATAAAATTATATATGAAAAGGTTCAAATAAGAGACGTATTGGTTCTCTTATTTTTTTAAAATATACTACTAACGGAGGAGGATTTAAAATGAGTAAAATTGTAAAAGAAGGATTAACTTTCGATGATGTATTATTAATTCCTCAAAAATCGGATGTACTGCCAAATGAGGTGGATTTAACAACATATCTTACTAAAAAAATAAAATTAAATATACCTTTAATGAGTGCAGGTATGGATACAGTAACTGAATCTAAGATGGCTATAGCCATGGCAAGAGAAGGTGGAATAGGAATAATCCATAAAAACATGAGCATTAAAGAACAAGCTTTAGAAGTTGATAAGGTTAAAAGAAGCGAACATGGATTAATAGTAGATCCTTTTTATTTAAGCAAAGAGCATACTGTAAAAGATGCAGATGAATTAATGGGAAGATATAAAATATCTGGTGTTCCAATAGTAGATAATGATAATAAATTAATAGGAATAATAACTAATAGAGATATAAGATTTGAAGAAAATTTTTCTAATAAAATAGAAAATGTAATGACTAAAAAAGAAGATTTAATAATTGCAAAAGAGGGAACTTCTCTTCAAGAAGCTCAAGATACATTAAGAAAAAATAAAATAGAAAAACTTCCTATAATAGATGAAGAAGGTTATTTAAAAGGACTTATAACTATAAAAGATATAGAGAGAAAAATAAAATATCCTAATTCAGCGAAAGATTCAGGAGGAAGACTATTATGTGGAGCTGCTGTAGGTATAACGCATGATATGATGGATAGAATAGAAGCTTTAGTAAAAGCTAAGGTTGACGTAGTAACTCTAGATACAGCCCACGGACATTCAAAAGGAGTTATAGAAGGAGTTAAAAAAATAAAATCAAAATACCCAGACCTTCAAGTTATAGCTGGAAATGTAGCAACTTATGAAGCGACAGAAGAATTAATACAAGCTGGAGCGGATTGCGTAAAAGTAGGAATAGGACCTGGATCAATATGTACAACAAGAGTAGTAGCTGGAATTGGAGTTCCTCAAGTAACTGCTATAATGGATTGTTATGAAGCTGCTAAAAAATACGATATTCCAGTAATAGCAGATGGAGGAATAAAGTATTCGGGTGATGTAGTTAAGGCTATTGCTGCTGGAGGATCTGTTGTAATGATGGGATCTATGTTTGCTGGAACTGAAGAAAGTCCTGGAGAGAGAATAATATACAAAGGAAGAGCTTTTAAGACATATAGAGGAATGGGATCTATAGGAGCTATGGAGAAAGGATCTAAAGATAGATACTTCCAATCAGAGTCGAAAAAATTAGTACCTGAAGGTATTGAAGGAATGGTATCCTATAAGGGAAATGTTGAAGATATACTATTCCAATTAGCAGGAGGAATAAGATCTGGAATGGGATACTGTGGAGCACCAACTATAGATAAATTGATGGAAAATGGTGAATTTATGAAGATAACAGGAGCTGGACTTAAGGAAAGTCATCCTCATGATGTAACTATAACTAAAGAAGCACCAAATTACAGTGCACAAGGAGAGAATTAATATGGAAAAAGAATTAGTATTAATAGTTGACTTTGGAGGTCAATACAATCAACTTATAGCTAGAAGAGTTAGAGACTGCAATGTATATTGTGAAATAATTCCATATACTTATTCTCTAGATAAAATAAAAGCAAAAAATCCTAAAGGAATAATATTTACAGGAGGACCTTCTAGTGTATATGCAGAAGGTGCACCAAGAATATCGAAGGAAATATTCGATATGGACATACCTATACTTGGAATATGCTATGGAGCTCAAATTATGTCACACATTCTAGGTGGGAATGTTAAAAGAGGAGATAAAAGAGAGTACGGAAAAACGGAAATAAACTATAAAGATAGCTTAATATTTAAAGGTATAGATTCTAAAAATACAACTTGGATGAGTCATACAGACTTGATAGATAAGACTCCAGACGATTTTGAAATAATTGCATACACTAATGATTGTCCTGTAGCTGCAATTCAGAATGAAGCAAAAAAATTATATGGAGTACAATTCCACCCAGAGGTTGAACATTCTATACAGGGAAATGAAATAATAAAGAACTTCCTATTCAAGGTATGTAACCTAAGTGGTAGTTGGACTATGGATTCTTTTGTAGATCAAAAGATAAAGGAAATAAAGGACAAGGTAGGAGACAAGAAAGTATTGTGTGCTTTAAGTGGAGGAGTAGACAGTTCAGTTGCCGCAGTATTGCTTCATAAGGCAATAGGAGATAATCTTACTTGTATATTCGTAGATCACGGTCTTTTAAGAAAGAATGAAGGAGATCAAGTAGAGCAGATATTTAGAAAAGAGTTCAAGATGAACTTAATAAGAGTTAATGTACAAGAAAGATTCTTAAATAAATTATCAGGAGTATCTGAGCCAGAGGCTAAGAGAAAAATAATTGGAGAAGAATTTATAAGAGTATTTGAAGAAGAGTCTAACAAATTAGGAAAGATGGACTTTTTAGTTCAAGGAACTATATATCCTGATGTTATAGAAAGTGGAGCGGGAGAAAGTGGAGCTTCTACTATAAAATCTCATCATAATGTAGGTGGAATACCTGAAGATATAGAGTTTGAAATCATAGAACCTTTAAGAGAATTATTCAAGGATGAGGTTAGAAGATTAGGACTTGAACTTGAAATTCCTAAGTACTTAATATTTAGACACCCTTTCCCAGGTCCAGGACTTGGAATAAGAGTTATAGGAGAAGTTACTAAGGAAAAACTTGATATATTAAGAGAAGCAGATGATATATATATGCAAGAGCTTAAAAATAATGATTTATACGATAAAATATGGCAGGCATTTGCAACATTACCAGATGTTAAGACTGTAGGAGTTATGGGAGATGAGAGAACATATGCTCATTTAGTTGGACTAAGAGCGGTTACATCTTCTGATGGAATGACATCTGACTGGTACAAGATGCCTTATGATGCACTTGAAAAAATATCAAGTAGAATAGTTAATGAAGTCGACGGAGTTAATAGAGTTGTTTATGATATTACAAGTAAACCTCCTGGAACTATAGAGTGGGAATAAAAAATAGGTAGCCAATGGCTATCTATTTTTTATACTATAGGAAATTATATAGTTTTGAATCTGTGGATAACATTGATTAAAGAACTATACTTACAACTATTTTTGAGCAACGGAGCCTGTAAGGATCGTTGGCGACATGAGTCACCGCGTTAGCGAGTAGACGAATTTTTTATTAAGTAAATATGAATAATTTCAGAGTTTCTAAACTAAATATATTTTAAATTGGATAACTTAAGTGAATAAATATAGTTATATTTTATTTATTTTAAAATAAACAGACGATTATACAAAATTCGCTAAAAAGATTTACGTATAATTCAAAAAATAATATAATATATACGGACATACTATTGAGAACATTATTAGGAGGACTGCATGTATGGTGTTTGTTTATTTATTGTAACTTTTTTATGTACATATTCATTTTTGTTAGTATTTAAATACTTAAGAAATTATAAATATTATAATAAATCTTATGAAATTAATAATGATCATATAAATAAAGTATTTTGGGTATATATTGTATTTTTAATAATGGTATTTACATTAATAATATATGACTATGAAAACATAGATAAGAATTTAAATAAGTTTATAATGCTTTTCATATTGTTATTTATATGTTGTGCACTTTTAAGTTACGGTGTATATATAGTATTAGGTAAGCTATATAAGGAGAAAAACCAAAAGAAAGATATTCAATTATATGCTAATATGATAGAGGAATCTCTTGAGAATATGAGAGCATTCAAGCATGATTATAGAAATACTTTGATGTGCATAAGTGGCTATATAGCTAGCAAAAATATGGAAGGATTAGAAACATACTTCTATGAAAATTTAGTTGATGATAAATATATAAACAACAATATGTATGGGATTATAAATATAGAGAATATACCTCTTAAAGGTTTGATAAATGTAAAATCATCAAAAGCGAGTTCTTTAGGAATTAATTTCAACTTGAATATAGAAAACTATATAGAAGACTTTATTTTAAAGGAAGTTGATATATGCAAGATATTTGGGATATTAATAGACAATGCTATAGAGGCTAGCACAGAATCTAAAGAAAAGATAATAGATATTAACATTAATGAAGATAATAAAAAATTGATTATACATATTTCTAATTCATACAATTTAGAACCTAATTTAAATAATATATTCATAAAAGGATATTCTACAAAAGGAAGAGATAGAGGGCTAGGTCTTGATATAATTAAAAAAATTAATGATAAGCAATATTCGAATATGAACATTAATACTTATATAAAAGATCATTTATTCAATCAAGAAATAATTATATATAAAAAATAGCGATGGTTTTAACCATTGCTATTTTTTATACTATAGGAAATTATATAGTTTTGAATCTGTGGATAACATTGATTAAAGAACTATACTTACAACTATTTTTGAGCAACGGAGCCTGTAAGGATCGTTGGCGACATGAGTCACCGCGTTAGCGAGTAGACGAATTTTTTATCCATAATTAAATTATAATATTTTCGAACGTTGAATAGTATGGGTAAGTACTCAAAAATAGCAACTATTTTAAGTAGGGTTTTTTATTTAATATATAAATCAAAATTTAAATAAAACTAATTCATACCAAAATATACAAAAATATTGTCGCATAGTGTAAAATGTAAAATGGAGATAAGTTTGGTTGTTTTGAAAATAAATAATAAAATATTATACATTACAAACTTATAAAGGAGTGATGAATGAAAATGCTTAGTTTATGTGATTTTATAATGACTATTTTATTTAGCTATTTTTTTATTTATGTATTTAAAAAAATAAATGGGAATATAGAAATTAATTTAGGATTAGAAATAAAATGTGTATTGTTAATAACATTAGTAGATTTTATTATGAATATGATAGCTATTAAGCCTATAAAGTTAGGAGTATACTATATACTTCTAGAGGTAGCTATATATTATATAATAAGAAAAAAGAAAGATAACTTTTTCTTATCATATATTTTAACATTTTGGGTATTTCAGATAGCAGATATATGTGTAGGACTTTTTTTCTATAAGAGTAATATGATACCAAAGATTTTAAGTGAAAATATATATTTTAATATAATAGGATCGATGGTATTAGTAATTTTTATAGCTATATTACTAAGCAATATATTGTTGAAATTTAGAGAAATAAATAAAAAATTAGTTGTCGAAGAGGAAAAATTTCTTTGGGTGTATGTAAATATTTTCATATTAGTGTATATGACTTATATAAATATGTATAACGGTACAGAAAGTATGCAAAGTATAATAACTGTTACATTTGTACTTCTATTTTTTCTTTTCATGAGTTACTTAATATTTATGGTAATAAACAAATTGGATATTGAAAAAAATGAAAAAAAATATATACAGATGTATAATAAGATTATAGAGGAATCTTTAGATAGCATGAAAGAATATAAGCATGATCAAAACAATATATTGCTATCAATGAGTGGATTTTTAGCTAAAGATGATATGGAGGGTTTAAAGAAGTATTTTTATGAAGATATATGTGAAAACCAAAAGACAAATAATAGGAAGATATATGGACTTAATAAAATAAAGAATAGCCCAGTTAAAGGTTTGATTAATTTTAAAGTTGCAAAGGCAATTTCAAATAAAATAAATTTGAATATAGATATAAGTAATGATATTAGCGATTTTTTTATAAATGATATAGATATGTCCAAAATACTTGGAATATTACTTGATAATGCAATGGAAGCAAGCATTGAATCAGATGAAAAAATATTGAATATTGAAATATCAAATGAAGACTCTAAGATATATATAACTATATCAAATTCATTTAACCATATACCAGATATTAATAGAATATTTGATAAGGGATACTCAACTAAGGGAGAAAGTAGAGGTTTAGGTCTCAATACTGTAAAAAGATTATCAAAAACTAAGTATACTAATATGTATGTAAATACAAAAATAGAATATGATTTATTCAAAGTAGAACTCATATTAAAAAAATAGAACAACCGAAGTTGTTCTATTTTTTTAATAGACATTTTGGAGCTGTAGGCTCTTCAAGAAGTCCTTTGCTACAACAAAGACCTATAGATGTAGTGGCTAAGAAAAAAGCAGTACTAAATACAAGTGTAGATAATATAGTTTTCAACTTATTTGAAATCTTCATAGTTTTTATACCTCCTGTCAAATATTTTATATGTAATAGGGTGTATAGCTATACACTCTAATAACAAAACAAATAAGAATATATTAGATATTGTTTGATTACTACAAATTAAAGAAATAACAATGTATGCAATTCCAGTTGAAATAGAAAATTTTTTTTTTCTTTTTCTAGTTGTTACATTGAGTAAAGGTCTTTGTTCTGTATCGGCTGGAGCGTATTTATATAATATATATAGTATTAATATATATAGAAATATTTTAATACTTATAGTAATCAATAATATTTTTGATATATAAACTACACAAAAAAATGATATACAACTGTAAAAAAGACACATTCTTCCATTTTTCATATGTATTCCATGTGCATTACTTCTTATAAATCCGAACAACATATAAATTAAAATGCAGTATCTAAATATACCTAAAAAGTAAGCAAGTCCTAAAAAAATAGGAAGCTTATAAAGTTCCAATAAAAAAAGATTTAGCCCGTATTTAGCAATTTCTAAATCATCTTCAGATTTATTTTTGATATAAGGTTTCATTGAATCGAATATAGTATCGGTTGTTTTGTAAATAAAACTCATATTTAACACCTTTCCTTTGTATATTGTAAATTATAACAAAAAAATACAAAAATTCCAAACATTTAATTAATAATCATCTTTTTAAGAAGTAATAAAAGGAGAGTTTAATAAAAGAAAAGTTCTCATTAATATCATAGGAATAGAAATAATTAACAGAAAGGGTAATACAAAAATAGAAAACAACTAAAAAATAAGATAATGTTCGTGTTGTTGCGTACATTAAAAGCGAATAATAAAAAAAATTAATAAAAACTATTGACTATTAACGAACAATAATCTATTATTAAATCATAAGACAACTAAATAGTCGAACTTTCTTATATAATCCTCGTAATATGGTCGAGGAGTTTCTACGGAATAGCCTTAAACATTCCAGCTATAAGAAAAGCTTTCTATCTCATTAAATTTAGCTAGTTTAAAGCTTTTCTTATATAAATACAAAAATAAGAATTGTTTGAACTAGTTTTATTAAATTTAAGGAGGAATATAAATGCAATTAGCAGAAAAAAAAGTTGAGTCTACTGAGCAGCCAAAAGGTATGCTAGAAAAAATATTTAAGCTTTCGGAACATGGAACTACTGTTAAAAAAGAAGTTCTTGCAGGCGTTACGACTTTTATGACAATGGCATATATATTAGTAGTAAATCCAATGATACTCGGAGATGCAGGAATGGATAAGGGTGCAGTATTCATGGCAACAGCGCTTGCATCTGTAATAGCTACTTTTGTTATGGCGTTTTTCGCTAACTATCCAATGGCTCTTGCACCTGGTATGGGTCTTAATGCATTCTTTGCATATGGAGTTGTTTTAGGAATGGGATATTCATGGCAATTTGCTTTAGCTGCCGTATTTATAGAAGGTATCATATTTATAATATTAACTTTTTTTAATGTTCGTGAAAAAATAATAAATGCAATTCCTCAAACTTTAAAAAATGCAGTTACAGCAGGGATTGGACTATTCATAGCTTTTATAGGACTTGTAGGAGTTGGATTCATAGAAGCTGGGGGAGCAATATTAACACTTGGGAATCTTAAAAGTCCATTAGCATTGCTTGCAATATTTGGAATTATACTTACATCTGTTTTACTTAGTAAAAATGTTAAGGGAGCTTTTTTAATAGGAATGATAGGTACATCAATAATTGGAATGATTACTGGAATAGTAGCAGCACCTAGTAAGCTAATAGACGTACCACCGTCTTTATCTCCGATATTTATGGCTTTTAGACATATTCCATCATCACAGATATTTAGTATGGATATGGTAGTAGTAGTATTTACATTCTTATTTGTAGATTTATTTGATACTATAGGATGCTTAGTTGGTCTTGCTAGTAAGGCAGATATGTTAGATGAAAACGGAAATCTTCCAAGAGCAAAGCAAGCATTATTTGCAGATGCTGTAGGAACAACAGCTGGAGCTATGCTTGGAACTTCTACTGTTACGGTGTTTGTTGAGAGTGCATCTGGTATAGCAGAGGGTGGAAGAACAGGTCTTACAGCTTTTACAACAGGAGTATTATTCTTAGTATCAACTTTATTCGCACCTGTATTCACATCAATACCATCACAAGCAACAGCACCAGTTTTGATACTTGTAGGAGTTATGATGGCATCATCACTTCTTAAGATAGATTTTAATGATTTCACAGAGGCAATACCAGCATTCTTAACAGTTATAATGATGCCGCTTGCATATAGTATAGCTGAAGGATTGGTATTTGGAATAGTTTCATACACAGCAATAAAGCTTTTAACTGGTAAAAAACACGAGATTCAACCTACTTTATATGTTCTATCTGTATTATTCATATTAAAGTACGGATTCGCTGGTTAAATTAAATAAGGGCCCTAATTTATAGGAATTTCTATATGGGCCTATTTTTATACCATTTTTAGGACTAAAATGAAATTTATAGGACAAAATGAAAAATATATGGCAATATAAAATATATAGGAGGTGCCTTATGAAGGTAGCTATAATAATGGGATCAAAGTCAGATTACCCTAAGTTGGAAGAAGGAGTAAATTTATTAAAAAGATTTGGTATAGAAGTTGAAAAAAGAGTTTTGTCAGCGCATAGAACACCTAATGAGCTTATGAAATTTATGAAAACTATAGATGATGTGGATGTAATGATAGCGGCTGCTGGAAAGGCTGCACATTTAGCGGGAGTTGTTGCCTCTCATACTTTAAAGCCTGTAATAGGAATTCCTATTAAGTCTTCAACTTTAGATGGGTTAGATTCTTTGCTTTCTATGGTTCAAATGCCAAAAGGTATTCCAGTTGCAACTGTAACTATAGATTCTTCTTTAAATGCATCATTGCTTGCGATTCAGATAATGAGCTTAAAATATGAAAATCTTAAAATGGAACTTCAAAATTATAGAAAAGAAATGGCTGAAAAAGTACTAGAAGATGATGAAATTGTAAGAAACTTATAATATTTTTTAAAAATAAAATGTAAAAAAATTGATATAAATACTATTTTAGGGAGGTAAATGATATGGAAATGCTTTATGAGGGAAAGGCTAAGAAAATTTTCAAAACTGATAATAATAGTGAGTATCTAGTTTATTACAAGGATGATGCTACTGCATTTAATGGAGTTAAGAAGGATGAGATAAGTGAAAAGGGTATTATAAACAACAAGATATCTTCTTATGTATTTGAACTTTTAGAAAGTAATGATATAAAGACTCATTATGTAAAGAGAATTTCTGATAGAGAGATGATTGTTAAATCTGTTGAAATAGTACCTCTTGAGGTAATAGTTAGAAATGTATCAGCTGGGTCTATGTGCAAGAAATTTGGAGTAGATGAAGGTATAGAATTTGAATCTCCTGTATTTGAGTTTTCATATAAGGATGATGAATTAGGAGACCCGTTAATTAACGATTATCATGCTATAGCTTTAAAGATTGCTACAAAAGAAGAAATGGATTATATGAGAGATCAAGCTTCTAAAATAAATGAACTATTGAAGACATTTTTCAAAAAGCTAGATTTAAAATTGATAGATTTCAAATTAGAGTTTGGAAAAACTCAAGATAATCAGATAATACTTGCTGATGAAGTTTCTCCTGATACTTGTAGATTATGGGATGTTAACACAAATGAAAAAATGGATAAAGATAGATTTAGAAGAGACTTGGGAAATGTCATAGATGCTTATAAAGAGGTTCTTAGTAGAATCGAGTTGTAAAATATTTATAGGATGTTGAACTTATCCAAAAGCTAGAAATTAAGATGAAGTAAAAACTTCATCTTAATTAAGTTTCGCTTTATGTTAAGAAAGGGGAAATAAATATGTGCGGAATTATAGGTATTAGCTCAAATAAAGACATATCTAAGGAACTCTACTATGGGCTTTATTCGCTACAACATAGAGGACAAGAGAGTTGTGGAATAGCTGTTTTGAATGAAGAAAATAATATAAATTATCATAGAGGTATGGGTCTTGTACCGGACGTTTTAAAAGAGCAAGATTTGAATAATTTAAATGGAAATGTAGGTATAGGTCATGTTAGATATTCAACTGCTGGAGGAAGCCATGTATCCAATTGCCAACCTTTAGCTGGCGTTTGCAGAAGAAGGAAGTTATCTATAGCTCATAATGGAAATTTGATAAACCATGATTATTTAAGACAGACTCTTGAAGATGAAGGATTCATGTTTCAAACATCTATAGATTCTGAGGTTATATTATATATATTGTCCAGATATTATAAAGGGAATATTGTAGAAAGTGTAAAAATTACTATGGATTATATAAAAGGAGCATATTCCCTAGTAATACTAAGTGAAGAAGGGCTTGTGGCTGTTAGAGATCCTCATGGATTTAGACCTTTAGTCCTTGGGAAAAAAGATGGTGAGTATATAGTTTCATCTGAAAGTTGTTCTATAGATATACTTGGGGGAGAAATTATAAGAGACATAGAGCCGGGAGAGATAGTCCTTATAAATAATGGAGAAGTTAAATCTTATAATTATAAAGATAATTACAAGGAAAAGCAGAAGACTTGTATATTTGAACACGTTTATTTCGCCAGAAATGATGCTGTAATAGATGGAATTAATGCATACGAATTTCGAGTAAAATCAGGTGAAATACTAGCAAAAGAAGATGATGTAAAGGCTGATATAGTAATTCCTGTTCCTGATTCAGGAATACCGGGCGCTTTAGGATATTCCAAGGAAAGTAAAATAGGTTTAAAAGAAGGACTAGTTAAAAATAGATATGTTGGAAGAACATTCATAAAGCCTACTCAAAGTGAGAGGGAGATAGGCGTTAAACTAAAACTTAATCCTCTGACTTCTGTAGTTAAAGGAAAATCTATAATATTAATTGATGATTCTATAGTTAGGGGAACGACATCAAAGATACTTATAGATTCACTAAAAAAAGCTGGAGCAAAAGAGGTTCACCTTAGAATAACATCTCCTCCGGTTAAATATTCTTGTTATTTTGGAATAGATACGCCTAGAAGAAGTCAGTTAATAGCATCTGAAAATTCTATAGAGGATATAAGAAAAGAGATAGGAGCAGATTCTTTAAAATTCTTATCTATAGATGCACTTATAAAAGCAGCGGATTGTGAGAATATATTCTGTATGGCTTGCTTTAATGGCAAATATCCAATAAAACCTATTGTTGAGGAGGATTAGATTAGTATGAATAAGATAACTTATAGAGATAGTGGAGTTAATATAGATGAGGGAAATAAGGCAGTAGATATCATAAAGGAAAAAGTTAAGTCTACTTATAACAAAAATGTGTTAGGTGATTTAGGAAGCTTTAGTGGACTATACAGTATAAAGGATTGCTTAAGCATGAAAGAACCAGTTTTATTATCATCGACAGATGGTGTTGGTACTAAGCTTAAGATTGCTCAAATTATGGATAGACATGATACTGTAGGAATAGATTTAGTAGCAATGTGTGTAAATGACCTTATATGTCAGGGCGCAAAGCCATTATTTTTCTTAGACTATATAGCTACTGGAAATCTTAATTCTAATCAAGTAGAAGATATAGTATCGGGTATTGTAGCTGGATGTAAGGACTGTGGATGTGCACTTGTAGGTGGAGAAACTGCTGAAATGCCAGGTATGTACAAAAGTGATGAATATGATTTGGCTGGATTTTCAGTTGGTATATGTGATAAAGAAAATATAATCACTGGAGATAATGTTAAAGAAGGTGATGTTCTTATAGGAATATCATCTAGTGGAATACACAGTAATGGATTCTCTCTTATAAGAAAAATATTCTTAGATGAATTAAATTGGACACTGGATAGATATGTAGATGAGCTTGGAAAGACTTTAGGAGAAGAATTGTTAACTCCTACCAAAATATATGTGAATACAGTTATTGATCTAATATCTAAACACGATATAAAAGCTATAGCACATATAACTGGTGGAGGAGTAATCGAGAATATCACAAGGGTTATACCTAAAAATTTAGGAATAACTATAAACAAAAATTCGTGGAAAGAATTAGATATATATGCTCTTATAAAAAAATTAAACTTAGTGGATGAAAGAGAACTATACAGAAGCTTTAATATGGGAATAGGACTTGTAATTATAGTTGATAAAGATGATGCAAATGAAATACTCGAGTGTATAAATCAAAATGAAGATGCTTATATAATAGGAGAGGTGACTACTGATAGTGGAGTCGTATTATGCTAAACATAGCAGTTATGATATCAGGATCTGGAAGCAATCTTCAAAGTTTAATAGATGGTTGTAAAGATGATATAAATGGCAACATAAAGGTAGTTATATCTGATAATGAAGAAGCTTATGGACTAACAAGGGCTAGAGAAAATAAAATAAAAGATGTATATGAAAAAGATGAAAAAAAGATAATAGATATATTGAAAAATGAAAATATAGATTTGATAGTTTTAGCTGGATATCTAAAAATAATAAGTGGAGAATTCGTAAATGAATTTGAAAATAAGATAATAAACATACATCCATCTTTGATACCTGCATTTTGTGGGAAAGGATATTATGGAAGCATTGTTCATCAAAAGGTTCTTGAATATGGCGTCAAAATAACTGGAGCTACAGTCCATTTTGTAGATGAAAAAGCAGACAATGGTCCCATTATAATTCAAGAGGCTGTAGAAGTTAAAGATATTGATAATGTAGATACTCTTCAAAAAAGAGTGCTTCATGTGGAACATAGTATATTAAGAAAATCAGTTAAGTTATTCTGTGATAAAAAACTTGAAATTAGTGGAAGGAGAGTGTTTATACATGAATAAAAGAGCGTTAATAAGTGTTACGAATAAAGAAGGAATAGTTGATTTTGGGAGAGAACTTGTAAAACTTGGATATGAGATAGTATCAACAGGAAATACTTATAAAATACTAACAGAGTCTGGTGTTGAGGCAATTAAAATAGATGAAGTAACAAAGTTTCCTGAAATATTAAACGGAAGAGTAAAAACTTTAAATCCATATATACATGGTGGAATATTGTTTGAAAGAGATAAGTCAGAACATATAGATACTATAAAAAAACATGATATACATCCTATAGATATTGTTGTAGTTAACTTATACGATTTTGAGGGATCTCTTAAAAAAGATGAAGACCATGCTAAAATGATAGAAAACATAGATATAGGAGGACCTACTATTATAAGAGCTGCATCTAAAAATTATAAAGATGTAACAGTAATAGTTGATCCTGATGATTATGATGTTATAATAGACAAAATTAAAAACAATTCCCTATCTATTGAAGATAGATCAAACCTTGCCTTTAAAGCCTTTTCTATAACAGCTCGTTATGACTCTTTAATTTCTACTTACTTTGCAAATTCTTTAGGAGAGAAGTATCCTAAGTATTTAAATTTAACGTTTGAAAAAGATTATGAACTTAGATATGGAGAAAATCCACATCAAAAGGCTTGCTACTATAGAGATAGTTTTAGTCAAAATAGTATATTAGATTTTGAAAAATTACATGGAAAAGAATTATCGTTCAACAATATAAATGATTTAAATGGATGCCTTAACATAATGCATGAATTTAAAGATGAAGAATATGTAACAGCAGTTGCTGTAAAACATACTAATCCATGTGGAGTAGCTATTGGCAAAAATTCATATGAAGCATTCGAAAAATGTTATGAATCAGATCCTGTATCTATATTCGGAGGAATAGTAGGAATAAATTCTGTTGTTGATGAGGATACAGCTAAAATGTTAAATGATATATTCTTGGAGATAATTGTAGCTTATGATTACACAGAGGAAGCTCTTGAAATACTAAAGCAAAAGAAGAATGTTAGAATTCTTAAAATAGATGATTTAAATAAAAGTGGCAGAGGATACGATTTTAAATACTTAGATGGAAAACTTTTGGCGCAAGATGAAGATGATAAGCTACTTGATAAATTTGAAGTTGTTACTGAGAACAAACCGAATGATAAAGAAATAGAAGATATGAATTTTGGAATGAAAATAGTTAAAAATATGAAGTCAAATGGTATAGCTATAGTTAAAGATGGAAAAACTATTGCACTAGGACCGGGACAAACTAGTAGAATATGGGCACTTGAAAACAGTATAAATAACAATAGAGATAAAGATTTTAACGGAGCTACGCTTGCATCAGATGCATTCTTTCCATTTGATGATTGTGTAAAACTGGCTGCAAAATATGGTATTAAAAATATAATTCAGCCTGGGGGATCTCTTAAGGACATAGATTCTATAAAGGCTTGTGATGAACTTAAAATATCTATGGTGCTTACAGGAGTTAGACATTTTAAACACTAAATTATAAGGGTCGGGGTGATTTTATGAAGGTTTTAGTAGTTGGAAGTGGTGGGCGTGAGCACGCTATTTGTTATAAGCTATTAAATGAAGATAAGGTTGATAAGATATACTGTGCTCCCGGAAATGCTGGAATATCTGAAATTGCTGAAATTGTTGATATCAAGGATAATGATATAGATTCGTTAATTGATTTTGCAAAGAAAAATGATATAGGAATGACTATAGTAGGACCCGAACTTCCGCTTGTAATGGGAATAGTTGATCAGTTTGAAAAGAATAATATGAAGGTATTTGGACCTAATAAAGATTGTGCACTTCTTGAGGGAAGCAAGAGTTACTCTAAAGAGTTTATGATAAATCACAATATTCCTACTGCTAAATATAGAGAATTTAATAATTTAGATGAGGCTATAAAAAATGTGGGTATATACGGATATCCTGTTGTAGTTAAGGCTGATGGTCTAGCTAGTGGTAAAGGTGTAATAATAGCTAGCTGTGAAGATGAAGCTGTTGATAGCTTAAAGGATATTATGCAAAATAAGAAGTTTGGAGTAGCTGGCGAAAAAATTATAATAGAAGAGTTTTTAACGGGTATAGAGACTTCCATATTGGCATTCGTAGATAATAAAACTATAGTACCTATGGTTAGTGCGAAGGATCATAAGAAAGTATTTGACCATGAGATTGGACCAAATACTGGAGGTATGGGCACTTTCTCGCCAAGTGATATATATGATGAAAATCTACATATAGAGATAGATGAGAAAGTATTAAAACCTATAATAGACGGGTTAAAAAAAGATAATTTAAACTACAAAGGAATACTTTTCATAGGGCTTATGATAACTAATGATGGGCCAAAGGTTTTGGAGTTTAATGTTAGATTTGGAGATCCTGAAACTCAAGTAGTTCTGACAAGACTTGAAAGTAGCTTGATAGATATAATGGAGAGTATTTTGGATAATAGATTAAGCGATATTGATATAAAGTGGAGTGATGAGCAAACTGTTTGCGTAATGCTTGCATCAGGCGGATATCCTAATGATTATGAAAAAGGAAAAGTTATAAATATAGGTGATTTAGATGAAGATATAATTTTATTTCATAGTGGAACTAAGATTGAAAAAGAAGTTTTAGTAACAAATGGAGGCAGAGTACTAGGGGTAAGCGCGAAGGCGAAGACCTTAAAGGAAGCTACGAAAAAAGTATATGAAAATATAGATAAGATATATTTTGATGGAATGCATTATAGAAGAGATATTGGGGAGTGTGATTAATATGTCTAATATAAAAAGGTTGTTTGTAGAGAAAAAATCTGGATTTGATGTAGAGGCTCAAAAGTTACTTAGAGATATACAAATAAATTTGGATATAAAAAATATAGATAATATTAGAGTTTTAAATAGATATGATATAGAGAATATATCGGATGATGTATATGAAAAATCTGTTCAGAGCATATTCTCTGAGCCAAATATAGATAATGTATATCATGAGAATATATATATAGATGATAGTTCAAAGATATTTGCCATAGAATATCTTCCTGGACAGTATGATCAAAGAGCTGATTGGTCTGTTCAATGTATAGAAATATTAACTCAAAATAGTAGACCTTTAGTTAACTTTGCAAGGGTTATAGTGATAGATGGACAAATTGATGATATTGAGTTTAAGAATATAAAAAATTACCTTATAAACCCTGTTGATTCAAGGGAAGCTAGATTAGACAAACCAGACAAGCTGGTTGTGGAAATAGATTATGTAGATGAGGTTGAGGTTATAGATGGTTTTATAAATATGGATGGGAATGATTTGAAAGACTTCATAAAAGATAGAGGTCTTGCGATGTTATATGATGATTTGGTGTTGATACAAGGATATTTTAAAGACACTGAAAAGAGAAATCCTACTATAACTGAGATAAAGATAATAGATACTTATTGGTCAGATCACTGTAGACATACTACTTTTTTAACTAAGGTAGAAAATATAGAAGTAGAAGATGGAAAGTATTCAGATATAATAAATAAAACTTATAACGAATATAAAGAATCTAGAAGTTATGTGTATGAATCAAGAGAGAAGGATATAACTCTTATGGATATAGCAACTATATCTATGAAGGAGCTTAGAAAAAAAGGACTTCTTGAAGATTTAGATGTATCTGAAGAAATAAATGCATGTAGTATAAATGTAGATGTAGACATAGATGGAAAAATTGAAAAATATCTAGTTATGTTTAAAAATGAAACACATAATCATCCTACTGAAATAGAGCCATATGGAGGAGCTGCTACTTGTCTTGGAGGAGCTATAAGGGACCCTTTATCGGGAAGAAGTTATGTATACCAAGCTATGCGTATAAGTGGATGTGCGAATCCTCTTCAAAATATAAATGATACTCTTGATGGTAAACTACCTCAAATCAAGATAACTAAGGAAGCTGCACATGGATACAGTTCTTATGGAAATCAAATAGGTGTAGCTACAGGTTTTGTTGATGAAGTATACGATGATGATTTTGTTGCAAAGAGAATGGAAGTTGGAGCTGTTATTGCTGCAACACCAAAGGATGAGGTAATAAGAAAAACTCCTAAGGCTTCGGATGTAGTTATACTAGTTGGAGGAAGAACTGGAAAAGACGGGTGTGGAGGAGCTACAGGTTCATCTAAAGAACATAGCGAAGAGTCCATATCTACTTGTTCTGCTGAGGTTCAAAAGGGAAATCCTCCAACAGAAAGAAAGATACAAAGGTTATTTAGAAATAAAAAGGCAAGCTCTATGATAAAAAGATGTAATGATTTTGGAGCTGGTGGAGTATGTGTAGCTATAGGAGAGCTTGCTGATGGTATAGATATAGATCTTAATAAGGTGCCTAAAAAATATGAGGGTCTTGATGGAACTGAAATTGCTATATCTGAATCTCAAGAGAGAATGGCTGTTGTTATAGATAAAGAGAATTTAGACGAGTTTATAAGATATGCACATGAAGAGAATGTTGAAGCTACTCATGTTGCTACTGTAACTGATGATAACAGAGTGAGAATGAGTTGGAATGAAAAGTTGATAGTGGATATAAGCAGGGATTTCTTAAATACTAATGGAGCTAAACAATACACAGATGTATTAATAAAATCCACAGATGAAGATACTAATTATTTTGAAAATATAGAAATAGTTGGGGATAACTTAGAAGATAAGTGGATAAATAGATTAAAGGATTTAAATGTATGCTCTAAAAGAGGATTAATAGAGATGTTTGATACATCTATAGGGGCTGGAACTGTACTTATGCCTTTAGGTGGTAAATATCAATCAACTCCTACTGATGCTATGGTTTGTAAGATACCTGTATTAAAGGGGAGTACGGATACGGCTAGTGCCATGGCTTACGGATACAACCCGAAAATAGGAAAATGGAGTCCATTCCACGGTGCTATATACGCATTAGTTGAATCTATATGTAAGATAGTATCTGTTGGTGGAGACTATAATAATATAAGACTAACGTTGCAAGAATACTTTGAAAAAATAGGTAAAGATAAGGAAAAATGGGGCAAGCCATTTAGTGCATTACTTGGAGCATACTTAGTTCAAAAAAGATTAAATATACCTGCTATAGGTGGTAAGGATAGTATGTCTGGAACGTTCGAAGATATAAATGTTCCGCCTACATTAATATCATTTGCTGTAGATATTGTGGATTCAAACAGCGTTATATCCCCAGAATTTAAAAAAGTAAATTCTAAGGTAGTACTATTATCCACAAGAAAAGATGACGACTGTATTGTAGATTTTGACTGTTTAAAGTCTAATTTAAATACTGTAACAAAGAATATAAAAAATAAAAATATAATATCAGCATACTCTATAAAGGTTGGCGGAATATGTGAAGCTTTAAGTAAGATGTCTTTTGGAAATAAAATAGGATTTAAGTTCAAAGATGAAATGAGTGATCAGAAATTATTTTCACCATATTATGGAAGCTTTGTTCTTGAAATAGAAGACGGAATAGATGTAGATGAAGTATTTAAAAACTGTGACTACGAAATATTGGGAAGCACTATTGCACATGAGTTTATACAGGTAAATAGCATAAAAATAGATATAAATAAAATGCATAATTCTTGGAGTAATACACTAGAAAAAGTATTTCCAACTAAAACTACAGAGATAAATCAAAAGATAGAAACTCTACACTATGAAAAATCAGTAATATTAAAACCAAAAACTAGTATAGTAAAGCCAAAGGTATTAGTACCTGTATTCCCAGGAACTAACTGCGAATACGACTGTATGAAAGCATTTGAAAGAGCAGGTGGAGATTGTCATACTAGTATATTCAAAAACTTAAAATCACAAGATATACAAGATAGTATAGAGGATTTTGTGAAAAAAATAAATCAATCTCAAATAATAATGCTACCAGGTGGATTTAGTGCAGGAGATGAACCAGATGGATCTGCTAAATTCATAGTAAATGTATTAAAAAATCCTAGAATAAAAGAAGCTATTATGGAACTTTTAAACAACAGAGATGGATTGATGATAGGTATTTGTAATGGATTTCAGGCACTTATAAAGCTTGGACTACTTCCTTATGGAGAGATAAAGGATATTGATGAAAATGATCCAACTCTTACTTATAACAATATAGCTAGACATCAATCTAAAGCTGTAAAAACAAAGATAGTATCAAATCTATCTCCTTGGATGTCTAATGTAAAAGTTGGAGATATACACTCTATACCTATATCACATGGAGAAGGTAGATTCGTATGTAATGAAAATATGATAGAAAAGCTTATAAAAAGTGGTCAAATAGTTACACAATATGTAGATAATAATAAAAATGCAACATACGATATAGATTTTAATCCAAACGGTTCATTCTATGCAGTTGAAGGAATAACTAGTCCTGATGGAAGAATACTGGGTAAGATGGGTCACTCTGAGAGAATTGGAGATAATGTACTTAAGAATATACATGGAAATAAGGATCAAAGATTATTTGAATCTGGAATAGAGTATTTTAAATTATAAACCAATAATTGATTAACCAAAAGAACCTAGATTTTTCACAAAAAAATCTAGGTTCTTTTTTAGAGTTTGTGGGGTATGAAAAACTTCCTATAAAAATACCGTGAATACAACGATATTTTGAATACAACTAAGATTTTATCTTATTAATAATTCTAAAATTTACGAACTCCCTACGGTCAGACAAGCAGATTTCTTAACGAATTATTAAACGATAAAACTAAGTTGTATTAGTCAAAATGTCTAAAAGCATTCACTAACATTTTGTGCGTCCAGCTAAGCTGGATCATGCTAGCTGGTGAAAGTCCAGTGTAGGTAATCACCAAGGAGCCTAGTAGCCAATCACCATGCGTAGTAGAAATACTGGGTATGAAGCGTGAGGGTAATGTAACTAGAGATAGTGCTAGCGAAGGTGCAGGTCGTAACATAAAGTGAATTCTGCCGTATCGTCAGAGTGGACTCCTAATAGGAGAGCAAAAGGAAGCTGAACCTCGGGAATGTAGGTGAAAGCCATGGAAGATGTGAAGAACTTGGAATACAACATCAAAGAATCCTTCGGTATAAAGGAAGCGACATGTATCTAAAGTATGATTCGGAACTGGAGAGACCCTACCCAACACTGCGAAGCAGTAAATGGAAAGCATATAAACCAAAGGTGAAATTGTGGACTGTTGGAAGGGAGTCGGAGGAGTTCATAGTACCTATGATGATATAGACAGCAAAACTATATCTAGGAAAGGGACTCTACTTTATTCATGTTTTCTAAGGAGGTAAGAGTGAGTGAATGCGAAAGCTAACAACACCATAGATAAAGTTCGAGAACTTCAAAGAAAACTATATCTAAGTGCCAAAGTAAACAAGAAGCGAAAATTTCATGCACTATATGATAAGATTTACAGAAAAGATATCTTACATAGGGCTTGGAGACAAGTCAAATCAAATAATGGAACTGGTGGAATAGATAATATATTTATTAAAGATGTAATTAAATATGGAGAAGATAAATTTCTTGAAGAGATAAGAGTTGAATTAATAAACAATAATTATAATCCAAAACCAGTAAAAAGAGTATATATACCTAAGAAGGATGGTAGAAATAGACCATTAGGAATTCCCATATTAAAAGATAGAGTAATACAGATGGCAACTAAAATTGTGATAGAACCTATATTTGAGGCTAATTTTAAAGATAATTCTTATGGATTTAGACCCAAAAGAAATGCACATCAAGCACTAGAATTAATAAGAGATAAGTGCAATAACAATGGTTGGTGGGTATTAGATGCTGATATTAAATCTTACTTTGATAATATTAATCATGATAAATTGATGAGATTAGTTGAGCAAAAAATTAATGATAGAAAAATACTAAAATTAATAAGAAAATGGTTAAAAGTAGGAATGATAGAAAATGGAAAATATAAAAAGAGTGAACTTGGATCGCCACAAGGTGGAGTAATCAGTCCTCTTTTATCAAATATTTATTTAAACTATTTAGATACAGTATGGGAGAAATATTACTCGCATTTAGGAACTTTAGTAAGATATTGTGATGATTTTATAGTTATTTCAAGAACTAGAGAAGAAATAAATCATGCCTATAAAGCAATAAAGCTAATAATGGAAAAGCTTGAATTAGAATTACATCCTGAGAAAACTAAGCTTGTTAGTTTATGGGATGGAAAAGAAGGTTTTGATTTCTTGGGATTCCACCATAGAAGGACAACACAGGAGAGTAAAAGAGGAAGATTTTATCAAACAACTAGTCAATTTCCTAGTAAGAAAGCTATGAAGAGTATGAGAGAAAAATTAAAACTAATTTTAAACAATAGAGCTACACTCAAAGACTCACTAGAAGAAATGGTCAAAAGAATAAATCGTAGGCTAGCCGGATTTAAGAATTATTATGCTCTTCAATATGCAAGTAAACAACTTAGTAAAATAGATTGGTATGTGCTAGAAAAGTTCACTATTTGGAATAACCATAAAAGACAAAGAAAACCTCATAGAAAGGGAATAAAAGAGATGAATATAAATCTTAAGAAATATGGAATAGTGAAATTAGCAAATTGAGGCTGAATGCAATAGAAAGAAGAATATCGGAAAGCCGTGTGCGGGAAAACCGCATGCACGGTTTGATGAGGGGGGGGATGAAAATTTCATCTCCCTACTCTACTATATAAATTTTTTAGTATTAATAAATATATTATAAAAGTAGCTTACCACACCATAAAAGAAAAAAGATTTATTGTTACATCATTATACAATCTCGATGATTTTAGATATTATTTTTATATACAGTTGGATTGAATGGGTATGTATTACATATGATTAGTAAGTTATAATTATTATTGAATAATAATTAGTTTTAATTAAAAAATCAAATTTCCTAGGTAGAAGGAGGTATTATTTTGAAAGATTTTTTACTTATTTTGATTCTTCTGTGTATTATAATAGGATATCCATTAATACAAGCTGTTAATATTTATTTTATGGCTTCTGATAAAGAATATTCTCAATATAATAAAACAAGTATTTTCTTTTTTTTAAGCAGAATATTAGAAAAAAGATACCCTTTAGCAAAACAGATTCTAAATATACTGGAGTGTTGTTTTTTACTGTATTTGATTTATCTATGTGTTAATTTTTAGCCGATAAAATTAGTGTTTTAAAAACTATAGTTTGAATAAAGAGCTTGTTGAATGGAACTATATATAGTTTCTTTTGAGAATATAGATTTAAACCAAAAGCCTATGATTTTATTCGGATCTTATGATTGGGGCGATGGACAGTGGATGAGAGAATGGGATGAAAAAATGAAGAATTATAGAGCTAATATATTACAAGAAGGATTAATAGCTCATTTAAGCCCCAAAGATGAAGAAATACAGAAATGCGAAGAAATAGGAAAGAAACTAGCTAGTATTTAATTATTAGTAGTAAATAGATTTAAGCGAAAAGTGAGGGATATGAAAATAACGCTACTATGTTAAATATTTTCATATACCTCATTTTTGTTTACAAAAAAAAGAAAGTATGATAGATTTATTGATAATAATAATCATTTTAGATGAAAAGAGGGAGATAATTGCTTGAAATAAATCTATCTAAAAATAAATCAACGATATACAGGGTATTTAAAGAAAATCCTAATTTGGAATTAGATATAAATGACATATTAAAATTCATAAACAAAGATAAGATAACTATAAGCAAGAGAACAGTATATAGATCGATAGACAAGCTTATAGACATAGGAAAAATATACTGTAGCTCTATACATGATAGAAAAAGAAAGTTTAAAATCAGTGATATTAACTATTGTGAGATTGTATGTAATGAATGTAATGATTTTAGAAAAATAAAGATAACAAATAATGATAAATTGAAGAAGTACACAATAGAGAATAAATCATTTGATATAACAGGTGGTTACATTAAGTTTTATGGAACTTGCAGTAAATGTTTAGGGAAAAATACAGGAAAAGATATTGACAATCACTATCGATAGATATATACTTTATATTTGTAATGATAATTAAAATCAAATGAATAATAAAAATAATTGGAATTGAAAATTAATGTAGAATATGACATTTTGCAAGTGAATACATGATTCCTTCAATAGGAAAAATATCTTTAAAAAACTGCTTTGAAAATTGAAAAGTGATATATATGAGGGGGGATACATATGGTTGGTACTTTAGTAAGTAGAATGATGACTGAAGCTTATAAATTTGAAGGGGTAAGTAACGATTCAATAAAAAACTTATCTGAAGCAGAAGTGGATATGGAATATACAATAAAATCGATTGAGACCGATGATGAGCAGATGAAGAGTTTTTTATTTACGCTGGGATGTTACGAAGGTGAAAAAGTGACAGTAATATCGGTATTGGCTGAAAACTATGTCATATCAGTAAAAGACGCAAGGTACAGTATTGATTTAGAATTGGCAAAATCTATAATTGTATAGAATTTTATTTATTTGTAAGTTAGATATGCGTTAACATAAAGCGAATTTTTTAGGAGGAGAATTATGAAAATAGCACTGACAGGTAATCCCAACAGTGGTAAAACAACATTGTTCAATGCCATAACAGGAAAGATTGAACATGTTGGTAACTGGGCAGGTGTTACAGTTGATAAAAAAGAAGGTAATATCAAAAAAAATCTGAACAAAAGTGATATAGAGATTACAGCAGTTGATCTTCCAGGTGCATATTCAATGTCACCATTCACATCTGAGGAATCGATTACTAGAGACTTTGTTAAAAATGAAAATCCAGATGTAATTATAAATATTGTTGATGCAACAAACTTAAGCAGAAGTTTATTTTTTACAACACAGCTTATGGAATTGGGTATTCCCGTAGTTGTAGCTCTTAACAAGAGTGACTTGAACGAGAAAAAGGAAACTTCAATTAATGTGACTGAACTAAGCAAAGCATTAGGGTGTCCGGTTGTCAAAACTGTAGCAACAAAATTAAGTAGCAATGGCTTGGAAGAGTTAATATCCAAAGCTGTGGAACTTAAAGGTAAAAGTCAAACGCCTCCATATCATAGCAAAGGAGTAAATCTTACAGATGCTGGAGCGGTGAAAGCTTTGGATAAAAATCGTTATGAGTTCGTCAACGGGATTGTTTCAGAAGTTGAGGATCGTAAGGTGATCAGCAACCGTCAAACAAGACAAGATGCCGCAGATAGAATATTAGCTCACAAATGGTTTGGAATTCCAATCTTTGCAGTAGTTATGTGGACGGTATTCTCGATTTCACAAACACATTTAGGACCTTTATTGGCTGATATACTTGTTGGTTGGATTGATGGTCTATACGCATGGACAGAAGGTGTTATAGGAGAAGGTGTATCTCCAATTCTAAAATCGCTGCTGTTGGATGGTATTATTGGAGGTGTTGGTGCCGTAGTGGGATTCCTACCGCTTATAATGGTATTATTCTTCTTATTGGCATTACTTGAAGACTGTGGTTACATGGCACGTGTGGCTGTAGTAATGGATAGATTTTTCAAGCGTGTAGGATTATCAGGTAAATCAATCATCCCTATGGTTATAGGTACTGGTTGTGCTATTCCTGGAATCATGGCGACTAGAACTATCAAAAATGAAAGGCAAAGAAGGACTACTGCAATGTTGACTCCATTCATGCCTTGCGGAGCGAAGCTACCGGTTATAGCATTATTCGCCGGTGTGTTCTTTGACGATGCTTCATGGGTTGGCACAACAATGTATTTTATGGGTATCGCCGTAATTATTATTGGTGCGTTAATAGTAGTAAAAATCACTGGGGAGAAAAATAAAAGATCATTTTTCATTATGGAATTACCTGAATATAGATTTCCAAGCATCAAAAGGGCCACAATTTCAACGTTCTCCAGAGCAAAATCATTTATTATAAAAGCGAGTACTATTATACTTCTTTGTAACGCAGCTGTGCAAGTTATGCAAACATTCAACTGGCAATTCCAAGTTGTTGCTGAAGGAGCTGAAAGCACAAGCATCCTTGCAAGTATTGCATCGCCGTTTGCAATCTTACTAATTCCGCTTGGATTTGGTGCATGGCAGCTTGCGGCAGCAGCTATTACCGGTTTTATTGCAAAAGAGAATGTTGTCGGTACTTTGGCTGTAGTATACTCGATTACAAATTTCATTGATACTGAAGAAATGGCACTTGTATCAGGTGGATCAGATGTTGCAAGCGTTATGGGATTGACTTCTGTAGCTGCACTAGCGTACCTTATGTTCAACTTGTTTACACCGCCGTGTTTTGCAGCAATTGGGGCTATGAACTCTGAGATGGAAGATAGAAAATGGCTTTGGGGCGGCATTGCATTCCAATTCGGAATGGGTTATATTGTGGCGTTTATGACTTACCAGATTGGTACGTTGATTACAACAGGTTCTTTAGGTACTGGCTTTATCCCTGGATTTGTTGCAGTTACAGCAATGGTTGGATATGTTGTACGCCTTATGAAAAAAGGTGATGAAAAAGCTAAGCAAAAGAATTTAGCATAAGCGAATAGGAGAAAATTATGGAAAATATAATTGTTGGAATAGTGATACTGTCAATTATTACTCTAGCTACTGCAAAAGTTATTAGTGAAAAAAGAAAAGGTGCCAAGTGTATTGGTTGTCCGCATTCTGGATACAATAATAAGGGAAGCAATTGTAGTTGCAAATAGGAAAAATTAGTTGAACTAATCCAGAAGCTGTAGAGTTTTTATCTCTAGACATAAAAGGATAGAGTTTTAGAACTCTTAGCTTTCGGATAAATAATATATAAAAGACTGAGTAGATTTTCACTCAGTCTTTTGCATTTTTAATAGAATATGCTTTTTATCTTTAAGACTGGTTCTAAAATTATTTCTATTTTGGAAGATTTGTTTTCAGGATATACGATTAGAGTATTTTCATATTTTTGAATATCTTTTACAACAAAACTATGAACTCCAATATGCTCATTATCTTTATATTTTCCTATGCTTATAGTTTGGTCTCCCCAACAAAAATCTAAAATTAAACTATCCTCAAGTAAATTGTCATCCCAATTATCAATTGGTGTAGTATCTACAACAAGTTTATTATCTATATTTTTTAATATATAGTGAGTAAATCCATCGTCGTCTATTTCGGCCTTTGAAGTATTTAAGAGTTTTGAAATTAAATCATCAAAATCCTTTCTATTTAAGGATTGATTAACTGAAATTATACACTTATCTTCAAAATTAATTGATATTGCTAAAATGCTATTGTTTTTATTAGATACAAAAGTAAGTGTTTTATACTGTATTTCTTTATCATTGCAATTAATATAATTATCATATTCTGTTTTTATATCATCAAATTCAAAGTTTACATATTCAGTAGTACAAATTCCTTTTTCATAAAATTCTAATGTAACAAAGTTTGAATTATCTTTTTTTAAAAACTCAATATGAATCCCTTCATTAATATAGAAATCATCTTTTTTATTGTAATCTAAAATATAATAAATTTCTTTCTCTTTATTTTCAACTGATATATAAATTTTATCTTTTAATATACAATCTTTATCCAAACTAAAAAATTTAGCAATCTTTTGATTAAATTTAGTCATTGTATTTCTCCTTTATTATTTTTTTTTCATTATAACAATGTATTCTTAAAAAAAACTTAAAAATCTTATATTAATAAAGTGAAACTTAATTCAGATGTAGTTTTTACTCAAACTGAATTTTTAGTTGCGTGTGCCCTTGGGGTGAACTAATCCAGACGCTGTAGAGTTCTTAAGAGGGTGGAGTCTTATAACTCTTAGCTTTCGGATAAAAATTATAAGATTTGATATTTATAGATAGAATAATATTTGCTGTTATGAGTTATAGCATGATACGCATTTTAGATATATAATAAAAGATAACTATAAAAAATAGGCAGGTATATAAATGTTTGGATACGTAAGAATAAATAAAATGGAACTTAAAATGAAAGAGTACTACAAGTATAGAGGCTATTACTGTGGTCTTTGCAAGTATCTAAAGGAAAACTTTGGTGAAATATCTAGACTTTCATTAAATTATGATGTAACATTTTTGATAATATTATTATCATCTATATATAAAAGCGAAGATTCTATAACTAAGGAAAGATGTATAGTTAAGCCAATGAGCAAGAATTTGAGAATAGTAAATGAAATAACCGAGTATGGTGCAAATATGAATATTATACTAACTCATAATAAACTAAAAGATAATATAGATGATGATAAAAGAATAAAGGATCATGTATTTTATTATATACACGGGAAGGTATATAAAAAGACAGATAGTACATATAAACAAAAATCAGAGTATATACAAAATAAACTAAAAGAATTGCATGTATTAGAAAAAAACAATACTATGAGTATAGATAAAACATCTAATATATTTGGAGATATAATGAGAGAAGTATTTAGTTATAAAGAAGACGAATATACACATATATTAGGTAATATAGGATTTAATATAGGAAAATATATATACATATTAGATGCATATGAGGATTTGGATGAGGATTTAAAAAAAGGAAGATATAATCCTTTTATCAATTACAAGGAGAATAAAGAAGAACTTAAAAATAAGGTAGAGAATCTAATTTTGATTATACTATCTTTTATAGAAGAAGATATAAATAAGTTGGAATTAAGTGAGAACAGAGGAATTGTTGAAAATATAATATATTCAGGAATGTATTTGAGATTTATTAACATAATGAAGGGAAGAGATAATGATGAGAAATCCATATGAAGTTTTAGGTATAAACAAGAATGCTTCTAAAGAAGACGCTAAAAAAGCTTATAGAGAACTTGCAAAAAAGTATCACCCTGACAAGCATATGAACAATCCTTTATCCGAATTAGCACAAGAGAAATTTAAAGAAATAAATGAAGCATATGATACGATAATGAAGGAAGATGAATATTTAGGAAAAGGTCAGTATAATAATACAGGTAATAATTTGTATGAAGTAAGAGATTATATAAATAGAGGAAATTTTTCATCAGCTAGAAATATACTGTCTAATATGAATGATAGAAGTAGCGAGTGGTATTATCTTATGGGTCTTACATCTATGAGACTTGGACTTTACGATGAGGGAGTTGATTTTATAAAAAGGGCTCACTTTATGGAGCCAAATAACATGGAATACAAAATGGCACATGATAATATAATCAACAGACAAAGAGCTTATTCTTCTAAGACGCATCAATATAATGGAGGAACTGATCTGTGCAATGTATGTACAACTCTTTATTGTGCAGACTGTTGTTGTGAATGTTGTGGTGGAGATTTGATTGGTTGTTGCTAGGAGGATATTATGAGTAAAAGAATAAGTTTTTTGGGAATGCTTTTAGGAATAAACCAAATAATGTTGTTTTTTTCTAGTATAGTACCTGGAAACAGACTATTTTTTTTAGGAATAGCGTCACTTCCAGTTGCTTTGGTCATAATAGAATTTGGATTAAAGAGTGGAATAGTATTTTATGTAGGATCGGTATTATTATCTCTGATAATAATGTTTGATAAAGTGTATTTGATACCATATATATTATTTTTTGGAATATATGGAGTTGTAAAGTATTTAATTGAAAAAGATAGAAGCATCGTATTTGAGTATTTACTTAAATTAATATCATTTAATATGTTATTAATGTTAGGATATTTTATAGTAAAGTACTTAATATTTACAGCTCTTAAGATCAATATTGTTGTGTTTATGTTAGCTCAAGTTACGTTTTTGGTATATGATTACGCTTATGGATTGTTCATAAGTTATTATTACAATAAGATAAAGGGAAAGATAAAATTATAAAACTTATTAAATTAGTTCTTAAGCGAAAATGAATGTCATTGAAATACCGCTACTTAGTCAATATTTTTATACAACTAAAGATTACGCCTACTGAATATCCTAAAACTTTTAAACTCCCTATGGTCAGACAAAAAAGTTTCTTAACGTATATTCAGTAGGCGTAATCTAAGTTATATGGAAAAATATCAACCCAAAAGTAGCTAACATTTAAAGGACATTCATTTTTAATTAGGAATTAAATTGTAGAGTTTTTAACTTATTAATGACAATGATAAAAAACTAAAATATCATTGTATGAGGATTATTTTCATAGATAGATTTGATAACCCACATAAAATTAATTATATAGATACACTAACGCTAGGATCTAGGTTGTATATTACATCTTTTCTTTCAACTATTATTTTAGCAGTTTTAGATAAATATTCATCGCTTTGAATTTTACATAAAAGTTCTTTTGCAGGATTTATAGCTACAGGGTTGCCTACTTTAGTAAGCATTGAGAAATCTCCGTTAGTATCTCCATAAGCATACGATTTTGATAAGTCTAAATTGTACTTTTGAACGAAATTATCTATAGCCTTGTCTTTGCTCTCAGAGTCCCACATAGGAGTAACCTCTCCTGAAAACTTGTTGTCTTTGAAAATATATCCGCTTCCTACACAATCCGACACCCTGTATTTATCAGCCATTTTTTCGACTAAGAAATCGGGGCTTCCAGATATGAATATTACTATATGACCTTCATTTAAATGCCATTTTATCCTTGAACGAGTATACCTATAAACTCTTTCTGCTTTTAGGCTTATAACTTGATTGCTTGTAAATTCTATGTCCTTTTTATTAAGACCTTTTATAGATGATATATATATATCTACAAGTTCAAGTAAGTAATCATCGTAATTTCCTTGTCTTTTATCCCAATCTAAAAATGTTTGCTTAGCATGAGAGTGCCATACAGAAGGATCTACTAAATCGTATTTTATAAGTTTTTTGAAATGTTCAACCATTAAAGAGTCTCTGTATAATGTACCATCGATATCGAAAAAAGCTGCTGTTTTTTTCATTAAGCCACCACCTTAAAAATAATTGTATATAAACTATCAATTAGATAAATTTTAATTTTAGATATTTTAAATAAGTTTTACTTTATAAATATTATATACATTATTATGTAATATTCAACAATATTTATTATTAATTTAAATAGATTAACTTATTTAATAATTAAAAATTTATATTATTTTAGATTATTGGCTATATAATTAAAATTGATGTTTAAAATATAATATGCAAATAATATATGAGAAGGTGAGTAAATGAGTTTTTTATTTGGAAAAATCACTAATTCTAGGCTTATGGGAACAATGGGACTTAGAATAGCATTAGAAGTTAATAATGATAGATTAGATCAATATTTTTTACTTGATGCAGAAAAAGTTGGAATAGCAGACTATGTATCTATAAAAAATGGAGATGAGAGATCTTTGTATAAAGAAGAAGAAAGATTGATGGGAGGACTTGGCTCAGATAGGATATTTATAAGTGAGAAGGAGGCTATGTATCTTATAAATCATTTTGGTAATAAAAATTTAAAGTATAATAAAGAGTTTCCTGGGTGTAAAGATGAATATATAGATATAATAAAAAATAAAATAGATAATGTGGATTACGAAAAATTGTTTATGAAAATATCTAAAAAAATAGAGACTCCTATAGAGTTCATAAACTATATGACTATGAGGATAATAGGCAGTGATTATGAGGCAGTAAATTTTTTTTCAAAATACTATATTGATGATATGAATATTACTGATAATGAGGCTATGCTTCTTAAAAATAAGGTAGTATCTATGAAAAATAATAGATATATATCTGAGTTCATATTTGAAGATGATATATACTACAAGGCTAAAATCGGGTTTAATATATCTTATTCAAATGGATATTATAAAATAGAGTCTATGATTTACACTGATAAAGAAGAATTGGATTTTAATATTGTTTCAGATGAATTAATAAAAAAAGAGTATGTAAGCATTTATAACATAGAAAATAGATTTTATGAAAAGTTTATATATGATAATCCTGGATTTATGAAAAGTGAGTTTGATAGAGGGGTTTTAATAGCTGAGTTTAAATCCAATAACAATCATGTTGACAAAGAAATATATTATATAAGCGAGGATATACATGCTATGTACTATATAAGTAATACACAACTTGTAGTTGCCACTTATGATTATGATACGGAATTTGAAGTAGAAAAAATACTCAAAGAAAAATATAGTGAATATATAAATTTAAGTAGTAAATATGAATTTGAAAACTCTTTGATATATGAATTTGCAGAAATAGGGTACGATGATTTTTACGATTTTATAGAAGGAGATATTTTTTAAATTTGATTGTGTTTTAGATAGATATACTATAGTATATGTATATTACAGATTGTATAAATGAGAGGATGGTTAGATTTGGAATATTTTACATTGATAATAGGGTTTCTATTTTTGATAAAGGGGGCCGATTTATTCGTAGACGGTTCTTCATCAATAGCAAAAACTTTTAAAATACCTCCCATACTTATAGGACTTACTATAGTTGCATTTGGAACGAGTGCTCCAGAAGCTGCTGTTAGTATTAATGCGGCTCTTAAAGGTTCTAATGAGATAGCACTTGGAAATGTTATAGGATCTAATTTATTCAACTTTCTACTGGTTATAGGTATATCATCTATAATAAATCCTATGAGGGTTCAAAAGAGTACTATATTAAAAGAATTTCCACTTGGAATACTCACTAGTATTGTGTTATTTATTTTATGTGCAGATATAACTCTTCAAGGAGCTAAAATTAATGTTATATCTAAGGCTGATGGATTAATACTTCTTTGTTTGTTTTTAGTATTTTTATACTATCTTATAGAAATGGCTATAATGTCAAGAGAAGATTATAAGGATGATGGAGAAAAGGCACCTTTAGGTAAGAGTATATTTATAAGTATTATAGGAGTTGTAGGAATTATTTATGGTTCAGAGTGGGTTGTTGATGCAAGTTCATCTATTGCGATAGCTCTTGGAATGAGTAAGAATTTAGTTGGGCTTACTATTGTAGCTGTAGGAACTTCGCTTCCGGAGCTTGTTACGTCTATCGTAGCTGCATTTAAAAATGAAAGTGATATAGCTATGGGAAATGTCATAGGGTCGAACTTATTCAATGTGCTTCTTGTTTTAGGGGTATCATCAACTATAAGACCTATACCAATAAATCCAGTTATATTTGTAGATATGTTATTTTTATTATTAGTTACTATAATAATATATATGTTTGCTATAACTAAAAGAACTGTATTTAGATTAGAAGGAATATTTCTAGTATGCTTATATATAGGGTATATGAGTTATATAATAATTAGAAATTAAAGAAAAAGGAGCTACCTCTTAAAATGATTTTTGAAATCATTTTAAGATAGCTCCTTGTTTATTTATTCATCATCATCTTCACAATAATCCATATCCATCATACCTTGCATGCCGTGCATTGATTGCATACCTTGCATACCTTGCATACCAGGCATACCCTGCATACCAGGCATACCAGGCATACCAGGCATACCCATCATGCCATGCATACCCATCATGCCCTGCATACCCATCATTGCTTGCATACCTTGCATTCCTTGCATTTCACCCATTGGACAAACATAGACCATATAACCCATAGGAGCTGGCATATTCATATTCATATCGTCCATAGATGGCATTCCCATTGTATTATCCATAGGTTGCATACCCATCATAGGATTCATAGGTTGCATACCCATCATAGGGTTCATAGATTGCATACCCATCATAGGATTCATACAGTACATTCCCATCATAGGATTGTACATATTCATATCCATTTCCATATCGTCATCACATTTTTTATGGCATTTTCTATAATCATACATAAGGTAGACCCCCCTGATAAAAAATTTATTCCTCCCTATATATATATTTAAGTAGTATAAAAATTGTTACAAAAATAAATCTTTAGATATAGGAATAAATAGAGTATAAATATAATATAAAATATGGTAATATAAATATATTCCAAATATGGAATTGATTATAAAGGAGGGGTTTAGGTTGAAAACTTTAAAATTTATATTTGCTTTAGTGATGTCTATTTTAATGTCATTTACAACTGTTTCAATGGCTCAAGAAAACGATAGTATAAGCAGAATAGAATTATCAAAGAACATAATAGATTCATTTGAAATTGAATTGGTACAAGGTGGTGAATCTTCTTTTAAGGACGTTAAAGCAGAAGATTCAAAATATGTTAATACTATAGTAGAGAAAAAAATATCGACAGGATATGGAGAATTGTTTAAGCCTAATAAAAGTGTTACTAACGAAGAGGCAATGACTATGATAATAAGAGCAATGGGCGAAGAAAAATTTGCTCAAAGAATGGATATTCAAGGAGTTGAAAAAGGATCAGATTGGGCTAAAGGTTATATTGCTTATAGTATAGATAAGGGAATGATAGACAAAAACATTGATCCGGGTGCAGTTTTAACTAAGAATGAATGCGACAACATTATAAAAAATGCAGTTGAATACTATAACACAGAGTTAAAAAGAGATGGATTAACAGTATATGATATTCTAGATAAAGCTAGTCAAAATATGATTGAAAAAAAGACTTATAAAGCTACAACTAATATGAATACTACAAGCACTATAAAATCAGAAGAAGAAGGAATTGAGGATACAGTCATTAATATGAACAAGGTTCAAGAAATTCAATTTGAAGCACCTGAAACAATATACACAAAAGATACTACTACTATGAAAAATCCAGAAACAGATGAAGACATGACTATGACTTCGCAGGTTTATATGAAAGATAGAATAATGTATATTAAAACTGATGGCCAAGAAAAATGGACTAAGATGGATATGAACCCTATGATGAATGAGTTACAATCTATGATGGGAAGTAGTATGAATACTAATACACTTACTAAAGAACAATTAGATGTATTGGGTATGTATGCTAAGTATGAAGCAGATGAAAAAATAGAAGGCAAAGATTTCTATGTTGTATCTATCGATATAGACAACGAATCATTTAAAGAAATAGTTAAAATGATAGCTGATAAGGCTACTGAAATAGCTGCTAATATTGAAGATGCAGAAGACAAAGAAAACAAAGATATAGATGAATTCATAGATGAGTCTGATAATCAAGATATGACAAAACAAATAATAGATTCTTTAATAGAAAATATGCAAATGGATATTAATTGTAAATACTATATAGATAAAGAAACTAAGATGTATGATAAGATGAAGATGGAAATGGATATGAAGATGAACTTTATGGGAATGAAGAACGAATCTAAAACTACAGCTGAATCAAAATACCATGACTTTGGAGAAAAGTTAGAGTTTCCTGAGATAAGTGAAGATGATGTAGAAAGTATGGATTTGTAAAAAATTAATAGATTGATAAAAAATGATGCTTATTGTAAGCGTCATTTTTTTGTTTGTGGGTAATCAAAAACTTCCTATGAAAATAACGTAAATACAGCGATATTTTGAATATAACTAAGGCTTTATCTTATTAATAATCCTAAAATTTACGAACTCCCTACGGTCAAACACATAAATTTCTTAACGGATTATTAAACGATAAAACCTAAGTCATATTAGTCAAAATAGCTAAAAGTATTTACTAACATTTTCATAGGAAGTTTTTATGCTAGTAATAGCCTATGTGGTAGGTTGATCAACCGTGTTTTTATTCTTTTCAACAAATTCATGATATAGGAACATATAACATTCCTTTTCATTAAGTTTTTTATGCCTGTAAAATTCAGAATAAAATGCTTTAAAGCACATATATGATAAATATAATGATAAACACAATAAAAATAATTTGAAATTAAATTGAATTAAAAATAAACAACGTAAAATATTTAGGGCTATATCTAATGTTACTACAAAAAATATAAAACAGAATGAACTGTAAAAATTTGATTTAGCTATGTATTTTTGAATTAAATTATTGTGATTAGTGAACCTTGAAATAGCTCTAGCGTAATTAAGAATAAATTTTTCTGGTTTTTTAGGATTTGTTTTTTCTAAATCTTTAGAACTATATTCTACAAATAATTCGCCAGTTGAAATATTTATAAAATAGTTGTCATTATTAAATGTATTAGGTGCTAACCAATTATGAATAGAAATCATTTTGGAATTTACTTCATCTTTTATAAATTTAACATAATCAAAATCAGAATCTATCTTAGATTTTGATGACTTAACAAGAAATTTTATTATTGGATTTTGGGATATAGAATTGGATAGGAAAATGCTTACATGTCCTAATAAATAAGCAATCAATAAAATAGCTATAGAATACGATATAGAAGAATCTACTTTTATCATACCCTGTAATACATCTTGTGGAGAATGAAGTCTATTTGTAATTACATAAACAGGTGTTGCTTTTATAGAATATCTAAAAGGTAAATACAAAAGATGAAGAATAAATAATCCAGGAAGAATATAACCGATTATATCGTATAAACTTTCCTTTAAACTTTCGAAAAATTTCAAAAAATCACTCCTTTATAATGTCTTGTTTTACAAATATATCTAAATTATAACAATATTTCATGGAAAATACAGTATTAATATGTTAAATTTGTATATATAATCTTTTTTTAGGGGTGATTTTATGTTTATTGGAGCGGGAAAACTTAGCAGAGATAACTTGCCAGAGGATAGGGTGAAAATATTAGATAATATAATGAGTTCTATAGATATTATAAGGAAAGAAGCAAGTCAAATTAAATTAAAAGATGAAGATAAGAATATATCTAAATCAAAGCCTACTAACTTCATATCTATACTAGGAGAGAGAGGTTCTGGAAAAACTTCTTTAGGACTTACTGTTTTGGAAGAACTAAATAGAATGAAATGTGATTATTGTGGTTCAAATTTAGGTAAAAAAAGAAAGTGTGAGCATTGTGAATCTGACTTAATTGAAGAAAAAGCTTTAAATTGTGTATTAAATATAATAGATCCATCTATGTTTAATGTAGAAAAAAATGCACTTGGGTGGATAATATACTTATTTGAAAAAAAGGTAGCAGAATTAAAATCTGGAGTTAAGGATTTAGGTTATTGTGGAGACGATGAAAAGATAAAAAAATTAGAAAAAGCATATGATGAAGTAAAAAGTGATTATATAAAATCAAGACCATTTTATAGAGAAAACTTATCTGCATTATCAGAAGGAATACATGAGTATGATAAAGTAAATGAAAGTATAATGCGTTCAGAAGTGCTTTTATCAGATAGATTTAGAAAATTTATAAATAAATATATAGAAATTTTGAAATCACTTAAAAATTCTTCAAAAGATGAAAAAGGAAATACAATGGAGCCTCTTATATTTATAACCTTTGATGATATAGATTTAAGCCCTCATTATGGACCAGAAATTCTAGACACAGTATTAAACTATTTAAAACATCCTAATATAGTTGTATTTATATTAGGAAGTTATAAAACATTTAAAGAAGCTTTGACTATAGATTTATGGAACAAGGAAAATATTCCAAGTCAATTTGATAAAGGGACTTTTATAAATAATAATTCTTTAATAGACGAGATATCTATAAGAGCAGATGATATATTGGCAAAGGTATTACCTGCTCAGTTTAGATATTGTCTAGAAGGGTTAAATTTGATAGATAGATTAAGATTTACTCCTTATGGAGATAAAGAGCAAGATAGACTATTTAAGTTATTTGAAAGTATTAAAATTAACAGACTAAAAATAGAAAAAGAAGAAGTTGAAGGAGAAGTTAAAGAAGTAATTAAAGAAGTAAATATAAGTAACTTTATAGTAGATTGGTTTATAGAGCCAATTATAAATGTAGAAAGCTTATTTCAAGAGACAAAAAAGGTATATGAAAAGTTAATGAGTAAAGCTGATCCAAGAATTTATGCTGGATTTGAAGGAGATAAGTATAAATTAGAGTTGTACAATAATAAAACTAAGTTTGAAAAGAAAGAAATAGATAAAGATGTCTTTAATTATATTAACGTAGAAGAAAATAATTATATTTATGAAATAAATCCATATAGTTATATATTAGGAGAAACTCCTAGAAGTCTAATTAACTTATATTATGACTTGAAAAATAAAAATAAAGAAATAAGATTAATTCATATTAAAAGTGTAGCTTCAATAAAAGGATATGAAAAGCTTGATAAATATTTTAAGCAAAATTTTGATTGCATATATGAATTATATGAGTCTATAGTTAAAACTAACTTGGAAATGAATTACAATAAAGATAAATTTAAAATAGAAGATTTAGTAAGATTTGATAAAGAAAGAAGAAAAGCTTACTTTGACTTTCGTAATTTAAAAATTGAGGCTAATAAAATATATAGGTATGCAAATAATAATACGTCTCAAGAACTACTCAATATTATATATAAGTATGAGTTGAAAAATGAAAAAGAAAAAAATAAAGAGATTAAAAATGAATATTTAAATAAAGAAAATATATATTTAAATAATGCTCAAAGTGCATTTATACAGCTGTTCTATGACTTATGTAAAGAATTTTTAAATGATAACCATATACATGTAAAGGGTTCATTAAATCTAGATAATATACCTGTATACAAAAGAAAAGAGGATAACATAAAAGTTACAACTATGAACTTTAAATACTTTAATCATTATTATATATTTCAAAAGCTACATGAACTAGGATTACCAATAATTTTAGAAGATAGAAAAGTTCACAGAGATATAAGAAGAAGATTAAAAACATATTTTGTAGATATACTAGAATATTTAGAACAGATATCTCGGGATAAGTTTAATAATATATTTATGAATAAAACAGGAGAAATTGATTTGGATTATACTAAATATGTGGATGATGCAGAATATAATGAATATAAAATAAATATTATTGATTTTATTATAAATCATAAAGAGACTAATAATATGTATGAAAAAGTATTTGAAAAACACATAATAAGTGATGATATTACTTACATATATAACAACTTGATTAGCAATATAAGTAATTCTTCTTCTAGAAGAACAAGAATAGATGATATGAAAAAAATAATAGATGAAAATGAAATATTAAGAAATAACAAAAGTATAATCGACCTTAACGAACTTTTAGAAAAAGAAAAATCAAGAAAAACAGAAAAAGAAACAAAAGCAGAAAAAGATGCATGGGAAAGTATTAAATTACAATTGTTTAAAATAAATTGTATTTATGTAGCTAGGATTGCCAAATCAATTTGTTATGATGAAACAATGGAATATAAAGATGAAATTGAAGAAATTACAAAGTTATTATCTATATTTTTTAAACAGAAGAATCGGATTAAAATATCGGCAAGAAAATATAGAAAAGAATATGAAACTTTATTTGAAGATACAGAGCTTATTATAAAAAGAACAATATTTAATATAAGAAACATATACAATAATATGGATTATTTAGAAAATTACATTAAAAACGAAGAAACTAAAAATATAGAATAGAAGGGAATTAATAATAAGATATGAATAATGGTATATTCTTACAAAAGCTGAAAATATGTACATATCCTTTTAATTCATATTACTCATTTAAAAATACTGACTACTTAAAACAATTTTTTTATGAAGATGAAATCAAAAAAGAAAAAATTTTAAAAAGCGTATTTGATGAGATCAGAGAAGGATTTTATACAACAAAGCTTGATTCGTTAAAATCTATATCAAACATATATTGGAAGGAAATAAAAAATTATAAATACATAAAAAGAGAAAAAACTTCAGAATATACACCAGAGGATTATTATTATGATATTTGTGAAATGCTTTCAAATAAGTATTTTGATTTAAAAAATGGACAACTTCTAGTAGATGGTATAAATAAGACTTGTGATAAAGAATTAGAAGTTGGAGATAATTATAATCATAAGTTTCAATGGTATTTATTAAAGCATATGATGGATATGGATACTTTAATAGGAGCATTTCTTGTGTCTAATAGATTCACACACAAAGAAGATATGTCTTTATGGGATTCACCTATATTTACAACTGATACTTTGCTTGAAACTATGTTAGATAAAGGTGTAGCAGAATTACATATGCATGTAGGTGCTACTAAGCGTTTTTCGTCTATATGGACTTGGATGATGAATGATATAGGTACAAAAGAAGCAAAAGGAAAGACTGATGCTGTATTAAAAAAAATAGTAATATCAACTTGTGAAGGTCAAATAGTTCTTGAACATTATATAAAAGCAGCAAAAATTATGAGACTTATAATGGGTAAGTATCTTATGGCTTTCAAAGATACTGAATTTAAGAATTTTATTTCAGATTTAAAAAAAGATACACATTCAGAAGATAGTATTTATGAATTGTTTGAGAAGTTTAAAGATGGCGAGAGATTAGATAAGAATACTATATATTACAAGAATTTAATGGACAAATTAAGAAAATATTTTGAATTAACGTATGAGCCTTTAAATAGAAACTGTAAAGATAATAACCAATACTTAAATAATGTAATGCTTGGTGAAGATATACTTACATATGTTTTTGATGATTTTTATAGATATAATGATGAGTATAAAAACATAATTAAACTATATAACTTTGAAGGAACACTATTGCCTGAAAAGGTATTTATATTCAAAAGCATGAAGTACATAAATGATTGCAGGATAGGTGGCAAAAATATAATAGATTTTGAAAAATGCTTTTGGCAATATATTAAAGTCAAGAATATGGTGTATAAGTACATAGTTCAGCAACATACAGGTGGAAAAGGGTTAGATATATTTACGGGAATATATAAAAGACAAAGCAGTATAAAAATATCAAATTTTATGGAAGAAGCTTTGTATAGTCAAATAAAAAATCAGAATATAAAAAAGCTTGAGATAAGAATGGGTATTCAACAGGATGAAGAAAAATTCAAATTACTTTTGATTAAAATATTAGAAGTGTATAGGAATTTTTTAGATACAGAAAAAAGTGTAGATAATATACCTTTATTAGGAATAGTGTTTCACTTTAATAAAAAAGAGGATGTTGTTTCTAAGGGTAAATGTATATATCATTATATGGATGATAAGGATTTAGCTAAGGTGTATTTTGGTAAAATAGAAAATGATTATTTAGAACAAGCAAAACTTATAGCTAAGATACGAAGAGAATTTAAAGGCATAGATAATTATATAGTGGGAATAGATGCAGCTAGTAAAGAGAATGCTACAGAGCCATTTGTATTTAAAAAGGCATATGAAGAACTTCGAAAAAATGAGAATATAGGAAATGGTTACAGCCGAGGTGGTTTTGTAAAACAAATAGGATATACATTTCATGTAGGAGAAGAATATAGAGATATTGTTAGTGGATTAAGACATATTGATGAAGTTATAGAATTACTTAACTTTAAAGCAGGAGATAGGTTGGGACATGCTATAGTTTTGGGAATAGATATGTATAAATGGTCAGAAATTAATCCTGTAGTATATATAAATGCACAAGAGTATTTAGACAATTTACTTTGGGAGTGGGGACTATATATTGAAAACGAAGAATATAAAAATATAGAAAATATTAATTTCTTAGAAAATAAGATATTAGATGCTGTAGAATATATATTTGGATTTTCAGATAGTATTAGAGTTAGAGATTTATATAAAAGTTATAGATACAAGCTTGAAAGAAAGTGTGATTTTGATAACCCAAAAGATAAAGAATGTAAATTGAAATGTTACACAAAGAGAAAATACCACGAAACTGAAAATAAGATTGAAGATATTGATACTGATGAAATACAATGGACACCTAAATTAATATGTAATGCCATAAATTGTGAATATTTTTTAAAGGATATGAAGAAAACAGTTACTATAAATATAAATAGAGATACTATAGAAAAGTATATTAAATTGCAAAAATACATGAAAGATAAGGTGAATAAAAAAGGAATTATAGTAGAGACAAATCCAACATCTAATCTATTAATAGGGGATTTTACAACTTTTAAGGATTACCATATAACTAATTTAAGTTCTCCTAAAAAAGAAGATGTAATTATAACAATAAACACTGATGATCCTGTTATATTCAATACTAGAATAAATAATGAATATGCTCTTATCTATGATATTTTAATGAAGGAAGGAAAATACTCTGGAAAAGAGGTTATTAACTGGCTTGATAAAGTTAGGGATAACGGAATTCAGTATAGCTTTATTAAAGATAGGAAACTTACAAAAGAAGAGATAAAAGAAGAATTACAAGAAATAATCAATAAATTAAAGAAATAAAATCTTGAATTTTTTGATATTAAATCTTAGGATATAGTAAAATTAACATCAAAACTTTCTATGAAAATGTTAGTGAATGCTTTTAGATATTTTGACTAATACAACTTAGGTTTTATCGTTTAATAATCCGTTAAGAAATTTATGTGTCTGACCGTAGGGAGTTCGTAAATTTTAGGATTATTAATAAGATAAAAAGTTAGTTGTATTCAAAATATCGTTGTATTCACGTTATTTTCATAGGAAGTTTTTGCATTAACAATCTAAATTAGATTTATTAACAATCTAATTGTTCATATTTTAAATAGCTCCAATATATCACCAGGAGAATTAGCTATAAAATCCGCCCCTCCATTTTCAAGTTGAGCTAATGTATGCCATCCCCATGTAACTCCTATGGTTTTAGCACCTGCGATTTCACCTTCAATCATATCACCCTTAGTATCTCCGACATAATAAGGAAAAAGGTTAGGGTAGAGGTTCATAACGTGTTTAATCTTCTTTATCTTACTTTTTTCTATATCAGCACCTATTATATCTTCAATGCAATCTACACCGCTTAAGGATAAAAAATCACTAGTTAGAGACGAAACATTAGAGGTTATTATGAATACCTTATTATTTAAGCTAAGGGATTCAAGCATTTCTTTTACTCCATCAAATAATTTAGAATTGAATATATTCTTTTGAGAGTTTTTTTTGTATGAAGAAAGTATATTATCTATTGTAACTTCATCCATACCAAGAGATAATATACTTTCATAAACATTGTTATCGAATAAATCTAGCATATCCTTTTGAGATCTCACGGCTGAAAGACCATGCTTATTACAAGCTGATATAAAGTCTTTCGTAAACTGATCTAAAGAATCTATAATTACTCCATCAAAGTCAAACATTATTAAATTCATATTTACCTCCTTCAAAAAAGAATCTCCCCTAAGTGAAAGGGGAGAGTTATCTAAAATTCGAATTTTTTCTTTCTATATCCTTTTAAGTAACTCATACAGAAATGATCTCTTCCTGCTAGTGTTTCCGCAACTATTATGTTTGCCATCATTTGCTTATCAAGAGGATTTATCAAAAGACCATCAAGTCCTTTTGATATAGCCATAGTAGCGAATAAACTATTCATAAATTTACGTTTTGGAAGACCATAAGATATATTAGATAAACCACATACTGTATGAACTCCTTTGAAAGTAGTCATTATTTGTTCTACAGCATCTAAGAATTCAACACCGAATGTATCCTTAGTGGCTATAGGCTGAACTAGAGGATCAACATAGATATTGTCTAAAGGAACGTTATTTTGAACTAGTCCATTTATAAGCTTATCAGCTATTTTAAGTCTATCATCAGTAGTTTCTGGCATTCCATCATCACTCATACAAAGAGCCACTACCTTAAGGTCTGTTCCTGAAACTATTGGAAGTATCTTATCATGTCTATCTTTTTCAAGAGATATAGAGTTTATCATAGCGACTCCATTATGAACCTTTAAAGCTCTTTCAATAGCATTAGGATCTGGGGAGTCTATACAACAAGGTGTATCTACTTCTTCTTGAACATTTTTAACTAACCATTCTAGGTATTCAGGTTCTTGACCTACGAATATACCCGCATTGACATCGATATAATTGGCACCAGCATCTGCTTGATCACGAGCAACTTTTTTTATGTACTCAGAATCTTGTTCTTCAATAGCTTTTCCTATTAATTTACGGCTGGCGTTGATAAGTTCACCAACAATAATCATATATATTACCCCCTTGATTTTCAAAAACGGGCCCTGTAGAGGAGCCCTTAATATTACCTAACTAATTTACGAGCCAGTTCTATTGCTTCAGCAGCATCTTCGCTGTATCCAGTAGCTCCAATCTGATCAGCAAATTTTTGAGTTACAGGAGCTCCGCCAACCATTGTTTTATATCCTAAATTTTCTTCTTTTATTTTATTTATTATCTCTGACATAGCAGGCATTGTAGTAGTTAAAAGAGCAGACATACATACAACATCAGCACCATGTTCTTTTGCAGCATTTAGGAATGTTTCGGTATCAGCATCTATACCAATATCAATAACTTTAAATCCAGCACCTTCCATCATCATAGCAACTAGATTTTTACCTATATCATGCATATCTCCTTTTACAGATCCTATTACTATAGTTCCTTTAGAAGCGTTGTCATCAGCACTCATATGAGGTTTTAATACATCAAGACCTGCCTTCATAGAGTGTGCAGCCATCAACATTTCAGGCACAAAGAATTCGCCTTCGCTGAATAGTCTACCAACTTCATCCATAGCGCTTATAAGTCCGTCGTTAAGTATATTTGCAATATCTGATCCATTGCCAACTTCTTCTTCAACTAATTCAACAACTAATTCGTCGTCAAACTCTAAAACTGCATCATAAATTTTTGATATACTCATAAAAATCACCCCTAATAAAATTTTTATTAAAGAGCCTATATTTATATAGTTTTAGATAAGCTCTTGTTATTAGAACTCTTGAATTTTAGATAAGATTAAAATGATATAGTAATATATATGAGATATAAACTAAAAAGATTCTACCAAACTACATCGCCTTTTACTAAATTTTCAAATTTAGAGCGAATAATACTATCTAATTCAGAATCGAATGCTGATTTGTTAGGTTTGGAAAGTATCTTATCAGCTACTTTTAAAGCTCTAGCTTGAGCATCTTCTTTACCTTGATCTATCCATTTACCTCTCATATCACGAGTTGCAACCTTAGGGTAGAATGCAGTTTTACGCATGTTTTTCATAGTGTGCATACAATCCATATAAGTTCCACCAGGGCCTATTTCTTTTATAAGATCTAAGCTAAGATCTTTTTCATTAAATTCAACACCGCGTTTCATTTGTTTTAACATTAAAGCTATTTCGTTATCTATAACAGCTTTAGAGAAGTCAAATGCCATAAGGCTTCCGAGTAATCCTCCCATATTAAATAAGTCAGAACCTCCAAGTAGTGCGGCTGTAGTATTCATTCCCGTTTCATAACCACACTGAGCATCATTTACCTGAGAGTTAGTAAGTCCTATATAGCCTCCTGATGGAACATTGTAGAATCGTGCCATTTCAGTATGAGCTCTTTGAAGCATTCCAGTTTCTATAGCACCTGGAGCATAGTTACCAGTTCTCATATCTGCAACAGTTGATAAGACCGCATATATCATAGGGGCTCCTGGTCGTATCATCTGAATAAGAGTTGAAAGTGCTAAGAATTCAGCATTTCCAAGAACTAATGTAGATAGCATGTTCATAGGAGATGTCATACCTGCATTAGGAACTATAGTTCCGTAAACTGGAAGACCCATTTCAGTAAGATATATAACTGCTTCTGTAGATTCAACATCCATAGTAAGAGGTGATACTACAGGGCAGTAGTGATGATTTATAAAAGGTCTTTTCATATAGGCTTCTTTAGAACCTGCTATAGTGTATCCAAGCTCTAAAACTTGCTCTAAATCTTTGATAGTAGGAGTATTACTTCTTACAGGTTTTTTACAATTTTTAAGAGCTGGATAAAAACGAGATAAACTTATCTGATCCTTAGGAGCATCATCAGCTAGAGTTGAAATAGAGAACACATCAAATCCATCTAGTTCATTTATTAAATAAGCAATATTTGCAATATCAGTAGATGTTGAGCGTCTTTCTTCTCCTGTTTTAGGGTCGATAATATTAGGAGCAGAGCTTCCAGTAACTATAACAGGTCTATCATCTTTTAGATTTATATCAAACTTTGGATCTTGAGCTGTGAATATATAATCAGGAACATAGTACTGTCTGTATTCCTCAACTATATCTTTTGGTATTTTAACAAGACCAGATTTATTATCTACAATACATCCATTTTTTGCAAATATATCTCTAGCTTTATCATTTCTAACTATAAGTCCTACATCTTCAACTAACTCAAGTGAAGCCTCATGAATTTTTAATACTTGATTTTTATCAAAAAAATCAGCGTAATGCATAATAATTTCCCCCTTAAATATACTCAAAACTTTACTAAATTATGTATAACATATAGATTCCTAGATAGAAGAAATCTATATGTTAATATATAAAGAAATCTATAGCAAATCTATATCAAAACTTGAGGATCATGTTAATCTATCCATTCCTTAGGAAGATACTTGAGTCTGCCTAATCCATACTCGGTTATATTATATTTTTCTGTTAACTCATTATTATCATCAAAATAAACATCAGTAGTCTCAATCATTCCGACAGCCTTAAGTGACTGTATATATGAGCTTATAATTGTTTTTTTAAATTGACCTTCAGTGCCATATTCATCTCTTAAATTCTCCATAATATCGTGTATGGTTAGATTTTCTTTTTTTGATAAAAGATGAAGTATTCTAAATTTCATAGGAAGCTTTGCCATTTAAATCACTCCTTATTTCTTAAATTTAAAAGATCTTTAGGATTAGCTGATACTAAAAGTGTACCTAGTGTAATAACTAAACATCCTATTATTAGATTTGAAGTGATTTGAAGGTCTGTAAAAAGCCAACCAAATAAAACAGACCATAAGGCGTAAGTTATATTAAAAGCCATGGCACGGCTTACACCAGTTGTATTAAGAGCTCTATACCAACCGATATAAGATAGTCCTCCAGCTAAACCAGCTATTGCTACAATATATAAGCTATGCTGTTTGAACGCATCAAAGAATACAGGGAAACCTGCTACAAATGGAAGTATAGCAACTGCATATACAATAAAAGATGTAGCTTCTCGAATACCAATAGATATATCAGGGTCAACCATATCCATACCATATGTTGATAAAACTCCTTCAGTAGCCCAACCAAAAGCTGCAAATAATGATAGAGCGAGTCCTAGATAAAAATGAGGGTTGTTTCCTCCTTCAGGAGGAACATATCCTACTATTATTGCTCCGACTATACAACAGAAAATTCCAAACCAAACTCTAGGTGATATTTTTTCCTTTAATATAATAACTCCAAGTATAGCTCCGAGTGCGGGATAGGTAGCAGTTATAGAAAGAGCATAGGATGCTCCAGCCAAATTTATGCCTAATAAGTAACCAGACATTCCGATTGGACCTCCAAATAAAGCTGCCAAACATACAATTTTACCAGGTTTTGTATTAAGAGTTCTTCCGTATTCTTTCCATTTGCCATTGAATAGATTAACTAGAAACACCCAAAAGGCTGCAAAACCATCGTGAAGAGCAGCTCCAGCTAGAGGAGCTGCGTATAAGCTAATGCCATTTGTAAAAGGAGCCATGCCAAGGGCGATTCCCAAAAGAACACCACTAAGACCCCATGAAGCACCAGAGAATATACCAAAACCAATTCCTTTTTTAGCATGAGAAAGTTCAAGTTGCATTTGAGCTTGCTTAGCGGATTTTAAATCCATAAATATGCCTCCTTAATTAAGTTTTACTTTATCCGAAAGCTAAGAGTTCTAATACTCCACCCTCTTAAGGATGGGGATAAGAACTCTACAGCTTCTGGATTGCTTCAACTAAAATTCAGTTGGAGTAAAAACTCCATCTGAATTAAGTTTCACTTTATCTAACTTAAAATAGAATTGTTTTGATATAGAGTGCTATAGATAACTAAACTATATTGATTTTGTCATATTCGCTATATCGTCTTTGTGATCTTCTATCCATTTCATAAGTCTTACATTATGTTGAAGATAAGCTGTATATTCATACTCATTAAGATCAACTCCATCATAATAAGCACAGACATCCCAATTAATAAGGTACATATTAGCAGCTGCCATCATTGTAGGAAGATAATTTATTTCTAAATCGCTAAGCGGAGATAGTTCATTTATTTCCTTTAATGTATCTTGGTATGATTTTAAGAAGATTTGGCATTTATCAAGTCTTAAAACACCATCTTGATCGTCATCCCATGAACTACAGCAATAAGCCATAGCAAGACATACATCGAATAATCTAAGATCTATTTTTGACCAGTCAAAATCAAATATACCAACAACTTTATTGTCTGAGTATTTTAAATTTCCAGGATGATAGTCATTATGACAAGGATTTTGAGTCATCTTATCCGTAAACTCTTTAGGAATCTGACAAGTTTCAATGACATCTAATATATAATCTAAATTTTTCATATAATATTTATGGAATTTAGTATTCAAATCTTTTTTAGCGAAATCTTTATATTTTGATGGTAAAGTAGGTAATAAATCCATTATTTTAGGCTCAGCTCTTTCAAGACCTCTAGGATTAAACTTCTTAGAAGCGTTATGAAAACGTGATAGAATTGATGCAAGAGATGCATATTCTTCATCATTACAGTTAGGATTATCCCATGAATATTTATCTTCTCCATCTAAATAATCGTACACAGCGAAATATTGAACAACTCCTGAATTTCTTTCTTTTCTAACAAAAGTAGTGTTGTTGTTAGCTGGTATTAGATTGGCTGCAATATCGAGTCCATTATCGATTGAGAATTTTATAAGAGAATGTTCAAACTTTATTTCCGTTTCAGTTATACCGTTCTTGTATCTTCTAACGAAGTATTCATATTTTTGTCCATCCTTTTCAGTGTAAATTGCAAAACTTCTGTTTATGTATCCACCGAATACCTCATAAACATCTAAAACTTTACCTATATCGTAATTACTTTCAACAAGTTCTACAATTTGACTTCTAACCAAAGCTTTATCCATAGCATCATGAAAATTATCTGCTATAGTTTTTAACTCTGAAGAACAAGTGAAAAGTTCAGATTTTTTGTCTATTCCAAGATCTCCAAAATATAACATTTTACTAGTATCCATATAAAATTTCCCCCTTAAATTATTTAATTATAAATTGAAATTGCTATCTCTAGAGAGGTTCAATGTATGAGTAGCAACTAAAAATTAAGTTGTAGTGAAATCTTCATCTAAATTAAGCTTCACTTTATGTATTTATTCAAATCTATTCTGAAGGTATCTAAAATAGTACATTTAAGTTTGTACTATTTTTCTGACAAATAGGATAACATAGATATCTTAAATCTATAAGCTAATAAATATATGATGTTTGAGCGAAAAATAAAGATTATTAAAATATGCAAACTGTAATATATACTAAAATACATTAATATACATATTGCAAAGCAAAGTTAGGGGCGATGAGATTTGAAAAAAAATGTGTATATAGAAAAAGGAAAGAATATATTACAAGCATTAAAAGAAAATAACATACCATTCTATGCACCATGTTCGGGCAATGGTGTTTGTGGTAAATGCAAGGTGAAAACTAAAAATAGTACAAGTAATATAACTAAAGAAGAAATAAAGCATTTGAGCAAAAAAGAAATAGAAGAGGGAATAAGGCTTGCATGTAAGACCTGTATGATTGAAGATGGGGAAGTCGAAATAGAATACGATATCAATGAATGCAAGAGTGATTCAAAAAAAACAAAATATGATACTGGAAGTTTAATAAAGCAAAAATACATAAAAATAGATATTGAAAATGGAATAAGTATAATAGATATAATAAAGAAACAATTAGGGGAAGTATCTATAGATAATGAAATGAGGAAAAAGATATCTAATATAAACTATAATGAAGGTATTAATATAATATTATACAAAGATAAAATAATAGATATTAAAAAAGATAATCATTTTAACAATAAATACGGTATTGCAATAGACATAGGTACGACAACCGTTGCTGTGTATTTGTTAAATTTAGATACTGGTGATCAAATAGTTGTTAGATCATTCCAGAATCCTCAAGCTGTGTATGGAGCCGATGTTATATCTAGAATTAATTACACGATAGAGTACGAAAATGGAATAGATGTTTTAAAACAAAAAATTATAACGGAAATAGATTATAATATAGGACTTATTTTAAGTGAGTTTAATATAGATAAAGAAGATGTATATAAATGTGTAATAGCAGGAAATACAGCTATGTCACACATATTTTGGGGACTAAATTTATATACTTTATCAAAGCTTCCTTTTATACCTGTTAATAGAGAATTGTTATCCGACAAAGCATCTAATATAGTATTTGATAATATGAATAAAAATGCTGTAGTAACATTTTTACCTAATATAGCAGGTTTTTTAGGATCAGACACCGTAGCTGCTATGATAGAATCTGATTTTATAAACAACAATAAAAATATATTGTTGATAGACCTTGGAACGAATGGAGAGCTAGTTTTATCTACTAAAGAATCTCTTTTAGCATGTTCAACAGCAGCTGGACCGGCTTTCGAAGGTGCAAATATAAAATTTGGTATGCAGGCATTTGATGGAGCTATAAATAAGTTTAAGATAAAAGAAGATATAGAATATGAAACCATAAATAATAAAAAAGCTAGAGGAATATGTGGATCAGCATTAGTAGATATAGTAAGTGAAATGTTGAAATCAGGAATAATAAACAAAACAGGAAAAATAAAAAATCCAGATAAAATAAGAAATGCGAAACTTAGCAATAGAGTAGTAAAAAAAGATAAAAAGTATGAATTTAAAATAACTGAAGATATATCCATAACTCAAGACGATATAAGACAGTTACAACTTGCAAAATCAGCTATAAAAAGTGGAATAAATATAATGATGAAAAAGGAAATCATAAAAGTACAAGATTTAGATTATATATATTTAGCTGGAGCATTCGGGAACTTCATAAATAAAGAAAGTGCAAAAATAATTGGCCTTATTCCAAATATAGATTCTGATAATATAATAGTGCTTGGAAATGCAGCAGGAGAAGGAGCTAAAAAATTTCTTTGTAACGATAAGTTACGAGAAGATATAAATTACTATATGAATAATACAGAGCATGTAGATATAGCTAAATGTGAGAATTTCCAAGAAGAATTTTTAAAGAATATATATCTTTAAATTATAACCGGGGGGAAACGATATGAGATGTAAAGCACTTATATGTGATGTTTTATCTAGGGATTTTTATTATTATAGTTCACTTACCGATAATATAGTGGATATAGAGCTTATGGATTCTTACAATCATTTGTATCCTAAGAAGATGAAGGAGAGTATACAAAAAAAGATTGATAACGTGGATTCCTCTAAATACGATTACATATTAATGGGATTTGGACTTTGTGGAAATGCACTTAATGGAATACAAAGTAGAGATATAGAAATAGTAGTACCTAAGGTACATGATTGCATAACTCTTTTTATTGGTTCAAAGGAAAGATATCAAGAATATTTCGAGGAAAGCTCTTCTTCTATGTACTATATATCATCTTGGATAGAAAAGAATGGAATAAATCAAGATATGCAGGATTTAAAAAGTATAGGACTTGGAGAAAGTTATGAGTATTATGAGCAGAAATACGGGAAAAAAGGGGCAAAATATCTGTCACAAATAGCTAAGGAATGGATAAGGAGATATAATAAGGCTGTATATGTAACTAATAAACTGGTAAAAGAAGATTATTCACATGATGTTCTAAATATATGCAAAAAAAGACAATGGAACTTTGAAGAAATAAAGGGAAATAGTTGCATAATAGAGAACTTAATAAATGGGGATTGGAATGAAAATGAATTTTTGGTGGTTGAAAAAAATAGTAGAATATATTCAACTGGAGACGATCATATCGTTGACTATGAATATGTACAAAGTTAAGGGGAAAGCTTTGTAAATATTGAATAATAATATTCTGTATGATATTATAAAAAAGTCTTTATTAAAAACCTTTTAAAGAGAGTTTTTTAAAAGTAATAAAAAAATAGAATATGATAATTAATTGGTGAAAGGGAAAGAGGTTAGAATCCTCTACAGCCCCCGCTACTGTAATGAAAGACGAAACCTAATAGATACCACTTCAATTTATTGTAGGAAGGTAAGGGAGTAGGATGAATCAAAGTCAGGATACCTTTTCAATTAATTAAATGTGAAACCTTCGGAGGGAAGGGTGCTAATATATTTTTAATTGTGAATATAAAAACCTAGCCTTAAATGGTTAGGTTTTTTTTAAAAAGGGGTGAATTGATTGAATAAGATATTGGTCGCAGGAACTAGTAGTGGTGTTGGTAAAACTACTGTTTCTATGGGTATAATGGCAGCTTTGAAAAAGAGAAATCTCAAAGTTCAGCCATATAAAGTAGGTCCCGATTATATAGATACTTCGTATCATACTTACATAACTAAGCGAAACTCTAGAAATTTAGATTCTTTTATGCTAGATGATGAGAAAATAAAGTATTTATATCTAAAGAATGCTCTTGATGCAGATATTTCTGTAATAGAAGGCGTTATGGGTCTTTATGATGGATTTGGAATAGATATAAATTCTTGTACAAGCTCATATACTTCAAAAATACTTAAAGCGCCTGTGTTATTAGTTATAGACGGTAAGAGCATGGCTACATCTGCAGCAGCTATGGTTTTAGGATATAAAAGCTTAGATAAAGACATTAATTTAAGCGGAGTTATAATAAATAATATAGCATCTAAAAGTCATTTCGATATAGTCAAGCAAGCTATTGAAAAGTATACAGATGTTGAAGTTCTTGGATATCTTCCAAGAAATATAGAATTTTCCCTTCCCTCCCGACATCTAGGACTAGTACCCACAATTGAAATTAACGAATTAGAACAAAAATTTAGCGATTTAGCACAAATAATAGAAGAACATATAGATGTTGATAGATTGATACAAATATCAAAATCAGAAGAGGTACTATCAAACTTTAAAACTGATTTGCCTAAGTTTAAAAATGTAACAATAGCTATACCGTATGATAAGGCATTTAATTTTTATTACTGGGATAATATAGATATGCTTAAGGATATGGGAGTTAATGTGAAAACTTTTAGTCCATTAAACGACAAGCTTTTACCTGAGTGCGATGGTATATACATAGGTGGTGGATTCCCAGAAATATTTGCAAAAGAACTAGAGGAAAATAAATCTATAAGAGAAGACATAAAAAGATATCATGAAAATAATAAGCCTATATATGCCGAATGCGGAGGACTTATGTATTTAGGTGAGAGTATAGTAGATAAAGATAATGAAGAATACGAAATGGTTGGAATATTAAAGGGTAAGAGTGAAATGACAAAATCTCTTAGAAGATTTGGATATGCAAAAGGGTGTGCATTAATAGATACTACTATATCTAAAAAAGAAGACATAGTTATGGGACATGAATTTCATCATTCAGAATTTATAACTGATGAAAAATGTGTTTATGAAATAAAAAAGGAGAGAGATTCTAAAATAATAAAAGAGTGGATGGGGGGGTATCAAAAGAAGAATACGCTAGCAACTTATTTGCATACTCATTTTTATTCTAATTTGAATATTCCTATAAATTTCTTGAATAAGGTGGTAAAAAACAAATGAATATAGTATCAATTTATACTGGATATATACTAGATATAGTATTTGGAGATCCTTATAGTTTACCACACCCGGTTATATATATAGGGAAATTCATAAATTATATAGAAAAAATTATAAGAAGTATATTTAAGACTGAAAAAAGTCTTAAAATAGGAGGATTCTTTTTAAACTTCATAGTAGTATTTACAACTTATTTTGTAACAGATTTAATTATAAAAGCATCTTCTAACATAAATTATTACTTATACTTAGTTGTAAACTCGTTGATTATATACACCATATTTGCAACAAAGTGTTTAAAAGATGAAGCGGTCAAAATTTACAAGGTGTTAAAGGAAGATGATATAGTAAAAGCTAGAAAACAACTATCATATATAGTTGGAAGAGATACTCAAGATTTATCTAAAGATGAAATTATAAGGGCTACTGTTGAAACTGTTGCAGAAAATACTGTAGATGGAATAATAGCACCTATGATGTATATATTCATAGGAGGTGCACCACTGGGAATGATGTATAAGGCAGTCAACACTCTAGATTCTATGGTGGGATATAAAAACGATAAGTATATGAATTTAGGTTTTGCATCTGCTAAAATAGATGATTTGTTTAATTTTATACCAGCTAGAATAACAGCTTGTATAATGGCTGTTGCTTCTTTGTTTTTGGTTTTTGACTTTAAAGGAAGTATCAAAGTATTTATAAGAGATAGAAAAAATCATAAAAGTCCAAATTGTGCATATCCAGAAGGTGCTGTAGCTGGAGCGTTAGGGATACAGCTTGGAGGAACGAATATATACTTCGGACAAAAAGTGCACAAGCCTACTATAGGAGACAAGTTGAGAAGTATAGAAGCAGACGACATATTAAAAACAAATAGAATCATGTATCTAACTTCAATCTTAAGCTTAATAATTTTTACTTTCATACACAAGGTTATATAAAGGGTTTAGTCGAAATTTTAATAAGTAAAAGATATAGAAAAGGGGTATTTAGTAGATGATAAAGCTTGGTCATGGAGCAGATGTCAATCAGATGATAAGTAAGTATAATAAAAGTGAAAATATATTAGATTTTAGCTCTAATATAAATCCATATACACCTAAAAATATAGAAGAATATGTACTTGAAGGATTGAAAAATAGTACAAAATATCCAGATATAGAGTATTTAAATTTGAGAAAAAATATATCATCTTATTTAAATTTAAACTATGAACATATAGTTCCGGGAAATGGTGCTAGTGAGATAATATATATGATTATGAAGGTATTAAATGGAAGATTAGCTATTTTAAATCCTACATTTTCAGAGTATGAAAGGGCAGCTAAAATCAATAATTTAGAGGTAGTAGATTTGTACTTAGATGAAGATTTTAAAGTTGATATAGATAGTATAGAGAAAAATATAGACAAATTTGATTTCTTATTTGTATGCAACCCTAATAATCCAAGTGGGAATGTTCAAAATCTTGTAGAACTATTAAATTTATTGAAAAGATACAACAAAATAATGATTTTAGATGAAACATTTATGGAGTTTGTATATGATAGTGATGAATATTCATTAGTTAAATATGTAAATGAATACAGTAATTTATTTATTATAAAAGCTGTTACTAAATTTTTTGGACTTCCTGGAATTAGACTTGGTTATGGTATAACTAGCAATAAAGATATACTTAATGGTATATGGAGTATTAAAGAGCCATGGACAGTAAATACATTTGCTGAAAATATATGTAAATATATATTTAAAGATATAGATTATATAAGAAATACGAAGGATTATTTTAAAAAAGAGATAAGTTATATGGTAAGAAAATTAAATAAGATAGAAAGTATAGAATGCTTTAATACAGATACAAACTTTATATTGTTAAAGATAAATAAATACGATTCAGATTATTTAAAAGAGAAACTATTTATAAATAAAGATATATTAATAAGAGATGCATCTAATTTCAAAGGGTTAGACAAAAAACATATAAGAGTTGCAGTTAAAAAAAGAGAAGAAAATGAAAGATTAATAACTGAATTGAGAGAAATAATGGGGGTATAGCATGAAACACTATGGAATTTGCCCAGGTTCATGTGGAGAATTTATACAGGGCATGATAAAGGACAGAGAATATTTAGTATCTTATGCTGTTAATATGTATTCAAGGGCAGATATTTATGAAAAAGCTAAGAATGTAAATAGGGGACCTTTTAAATCGAGAAAGGCTTTAGAAAAGGTATTTGAACATTTTAATATTAGCAAAGACGATACTAAAAATATATCTTTAAGAATAAAAAGCAATATCCCTTTAGGTAAAGGGATGGCAAGCTCTACAGCTGACATAGGAGCTACTATAAAAGCTGCACTTAGCTTTTTAAATAAAGATATGACAGATGAGGAAATATCAAAGATAGCAGCATCGATTGAGCCTACAGATTCTATATACGTAAATGATAATTGTATTTTTGATCCGTTGAAAGGTGAAGTATTTAAGAGATTAGGTTATATAGATGGAATAAAAATACTAACTCTGGAGCCTGATGAAAGATTGAACACTCACCATATAAGGAAGAGACAAGATTATTTTATTAAAAAGAAGGCAAATGAGGAAAAGCTAAAATACGCTTTCGATATGTTAGAAAAAGGATTTAAAGATAATGATTTGAAATTGATAGGAAAAGCTGCAAGCATAAGTTCGGTACTGAATGAAAATATACACAAAAAGGAAGGTTTGAGCGAAATAATAAAAATAAGCGAAGATTATGGAGCTTATGGTATTAATATAGCTCATAGTGGAACTGTTGTAGGAATAATATTAGATAAGGATATGGATGAAACTAAGCTTAAAGAAAAATTGATTATGAATAAATTAGATAAAAAATATAAAAAAATATACTCTTTAAATGTTATAAGAGCAGGATTAAGGGGAGGGTCATATGAATTACATAAAAAATCCAAGTGAGATAGAGGTTAAAAGCTTTGAAATAATACAAGGGATAATCAATGAGATTAGACCAGGTTATGAGTTTAAGAATGAAATCGAAGAAAAGATAATAAAAAGATGCATACATACAACAGCTGATTTTGAATATTTAGATATATTGAAGATATCTGATAAAGCAGTTGATAAATTAATAGATGCTCTAAAATCTGGAGCAACTGTATATACAGATACTAACATGGCTTTGTCAGGAATAAACAAGAGAAAATTAAAGGCCTTAGGTTGTGATATAAAGTGCTTCGTTGCAGATGAAGAAGTTGCAAAAATTGCAAAAGAAAAGAAGATGACAAGATCTATGGCAGCGGTAGAGAAGGCTGCTAGTGAAGACGGAAGAAAGATATTTGTAATGGGAAATGCTCCTACTGCACTTTATAAAGTAATGGAAATGAAGAAAGAAGGAAAACTAAATCCTGATGCTATTATAGGGGTTCCAGTTGGATTTGTTGGAGCAGAAGAATCTAAGGATGAGCTTGAGAAAAGTGATAATGAGTATATATTAACTAAGGGAAGAAAAGGTGGAAGTAATTTGGCGGCTGCTATAGTTAATGCAGTGCTTTATAGTATATAATTTTGGCGATTTGAAATGCAACTCTTAAAGCGGAGCTTAAGCGAAAAATTATACTCATTAAAATAACGCTACTTATGCAATATTTTGATCAAACTAAAGATTTTACTTTATAAAATATCCTAAAAGTTCTAAACTCGCTTACGCTCAGACAACGAACTTTCTTAACGGATATTTTAATAGCATAATCTAAGTTGGATGGCAAAATATTAACTAAAAGTAGCTAACATTTCAATGAGCATAATTTTTAAATGTAGCTCTTTATAGATTGTATAGATTCAATAAAAAAGTCTTGAAAATTATATAGTATCGGTGTTGAGAAGAGGGATGTTATGGAAAAGTATGTTTATATAGATGGGAAGAAGTATAGAAGGGGTTATACTACTGGGTCTACTGCTACTGGTGCTTGTAAGGCTGCGGCTTTTATGGCTTTGAAAGGTGAATCTTTAGATAAGATTCAGATAGATACACCTAAAGGGATAAGGCTGGATTTAAATGTTGAGAATCAGGAAATAGGACAAGGTTATGCTGTGGGTTCTGTCAAGAAGGATGGGGGAGATGACAAGGATGCTACTCATAAGTTGGATATATTTGCAAAGGTTACTATAAATAACACTGGAATTATAAATATTGATGGTGGTATTGGTGTTGGGAGGGTAACTAAGAAAGGTCTTAATATTCCTATTGGAAATGCTGCTATTAATAAGGTTCCTATGCAGATGATAGAAAAGGAAGTAAGGGAAGTTATAGGAGATTTGGGAGCCGATGTTATAGTTTATATTCCAAGAGGAGAGGAAGTTGCTAAGAAGACTTTCAATCCAAGGTTAGGAATTGAAGGTGGGATATCTATAATAGGGACGACTGGGATTGTAGAGCCTATGTCTGAGGAAGGTTGGAAGAAGTCACTTTCTATTGAACTAGGGATGAAAAGTAAACAGGGTATTAAAAATATTATACTTGTTCCAGGAAATCACGGAGAGAATTTCGTAAAAGATGTGATAAATATTGATTCTAATTATGTTGTTAGAACTAGCAACTTTGTAGGATATATGATAAAGGAAGCTGAAAGGTTTGGATTTGAAAAAATACTTATGGTGGGTCATTTAGGCAAGTTTGTAAAACTGGCTGGAGGTATTTTTCATACTCACAGTAAGATAGCTGATTGTAGGATGGAGATACTTATAACTCATTTAGCTTTAATGGGAGCAGATATAAGTGTTCTAAAAGATATATATAATTGTCCAACTACAGAGGCTGCAATAGATATTATATCTGAGAATGGACATGAGAAAGTCTATGATATTATAGCTAATAAAGGTAGAGAAAAGGTTATTCAAAGGTTAGACAATGATATAGAAGTTGAGATTATGATATTCTCTATGGAGCTTGATATACTTGGAAAATCTGATGGTGCAGATAATCTTTTGGAGGTATTTAGATGATAAACATAATTGGGATAGGGCCTGGAAATTTAAATTACCTGACTAAAATAGGTGAGAATGTAGTACATAAGAGTGATGTATTGATAGGTGGAAGACGAAATTTAGATAGCTTTAAAGAATTTAGTGGAGAAAAAATCGAGATAAACGGAAGCCTTAGTAAAATTATAAACTACATAAATGAGAATAAGGATAAGAACATATCAATAATAGCTTCAGGAGATCCAAGTATATACGGTATAGGAAAGTACATGGTTAATGAGCTTGGATCTGATAATGTGAATATAGTATCGGGGATAAGCTCGATACAGTATATATTTTCAAGAGTTGGTATTGATATGAATGATATATATATAAGTAGTTGCCATGGCAAACAACCCGATTTTGACTATATACTATCTCACGAAAAAGTAGCCTTAGTTACAGATAAAATAATAGGACCAAAGGAAATTGCAAAAGAAATAATAAAAAGAAAATTAAACAAGGTTATGGTAGTAGGAGAGAACCTTTCTTATGAGAATGAGAAAATAACTATAGGTTCTTGTGAAGAAATAATTAATGTAGATAAATTTGATATGAATGTAGTGGTGATATATGATGAAGGATAGTGAATTTATAAGGGGCAAGGTTCCTATGACTAAGGAAGAGATAAGGACTGTATCTATAAGTAAATTAAATCTAAAAAAATGTAGTACATTCGTAGACGTAGGCGGTGGAACTGGAAGTATAAGCATACAAGCAGCTTTAGATAATAAAGATTTAGAAGTTTTTACTATAGAGAGAAATGAAGAAGCAGTAGAACTTATATATAAAAATATAGAAAAATTCAATATAAATAATATAAAGGTTATTAAAGACTATGCTCCAGTTGATTCTTTTGATAAAAAAATAGATGCTGCTTTCATAGGAGGCAGTGGAGGAAATTTAGAAGAAATAATAATATGGCTTAAAAATTTATTAAATGAAAATGCGACATTGGTTATCAACTGTATAATAATTGAAACACTCAACGAGTCTTTAAAAGTACTTAAAGAGCAAGGATTTGAAGATATAGAGTGTGTACAAGTTTGTGTATCAAGGCTTGAAAAACTAGGTAAAGGTAATTACTTTAAGCCTTTAAATCCAACATATATAATTTCATGTAAAAGGGGTAGATAATAATGAAAATTCATTTTGTAGGGGCAGGACCAGGAGACAAGGAACTTATAACTTTAAAAGGATATAAATTATTGAGCGAAGCCGATGTTGTTATATATGCTGGTTCTTTAGTTAATCCAGAACTTCTTGAGTATTGTAAAGAGGGATGCGAAATTCACAACAGTGCTTATATGGATTTAGGAGAAATAGTAGAGGTTATGAAAAAGGGATCTAAGGAAGGTAAGAGTGTTGTAAGACTTCAAACAGGTGATTTTTCTATATATGGTTCAATTAGAGAACAAGTAGAAGAACTTGCTAAAGAAGATATAGGATACGATTGTACACCGGGAGTTAGTTCATTTCTTGGAGCATCATCTGCACTTGGAGTTGAGTATACAGTTCCAGAGATATCTCAAAGTGTTATTATAACTAGAATGGAAGGAAGAACTCCAGTACCAGAGAAAGAATCTATAGAATCTTTTGCAAAGCATCAAACGTCTATGGTAATATTCTTGTCTGTTCAAGAAATAGCCAAGGTTGTATCTAAACTTATTGAAGGTGGATACAATGAAGAAACACCAATAGCTGTTGTATATAAGGCAACTTGGAAGGATGAAAAAATAGTTAAAGGTAAATTGAAAAATATAGCTGATAAGGTTAAAGAAGAAGGAATAAATAAAACAGCTCTTATAATGGTTGGAGAATTTCTTGGAACAGAGTACAATTACTCAAAATTGTACGATAAGGAATTTAAGCATGAATATAGAAAGTAATAAAGCTGTAATAGCACTTACTTCAAATGGAAGAAAACTTGCACTTAATATAAAAAAAATTTTTGACTGCGATGTATATGTAAATAACAAAATTCTTTGTGATAATACTATGCCGATAAAAGGAAAATTTAAAGAATTTGTAGGAGAACTATTCTATAAGTACGATTATTTGATATTTATAATGGCAACGGGGATTGTAGTTAGAAGCATTTGCCCTTATATAAAGGACAAGACAGAAGATCCAGCCATAATAGTAATGGATGAGATGGGAAAAAACGTAATAAGTCTTTTATCTGGACATATAGGTGGAGCAAATGAAATGACTATAAAGCTAAGTGATTATCTAGATTCTAATCCAGTTATAACGACTGCTACAGATGTAAATAATAAATCATCGCTTGATATGATAATAAAAAAAATAGATGCTCATATAGATGATTTTAAAAAGAATGTGAAGAGAGTAAATTCATATCTTGTAGAAGGAAAAAAAGTAGGCATATACATGGATGGTTACTATGATATAGATACTAGAGGTTTTATAATAATAAATGATAAAAATAATATTAGTGACGTAGATACTTTGATTTACATAACTAATAAGAAATATATAGATATAAAACACAAGGATATTATAAAACTAACTCCAAAGAATATTGTTTTATCAGTAGGATGTAGAAGAGACACCGATTCTAATTTAATGCATGAGTCTTTTGAAGATTTTTTAGATAAAAAAAATATAGATAAAACTTCTATAAAGTTAGTTGGAAGTGTAGATTTAAAAAAAGATGAAAAGGCTATAATTGATTTAGCAAATAGAATTGGAGTAGAGTTCAAAATAGTATCTAGAGAAGAAATAATAAAGGTTGAAGATAAATTTGAAAAATCAGAGTTTGTAAAGAAATCTATTGGGGTATATTCAGTAGTTGATCCGGTTTCGTATATATTAAGTGGTGAAAATTTGATTGTAAACAAAACAAAATATAAAGGAATAACTTTTGGATTGGGGAGATTGAAATGATTTATGTAATAGGAATAGGCCCAGGTAGCAAAGAACTTATGACTAATGAAGCTATATCAGCATTAGAAAAAAGTGAAGTTATAGTAGGGTATAAAACTTATATAAATTTAGTTGAAGAATTTATAAAAGATAAAGAAGTAGTTCAAAATGGAATGAGAAAAGAAATAGAGAGATGTCAAGATGCTATAGATAAAGCTAAAGAAGGTAAAGAAGTTGCTGTTATAAGTAGTGGAGATAGTGGAATATATGGAATGGCAGGTCTTATTCTTGAACTTGTAACTAAACAAAATTTAGATATAGATGTAAAAATCGTACCTGGAGTTACTGCTAGTATAGGAGCAGCTGCTGTACTTGGAGCTCCTATCATGCACGATTTTTGTCATATAAGTCTTAGTGATTTACTTACTCCTTGGGATGTTATAGAAAAAAGACTAAAACTAGCTGCTGAAGCTGATTTTGTAATATGTTTGTATAACCCTAGAAGTAAGGGAAGAAAAGATCATTTAAAAAGAGCTTTTGAAATAATGGGTGAGTTTAAATCTGATGATATACCTGTTGGAATAGTTAAGGATGTAGCTAGAGATGGCCAGTGTAAGCAGGTTGTAAAATATAAGGATATAGATTTTGAAACAGTTGATATGACTACTATTGTAATAATAGGAAATAAATCTACTTACATACATGGAGATAAAATGATAACTCCGAGGGGTTATGTTATATGATACTAGTTCTTGGAGGAACTAGTGATAGCTTAAAAATATGTGATTTACTCAATGAATTGGGTAAATCATATATTCTATCTGTTGCAACTGAGTATGGAAAGGAAATTTCCAAAAATTACTGCAAAGACATTAATGTAGCTAGACTAGATAAAAAGGATATGATTAAATTTGTTAAAAAAAATAATATAGAAACTATTGTAGATGCAACTCATCCTTATGCTTTGGAAGTATCTCAAAATGCCATGGATGCAAGTCATGAAAGGGATATAAAATATATAAGATATGAACGAAGTTCAAGTGATATATTAGAACATGAGAAAGTAATAAAGGTTGATAATATAGAAGAAGCATGTGATATTGCAAATAAACTAGGTCAAAATATATTTTTGTCTACAGGAAGCAAAAACTTAGGGCATTTTGTTCAGAACTTAAAAAATAAAAATATTATAGCTAGAGTTCTACCGACATCTGAAGTCTTAAAGTCTTGTGAGAGTTTGGGATTAAAAGCTCATAATATAGTAGCTATGAAAGGGCCATTTTCTTATGAGATAAACAAGCAGTTATATAAGTTCTATAATTGTGATTTGGTTATAACAAAGGAAAGTGGAACAGCAGGTGGCTTTGAAGAAAAATTAAGAGCAAGTATAGACTCAAATATAAATACTATAGTCATACTAAGACCTAGCCTTGATTATCCAGAAAAGGTAGAGGATATTGAAAAACTATACTTGCAACTATTTTAAGTAACGGAGCGTGTGAGGGATCGTTGGCGACATGAGTCACCGCGTTAGCGAGTAGACGAATTTTTTATATACAAGGTAATTATATAATTTTCGACTTGTGAACAACATTGATAAGTAAGCTGAAGTTGCAACTATTTTGAGCAACGGAGCCCGTGAGGGATCGTTGGCGACATGAGTCACCGCGTTAGCGAGTAGACGAATTTTTTATATACAAGGTAATTATATAATTTTCGACTTGTGAACAACATTGATAAGTAAGCTGAAGTTGCAACTATTTTGAGCAACGGAGCCCGTGAGGGATCGTTGGCGACATGAGTCACCGCGTTAGCGAGTAGACGAATTTTATGGAGGCGAGATTATGAAAGTAGCAGTTGTAGGAGTTAATCATAAGACTGCTCCTATTAGAGTTAGAGAAAAGGTATCCTTTACAGAATCTAAAAAAATAGAAGGTGCTAATTTTTTACTTGATAATGGAATTGAAGAAGTTATTATTTTATCCACTTGCAATAGAAGCGAGATATACATAGTTGCTAAAGATATAGATGCAAAGGTTGAGGTGGTTAAGGATTTTTATGAAGACTACTTTGATGACAAAGGCATAAGAGAGTATTTATTTGATAAAAAACATAAAGAAGCTATAAATCATATATATGAGGTAGCATCTGGTCTAGATTCATTAGTTTTAGGAGAAGATCAGATTCTTGGGCAAGCAAAAGAAGCTATGCTATTTTCGATGGAGCTTGGATTTAGTGGTAAGATTTTAAATAAGCTTTTTAGAGAGGCTATAACTACTAGCAAGAATATAAAAAATGAAACTAAAATATCTGAAAATCCTCTGTCTATAAGTTATATAGGAGTTAAGTTTTTAAAAGAAAAATTAGTAACATTAAAAAACAAAAAAGCTCTTATAATAGGTGTTGGAAAGATGAGTATATTAGCTCTTAAACACTTAATAGAGGAAGATTTAGATAAGATATATATTGCAAATAGATCCCATAAAAAAGTCTTAGATTTAAGTAATGACTTCCCTATGGTAAAACCCATAGAATATGAAAATAGATATGAGATATTAAAAGATGTAGATATTGTTATAACTGCAACAGCATCTCCTCATACTATAATAAAAAAAGATGAGATGATGGACATAGAAAATGAAGTTTATATAATGGATATAGCTCTTCCACGTGATGTCGAAGAGTCTGTTAGTGAGCTTTCAAATGTTAGTGTTTACGATATAGATGATCTTAAAAAGATATCTGATGAAAATGAACAAAGAAGAATTGAATTATCTAAGGTTGCAAAAGGTATTATAGATGAGAGCATAAATGAATTTTTAGATTGGATGAGTAGTATAAAGGTAGATCCCACTATAAAATCTTTAAATGAAAGATGTGGTGATATACAAAACGATACACTTGATTATATATACAGAAAGTTAGATCTTGATTGTAGAGAAAAGAAGATAATAGAAAAAATGTTAAACTCTGCTTTGAAAAGAGTAATTAGAGAGCCTATTATAAAGCTTAAGTCTACTAAGGATGAGGGAAAAGTAAAGGATTACACTAATATAATTGAGGAGTTATTCGATCTTTAAAACAAGATTTTGAAACAATAAATTGATGATAGGGGTGATATAGTGTTTTACCCTATGATGATAAACCTAAAAGGTAAAAAGGTAACTATAGTAGGCGGAGGTAAGGTGGCATTTAGAAAGGCAAAAAAGTTTTTGGAGTTCAATTGCGATGTAAAGGTCGTAAGTCCTTTGTTTATAAAAGACTTTGATAGTATAAATGTTAAGTTTATATATGATGAATATAAAAGTGATTATTTAAAAAAATCATTTCTAGTTATAGCCACAACATCTAGTAAAAAGGTAAATGAAAGTATAGCTATTTATTGTAAAGAAAATGATATTATGTGCAATATAGCTGATGATATAGAATTATCTGATTTCATAGTTCCGTCTAGTATTAAAAGAGGAGATTTAGTTATTAGTGTATCAACTATGGGAAATAGCCCATCTCTTTCTGCGAAGATAAGAAAAGAAATTGAGATTAACTATGGTGTTGAGTATGAAGAATATGTAGATATTTTAGGGGATATAAGAAATTTGGTTTTAGAAAAATGTACGGATAAGGATGAAAAGAAAGAAATACTAAATGAGTTAGTAAACTTAGACATAGAAGAACTAAAAAAGAGGAGACTTGATTATGAAAATAATAGTTGGAACTAGAGGAAGTGAGCTTGCCCTAAGTCAAACAAAATGGGTTATAAAAAACCTTAGAAATTCAAATCCAGGTGTAGAATTTGAAATTAAGATAATAAAGACTAAAGGTGATAGAATTCAGGATATAGCACTTGATAAGATAGGAGATAAGGGATTATTCGTAAAAGAGATAGAAGAACAGCTTTTAAACAAAGAAATTGATGTAGCTGTTCATAGTATGAAGGATATGCCATCTAATGTTACGGATGGACTCAAATTTGCAGCAGTTCCTAAACGTGAGGATTACAGAGATGTATTAGTTTTGAAGGAAGGATATAAAAGTATATATGATCTTCCAAGAGGAGCTATAATTGGTACAGGAAGTAAGAGAAGAAAATACCAATTACTTCAGTACAGAGAAGATTTAGAGGTAGTTTCTATAAGAGGTAATGTTGGAACTAGAATAAGAAAGATTAAAGAAGAAAATTTAGATGGTGTAGTGCTTGCAGCTGCGGGACTTCATAGATTGAACATAGAAGATGAAATAAGTTTTTACATACCTACTGATATAATGCTCCCGGCGCCAGCGCAAGGGGCTTTAGCTATACAAATAAGAGAAGATGATAAAAATATAGAAAAGATAGTATCATCGATAAAAGACGATAAGACTTGTATTGAGGTTGAGGCAGAAAGAGCTTTCTTACATGGAGTTGATGGGGGATGTCATATACCTGTAGGAGCATTTTGTACAATAGATGAAGATAGAATAAAGCTTGAAGGTCTATTTGGAACAGAGGACGGAAGTAGAATTGTAAGGACATTTGTAGAAGGTAGTGTGGATGAAGCAAAAGAGTTAGGATATAAGCTTGCTGATATTATACTAGAGGAGATGAAATCATGTGCGAAATAGTATACTTAGTAGGGGCAGGGCCTGGTGATTATAAATTAATTACATTAAAGGGTTTGGAGTGTATTAAGAAGGCAGATGTAATAGTATATGATAGATTGGCTAATGAGAACTTATTGAATGAAGCTAAAGCAAATTGTGAATTTATATATGTTGGAAAGGCGTCTAGTGATCATACATTGACTCAAGATGAAATAAATGAAGTTATATGCCAAAAAGCTAAAGAAGGTAAGGTTGTAACGAGACTTAAAGGTGGAGATCCGTATGTTTTTGGTAGAGGGGGAGAAGAAGGAGAGTATCTTCTTGAAAGAGGGGTTAAATTTGAAGTGGTTCCAGGTATAACTTCTGCTATAGGAGGACTTTGTTATGCGGGAATACCTATAACTCATAGAGATCATGCTTCTTCATTTCATGTTATAACTGGTCATTTAAAAGATGAAGAAAAGGAACTTGATTGGGAATCGCTAGCAAAGTTAAATGGAACATTGGTATTTTTAATGGGAATTAAGAATCTAAACAATATATGCACTAATTTGATTAATGAAGGTAAGTGTAAGGATACACCTGTTGCTCTTATAAACTGGGGAACTAGATATAATCAGAGGGTGGTAACTGGAAATCTTGAAACTATATATGATATATCTATTAAAGAAAATATAAAACCACCTAGTTTAATTGTTGTAGGTGATGTTGTAAAGCTTAGAGATAAATTAAACTTCTTTGAGCAAAAAGGTTTGTTTGGAAAGAATATACTTGTTACAAGAGCTAGAGCTCAAAATAGTAAATTACTAGAGAGAATAATGGACTTAGGTGGTAACCCTATACAGTTTCCAACTATAAGTATAGAAGAAATAACGCCTAACGAAGAGCTAGATCAGCAAATAAAGAATGTTCAGGAATACAGTTATATAATATTTACAAGCCAAAATGCTGTTAAGATATTCTTTAACAGATTAAATGAACTAGATTTTGATGTTAGAAAACTTAGTAATACGAAGATAGTAGCAATAGGGCCAGCCACTGCTAAAGATCTTAAGAAAAAAGGGATAATAGCTGATATAGTACCTCCTAAGTATGTAGCTGAATCTATATATGATGAGTTAAAGGATTTGTTAGTTGAGGATGATAAAATATTGATTCCAAGAGCTAGCGAGGCCAGAGACTATTTAGTAGATAAACTAAATGAAATATGTTATGTTAAAGAGGTTAAGATATACAATACTGTTTTAGGTGATGGAAATAAAGATAAAATTCTTGAAATGTTAGATTCTAATGAATTGGATTATATAACATTCACTAGTTCATCGACAGTTAAAAATTTGATTAAGATAGTAGGAAAAGAGAATATATACAAGCTTAAAAAAGCAAAATTAATATCTATAGGTCCTATAACTTCAAATACTGTGACCGATTTTAATTTAGAGGTTTATAAAGAAGCGGATGACTATACTATAGATGGAATTTTAAATACAATTATACAAGATATTAAGGGGGAATAGCTGTGATTAAAAGACCTAGAAGACTTAGAAGCAGTGAACTTGTAAGGGATTTAGTTAGAGAAACTAAAATTGAGATGGATAATTTAATATATCCGTTATTTATTGTTGAGGGAGAGAATATAAAGAAAGAGATAGCATCACTTCCTGATGTTTATCATCTATCTGTAGATAAATTAGAAGAAGAGGTTAAAGAGTTAAAAGAGTTTGGAATAAAGTATGTAATGTTATTTGGAGTTCCAAATGAAAAAGATGAATATGGAAAAGAAGCTTATGCACAGGACGGAATAGTTCAAAAGGCTATAAGCGAGATAAAGAGACTTACTAATGATATATATATTATTACGGATGTATGTATGTGTCAGTATACAAGCCATGGTCACTGTGGAATACTACGTTCTGATGGATATGTAGATAATGACAAGACACTAGAGTATCTATCAAGAATAGCTTTAAGTCATGTAAATGCAGGAGCAGATATGGTAGCCCCATCTGATATGATGGATGGAAGAATAGCTCATATGAGAAAAAAATTGGATGAAGCAGGATATGAAAATACACCTATAATGGCATACAGTGCTAAATATGCATCTTCATTCTATGGACCTTTTAGAGATGCAGCTAATTCTACACCATCTTTTGGGGATAGAAGGTCATATCAAATGGATCCTGCAAACACAGATGAAGCTATACGTGAGGTAGAACTTGATATAGAAGAAGGAGCAGATATAGTTATGGTAAAACCTGCGCTTTCATACTTAGATGTGATAAGAAGAATAAAGGACAATTTCAATATGCCTATAGCAGCATACAATGTAAGTGGAGAATACTCTATGTTAAAACTTGCTGTAAAGAATGGATTATTAGATGAAAAAGCTATAATGGAAAGTGTTTTATCTATAAAAAGAGCTGGAGCGGATATAATAATAACTTACTTTGCAAAAGATATAGCTAGAATGCTTAAAAAATAGAGGGGGATGACTATTATGAATACTACTAAATCTGAAAGCATATATAGTGAAGCAGTAAAATACATACCTGGTGGAGTCAACAGTCCTGTTAGAGCATTTAAATCAGTTGGACTTAATCCTATATTTGTAGACCGTGCTAAGGGATCTAGATTATATGATGTTGATGGAAATGAATACATAGATTATATATGTTCTTGGGGACCATTAATGCTAGGGCATAGCAATGAAGATGTTTTAACTGGTGTTGAAGATATAATAAGAAGGGGAACGAGCTACGGAGTTCCTACAGAAATAGAAGTAAAAATGGCAAAACTAATATGTGAAGCATATGATTCGATAGAAATGGTTAGAATGGTGAACTCAGGAACAGAAGCTACTATGAGTGCCTTAAGAGTAGCAAGAGCTTACACTAATAGAAATAAAATATTAAAATTTGAAGGATGCTATCATGGTCATTCTGATGCATTACTTGTTAAATCAGGATCTGGAACAATAACATACGGAGTACCTACAAGCCCTGGAGTTCCAGCAGATGTAGTAAAGGATACACTTGTATGTAGATATAATGACTTAGATTCAGTAAAAGAAATATTTAAAGAACATGGACAGGATATAGCAGCTATAATAGTAGAGCCAGTTGCGGGGAATATGGGAGTCGTTGCAGGTAAGAAAGAATTTTTACAAGGACTTAGAGATATAACTAACGAATACAAATCTGTTTTGATATTTGATGAAGTAATAACAGGATTTAGATTAGCTTATGGTGGAGCAGGAGAACATTATGGAATAAAAGCAGATATGACATGTCTTGGGAAAATCATAGGAGCAGGACTTCCTGTTGGGGCTTACGGTGGAAAGAAAGAAATAATGGACATGGTATCTCCGGTTGGACCTGTATATCAAGCAGGAACACTATCTGGGAATCCACTTGCTATGTATATGGGGTATAAAAATATAAGCATATTAAAAAATAACAAAAACATATATGAAGAACTTGAGCAAAAAGCTATAAGACTTGAGAATGGGCTTAAAGAGAATATTCAAAAGCTTAACATAGAAGGTACTGTAAATAGAGCAGGATCTTTAGTATGTCTTTTCTTCGCAAAAGGACCTATAGAAAATTATGAAGATGTAATGAAATGTGATGTAGAAAAATTTAATATATACTTCAAAGAATTAATAGAAAGAGGTATTTTACTTGCTCCAACACAATTTGAAGCAATGTTTTTATCTAATGCTCATACAAATAAAGATATAGATTACACAATAAAATCAAGTTATGAAGCTATGAAAATAGCATTTAATAAATAAAAAATGCCGACAATATGTCGGCATTTTTTATCTTTAAAAGAATTATCTTCTTTTGCTACGTTTGTTTAAAGTAGCTTGACGATCGTCTGATTGCTTTAACCAATCTTTTAACTTATCATCAAGAGAATTTTCTTTCGGTTTCGCTTGGAATTTACCTTTAGATGCATCCTTATTTCTATAGTTAGAACCAGAGTTAGAACTATAGCTAGATCTAGAATTATAACTAGAACCAGAGTTAGAATTATAACTAGAACCAGAGTTAGAATTTGAACTAGAACTAGAACCAGAGTTAGAATTATAAGACGGTCTATCTTTAGGTTTTGGAGTAAAAGGTTTTGGAGTAAATGGTTTTGCTTGTTTAATTGAAAGAGATATTTTTTTAGATTCTTCATCAATGCTTATAACTTTAACTTGAACTTTATCCCCAGCTGAAATATGCTCATTTATATCGTTTATAAAGTTATGACTAATTTGTGAAATATGAACTAATCCTTTAGTTTTTTCATCTATAGCCACAAAAGCACCGAAAGGTTTAACGTCTGTTACTGTACCTTCAATAATATTGCCAATTTCAAATTTCTTACACATAGACACACTCCTAAAAATTTTATAGTTTATAAATAATTTTAAAATTCGAGTTACTTATATTAATTAATATAGCACATAACTTTAACAAAAAACAAATTTTAAATTATCTTTTCAACTATCTATAATATATATTTTTACGCTTTTTTGCAACCTTTAAACATAAAAATATAATTAAGTTTTTGACATATAAAGTAAAACTTAATTCAGATGGAATTTTTACTCCGACTGAATTTGTAGTTAAAGCAATCTTGAAGCTGTTAAGTTCCTATTTGGAGCCCTAAGAAGGTGTACATAGAACTTTTAGGTTTCGGATAAAAAGTTAAATAATCAAAGTGACTAAAGGAGTAACTATGATAAAAGAAAATACTACTCTTTCTATCCATATCAAAAATAACTCCCAGACAGATAATGGTATTTTGGTAGATAAAATACAAGGTATACATAAACAAAAGGATAATACAGAGCTAACTGATACTACACCTATTATAAAGCGTGTTAAAAATGCTGAATCTGTTACTAAAAATGATGGCAAAAATAAGTCTATTATACCAATAGATGCAGATTTAGCAGTTAACATTGGCTCTGGAATTTGTAATATTTTTAATACTGGGTAAAATAGATATGCTAATAAATCTATAAAACAAGTATATTTACTCAGCATCAAACCGGCAGTACCTATTGATACTATTGAAGGAAGAACTGTCATAGTTACAACTAAACCGTTTTTAAAGTTCTTATATAAATTTTCATATACGCTAGTAGATATATGTATAGATTTAATAGCTTCAGTCCATGCGTTTTGAATAAAATTTTTGTGGATTTTAGCTTCTATAATAAAATTAGATGAAATATAAGAATGACTTTTTCTGCTAAGAGGAGGTATCCTAGCCGTAATTGAGGTTACTGAACAAGTTACTATTAATGTAATTACAAAATAAGTATTCCACATACTCATGATATTTAAAGTTTTACCTATAATAACCATCGAACTTATAGATACAGTAGAAAATCCTGTAACTATAATACTAGCTTCTTGAACACTGTACTTACCATCTTTAAATATAGTATTAGTAATTAAAACCCCTATAGAACAATTACTTAAAAAAGATGCTAAAGCATTTATAGCAGATTTACCTGGCACTTTAAAAAGCGGTTTCATTATAGGTTGCATTAAAATTCCTATAAATTCTAAGAGGCCGTAATCTATTAAAAAAGTTAAGAAAATAGACCCAATAGGAATAGCTATACTAATAGGAACAGCTATCTTGTTAAATATAATGGATAACATATCTTTAGGTATGAAATAGAAGTTATCTGAATTAGTAACAAATATTATACCGATAAATATACTTAAAAAATTAAAGAAAGAAATTATTTTAGTGAATTTATTCTTATTCCAAGATTTTGTTATAAAAGGATAAAAAACTCCTAATGCAACGAGTGCTAAAGTATAGATGAATATATAATTTAAATAATGGTTATACATATATATAATAATATGATCTATTGGTATTGTTATTTTACCGTTTAGCTTTATAGGTATAAAAAATATGAATATGCCGATGCAATTGTATATGATGAATTTGATCATATTTTATAACCCCCCTTTTATTATATATAATGAATCTGATAATATTATATGACCTATTTTTTATACATCATATAATATAGTTTATAAAAAACTTTGGAAAAAGTGTTGACAGATATAAAGAAACTTGATATATTATTACTTGTCCTCAACAACGAGGCAAACACAAAACACACAAAGCAAACAAATGAACTTTGAAAATTAAACAGTAGGTTATAAATAAATCACACCAGTGATTTTCGGAAACAACAAACATAAAGTCAGTTACTGAGTACTGACAAACTTTTATTTAAGAGTTTGATCCTGGCTCAGGATGAACGCTGGCGGCGTGCCTAACACATGCAAGTCGAGCGGAGATTAAGAAGCTTGCTTCTTAATCTTAGCGGCGGACGGGTGAGTAACGCGTGGGTAACCTGCCCTATACACACGGATAACATATCGAAAGATATGCTAATACGAGATAATACATTTTTAAGGCATCTTAGAAATGTCAAAGATTTTATCGGTGTAGGATGGACCCGCGTCCCATTAGCTAGTTGGTGAGGTAAAAGCTCACCAAGGCGACGATGGGTAGCCGACCCGAGAGGGTGATCGGCCACACTGGAACTGAGACACGGTCCAGACTCCTACGGGAGGCAGCAGTGGGGAATATTGCACAATGGGGGAAACCACGATGCAGCAACGCCGCGTGAGCGATGAAGGCCTTCGGGTCGTAAAGCTCTGTCCTAAGGGAAGATAATGACGGTACCTTAGGAGGAAGCCCCGGCTAACTACGTGCCAGCAGCCGCGGTAATACGTAGGGGGCAAGCGTTATCCGGAATAACTGGGCGTAAAGGGTGCGTAGGCGGCCCTGCAAGTCAGAAGTGAAAGGCTACGGCTCAACCGTAGTAAGCTTTTGAAACTGTAGGGCTTGAGTGCAGGAGAGGAGAGTAGAATTCCTAGTGTAGCGGTGAAATGCGTAGATATTAGGAGGAATACCAGTTGCGAAGGCGGCTCTCTGGACTGTAACTGACGCTGAGGCACGAAAGCGTGGGGAGCGAACAGGATTAGATACCCTGGTAGTCCACGCCGTAAACGATGAGTGCTAGGTGTCGGGGGTTACCCCCCTCGGTGCCGCAGCTAACGCATTAAGCACTCCGCCTGGGGAGTACGCTCGCAAGAGTGAAACTCAAAGGAATTGACGGGGACCCGCACAAGTAGCGGAGCATGTGGTTTAATTCGAAGCAACGCGAAGAACCTTACCTAAGCTTGACATCCCTCAGACCGCTTCTTAATCGAAGTTTTCCCTTCGGGGACTGAGGTGACAGGTGGTGCATGGTTGTCGTCAGCTCGTGTCGTGAGATGTTGGGTTAAGTCCCGCAACGAGCGCAACCCTTATCTTTAGTTGCCAGCATTTCGGATGGGCACTCTAGAGAGACTGCCGAGGATAACTCGGAGGAAGGTGGGGATGACGTCAAATCATCATGCCCCTTATGCTTAGGGCTACACACGTGCTACAATGGCTAGTACAGAGAGTTGCGAAACCGCGAGGTCAAGCTAATCTCTTAAAGCTAGTCTCAGTTCGGATTGCAGGCTGAAACTCGCCTGCATGAAGCTGGAGTTACTAGTAATCGCGAATCAGAATGTCGCGGTGAATGCGTTCCCGGGTCTTGTACACACCGCCCGTCACACCACGGAAGTTGGGGGCGCCCGAAGTCAGATATCCAACCGCAAGGAGGAATCTGCCGAAGGTGAAATCAATGACTGGGGTGAAGTCGTAACAAGGTAGCCGTATCGGAAGGTGCGGCTGGATCACCTCCTTTCTAAGGAGAAATAACCTACTGTTTAATTTTGAGGGTTTATTCCTCAAAATTAGTGCGTTTATTAACAAAATTTACTTTGTAAATTCGTTGATAATGTACTTTAGTACTTTGAAAATTGAACAGATTTAAATAAATTAAGGTTAAGTTATTAAGGGCGTAGGGCGGATGCCTTGGCACTAAGAGCCGATGAAGGACGTGGTAAGCTGCGATAAGCTTCGGGGAGATGCAAGCAATCTTTGATCCGGAGATTTCCGAATGGGGAAACCCACCTAGAGTAATGTCTAGGTATCCTTAGATGAATTCATAGTCTAAGGAGGGGAACCGGGGGAACTGAAACATCTAAGTACCCCGAGGAGGAGAAAGAAAAATCGATTCCCTAAGTAGCGGCGAGCGAAAGGGGAATAGCCCAAACCTATGAAGTTTTCTTCATAGGGGTTGCGGATATGCTCATTAAGAAAGAGGTATTGTAGTCGAAGAGGTTTGGAAAGACCCACCGTAGAAGGTAATAGTCCTGTAGATGAAACAAGAAGACTTTCGAGCATAATCCAGAGTACCACGGGACACGTGAAACCCTGTGGGAAGCAGGGGGGACCACCCCCCAAGGCTAAATACTTCTTAGTGACCGATAGCGTATAGTACCGTGAGGGAAAGGTGAAAAGAACCCCGGAAGGGGAGTGAAATATAACATGAAACCCTATGCCTACAAGCTGTGGGAGCACATTTTTAGTGTGACCGCGTACTTTTTGTAGAACGGGCCAACGAGTTACGATAAGTAGCAAGGTTAAGGACTTAGGGTCCGGAGCCGTAGCGAAAGCGAGTCTTAACTGGGCGATTCAGTTACTTGTCGTAGACCCGAAACCGAGCGACCTACCCATGGCCAGGATGAAGCGAAAGTAAAATTTCGTGGAGGTCCGAACCCACGCACGTTGAAAAGTGCGGGGAAGAGCTGTGGGTAGAGGTGAAATTCCAATCGAGCTCGGAGATAGCTGGTTCTCCCCGAAATAGCTTTAGGGCTAGCCTCAAGCTTAGAGATGAGGAGGTAGAGCACTGAATGTCCTAGGGGCCCTATGGGTTACCGAAGACTATCAAACTCCGAATGCCTTTATCTTTTGCTTGGGAGTCAGACTGTGGGTGATAAGATTCATAGTCGAGAGGGAAACAGCCCAGACCGTCAGCTAAGGTCCCTAAATGTAAGTTAAGTGGTAAAGGATGTGGGATTGCACAGACAACCAGGATGTTGGCTTAGAAGCAGCCATTCATTTAAAGAGTGCGTAATAGCTCACTGGTCGAGTGATCCTGCGCCGAAAATTATCGGGGCTAAAACTTACTACCGAAGCTACGGCATTGACGTTGTCAATGGGTAGGGGAGCATTCACTGCGGGCTGAAGCTAGACCGGAAGGACTAGTGGACTGCAGTGAAGAGAGAATGTTGGCATGAGTAGCGAGACGTGGGTGAGAATCCCACGGGCCGTAAACCCAAGGTTTCCAGGGGAAGGTTCGTCCGCCCTGGGTTAGTCGGGACCTAAGCCGAGGCCGAAAGGCGTAGGTGATGGACAACAGGTTGAGATTCCTGTACTACCGATAATCGTTTGAAGAATGGGGTGACACAGAAGGATAGGCTATCCTACTATTGGAAATGTAGGTCCAAGCATTAAGGGAGCATTGATAGGCAAATCCGTCGATGCAATCCTGAGGTGTGATGGGGAGCGAAATTAAGTAGCGAAGTAGTCGATTTCATGCTGTCAAGAAAAGCCTCTACTGAGATTAAAGGTACCCGTACCGCAAACCGACACAGGTGGGTGAGAAGAGAATTCTAAGGCTAGCGAGAGAACTTTTGTTAAGGAACTCGGCAAAATGACCCCGTAACTTAGGGATAAGGGGTGCCTCATTAGGGTGTATGCCTGAAGAGGCCGCAGAGAATAGGCCCAAGCGACTGTTTACCAAAAACATAGGTTTCTGCTAAGTCGAAAGACGATGTATAGGAGCTGACGCCTGCCCGTTGCTGGAAGGTTAAGGGGATGTGTTAGACTTAGGTCGAAGCATTGAACTTAAGCCCCAGTAAACGGCGGCCGTAACTATAACGGTCCTAAGGTAGCGAAATTCCTTGTCGGGTAAGTTCCGACCCGCACGAAAGGCGTAACGATTTGGGCACTGTCTCAACAAAAGACTCGGTGAAATTGTAATTCCGGTGAAGATGCCGGGTACCTGCGACAGGACGGAAAGACCCCATGGAGCTTTACTGTAGCCTGGCATTGGATTTCGATATTACATGTACAGGATAGGTGGGAGACTGAGATACGAGAACGCCAGTTTTCGTGGAGTCACCCTTGGGATACCACCCTTGTAATATTGAGATTCTAACCATAGACCATGAATCTGGTCTTGGGACACTGTCGGGTGGACAGTTTGACTGGGGCGGTCGCCTCCCAAAGAGTAACGGAGGCGCCCAAAGGTTCCCTCAGCACGGTCGGAAATCGTGCGAAGAGTGCAAAGGCAAAAGGGAGCTTGATTGCAAGACATACAGGTCGAGCAAGGACGAAAGTCGGGCTTAGTGATCCGGTGGTTCCGCGTGGAAGGGCCATCGCTCAACGGATAAAAGCTACCCTGGGGATAACAGGCTTATCTCCCCCAAGAGTCCACATCGACGGGGAGGTTTGGCACCTCGATGTCGGCTCATCACATCCTGGGGCTGTAGTAGGTCCCAAGGGTTGGGCTGTTCGCCCATTAAAGTGGTACGCGAGCTGGGTTCAGAACGTCGTGAGACAGTTCGGTCCCTATCCGTCGCAGGCGCAGGAAATTTGAGAGGATCTGTCCCTAGTACGAGAGGACCGGGATGGACATACCTCTGGTGCACCAGTTGTCACGCCAGTGGCATAGCTGGGTAGCTATGTATGGAATGGATAAGCGCTGAAAGCATCTAAGCGCGAAGCCAACCTCGAGATAAGATTTCCCATCGTAAGAGTAAGATCCCAGGAAGACTACCTGGTTGATAGGTTCAAGGTGTAAGCTCAGTAATGAGTTCAGCTGATGGATACTAATAGATCGAGGACTTAACCTAATTTAAATCTGATCAATTTTGAAAGTATTAATTTATAATATTTCATCGCTTAACTTAAATAATCATTTTGACTAACATACAAGGATAAATAATTATTTAAAAGGCGCTCAAAAATATTAAAAATGAATACTAGATTTATAATAAAATAAAGATTATGTGGTTATTATAGCAAAGAGGATACACCTGTTCCCATTCCGAACACAGAAGTTAAGCTCTTTAGCGCCGATGGTACTTGGAGGGCAGCCTCCTGGGAGAGTAGGACGTAGCCACGTAATCTTTTTTTATTTTTTGTATATAATCTTAATTGAAAAAGATGGTTATTTAAATACCGTGAATACATTAAATAGATTTATCTGAAAACTAAAAGTTCTAAAACTCCATCCTATTAAGACTGGAGATAAGAACTTAACAGTTTCTGGATTAGCTTAACTAAAAATTCAACTGGAGTAAACAATCCAGTTGAATTAAGTTTCGCTCTATAAAACTAAGTATTGTATCTTATTAAATATACTAAAACTTCTTAAACTCGCTTAGGCTCAGACATAAGAAGTTTTTTAACGTATATTTAAACGATACAACACAAGTTTTATTGAAATCTATTTAAAAGATTCACTAACATTTAAATAACCATCTTTTTTAGTATGTAAATACACTAATAAAGCTAACGCTTAAATAGAAACTTACGTGATTACTAGAAGAGTAGGAGATATAATAAAACATATAAAACACTACTAAAATTTTGAAGCTCGTATAAAACATCTATCTTAATTAAGGTTCTAATGTTATAGTACGTTATAACTAATCTGAAAAACTAATCATTAATTGTTAGAAACTATACATTTTGTGGTATCATTAAAAAGTCTAGTGAATTTTAACAAAAGGAGATTATACATGATAGATTTAAGCAAATTATTAAGTAAAAATGATATAGAAAAAAATAGTATAAGATATTCAAAAGACTGCTCTGAGGCTAAAAATGGAGTAAGAAAAGGTATGGGGCCGGTTGTAGTGTGGAATATAACAAATGTATGCAATTTCAAATGTAAGCATTGTTATTCAAGTGCAACAAGTACAAAAGATCAAGAAGAGCTTACATTTGAAGAGATAAAAAAAGTAGTTGATGATTTAGCCAAAATTAATGTTCCTGTAATCTTATTATCAGGTGGAGAGCCTTTAATAAGGGAAAATATATTTCAAATAATAGAGTATATAAAATCTAAGGGAATAAATGTGAGTCTTTCAACTAATGGAAGTCTTATAACAAAAGATGTTGCTAGGAAATTGAAGAATCTAGGTATAGGTTATATTGGGATTAGTTTAGATGGAACTTCAAAAACTAATGATTTATTTAGGGGTGTAGATGGAGCGTATGATTCTATAATAAAGGCTATAAACAATTGTAAAGAAGTAGACCAAAAGGTAGGGCTTAGGTTTACAATACAAAAGAAAAACTACAAAGAAGTAAAAGATATACTAAAATTAGTAGATGAAATAGATATACCTAGAATATGTTTTTATCATTTAGTTCCAAGTGGAAGAGGACAAGATATAATAAATGATATGTTAACACATGAGCAAACTAGAGAAGTATTAGATAATTTATATGATTATGTTAAAAATAATATAGAAAATAATATAGATAAAGAAATTCTTACGGTTGCAAACTTTGCAGATGGTATGTATATGTATTTAAAAGAAAAGGATGAATATCAAAAAAGTAGGATACTGGATCTATTAAGTAGAAATGGAGGAAATCGATCAGGAATTGCTATAGCGAATATAGATTATAAAGGTAATGTATATATAGATCAATTTTCTAAAAATCACTTACTTAGAAATATAAAGCAAGATTCATTCTCGAATATATGGAATGAAAATAAAGAGGGACTATTAAATGAAATAAGAAATAAAAAAGATAAGATAAAAGGAAGATGCAAAACATGCAAATGGCTTGATATATGTAACGGAAATCTAAGGGCTAGAGCATATGGATATTATAATGATATATGGGCTGAGGATCCGAGTTGTTATCTTACTGATGATGAAATTAGGAGTTGAAATAAATGATTATATCGTGGAATATGACTAAAAATTGCAATTTATATTGTAAGCATTGCTACAGAAATGCAGGTCCTAATTTTGCTTCGAATGATGAATTATCAACAGATGAAGGCAAAAAACTTATAAAGGAAATACATAAGGCAGGATTTAAAATATTGATATTTAGTGGAGGAGAGCCTCTTTTAAGAAATGATTTATATGAGCTTACTGAATACGCAAGCTCACTTGGGCTTATAAGTGGTATAGGAACTAATGGAACGTTAATCGATAAAAAAGTAGCTAGAAGATTAAAAGAGTCTAAGGTAAGAGCTGTAGCTATAAGTCTTGATAGTTTAGATGAAGAAAAACACGATGAGTTTAGAAAAGTTAAAGGAAGTTTTAAAAAAACTATAGAAGGAATTAAAGCTTGTATAGAAGCTGGACTTAAAGTTCAAATAAACACTACTGTAACAAAATTAAATTATGAAGAGATAACTCAAATTACAGACTATATATCTTCTCTTGGGGGGCATTCTCATCATCCATTCTTTCTTGTAGAAGTGGGTAGAGGCAAGGAAATAGGAGAATACGGTCTTAATAAACAAGAATATAAAAAAATTATAAATAGAATATTAGATAAACAAAAGGATACAAATATAGAGCTCAAACCAACCTGTGCGCCTCAGTTTATGGTAGAGGCAAAAAATAAGGGAATGAAAATGAGATTTTCTAGAGGGTGTATAGCTGGAATTAAGTATTGTTGTATACTTCCTAATGGAGATGTTCATATATGTCCATATCTGCCAATTAAAGTAGGAAGTGTTAGAAAACAATCTTTTGATTACATATGGGAAAATGCAGAGATATTCAATAAACTCAGAAATTACAATGAGTATAATGGGAACTGTGGAAAGTGTAAAAACATAAATATATGCGGTGGATGTAGAGCTAGAGCATTCAGTTCAAGTGATAATTATATGAATGAGGATGTATTTTGTTTAAAGGAGAATATAGATGGATAGTATAGACAAATTAATATTAAATGAAGTACAAGACGGTATACCTCTTGAAAAAAATCCTTTTCAAAATATGGCTCTTAAATTCAACATAACAGAAGATGAAATAGTTGAAAGAATAAACAAATTAAAACAAAAAGGTTATATAAGAAGGTTTGGAGGTATATTTGATAGTCACAGTTTAGGTATAAAAAGCACACTTGTAGCTGTAAAATCTAAAGATATAGAAAATACATCAAAAATCATAAATGAATATAATGGGGTAACCCATAATTATCAAAGAGATGATGATTATAATATATGGTTTACTTTAATGGCTTCATCAAAAGAAGAACTCCAAAATACACTTGAAGAAATAAAAGACAGGATACAATGCGAGGAAGCTATAAGTCTTAGTTGCATAAATAAGCATAAAGTTAAGGTATATCTCAATTTTGATAATAAAGGGTGATTTAATTTGATAGATAAAATAGACAGAGATATAATAGTTCATTTATCAAAAGATATAGCATTGACTAAGAATATATACAAGGATATGGCGAAAATATTTGATATATCAGAGGAAGAACTTATAGATAGATTAAAAAAATTAAATGAAATAGGACACTTAAAACGTATATCGCCTATAATGGTTCATCAAAAAAGTGGATATGATAGCAATGCTATGGTTGTTTGGAAAATAGAAAAAAATAAAATAGAAGATTTTATAGAAGTAATTAAGAAAATAAATAGTATAAGTCATGTATATGAAAGACAAGTCTGTTCAAACTGGAGTTATAATTTATATACGATGATTCATGGCAAAAATAAAGAAGAAGTAGATAACATAATAAATTATTTATCAAATAAAATGAAAATTAATTCGTTTAGAGTATTGTACACATTGAAAGAGTTCAAAAAAACTAGTCCTAATTTAAAAGAACTAATTTAGATATTATAGAATCGTTTTCTCTTATGAAGGTTTCTAGGAATATAGAGTATATAATTTTCAACTTAACATGTAAGATAATCTTAAATATTAAAGGTTATTTTTTTGAAACTTAATTTTAATTTACAATATAGATTTAAAATATATAAATACAAAAAAAATATAATTTAAATGTCGTTTGTTGTGAAAAATAGAAAAAAAATGTGTGAAAAAAGTCCTTTCTTTTTACTATATTTTAATATACAATATGGGTGTAAACATCAAAAATTCAATATCAGAAATTATAGGTTTTATTAAAAATTAAAAGGGAAGATCAGTGAAAAGCTGACACAGCCCCCGCTACTGTAAGCAGTAACGAAACCTCTATAACCACTGGGTAAAACTGGGAAGGTGAGGGAGTAGGATGACTGCAAGTCAGGAGACCTGCCTATAATTTAAAAGCTATTTCGGAGGGAGATGAGCATTATGATAACTGGTGGATTATATCCTAAGATTATACATATAAAAAAACTCCTATAGGAGTTTTTTTTTGGAAGAAGAGGCATTCGATGATAAAAGAAAACAATATAATGGACAACTTAGAAGTTAAAAGAAAAAAAGCAATTTTAATAGGTATAGCATTACTATTTTTATCTTTATTACTTCTTATAATGTCTATTAACGTAGGACGAGCAGATATCAAGATAATAGAAGTTGTAAAAATTATTGTATCAAAGATAACAGCAAGAACTGATATATTAGAGGGTATAAGTAAATCCAAGGTTGCTATTGTGTGGGATATAAGGTTACCTAGAATTTTAGTTGCTCTATTAGTAGGTGGAGGACTTGCTGTATCTGGTGCAATATTCCAATCGCTTCTTATGAATCCTCTTGCAGACCCATATACTATAGGGGTTTCAACTGGTGCAGCATTTGGAGCAGTACTTTGTATATATATGAATATATTTATACTACAAGCTCCTATACCCATAACACCATTTGCATTTTTAGGAGCAATATTAACGTTATTAATAGTTATGAAAATAGCAAATATAGATGGTTATATGAGTTCATCTAATCTGGTTATAGCTGGAATAATAGTAAGTTCTATATTATCAGCTGGAATAAGCTTTTTAAAAAGCACATCAGGAGAACAAGTTTTTGCCATTATATATTGGCTTATGGGAAGCCTTAATTCAAGAACATGGTCTCAAGTTATAGTAAGTTTCCCTATTATTCTTATAGGCACATTTATATGTATATATTTTGCTGATGATTTAAATATATTAGCTTTTGGAGAAAAAGAGGCTAGGTCACTAGGGGTTAATACTAAAAGAACAAGAAATGTATTTCTAATATGTGCATCATTGATAACCGCGGTTTGTGTATCAGTTAGTGGAATAATAGGATTTATAGGGCTTGTAGTTCCTCATATAGTTAGATTTTCGTTAACATCTGACAACAGATATCTTATACCAATATCATCTTTGTTAGGATCTATATTACTTTTAATAGCGGACAATATATCAAGATCGTTATTTAATATAGAGATTCCTGTAGGGGTTATAACTACTTTGTTTGGAGGTCCATTCTTTATATATATATTTACAAGCAAAAACAAGAGTATACAATAAATTCAGAGGGTGGTTAAATGATTAAGGTTGAAAATGTTAGCTTTAAATATAATGAAAAGAGAATATTGGACAGTATAAGTTTAGATGTAGATGAAGGGAAGTTTTTATCTATAATAGGGCCAAATGGATCTGGAAAAACTACACTACTTAATTTATTGACTGGATACTTAAGTAATCATAAAGGAAGTATTCAATATATGGGTAAAAATATTTCCAATTATAGTGTAGAGGAATTATCACAAAATTTTGCAACTATTAATCAAAATGGTGATATAAAATTTCCTTTTACATGTCTTGAAATAGTTATGATGGGAAGAAAGCCGTTTTTAAAAAGGATTAATAGACTTAGTCAAATAGATAAAAAAATAGTCTATAAGGCAATGGAGATTACAGATACTTTAAAGTTTGCAAATTCTATTATAACTCAGATTAGTGGAGGAGAATTTCAAAGAGTTATGATAGCAAAAGCATTGACTCAAGAGCCAAAGGTGTTATTTCTGGATGAGGCATTTTCGGCTATGGATATATCTCAAAAAATTAAATGTTTAAAACTTATTAAAAGATTAGTAGAAACTAAGAATCTAACTGTAATATCTGTTATACATGATCTTAATCTAACTTATATGTTTAGTGATGAAGTTTGTGTTTTGAAAGATGGAAAAGTTGTAGCAAACGGACGAACTAATGATATAATGACGACGGAATTTATCGGAGATGTATTTGATATACAGGTAGATCAAATAGAAGATAAGGGATTTTTAATACGTGCTTAGGATTAATTACAATATATAAGGAGGAGATTTAAATGAGAATTAAGAAATATTTAGCGTTATTAGTAAGTATGATGCTTTTAGGGGGAGTTTTAGCAGGATGCTCAAGTGCTGCTGGAACTGAAGAAAAGGAAGTTAAGAAGGATCCAAACAAAAAGGCAGTTTTAGTTGTAAGTTTTGGTACTAGCTATGCAGATACTCGCAAGGTTACTATAGAAGCTTGTGAAAAAAAAGTAGACAAGGCATTTCCTGATTATGAAATGAGAAGAGCCTTTACATCAGATATAATTATTAAAAAACTTAAAGAAAGAGATGGTATAGAAGTTGATGATCCAACTCAAGCTTTTGAGAAATTGAAGAAAGAAGGATTCAGTGAAGTTATAGTTCAATCACTTCATGTTATGAATGGAGCAGAATATGATGATTTAGCTGAAGTTGTAGATCAATACAAAGGTGACTTTGATAAAATAAAGATGGGAACAGCTTTACTTACTAGCGTTCAAGACTATAAGGATTTAGTAGAAGCTTTAAAAATTCAAATAGGAGAATTAGAAGAAAATGAAGCTGTAGTATTTATGGGACATGGAACTCATCACTATGCGAATTCTACTTATGCATGCTTAGATTATATGCTAGAAGATATGGGAGTTAACGCTTATGTTGGAACAGTAGAAGGATATCCAGAACTTGATAATGTAATAAATAAATTAAAGAAAAACAACATAGAAAAAGTTACATTAATGCCATTAATGCTTGTTGCAGGAGACCATGCTAATAATGATATGGCAGGAGATGAAGAAGATTCTTGGAAGAGCGTATTAAAGAAAGAAGGATTTGTAGTTGAAACTTATTTACATGGTTTAGGAGAAAATGAAAAAGTACAAGATATGTACGTAAATCATGCAAAAGATACTATGAAGGAAGAAACAACAGAAGAATAATAAATAATAAAAATCATCAGTAGTTACTGATGATTTTTATGCGTGGAGGTAAAACATGGTAAAATATAACAGTAAGGTGTTTTTATTAGTTATTTGTTTCATAGTAATATTTATGTTTACTGGATGTTCAGATACAAATCAAGAAAATCAAGTAGACAACAAAGAGTACAAAATAAGTTTTGTAGATGATGATGAAAAGCAAATCAATATGGATGAACCAGCTAAAAAGATAATATCCCTGTATTCAGCACATACAGAAAATTTATACAAGTTAGGTATTGATGATGAAATAATAGGTGTTGGAACGTCAGATATATATCCAGCTAAGGTTCTTGAAAAAAAGCAATTTGACTATAAAAATGCAGATCCTGAAAAGATAATTCTAGAAGAGCCTGACTTGGTTTTAATAAGACCTTTTATAAATAGATCTCGTCCAGATTTTGTTCAAGCTCTAGAAAAAGGGGGTATTAATGTAGTGTCATTATATCCTGAATCTTTTGATGAATTTGACGATTACATAAATAAACTGTCTATATTAACTGGAACTGAGGATAAAGCTAAAACTTTATTAGAGGATTTTCATACACAAATAGATAATATAAAAGAAGAAACTAAAAACATAGATGACAAGGTAAATGTTTACTTTGAATCATCAGAGCAAGATTATAAAACTGTAACTGTGGATTCAATGCCAGCTATGGCTATTGATATAGCTGGAGGAATTAATATAGCTAGTGATGTAAAACCTATAAAAGAAGGTAGTTCAATAGCTGCATATGGAACAGAGAGAATACTTGAAAAAGCTGATGATATAGATGTATTTGTATCTCAAAATGGCGTTATGAATGCTGGTGGAAATAAGCACTCTATAACTATACGTCCTGGATTTGAAACTATAAAGGCTATAAAAAATGATAGAGTATACGTTATAAATCAAAAAATAATATCAAGTCCTACATTTAGGTATCTAGATGGTATAAATGAAATGTGTAGAATGTTTTATCCAGAGATATTCGATGGTTATTCTAAATACAACGTAGATGAAGAAATAACAAGAGAAGAACTTGCTGAGATAATAGTAAAATTTAAACATGAACCTACATTTATTCCTACATCTAAATATTATAAAAAAGAGCATAAAGGACATACATACGGTATGTTTGAAGATGTTGATATGAATGATGAAAAAATAAATTTCATAGAAGCGGCAGTTACATCTGGATATATTGATGGATATAAAGAAAATGATAAAGAATTTTTTTATCCTAATAATAATGTTACAAGAGAAGAATTTGCAAAAGTTTTATTCATGATAGGTGATATAAAGCCTATTGATACTAAAATTAATATTTCTGATATATCGGAGGTTGAAAATGAAAAAATAATACAGATGATAGTAGACAATAAGTTTATGGGGCTTAAAAACAATAAATTTAATCCTAAAACTTATGTTACAGGAGAAGAGGTAATAAAATCTCTAGATTCATTAAGTTCGATTAATTAATAAGGTGATGTTGTTATGAATGAAATTATAAAAATTGAAAATGTTACGAAAAAATACGGTGATTTCTGTGCTGTTGATGATTTGAATTTAAGTATAAAAAAAGGAAGTTTTTTTGGTTTATTAGGACCTAATGGAGCTGGAAAGACTACTCTCATAAATATGCTTATAGGACTGTTGAAACCTGTTGGTGGAGAAATATACATAATGAACCATAAGATGGAAAGAAAGAATGTATTTTTAAAAAGACAGATAGGAATAGTTCCTCAGTATATGAATTTGGACAAAGACTTGACAGTTAAGGAAAATCTTATAATGTCTGCCAAATTGTTCAGTATAACAGGAAAGAAAAGAGAAGAGCAAATAGAAAATTTGCTAGATCATATGGATCTTAAAAAAGTAGAAAATAGGATGTCCAAAAAGCTATCGGGTGGAATGCAAAGAAAACTTATGATAGCAAAAGCGTTAATACATGATCCGGAGATACTTTTTTTAGATGAACCAACTGTAGGGGTAGATTTGAATTCTAGAAGAAAGATATGGGACATATTAAAGCTAATGAAGGATAGGGGAAAGACTATAATATTAACCACTCACTATATAGAAGAAGCTGAAAGCCTTTGTGATGAAATAGCTCTTATGGATAAGGGGAAAATATTTTATAAGGATACCAGTGAGAACCTAAAAAGTAGTCTTGGAAAATATACAATAGAATATTTTGATGAAAATAAGGTCACTAAATACAGATATTTTGAGAGCATAGATGATGCAAATAAATTCTCAAATGATATTAATAAAAACTTTATACTTAGAGATTTGAGTCTTGAAGATGTTTTTTATAATTTTACAAATAGGAAGGTAATTTAAATGGAAGTTGCAACTATTTTATGGAGAGAATTTATATTCTTTAAAAGAAAAGCATTTAGAATAACTGCTGGAGCTATTATGACTCCTTTTCTTTATTTAATAGCATTTGGATGGGGTCTTGGAGATGGAGTTATAGTAGAGGGGCATACATATATATACTTCATAATACCTGGTATAATAGCTTTATCAACTATGAATACAAGCTTCAATGCTGTAGCTATAAGAATTACAGTTGCAAAATTACATGAAAGAAGCTTTGAATACTACATGACATCACCTGTTAGAATGTATCTTTTAACACTCGGGTATATAATAGCAGGAGCGCTTAGAGGTTTGTATGCTGGGTTTTTAATACTTATAGTTTCTTATTTGTTTGGAGTACATATCAATGTGAATTTTATGTTTTTACTAGTATGTGTTTTAAATAGTATGTTATTTTCTGCATTTGGATATGTAGCAGCTATGGTAATAGATAACCATTATGATATGAATAGATTTACAACTTTTGTTATAACTCCTATGTCATTTTTATGTGGAACATTCTTTTCATTAGATAAAATGCCTACTGCAGTTGAAAAGATTATAATGGTATTACCACTCACTCATGTAACTCAGAGTCTAAGATCTATTGCGTTAACTGATAAGATTAATTACTTGTCATTATTAATCTTATTAATATATTTTCTAGTATTTTTTTTAATGGGCATTTATGTAAGTTATAAAGAAATCAAGTAAGGGGAGGAATAAGAAATGAGCAAATTTTATGGAATAGGTACAGGACCAGGAGATAGTGAATTACTTACAATTAAAGCTGTAAATACTTTAAAGGAGTTAGATATATTATATACTCCAGAGCCTAAAAAGGAAGGAAAGAGCTTAGCTTTATCTATAGTTCAAGAATATTTAAAAGAAGAGCTTGAAATAAAGCAAAGACATTTTCCTATGAATTTTGACAATTTAGAAAAAACTAAAGCGTGGGATGAAATAGCTATTGAGATAGAAAAGGATGTTAAAGAAGGAAAAAATGTAGGATTTGTAACTCTTGGAGATCCTATGATATATAGTACGTATGTATACTTATTAGAAAGAGTAAAAAATAAGGTAGAGGTTGAAACTGTACCTGGAATTTCATCTTTTTCAAATATAGCATCAAATCAAAATTTCCCGTTAGTTATGGATAGAGAGCCTTTAATAGTAGTTCCTTGTACTACGGATGAGGCTAGGATTGATTATGCACTTGAGAATTACAGTTCTATAGTTCTTATGAAGGTTTATAAAAACTTTAAGGAAATAATCGAAAAGATTAAAAAGAATGATTTATTAGATCATGCAATTTTAGTTAGTAATTCATCTTTAAATGAAGAAAAGGTATATACTAATTTAGCTGATTTAGATAAAGATAAAATATCTTATTTTTCTACTATATTGATAAATAAAGAAGAAAAGTGTGTAGGATAAAACATATAAAGCTTTTTTATAAGTGCTTTCCCAAAAAAGATGGGCATTAAAATAACGTTACTTAATTAAAAAAGTAACAAGAAAGAGCCTTTAGAATCGCTTCTAAGGCTCTTTTTTATCGTTGCATACGATTCTAACTATCAAAAAATATTCTACATATGAAGAAAATCATTTTTTCAGTGGATTCTAATTAATATATACTATTGTTATATATAGTTAAAAAGTATAACAAAATATAACAAAATGGTATATAATTGTTAGTACAAACATTATATACAGCATTCTATATAAAAGGAGATGAAATTATGAAAGCAGTAAATAAAAGAAAATCCATTAAAGCTGTGTTATTTCCAATAATAATTGCAGCTATATTAATACCTTTAATAGCCTCATCGATTTTATCGTATAACAAAGCTAATAAAGTTGTTAAAGAAAGATTGATAAAAAGCTCTAATGAAATCACACAAGAAATAGATGGAAATTTAGATGAATTTTTTATAGGGCTTGAAAACACACTTGATATTATATCAAATAATCAAAATTTCATAGACTTAGTGAAAGTAGAAGATGGTATTATAGAAGGAAATTTAAATAGTAAAGAAGATATAGAGTATGTGACAAAAGAAATTTTAGATGACATTACTAAAAGTAATGATAAGTTTTTATCTACATACATAGGTACTAAAAATAAAAGGATGTTTGCTGATTCAGGAAATGCTATGTCTGATAATCCATCATATGACCCGACTTCACGAGGTTGGTATAAACAAGCTTTTGAAAATAGTGATAAAATAGTATATACAGACCCTTATATAGATGCAAATACTAATAAACTTAATTTTACAATGTGCAAGGCACTAAAAGATTCAAATGGAGAAATAATGGGAGTTGTCGGCATAGATGTAGATCTAGAGGGCTTTGCTCAAAAATATGGCGATACAAAATTAGGGAAAACTGGATACATATTTATCGTAAGCAAAGATGGCAAATTTATAGTAAACAATGATGAAAAAACAATAGGTCAAAATTTAAGTGAGGAAGATAAAAAATTAATACTTTCAAAAATAGGAAGTATATTGACTAAAGATAGTTTTATGTATTCTATGAAAAATGAAAGAACTGATTGGATAATAGGTATCAATTTTTCTAAAGATGAAATAAAAGAAGAGATTAATACTATTAAGAATACATCTATATTACTACTTGTAATCTCTGTTATAGTAGCTTTAATTTTAGCTAATATAATAAGTAATATGATAACAAAACCATTAAAGAAATTAGAAGATGCAATCATAAGTGCTAGTTCTGGGGACTTTAGTCAAAATATAAATATAAATACTGATGATGAATTTGGTCATATAGGAATGTGTTTTAATGAAATGATTGTGAATTTAAAAAACCTTTTAAATGAAATAAAAGTTTCTTCTGAAATGGTATATAAAACGTCTAATGATATAGAGGAGATGTCTTACATAACTGAAAATAGTACAAATCAAATAGCTTGTGCTATCGAGGAAATAGCAAGTAGCAATAACCAACAGGCTAAGGACACCGATCAAGGAAGCCAAAAGGTAAATGATTTATCAAATAGCATAACATCAATATCAGATGAAATAAGCAATATAAACCAAAAATTTGAAGAAACTGTATCTTTAAATGAATCAGGCATAGAAATTGTAAAAGAGCTTACATATAAAACTAAGCAGACTATTGATAATAGCAAAGAACTAGATTTAGCTATAAAGGATATGGAAGAAAGTTCAAAAGAAATAAGCAATATAATAGCAGCTATAAATGCAATTGCAAGTCAAACAAATTTATTAGCACTTAATGCTTCTATTGAAGCTGCAAGAGCAGGTGAAGCGGGTAAAGGATTTGCAGTAGTTGCAGATGAAATAAGAAAGTTATCAGAGGGAACAACTCAAGCTTCTTATAAAATAGAAGAGTTAATAAAAAAAATACAAGAGAAATCAAATATATCTGTTAATAGTATAGAGACTGTATCTCAGACTTTAGAATATCAACAGGCATCTGTGACAGATACTAGAGATGTATTTGATAAAATATCAAATGCTATATCAAATATATCAAATGATATAGCTAATGTTAAAAATTTAAATGATGATATGATAGATAATAAAGAAGATATAGTTATATCTATAAATAGTATATCTGAGATAGCACAGGAAACATGTGCTTCAACAGAAGAGGTTTCAGCTAGTACACAGCAGACCTTAGCGGTTGTAGAAAATATGGTTAACAGTTCTGAAGAACTTAAAGTGTTATCTGATAAATTAAAGAATGAAGTTGGTAAGTTTAAAACTGAATAGAAATATTTAAACCTCAGACTAGAAATAGTCTGAGGTTTTTTGTTGCAAAACAAAAGACAAAGTAATATAATGAATACACAAACATATGAACAAATATTCATATGAAAAGGAGGATATTATGAATACACAAAAAGAAATACAAGTTTGTACTTGTAATGTTATACATGAAGATATAATCGAAAATGCTAGAACTAAAATGCCAGAAGAAGAAATTTTATATGATGTGGCTGAACTTTTTAAGGTTTTTGGAGATACAACTAGAATAAAGATAATATACGCATTGTTTATGTCGGAGATGTGCGTGTGCGATATAGCTACTCTCTTAGGGATGACTCAATCAGCTATATCCCATCAGTTAAGAGTGTTAAAAAATGCAAGGCTTGTAAAGTTTAGAAAAGAGGGCAAGGTAGCTTACTATTCTCTTGATGATGAACATGTTAAAGATATATTTGATATTGGTCTTGCTCATATAAAACATAAATAATAGTAAATAATTTAAAGGGGGGGATTATAGTGAAAAAAGAAGTTATATTAGAAGGTCTTGATTGTGCTCACTGTGCAACAAAGATTGAGGAAGAGGTTAATAAGTTGCATTATATAAATTCTGCTGTTTTAAATTTTATTAATAAGACTCTTTCAATAGAGGTGGGAGATTCAAGTAAGGCAGATGAAGCTATAGATGCTACTAAGAGTATAGTTAAAAAACTTGAGCCTCATGTTGAGGTAAAAGAAAAACATAATTATTATAAAAAAGTCTTTATTCTTAAAAATCTAGATTGTGCTCATTGTGCAGGAGAGATAGAAAAAGCTGTATCTAATTTAAATAAAGTAAAGGATGCTAACTTAGATTTTGTATCTACTAGATTAACAGTTCTTGTTGAAAATAAATTTGACTTAGAAAAAGTTTCAAAAGAAGTTAAAGAGATAGTAGTTAAAAAAGAACCACATGTAAAGGTTATAAGTGAAAGTGAAGATAATTCACATGAATATGAAGAAGATCTTGATAAGAAAGAATTAATTAAAATGGGTATAGGTGCTCTATTCTTTGGAATTGGGATTATAGGAAGTTTCTCAAATACTATAGAGTTTATAATATTCTTTATAGCATATATATTAATAGGTGGAGAGGTTTTATTAAAGGCATTTAAAAATATATTGAGAGGGCAGATATTTGATGAGAATTTTTTAATGTGTATAGCTACTATTGGAGCATTCAGTATTAAGGAGTTTCCCGAGGCTGCAGGAGTTATGCTGTTTTATCAAATAGGTGAATTTTTTCAATCAAGAGCAGTTAATAATTCTAGAAAATCTATAAAAGAGCTACTTAAGATTCAACCTGAATATGCTAATATAAAAGAAGACGGTGAACTTAAGAAAGTTTCACCTGAAATAGTAAATGTAGATGATATTATTGTAGTTAAACCTGGAGAAAAGGTACCTTTGGATGGGATAATAGTAAATGGAAAATCTACCATAGATACTTCTAATTTGACAGGAGAATCTATTCCGAGAGATGTAGAAGTAGGAGATGATGTACTTTCAGGATTTATAAATAAAAATGGTGTTCTTGAAGTGAAGGTAACAAAGATATTTTCAGAATCAACTGTATCTAAGATACTTGATTTAGTTCAAAATGCAAGTAGTAAGAAAGCAAAGGCTGAAAACTTTATAACTAAGTTTGCCAAATATTATACCCCTATAGTAGTTGCTTTATCTGTATTTATAGCAACTGTACCACCTCTTGTTATAGATGGAGCTATTTTTTCAGATTGGTTCTATAGAGCGTTGATATTTTTAGTAATTTCATGTCCGTGTGCACTTGTTATATCTATACCATTGAGCTTCTTTGGGGGGATAGGTGCTGCTTCTAAAAATGGAATACTTATAAAGGGAAGTAACTATTTGGAGGCATTAAATAATGTAGATACAGTTGTATTTGATAAAACTGGTACTCTTAGTAAAGGGATATTCAAGGTTACAGATATAAAGGCGTTAGATATTCCAAATGAAGAATTACTAAAGTATGCAGCTTATGGAGAGTCTTACTCTAATCATCCTATAGCTTTATCTATAGTAAATGCTTACGACAATAAAATAGATGAAAGTGTTATAACTGACTATGAAGAAGTGTTTGGCTATGGAATAACAGCAAATATAGAAGGTAAAAAAGTGTTAGTAGGTAACTATAAACTTATGAATAAGGAAAATATAGACTGTACCGAGGTAAATGAGATAGGAACTATAATATATGTATCTATAGATGGTAAGTACAGTGGATATATACTTATATCTGATGAAATAAAGAGTGATTCAAAGCAAAGTATAAAGGATCTTAAAAATATGGGCATTAATAAAACTATAATGCTTACAGGTGATAATGCTTCAGTTGCTAATAAAGTTAAGAATGAATTGGGTATAGATGAAGTTTACTCACAACTTCTTCCTCATCAAAAGGTAGAAAAACTTGAGATGATAAAGGGTAGAATGAAATCTAACTTAAAGGTTGTATTTGTTGGTGATGGAATTAATGATGCACCTGTTTTGGCTATGTCTGATATAGGAGTTGCCATGGGAGGTCTTGGTTCAGATGCTGCTATAGAAGCTGCTGATATTGTATTAATGACAGATGAACCATCAAAATTAGTAAAAAGCATGAAGATAGCTAAAAAAACAAGAGTTATAGTGATACAGAATATAGTATTTGCTCTTGGAGTTAAATTAATAGTATTATTATTGGGTGCATTTGGAATAGCTAATATGTGGCAAGCTGTATTTGCAGATGTAGGAGTTGCTTTAATAGCTGTTTTAAATAGTATGAGAGTGATGAAACAAGATAGCCTTTAGGCTATCTTGTTTTTTTATCTAATTCTTTATTAGATAAATTATTATGAGATGGTATAAAAGGATGATACTCTGTAGATCTTAAAGGGTCCATATAATCTAAATCATACTCTGAATCATCTTTCATTTTAAAAGGCATTACTGTATTTGTTAAAGGTCTAGCAGGTGTTTTAGGATTTTTGCTATCATAAGTTTCATCGATTTTTTCTTCCGGGTTTTTGTGAGACATAATCTGTCCTCCTTAATTTTTTGTATATGATAATTTAAAAATCATGTATAATATAGTTACTTAGATATATTTTTTCTTTATTCAACTAAAAATACACATGGAAAAAAATAAAAAGTAAAAGAATAATAAAAAGTGTTGACGTATGTTTTAATAGGTGATATAGTATTAATTGTCCGAAAGATACGGACGACAATGA
>CALODI010000036.1:0-205631 GCA_942492135.1 uncultured Peptostreptococcaceae bacterium
AGCCGCGGCGCATCGCTGCTCGCGCCGCCGCGACCCACATGACCCGACTGCTCGGGGAACGCACGGTCGGCCACACCGTCGGGTACCGCACCCGACTCGATACCCGGGTGTCGCGGGCGACCCGGATCGAGATCGTGACCGAGGGGGTGTTGATCCGAATGCTGCAGAGCGACCCCGGTCTGGCGGGAGTCGCAGCGATCGTCTTCGACGAATTCCACGAGCGATCGCTCCCCGCCGACCTCGGCCTCGCCCTGACCCTCCACGCCCGCGAGCTGTTCCGGCCGGGGTTGAGGGTCGTGGTGATGTCGGCCACCCTCGAGGCCGAACCCGTCGCGGCCCTTCTGGGGGGCGCGCCGATCGTGCGGAGCGAGGGCCGTGCCTTCGAGGTCGAGACGAGGTTTCTCGGCTCCCCGGCGGCCCGCGACCCGTGGACGATCGCCCGGTCGAGCGCCTCCGCCGTGGAGACCGCCCTTCACGATGGGCCCGGCGACGTATTGGTCTTCCTTCCCGGATGGGGCGAGATCCGACGTACGGCCGAGACGCTCGCAGAGCGGGCACTCCCGTCGAACGTGGAGGTCTTCTCGCTGCACGGGCGGATGGATCGTCGGGAACAGGACCGAGCGCTGGCCCCGTCGCCGCCTGGCCGGCGCAAGGTGGTTCTCTCCGACGGCCGTCGCCGAGACCTCGCTCACGATCGAGGGTGTGCGGGTCGTCGTCGATGCGGGGTGGATGCGGGTGCCGCGCTTCGATCCGGGAAGCGGGCTCACCCGACTGGACACGGTGCGCGTGACCCGCGACGCGGCGGATCAGCGCCGAGGCCGTGCCGGCCGGGAGGGTCCCGGTCTGTGTTTCCGGCTGTGGTCGACCCATGACGACCGGGGACTCGTGGCTGCCCGTGCACCCGAGATCGGGGAGGCCGACCTCGCCCCGTTGCTTCTGGATCTGGCCACCTTCGGCGCGGCCCCCGACGAGCTCCGCTGGCTCGACCGCCCTCCCACGGCTTCCCTGGCCCAGGCCCGCGAAATCCTCGAAGCCCTGGAACTCCTCGATTCGGGCGGGGCGATCAGCCCTCTCGGCCGTGAGGTGGCCCGGCTGGGGGTTCACCCCCGGTTGGGGCGGATGCTCTCGATGGGGCGCGCCTGGGGGTGCCCACGGTCCGCATGCGACCTCGCCGCCGTTCTCTCGGAGGGCGACCCGGTGCGGGGTGCCGGCCGCGCGCCCCCCGTCGACCTGTCGCTCCGGCTCGATGCTCTGAGACGAGCGCGGCGGAACGGTGGGCATCGGGGCGTCGTGGCGCAGGTGCTGAGGGAATCCGACCGGTTGATGGAGCGCCTCCGTCCCGAGGGGGTCGGTGGTCCGCCGCCAGCCGATCGGTCGGGAGGGGGGGCGGAAGAGACGCACGGAGCCGCGCCGGGGCGGCTCGTCGCATCGGCGTTTCCCGACCGGGTCGGATTGCGCAGGGCCGAACGGCCGGGGCGCTTTCTACTTCGCAACGGTCGGGGCGCCTCGCTGTTCGACGACGACCCCCTGGTCATGACGGAGTCGCTCGTCGCGGTTCGACTCGACGGCGCGGGCGCCGAAGCCCGCATCTACCTCGCCGCCGCGCTGGACGCCGAGGCCATCGACGCGCTGTTCGGGCATCAGATGACGGTGCACGAAGAGGTGGTGTGGGACGCCGAATCCGAGCGAGTGCGCGCTCGACGGGTGCACCGGTTGGGGGCGCTGACCATCCGGGAGTCGCCCCTCGCAGATCCACCGCCCGAAGCGGTCTCCCGGGCGCTGTGCGAAGGCATTCGGGCCCAGGGTCTCGGCGTTCTCCCTTTTTCGCCCGAGACCCGTCAACTGCAGCATCGCCTCGAGTTCCTGCATCGCCTCGACGCATCGGGTTGGCCGGCCAGTTCCGACGAGGCCCTGCTCGCCGACCTGGAGACCTGGCTGGGGCCCTACCTCGCCGGACATCGATCCGTGGCCGATCTGAAGCGAGTCGATCTCGGGGCGGCCCTGCGGGCGCGCATCGAGGGTCGTTCGTTCGGCCGGCTCGACACTCTCGCTCCGTCGCACATCGAGGTGCCGAGCGGTTCGCGGCGCCCGATCGACTACAGCGATCCCGAGGCGCCGGTTCTTTCGGTGCGGCTACAGGAGGTGTTCGGCCTGTCGGAGACGCCGCGCGTCGGAGGGGGCGCTGTCGCGCTGACCCTGCACCTGCTGTCGCCGGCTTCCCGGCCCGTTCAGGTCACGCAGGATCTCGCGAGCTTCTGGAAGAGTGCCTACTTCGAGGTGCGGAAGGACCTCCGCGGGAGATACCCGAAGCACGCCTGGCCCGAGGATCCGCTGGTGGCCCAGCCGCTCCGCGGCGTGCCTCGCCGCCGGGGCTGACGCGCGGCCGCTACCGCCGTTGGGGCCGCTACCACCGCGCCAGCGGAAGGCCGAACTGCAGGGTGAGCAGCTGGGGGCTTGAGCTCGTCGACCACCGTATACCTGAATTCGACCGCATTCAGGAATCGTCCGCGCCCGGGAAGTCCCCCGAGAATCCCCACGATCGACCATCCGACCTTCGTCTCGCGCGGCGCATCGATGTCGGTGATCCCGTCGGCGTTGGGAAAGATGGAGTTCCGCCACACCGGGCCGCCCCCGACGTGGAGCCCCTGGCTGCCCAGCCTCACGAGAACGTCGGCGCCGGCCTGGCGCTCGGTCAGGCCATTGAGAAAGGTCAGGTCTCCGGTGGCCTGGACCGCGAGCCGCGAGATCAGCGACGTGCGGGCGAAGAGGCCGATCAGCGGTGCATCGCTCTTGAAATCGAATCCGCCCCGGGCACCGACGGTGAACGCGTTCTGAACCCGAGGTCCACTGTTTCCGCCGAACTGGGCCGCGGCGGCCGACGGCCCGACGACGAAGGCGAGGCGAGCACTCCGACCGCGGGTGCAAAGCCCCGGCGGATCCGGAGCATGAGGGAGGTGCGCGCAGGGAGCATCGGCAGCCCCGTTCGAGAGAGGGGGACGGAGGGTGTGTCTACCCTACGCTCGGGGACGGGATCCCGTTGCCGCGCCGAGCGCCGTGCGCAGCCAGAGGAGCACGAACAGGACGAGGCCGACCTGGAGCACCCGCCCCACGCCCGGCGTCCATCCCCAGGCGAGGGCCGCCCGCGGTGCCGCCCATCCGTAGTACAAGCCGGCGGCGGCGGCTCCGAGGGACGGGAGCGCTATCGACCACGGCACCCGACCGAGCCGAACGACGACGGAGGTGAGCGTCCAGGACGCCAGCAGCCCCAGCGCGAGAGCCCCGGAGAGCCGGGCGACCCCGCCCGGCTCGACCGGACTGACCAGGAAATAGGCCGCGATGAAGCCGGGCAGGGCCGCAGCGAAGGCACCGAACGGGGTCAGGAGCCATTCCGTTCCGCGACGCGCCGGTCCGAGCAGTTGCGGCACCGCGGCGCTGGCCGACAGCGAAGGGCAGCCGCGGGGCGTGCAGAGCGTGCACGTCGGACAGCGCGTGTCGTCAACCTCGACGAGCGGCCGTTGCCCGTAGGCCCGCTCGATCGGCAGAAGCGGACAGAAGCGGTTGCAGAAGCCGTCGCGTCGCACGCCGCGGCGACCCGTCACCACGGCGAAGACGGTCACGGCGAGGAGCAGTCCCCCCGCTTCCGTCGGCCGACTCTCCAATCCGGTGCCCCGCCACGCGACGAGGACCAGGAACAGGAGCACGCCCGCCGCGCCGGCCCAGGGCGTCGACTCTGCCGAGACACCCGGCGCCGACGCCGTCGGCTCGCCCCCCATGGAGAGGGTCGCCAGCGGACAGACGTTGCGCCAGATGGAGGGGTGGATCAGGAAGACGATGGGTAGGGCGGGTACGACGCCCCACCAGAACAGCGTGGCGGTGGTGTCGGGAAAGGCCAGGAATCCGAGCCCCGTCGCCGCCAGTCCAACGACGCACAGCCGTCGTGCGATGTCCCAGTGCGGGCGATCGACGACCGGCAGCGCCCGTTTCGGGCGCCGGTCGGTCGGCGAGTCGCCCGCACCGGTCATCGACGCATCAGCCCCCGTTCAGGGTCAGGTTGAGCCGGTCGGCCAGAGCTTCCAGTTCGCTCATCGTGACGTCGATCTCCGGATCGATGCGCGCCATCTCGGTGCGTAGCGCATCCTGAAACGTCTCCACCCTCGACTGGATCTCGGGTTGCTCGAGGGCCGCCTGTTCGGCCTCCTCCGCCCGACTGCGCAGGGCTACGAACTCCTGCTCCAACTGCTGGAGCCGGGCCGTGTTCGCGGCGGCCTGGGCGGCCTGGGCCTCCTGCTGGATCGCCGGCATGCGGGTCTCGAGGTCGGCCCGCAGAGTGGGGTCGATCTCGTTGACCGCGGCCTCCACCAACGCCGAGACTTCGGCCTGCTCGGTCTGCAACTCCACGCTGGAGTTCATGACCTCCTGCTGGAGCGCGCCCACCGCCTGCTCCAGCGTCTCGAACCGCGCCAGGACGATCTGAACGGAGTCCTCCGGAATCAATGCGGCTCCCGGCATCTCCTGCGACGAGGCGGCCCTGGAGAAGGGCACGCCGAGAACCAGCCCCGCCATGGCGGGGATTACGATCCTACGAAACATGTGAACTCCTGTGGGGGTCTGCGAATCAGATCCGTTCGTGGGCGACGGCGCGCAGGACGTCCATCGTCGTGACGATGCCCTGCAGCCGCCCGTCCTCCACCACGACCGCGCGGTGGATGCGACCCCGCACCAGGAAGTCGGCGAGGTCTCTCGCCGACGTGGTGACCGGAAGCGTGAACGTGACCGGTGTCATGATATCGGACACCGTTAGCTCGTCCAGGGGTCCCTCCTGGCCGGCGCCGGCCCAGTCGGCCGCGATCAGGGGGGAGTCTTCCGGCAGGAAGTAGTCGCTGAGCGGATCCGCCTCGTCGTCTTCCGGATCCCGCTCGGCAAGGGTGATCCCCGGGCTCCAGCGGCCCTCGCGGCGCACGAGGCCCGTCTCGCGCTCCTCGGCCGCGAGGCGCACGACGTCGGACGACGACACGACTCCGAGAACCGTGCCCGCCGCTCCCACGACGGGAACGCCGCTGATGCCCGCGTCGGCGAGGAGGCGGGTGAGCTCACGCACCATGGCCTCGGGTGAGATCGTGACGACTTCGGTCTGCATCAGATCACGCACGGTCAGCATGGAGAAACCTTCGGTGGTGGGATGAGGAACGGCTCAGCGCTCGGCCGGGCGTCGCACGAGCATCGGGACCTGCACGCCCCGGATCACCTTGTCGGTGGTGCTTCCGAGGAGCGCACGCTGCAGGCCGCTGCGGCCATGAGTGGCCATCACGACCAGGTCGGCTTCGTGGGTCCTGGCCAGCTGCGCGATCGCGTGGCCCGGTTGGGCGTCGACCTCGACGACGGTGCGAACCTTCAGGTCTTCGGCCCGAAGCCGGTCCGCGATCTCGTCGAGATACCGACCGGCGACCTCCCGGGCCTCATCGACGATCGCCTGGTTCATCTGCACCGTGTGGGGCAGGTAGGGCGAGGCGATCTCGACCGGATACGACACGACCCTCGCAAGAATCAGCTCCGCCTCGAACATGCGGGCGACCCCCGCGGCCAACTCGATTTCGCTCTCCGAGAGCGCAGAGCCGTCCAGCGGCACGAGGATTCTCTTGAACCGAACGTCGGCGTCCAGCGGCGGATGCCCGGCTTCGGGGGGGCGCACCAGCAGCACCGGCTGGTCGGCGCGGCGCACGAAGGCGTCGGCGGTGCTACCCAGCCAGGCGCGTGTGAGGGCCCCGCGGCCATGGGTCGCCATGACCACCAGATCGGCACCCACCTGGTCGGCGCGCAATTGCAGACACTCCGTCACCCGCCCCGAACCGACCCACCCGCCCACCTTGCCACCGGCGAGCGGTTCCGCGGCGTCCTTGACCCGCTGAATGTATTCCGACGACCAGTCCCATGCCGCCGATTCCCACTCATCGTAGGAGAAGCTCGGCACCGGCTCGTGCACGGTCGCGAGGTGAACGTCGGCTCCGGTCAGGCGACTGAGAGCAAGCCCCATCTGGAGGGCGGTCTCGGCGAAGCTGGAGCCGTCGAGAGAGACGAGGATCGAGGTGAACATGGGCGTGCCTCCCGAAGAGGGATGGAGGACGGAGCGGCCCACCCCTCGCGGCGCGGACCGATGTGCCTAAATTGATTGGGAACCGGCAGTGCGTCTGTCGGAGAGGACCCTTCGATTTCTGTGGGGGAATCACCCACGCTCCTCCCTCCCTGGCCGACCATTGCCCGTGTCCAGCGCGAATTACCAAGCCATCTTCGAGAGTTCCCCCGACGGGATCGTGCTCGTCGATGCCGGTGGCGTGATTCGGCAGTCGAACCCGATGGCGGAGAAACTGTTCGGCTACGATCGCGAGGAGTTGGTCGGCATGCGCGTCGAGGAACTCGTTCCGCCCGGAGCGAGAGACGCGCACCCCGGGCACCGCTCGCACTACTCCCGCACGTCGTCGGTGCGCCCGATGGGGATCGGGATGGAACTGGCCGCAGTTCGTAAGGGGGGGGTGGAGTTTCCGGTCGAAATCTCGCTCGCGCCCATCGAGGCCGCCGACGGCGACAAGTGGACGGTGGCGACGGTGCGGGACGTCTCGCTGCACAAGCGACTGAGGGACTTCGGCACGGGCGCCCTTCGGGCCTCGGAAGACGAACGAGCCCGCATCGCGCGCGATCTGCACGACGACACGGCGCAGCGCATCGCCACGATCATGGTGCGGCTTCGTCTGGTCGAAAAGGGAGTTTCCGACGAAAAGGTGCTGGGCAGGATCGACGAGATTCGCACCGCGCTCCAGGACACCGCCGACGGAGTGCGGCGAATTGCGCGCGGCCTTCGGCCTCCGGAACTCCAGGACGCGGGACTCGAGTCTGCTCTCCGTTCGCACGCTCGGATGCTCCGCGAGGGACGGGGGGTCGACGTCCTCCTCGACGTGCAGCCGATGGACGATGTCCTGACTCCCGACGGCAAGCTGATCCTCTACCGGATCGTTCAGGAAGCGTTGAACAACGTGGTCCGCCATGCGGGCGTGCCCCAGGCACGGGTGACGCTCCGGCTCGAAGAAGGGAATATCGTCGGACTCGTCGAAGACCAGGGCACCGGCTTCTTTCCCCAACACCTGGCTCTCCAGGGCCGCGGCCTCGGACTCCTGGGAATGCAGGAGCGGGCCGTCATGTTGGGCGGGCGGGTGTCGGTCGAGTCGCTCCCCGGGCAGGGCACGCGCGTGAAATTCGTCGTCCCGGTCGAGATCGTCCGGGAGGTCGAGAGTGTCTGAGATCCGGATCCTCCTCGTCGACGACCATGCGATGTTTCGGGCCGGCATTCGGGCGCTGCTCGAGTCGGAGGAGCGGCTCACCGTCGTGGGCGAGGCGGCCACCGGAGACGAGGCGGTCGACGAGGTGCGCGCGCTCAAGCCCCATGTGGTGGTGATGGATCTGTCGATGCCGGGCTCCAACGGGCTGGAGGCCACGCGGAGAATCACCGCACTCGGCCTCGATACGCGCATCCTCGTGCTGACCGTTCATGCCGAGGAGGAGTATCTCGTACCGGTCGTCGAGGCCGGGGCGAGTGGGTATCTGACCAAGACGAGTGCCGACCGCGACCTCATCGAGGCGATCCAGGTCGTGGCGCGTGGCGAGGTGTTTCTTCCGCCGAAGGCCACCCGCCTGCTCCTGCAGCAGTACAAGTCGGCCGACCAGAACCCCGATCTCGCCGGACTCCACGAGCTGAGCAGCCGGGAGCAGGAGGTTCTCGCCCTGACGGCGGAGGGCTTCAGCTCCCGTGAGATCGGCAAGAAGCTGTTCATTTCGCCCAAGACGGTCGACACGTATCGGGCGCGGATCATGGACAAGCTCCGGCTCAATCACCGCTCCGAACTGGTGCGGTTCGCGCTCCGGGTAGGTCTGCTCAAGGAGATGTAGCTCGGCGACATTCGAGCACCTGTGGGGGACTTTCCCACACACCTCTCCACCGGTTCCCGACAGATGGGAGAGGGGGCGAAGGGTACGATTCGTTGATCGTCATCCTCTCGCCCCTGGCCGAATGCTCCCCTCCCTTGGCGCGGCTGCGCTTGCAGGCCTCGTTGGAAGTCCTCACTGCATGGGAATGTGTGGTGGATTCGCGACCGCCTGCGGTGGGGGACGGCGAGGCCTGGCCTGGCACATGGGGCGGCTCGGCACCTATGCGACGCTGGGAGCCCTGGCGGGCACCTTCGGCTCGATCCTGCCCGGACCATCGTGGGTGGCCGCGGCGGTCTCGACGGGGCTTCTCGTCTGGTTCGCGGGTGCGCTCGCCGGGCTCCTGCCCGAGCCGACCCTTCGCATACCCGGGCTGACCCGCCTCGCGACCCGCGCCTCGGACAACGAGGGCTTCGGCCCCGGGTTCGTCCTCGGGCTGGCGACGGGGCTCCTTCCCTGTGGCCTCGTCTATGCGGCCCTCGCCATCCCGGTCGCCTCCGGCAGCCCGGTGGCCGGCGCGCTCTCGATGGTGGCCTTCGGACTCGGCACCGTGCCGGCGCTCATGGCCCTGTCGATGGGAGCGCGGCGCCTCCTCCTGCGCGATCTCCGGGCTCGCCGAGTCCTCGCCGCGGGCGTGCTGCTGCTCGGCCTGGCGTCGGTCGGAATGCGACACGGTATGCGACCGAGCGACGGGGCGGGGGCCACGCATTCCCACAATCCCGAACACCCGACTCCCGGGGCCCTGGAGTCATCTATCTCTCCCGGCCCGATCGTATCGGGCGACGTTTCCTAGCACGAGGATGTCATGGCACACGATCGAACTGTAGCCGCATCCGCCACGATGGCGGCGGCGCCCCCCGTCTACGACGACTCGGTCGTGAAGATGTTCTTCACGGCCACGGTCGTGTGGGGTCTGGTGGGTATGCTGGTGGGGGTGATCATCGCCCTGCAGCTCGCGTGGCACGGCGCCAACCTCGCGCCGTATTTCACCTTCGGGCGCCTGCGGCCGCTGCACACCAACGCGGTGATCTTCGCCTTCGCGGGCAACGTCGTGCTTCACCGGGATCTACTACTCGATGCAGCGGCTCCTCAAGACGCGGATGTTCAACGACGCCCTCTCCAGGATCCACTTCTGGGGGTGGCAGGGCATCATCGTGGCGGCCGCGATCACCCTTCCGCTGGGATTCACCCAGTCGAAGGAATACGCCGAGTTGATCTGGCCGATCGACATCGCGATCACGATCGTCTGGGTTGTGTTTGCGATCAACTTCTTCGGCACGCTCGCTCGGCGCCGGGTCAAGCACATGTACGTGGCCATCTGGTTCTACATGTCGTTCGTGTTGACGATCGCGGTGCTCCACATCTTCAACAGTCTCGCGATCCCCGCGACGCTGACCCGCTCCTACCCGATCTATGCCGGTCTGACCGACGCGCTGGTCCAGTGGTGGTACGGCCACAACGCCGTGGGCTTCTTCCTGACCACGCCCTTCCTCGGCCTGATGTACTACTACCTGCCGCGGGCGGCCGAACGACCGGTCTTCAGCTACCGACTCTCGATCATCCACTTCTGGGGCCTGGTCTTCCTCTACATCTGGGCCGGACCCCACCACCTTCTCTACTCGGCGCTCCCCGACTGGGCGCAGACGACGGGAATGGTGTTCAGCATCATGCTGCTCGCGCCGTCATGGGGCGGAATGTTGAACGGATTGCTCACCCTCAAGGGGGCGTGGAACACGCTCCGATCCGATCCCATCCTGACGTTCATGGTCGTGGCCGTGAGCTTCTACGGCATGAGTACCTTCGAGGGCCCGATGATGTCGATCCGGGCGGTGAGTGGTCTCGCCCACTATACCAATTGGGTCATCGGCCACGTGCACTCCGGGGCCCTGGGCTGGGTCGGCATGATCTCGTTCGGCATGCTCTATTGGCTCGCTCCGAGGCTCTACAATCGTCCTCTGCGGTATCCGCAGTGGGTCTCCCACCACTTCTGGTTGGCCACGATCGGCATCGTGTTGTACACGGTCTCGCTGTGGGCGGCGGGACTCATGGAGGGACTTCAGTGGCGGGCCATCAACGAGGCCGGCCAGCTGGCCAACCCCATCTTTGTCGACATCACGGCCCGGCTCGAGCCGTTCATGTGGCTGCGCCTGATCGGCGGCACCTTGTATCTCGTCGGGGCCGTCATGATGGCGATCAACTTCTGGCAGACGATCCGTGGACCCGAGAGCCCGGCGGACGCCGTGGCCCGCGCCGCGTGAGGGAGAAGAGTCATGGCTGAGAACCACAACGACGAAGAACACGGATCGGGCACCGCATACGGTCGGTTTCACCGGCGGGTGTTCGAAGGTCGGGCGGCGCTCTTCGCGATCGCGACCACGGTCGTCATCTCGATCGGGGGCCTGGTCGAGATCATCCCGATGTTCACCGCGAGCCTGGGCCCCGAGACACGGCCGGAGGTGACGCCGTACACGCCCCTCGAGGTGGCGGGGCGCGACATCTACGTGCGCGAAGGATGTTATCTCTGTCATTCGCAGATGGTGCGCCCCATGCGGGCCGAGATCCTTCGGTACGGCGAGTGGACGCGGGCGTGGGAGTACCAGTACGATCGCCCCTTCCTGCTCGGCTCCCGCCGCCTCGGCCCCGACCTGCAGCGGGTGGGAGGCAAGTACCCGGATGCCTGGCACTACGAGCACATGCGCGACCCGCGGGCGACGTCGCCGGGGAGCGTCATGCCGCCCTACAGCTGGCTGCTCGAGTGGAGCACCGACCCCGCCGACGTGACGGCCTCGGTGCGCGCGCTGGCGAAGCTCGGCACCCCGTACGACGGCACCGACGAGGCGTGGGTGCAGAGTCAGATGCAGGCCCAGGGGGGCACGATCGTGGCCAGCCTCGCGGCGACCGGAATCGAGACCACCTGGGACCGGGAGATCGTGGCGATGATCGCCTACCTCCAGCGGCTCGGCCGCGACGGCAATGCCGTGTTCCGTGCCGACGAGACGGCTGGGGCGGCCTCCGCGGGTGCGAGCCGATGAACACCCTGACCCGTGCGGCCTCCGACACCGTGCAGATGGGATGGCTGCTCGGGGTGATGACCGTCGTCTTTCTGCTGTTCTTCGTCGGATGGACGGTGTGGGCGTATTCGCCCAAGCGTAAGGAAGAACTCGAAGAAGCGGGGCGTCTGCCTTTCATGGATGGAGGAATCGAGTGAGCAAGGAGACCAACCGACTCCTGGGGCATGCCGACGAGGCCGACGGCATCGAGGAGTACGACAATCCGTTGCCCGACTGGTGGCTCGGCCTGTTGTGGTTCACCATCGTGTGGGCCTTCGGGTATGCCGTGCACTATCATTTCATCGCCGACCGATCGCAGGTCAAGGAACTCGCGGCCGAAATGGCGGCGGCCGAGCTTCGCTGGCCGGCGCAGGCGCAGGCGGAGATCCAGTTCACCATGAGCGACGCGGCGGTGGAGGCGGGCCTGGCCGTCTATACGCAGAACTGCGCGCCCTGCCACGCGGCCGGCCTCGAGGGCCTGATCGGCCCCTCGTTCCTCGACGACGAATGGGTGCACGGGGGAACCGCCACCGATGTGCTCCGCACGATTCGTGAGGGGGTGCTCGACAAGGGAATGGTCGCATGGGACGGAATCCTCAGTCCCGAGCAGATCAACAATGTGGCGGCCTACATCCTGGCGAAGCACGCCGAGGCGACGGGCCGCCCGATGGACGACATTCTTCGCGAGCCCGGCGAGCCCAGCGAGCCCAGCGAATCGACGCCCGATCCGGCGGGTGACACCGCGACGAGTCCCCAACCCGATGCAGGCTCGTCGGGGGGCGCTGGATAGGCATGCTGGGCTTCAACGACACCCGGGAATGGGTGTATCCACAGTCGATCAACGGTGGATTCACCCGGTTGCGTCGATGGACGTTCCTGGGCCTTCATGTGCTCCTGTTCGGCGCGCCCTGGTTGACCGTCGGGGGGCACCCCGCGGTCCTGGTCGACCTGCCCCATCGTCGCCTGTTCCTGCTCGGCGAGATCTTTACCGCGTCAGATACGCTGTTCCTGTTGTTGTTCCTGCTGTTCATGGCTTTCTCGTTGTTCTTCTTCACGGCCGTCTTCGGGCGGATCTGGTGCGGCTACGCGTGTCCGCAGACGGTCTTCCTGGAAAGCTGGATTCGGCCGCTCGAACTGTGGATCGAAGGCGATCGCACGCAGCGCCGGCGCCGGGATTCGGGCGTGTGGTCGTTCGACCGAGCGTGGCGCAAGGTCGCCAAGTGGTCGGCGTTTCTCCTCGTGGCCTTTCTCCTGGCCATGGCGATGATGAGCGTCTTCGCGGGCGCACGGGCGCTCTGGACGGGCCAGGCCGGTGCGGCCTCGTACGCCTTCGTGGCGATCCTGACCGCGATGTGGTACCTCGACTTCACCTGGTTTCGCGAGCAGTTCTGCAACTACCTGTGTCCCTACGCGCGCTTTCAGAGCGCCCTGACCGACGACGAGTCGCTGCTCATCTCCTACGACGTGCCCCGCGGCGAGCCCCGGGGGAAGGGCAAGGCCGCGGCCCAGGCCGGAAACTGCATCTCGTGCAGCAAGTGCGTCGTGGTCTGCCCTCAGGGCATCGATATTCGAGATGGCTTCCAGTTGGAGTGCATCCAGTGTGCCCGTTGCGTGGACGCGTGCACCTCGGTCATGGAGCCGCTCGGGCACGAGACGCTCGTTCGGTACAGCTCCGTCGCCGTCGACGAGGGGCGCAAGCTCCGGGCCCTTCGTCCGAGGACGGTGGTCTACGGGGGACTCCTCACGGCCCTGGCCTCCGCAGCCGTCGTACTCCTGATCGCTCGTGTGCCGTTCGAGGCGACGGTGAATCGGGCTCCCGGTTCGTCGTTCAACGTCGACGCCGACGGGTGGGTTCGAAACACCTACCTCCTCAAGATCACCAACAACGGCCCGGATGCTTCGCAGGAGACCTATTCCGTGACGCTCGATGGTCTCGAGGGCGCGGAGCTGGTGACGGATCCCGTCGTGCTCGGCTCGACCGAGACCCGAACGATTCCTCTGGTGGTCCGGATGCCGGCCTTGAACGCTGCAGAGGCGCGGTCGTTGTCGTTCGATGTGCGGGTCGAGTCGCCGCAGGGCGAACTGTTCCTGCCTGCGACCTTCATGACCGACGCGCGCGTCGGAGGAGCGGCCGGTGGCGCGCCCTGAGGACGAGTCCCCCGCGACCGACGGCAGCTGGGTCTGGCCCACGGCGATCGTGGCCGGGCTCCTGCTGGTCGTGATCGTGAACGTCGGCTTCATCGTTCTGGCCGTGGGCGGCGCCGACGAGATCGTCGAGTCCTACACCACCGAAACGCGGTGACCCCCGACCCTTCCGGCTCGGTGGCTCGCTGCCCCCATTGCGGGACGCCCGTCGAAGGGCCGATCGACGACTGGTGTTGTACCGGCTGCGAAATGGCCTCGGCGATCATTCGCGGAGCGGGACTCGATCGTTACTACGACGAGCGCGAGGCGTTCGCCCCTCGGCCGGAGGCCGCGAGTGGTGGATGGGCGACGGTGCCCGTCGAGGCGGCGCCGGACGGGAGTTGCTCGGTACGGGTGATGGTCGACGGGCTGCGCTGTGCCTCATGTGTGTGGGTCACCGAGAATGTTCTCCAGCGCACGCCGGGTGTGCTCGAGGCCCAGGTGAGCTATGCCAGCGGCAGGGCGTACCTCCGGTGGGACCCTCGCCAGGTCGACCTGGCGAGGCTCGCCGGGACGATCTCGACCCTGGGATACCGACCCCGGCTCCTCGGCGAGGAGGCCAGGCCGGATCGAGATCTCCTTCTCCGTCTGGGCGTGGCGACGTTCGGGGCGCTCAATGTCATGCTCTTCTCCGCGGCGCTCTATGCCGGCTGGATCGGAGACATGGCGCCCCGCTTCATCGCCCTGTTCCACTGGGTTTCGCTCGCGGTCGCGACACCGGTAGCGCTCTGGTCGGCGGCGCCCTTCTTTGCCGGGGCGCTGTCGGGGCTTCGGCACCGCGTGCTGCACATGGACCTCCCGATCGCGCTCGCCGTGGCGGTGCTCTACGTGCACGGCGTCGTCGTGACCGTCGGTGGGCCGGGCGCCGGTTGGGGAGAACCCTATCTCGATTCGCTCACGATGCTGGTCGCGCTCCTGCTGGCGGGCCGCCTGCTCGAAGGGCGGGGGCGGCGCCGGGCGGCCGATGCGGCGGTCTCGCTGGCGGCGGTCGTTCCCGCCATGGCGCGGCGCTTTCGTGACGACGGCTCCGTCGCCCCGGTGCCGTCGGCCGAACTCGCGGTGGGCGATCGAGTCGCGGTGGCCGCCGGCGAGGAGATTCCCGCCGACGGCGTGGTGGCGTCCGGGAAGGGACTGGTGCGGCTCGCCCTACTGACGGGTGAGGCCGCGCCCGTGCCGGTCGAGGCGGGCGCCAGGGTCTTTGCGGGGACTCTGCTCGACGACGGGGCCCTCGAGGTCAGGGTCGCCGCCGTGTCGGAAGAGACCGTGGTTCATCGAATGGCCGCCGAACTCCGGCGCGCAGCTGATCGAGCCGCAAAACCGTCGGCCGCCGATCGAATCGCGCCCTGGTTCACCGCCATCACCCTCGTGGCGGCCGCGGCCACGCTCGCCGTGTGGTGGGGATTGGTGGGGCCGAGCCGCGGAATCACGACCATGGTGGCCGTTCTTGTCGTCGCATGCCCCTGCGCGCTGGCCCTGTCGCACCCGCTGGCCGCAGCGGCCGGGTTGGGGGCCGCCGCCCGACGTGGGTTGCTGTTTCGAAGCTCCGACGCCCTGCTCGACCTGGCCGACGTCGACGTGGCCGCCCTCGACAAGACCGGCACCGTGACGGGCGGCGACATGGCCGTGCTCGCGGCCGACGACGACGTGCTTCGTATCGCGGCGGGCCTCGAGCGCTACAGCGTGCACCCCGTGGCGCGCGCGATCACCCGGGAGGCGGCGCTCCGTCGCATTCCGCTGCCGGCGGCCTCGGAGGTATCGGAGCAGAGGGGTGAGGGCATCGAAGGCTGGCTCGACGGCCGCCTGTGGCGATTGGAGCGGGGTGGTCCCGGCCGGATCGATCTCGTGGCCGACGACGGCGGGCGAAGGGCCGTGTTGCTGGGCGATCAGATTCGCGTCGATTCCGCTCCGGCCGTCTCCGATCTGCGCGGTCTCGGACTCGAGGTGGTGCTTCTCACGGGCGACGACGCCGCGTCGGCGGCGATCATGGCCGACGCCGCGGGCATCACCACCGTGCTCTCGAGGCGAACGCCCGACGACAAGACTCGCTGGATCCGGACGCAGATCGCGAAGGGCCGCGCGGTGGTGTTCGTGGGCGACGGACTGAACGACGGCCCCGCCCTCGCTGCGGCGAGGGTGGGGATCGCGATGGGCAGCGGGGCGGCGAGTTCGATCCTGGCGGCCGACGGTGTGCTGGCTGCGCCCTCCCTCGCACCCGTCGCGTCGGCCATTCGGGCGGCACGGGCGGCGAAGCAGGCGGTGCGGGCCAACCTCACGCGGTCGGTCGCCTACAACGTTCTCGCGGTCGGAGCCGCTGCCGCCGGATGGGTGAATCCCCTGGTGGCGGCCGTCTTGATGCCGCTATCGAGCGGGCTCGTCGTGTGGGGGGCATCGCGGGTGGAAATCGCCGTGAGGCGGGCGGAGGAACACGCCTCGGTCACGAGCCGCCGACATGACGCTCCGATCGGGCGGGGTCCGGCCCCCTCGGCAGACCGAGAGGCCGCGTGAACATCGTCGCGGTCCTCGTTCCAGTGGCGGTGGCGCTCGCGGTGGTCTTCTTGATCCTCTTCCTCCTCGCCGCCCGCGACGGGCAATTCGAAGATCTCGACGATCCGCCGCGTCGGATTCTCCACGACGACGACTGAGGCAGGGAACCGGAAACTCCGCTCGCCACCCCTTCGTAGGCCGCACATAGCCCTCCGCCCCAATCGACTGGAGTCTGCGCCATGGAATGGGAATTCGTTGCCCCCCTCATCATGTCGGTCGTCTTGATCCTGACCGTAGGGGGCGTCTTGATCCTGCGCCCGATCGCCCGACACCTAGGAACGCTGCTCGAGGCGATGACCCGCGAGAAACTCGACGGGGGACGCGGGCACGAGCTCGCCCACATTCGGGAGCTCATGGAGACCATGAACCAGCGCCTTCAGCTGATGGAGGAGCGGCAGGAGTTCACCGACCGACTTCTGGAGCGCGGACGCACTCCGGCCCCGCCGATCGAAAGCCGGGAGCTACCCGGCGGGTGACGTCAGAGCAACTCGATCGCCTCTGAATCGGGGCTGGCGAGCGCATTCCCGTCGGCGGCATGGGCGGAGGTCAGCCAGAGCATTCCCATCATCATCGAGAGGAGAACGATCCCTGCCCAATCCATTCGCCGACTCGCCTGCCCGAAACGCTTCATCGTCTCCTCTCGTTGTCCGGCCGGGACGTCTTCCCGGCGCCTGATTCACTCTGCACTACGAGTGGGACGGTCAAAGGATTCATTCGGGTTGCTCAGGGGCGGCTCCGCCCGTCTGGGCCGCCTCGATTCGGGCGAGTACGTCTTCCCAACGGTAGTAGTGGAAGGTGCCGTCCGTCGACATCATCACCACGAGCCCTTCGGGAAAGGCGGGCCCAAGCGGAGTCGAGGTCGCAGCCACCCCGTCGGTTTCGAGCGACGACACAGGGATCGCGGCGATCAACTCGTGGCGATGGGGATCGTCGGGAGCACCCTCGCGGCGGTAGACGTTGAGAGACCCTCCCTGTTGATCGGAGATCAGGAGGTAGCCGCTGGTGGGGCCGGTCGCGTAGATCCCGATTCCCTCGTGATCCTCGACGAAGTCGCTGCGTCCGAACAGGGCCAGTTCGTGCCCGGCGGCGGCATGGTCGGGATCGACGTGGTACTTCCGGATACCCGTCCCCTCATCGGAGTAGTATACGAACCCCGGGGAGTCGTCGACCTCAAGCGCTTCGATCTCGTTGAGTCCGGAGTAGCGGCCGAAAGCCCTCACCAGGCGTCCCTCGACCGAGCCCGATCGACCCTCGACCAGGCGGATCTGGTGAAGGTATCCGTCGGTGGGTCCGCTCTTTTCCACCCACGATCGCGAAGACCGCTCCGTCCGACGGTCGGCGATACACCGACACCCCCATCGGGGCTCGTAGCGTGTCGCCATTGGGGCCGCCGAAGACCTCGATACCCCCTGCGTCGATCGGCTCCATCGACGGAAGTCGGAAGACGCGAATCGCCATACGCAGGCGCTCCGTGGCCACCGCGATCGAAATCGTGTCGCCGCCATACACGAATCCGTCTTGCACGTCGACGTTGTTCGGTCGTCGCAGGCCACGAACGGTCCGGTCCGCAACGATGCGGCCATTCAGATCGAAGGCGTAGACGCCCCCGTCGGTCTCGCTCTTGTCCGTGCCGAGAATCAGGCTCGCGGTGGGGTCAAGCGGATCGATCCAGATCGCCGGATCATCGCTGTCTTCCTGGACCCGCTCGGTAACGATGGCTGGGCGAAGGGGTCCAGCGGCCAGGCTGCGCCCCCCTTGGAACGGGTCGTCGGTGCCCGAATCGTCCTCGCCCGCAGAAGAGTGGACGGGAGCGCACGCATAGCAGGCGCAAAGGAGGAGCATCACGAGCGGGTGAACGACTGCCGCGGAGGAGCGGTAGGGGCCGTGGAGGAGCATCGAGGAAGGTCTCATGCCGGAACCTCATGGCTTCTCCATGGCCTCGACAGACCTCGTGGATCACAAGTGTGTCACAGAGTGACCCGCTCCTGGTCACCGCCGGTTCCGTGACCGAATCGTGGTGATCCAGAGGCACGTCTGGCACACGTCCGTCATCACTTCGGGGGCTTCGGGGGCGACGTTCGGTTGCCCCGACCGATTCCGGCCCGACGTTCCTCACACGTGATGATCTCATGCGCTATCTAGTGATTCGATTGCTACTCGTTTCGGCCCTTTCGTTGGTCTCTGGAGGTCTTTCGGCTCAAGGGTCGGGTACGTTGACCGGAACCATCGTCGATCGGGAGACCGGCCTGGCGTTGGCCGGTGCCACGGTTCGGGTCGAGGGCGGGCAGCGGTCGGCCCTTTCGAACCAGGAGGGACGGTTCGTTCTCCTGGGACTCCCGGCTGGCACTCATGTCGCCGAAGTGGTCTACCTCGGCTATGGGGCGACCTCGGAGTCGATTACCGTCACTGCGGGTCAGATCACGACCGTGCGATTCACCCTTTCGGTGCGAGCGGTCGCGGTGGAGGGGGTTGTCGTCGTCGGACAACGTCGGGGGCAGGCGGCGGCACTGAACCAGCAGCTCACCGCCCCCAACGTGACCAACGTGGTGGCCGCGGATCAGATCGGCCGATTTCCCGACGCGAACATCGGCGACGCACTGAAGCGGATTCCGGGGATCTCGGTGATATGGGACCAGGGGGAGGCTCGATTCGGATTGGTGCGAGGCACCGAGCCGCGCCTGAATTCCGTGACCGTCAATGGGGAACGGATTCCTTCGGCCGAAGCCGAAGTGCGCGAGGTTCAACTCGACCTCGTTCCGTCCGACATGGTTTCGGCCGTCGAGGTGAACAAGACCCTGACCCCCGACATGGATGCCGACGCGATCGGCGGATCGATCAACATCGTCACCCGGGCCGCCCCGGCCGAGCGACGGATTTCTGGAACCCTGGGGAGCGGAGTCAACCTTCTGAGCGGAAAACCGATGCAGATCGGCTCGGCCGTCGTGGCCGACCGCTTCGGCGCCGACGACCGCTTCGGCCTGGTCGTGAGTGGCTCCTGGTTCAACCACCAGTTGGGATCGGACAACGTCGAGGCCGAGTGGGACGAGGGCGACAACGGCGCCTTCATCGACGAGCTCCAGGTGCGTCAATACGATGTGCAGCGGCTGCGGCGGTCGGTGTCGACGTCGCTGGATTGGCGGGCTTCGGAATCTTCGATCCTGACCTTCCGTGGCATCTACAATCACCGTGACGACTGGGAGAACCGTTACCGCCAGGTGTTCGGCCTCGGTGAGCCCGACGCGTCGGGCGAGGTGGTCGCGGAGATCGAGAGGGAGACCAAGGCCGGCCTGGGGTCGGACCGGCTCAAGAACGCCAGGCTAGAGGACCAGCGCACGCAGAGTTGGCAGCTCGCGGGCGATCACCTCTTCGGTGGGCTGGAGTTGAGTTGGTCCGCTCAGTGGGCGCAGGCGAGCGAGGAGCGCCTCAACGAGCGATACATCACCTTCGTCGCCGAAGACGTTCCGATGATGGTCGACATTCGAGACCCGCGTAGCCCCCTCGTGGCGTTCGTGGGCGGAGAACCCTCGCTGGCCTCCTTCGAGTTGGACGAGCTCACGGAAGAGACGCAATACACGAAGGACCAGGACCTCAATGCTCGCCTCGACGTCACGATTCCAGTCGGCTTCGGAAGCGAGGTGAAGTTGGGCGGACGCTTCAGGGAGAAAGACAAGCTGCGCGACAACACCTTCTCTGCGTATGAGCCCACCAGTGGGGGCGGCCTTCTCTCGGACTACGCGACCGCCGACCTGGCCGATCCCGGCTTTCTTCCGGGCTCGTCCTACCAGGTCGGCACGGTGGTCACCAACAAGGGCCTGGGCCACCTTCCCCTGGGGAGTGGAGCCTACGACTCCGAGTCTAAGCCCGAGGAGTTCCTCCCGGAGAACTTCAACGCCACCGAGCGGATCCTCGGTGGGTACGCCATGATTTCGCAGCAGTTGGGCGCAGCGACCTCACTACTGGCCGGCGTGCGTGTCGAGAGAACCCATGTCGACTATCGCGGCTTCGAGTTCATCGAAGACGACGAGTCGTTTTCGTCGACGACGGGCAAACAGAGCTACACCGATCTGTTTCCCAACTTGCAGTTGCGTTACGAACTGGACGCCTCGACCGTGCTTCGGGCCGCCTTCACGAGCACGCTGTCCCGGCCGAACTACTACGACCTCGTGCCCTACCGGGTGATCAACCGCGAAGACAATGAGATCTCGATCGGCAACCCCGACCTCAAGCCCACCCGGTCGCTGAACTTCGACCTCATGGCGGAAAAGTACTTCCAGTCGGTCGGGGTCGTCTCGGCGGGCGTCTTCTACAAAGACATCACCGACTTCATCTTCGGCTACACCCGCCAGGATGCTTCCGACCCGGTGTCGGGAGACGTCTACGATGAACTGAGCCAGCCCGAGAATGGGGCCGGGGCGACCCTCCTCGGCCTCGAACTGGCCTTCCAGAGGCAGTTGGACTTCCTGGGGTCGTTCGGCCGGCACCTCGGTGTCTATGCCAACTACACCTACACCGATTCGAGCGTGGAGGGGCTGCCCATCGAGGGTCGGAGTGGTGAAGACCTACCGCTCCCGGGAACGTCGAAACACACACTCAACGCGTCGGTGTCGCTCGACACGCGGAGAGTTCAGCTCAGGGGGGCGCTGAATCTCCAAGACGACTTCATCGATCCGGGCGAGCTCGGCGACTCCGCGTTCTTCGACCGCTACTACGACCGGCAGGTGACGATCGATGCCAACGCCTCCGTCGAGTTGTCACCGACGGTTCGGTTCTTCGTGGAGGCGAACAATCTGACGAACCAGCCGCTCCGATACTACCAGGGAATCGCGGAGCGACTCATGCAAGAGGAGTTCTACGACCGGCGGTTCCAGACCGGCCTGAAGATCGATCTCCGGTGATGGCGGCCTAATGTGCGCCGAGCGATCAACGAATCGTGTCGTGGCGTACGGCACGCGCACTCGCCAGGTCCGATGCGTCCCGAGCGCGGTCGATCGCCCGCATGCCCCGGATCGGCCGAGCGTCGGGTGTGGCGGAGGCCTCGGGCGGCGTGTCTCCCGGGGCGTCGGCGGGGGTGTCGGAATTGCAGGCACCGAGGGCGAGGGTGCACACGACCGTAAGCAGAACTCTGCGAATCATCCGGCCCTTCCTGTGTGGAGCGTGATCGTACCAGAGCATCCTTCTGGAGTATCGGCCGGTCCTGGGAATTCCGTTCGGTTTCGGGACGCCCAATCCCGAAAGCGGTCGCTCGGGGCCGGCTGCCGCGACGAGCTCGAGCCGGGGTTTGGCGCGCGGATGAGCCACATTCAGGCAATTGGTCCGGCGCGGCACACATCCTGCCCTTGTAGGGGTCGTGTGTGGTGATGGGGGGAGTATGGAACGCCCCGGGATTTCGATCCCGGGGCGTTTCCACGTTCATGCCCCTTCGACGAGGTGCCGAGCGAGCGCCTCGATCGAGGCGGGCGAGGATCCCTCGGCCTTGTTGTTGACCACCACGAAGACGGGGCCCGCGAGGGCGGCCTCGGCCGTGAGCGCAGCAATCGCCTCGCGATTCACCGGGTCGGGAGCCCGGAGCCGATCGAAGGGACTCCAGGCGTCCCGGGCCGACTCGTAGCGCTGCCCGGGAGCCAACATCCATCGGATCACGGTGACGCCGGGGCGGGGGACTCCCATGATCCGTCGTTGCTCGGCCAGGGGAGCCATGCGGGGGTGAACCACCCACCCATGGGTGGCTCCGCCATGGCTCAAGGCCTCGCGATAGTCGTCGGTCAGCCAGCCCGGTGTGCGGATCTCGACCGCCACGGGGATCCGTGCCTCCATGGCGTCGAGGAATCGGTAGAGCTGTTCGGCAAAGCGGCGGGGGCCCCCCGCCGCGCGTGGGGGCGCCGGCGGAAACTGAAACAGCACCGCCCCGACCTTGTCGCCGAGTCCCGAGGCCACCGGGCCGATGACCTCGTCGCGGGCACGGGCCGCGTCGAGAAAGCCTGGCTCTCCGGGGGTGACGAGCGACCGCGTCGCCTTCACCACGAATCGAAAATCGTCGGGCACGACCTTCGCCCACGAGGCGTAGATCCGCTCCGCGAGCGGTTCGTAGTAGCTGCGGTCGACGCCGACCGCGCGAAGGAGCGGGTGCCTCGCATAGGCCGCGAGCCCATGCCGGGCGAGCACGGACGGTGAGACTTCCCGGTCGTAGACCAGCCCGGCCCAACCCGGGAACGACCACGAGCTCGTTCCGAGGTGGAGTCCCCTCGGCAGCCGCTCGGCGAGGGTCTCGGTCGTGCGCGCGGCAGGCGCCACGTCGATCGGCGCGGCCGCTCCAGTGGTGAACAGGTCGGGTTGTGCGTCCATGCCCGACCAACCCCCGGAGGCGGGTCACGTTCCCGAAGAACCTTGCGCGATGACTGAGTATGGCAAATATATATTTATCGTTTACATAAACAGGATCGTGCCGTGTCCTCGACTCCGCTGACTCCCCTGTCGTTTCAAATCCTTCTGTCGCTGGTTCGCGCGCCCGCCCATGGGTATGGCATTCTCAAGGAGATCGATGAACGGAGCGCAGGGGGCGAGGCGCCTTCGACCGGGGCGCTCTACCTGGCGCTTCAGCGGTTGGAGCGGGAGGGGTTGATCGGCCCGGCCGCCGACCCGCCCGAGGGGGCGGACCAACGGCGGCGCTATTGGGCACTCACCCCATCGGGGCGTCGGGCGGCGCTCGACGAGGTCGATCGAATGGCCGCACTGCTCGAAGACGATGCGGTGTCGGCCCTTCGTCGTGCCGAGGGATCGGCCCGTGCCTGAGCGGCCGGGGTGGTGGCTGCGACTCCTCCTCAGGCTTCAGTCGCCGTCGGTGCGCCGGGACTACGGCGACGAGTGGCTCGACACCGCGGTCGAGCGTGAGCGGGCCGCGAGAGGGCGGGGCGCCGTGACGCTGCTGGCGCACCGAATTCGGGAGGGAGCGGGTGCCCTCCGCGCGGCGATCGTCGGCCGCCGCCCCCGGGGTGTGGCCCGCGCCGGTTCCACCTCTCCCGGCGGGCCCGACCCATCCACCTCGGGTGTCGAGGGCTGGGTGTGCGACGTACGGGTCGGTGGGCGGACCCTGATGCGCAGCCCGGGCTTCACCGTCACCGCCGTCCTGGTGCTCGCCTTCGGCATCGGCGCCACGACGACGATCTTCAGCGGTGTGCGGGCCGTCTTGCTGGCGCCCCTCCCCTTCGACGATGCCGACCGTCTGGTCGCGATCTGGGAACGGAATCCCGACTTCGGGTGGGAGCAGGAGGTGGCCGCCCCGGCCAACCTTCTCGATTGGCGGGCCAGGGTAGACGGGCTCGCCGACATCGCGGCCTACCGCTCCGGATCGTTTATAGTAACTTTGTGCTTAGCTTTTAATTCTTCTACTTTTTCAAAATATGTAACTTGTTGTTGCTTGTGTATTAATTGTCCATATATATCGTCTTTAACGTCATCAAAAGATTTTGAATCTGCTTCTTTTTTATCAGTTAATTTGATTATATGATATCCGAATTGAGTTTTAACTGGTTTGCTAACTTCACCTTTTTCCATACTGAAAGCTGCATTTTCAAATTCAGGAACCATTTGTCCTTTTGAGAAGAACCCTAAATCTCCACCTCTTTCATTTGAAGGGCATTTAGAGTGGTTCTTAGCAGCTTCTTCAAACGATAAACCATTGTTTATTTCAGCTAATATGTCTTTAGCTTTAGACTCATCTTCTACAAGGATGTGGCTAGCTTGCACACCTTCAGGAGATTTGAATTGATCTTTGTTGTTTTCATAGAATTCCTTAGCTTCTTTTTCCTCAACTTTTACATTACTTAATAATTTGCCTATAGCATATTGCTTTAAGAAATTTTCTTTTATTTTTACCATTTCAGCTTTAAATTCTTCTTCTTCATCAGCACCATTTTCTATAGCATTTAAATAAAATAATTCTTGGTTAATTAAATCTTCTAAAAGTTTTTTTCTTCCTTCTTCTGATTGGAACTGCATAGCTCTTTGAGGACCTAAACTGTTAAGTGCAGAATCAATGTCAAACACAGTAATTTCCTTTGTGCCAACTACGGCTAAAATATCTTTATTTTCCATAATTAAACTCTCCTTTAAAATTATATTCCTTCACATAATAACAAAAAAAATAAATTATGTCCAATTTAATTTTAAATATAAATTTACAAAATAAATTCAAAAAAATGTAAAAGTATGATATAATTGTAACAATGAAATTTAGTTATGAAATTATTGGAACAATTATCAAAAAAAAACATATAATAAAATATAGAGATTTTTTTTGGATAATGAAACAACTTAAATTCATAACACAAGTTGTTTCGTATGATTTTAGTATTTGAAGGGGGAAGTTTGAATGGGCAGTAAGTCGAAGGATTTTAATAGAGTATTATCTAAGAAGGATGTTTTAGCGTTAGCATTTGGAGCTATGATAGGATGGGGATGGATTGTACTAGCAGGAGAATGGATAAAAAAAGCTGGATCATTAGGTGCTGCTATTGCATTTATACTGGGTGGTATTATGGTATTGTTTGTAGGATTAACTTATGCAGAATTGACATCAGCAATGCCTGAGTGTGGAGGTGAGCATGTATTTAGCCACAGAGCATTAGGAGAGAATATGTCATTTATATGCACCTGGGCTATTATATTAGGATACATATCAGTTGTAGCATTTGAAGCAGTTGCACTACCTACTGTTGTAGAATATTTATTTCCTAATTATGTTAAAGGATACATGTATACTGTAATGGGGTATGATGTACATTTTACCTGGGTATTAGTAGGAGTTGTAAGCTCGATTCTTATAACGGCTATAAATTATATAGGTGTAAAGCCTGCAGCTTTTTTACAAGGCGTTTTGACATTTATAGTGGTTGCTATAGGAATATTGTTTTTTTTAGGATCTTTAGTTAATGGAGATCCTGTAAATGCAAAACCTTTATTCGTTAATGGTTCAAAAGGTATATTATCTGTTCTTATAATGACGCCATTTATGTTTGTTGGTTTTGATGTTATACCTCAATCGGCTGCAGAAATTGATTTGCCATTTAAGAAGATTGGAAGAATACTTATATTATCAGTAGTTATGGCTATATTTTGGTATGTAATGATTATTTATGCTGTATCTTTATCACTTAATCAAACTGAGTTGAATGCATCTACTATGGTTACAGCAGATTCTATGAAGGCTGTATACTATAATAGTACTTTAGCTGGAAAACTTATGGTTGTAGCTGGTATTGGGGGTATATTGACTAGTTGGAATTCATTTTATGTAGGGGGAAGTAGAGCAATCTATGCTATGGCAGATTCAAAAATGCTTCCTAAATTCTTAGCTTATATACATCCAAAGTATAAAACACCAACTAATGCTGTTTTGTTAGTAGGGATGTTTTCTTGTATAGCTCCTTTCTTTGGAAGACAAATGCTTAGTTGGCTTGTTAATGCGGGTGGACTTACAATAGTGATGGCATATTTAATTGTAACAATATCATTTTTAGTCTTAAGATATAAAGAGCCAGATATGAAAAGACCATATAAGATTAAGTGTGGTAAGTTAGTAGGAAGTATTGCTGTGTTATTGAGTTTAGGAATGCTAACTTTATATTTACCAACTGCTCCAGCGGCTCTTAATTGGCCTTATGAGTGGGGTATTATAATAGGATGGTCTATAATGGGTATGATATTATTTGCATGGGCTAAGCTGTCCTATGCATCTAGCGAAGAAGATGAAAAAAAATTGATGAAAGTTGAATGATATAAAAAAGGTAGATCTTTTTAAAAAGATCTACCTTTTTTATATGCGCTAATGTATTCCAATTTTATCTCCTACTTCAGTGTAGAATCACATTTGTAAATTAACTAAATATAATGTATCAAGAAAATATAAACAGATAATGACATTAAAAATGATTATTAAAAATTATTATGGAAAGGAGTATTTTATGAAAATTGCATTTGTTTGTACAGAAATGCTTCCAGTTCCTCCTGTTTTAGGAGGAGCTATTCAAATATATATAGAAGGTGTGTTGCCTATCTTATCAAAATATCATGAAATAACAGTCTTTAGTGTAGCAAATGATAAACTTCCATTTAGAGAACAGAAGGGGAATGTAAATTATATTAGAGTACAAAGAGAAAATGCTGACGAGTATATAAATAATGTTAAAAATGAAATTACTGATGAATTTGATTTGATTCATGTATTTAATAGGCCACGTTGGATACCGATATTAAGTCGAGCCGTACCAAATACTGCTTTAAGTCTTAGTCTTCATAATGAAATGCTGTTACCTAAAAAAATTGAATCTGAAATGGCTTTAGAATGTATAGATAGAGTTAAGTTCATTACTACTGTAAGTAAATTCGTAGCAGATGAAGTAAAAAGTATATATCCAACTGCTGAACGTAAATTAAATGTAGTATATTCAGCAGTAGATGGAAATAAAATAAAACCATTTTGGAGTGAAAATGTTGTACAGGATAGAATAAATATGAGAAAACAGTATGGACTTGAGAATTCAAAGGTTATTCTTTATGTAGGAAGACTATCTAAAAATAAAGGACCTCATGTATTATTTGAAGCAATGAAAGAAGTGATGAATTCTCATCCAAATACTGTATTGATGTGTGTAGGAAGTAAATGGTATGGTCTTAATACACCTAGTAACTATACAATGCTATTACAACATATGGCTAAAGAATTAAAAAATCCAGTTATATTTACGGGGTTTTTAACGCCAGATGAAATACCTAAATACTATAATATGGGAGATATATTTGTATGTACTTCTCAATGGAGAGAGCCACTTGCTAGAGTGCACTATGAAGCAATGGCAGCTGGGCTTCCTATTATAACTACTGCACGCGGTGGAAATGCTGAAGTTATAGAAGAGGGGATTAATGGATTTGCAATTAAAGAATATGATGATTCGAAAGAATTTGAAAAAAATATTAAATATCTTTTAGATAATGAAAATGTGGCAATTAATATGGGGAAAACAGGAAGGCAATTCGTATTAGAAAAGTATAATTGGGAAATCACTGCAAATAAGCTTTTGAAAATGTTTGAAACTATTTAGAAATAAAATGAAAGCTACTCGAGTTTTACGAGTAGCTTTCATTTTATTATAATGAAACGAATTTTTTATTCTGTAGCTCTTTTATGGTAGTGAGTATGAAGTAGTTTGTGAGCTTTTTCCCCGTATGGTTTACCTAAAAATTCTTTGTATAAATTTTGAACGTATATATTTTCATGAGATTTACGTATTTTCTTTGATCTATCTTCTTGGTATAATCCTTGTGCTCTTTCTGATATTATATCTAAATTTCCGTGATGATAAGGTTGACCGCCTCCACCTATGCATCCACCTGGACAGGCCATTATTTCTATAGCATGATAATTGGATTTACCAGATTGAATATCTTCAAGTATTTTTCTGGCATTTCCAAGTCCGCTTGCAACAGCTACGTTTATATTCATATCATTTATTTTTATACTAGCCTCTTTTATTCCATCCATACCTCTTAACTGAGTAAATTCTAAATTATCTAAAGTATCGTTTGTAATCCATTCGTAAGCTGTACGAAGTGCTGCTTCTAAAACACCTCCAGTTGTACCGAATATGACTGAAGCTCCAGTAGATTCACCTAAAGGATTATCAAAGTTATCGTCTTTTAAAGATTTAAAGTCAATTCCAGCTTCTTTTATCATTTTAGCAAATTCTCTTGTTGTTATTACTATATCTACATCTTTAGCTTTTTCATTAGAAAGTTCTGGACGAGCTGCTTCATATTTTTTTGCAACACACGGCATTATAGATACTACTACCATATTTTCAGGATCTATATTCATATTTTTAGCTAAATAAGTTTTAGCTATAGATCCAAACATTTCGTGTGGAGATTTGCATGTTGAAGGTATGTCTAATAAATCTGGAAATTGATGTTCAAGAAATTTAACCCATGCAGGACAACAGCTAGTAAGAATAGGAAGATTTTCATTTTCTTCTATTCTATGAATAAGTTCAGAAGCCTCTTCAATTATTGTCAAATCAGCAGCAAAGTCGGTGTCGAATATTTTATCAAAACCCAAATTTTTAAGTGCACTAACTATTTTACCTGTAACAAGCTCACCAGGTTTCATACCAAATTCTTCTCCTAAAGCAACTCGAACAGCAGGTGCTACTTGAACTATAACTGTTTTGTTTTTATCAGATAATGCATCCCATACTTTTGGAACATTATTTACCTCTGTTAAAGCTGCTGTAGGACATACTGCAAGACATTGACCGCAGAAGGTACATGAAGTTTCATGCATAGGGTTGTAAAAAGAAGGGGATATGATGGTTTCAAAACCTCTATCAACCCCAGACAAAACATTTACTGTTTGAACATCACTACACATAGTTTCGCAACGTCTACATAAAATACACTTATCTAGATTCTTTACTATAGAGTAGCTTGATTTATCTATTCCGTGGCTTGACGTTTTACCTTTATATTTAATTTCTGAAATCCCAAGATCTGCCGCTAAGGATTGAAGTTCGCAGTTTGTATTTTTATCGCAAAGAAGACAATCTTGAGGATGATTAGATAAAAGTAGTTCAACTATAGTACGACGTGCTTTTATGGCTCTGAGTGTATCAGTTCTAACTATCATACCATCCTGTACAAGAGTAGAACACGCTGGAAATAAATTTTTCTTACCCTCAACTTCGACTACACATACACGACATGAAGCGGATTTATTAACCATTTTTATATTATGAAGGTCTAAATGACATAGAGTAGGTATTTTTATATTCAGTCCCTTTGCAGCTTCTAAAATAGTAGTCCCTTTAGGAACAGATAAATTTTTGTTGTTTATAGTTAAATTAACTAGATTCATATTATCACCTCACTGACTATTTTTTTACTATTGCATTAAATTTACATGCGTCTAAGCATGCACCGCATTTAAGACATTTCACAGTGTCTATTACATGAGTTTCTTTTACTTTTCCACTGATAGCATCGGCGGGACAAATTTTGGAACATTTTGTACATCCGATACATTTGTCAGTTATGAAATAATCGAGTAGTGCTTGACATGAGCCTGCACTGCATTTTTTATGTATAACATGATCTTCATATTCGTTCATAAAGTATTTCATTGTACTTAGTACTGGATTTGGAGATGTTTTTCCAAGACCACATAAAGATGTATCCTTGATTGTCTCGGCAAGTTCTTTTAAATCATATAAATCTTGCTCAGATCCTTTACCTTCTGTAATTTTAGTTAATATTTCATGCAACCTCTTATTTCCTATACGGCAAGGCGTGCATTTACCACAAGATTCCTCAACAGTAAATTCGAGAAAGAATTTAGCTATATTAACCATACAATCTGTCTCATCAAGGACAAGCATACCGCCTGAACCCATCATAGAGCCTATTGCACTTAAAGAATCAAAGTCAATTGGTGTATCTAAAAACTTAGAAGGTATACATCCACCTGAAGGACCTCCAGTTTGAACAGCTTTGAATTTCTTACCGTTAGGTATTCCTCCGCCTATTTCAAATATTATTTCTCTTAAAGTTGTACCCATTGGAACTTCTACAAGACCTACATTATTAATTTTTCCTCCAAGTGCAAATACTTTTGTACCTTTAGAATTTTCAGTACCTATATTAGAGTACCATTTAGCACCATTTAGTATTATTGCAGGTATATTAGCATAAGTTTCGACATTATTTACACAAGTGGGTTTATTCCATAAACCTTGTTTAGAAGAACTTACTGTTTTCATTCTAGGTTCTCCGCGATTTCCTTCAATAGAGTGTATAAGAGCAGTTGCTTCTCCGCATACAAATGCTCCAGCTCCATATTTAAGCTCAATGTCAAAGTTAAATCCTGTTCCTAATATATCTTTTCCTAAAAATCCAAATTCTCTAGCTTGATCTATAGCTATTTTAAGCCTATGAATAGCTAGCGGGTATTCAGCACGAATATATATATATCCGTTATTTGAACCTATGGCATATCCGTTAATTATCATAGCTTCTAAAACGGAGTGGGGATCTCCTTCAAGAACGGATCTATCCATAAATGCTCCTGGATCGCCTTCGTCAGCATTACAAATAACATATTTTTCATGAGATGAAGCATTTAAAGTTGATTCCCATTTTTTACCTGTAGGAAATCCTGCGCCTCCTCTTCCTCTAAGACCAGATTTTTTTATTATATTTATAACATCTTCTCTAGACATAGATGTTATTGATTTTCCAAGAGACATATAACCATTTTCAGCTATATATTCATTTATATCTTCTGGGTTTATAACACCACAGTTTCTAAGTGCTATTCTCAGTTGTTTTTTATAAAAAGACATATCATCATGCTTCTTAACTTTCTGTTTTATAGTAGGCTCTTCAAATAATAGCCTGTCGATAACATTACCTTGTATTATATGTTCACTTATTATTTCTTCAGCATCTTTAGGTGTTACATGTACATAGAAAACATTATCTGGGAAAATTTTAACTATAGGTCCTTTGGCACAAAATCCAAAACATCCAGTTAATGAAACTTTTACTTTATCTGATAAATTGTTCTTTTTAATCGTAGTTCTAAGATTTTTAATTATCTCATCACTTTGAGCAGAATGACATCCTGTTCCACCGCAAACTAAAATTTCTTTTAAATCGTGGTCTATATGTTCAGGATTAGTATTATTTCTTATGTCGATAAGTGGCTTTAGAGTTTCATTAAGACTTATTAGTTCTTTAAATGATTTTATTTTACTCATAATTATTTTTCTCCCCCCTTTATATATTATATTGAAGATTGTGCTAATTCTGCATCTTCAACTGTATTACTATAATTTGAAAGTATTTTTTCAACATCCTCTAGTGTAACATGACCGTAAACTTTTTCATTTATAACGACTACAGGAGCTAAGCCACAAGCGCCAACACACCTTAAACCTTCCAATGTGAATTTACCATCTGATGTAGTTTCACCACATTTAATGTTAAGTTTCTGTTCAAACTGTTCCATTATTTTATCAGAGCCTTTTACAAAACATACTGTTCCAAGACAAACGTTTATAACGTATTTTCCTCTTGGTTTTGTAGTGAAATAAGAATAAAAACTTACAACGCCGAATACTTTTGAAGAAGGTATATTCAATTTTTTACTTATAAATAATTGAACATCTTTCGGAAGATAACCAAAAATATGCTGAGCTTTATGAAGAACTTCTATTAAAGCGCCTTTATTGTCTTTAAGTGAGTTGATAAAATCATCTAGTTCATCAAACTTGTCTTTACCTAAAGATTTTTGTAACATAATAATACCCCCCTTACTAATTGCAAATAGAAAATTCAGAAAATTTAATTAATTACATTATATTATACCACTATAAACCAAAAAATGGTAATATAATTGAATAAAAATAATAAAAAATATTATAAAAATACAAAAAACCATATTCTTGATTAAGAATATGGCTTAAATTTCAACCTATAAATTTTATCAATAGAGGAGCTAATAGAACTGTTATAATACCTGCGATTCCTATGGAAAGGCTACTCGTTGCACCTTCAGTTTCTCCAAGCTCCATAGCCTTTGTAGTGCCAAGAGCGTGTGATGAAGTTCCTATTGAAACACCGATAGCTACCTTGTCTTTTATTTTAAACAATCTACATACAAAAGGGCCAAAAACAGCTCCTATGACACCTGTTATAATTATACAAACTATAGTTATTGAGGGTATACCACCTATTTGATTGCATACTTCGATACCTATAGGGGTAGTTATTGATTTTGGAACTAGTGATAGGCTTATTTTAGTATTCACATTTAAATATTTACTCAAAAATATTATACTTGATATAGATGTTAAACATCCTACAAATATTCCTATTAAAATAGGAACTAAATTCTTTTTTAAAAGCTCGAACTGTTTATATAATGGAACAGCTAGTATTACTGTGGCTGGGGTTAAGAAAAAAGTAATAAAGCTACCTCCTTTATTATATGAATCAAAATCAATGTCCAATACCAAAAGAAATGAAATTATAATTATCATGCTTAAAAATACAGGGTTTAAAATAGCAAGCTTTGTTTTTTTATTTATAAAAACACTAATTTCAAAAGCTATTATAGTTATGAATATACCGAATATAGGATTATTAACAGAACTCATATTAATCTCTCCCTCTTTTTAATATTTGAATTGTTATTCCGGTCGTAAATATTACTAATATAGTAGAAACAATAGATATGAAAAATAATATAAACCATTGCCCCTTTAATATATCAAGAGATGATATTAAACCTACTCCAGCTGGTATAAAAAAGAAAGCTAAATTGTTTAGTAAAAATTTGCTTACATCTTCTATCATATAAAGTTTTATTGAACCTGTATTAAGAGATACAAATAGCAATATCATACCTATTATACTACCTGGCAATGGAAATGCTAAAAAATTAGAAATGACCTCGCCTAAAAGGCATATAAATAAAACTATGCCTAGTTGTCTAAATAATTTCAAGTAAAACACCTCTTTCGATTAAAAGAATATTGTATACAAGATATATTTTATATCTTTTTATTAAAAAAATCTATATAATTAATTTGATTATTATGTAATAAAAAAAACAGAATCTAATTACAAGATTCTGTTTTTTTATTTATTATTTAACTATAATAGCAACTTTTTCTGGTTCGTTGTAGTATAAACGTAAAGTTTGATTTTTTCTAACATTCTTTTCATCTAAACCTTTTTTTATATTTAATTTAATAGGCAACTTTCCGTTTTTAAGTAAAAGTTCGTAGTGATTTTCTTTCTTTTGGAAGTACATAACTTTTCCTTCGTAGTATTTTAATTGTTGAAGTTTATCTCTGTACAATTTCAAATAATAAAAAGCCCCAGCTGTAACCGCTAATGTAAGTCCGAATCTTATCCAAACATTTGGAATAAATGGCTTTGTTCCAAAAAAGGATACTAATATTAAAATAATAGGTATAATTGATTTTTTTAATATCATCTTACCGAACATAGTAGATAAATCTTTTTCGGTTTGATTCATACTTTTTAAGTCTACTTTCTTTTTTATTTCTTGCTTGAACTCTTTTTTCATAATAAATCCTCCTACAATTATATTTTCTTGAGTTATATGATTTAATAATGATTATATAATTTGAAATTACTATTATATAATTACCATTATTAATTTATATTATAGATAATTATATATACAACCTAAAAACAAGTTTATTTAAATAAAAATCTAATCTAAGATATTTTACCATGAAAACAAGTAAAAATAAACTATGAGAATAAATTATCACTATATAATTATAATAAATTTTAAAATTAAGTAAATAATATAATCAAAGGAGTGATTGATATGAAAAATAAAGATAAAAGAAATAAATTTACTAATTTAAGTGAAAATCATGAAACAGCAGCATGGGCAGATATTGAAAATGTATTTGATGAAACTAATGTATCAATACCAAGTCAGAGAGCAACTGAAGAAGCTAAAGAATGGGTAGATGATGAAAATCAAAAATAGATAAAATCTTAATTAATAAATATGTTTGACATAAAAAAATAAAGATAATATAATATAAATACTAATTAAAGTAGAATATTAAAAAAACAGTGAAGAGAAAAGTATCTATGGATTATTTTGATTAAAGCGAATTGGTGACGGTGAGAGACCAATATTAAAAGCCATAGAGAAGAACAACTTAGAGTTTCTAACCGAAATTGAGAAAATAGTAGGCTTAGACGGCTTCATACCGTTACAAATGAATAATATAAAGTCAATCTTTGTATTTATAGAAAGTGGCCATATTATGGCAATTAGGGTGGTACCGCGAATAATAAGTTTTTCGTCCCTTTATTAGGGATGAGAGACTTTTTTTTTATATCTAAAAAAGATAATAGAGATCAAATAAAATATATAAGGAGGTAATAATATGAAAAACATATTGGTAAAAGAAATTTATAGAGAAACACAAAAGTATTCTGATCAAACTATACAAATATCAGGATGGATAAGAACACTAAGAGCTTCAAAAGCATTTGGATTTGTAGAAATAAACGATGGTAGTTTCTTTAAAAATATCCAAGTTGTGTTTGAAGAAGATTTAGAAAATTTTAAAGAAATAAGCAAATTATCTATTAGTACATCTATAGTGGTTGAAGGTAAATTAGTAATAACACCTGGTGCAAAGCAACCTTTTGAAATAAAAGCTACTAAAATAACTGTTGAAGGAGAATCTTCAAGCGAGTATCCATTACAAAAGAAAAGACATACTCTTGAATATTTAAGAACTATAGCACACTTAAGACCTCGTAGTAATACATTTTCAGCAGTCTTTAGAGTTCGTTCTATAGCTGCTTATGCTATACATAAGTTCTTCCAAGAAAAAGGATTTGTATACACTCATACTCCAGTAATAACAGGTAGTGACTGCGAAGGTGCGGGGGAAATGTTTAGAATAACTACTTTAGATATGAAAAATCCTGCTATTGATGAAGATGGACATGTTGATTATTCTAAAGATTTCTTTGGCAAAGAGACTAATTTAACAGTAAGTGGACAATTAGAAGCAGAAGCTTACGCGTTAGCATTTAGAAATATTTATACTTTTGGACCTACGTTTAGAGCTGAAAACTCTAATACATCTAGACATGCATCAGAATTTTGGATGATTGAGCCTGAGATTGCATTTGCAGATCTTAATGATTATATGGACTTAGCAGAAGACATGATGAAATACTTAATTAGTTATGTTGTAGAAAGTGCTCCTGAAGAAATGGAATTTTTCAATAGTTTTATAGATAAAGGTTTACTTGATAGATTAAGCAATGTAGTTAATTCTGATTTTGGTAGAATAACATATACTGAAGCGGTAGAAATTCTTAAAAATTCAGGTAAAGAATTTGATTATCCAGTAGAGTGGGGATGTGATCTTCAAACAGAACATGAAAGATACTTAACTGATGAAGTATATAAAAAGCCTTTATTTGTTACTGATTATCCAAAGGATATAAAATCTTTCTATATGAGACTTAATGATGATAATAAGACTGTTGCGGCAGCAGATCTATTAGTTCCTGGTGTAGGAGAGATAATTGGAGGAAGTCAAAGAGAAGAAAGACTTGATATACTGGAGTCTAGAATGAAAGAAATGAATCTTAATGAAGATGATTACTGGTGGTATTTAGAGCTTAGAAAATTCGGTGGAACAAAGCATGCAGGATACGGACTTGGATTTGAAAGAGCGATAATGTATTTAACAGGTATGGGAAATATAAGAGACGTTATACCTTTCCCAAGAACACCAAAAAGTGCAGAATTTTAGTTAGTAATTAAAGTAGATATTAACCTCGGTTAATATCTACTTTTTTTATTAATTAAAATTCTGTGTTTTTCAAATTGTGTATAACATTGATCAAAGAATTTAAATAGCAACTATTTTGAAAAATGGAGTTTAATGAATGGATTTATAATTTGCTTATATAATAATTTGAATTATATGGTAAAATATAACTGGAATTAGGTTGTTATATAGTGTAGTTACTAGTTTTTAGTTGCAAATATAAATTGGAGGAGTGTTATGGAACTTAAAAATAAGGTTAATGATCTTTTAAAAAATCAAAAAGATATCATAGACCAATATGAAGAGGTTATAAAAGATCTGAATTTGGATAATAAATTAAGCGAAAATATTGAACTTAAAAAAGAAATTGATAATTATAAAAAATATACTCAAAAACTAAAGGAAGAGCAGAGGGCATTACTAAATGAAAATATAAATTTAAAAATTTCGTTGAAAGAGCAGATTATCAATGAAAAAATGTCTATTTTAAATGCATCTAAGAAGAAAATAGATATGTATTTTAACAATGAAATAAATAAAAAAATTAATAAATTAAACGCATTAGAAATTTCTGCAAAAGATAGGCTTAGTAAAATAAAAAAGATTGCTAAGCTAGAATTATCAGTGGAAGAAGAAGCTATTTTTTGTGATATAAAAAAATTAGAAGAAGATTTAAATCAAAAAATTAAAATAAAAAAAGAAAAACTTGAAAAAGAAAAAGAAAATATTATTGGTGAAATAAAAAGAGAGTATAATGAATTAAAAAGTCAAGGTGTTAGTGATGAGATTATTGAAAAAAAGAAAAAGTATAATGATATAGAAGTTAAGATCGGACTTAACTGGATAAATAAAGCGGGTATAATTCTACTTTTACTTGGAATTGCTAGTGCTACAAAATATACTTACTCAACATGGTTTAATGAATACATAAAGGGGATTTCTAGCTTTTTGTTAGGGGGCTTACTTTTAGGTGCAGGAGAATGGCTAAATAGAAAAGAAAAAAATTTATTTGCTCTTGGTTTAAGTGGTGGGGGAATAGGAGCATTATATTTTTCGGTTTTTAGTAGTTATTTTATTTTAAATATACTTAGTATGCCAATAAGCATAGGGTTATCTGTTTTAGTAACCATGGCATCACTGTTATTATCCAAAAGATATAAATCTATGACAATATGTGGAATATCCCTTGTAGGTGGATATTTACCATTCTTTACGTATGTATTTCTTGAAGGAATATTAGGTGGTCAAATATATATAGCTATGGGATATTTATTTACTTTGAATTTATTAGTTTTAAAACTATCTTTAGAAAGAAGATGGATTTATATAAATTATCTAAGTTTTTTACTTAATATTCCTTGTTTCACATATTTAGCTTTTGAATCACCAAGTAAAGTTATTGGTATAATTTATTCAATATTAACATTTATAATGTACTTATCCATAACTCTTACATATCCAATTAGGGAAAAAATTAATCTTAAAAAAATGGATTTTATTTTATTGGGGCTAAATACAGCAGTCAATTGTTTAACTGTTTATGAGTTGTTTGAAATTGCAGGATATCATTCATATGAAGGGATACTTGCGTTTGTGTATGCACTAATATATTTTGGATTAGGTGAGTTTGTTAAAAAAAGTGCTTCACAAGAAAAAGAGACGCAAATGATGTTTTACATTACGGCCATGGCTTTTAGTGTTTTAATGATACCTTTACAATTTGGTATTAAAGGAGCTGTACTAGGATGGCTTATAGAATCAATTTTAATAATTTTCTATTCTGTTAAAAATGACATAGAAAAAATGGAAATTGGAGGATGGATTGTATTAGGTCTAAGTGTAGGACTATTTATTGTAGATAACTTCTTTAATCATTGGAGTGTTTATGATTTTACTTTAAAGTATACTTTAATTACAATAGGTATAATATATATATTTAGTCTGTATGCAGCGAAATTAAGTGAAGAAAAGTTATTTAAATATACTTTAAAAGGTAAACTACTAACGTATTATAAATATTTTATGATTATCAGTACTTGGATATATTTATTAAGAATGGATTCGATTTTTTATGATAAATACACCAAATTATATTATTATAATAGCTTTTATTTTTTAATTTCTGAATCTTTAATTACTGCTGTTTTTGCTTACTGTATATCTAAAATAAAAATAATTGAAGATAATATAGTTGATAAAATATCTATTGGTTTATATGTTCTAGTAGATATAGTAGGGTTTGGGATGAACTTTTTTGACATTAACTCATCGTTAGATGGTAGTTATAAAGCATTATCTATTTTAATTCTAATAATTTATAACATATTTGTATTCTTTAGTATAAAGGATTTAACCTTAAGACTTATAAAGAAGAAAGGATTAAGCTTGGAAGTATATCCTATGGCTTTAGCTGTATATATTTTAGGATCAACTACATCATTACTTGTAAACCAGTTTGATTTGAATAATATAAGTCTGATAATAAGTATATTTTTTATTGTTATGTCTTTTACCTATATAATGTATGGATTTAAAAATAAATTTGATTTGATAAGAAAATTTGGATTGGGATTATCTATATTTTCAACTGGAAAATTATTTATATTTGATTTAGCATTTTTAAATACAGGAGGAAAAATAGTTGCATATTTCTGTTTTGGTATAGTATTAATAGGAATATCATATATGTATCAAAACCTTAGAAGAAACATAGAGGTAGGAGATGAAAATGAGTGAAAAAAATTCTAGCAGTATTAATAGTTATATTATTTTTTTCTATACATATAGTAAGTTTTGCAAATGAAAACAGCGATGATTGGAAATTTTCAAAAAAAATTAATTATAGTGATGGTAATGAATACAAATCATTTTTTTTAGATGAAGAAGTTTATCGGTATTCAAAAGATGATTTATCAGATATTAGAATTATAAATGATAAAAATGAATTTGTACCTTATTATATTTTGAATAAATATTGTATGGATGAACAAGAAGGATTATATGAAAATTATAAAAAGACAAAACACCCAAATTTTAAGATCAATATAAAAAATAATGATACTGTTATATTAATAGATAATAAAAATCATCTCAATATAAATGATATTAAAATTATTAGTAAGGATGATTTTAAGAGAAATTATGACATTTATTATAAAAATGATGAATATGGAGAATTTGAAAAAGCTGATTCTGGAACAATTTACAAAATAAATCTTGAAAATTACAAAGAAGAAAAGAATATTATAGTTTTAGATTCGATTTCAAATTATTTTATAAAATCAGATAGTATAAAAATGGTCATACACAATAAAGATGATAGACCTATTAATATAGAAAATATACAGATTAACTATTATATAGATAAAGTAGTATTTAAAAGAGACAGTCGAAATAAATATACAGTTTTATTTGGTAGTGAATATGCAGGAACCCCTTCTTATGATATACAGAGTTATAAAAATTATATAGAAAAAGAAAATCAAGAAATATGTACTTTATCAGATTTAATTGAAAGAAATATAAAATATGAAAAAAAAGAAGATGAAAAATCAAACTATGAATTAATACTAAATATAATTGTTATCTTAATTTCATTAATTCTTGTAATAATAATAATGAGAAAGTCAACTGAATTAGAGCAGTAAGGCTCTTTTTCTATGTATCGAATTTTTTATTTTGTAAAACAATTAAGCTTATTTGACTTTTATTTAAGAATCTTATTGGAAGAGAACTCGTTCCCAAACCACTGTCTATATAAATTACTCTATCGTTATCTAATTTATATAAACCTTTATTGTATTTAGGAAAGAATCCCTGTCCTGGAGCCTATAAGACAACCTATTAGAGGAAATCTAACTTGCCCTCCATGAGTATGACCACATAAGATGAGGTCAGAGTCTATATTTTCGTATTTCATAATTACATTAGGTGAGTGAGACAATAAAATAGTAAAATATTGAGGATCTATATTTTTAAAAGCCGAATATGTATTTTCATGGTTTGTGTAAGGATCATCAATTCCGCAAACATTTATTTTTATATTATTATTTTCAAATAATTTGTTTGAATTATTTAAATCTATTAAGTTTTTTTCCCTTAGAGAATCTATAAATTCATCTTTATTTGAGTTTCTCCATTCATGATTACCGCTTACAAAATATACATTTGGATTTATACTTATCAATGAATCTAAAAATGAGTATATACATTCGAAATCTTTAGTTTTAGCATCTATAATATCTCCTGTTAGAACTACCATATCTATATTTGATTCTCTGATATAATGTATTAAGCCTGTATTGTTTAAATTTCTATTGTGAATATCAGATATTTGGAGTATTCGTATATTTGAATCATTAGGAATTTTATTTGAATATACATCTACTTTGTTAACTTTAATATCTGTTACTTGATAGTATATATATGAGCATAAAATTATTAATATTAAGAAGCATATTTTTTTCATATTACCAAACCCCTTCTTTTTTATTTTATAAGAAAATTATATAATTTAATGATAAATACTAAAAGTCCTAATTTTAACTAAAATTAGGACTTTTAGTATTTATCATTAAAATAATCTTTAATTTTTCCAAAGTATTCAATCTTATTAAAAGCTGGGTATATAGAATTGAATTTTATAAATATAGGGGAGTTATATAAATATGGATGTGCTTTAAAAAAAGTTTTATCTCCATTGATTATGGCGGTAAGAGCTAAAGGTAGTTCTTTTTTAAATATATTGTATCGTATTTCAGATTCTTTTAAGTTAAACTCACCACCGCTTATATAAGCGTAACATTGCAGATAATACATATTGTTGCAATTTATCCATTCGCATAAAACTTCGTCTCTAAAGGATGTAAGAGCTTTGTAGTTATAAACCTTTCCTATATCTAAAAAAAGCTCAGCTGATTCATCTGAATGAGTAAGAGTATATTTTCTAGGAATTATAGGATTAACCTTACTAACCCCTTTCATAAAGTTGACATTTAATTTATATTTATCAAAATCAGACACAAAATATACCTCCTTTATGTAATATTTTATGAAAGACATACATTTGTTGTTATATAAAATTCCCGGGAAATATATTAATTTCATTTTGAAATTAATATATTGTATTTCTTTAAGGATAAAAATCATATAAGTGTCAATAATATAGTATAAATGATTTCTTATTAATGAATAGGAAATCATATGATTTTCAATATAGAGATAACATTTATAAGAAAGCGAAAGTATCAACGAATCTTAAGTGGCTAAGTCTATTAAGGCTTGTTGGGAACATGAACATATGCTATAGCATGATGAGAATTTTATGGAGGTTTGTGTTTTATGAAATGCAAGTGGGAGGTTGGAGATTGTACATGCTATAGATGTACAGATGATGTTTCACAATACTGCTTATTCCATAGACAGGTTAAGTCAAAAAAAGAAAAAGAAATTATAACTAATATATTAAATGGAGATATGCAAGCAAATGATTATTTATGGAATGAGGAAGAAAATATATATGATTTTAGAGGTGTTATATTTCAGCAAGATGTGAATATGGCAAATGTAAAAATAAATAACTTAAACAAAAAAGCTTCTTTTGATTTTTCTTATGCAGTATTTAATGAAAATGTATATTTTAATGATTATAAATTTTACTCAGATGTTTTATTTATAAATACAAAATTTAAGAAAAATGTTTATTTTGAAAATTGTATATTTATGAAAAATTGTATATTTGATAAAAGCGAATTTTTAAGTAGCAAAAGTGAATCTGTTTTTTATATGTGTAAATTTATAGGACAAAAATTTATATTTAAAAATATATCAAATGGAGTAAAATTTGATGGAATTAGATTTTCTTCTAATACTAAATTTATACTTCAAAATATAGACTATGATAAAAAAAGGTACATAGATGCTAGGAATGCATATAGAATTGCTAAAAATCAATCTAATATAATAGGTGACTATGAGGAAAGTGGGAAATATTACTATAAAGAGAGAATGTACAATGGAAAAATGATATTTCCTCGTATAAATGATGAAGATAAAAATGAATTTAAATTAAAAAAAACTAGCATTCTTAAAAATTTAAAACACAAAAAATATCATAAATGTATACTACCTAAGATAATGGATTTGCTATCTAAATATATAGTCGGATATGGAGAAAAACCTCAAAATGTTTTGTTTTTTTCATTTATATTGATAAGTATATTCGCTTATTTATATATGATAGCTGGACTTAGATTTAATATAAATGTTGATTGTACTATGAATTACCATAGGACAATTAAATATAGCCTTTTAGACATATCTAATTTGGATTTTAAAGAGTTTATGAGTGATTATTTTCAGGCTTGGTACTTCAGTATAGTTACATTTACGACAGTTGGTTATGGAGATATTATACCTATAAATTATCATGGGAAGGTATTAGCTTCAATTGAAATGTTCTTGGGCGTAACTGTTATAGCTACATGGACATCAACTGTTGTAAGAAAAATGTCGAGGTAAAAATAAAATTTGAGTTATACAAAATCTAAAAGTTCGAAAACTCCATGTGAATTAAGTTTTGTTTTATATGAATTATAAAAAACAAATAGTAGATATTAAGTAGTATTAAAATAAGTAAATCTTTGAGGAGTGATAACTTGAAATCTAAAATTACAACATTAATAATTGTATTTGTATTATTTACAAATATAGCAAATGCTCAAAATTATGACATGGAAAAATATATAAAAGCCTCTATACTTATAGATCAAGAAAGAGGAACGGTTTTATATGAAAAAAATGCAGATCAGCAAATGCCGTGTGCAAGTTTGACCAAAATGATGACTTTGTTGGTAACTCTAGATAGTATAAAGAATAATAAAGTAACAAAAGATGATGTCGTAGAGATAAGCTCTAAAGCGGCTAAAACAAGAGGATCCACTTATAGATTAAAAACAGGAGAAAAGGTTAAATTGATAAATCTTATGAAAGGCATAATGGTTGTATCTGGAAATGATGCGGCAGTTGCAATATCAGAACATGTAGGTGGAGATACAAAAACATTTGTTGCGATGATGAATAAAAAGGCTAAAGAGATAGGTATGAATAAAACTTCATATATTAACCCAAATGGATTACCTGTTTATGGAATAAATGGAGATATGAAAACTCCTAAAGAAAATATGTCTACAGCTAGAGACTTAAGCGTATTAGCAAAGTATTTAATAGATAATTACAAACAAGATGTTTTGGCTATAACAAGTATACAAACGCATACAAATTACAAAAGAGGGTTTATAGGAAATAACACTAATGCTTTACTTAGAATAATGCCAGGCGTTGACGGATTAAAAACAGGATTTACTGGAAGAGCTGGGTACTGTTTAGCTTCTACTATGAATATAAAAAGTACAAATGAAAATAATAAGGATTTTAGAGTTATAAGTATTGTATTAGGAGGTCAAAGTTCTAAAAAAAGAACAAGTGCATCAAAAGAACTTTTAGAATACGGGAAAAATAACTTTAAGAAAAATAGAATAGTAAAGAAAGATACATTTATAGGAAAGACTTATTTATATGGAATAAATGAATTAGAAATAAATCTAAAAACAAAAGAAGATCTATGGGTTGTAAAAAAAGATAAAGAAAAAATGAAAAGAAGCATTATTCTAGATGAGTTAACATATCCTATAAATAGAGGAGATAAAGTTGGAAAGATAAATTATTATACACAAGATGGAGTCAATATAGCAAATGTAGATATTGTAAGTGATAGCGAAATAAATACAATACCTATGAAAATAAAATTTAAACTATTTATACATAAAATTGTAAATTAATGTATTTAAATTAATTATTTGGAGATTATTATAGATAGTTATTATTTGTAAGGAGTGATTAATATTAAAGCAGTTATTATGGCTGGAGGTAAAGGAACTAGGTTAAGACCTCTTACGTGCGATATACCAAAACCTATGGTACCAATACTTAATAAACCAGTTATGGAGTATTCTATTGACCTATTAAGAAAGCATGGCATAAATGATATAGCTGTAACTATGGCTTATATGCCATCTATTATAATGGATTACTTTGAAGCTGGAGATAGATGGAATGTGAATCTTGAATATTTTATAGAAGATATTCCCCTTGGAACGGGAGGAAGCGTTAAAAATGCACAAGAATTTTTAGATGATACATTTATAGTTATAAGTGGTGATGCATTAACTGATCTTGATATAAGTGAAGCTATTGAGTATCATAGACAAAAAAAATCAAAAGCGACTATTGTATTACGTAGAGAAGATGTACCATTAGAATATGGAGTTGTTATAACTGATGAATCCGGAAAAGTTATAAGATTTTTAGAAAAACCAAGTTGGTCTGAAGTGTTTAGTGATACGGTAAATACCGGTATTTATATATTGGAACCGGAAGTTTTAGATTATTTTGACAAAGATGTGAATTTTGATTTTAGTAAGGATTTATTTCCTAAATTATTAGAGGATAAAATTCCTATGTACGGATATATTACACAGGATTATTGGAATGATATAGGTGATTTAAATTCTTATATGGAAACACATTTTAACATATTAGATAGAAAGGTTTGTGTAGATATTAATGCGAGAGAAATAGAAAAAGGAATATGGATAGAAGATGGAGTTGAAATTGGGAAAAATACTATATTGCATTCTCCAGTTTATATAGCTGAAAATTCTAGCATTAAAGATAATGTAAATATAAATGAATATTCAATTATTGGACCTAACTGTGACATAGGTAATCATAGTAGTTTAAAAAAGAGTATACTTTGGAAAAATTCTAAACTAGGAAGTAGCACTCATTGTAGAGGAACGGTTGTATGCAATGATGTAGAACTAAAAAATAGAATAAATACATTTGAAAAATCTGCAATAGGTAAAGGGAGTTTATTATCGTGTGGAGTAAAGGTAAATCCTAACGCTAAGATATGGCCAGATAAAATAATTAAAGAAGATACAATAATAAATCAAAATGTAGTATGGGGTACTAAAATAGAAAAAAATATTTTTGGATATAAGGATGTATCTGGACATATAAATACACAGATAAATCCAGAATTTTCATCAAGACTTGGATCTGCATATGCATCTACGCTTCATAAAGATACATCTATTATTATTAGTTGTGATTGCTTTAATGCTTCACAAATAATTAAAAACTCATTAATATCTGGTATACTTTCAACTGGAGTTGGGGTTATAGATATAAAAAATACTAATCTTGCAATAAACAGATTTGCAATAAGACATTATAAAGCAAAAGGTGGTATACATATTAGTATAAATCATTCAAAAAATGATGAAGTTCATATTGAATTTATGAATGAAATTGGAGCAAATATAGATAGAGATACAGAAATAAAAATAGAAAATTTATTTAATAGAGATGACTTTAAAAGATGCAAGGCAAAAGATATTAAGGATATCATAGAAGTGAATAATTTTCATTATTTTTATATAGATGAAAATATAAAAAGCATAAATCAATTATGTGATATAAAAACTATTAAACCTAAAATTTTGATAAGTTCTATATGTAGTGATGTTATGAATTTAGCTTATAAAATTTTTGAGAAAATAGGTTGTGATGTATCGTATGATTATTCTATTAAAGATTATGAAAATATTAATTTGCATTTAACTAGTATGGTTAAAAATGTAGTTGACAACAATTTAGATTTTGGAGTTGTCTTTAGTCAAAATGGAGAAAACGTATTGTTAATAGATGAAAAAGGAAGAATAATAGATAATGAAAAATACAATATTCTAACAACTCTTATTTTATTAAAATTAAAAAAAGCAAAAAAAATAGTCATTCCTCATACTATGCCTATGATAATACAAGAATTAACACAAAAACACGATGTTGAAATAATTAAGACTAAGCATTCTCACTCTTGTTTTATGAATGCTGTTTTAGAAGATGAAGAAATGTTTACTCAGTATTTATTTAATTTTGATGCTATTAGTGCTGTTTGTAAAATTATAGATTTTTTAGCTGAAAATAAAATTAGACTTAGTGATATAGTAGATGAAATTCCTGAATTTTATTTTATAAAAAAACAAATTGAGTGTGAGTGGGATGATAAGGGACGAATTATAAAAAATATAATAATACAGAACAAGAATAGTGATATAGAACTATTTGAAGGTGTAAGGATTAATACTGATAAAGGTTGGTGCCTAGTTTTACCAGATAAAGAAAAAGCTCTATTCAATTTATACACTGAAGGTATTTGCCAAGAGTATGCTGAAGAACTTTCGATAGATTTAAGTTCAAAAATAGAGACGTTATTAAAAAATAAGAGGCTATAATGCCTTTTATTTTTTACAATAAATAGGAAGTGGATGACAACTCTTTTATAGGAGGGATAATAAGATATGAGTGAGTACAATAAAAAAATAGATGGATATGAAAATATCAGTATGGATAATATTTTATTGAGTAATGAAGAACTCCAAAATCACTCTATAAATATAGCAAAAAAGCATAGAGTGAGCGAAAAATATACAAGTTGCAGGTCTTTATTATCTAGATTGAATAATAATTATAAAGTGATATATAAATTGTATAAGCATTTAAATGAAATAGATGAAGATAAAGAGAATTTATCAGGAGCTTCAAAATGGTTATTAGATAATTTTTATAAATTGGAGGAAGAAGTTAAGTTCGTAAGACAAGAGGTAGATAAAGATAAATTTTTAGAATTGAATGTATTGGCAAATGGTATATTTGAAGGATTTCCAAGAGTGTACGATATATTATTTGAACTTGTATCTCATACTGATGCAAAATTAGATGAGGGTGTGATAATAGAGTTTATAAAGTCATACCAAAAATATAGTATTCTTTCTATTGCAGAAATATGGTCTTTATCTATTGTTATTAGATGTTGCCTTGTCGAAAACATAAGAAATATTTGCGAACTTGTTTATAAAGATCAATTAAAGTATGAAAATATAAAAGGTTTGGATATGAATAATGAAGAATTGATGAACTTCATTAGAAAAGAAACTAATAAAGAAAATAAAATAGATTTTTTCTATATTGAATATTTGATGAAGAAAATGAGAAGTGAAGAATATGATTCAGGAAAAATAAAGAGCTTTATAGAACAAAATTTATTCGAATATAATATAACTTTAGATGAAATAATAGAGTTTCAACATAGAGAACAGGCGTATAGACAAATGGCAATGGGAAATTCTATAATGAGTTTAAATCAAGTGTCTAAGCTAAATTGGATAAGTGTATTCGAATCATTATCGGTAGTTGAGAAAATCTTAAAAGATGATCCATGTGGTATATATAATAAAATGGATTTTGAGAGTAGAGATTATTATAGGAGTAAAATTGAAAAAATATCTAAAAGATACAATATACCTGAGTTTACAATATCTAAAAAAGCTATTGAACTATCGAATCGGACTGATGATGAAAATAATAAGCTAAATCATGTTGGGTACTACATAGTTGGAAATGGAATAACAGAGTTATTATCATGTTTTGGATACAATGATAGATCAAATAAAAATACTAAATATCCATATGTGATATATTTTTTGCCTATAGTAATAATAACATGGATATTGACTTTATTGATGACAATGTACTGTTACAAAATGTCCAATAATGTATATGCTAGTTTGTTGGTACTTATTTTTTCTTATATACCATCAAGTACTATAGCTATAAATATAGTTAATTGGATTGTAACACACAATATAGAACCTAACTTTTTACCGAAATTAGAATATATTAATGGAATAGATGAGAATGCTTCAACTATGGTTGTAATACCTACTTTGGTTACAAATGAAAAATCTGTTGATGAACTTATAGACAAGCTAGAAGTGTATTATAATTCAAATAAAGAGGATAATATATATTTTTGTATAGCTGCCGATTTTAAGGATTCAAAACAAGAACATACAGAGCAAGATAATATTATAATAGAAAAAGCATTTAAAAAAGTAAGTAAGTTGAATGAAAAGTATAAAAAAGGTGATATGTTTTTTTATTTTCATAGACATAGACAATATTCAAAGCATGAAGATAAATGGATGGGCTGGGAACGAAAAAGAGGTGCATTAGTTGAATTAAATGAATTATTAAAAGGATCTAATAATACTTCATATTCTATGATATCATCAGATATTTCTCATATACAAAATAAGATTAAATATATAATAACTATTGATGCTGATACAAATTTGGTTATGGATAGTGCTAAAAAATTAATAGGAACTATAACTCATCCTTTAAATAAAGCTATTTTAAGTAAAACAAGAGATAGAGTTATAGAAGGTTATGGTATTATCCAACCGAGAATAGGTCTTGATATTGATAGCACAGGAAAAAGTATGTTTACAAAAATATTTGCAGGTCAAGGTGGTATAGATAGTTATACTACTGCTATTTCTGATGTTTATCAAGATTTGTTCTTTGAAGGTATTTTTACAGGAAAGGGTATATACAATTTAGATGTATTTGATGAAGTTCTTAAAAGAGCTATTCCTGAAAATTGTGTTCTAAGCCATGATTTGTTAGAGGGATGTTATATAAGAACTGGGCTTGCGACAGATATAGAGCTTATAGATTCTTATCCGTCTAATTATAGTTCATTTTGTATGAGGCTTCATAGATGGATAAGAGGAGATTGGCAGCTACTAAGATGGTTATTTTCAAAAAATCCATTATCACTTCTGTCAAAGTGGAAGATAAAAGATAATTTAAGAAGAAGCTTAGATCCTGTTTCTACATTAATTTTAATTGTATTAGGAATTACTATTCTTCCTGGGTATTGGTGGATTTGGGTAGGATTTTCAGTGTTTGCATTAGTGCTTCCTATAATTTTAGAGTGCATAAACTGTATAGTATGTAAATATTATAAGAATATAACTACAAAGATGAATTCTGATTTGATATACGGATGTAAAGGGCTTTTATATCAAGCGTTGATTTTATTTGTTTTTTTACCGTATAATGCATATTTAATGATAGATGCTATAACTAGAACTTTGTATAGAATGTGTATATCTAAAAAGAAGTTATTAGAATGGACAACTGCAGCCGATGCAGAAAAGAAAATTAAAAATGATATGAACGGTTATGTAAATACAATGCAGGTGTCTATATATATATCTGTTATAACGTTTGCGATTGTATATATGTTAAGTCCTGCTAATATCGTATACGCTCTTTTAATATGCTTGCTATGGGTTATAGCACCTGTTATAGCTTGCAAAATAAGTGAACAAATTGAAATTGATATGGAAATTGATATTAATAAAGAAGATAGATTGTTGATTAGAAGAATAGCTAAAAAAACGTGGTTATATTATGAAGATTTTGCAGGTAAAGATCAAAATTATCTTCCGGCTGATAATTTTCAAGAAAACCCTTATAATGGGGTGGCTGAAAGAACATCACCTACTAATATAGGTTTTTTATTAATATCGATAATGTCTGCAAGAGACTTAGGATATATATCTACTACAACTATGTTAAATAAAATAAATAATACATTAGAGAGTATTCAAAAGTTAGAAACGTATGAGGGACATTTGTTTAACTGGTATGATACTAAAAGTTTGAATGTTTTATTTCCTAGATATGTATCAACTGTAGATAGTGGTAATTTTGTAGGGTATATAATGACTTTAAAGCAAGGTCTGTTAGAATATATTAATAAGCCTATAGTAGATAAATCTATTTTAGAGGGAATTAGAGATAGCATTATTGCTTGTGATCATGAATATAAAGATATAGAATTTATTATCGAAAAAGAAAATTTATGTATGAATGATTTTGAAAAATTATTTGTAGATTTGATTTTAAATGAAGATTTCTATAGTGATATAGATTTAAATATATGTGATTTCATTAAAAGTATTATATATGATATTAATGCTGTGTTGCTAAATGATTATCATAGAAATTGTTTAAATGATATTGCAGATGAATATAGATCTGATAGTTTAAATAAATTGGTATATGAAGTAAATATAAACACGAATATGTTAAGACTTAGAGAAGTGTATAAAAATATATTAAAAGAAATACATGATATAAAAATTCAAAATGAAAATATTAGCTCTTGTGAAATGAAAAAGGTAATAGTATTAAAAGATGTTATATCTAATTTAATAGATAATATAGATGGATTTGAGGATAAGATAATAGATTTAACTAAAATTATAGATACTATAGTAGATAATACAGACTTTACTAAATTGTATGATTTTGAAAAAGATTTGTTTTCAATTGGATATGATATAGATTCAAATAAGCTTACAAATTCGTATTATGACCTATTAGCATCAGAGGCAAGACTTACTAGTTATATTGCTGTTGCTAAAAAACAAATTCCTCAAAAGCATTGGTTTAAATTGGGAAGGTCCTTATCGATAGTTGATGGATATAGGGGCTTGGTTTCTTGGACTGCTACTATGTTTGAATATTTTATGCCTCCTCTTATAATGAAAAATTACAGTAATTCACTTTTAGATGAAACGTATAATACTGTAATTAGAGCACAAAAGAAATATGGGATTGAGAGGGATGTGCCATGGGGGACTTCAGAGTCTGGTTATTATAAGTTTGATATGGATTTAAATTATCAGTATAAGGCGTTTGGAGTACCTGATTTGGGACTTAAAAGAGGTCTTTCTAAAGATATGGTTGTATCTCCATATTCCACTGTATTAGCTTTATCATTTGATGCAAATGATTGTATGAAAAATATAAAAAGGCTTATTAATATGGGCATGGAAGGAAAGTATGGATTATATGAAGCTGTAGATTTTACAGGAGATAGGATTACACTAGATAAAGAAAATGCTATAGTAGAGAGCTTTATGGCACATCATCAAGGAATGAGTTTTGTAGCTATTAACAATTATTTGAATTCAAATATAATGCAAAGGAGATTTCATGCAGATCCAGCTGTAAAAGGAGCAGAAATGCTGCTTCAAGAGAAAATACCGGTGAGAAGTATTATAACTAAAGAGTATAAGGAAAATATAAAACCTTTAGAAAAATCTAAAAATATTGATAATCAAGTTATTAGAGAATATGATGACTTGAATTACGACATTCCTAGATGCCATATTTTATCAAATGGGAAATGTTTGAGCATGGTTACTGATTCTGGAGTAGGATATATTAAGAAAAATAAATTACAAGTTAGTAGGTGGAGAGAGGATTTGGTAACTGGTAACTATGGGGTCTATATATTTGTTAAAAATTTAAATAATAACGATGTATTTTCAACAACTTATAAGCCTATAGATACTAAACCAGATTATTATAAAGTGAAGTTTTATCAAGATAAGGTTGAATTTATAAGAAAGGATAATGATATAATAACCAATACGAAGATTGTAGTATCTACAGAGGATGATGCTGAGATAAGAAAAGTTACTATTACTAACAATTCTAATGAATCTGTAATGATTGAGCTTACTAGTTATTTAGAAACTGTTCTTATAGACCAGGCTGCTGACATTGCTCATCCTGCGTTTACTAATTTATTTATAAGAACAAAGCCTGTTTTAGAATATGAGAGTATAATATGTTCAAGAAGGCCAAGAAGTGAAGGAGAGCAAAAATTATGGATGGCGCATACTATTTCTACAAAGGCGGATACTATAGGGAATTTGGAGTATGAAACTAATAGAGATAATTTCATCGGCCGAGCTAATAATATTAAAAACCCCAAGGCTTTAAATCAACCATTGTCTAATACTTGGGGAGCTGTATTAGATCCTATAATGAGTTTGAGAAAAAAAGTTGATATAAAGGCTCATTGCAGTGTAGATGTATTTTTTACAACTTCTATTGGCAACAACATGGATGATATTTTAAGTTCAGTTAAAAAATATCATGATACATCTTGTATGGATAGAATATTTGAATTAGCAAATATTAGAAGTCAAGTAGAAAGTTCGTATTTGAATTTTGATGAAGAAGAAATAACGACTTATCAGGATATGATATCTCATATATTATTTTTAAGTCCTAGTAAAAGAAAGTATCAAGATATAATGAAGAACAATATAAAGGCTCAACACTCGCTTTGGGCTTATGGTATATCTGGTGATATACCTATAGTTCTTGTCAGTATAAAGAATGAAGAAGAGATAGATATTGTAAAACAAGTTTTAAATGCTCATGAATATTTTAGAATGAAGGGATTAGTTGTTGATGTTGTAATTTTAAATGAGGATGAGAGCAATTATTTGCAACCTCTTCAAAATATTATAATTGAAACAGTTAGATCAAAGTACGGATATGATTTAATAGATAAACCGGGTGGTATATTTATAAGAAGTGTAAACAAGATTCCAAAAGAAGATCAAATACTTTTTTACTCAGCTGCAAGAATAGTTTTAAAGTCTGGTTGTGAATCCATTAAGTCTCAATTAGATTATGAAGACTGTGATTATCAGATAGAAGAAAAAATATTTAATGAGGATAATATAGAATATGAAAGTTTAGATGAAGATTTGGATCTTGATTATTTCAATGGATATGGAGGATTTGATAAGAAGAATAAGGAGTACGTTATAAGAATAAAGGAAGATATTAGTACGCCTCTACCTTGGATAAATGTAGTATCTAATAAAAAGTTTGGATTTCAAGTATCTGAAAATGGTTCTGGATTTACATGGTCTGAAAATAGTAGAGAAAATAAGTTGACTCTTTGGTCAAATGATCCTGTAATAGATCCAAGTTCAGAAGCTATATATATAAGGGATGATAACAGTGGACGTATATGGACTACAACACCTCTTCCTATAAGAGAGAGGGAAAGTTATACAGTACATCATGGCCATGGGTATTCAAAATTTGTTCATGATAGCAATGGAATACAGCAAGAACTTGTTATGTTTGTTCCAAATGATGACTCTATCAAAATCAGCATAATTAAGCTTAAAAACAAATCGAATTCTAAAAGAAAGCTAACTCTTACAAATTATATAAGACCTGTAATGGGTGTTAGCGATCAGACTATGCAAAAGCATGTAATAACAGATATGAATGAAGATGTAATGATTATTAAGAATCCTTATAATCCAGATTTTTCATCAAGAGTTAGTTATATGGCGTGTTCTGAAAAGGTTAATTCTTACACAGGTGATAGATTAGAGTTTTTAGGATTTAACGGAGAATTAAAAAATCCAGCTAGTTTAAAAAGAAAAAGCCTCTCAAATACTGTAGGAGCAGGGTTTGATCCATGTGCTTGTATACAAACTTGTATTGAGCTTGACTTAAATGAGGAAAAAGAAGTTGTATTCTTATTAGGTCAAGAAAATGATATTCAAAATATAAGCTATATGGTAGATAAATATACAGATGTGTCTGAATCTAAAAATGCATTGGATGATTCAATTGAAATGTGGGATGATGTATTAGGAAAAATTCAAGTTAAAACTCCCGATCTGTCTATGGATTTGATGATAAACAACTGGCTTTCTTATCAAAATATATGCTGTAGAATATGGGCAAGATCAGCTTTCTATCAATCTGGAGGTGCTTATGGCTTTAGAGATCAACTTCAAGACTCTATGAATGCACTAAATTTAATTCCAGATCAAACTAGAGAGCAAATACTACTTCACTGTGCACATCAGTTTGTTGAAGGTGACGTACAGCATTGGTGGCATCCTGGATCTGATGATAAGGGTATAAGAACAAAATTTTCTGATGATTTACTTTGGTTACCTTATGCAACAATAGAGTATATAAAAAATACTGGAGATTATTCTATATTAGAAGAGTCGGTTCATTTTTTAGAAGAGGATGAACTAAAAGAAGAAGACGAAAGATATGGTGTACCTAGAGTATCTGAGGAAAAAGCATCTGTATATAATCATTGTATAAGAAGTATTGAAAGATCGCTAAAATTTGGAGAACATGGTATACCTCTTATGGGTTCTGGAGATTGGAATGACGGTATGAGTACTGTTGGAAATAAGGGAAAAGGTGAGAGTGTATGGCTTGGATGGTTTTTATACACTATTTTGGGTGATTTTTCGAAAATATGCGAAAAAATGAATGATTTAGATGTTCAAAAGAAATATAATGATCATGCTAAAAATATATTAAATTCAATAGAAGAAAATGCATGGGATGGTAAGTGGTATAAAAGAGCTTATTTTGATGATGGAACTCCTCTAGGATCTATAGAAAATTCGGAATGTATTATAGATTCATTAGCACAATCGTGGGCCGTTATATCAAATGGGGCTGATGAGATTCGAAAAGAGGAAGCCATGGAATCTCTAAATAAGTATTTAATAAAAGAAGATGAAGGAATGATTCTTTTGTTTACACCTCCTTTTGATGAAGGCAATATGAATCCTGGATACATAAAGGGTTATGTACCTGGAGTTAGAGAAAATGGAGGTCAATATACACATGCAGCAACATGGGTTATAAAAGCATATGCTATGATGGGAAAAGGAGATAAGGCGTGGAAACTTTATAGCAGTATAAATCCTATAAACCATACTAGAACGAGCAAAGAATGTTTAAAATATAAGGTAGAACCATATGTTATGGCAGCAGATGTATACTCTACTAATTCTCATATAGGTAGGGGTGGATGGACTTGGTATACGGGAACAGCAGGATGGATGTACAAAGTTGGTATTGAGGATATTTTGGGATTGAAAAAATATGGTGATGAAATAGTAATAGATCCTTGCATACCTAAGGATTGGGAAGGGTATTTCATAGAATATAAACACGGCAAATCTAAATACAATATATCAATTAAAAATCCTGATAAGGTGAACAAAAATGTAAAATATATAGCTATTGATGGAAATAAAAATAATTCAAATAAATTAAAACTTATAGATGACAATAAAGAACATGATGTTGAGGTTATTTTAGGTTAATACAAAATATATTTCAGCTAAATTATATTATTTATCCGAAAGCTAAAAGTGCTAAAACACTATCCACTTAAGGATGGAAATAAGAACGTAACAGCTTCTGCATTAGCGTAACTAAAAATTCAGATGGAGTAAAAACTCCATCTGAATCAAGTTTCGCTTTATTTTATCTGTAAGGAAATTATATGAATTATTTAATATAATTGTATTGAAGTATTAATAAAAAAAATGTATAATTTAAATGGAATCGGTAACATATTTATATTATAATAATTTCTAAGTTTTTCTGGGGGCGAGTCAAAATGGCTATAACTATAAAAGATATTGCAAAAAAAGCACAAGTATCTCGTACTACTGTATCAAGAGTATTGAATGATTCTGGATATGTAAAAGAAGAAACGAGAAATAAAGTGATGGATGTAATTAAAGAATTAAACTATACACCGAGTGCAATAGCAAGAAGTTTATCTACAAGTAAAACAAACACTATAGGTGTTGTAGTTCCTGAAATAAACAATCCTTTTTTTGGAGAAATTATAAAAGGAATAAGTCAAATAGCAGACGAAAATAATTTAAATATAATACTTTGTAATACTGATGATAAAAGAGACAAAGAACTTAAAGCACTTAAAGTGTTGAAAGAACAGAGAATAGAAGGAATAATAATAACTCCAACATATGCAGAAGATCATTTTAGTAGTGAATATTTAAGTACTTTAGAGAATCTGGGTATTCCCATTATATTACTTGATGGATATGTTAAATACTCAGAATTTAGTGGTATATTCATAGATCATATAAAAGGAGCTTATGATGCTACAAAAGCATTAATAGATTCTGGACATAATAAAATAGCCATAATTAATGGTAAACAAAATTACACAATAACTAAAGATAGATTTAAAGGATATGCAAAGGCTTTAAATGAAAACAATATACTTATTGAAGATAAGTATGTGTTTTATGGAGACTTTGATTATGAAAGTTCATATGAGATTACAAAGCAAATATTAAACATGAAAGATAGACCAAGTGCTATATTTGTAACTAGTAATATGATGATTTTGGGAACTATAAAAGCATTATATGAACAAAATATAAATATTCCAGAAGGTATGGGAATAATAGGATTTGACAAATTAGATCTAGTAAACATTTTAGGCATGAATATAAGTTCTGTGAATGGACCCACTATTGAAATGGGAAAGGCAGGAATGAAAATGCTTATAGATAAATTAAATAATGTGTGTCCAAAGGATAAAATAAAAAGAAGAATAATAGTTCCAAAACTTGTTTTAAAAGGATCAGAGAAGTTTATACCATAATAAATTAAATATAAATCTGATAAACATAACCTATCTAACTATTGTATTTTGATAGGTTGGAATATAAATTAAAAAGGAGAGGTTAAAATGGAATTAGCAAAGTACATAGACCATACTGTATTAAAAGCACAAACAACAGAGGGTGAAGTAAAAAAAGTTTGTGAAGAAGCAAAAGAATATGGATTTTTCTCAGTATGTATAAACCCATCGTATATAGAGTTTGCAAAAGAGCAATTGAAGGGATCTGATGTTAAAATTTGTACAGTAATAGGATTTCCGTTAGGAGCAAATACTTCAGAAGTTAAAGCATTTGAAACTATAGACGCAATAAACAAAGGTGCCGATGAAGTAGATATGGTTATAAATATAGGAGCTCTTAAAGATAAAAAATATGATTATGTTCAAAATGATATAAAAGCAGTTGTAGATGCAGCTGATGGGAACGCGTTAGTAAAAGTTATAATCGAGACTTGCTACTTAAGTGATGAGGAAAAGAAAATAGTTTGTGAACTTGCAAAAACAGTAGGAACTGATTATGTTAAAACTTCTACTGGATTTGGAACAGGTGGATCAACTCCACAAGACATAAAACTTATGAGAGAAACTGTTGGAGCAAATATAGGAGTTAAGGCTTCGGGTGGAGTGAGAAACACAAAAGATGCAGAAGCTGTAATAAATGCTGGAGCATCAAGAATTGGAGCAAGTGCATCTATTAGCATAGTTACAGGAAATAAAGACTCAAATAGCGGATATTAATATATAATAAAAAGGTATAATTTTCCAATACGAAAATTATACCTTTTTATTATAAGTAAATCATGTTATGATTTGTTTGTGGCATAAGCACATGAGATAGCATAATTAGATTAAATTATAATCTGGAGGTATGCTTATGAAGAAATTAGTAATTTATTATTCGTTTGAAGGAAATACAAAACTTTTATCTCAAATAATATCTCAAAACTTAGATACAGATATTTTAGAAATCAAACCTAAAAATGAAGTCAAAAGAAAAGGATTCATGAAATATTTATGGTGTGGGAAAAGTGTTTTTATGAAAGAAAAACCTGAACTTGAGCCTATATTAATAAACATAGATGAATACGACCTATTGATTATAGGAACTCCAGTGTGGGCTGGGACGTTTGCTCCAGCTTTAAGAACATTTTTTGATGAATACGATATCAAAAATAAGAAAATACTCTTATTCTATACCCATAACGGAGGTCCTGGTAAAACTTTAGAGAATATGAAATCGGAATTAGATATGAATTATATAGTTGATGCTAAAGATTTTGTAAATGTATATAAAAATATAGAACTCAACAAAAATATGGCTAAAAAATGGGTTGAAAATATAAAATTCAAACTTAATGTATAAAAAATGTCACTTTATACAAGTAAATATTCAAAAACTATTGAAAATACACTGTTAAAAATGTAGAATGTATAAAGTACATTTATAAAGATCATGAAATATGAAATGGAGGAAAACAATGTTACAGGCTACTGGAATAGGACTAAGATATGGAGATAAACAATTATTTAAGGATGTTAATATAAAATTTAACAAAGGAAATTGTTATGGAGTAATAGGTGCTAATGGCGCTGGAAAGTCTACATTTTTAAAGGTGTTATCTGGAGAAGTAGAAGCAAATGAAGGTGATATATCTATAACTTCTGGAGAAAGATTATCTGTATTAAGACAAGATCACTTTGAATACGATGAAGAAGTTGTAATAAATACAGTTATTATGGGTCACAAAAGATTGCATCAAATAATTAAGGAAAAAGACGAATTATATTCAAAAACTGACTTTACAGATGAAGACGGAATAAAAGCTGCTGAACTTGAAGGAGAATTTGCTGAATTAAATGGATGGGAAGCAGAAACAGAAGCAGAGATGATTTTAATGGGTCTGGGAATACTTAAGGATGTACATTATAAGCAAATGAAGGAATTATCAGGTGCTGAAAAAGTCAAAGTATTATTGGCTCAAGCTTTATTTGGAAAACCTGATATACTTCTTATGGATGAGCCTACTAACCACTTGGATTTCAAATCAATTAACTGGTTAGAAAACTTTATTATGGATTTGGAAGATACTGCTGTAATAGTAGTATCACATGATAGACATTTCCTAAATAAGGTATGTACTCATATGGCAGATGTGGACTTTGGAAAAATACAAATGTATGTTGGAAATTACGATTTTTGGTATGAATCTAGCCAATTATTATTACAAATGGCTAAAGATCAAAATAAAAAGACAGAAGAAAAAGCTAAACAATTAAAAGACTTTATTGCAAGATTTAGTTCAAATGCATCTAAGGCAAAACAAGCTACATCTAGAAAAAAACAATTAGAGAAACTTACATTAGAAGATATTCAACCATCTAGAAGAAGATATCCTTTTGTTGGATTTACTCCTGAAAGAGAAGTTGGAAATGAATTATTGACAGTAGAAGGAATATCTAAGACTGTAGACGGTGTTAAGATTCTTGATAATATAAGTTTTAGACTGGAAAAAGATGATAAAGTTATATTCTTAGGAGATGAAATAGCTAAGAGTACATTGTTCGATATATTAATGGGAGTTTCAGAACCGGATGAAGGAAGTTTTAAATGGGGAATTACAACATCTCAAGACTATTTACCTAAAAACCATAATGATTACTTTGATGGAGTTGAAATGTCATTAGTTGATTGGTTAAGACGATATTCAGAAGAAAAAGCTGAAAGTTTTATAAGAGGATTTTTAGGAAGAATGCTTTTCTCCGGAGAAGAAGCGCTTAAGAACGCAAATGTATTATCTGGAGGAGAAAAAGTTAGGTGTATGTTATCTAAGCTTATGTTATCTAATGCAAACATATTAGTTTTAGATGAACCTACAAACCACCTTGATCTTGAATCTATAACATCTGTAAACAAAGGATTAATTAATTTTACTGGAACTATATTATTTACATCTCATGACCATCAGTTTATAGAAACTATAGCTAATAGAATAATAGAAATTACTCCAAATGGAGTAATGGATAGAAGTATGAAGTTTGATGAATATTTAGAAAATAAAGACATACAATCTAAATTAAAAGAAATGTACAAATAAGAAGATGCTTATGCATCTTCTTTTTATTTTAAGTAAAGGAGTATGCCAAGGTTCGTTAGCTATATGAGACAATCAGTAGCGTGTAGAGTATTTTTATAAAATAGTAGTTGAAAAATATGGGATTTAGATGTAAAATTCATACATATCGTTTTTTATAATATAGAGTGATTATATAAACCACTATAAAAATGTAGGTGGTTTTATTTTTTTGAAAAAGGGGGGTGATTATATGAACTCACTGTATAACAAATTAATAGCTGGATTGTTTGATGATTCTAAATTTTATAAGAATTTATTAAACATAGGATTCCCTATAATGATACAAAATTTTATAGCATCATCATTGAATATGGTAGATACTATAATGATAGGTAAGATAGGTGAAACACAAATAGCTGCAGTTGGTATAGCAAATCAATATTTTTTCTTCTTTAATCTGATTATAATGGGAATGTTTAGTGGATGTAGTATATTTGTTTCTCAATTTTGGGGTAAAAAAGATACTGATAACATAAGAAGAGTATTAGGTTTAGGTCTATTGTCGGGAATTATTGTAGCTATAATTTTTACAATTATACCATTATTAATACCGAGGGAAATTATAAGTTTATTTAATAAAGATTTAATAGTTATACAACAAGGATCTGAATATTTAAGAATAGTATCTATTGGTTATGTATTCACAGCTATTACATTTAATTATAGCTTTGCATCAAGATCCATAGAAAAAGCGCTAATACCTATGATTGTAAGTAGTATAGCTTTACTGTGCAATACATTCTTAAACTATATATTTATATTTGGAAACTTTGGAATACCTTGTATGGGAGTTAAAGGAGCGGCAATTGCGACTTTAATGTCTAGAATAATAGAGATGGTTTTACTAATGGGACTTATATATTATAAAAAAGGAATATTATCAGCAACATTTAAACAAATGTTTGATTTTAATAAATTATTTATCAAAACTATATACAAAACAGTTACACCTGTTGTATTGAATGAAGGATGTTGGGGGGCAGGATTTATTGTATATTCTATTGTTTATGGAAGAATAGGTACACAAGCTATGGCTGCTGTTCAAATATGTAATACCATACACAATTTATTTATGGTAGTGATTTTTTCAATGGCAAGCGCTGCCGTTGTAATGATAGGAAATAAAATAGGTGCAGGTAAAGAGGCAGAAGCTAAGATGTATGCTAAAAAGTTTTTAGTAGTAGGCTGTTTAGTGGGATTTTTTATTTCTATATTATTATACAATATATCTCCTTATATATTATCCTTTTTTAATGTTTCAGACGCTGTCAGGTATTATTGTTTAATGATGATATATACAATTTGTGCAATCTTAGTTATAAGAGTATTCAACATATTACTAGTTGTGGGGGTATTAAGAGGTGGAGGAGATTCTAAATATTCATTATATATAGAAGCTTTTACTATGTGGATAATAGGTGTTCCAATTGCATTTGTAGGAGCCTTCGTATTCAAATTGCCTGTACATTATGTTTATGCACTGGTTACTATTGAAGAAATAGCTAAATTTATAATAGGATATATTAGATTTAAATCTGATAGATGGGTAAAAAATATTGTTGAACATATATAAAAAGCGTGAGATTGATCTCACGCTTTTTATTATTATTCCATCATCGATACAAGCTTTTTATTTAATAACAATAAGACAAATCCTAATAATATAGATACTGCTGCTATAGTTCCGAAAATTTGCATATGAGTAAATGTATCCATTACAGAAGCTACCATTCCTGCAACCTTATTTGCAACAGCACTACTAAGTAGCCAAACTCCCATTAAAAAAGAAGCAAGTTTTGGAGGAGATAATTTACTAACCATTGAAAGACCAACTGGAGATAAGCAAAGTTCCCCTACTGTGTGTAAGAAATATGCACCTACAAGCCATAACATATTAGCTTTTACAGCAACATCATTTCCAGCCGATCCTCTTTGCAAAACAGCTCCTACCATTAATAAGAAACCTAAACCAAGTAAAATAAGACCAATTGACATTTTTTTAGGAGTAGTTAAGTCTCCTTGTTTCCTTTTTGATAAATTAATCCATAAAGCTCCCATTATAGGACCTAAAGCAACACAAAATACAGGGTTTAGTGATTGAAACCATGTGATTGGAACTAAGAATCCTCCAACATCTCTATTTATAAAATCCCTTGTATATATAGTTAGCGAAGCGCCCGCTTGTTCAAATCCAGCCCAGAAAAATATTACAAAAAAAGATAGTATAAATATTGAAGCAACTCTTTTCTTTTCTTGTAAAGTTAATGGATGATCATCATTCGATTCTTTATTATTTGAAGATTTAGTAACAGGATGTTTTCCAATATCACCTAAATACTTGTTAGCCAAGCCCATAAATCCTATTTGACCTAAAACCATACCTATACCTGCTACCAAGAAACCGTATCTATATGCATAAGATATAATTTCTCCACCTGATTTTTGAGCAAATAATTGTTCTGCTATTGCGCCACATACTAACGGAGCAAAAAAAGCACCTACATTTATAGCCATATAAAATATTGTATAAGCAGCATCTTTTCTTGCATCAGTTTTATCATATAGATTTCCTACAATAGCAGACATGTTAGGTTTAAAAAAACCATTTCCTAATATTAAAAGTACAAGTCCTAGATATAACATTGTTTTAGTATGAGTTGCAAATAAAGCAAACTGACCAAACATAATTAAAAATCCGCCGATTATAATAGCTTTTCTATGACCTAAATATTTATCTGCTAACCATCCACCTATAAGTGGTGTTAGATAAACCATACCTGTAAAATTACCGTAAATCATACCGGCAGACATGGTATCAAAACCAAGACCGCCTTTAACAAGCTGTGTTGTTAAAAATAACATCAAAAGGCCTCTCATACCGTAATAACTAAATCTTTCCCACATTTCAGTAAAACAAATTACATAAAGGCCTACCGGATGTTTCTTTGACTGATCAAGGTTTGTTGATACAGACGAGTTTGACATATTACCCCCTCCTAGATTGTTTGATTAAAAACATCTTTAATAAAAAAAGATAATTTTATATATTATTTTAACATTATGTATAATAAATAACAATCTAAATGTTAAAAAATTCAAAAAATAAAAATGAAAAAGGTTAAATTTGGTCTAAATATACATACGATTAAAGACAATAATAATAATATAGTTTTTAAGTTATCAAAGAATGTATAAGGGAGGCATAAATTTATATGAAAAAAATATGTACTTTTTGTGTGCTATGTATATTGTTTATAAGTATATTTTTTACATGGAAAAAAAATGAAGGTTATGAAGTTTTCAAAACTAATTATAATAAAAAATATAATATAAATATGAAAAAGGATATATTATCACTAATGATGGGGTATAATGGATACATTGTAGATTTAGATATATCTGATGGTAAAGTATATTTAATAATGAAATCAGGTAATCGAATACTGTATGATGATAAAAAAAATAAAACTATTCAAGAAAAAATAAATAATCCAGATTTGCAAGATATGATGGAGGAAACATATAATCTGGATAATATATATGATATAGCAAATAATGATCCTGGTAGAATAAGACATTATCAACTATTAAAAGAAGTATATGGAAATACAAAAAAAGAAATCGAAATTAATTTGAAAAATTTGAAATTTTGGAATAAATATTATGCATTTAATAATGAAAATAATGCTTATGAAAATTTGAATAAATCTATAAATGAAGTTTTAAATATTGGGAAGATGGATAATGAGATATATAAATATATATATCCTATAAGCGGAACTTTTAACTATAGAGTTATATCTGGAACTAGTAGATTAAGTCCTCATTCATTTGGAATAGCTATTGATTTGGCTAGTAATAAAAGTGATTATTGGAAATGGGCATCAAAAGAAGCAGGAGAAAATAGATTGAAATCCTATCCAAGTAATCTCGTTAAAATATTTGAAAATAATAATTTCATATGGGGAGGAAAGTGGAAGCATTTTGATATATTACATTTTGAATACAGACCAGAATTTATATATAAAGCAAAATATTTTGATAATGATTTAGATAGCTCAAAACCTTGGTATACAGGAGCTAATATAGAAGATGAAAGGACAAAACTATATATAGAGTTAATAAATAATAGAGTAAAATAATATTGAAATTTAGGTTAAATACAAAACTTATTACAAACAAAGGCTAATATAAAGATGATCTAGTTTAATGTGAGTAGATCTAAACCAAATACACATTTATTTAAAAATCAAATTGAGGTGCCAATGGATGAATTGGCTTTTACAGATCTTTTCTTTCAACCTCATTTTAATAAACCTTGGAATATACTAAATACAGCTGGATTGGAAGTTGAAGAAAATAAAGAAAATATAAATGACTTTAAATAAGAAATTAGTATCTATGATATAGTAAAAAAAGATGATTAAATCATCTTTTTTTATTTTTTTTCTAATGTTAAATATAATTGATTTAGATTTAAAACAAAAAATATATATAAATTGTTATATGTATATAAAAATGATAGTATATAATTGACAAGATGTATATTAAATTTATTTATAAGGAGATGAAATCTTAAATGAATTATAATTCAAAATTAAAAGACGAACATATAGATGCTTTATTTGAAATTATATTGAAAATAAATAATATAGAAGAATGTTATATGTTCTTTGAGGATATATGTACAGTAAAAGAATTGAAATCTTTATCACAAAGGTTACAAGTAGCTAAAATGTTAAGAAATAACAAGACGTACACGGAGATAGAAGAAAATACAGGAGCAAGTACAGCTACTATAAGTAGGGTTAGTAGATGTCTAAATTATGGAGCTAATGGGTATAATATCATGTTTGATAAAATAGATAAAAAATAGAGACCCTGTGTTTATAAGGTTTCTATTTTTTTGAATATATTAATATAAAAGAATAAAGATAAGCTTAGTGCTATAGGGATTATCGAAAAAGCTATGTATGATGATAACGAAGTGGATAGAATGCCCATTAAGCTGTTCATAAGCATATTTATAATAGAAACGAAGGATAATATTAAGCCCATTATATATGAAGTGTTTTCTTTAAAGGCTTCTCCTATTATAGTTATTGTAGTTGGAAATATTATTGAGAAAAAAAATCCTGAAAGCGATATTAATATTATAAAATTAGATTTCAACAAATATCCACTCCAGAATGATATTAATGCCATCGATAAATAAATTAGCATAGATTTTTTTATACCTAATCTATGAACTACGAACCCTCCTGTTAATCTTCCGAAAGTGAATGTTAGGAAGAAAATAGCAGAATAATGAGTTGCCGTATCTATTGTAAAATTATATGAAGTTTGTGCAAAGTTAACAAACCAATTTAAAAACCCTATTTCAGAAAAAACATATAGGCCTTGTGCAAATATGAATAATAAAACTAGTTTGTTTTTTAAAGTGCTAAATATATTTAATTTTATGTTCATAGGTTCAGACTTTGGGAATGTAGTAAATATTATAAAAAGTATAGAGAATAACATTAATCCGCTGTTTATAAAAAAAACATCTCTAAAAGTAAAACCTTTTAAAATCATAGTTCCCGAAAATTTTTGACTTATACTCACTCCGAATCCATAAAAAAAGTGAGTAAGATTTATAAGTATTGCACTATAAGAAATAAATAAAATTGGTGATACAGAATTTACTGATATAGCTTGAAGACCTGTACCTATATTTGTTATAAATACGGAAATTAATAATACTGTAAAAGTAGGAGCAATAGATGTTAGTAAATAAGAACCTCCTACTATTAGAGTAGAAAAAATAAGTATTTTTTTTTGCCCGAACTTAGAACAAAGGATACCACCTACATATGTCGAAATTATGTATCCAAATATTGAAAGAGAGAACATAAAACCTATTGAAGAATCGGAAATTTGGAATACTTCTTTAAATTGAGAGACAAATACTCCTTTCATGCTTTCGCAAAAACCTATAATAAGCATGTTTAGAAAAATAAAAAATATTGCTGGTTTATATTTTATGTTTTTTATCATATTTATTGTCCTTTCTAAAATTGTTAGTTTGTTGAAATAAAAATAGATTAACATAAATTTGTTATAAAGTCTACATTAAGCATGGTTCAATTTGATTGTTTAAACATATAAGATGGACAAGGAGAAAGATGTTTTTGAGATTTTAATATACCAAAATTTCATAATAAAGTATAAAATTATGAAATTGAAAAAATAGACAAAAACATATAAAAAATGATATAATTTTATGTAGAAAAATAGAATGGAATATATGTGATAACTATTGATAAAATTAAATCGTAAATATGAATTTATAAGTTGAATGAGATTATTTATACCAAATTTCATATATTGATTTTGAAATACAAACTTTTTTATTGTCGATATGATGAACAAATTACAATATTTAACCTGTTTATTGTTGAATTTAGGGAATGTAGGTTAAAAAAATGTAAAATAATTAGTAAATTAGTAGTGTTTTATTAAAATTGTATTGTTAATAGTTTAAGCCTTATGTAAAATGTATATATGAATAGTTTATAAAAATCATAAAAAAGGTTTCAAAATATAAAATATGAAAAAAAATACTAGAGAGGGGAAGCTATGATATTAAATGATAATATAAACTTATTGAGCAAAAGTCTTGATGCATATTCTATGAGACAAAATGCTATAAATAACAATATATCAAATTCTAATACTCCTAATTATAAGAGGAACGATATAGAATTTGATCAAATACTAAAAAAAATGACAAATGAAAACGAGCTAAATATAAAAACAACTGATCCTAAGCATATAGGAAATAATATCAAAAAAATGGATCTAGAACCAAAAACTATTGTTGATAAAAATACAAAATCGAGACTTGATGGAAATAATGTAGATATAGATGTGGAAATGGCAGAGTTGAGTAAAAATTACATAAAATACAATGTGGTAAGTCAACAGATAACAAGTGCTTTCAAAAGATACAAAAGTGCAATAAATGGAGGAGGTAGATAGTGTGTCGCTATTTGGATCTATAAATATAAGTTCTTCAGGGCTGACGGCGGAAAGATTAAGAATGGATATAATATCTAAAAATATAGCTAATGCTAATACAACAAGAACCGCAAATGGTACTCCATATAAAAGACAAGTTGTTACATTTAAGGCTGCTGAAACGGAGTCTTTTAAAACACATTTAAGTAAATACATGAATAAAAATAATGATGTAGGAAATGGGGTGGAAGTAACTAGCATAAAAGAAGATGAGAGCTCGTTTAAAAGGGTCTATGACCCAGGGCATCCGGATGCCGACAAAACTGGATATGTTTTAATGCCAAATGTTAATATAGTAACTGAAATGATAAATATGATTTCTGCGACAAGAGCTTATGAAGCAAATGTTACTGCCTTAAATTCAAGTAAAAGCATGATGATGAAGGCGTTAGAAATTGGTAGATAAAGGGGTGGAGTACTATGCAAGTTCAGAATGGGAAAATTAACAGCCTAACTATCGGTAGTACAGAAAATAACGCTAAGAAGCCTACTAATTCAAATATAGGGTTTAAGGAGTTCTTAAATAAAGCGGTTTATTCTGTTAGTGATATGGAAAAAAAATCAGATCAAATGAATTTGAAGTTTATAAATGGAGAAGTTGACAATATTCATGAAGTCATGATTGCAACTCAAAAGGCAGATATAGGAATACAAACATTTACAGAAGTGAAAAGTAAGATAATGGATGCGTACAAGGAAATTATGAGAATACAAATATAGCAATATACCTAGCTTGGAATGAGGTGTATAAATGGGTGAGAATTTTTTGAAAATAAAAGAAACTATAGTTAATTTTTTAAGTAAATATACTAAAAAACAAAAAATAAATGTATTTATTGGAATAATATTGATATTAATTATAAGCACACTAACCATATTGCATATTACAAAACCTGAGTATAGTGTTTTGTACAAGGATTTAGATATAAAAAAAGCTGCTAATGTAACCAAAAATCTAGATGAACTCAAAGTTGATTATAAGATAAATGACGAGGGTACTATATTAGTTAAGAAAGATAATATAAATAAAATAAAAATGGATTTATCAACAAAAGGTATACCGAGTACTAAATTTTCGTACGATGATCTATTAAATAAAAATACAATGTTTATGAGCGAGGATGAAAAAAATAAAGTTTTTAATTACGCTCTTCAAAATCAAATAGGATCTGTGATAGAAGAAATGCCTGCTATTAAAAAAGCTGAGGTCAATTTAAGCATACCGAAAGATTCCACATTCATACTAGACGAAAATAAAGAAGATGCTAAGGCGTCTGTAGTAATAGAATTAAATGATGGGTTTAGTTTAAATAAGCAAAGCATAGAAGGAATAGCATTTTTAGTATCAAATTCTGTTCAAGGATTAAGTGTTGATAATATAACGATTCATGATTCTACTGGACGAGTTCTTAATAAAAAAGATAATGAAGAATCTTATGAATCTACAAATCAATTAGAGATCCAAAACAAAGCAAAAGAGGATATAGAAAATAATTTGGTTGAATTTTTATCTACTATATATGGATATGGCAATGTATCTGTTATGGCTAGTGTTAGACTTAATTTTGATACTGATATAACTGAAACAAAAGAATATAATACTCCTATAGAAGGGGAAGAAAATGGTCTTATAAGAAGTGTGAAGGAAAAAAATGAATCAGTTAAGAATTCTCAAAATGGAGGAGTTCCAGGAACAGATAGTAATACTGAAGAAATAACCAAGTATCAACAAGAAGAAAATGGTGATTCTCTATATAATAATTTTGATAAAACTGTAAATTATGAATTAAATGAAATAGTTAGAAAAGTTGAAAAAGCTAAAGGTCAGATACAAGATATAACTGTAGCAGTAGTGCTCAATAGTGAAATATTACCTGATAAAGAGCTAAGTGACGAAAAGAAAAAAGAAATAGTAAATGCGGTATCTAGTGCTGCAGGAATAGACACTAAAAGAGTAGAAGTATATGCACAAGCATTTAATAATACTTCGGATGAAGAGGTAGATGAAATAGAAAAAGGTAAGTTGAATATGCCTATGTGGACTATTATATTAATAGTACTTCTTATATTAATCCCTATATGTATATGTATAATATATATGATTAATCTTAAAAAACAAAAAGAAAAAGAAGTAAAGAGGGAAGAAGAATCTCAAAATATAAATATAATTCAAGAAGAAATAGAAGAATTAGAACTAGATATAAAAGAGTCTGGTCATAAAAAGAGTATAGAAAATCTTGTTAACAAAAATCCAGAAATAGTGGCTCAACTATTAAAAAGTTGGATAGATGAGGAATAAGAGGTGATTGAGTTTGGCAAAAAAAAATAAAAATGAGATAAGTGGTAAGCAAAAAGCAGCTATACTCTTGATAACACTTGGACCTGAATATTCTGCTAAAATGTTTAAATATTTATCTGAAGAAGAAATAGAAGAAATAACACTAGAAATTGCTAATATGAAAAAAGTAGAATCAGAAATAAAGGAAAAAATATTACAAGAATTTTATGAGGTATGTTTAGCACAAGACGTTATATCAGAGGGTGGAATTGGATATGCAAAAGATGTGCTAGAAAAGGCTCTAGGGCATGATAAAGCTATAGAAATTATTAACAGATTAACAGCATCATTACAGGTTAAACCTTTTGATTTTGCAAGAAAGGCTGATCCATCTCAAATTGTAAATTTCATACAAAATGAACATCCTCAAACTATAGCATTAATATTATCTTATTTAGACTCTGAAAAATCAGGACAAATACTTTCGAGTCTTCCTCATGATAAGCAATCTGAAGTTGCAAGAAGAATTGCTACTATGGATAGAACGTACCCGGAAGTAATAAAAGAGATAGAATTGGTTCTTGAAAATAAATTATCAAATCTTGTTACTGAAGACCATACAATAGTAGGTGGAGTTCAGTCTATTGTGGATATATTAAATTCTGTAGATAGAGGAACTGAAAAATATATTATGGAAGATCTTGAAATGTCAGATCCAGAACTTGCTGAAGATATTAAAAAGCGAATGTTTGTATTTGAAGATATTATTACTCTTGATAATGTATCTATACAAAGATTTATTAGAGAAATTGATAATAATGAGCTTGCAGTTGCTTTAAAAGGTGCAACTCAAGAAGTTGCAGAAATTATATTCTCTAATATGTCAAAACGTTTAGCTGACATGATAAAAGAGGATATGGAATTTATGGGTCCTGTCAGATTAAAAGATGTAGAAGAAGCTCAACAGAAAATCGTTAATAACATACGCAAACTGGAAGAATCTGGAGAAATAGTGATCTCAAGAGGTGGAGGAGATGAACTAATTGTCTAGGATTATAAAATATAATCAAGTTAAGATTAATGAAGAAAAAATTGTTGGATTTGAGTCTGGAAAAGTTATAGAAGATAAGCAAACATCTGAAGAAAAGTTAAAAATAGAGAATGAAATAACTAATCTGATTTTAAAAAAAAATGAAATTTTAAAAGAAATAAAATCAATAAAAGAAGATGCTATTAATGAAAAGAATAATATAATAATAAATGCTCAAAAAGAATATGAAAATATTATAAATTCGGCTAATGAAATAGCAAAAACAGAATTTGAAAAGTATAAACAAGAAGGATATCAAAAGGGGTATGAAGAAGGAGTTAAACAAGGACACCAAAAAAGCATAGATGAATATAAATCCGAAATAGATGAAGCTATAGACATAAAGAATAATGTTATAAAATGGAAAAAAGACCAGGTGAATGAAGTAGAGAGAGATATTATAGATTTAGTAATAAAGTCAGTGGATAAGATTATTAAACTGAAATTAGATGAAAATGACGAAATAATATTGAATCTTATAAAAGAAGCTTTGAATAAACTGACTTTCACTGAAAAATTGATAGTAAGAGTAAATGCTGACGATTTTGAAAAGGTTGATTCATCAAGAGACAAGATACTTGCTATGGCAGGTCATATAGATGACATTAAAATAAAAATAGACAAGTCTCTTCAAAAGGGTGATTTAATCATAGATACTAATGCAGGAAGTGTTAATCCTAGTATAAAAAGTCAGTTTGAAATAATAAAAGAACAATTTTTAAATCTAGTTTAGGATGATGATAATAATGAAATCTATAGATGTATCTAAATATTTTCAAAAATTGGAAGAAGTTGATTTGATTCAGTATACAGGAAAAGTATCTCAAGTGGTAGGTCTTACGATAGAGTCTAAAGGACCTGCTGTGAAACTTGGAGAATTATGTTTTATATATCCTATAAAATCTGAGAAATCAATATTAGCAGAAGTTGTAGGATTTAAATCAGAAACGGTACTATTAATGCCTCTTGGAGAAATGGATGGAATAGGGCCAGGAAGTAAAGTTATAGCAAGTGGACATGGACTTGAGGTTAAAGTTGGAGAAGAATTGTTAGGAAGGGTTTTAGATGGGCTGGGAAAGCCTATAGATAATAAAAATAAATTGAATCTAAAACTTAGTTATCCTGTTATGAATCAACCGCCGAACCCGCTACAAAGGGAAAAAATAGATACTCCTCTTCCGTTAGGGGTGAAGGCGTTAGATGGTATATTGACATGTGGTAAAGGTCAAAGAATAGGTATATTTGCTGGTTCTGGAGTAGGTAAGTCAACACTTTTAGGAATGATTGCTCGAAATACAAAGGCAGATATAAATGTAATAGCATTAGTAGGGGAAAGAGGAAGAGAAGTAAGAGAGTTTATAGAAAATGATTTACAAGAAGAGGGATTGAAAAGATCCGTATTAGTTGTGGCAACATCAGATCAACCACCGCTAGTTAGAATGAAAGGGGCATTGCTTGCAACTTCTATAGCAGAATATTTTAGAGATATGGGTAAAAATGTAATACTTATGATGGATTCTTTAACGCGTTTTTCTATGGCACAAAGGGAAGTAGGACTTGCTATAGGAGAGCCTCCTGTTACAAAAGGGTATACACCATCTGTTTTTGCTGTATTACCAAAGCTTTTAGAAAGAGCAGGAAACTCGGATAAAGGTTCTATCACGGGGTTATATACAGTTCTTGTTGATGGAGATGATATGAATGAGCCTATAGCGGATGCTGTAAGAGGGATACTTGATGGTCACGTAGTATTGTCAAGAAATCTTGCAAATAAAAATCATTACCCTGCTATAGAGGTATTATCAAGCGCAAGTAGAGTTATGGGTAACATAACAAATAAAGAACATATACAAGCTGCTAATAAACTTAAAGATCTTTTAGCAACCTATAGAGAAGCGGAAGATTTAATAAATATAGGAGCTTATGCACCAGGGTCAAATTCAAAAATTGATATGGCAATACAAAAAATAGATGAAATAGATTCTTTCTTGAAGCAATGGACACACGATAAGTTTGAATATGATGATATTATAAAAGCCTTATTTAGTATATTTAAAGAATAGAGGTGTGTTTGTTGAAATATAAATTTAGATTTGAGAAAATATTAGAAATAAAACAAAAACTAGAAGAAAATAAAAAAATGGAAATAAATGAAATCAATAATGTGATTAATAATATTAAACTTCAAATAGAAGATCTAAACAAAACTAAAGAAGCTAGAAATTATCAAATTCAAGAAAATATGAATATTGGAACTAGCATTAATGAAATTAAGCTTATGAATGAATTTATACATTTGATAAATATTAAAATTAGAAATTTATTTGATGATTTAAAATTGGAGCAAAATAAATTAGATGTAAAGAAAAATGAGTATATACAAATAATGAGAGAAAAAAAGACTTTTGAAAAAATAAAAGAAAAAGATATTGTTAAATTTAATGAAAAAATCAAAAAAGAAGAGGAAAAGTTTGTAGATCAAATAGTTACATTTAAACACAGCATGAGTAACTAGGAGGAAAATATGGAAGAAAATACACAAAAAATAGACAAACCTAAAAAGAAAAAAAGAGTGCCTTTAATGGTAATAGGAGTTTTGTTTACAACTTTTATAATTCTTTATTATACAAATACTCAGATAAGCACAATGGCTAATAATATTTTGAAAAAATCACCGATTGTCGGTGCACGTTTTGAACAAATACCATCGATGAAAGAACAAGAAGAGAGAAAAAATAAATTAGCAAGATATTACTTGTCACTAGATGAAGATAGAGCTATTGACAAATTAATGATTATAGAAAAAGAAGATAAAAAATTATATGAAGATATAATTATGAAAATGAAAAAATATGATTTGTCTTCTACTAATGAAGTAGTCCAAAAAATAAGGGATAAAAAAATTAAAAAAGATATACTTCAAAGAGAAGTAGATTCAATAGAACAAGAAAAAGTAACATATATTGAAGATCTTGCTAAAAACTATACTAAACTAGGTCTGTTAGGAACTATCAAAGGTTTAAATCAAGATATAATAGATTTAAATTTGAATTTTGAAGATGCTACAAAAATAATCGAAAATTTCAAACCTGAGTATAGCGCGAAAGTTCTATACTATATGGATCAAAATATATCGCAGAGTATAAAAGAAAATTTATCTCAGAAATATTTTAAAGATATACAAAATCAGATTCAATTACATGAAAAATATATAAATGATATGAAGATTTTATCCGATATATATTCAAATAAGAAAACAGAAGAAGCAAGCATTCAACTACAAAATAAAGATATGTATTCAATACAAAACTTAGGTGTTATATTTGCTAATATGGATTATTTGTTAGCAAGCAAGATACTCTGTGAATTTGAAGATAGTGATTATCTAGATAGAGTTTTAAAAGAAATAAAACTTTTTGATCAACTAAATGAAAAAGAAGAAAGTATTAAAGGTATATCTGAAGATATAAATAGTACATTGAAGGTATTGGAGATATATAAAAGAGATTTAAAAACACTAAAATTATCTTATGAAAAAATGAATTCAACAGAGTTAGCCAATTTAGTAAAAGAAATGACTTCAAGTAAGCCTAAATATAAAGAGTATAAGATAGATGAAGAAAAAAGTTTTATAATAACAGAAGAAGATCTTATGATAGAAGTTTTAAAACAATTAAAACCTAAATTATTATCTGAAGTTATATCAAATTTAGATAACCAAAAATCAGCAGAAATCAGTAGGAAAATAGGATTACCAAAACAATAAAAGGGGGGGATACCTATTGAACAATTTAATGCCTATAAACTTTAATTTAAAAAAAGATTATGTGGGGAGATATTCAAAGAAAGAAAATTTAAGTGATAAATTAGATTTTAGAAAAAAATTAGATCTTTATTCTAAAAAAACTGATAATAAAGAGATAAATATCAATAAAAAAAATGAAAAGAGAGATACAAGTAGAAGTATTGACAAACAAAATAAAGAAGAAGTAAATATTCAAAGTAAAAATATTGACAAACAAGATGAAAAAAAATTTGAAGAAAATACAAATATTAACAAATCTAAAGTAGCTGATATTGATAAAAATATTGATATTGATGAAGATGCAGCGTTTAATGAGGAAATCAGCGAAGAAGATTTAGAAGATATAATGTCGATGTTGCAAAGTCTTAATATAGAAGTTGATAATAAAAAAGAAATGGAAAATATTCAAAAAAATATTAATGAACTTATTGAAAAAATAGATAATGGACAAATAAATGTTGAAGATTTTAAAAATATGTTCATAAAATTAGAAGATGCTGATTTTATACCAAAAGAAATGAAATCACAAATATTAAATAAATTAGAATTAATAATGGACCAAAAGAATATTAACTCAAAATATATAGAAATAAATGATACGAATGTCGAAGAAAATACAATTAACAATAAAAATATAAAAGAAGATTATAGCAAAATAGAAGAAGATAACTCAAATCAAGAAAATTCACAAAATAAAATTTCAAATGTAAATCAAATAAATAAAGATTTAAATCAAAATACAAGTTATAATCAAAATGAAGATTTAGATAACATAAATAACAAATTTTTAATTAAAGATAAACAAGATGAAACGGAAGATGGTTTGAACTTTCATAATTTAAATATCGGTAAGATAACAAATGGAATAAAGGCAAGTACAGGTGCTTCGCTTAACAACAAGATGAGCAATATAGATTCTTATAATATAATTGATCAAATTACAAAAAAAAGCAAAATAATCACAAACAAAGATAATTCAAGTATACAGATGCAGTTAGAACCAGAACATTTAGGAAAGTTAACACTTAAGGTTGTATTAGAAAGAGGAATTTTAAGTGCTAAATTTATAGCAGAAAATGATGAGGTGAAAACAGCTATAGAAGAGAATATGGAGGAACTTAAGAAAAATCTTTCAGAACAAGGCATTAATATACAGAGCTTAAGTGTATCTGTAGACAGTCAAGGGGATCTTAATAAGCATAAAAATATATTAGAAGCTATGGCTTATAATAAAAAAATAAGTAAAAATATAGATATAGATACAGAATTAGATGAACAGCAAAAAGAAATAGAAAATCCATATCTTTTTGAAGATGATAACTTCAATGGATTAGTTTAGGGGGCGTATAATGTCAGATATAACAGGTGTTGGATACAATAATTTCACAAAATATACTGGTTCAGGGAATGTAGATTCTACAGATAAGACTAAGGTTGATTCAACAACTACAGCTACATCTACAAATGCAACTAAAACGGCAATTACAGCTGCAACTAATAAAAATGGAGAACTTGGAAAAGATGATTTTTTAAAATTATTGACAACTCAGTTAAAATACCAGGATCCTTTAAAGCCTATGGAAGATAAGGAATTTATATCTCAAATGGCACAGTTTAGTTCGCTTGAACAAATGACAAATCTAAATACATCATTTCAAGATGTATTTGAAGGTATAAAATCTTTAAACAATAACTTTGTAACTGCAAATAAGAATGTAGAAGAACAAATAGATGAGATTATATCAGCTATTAAAGAATTAAAAGAAGAAACAACAGAAGGAACAACAGAAGGAACAACAGAAGGAACAACAGAATAGGGCAAATTGGTATAATAAAGGGGAGGTAATTTATTATGATGAGATCCATGTATTCTGCAGTATCAAGTTTAAGAGCGCATCAAACAAAAATGGATGTTATAGGTAATAATATAGCAAATGTAAACACGGTAGGCTATAAAGGGTCAAGAGTTACATTTAAGGAAACTTTTTCTCAAACTGTAAAAGGTTCAGGTGGAGCGCAAGATGGACGTGGAGGTACTAATCCTATGCAGATAGGTCTTGGAGCAGACATTGCATCTATTGATGTACTTCAAAGAAGAGGAGCTGTTGAGAGAACTGATAATGCAACAGATCTTATGATAAATGGGGAAGGCTACTTCATGGTATCTGATGATACTAACTTTTTAAATAGATATTATACAAGAGCAGGAAACTTTACAGTTGATGGTGGTGGAAACTTAGTAACTCAGGATGGATATAAGGTACTTGGATATATGGCTGATGATACAGGAAGGCTTAAAAGTAGTATAGAAGGTTTGAAAATAGACAAATCAATAGTATATCCACCTCAAGCTACTAAGCCATCAGTTCCTCCTATACCAGGTGAGGAAATAGTTACATTCGGAGGTAATTTAGATTCTAATACTACTGATTTAAACTCTATAAAAATCGAAAATCCATTAGCTACTACGCCGGGCGATCCTTATACTGCAGAGCAACTTAATGTAATAGGAGAAAGACCTGGTGCTGCAGGTGCTACACCTTCTATATATAGTTTTAATGAAGAAAGATCTAAGGCAGCAGGGAAGCCTATATACACTCAAGAAAATGAAGCTATGAGTAATGCATTAGGAAGAGAAACTACGGTAGATGTATTTGATGATTTTGGTAATGTACATCAAATAAAGTTACTATTTACTAAACAAGAGATAGTTGAAGATTCAGGTACTCCAACAGGAGATACTAAATGGAATGTTAATGCTATTTATATGGATCCAGATGGTGCTATGATTACGAATGGAAATAGCAACGATTACGATAGAAGTACGGGAATGCCTCGTGATATAGCAGCTGTTGATCCTGATGGATTTACATATACAACAACAGCACCTCCAGAAGGAGCAGGTAAAGGATTTGAGATAACATTCGACAAAAACGGAAAAATTAAAGAGGGAAGTAAGTTTAAGATGCCAATGAGCATTGGTAAAGATTTAACTAAGGGGGCAGATGCACTTGATTTTGAAATAAATTTAAGTGACTTAACTCAATTTGCAGATAAATCTAATGCAGGTACAAAGTATATAAAAGGATATAAGCAAGGCGCTTTAAGTGAATATGCAATAGCTCCAAATGGAGAAATTATAGGTTCTTTTGACAACGGACAACGTAGAATACTTGGAAGAGTTGGACTTGCAAACTTTAAAAATCCAGCAGGTCTTCAAAAATTTCAGTCTAACATGTGTGTAGAAACTAGAAACTCTGGAACTGCAAATATAGGAAAGCCTAGTCAAGATGGGTTTGCAGAACTAAACCCAGGATCACTTGAAATGTCAAATGTAGACTTAGGACAAGAGTTTACCAATATGATTACAACACAAAGAGGTTTTCAGGCTAATTCAAGAGTTATAACTACAACAGATTCTATGATTGAAGAACTTGTAAACTTGAAGAGATAGTAGGATTATATATGATAAAAGTAAGAAGACTTAATGAAGAAGAGTTTGTAATAAATTGTGATTTGATAGAAACGCTAGAAAAAACACCAGACACAGTAATAACTTTGACCAATGGACATAAATATATAGTAAAAGAGGATGTAAATACTATAATTCAAAAAGTAAAAACTTTTAAAAAAGAGGTTATAAAAATAGTAGATGGCAGAAATGGGGTGTAGTACTTGGATTTAGGAACACTCATAGGGATAGTATTAGGGTTTGGTTTGATTATAGTTAGTATTTTGTTAGGTGGAAGTTTAGGCGCATTTATTGATATTCCATCTATAATGATAGTTGTAGGAGGAACGATAGCAGCTACTTTAGTTGCTTATCCTCTTCCTAAGGTTAAAGAAATAATCACACTCACTCAAAAAGCATTTAAAGAGAGACCAAGCAATCCAAATGCAGTTATAGAAAGTATGATTGAACTTGCGAATAAAGCTAGAAAAGAAGGGTTACTAGCTCTTGAAGAATCATCCTCTGGAATAGACGATGATTTTATAAAAAAAGGAGTCGTGCTTGTTGTAGATGGAACTGATCCTGATCTTGTTAGAACCTTATTAGAAACTGAACTTGATTTTTTAGAGGAAAGACATAAATCAGGTCAAGGATTATTTGAAACTATGGGAAGTTTTGCTCCTGCATTTGGTATGGTAGGTACACTTATAGGTCTTATAAATATGCTTAAAAAACTAGATGATCCATCATCTATTGGACCGGCTATGTCAGTTGCACTTTTGACAACTTTTTATGGATCTTTTTTAGCAAATATGATATTTATACCTATAGCAAATAAATTAAAAGTTAAGAGTAGAGAGGAAACTCTTGAAAGAGAAATTATAGTGGAAGGACTGTTATCAATACAAGCTGGTGAAAACCCAAGAATAATAGAAGAAAAACTAAAAGCATTCTTACCTCCGTCTATGAGAAAACAACTACAGGAAGGAGAAGCTTAATATGGCAAGAAAGAAAAAGGCAAGAAGAAGCAAAGCAGGGTTCCCCTGAATGGATGGCTACTTATGGAGATATGGTAACTTTATTACTTTGTTTTTTTGTTTTGCTTTTTTCGATGTCATCAGTAGATGTTCAGAAGTTTGAATCTATAATACAGTCATTTAATGGTTCTTTAGGTTTTTTAGATGGAGGAAAAACTTTAGTATCAGAACAGTATATAGATAAAGGATTAAAAAACGATAAAAGCACAAATCAAAAAGAAGAAACAGAAAATTTCAATAATTTAGAGAAACAGATTAAAAAATACTTAGATGAGAACAACTTAAATGAAGATGTTAAAGTTGTCAATGAAAATTCAGGTATGCTTTTAAGATTTCAAGATAATGTATTGTTTAGTTCTGGAAGAGCAGAATTAAAATCAAAATCAGAAGTTACCTTAAGATATATATCTGATCTTTTAAATAAAAAGGAATTTAATGATAAGTTTATAAGAATAGAAGGTCATACGGATAACGATCCTATAAAATATAGTTCAAAGTATCCAACCAATTGGGAATTATCTATAGCAAGATCTAGTAATGTAGTTAGGTTTTTAGTTGAACAAACGGGTATTAATCCTGAACGTATTTCAGCATCCGGTTATAGTGAATATCATCCTGTTGTACCAAATACTTCGAATGAGAACAAAGCTAAAAATAGGAGAGTAGATATACTTATACTGAAAAATTAAAATAAATCAGCCAATAAGATTGGAGGCTTATAAGATGAGTACAAAAAAAATTATGATATTTTCAATTATAGGATTTATAATATCGTTATTAATATTTGGCGCTACTTTATACTTTGTATACTTTAAAGATTCGGATAAATCCCAGAAAAATTTGGAAACATTCAATTATGATGCAGGTGAATTTTCTACTAATATGGGGGATTCAAATAACTATTTTAAAGGCAAAATTGTAATAGAATCTACTGATAAAGATGATATAGAAACAATGACACAGAAAAATGTTATAATAAGGGATACTATATTAAAAGTAATAATAGCCCAAGATCCTCAAAAAATGACTAGTAATGAGGGTTTAGATAAACTGGAGCGCGAATTAATATCGAATTTATCAATAAATTTAAATTTGAAATCTATAAAAAATGTATATTTTACAGACTATATAGTTCAATAAAGGCAGGTGGAGTAGTTGTCTGAAATATTATCGCAAAGTGAAATAGATGCTTTGTTAGATGCTTTAAACACTGGAGAAGTAGATGTCGAAGAAATTCAAGAAGATACGAAAGAGAAAAAAATAAGAAAATATGATTTCAAAAGTCCTAAAAAACTAGCAAAAGATCAATTGCGTACTCTTCATATAATACATGATAACTATTCCAGGTTGTTAAATACTTTTTTATCTGGATATTTAAGAAGTTATGTTCAAATAGATGTGCTTTCTGTAGAAGAATTATCTTACTATGAATTTAGCAATTCAATATCTAATCCTGCTATGCTGTCTATTGTAGATTTGAGTCCTTTACCGGGTCAAATGCTATATGAAATATCTACAGGACTTTCATTTTGCATTATAGACAGGATATTAGGTGGAGATGGAAATTATCAAGGAGAAATAAGAAGTTTTACAGAAATTGAAATAACTATACTTACTAAGATGCTTAGACAAATTATAAAACTTTTTATTGAGCCGTGGGAAAATGTAATAGAACTTTTCCCAAAAGTTGATAAAATAGAGACTAATTCACAGTTTGCACAAATTGTTTCTCCCAATGAAACGGTGGCTTTAATAACTTTAAAAGCTAAAATTGGAGAAATAGAAGGTCTTATAAATATTTGTATACCACATATTGTTTTAGAACCGATTTTGCCAAAGTTAAGTACTAAGTTTTGGTTTTCAACTTCTTCTAACAATAAAAAAATAACTTCAGAAGAAAAAGTAGTATTAGAAAAAAGAATAAAAAAAGCAGATTTAGATGTAATTGCTGAATTAGCTCAAACAAATATAACCGTGGAGGAATTTTTAAACCTTCAAATAGGTGATATTATAAGTTTAGGAAAAGAAGTTGATGAAGAGTTGGATATAAAAATATCAGATAAACTTAAATTCAAAGGTTCTCCGGGTACTAAAAAAAATAAGTATGCTATAAAGATAAGACAAGTCATTGAAAAGGGTGATGATAATTATGATGAATGATATGCTATCACAAGAAGAAATCAATGCTCTTTTAAAGGGGAGCTTAGAAGAAGTTTCTTCTGAAGATAAAGATGAAATTTTATTAAATGACATAGAAAAAGATGCTGTTGGAGAAATTGGAAATATAAGTATGGGAACTGCTGCTACGACCTTATTTACTTTGCTAGGTCAGAAGGTAAGCATAACTACTCCAACTGTAGATATTGTTACTTTAAATGAAATGGCTAGTAAATATCCATTACCATTTGTTGCTGTTGAAGTAGGATATAAAGAGGGGTTAACTGGAAGTAATTTACTGGTTTTAAAAGAGGATGATGTTAAGGTGATTACTTCTCTTATGATGGGTGGAGATGGAAAAACAAATCTTCCTGATGAATTAGATGAAATACACTTGAGTGCTATAAGTGAGGCTATGAATCAGATGATAGGTTCTTCCGCTACTGCACTATCGGATATGATATCGAAAAAAATAGATATAAATCCACCTAAAGTTTATAAAGTGAATTTATCTAACGAAGAGCATGATTTCAAATTTATGACAAATGATGAAAAAATAGCAAGAATTTCATTTAAAATGACTATAGGTAATTTAATCGATAGTAATATAATGCAATTGCTACCTATTGACTTTGCGAAGAGTTTGGTTGATAATATGTTATATGGAGATTCTGAAGATTTATCATCAAATGAGAATAATAATAATAATAATAATAATAATAATAAACCTATTTTTGTTGACAACAGTTATGTTCAAGAAGTATCCAATGTCACTCAAGAAAACACTTATAATCAAAATAAACAACATCTGGAGCCTCCAGTAAACGTTCAACCGGTGAAATTTGAAAGTTTTGAAGCTCAAAGTGTAAATTCAAATAATATGCCTGAGAATATAGAGATAATTAAAGATGTACTATTAAATGTAACAGTAGAATTGGGAAGGACCAAGAAAAGTATAGATGATATATTAGAATTTTCTCCAGGCACAGTAATAGAACTAGATAAATTAGTAGGAGAACCATTAGATATATTAGTTAATTCTAAAAAAGTGGCAAAAGGAGAAGTCGTAGTTATAGATGAAAATTATGGTATAAGAATAACTGATATTATAAAGCCTGAAAAAAGATTGAAATCAATATAGTAAATAAAAGTAAAAGAGTGTAGAATTTAAAGGAGGAATTTTGAAATGTCAAGAAGTATATTGTTAGTAGATGATGCAGCTTTTATGAGAATGATGATTAAGGATATATTAGTTAAAAATGGTTATGAAGTTGTTGGTGAAGCCGAAAATGGATTAAAGGCAGTTGAAAAATATAAGGAGTTGAAACCTAACCTTGTAATAATGGATATTACAATGCCTGAAATGGATGGAATACAAGCTGTTAAGGAAATTAAAAAAGTAGATTCAGCAGCTAGTATAATAATGTGTTCTGCTATGGGGCAACAAGGTATGGTAATTGAAGCTATTCAATCTGGTGCTAAAGATTTCATAGTGAAACCTTTCCAAGCAGATAGAGTACTAGAAGCGGTTAAAAAGGTTTTAGGATAAAAATTATGGATACAATCAACCTAATTATGAAAATGCTAGGGTATATATGTATTTTTATAATAATACTTTATTTAGCTCATATTACATCTAAATACTTAGCTAAAAAAAATGAGTTTATTAACAAAAATAAGAGTATTAAAATAAAAGAAAGAGTTCTAGTACAAAAAGATAAAGAGTTGATTTTATTTGCATATAAAAATAGAGAATATTTAATAGGTATTTCTCAAGATAAGTTCACTAAAATAGATGCTTTTGAGAATAAGGATGATATAAGTGAAGAAATTTAAAAAAATTTTTTTTGTTTTTATAGCTTTTTTATGTACAACATGTTTAACCTGGGCACAACCGGAAGTACCCAATATTTCATTGCAGATAAATGGAGCCACAGATCCTGGAAATTTGAGTAATACTGTTGAGATAATATTATTATTTACTATTCTTTCATTATTGCCTACTATAATAATAATGATGACTTCGTTTACTAGAATAATAATAGTTTTATCTTTTTTGAGAAATGCTTTAGCAACTCAACAAAATCCACCTACTCAAGTTTTAATTGGACTTGCTTTATTCTTAACGTTTTTTATAATGGCTCCTGTAGGAACCGAAATTTATGATAATGCGTTAAATCCTTATTTGAATCAACAGATAAGTCAACAAGAAGCTTTTGAAAAAGGTATGGAACCTGTAAGGAATTTTATGTTTAGGCAAACCAGAGAAAAAGATATTTTGCTTTTTATTGAGATAGCAAAGATAGAAAAAATAGATGATTTGAAAGTGGAGGATGTTCCAAATAGAGTTCTCATTCCTGCTTTTTTAATAAGCGAGCTTAAAACAGGATTTCAGATGGGTTTTGTTATTTTTATACCTTTTATAATTGTAGATATGGTTGTTGCGAGTACATTAATGTCTATGGGTATGATGATGTTACCGCCTGTAATGATATCTCTTCCATTTAAGGTGTTGTTATTTATACTGGTGGATGGTTGGAATTTGGTAGTGAAATCTATTGTATTAGGTTTCAAATAAAAGGGAAGTGAAAAAGTGGATGTAAGTTCTGCTGTTAATTTAGGGCAACAGGCTTTAACTATGATTTTAATGTTATCAGCCCCCATATTGATAATAAGTCTTGTAGTTGGTCTATTGGTAAGTATATTTCAAGCTACAACTCAAATACAGGAAGCCACATTGTCATTTGTACCTAAAATTGTAGTTACGTTTTTGGCATTGGCTTTGTTTGGACATTGGATGATAAATACTATGGTTAATTTTACTCAAAATTTATTTTTGAATTTTGACAAGTTTATGAAATAAAAGAGATGATAATATGAATGATATTTTAAACCAAATATTAAATTATATAAATGTGTACATGCTAATATTAGCAAGGTGTATAGGTTTATTTATAGCATCACCTATATTCGGAAGGAAAAACCTTCCGAATATTTTTAAATTAGGATTTTCAATAATATTAGCTTATATAGTATTACCATTTATAGAGAGTTCAAATTTAGAATATATGTCATTTTTACAGATATTATTATTATCAATAAAAGAATTGATAATAGGTTTAGTTATAGGATTTGTAGCTTTTATAGTGTTCTCTACTTTTTTCTTAGCTGGGTCGTTCATAGACAGAGATTTAGGATTTAGTATGGCAAATGTGGTAGACCCTCAATATGGATTCCAAGTACCTATTACTGGAAATTTAATTTATATAATATCTACGTTGGTATTTTTAATAATTAACGGGCATCATTATTTAATAAAAGCTTTAGTTAATAGCTTTTATGTAATGCCTATCAATAGCAATATCAAATTAGATGCTGATGTTTTAAAGTTTGTAATAGATATATTCAATTATATATTTGTAATGGCAATTAAAATATCAATACCTATAACTATTATAATATTATCTACAAATCTAATATTGGGTATATTAGCTAGAACGATGCCTCAGATGAATGTTTTTGTTGTTGGAATGCCTATTAAAGTAATATTGGGATTATTGATACTTTGTATTGTATTTCCATATTATGAACCTATAATGGAAACTGTATTTAAAGATATGTATAAATTTATATTTGATATTACAAAAATATTCCAAGGATGAGATAAATGATTTATATACGTATAAATTTGCAGCTTTTTTCAGGAGAGAAATCAGAAGAGGCTACTTCTAAAAAAAAGCAAGATGCTAGAAAAAAGGGACAAGTAGTTCAAAGTAAAGAAATAACTTCAGCAATTACATTGTTGTTTTCTTTATTGGGTTTAAAATACTTGGGGAAATATATAATATCCAATTTTTATGAATGTATTTTGTTTTTCAAAAATAATTTTTTTGATACTGAAATTAACAATACGTTAATAGGATATAAACTTTTAATGTATATATTTTACTTTGCATTAAAAATAGGATTTATAATAGTACTTATAAATGCAATTGTAGCTATTATAAGTAGCAAAGCCCAAGTTGGAAATTTATTCACAACTGAAAATTTAAAATTTAAATTTGATAAATTGAATCCCATAGAAGGTTTTAAAAGAATGTTTTCTGTAAAGGCTTTGTTTGAATTTGGGAAATCAAGTTTTAAAATATTGATTTTAACAATAATAGCTTACAATTATATGAAAAAAAATATAGTATATATTTTTAAAAGTATGGATTTAAATAAATTTCAGATTTCATATAATCTTTTAGATTTAACTCTTAGTCTGGGTATAAAATTGTCACTATATCTTTTAGTATTATCTGCATTTGATTATGCATACCAACTGTATGAGCACAATAAAAATCTAAAAATGTCAAAACAAGAAATTAAAGAGGAATATAAGCAATCTGAAGGAGATCCACAAATAAAATCAAAAATAAAAGAAAAGCAGAGGCAAGCTGCTATGAAGAGAATGATGCAAGATGTTCCTAAGGCTGATGTTATAATAACTAATCCTACTCATTTTGCTGTTGCTATAAGATATGATGAACATGGAAATGATGCACCATATGTAGTCGCGAAGGGCAAAAATATGGTTGCTTTAAAAATTAAAGAAAAAGGCAAGGAAAATGATATACCAATAATAGAGAATAAACCGCTAGCAAGGCAGTTGTATGCAACTATTAATATAGGAGATAAAATACCTCCGGAGCTATATGAAGTTATAGCAGAAATACTTGCTTATGTGTATTCATTAAAAAATGTGACTAGATAGGGTGGTTAAAGTGAAAAAATCAGGAGATATTATAGTTACCTTAGGTATTATAGGTATAATTTTAATGATAATAATACCGGTGCCTTTGCCGATGCTTGATATACTTTTAAGTTTAAATATATCTTTATCATTATTAATACTTTTGATTGCTATATATAATAAAGAAGCTTTGGAATTTTCAGTATTTCCATCCTTACTATTAATTACAACTCTTTTTAGATTATCACTTAATATAAGTAGTACTAGATATATATTAGGAACAGGAAGTGCGGGTAATGTAATAGAAGCATTTGGTAATTTTGTGATGGGAGGAAATGCATTAGTTGGATTTATAGTATTTATTATAATAGTTATAATTCAATTTATGGTAATAACTAAAGGGGCTGAGAGAGTATCAGAGGTAGGAGCGAGATTTACACTTGATGCTATGCCAGGAAAACAGATGGCAATAGATGCAGATCTAAACTCAGGTCTTATAGATGAAACACAAGCTAGAGATAGAAGAAAAAAAATACAAATGGAAGCTGATTTTTATGGTGCTATGGATGGTGCGTCTAAGTTTGTAAAAGGAGATGCTATAGCAGGTATAATGATAGCTATTATTAATATACTAGCAGGTTTTGTCATGGGGGTAGTTTTTCAAAAACTTTCAATTCAAGAAGCTGTAGTTAGGTATACATTATTGACAGTTGGAGATGGACTTGTATCTCAGGTACCTGCTTTATTGATTTCAACAGCTACAGGTATAGTTGTTACTAGAGCAGCATCTGAAAACAATCTTGGAAAAGATGTTATAAGTCAACTTTTTAGAGAACCTAAAATAATGTATATAATAGCAGGTGTTTTGTTTTCTTTGTCTTTAACGCCACTACCATTTACTCCATATTTTATTCTGGCTGTAGTATTTGTAGGTATAGGTATTAATTTAAAAAAATCAAATGACGATAAAGAAGATGATGATATAGACTCTCAGAAACAAGGCGATGAAATTAGTGATGAAATAGAGGATATAAGAAAACCTGAAAATGTATTGCCACTATTACAAGTTGATTCTATTGAACTTGAATTTGGTTATGGAATAATACCTCTTGCTGATAAAGCTCAAGGAGGAGACTTGTTTGATAGATTAGTTATGATTAGGAGACAATGTGCTCTTGAAATGGGAATTATTGTTCCTATGATAAGATTGAGAGATAATATACAACTTGAGGCTAATGAATATATTATAAAAATAAAAGGTGTAGAAATATCTAGAGGAGAGATAATGTTTGATCATTATCTTGCTATGAATTCTGGGGTTGCAGAAGGGGATGTAGTAGGTATTGATACAATAGAACCTGCTTTTGGACTTCCTGCTAAATGGATAGATGAAAAAGAAAGAGAAAAGGCAGAAATCTTGGGATATACTGTTGTAGATCCTCCATCTATAATATCTACGCACTTAACAGAGATTATAAAGAAATACACATATGAATTATTAGGAAGACAAGAAGTTAAAATGTTAATAGATAATCTAAAGGAAACTAATGCGGCTCTAGTGGATGAAGTTATACCAAATTTATTCTCATTAGGAGAAATTCAGAAAATTTTATCTAACTTATTAAAAGAAGGAGTATCTATAAGAAATTTATCTACAATCTTAGAGACCTTAGGAGATTATGGAGTTATAACTAAAGATTCAGATACATTAACAGAATACGTAAGACAGTCTTTATTTAGGTCTATTACAAAACAATTTATATCTAATAATCAAGCTAAAGTTATAAATTTAGATACTAGTTTAGAACAAATAATAATGGAATCTATACAGCAAACCGAAACCGGAAATTATTTAGCATTAGATCCACATATTTCTCAAAGCTTAGTAGAAAGTTTAAGTAAAGAAGTAGAAAAGTTATTGTCAATAGGAGAACAACCTATAATAGTAACAGCTCCTATTATAAGAATATACTTTAAAAGATTTATCGAGCAAATCAGTGATGATATAATAGTTCTTTCGTATAATGAAATAGATCCTAAAGTTAAAATACAATCTGTTGGGACGGTGAGTATATAATATGCAGATAAAGAAATTCATTGCAGACAATGCCCAAGAAGCAATAAAAAAAGTAAGAGATGAATTAGGTGATGATGCAGTAATAATACACACTAAAAAAATAAAGGTAAAAGGTATGTTTGGAATTTCGAGCAAGGAAAAGGTGGAAGTATTAGCCGCATTAGAAAAACAAAGCATAGATAGTAAACCTTCAACCTTAGAAAATGTAAAATCAGAAGTATTTAATACTTCTGAAAAAGAAGATAATAGAAATAATTACAATAGAGAAAAAGATGTAAATGAAATAAATAAACAAATACAAGAATTGAAAACTATGATGATGAAAATAAACAACAAGGTAAATATTAATTTTAATAATGATGTTGATAAAGATAACTTCAAACAAACTTATGATTTATTAGAAAGTTTAGGATTATCTAAAGATTTAATTGAAGATATATTTAGTAATGTAGATAATGAATATTTTGATTATGAAGATTTTATAAAATATACAAAGCAATACTTTATTGAAAAATTTAAAAATTACGATTATGAAGATGTTGGTCTTAATGCGAATATTAACATATTTGTAGGTACTACAGGGGTGGGCAAAACTACAACTTTAGCAAAGCTTGCTTCTAAGAAGGTTTTGAAAAATGATGAAAAAGTAGGATTCTTAACACTTGATACATATAGAATTTCTGCTGTTGATCAATTGAAAATATATGCAGATATATTAAATGCTCCTCTTGAAGTGGCATATGATTTAGATGATGTTTCTTACTCTATGCAAAGATTAAAAAATAGAGATGCAATATTTGTAGATACTGCTGGAAGAAGCCATAAAAACAAAGAACATATGGAGGAGTTAAAAAAGTTTATAAATTGTTTTGAACAAAAAAATATTTTCTTGGTTTTAAATGCTAATTGGCATATACAAGATATAAAAGAAATTGTAGAAAGATATAGTTTTTTAGAGGACTACAAAATCATAATAACAAAAGTAGATGAAACGTCTAGAATTGGAGTTATATTAGATATACTATATCATTTTGGAAAGGAAATAAAATATATAACATATGGTCAAAATGTTCCTGATGATATAGAAGAGTTTAAGATTGAAAAAATAGTCGATGATATTCTGGGGGGGAGAGATTGTGGATCAAGCCTCTAAACTTAGAAGTGCTATTTTGAAAAAAAATAAATATAGTTACTCACCTGAAAGTATGAAAGATTCGAATGGAAATCCTAGAGTTATATGTATATCGAGTGGCAAAGGTGGGGTAGGAAAAACAAACTTCACATTAAATTTGGCTTTGGCATTAAAGAAAAAGGGAAGTAGAGTATTGGTAATTGATGCTGACCTCGGACTCGCTAATATAGAAATTTTATTAGGGATAGATATAAGATATGGGTTTATAGATTTAGTAGAGGATCATATAAAAATAGAAGATATTATGGTAGATGGACCACTAGGAATAAAAATAATTTCTGGTGGAGCTGGAATTAGCGAGGTTGCTGATTTACCAATATATAAGATTAACAAAATATTAAATAATATGATTTATTTGAAACAATATGTTGATTTTATATTGATAGATACAGGTGCTGGAATATCAAAATCAGTAATGTCATTTGTAGTAGCAGCTCAAGAAGTTATTGTAGTTACTACTCCAGAACCTACATCAATAGCTGATGCATATGCATTAATAAAAGTAATTACAAAACAAACAAATGAAAAAGCAATAAATATGGTTATAAATCGAGTTGATAATAAAGCAGAAGCAGAAATAACATTTAAAAAAATGCAGATGGTATCAAAACGATTTTTAAATAAGTCTATAAATTATCTGGGATATATAAGTGATGATAGAAATGTTAGAATCTCAGTAAAAAAGCAAGTTCCTTTCATGCTGAATTCGCCTAATTGTTTAGCAAGTAAAAATGTAGAAAATATCTGTGATTCATTGTTAGGTAGTACAGAAAATAGGAGTAAATTCAACAATTTTATAAATAGACTGTCTAATTTATTTTTAGGGGGGTAAATATTTTTATGAAATATAAAAATTTTTTAAAATTAGGAGATAAGTTGGAAATTGAATTTATAGATGGGTATATGAAAAGTGACAAAAGATTGATTAGTCAATTAATGGAAATAACCTCTGAAGATGAATATATATTAGCGATGCCAATATATAAAGGGAGGTTAATAAATATACCTAAAGGTAGTAAGGTTGCTATTAGTTATAGTATCAAAAATAAAGGAATTTATTGTTTTGATGCCAATGTTATATATAGGAACAATGAAAATGTTGCATATATAAAAATAAAGCAAATTAATGAAACTAAAATAAAACAAAGAAGAAATTATTATAGATTGCCTATTAGTAATAAAATTGCTGTCTATTATAATGAAAACTTTGTGGCTAATGGATATACAAAAGATTTAAGTGAAGGTGGGCTTAGATTTATATCTGATGTTAAATTAGATTTAAATACAGTAGTAATATGTAAAACATTTATAGATGATGAAGAATTAACTATAAAAGGAGAAGTAACAAGGTGTAATATATATGAAAAAAATTTAGAACAGTTTGAAATCAGCCTTAAGTTCATTGAATTATCTAAAAATATTCGAGATTATATAGTTGCTTATATATTTAAGCAACAAAGAATATTAAGGCAAAAAGGATTGATTTAATATGAATAAAATAAAAGTATTGATAGTGGATGATTCAGCATTTATAAGAAAGCTTGTAAAAGATATTCTATCTTCGGATAAAGAAATAGAAGTTGTTGATTTTGCAAAAAATGGTGAAGAGGCCATTGTAAAATTAATGAAAAATGAAATTGATGTTGTAACACTCGATGTTGAAATGCCAATTATGGATGGAATTGACACATTAAAAAAAATAATGGTCAAAAAACCTACGTCTGTAATTATGTTAAGTAGTCTTACGAAAAATGGAGCTGATTTAACTATAAAGGCATTAGAATTAGGTGCAGTTGATTTTATAACTAAACCATCTAATATCTTTAAAATAAATAATGATGATATAAAAAAATTACTTATAGATAAAGTTAAAATAGCATCTAATGTTAAAACATACAATAAAAATTATACTTATAAAATTAAAACTATTGATAAGGTTAATTGTGATTCTAGTAAAAACTTAAATATAAAAGACAATGTAGATAACATAATAGCAATAGCTACATCAACAGGAGGACCTAGAGCTTTACAAAATGTTATATCAAGTATATCTAGTGAAATAAATTCTCCAGTAGTTATTGTTCAGCATATGCCTGCTGGGTTCACAAAATCACTAGCAAATAGATTAAACAATATGTCAAGTTTATATGTTAAGGAAGCAGAAGATGGGGAATTTTTAAGAAATAATACTGTATATATAGCTCCTGGAGATAGGCATATGAAATTTAAAAAAGAAAGAAATAACGTAAGAGTAATATTAGATGATGGTGAAAAAATATCTGGACATAAGCCATCAGCAGATGCAATGTTCTATTCATTATGTGAAATAGACATAAAAAAAATAATAACTGTAGTAATGACTGGTATGGGAAGTGACGGATCTAAAGGGTTGAAAAAATTAAAAGAATCAAGAAACAACGTTATATCGATTGCTGAAGATAAATCTACTTGCGTAGTCTTTGGTATGCCAAAGAGTATTATAAACTTAGGTTTAGCAGATAAAGTAATTCCAATTAATTATATAGCTAAAGAAATTAATAAATTAATGGGGAGGTTTTAGATTATGTTTGATTTAGAACAATATATAGATATGTTTTTAGATGAATCAAAGGAACATTTGGATAACTTGAACCAAAGATTACTAGATTTAGAAAATGATGCTTCTAATATGGAGATAGTGAATGAAATATTCAGAATAGCTCATACGTTAAAAGGAATGTCTTCTACTATGGGATTTACAAAAATGGCAAATCTTACTCATAAAATGGAAAACGTACTAGATGATATAAGGGGCAATAAATTGAATATAGACACAAATATAATAGATATACTATTTGAAGGATTAGATATATTAGAGGAGTTTGTAAAAAATATTGAAAATGAAGGTTCTGAATCCGATAAATCTATAGAAAATATATTAAACAGATTAGAAAAAATAGAAAATACAGAAAATTCGGAAACGGATGACTCGAATATACAAAATGAAGAATTTGAAGATGGATACAATTACATAAATGACGTAGTAACTAAAGCCAAATCTACTGGTTTGAATGCATATGACTTAAAGGTAACTTTAGATGAAAGCTGTATGTTAAAAGCAGCTAGAGCATTTCTAGTATTTAAATCAGTTGAAGAAGATGGAGAAATCATATATTCAAACCCTTGTGTTGAAGATATAGAAGATGAAAAATTTTCAAATTCATTCGATATAACAGTTGTTACAAATTCGGATAAAAATGTTTTAATAGATAAAATCAAAAACATATCTGAAGTATATGAAGTTGAAATAACAGAAGTTATAGATATAAAAATAAATAATGGAATTGAATATGAGGAACAAAATGTTGAGATTGATATAAAGGATAAAAATGAATCTGAAATTAGCAATAGAAATACTGACAATGAAATACAAAATAAACAAAGAAAAGGTAAAACAGGGAAAACAGTAAGGGTAGATATAGATAGATTAGATAATTTGATGAATCTAGTTAGTGAACTTATAATTGTAAAAACTAGATTAGAAGATATAGATATATCTTCTAAAACTCAAAATATGAATGAAGCAATAGAGTACTTAGAGACTATAACTACAAGCCTTCATGATGCAGTGACTAAAGTTAGAATGGTTCCTATTGAAAGGGTTTTTAATAGATTTCCAAGAATGATAAGAGATTTATCAAAAGAATTAAACAAAGAGATTAATTTGATAATGGAGGGGGAAGAAACAGAGGTCGACAGAACGGTAATAGATGAAATTGGAGATCCTCTTATACACCTTCTAAGAAATTGTATAGATCATGGAATAGAAACACCTGAAATTAGAAAAGCTTCAAATAAAAGTGAAGTTGGAACGGTTAAACTATCTTCTTATCCAGATGGAAACAATGTTGTAATAGAAGTTTGTGATGACGGAGCCGGTATAAATGTTGAAAAAGTAAAAAATAAGGCAATAGAAAAAAATGTAATAACTAAAGAACAAGCGCTTGTTATGGATGACAAAGATGCTGCAAATTTAATTTTTTCCCCTGGGTTTAGCACAGCGGATAAAATATCTGATATATCTGGACGAGGTGTAGGTCTTGATGTAGTTAAAACAAAGATAGAAGCATTAGGTGGTATTGTAGAGCTAGAGACTCAAATCAATATGGGTTCTAGATTTATAATAAGATTACCACTAACGTTGGCAATAATTCAAGCATTATTAGTTATGGTAGGGCATGAAAAATATGCAATACCATTGAATAACATAAAAGAAATAACTAATATAGACAGAAATGATATAAGAAATGTAGAAGGAAAAGATATTGTTTTATACAGAGAGAAAACTCTTCCACTTGTAAATTTGGGAGATGTAATAAAGGCACAAAAAGAAGATGTAGAATACTCTGAAGAAGCTACTGTTGTAGTTGTGAAAAAAGGAGATAAAGATTTGGGAATAATAGTTGACAATCTTATAGGTCAGCAAGAAATAGTAATAAAATCATTAGGAAAATATTTAAGCGGTATTAATTTTATAGCAGGTGCTACAATTCTAGGAAATGGTAGTGTAGCACTTATAATAGATACAAATTCTCTATTTTAAGGGGGCGTAAAAACGGTGGAAAATACTCAAGAAAGATATGTTATTTTTAAACTAAAAAATGAGTTTTATGGAATTAATATAAAATATGTTCAAACCATAGAAAAAATGATTGAAATAACAAGGGTACCTAAAGCGAATTCATATGTAAAGGGCGTTATAAACTTAAGAGGAGAAATTGTACCTGTAATAGACTTAAGAAAAAGGTTTAATATTGAAAGTTCGAATTACGATAAAGATTCTAGAATTATAGTAAATAAAATAGAGGATGTATTGGTAGGATTTATAGTAGATTCTGCAACAGAAGTAAAAGAAATATACAAAGAGGATATAGATTACTCTATAGTTGATGAAGGATTTAATGATGGATTTATTAAAGGAATTGGGAAAATAGAAGAAAAAATAATAATATTAATAGACATTAATAAAGTACTAGATAATGTGTAACGGTTAATATTAGGATAGAGGAGGCAAATCTAAAAAATGAATTTTAAGTTAGAAAATTTACAAGATTTATATATAGATGTTCTCAAAGAAATAGGTAATATAGGTGCAGGGAATTCTGCTACTTCTCTTTCCAAGATGATTAATTCTAAAATAGATATGGAAGTTCCTTCTATTGAAATATTAGATATAGAGAAAATCGTTGAAATTTTAGGTGGGGAAGAATTAATAGTGGCAGGAGTATATTTAGAGTTTTATGGAGATATAAATGGAACTATACTTTTAATATTAGACAAAAAATCTGGTGATAATTTATTGAGTATGTTATTAGGAAAACAGTGCGAGAATGAGTTTTATAATGACATGGAATTATCGGCTTTTCAAGAAATAGGAAATATATTAGCGAGCTCATATATAAATTCTATATCAGCTCTCTCTAATCTCAAGATAAATATATCTGTACCATCTGTGAGCATAGATATGGCAGGTTCTATACTAAGTGTACCTGCCATAGAATATGGTCAAGTTAGCGATAAAATAATTTTAATAGAAAATAGGTTAAAAGAAGGTGAAAATGAAATTGTAGGTAATTTTTTCTTGATGCCAGATATAGATTCTTTTAAAGTCTTATTTAAGAGTCTAGGAGTGTTAAATGATGAATAATCTTATAAAAGTTGGTATGGCAGATTATAAAATAGGAAAAGACTATGATTCTTTGATAACTTTGGGACTAGGGTCATGTGTAGGAATTGTTTTATATGATAAGTTTAAAAAAATTGGAGGAATGGCACATATAATGCTTCCAAACAGTAAAGATATAAAAAATAATTCAAACAAGGCTAAATTTGCGGATACAGCATTAAAAGAAATGCTAAATGATATGATTAAACAAGGTGCTTCAAAAAATAGAATGATAGCTAAAATAGCAGGTGGAGCACAGATGTTTAATATATCAATAAAAAGCGATACATTAAATATAGGTAAAAGAAATGTTGAAGCGGTAAAAATAATATTGTCTGAATATAAAATAAATATTATATCTGAAGATGTATTGGGGAATCATGGTAGGACTATAGAGTTTAATTGTATTAATGGAGAACTATCAATAAAAACAATAGGAAAAGGGAAAAAAATAATATAATCTAAAAGGTGTGCATTATATGAAAAAGTTAAAAAAAACGTATGTGTTTTGGATAATAAATTATTTTATTTTATTTATATGTGCAATATATGTAATAATTAGTCACAGTAGTTTTTTGAAATTTATAAACAGGTATTTAACTTTAACAATATCAACAAATATAATATTATTAATAATTTTTAATCTTATACTAAAAAATATTAATTGTTGCAAAAAAGGCATAGATATATCTATACCTCCTATAGAATCGGAATTGAAAGATTTGTTAAATAATCAGACAGAAGATGAATTCGAAGATGAAGCATTTAGAGAGGTGAATTTTAAAAATCTAAACAATTAAATAGGGGTGTATTTAGATGGTTAGAGAAGGTGTGTGGGCTAGGTATAAAAATTCTAATAGTTCTGAAGAAAAAAATGAATTGAAAAAAGAAATCATTTTAGAGTATATAAATTTAGTTAAAATAATTTCTGGGAGGCTCTATAATTATTATGGGGCTAACATAGAATATAATGACTTGATGAGTTATGGAGTTATAGGACTTATTGATGCCATAGAAAAATATGACTATACAAAAAATATAAAATTTCAAACATATGCATCTGTTAGAATAAGAGGAGCCATCATAGATGAAATAAGAAATTTAGATTGGATACCAAGATCTATAAGACAAAAATCAAAACTAATGAAAAATACTTATTCTAAATTAGAAAATAAATTAGGAAGAGAACCGTCTATAAGAGAAATAAGTAATGAGCTTGGAAAAAATGATGAAGAAGTGTTGAAAATATTAGAAGAAACTAATATATATAATTTGGTTTCATTAGAAGAAGAATTAAGTGAAAATCTAAAGATACAAATAAAAGATATTTCCATTGATATTAATCCTGAAGAATCGCTGTTAAAAAAAGATACAATAAAAAATTTAAAATTAGCATTGGATACTTTAAATGAAAGAGAGCAGTTAATAATCAATTTATATTATTATGAAGAATTAACATACAAAGAAATAGGTAAGGTGTTGAATATATCTGAATCTAGAATATCTCAAATTCATAGTAAAGCGATATTAAAAATAAAATCAAAATTAGATTTTATTTAAATGTAGGAGGGAATAATGGACATAAATTACGTAATTGTAATAATAGCTCTGATTACGTGCATTGTCAGTATATTTTTGCTATTTAGAGTTTCAAAACAGGTTGTGCAACACCAGCATAACACTGAAAAATCAAAAGAGTATAAATTAATTATTAATCATATGCAAAAAATTGATAAAAATACAAGAGAACTAATGGATAACATTAAAAAACAAAATAATTACAAAAATGAGCTTAGTGAAAATAAACCACAATATTCTAATGAAGTAGAAAAACTTGAATTTTTAGGGTTTTCAAAAGAAGAGATTGCTAAAAAAACTAATAGAAGTATTCGTGAAGTTGAATTGATTTTAAGACTGAAAAAAGGATAATGACATGAAAAAATATAATGATATACAAAAAATTGTTTTTTTTACATTGTTCATAGGATTTTCAATAGGACTTATAACATCTTCTTTAATCAATATAAACTTTGATAAAAGAAAAGAAACTAGTGTTTTGAAAATGAAAAAAGAAATAGAAAAGAAAGAGATTGTAAAAGAAACAGTGATAGAAGAAAAAAATATTGAAGACAAATTTGTGAATATAGATATAAAAAATGGATATACTTGTAATGAAATTACAGACCTTCTTTATGAAAATGGATTGATATATAATAAAGAAGATTTTAAAATTATTTATAATTTAATGTTGTTGGATGTTTATGAATCTGGAAATTTATTAACTAAAAAAGGAATCATAAGCAAGGGGTGGAAAATAAATACTTTATTAAAAATTATAATATCAAAAAGAAATGAAATAACAGATATACTGTATAAGGATGGATTAATAGACGATAAATATAGTTTTGATGTTATTTTAAATTCTATTAATTCTAACAAAAAAATAGTTTTTGGTCAAAAAAAGATAAAAAAAGGGTCATCAAATATAGAAATTATAGAAATATTAACAAAATAAACTATAAAAACATATTGTAAATGAAATTGCTATATGCTATACTATCAGAGGCGAAAATATTACACACGATTTAGAATTCTTAAAAAGGTGCCTATTAGGGTTTTTTAAGAAAATGACTAAATCGGAGGAAAAAACCATAGGAGGTGCTGTAAATGGCAGTTATATCAATGAAACAATTATTAGAAGCAGGTGTACACTTTGGACACCAAACAAGAAGATGGAATCCTAAAATGTCAAAGTATATATTTACTGAGAGAAATGGAATATACATCATCGATTTACAAAAAACAGTTAAGAAGGTTGAAGAAGCTTATAGATTTGTTAAAGAAGTTGCTGAAACTGGAAAGCCAATATTATTTGTTGGAACTAAAAAACAAGCTCAAGATGCTATAAAAGACGAAGCAGAAAGAGTTGGAATGTACTATGTAAATGAAAGATGGTTAGGTGGAATGTTAACAAATCACAAAACTATCAAAAACAGAATTAAAAAATTAGTAGAATTAGAAAAAATGGAAGAAGAAGGTGTATTTGAAGTTCTTCCTAAAAAAGAAGTTATAAAATTAAAGCATGAAAAAGAAAAATTAGAGAAATACTTAAATGGAATCAAAGAAATGCCTGAATTACCAGGAGCTTTATTTATAGTTGATCCAAGAAAAGAAAGAATAGCTATACAAGAAGCTCACAGATTAGGTATTCCAGTTGTTGCTATAGTTGATACTAACTGTGACCCAGAAGAGATAGACTATGCAATTCCAGGAAATGATGATGCTATAAGAGCCGTTAAATTAATAACTGCTGCAATGGCTAATGCAATAGTAGAAGGAAGACAAGCTATAGAAGAAGAGCAAGAAGAAGTACAAGAATAATAAACTGGTAAGGAACTTGGTTCCTTACCTTTAATAATATATAGGGAGGCGATTTCATGACAATTACAGCTGCAATGGTAAAAGAAATCAGAGTGAAAACTGGTGCAGGAATGATGGATTGTAAAAAGGCTTTAACAGAAGTAGATGGAGATATGGAAAAAGCAATAGATTTATTAAGAGAAAAGGGACTTGCTAAAGCTGCTAAAAAATCAGGTAGAATAGCTGCCGAAGGTTTAGTAGGTATGTGTATGTCTGATGACAATAAAGTAGGGGTTATAGCGGAGATTAACTCAGAAACAGATTTCGTTGCTAAGAATGACGATTTTAAAAAATTTGTTAAGGAGGTTGCTGTTACTGTATTAAAAACAGATAATAGTGATATTGAATCTTTAATGACTCAAAAATATATGGATTCAGAAGAAACTGTTCAAGAAGTACTTAACGCTAAGATATCTACTATTGGAGAGAATCTGAATGTGAGAAGATTTGAGAAGTTTGAAGTTGAGAACGGACAAATTGCAGGATATATACATGGTGGAGGAAAAATCGGAGTATTAGTTGCTTTAGAAACACCATCTGATTCTGAAGAAGTTATAGTTTTAGGAAAAGATATAGCGATGCAAGTTGCAGCTATGAATCCTAAATATGTATCAAGAGATGATGTAGATGCAGAATACATAGCTCATGAAACAGAAATATTAAAACAACAAGCTTTAAATGAAGGAAAGCCAGTTGAAATAGTTGAAAAAATGGTTGTAGGAAGAATGAATAAGCAATTACAAGAAGTATGCCTACTTAATCAAACGTTCGTAAAGAACCCAGATTTAACTGTTGAAAAACTTGTTAAAGAGGTTGCTACTAAACTGAATACTTCAATTAAAGTAAGTAAAGTTATGAGATTTGAAGTTGGAGAAGGTATAGAAAAGAAAGAAGAAAACTTTGCAGAAGAGGTTGCTAAGCAACTTAAATAATATAAAAAGAGAACACTTTTGTGTTCTCTTTTTTAGAAGAATATTGAATGGAGGACTTTGTTTATGGATAAACCTATATATAAAAGGGTACTATTAAAATTAAGTGGAGAAGCTTTAGCTGGAGAAGTGAAATTTGGAATAAATAATGAAGTTGTAAATGAAATAGCACTATCTATAAAAGAATTACATGAAATGGGAGTTGAGGTTGCTATAGTTGTAGGCGGAGGCAACTTCTGGAGAGGCAGAACTAGTGAAGGTATGGATAGAACTACTGCCGATCATATAGGAATGCTTGCTACTGTTATGAATTCTTTAGCTATGCAAGATGCACTTGAAAATATAGGGGTGTTAACTAGAGTCCAAAATGCTATCGAAATGAGACAAATTGCAGAACCGTATATAAGAAGAAAAGCTATGAGACATTTAGAAAAAAATAGAGTAGTTATATTTGCATCTGGGACTGGAAACCCTTATTTTTCAACAGATACGGCAGCAGCCTTAAGAGCTGCAGAAATAGAGGCGGAAGTTATACTTTTAGCTAAAAAAGTAGATGGCGTATATGATAGTGATCCGATGATAAATCCAGAAGCTAAAAAGTTCGATAAACTTTCATATATAGAAGTTCTTAAAAGAGGATTAAAAGTTATGGACTCAACTGCAACTTCTTTATGCATGGATAATAAAATACCTATAAGAGTATTTGGATTAAATAATTCTAAAAATATAATTGATGTAGTTCAAGGTAAAAAAATAGGAACTATAGTAGAGGAGGAATAATAATGAAGTTAGAAGTTCAAAATATTTTAGAAGACAAAATGGCGAAAACAATGTCGGTTTTAAGAGAAGAATTAGGAGTAATAAGAGCTGGAAGAGCCAATCCAGGAATGCTTGATAGAGTTATGGTAGATTATTATGGATCTCAGACTCCGCTTAAACAAGTAGCTACTGTATCTGCTCCCGAACCTAGATGTATAGTTATACAACCTTGGGATATGTCGGCTCTTGGAAGTATTGAAAAAGCTATTCAATTTGCTAATTTAGGATTTAATCCAACTAATGATGGTAAAATGATAAGAATAGCAATTCCTCAGCTTACAGAAGAAAGAAGAAAAGATCTAGTTAAAATTGCGAGTAAGACTGCAGAAAATGCTAAAGTAGCGCTTAGAAACGAAAGAAGAGATGCTAACGATAAGCTAAAGAAAATGCAAAAAGATTCAGAAATAACAGAAGATGATTTAAAAAAAGCACAAGATGAAGTTCAAAAAACAACTGATAAGAACATAAAATTAGTTGACGAACTTTTAGTTAAGAAAGAAAATGAAATAATGGAGGTTTAATTTGAATTATTTTGATTTGTTTGGAATTGAACTTTCTAAGGCAAAACAGGTACTTGAAAATAATAATATAAAGTATATAATAAAAGAGACAGTGGGGTATAGAGATAAATCTTTGTTAGTCTGCCCTAAGGTTGTAAATGTAAAAAAAATAAATGATTATATAGAACTTGTTGTCACATATTTTTCTGATTCCTTATAATAAGGAGTTAGAAAAATATTTGATTGGAGGAAAATATGGAGAAAAATATATTGAACTGTTTAGATAAAAGTAATATACCAAAACATATAGCTATTATAATGGATGGAAATGGACGATGGGCAAAGAAAAGATTTTTACCTAGAACATTTGGGCATAAGGCTGGAGTAGAAACTATAAGAGAAATTGTTAAAGAATGCAGTAGTCTGGGAGTTAAATATTTGACGCTATATGCTTTTTCTACAGAAAATTGGAAAAGACCTAAAGATGAAGTAAGTGCACTGATGAATTTATTAGTGCAATATTTAAAAAAGGAAATAAAAGAATTACATGAGAATAATGTTATTTTTAATACGATAGGAGATATATCTTATTTGCCTGGTATTGCGGCTAAAGAAATTGAAAAATCAAAGGAACTTACTAAATATAATACAGGACTAACACTTACATTGGCTTTGAATTATGGAAGTAGACATGATATAAAAAATGCTATTGTTAGTATACTTGAAGACTATAAAAACGAAAAAATTGGGATAGATGATGTTGACGAAGATTTTATTAGGAATTATTTAAGTACCAAATCATTACCAGATCCGGATATATTAGTTAGACCTAGTGGTGAATATAGAATTAGTAATTTTTTATTGTGGGAAATAGCATATTCTGAATTTTGGTTTTCTGATATATACTGGCCAGACTTTAGAAAAGAAAATTTACATAAACTTATTTTGGATTATCAAAATAGGGAAAGAAGATTTGGAGGACTTAAATAGGAGGATTTATATGTTTGTTAGAATAGTATCTTCGATAATATTGTTGCCAGTTTTAGCGTTTATATTAATAAATGGAGGACTTCCTTTATATTTAGGTGTTACGGTAATTTCATTAATGGCTATAAAAGAATTTTATGATGGATTTAGAAAAAAAAATTTTAATAGTGTTAGTTGGTTAGGGTATTTATCTACTCTAATTATTTATTTTGGTACAATTGCACAAATTGATAGTAGGTATATAACAGGCGGTTGTTTTATTGTTTTTTTTATAGTATGCATATTAGTTGTTATGAGAAAGTATAATATTATTGATATGGGTATAACTTTTCTTGGAATAATATACATACCATATTTTTTGAATCACATAATATTGATTTCGAAATTTTCAAATTATAATTACATATATTTAATTTTTGTAATAGCATGGATGACGGATACATTTGCTTATTTTAGTGGTTATTTTTTTGGGAAACATAAATTAATACCTGCGGTTAGTCCTAAAAAGACTATAGAGGGAAGTATAGGAGGAGTTATAGGAAGTTCTTTATCTTGTATTGTATTTGGATATATATTTGGATTTAATTTGATACATATGGGCATAATTGGACTGATAGGAAGTATAATAGCTCAAATTGGAGATTTATTTGCATCTTCAATAAAAAGATTTCTGGAAATTAAAGATTATGGAAAACTAATACCTGGGCATGGAGGTATATTAGATAGATTTGATAGTATAATTTTAACAGCTCCTTTTGTTTATTATTATATATATTTTTTTATAGATTAAAATATAATTGAAGAGAATAAATTTAACCTTAGGGCTTCAGAAATTTCTGAAGCTATTATATTACGCTGTTTAAGAAGGGATGGATAATATGAAAAAAATATCTATTTTAGGATCAACAGGTTCTATAGGAATGCAGGCTTTAGAGGTTGTGAGAAATAACAAAGGTAAATTTAAAATAGAAGCTTTGGCTGTAAATACTAGCATAGATATGCTTAAAAATCAAATATTAGAGTTTAGACCTAAAGTAGTGGCTGTTTACAACGAAGATAAAGCTAAGCAGTTAAAAGAAATTCTACCAAAGGAAGTAGATGTAGACATATATTGTGGAATGACTGGATTAAAAACTATAGCATCTTTGGAAAGTGTAGATATAGTTTTAACAGCTCTTGTGGGAATGATAGGGCTTGTGCCTACTTTAGAAGCTATTAAATATAGAAAAACAATAGCATTAGCAAACAAAGAAACACTTGTAACTGCAGGTAGCTTAGTCATGAATGAAGCTAAAAAAATGGGAGTTGATATTCTGCCGGTTGATAGTGAGCACTCTGCTATATTCCAATGTTTAAATGGAGAAAGTAATAAAGAAATCGAAAAAATTATATTAACAGCATCAGGTGGACCTTTTAGAAATAAGACAAAGGAACAACTTATAAATATAACTAAAAATGAAGCTTTAAAACATCCTAATTGGAGTATGGGGAGAAAAATAAGCATAGATTCAGCGACTTTGATGAATAAAGGACTTGAAGTTATAGAAGCAAAGTGGTTATTTGAAGTTGATTCGAGTGACATAGATGTATTGGTTCATCCTCAAAGTATAGTACATTCTATGGTGCAATTCATAGATGGATCAGTTATAGCTCAACTTGGAAATCCTGATATGAAGCTTCCTATACAGTATGCACTTTCATATCCAAATAGAATATATAATGATTATGAAAGATTAGATCTTGCAAAAATAAATTCACTAACATTTGAAAAACCAGATATTAATACTTTCCCATGTTTAAAACTTGCTTATGATTCATTAAAAAAAGGGGGAACATATTGTACTGTTTTAAATGCAGCTAATGAAGTTTTGGTAAGTGAATTTTTGAATGATAAAATTAAATTTTATGATATACCAATGTATATAGAAAAAGCATTAGAAAAACATTCTAGCATAGAAGAACCTACATTAGAGGAAATATTATATATAGATAATTGGAGTAGAGAATTTATAAAAGAAAGTATAAAATAGGAAGGTGAAAATATGAATATCATTATATCTCTTATAGTATTTGGAATACTTGTTTTGTTTCATGAGTTTGGTCATTTTATAGTTGCTAAAAAAGCAGGGGTTAAAATACATGAGTTTGCTATAGGAATGGGACCTAAAATTTACTCATATAAAGGTGAGGAAACAGAGTATTCACTTAGAGTGTTACCTATAGGGGGATATGTTAGAATGGAAGGTGAAGATGAGGCATCTAGTGATCCTAGAAGTTTTAATAATAAAACTATATTGCAAAAGATAAGTATAGTATTTGCTGGACCGTTGATGAACTTTATACTGGCTATATTGTTGTTCACAGTGATGTTTATGTATAAGGGAGTTCCAGGAACTACTATAGAAACTATTATTGATAACTTGCCAGCTCAACAAGTTGGAATCAAACAGGGAGATAAGATATTAAAAATAAATGATTCAAGTATAAAAAATTGGGATGATATAAGAAAAACAATATCTGGTTCTAATACTGACAATATAAAAATTCAAATACAAAGAGATGGTAATATATTCGAATATGATGTTACACCTAAGAATGATAATGGTAAAAAAATGATAGGAATAGAGCCTAGATATGAAAAAAATATAATATCATCTTTTAAATATGCAGTAGACCAAACTTTTTTCATATTGGGACAGATGGTAGATTTTCTGGGGAAAGCTATAACTGGAAATGTATCAAGAGATGAAGTAGCAGGTCCTGTAGGTATAATAAGTGTAGTAGGTCAAGCGGCGGATGCTGGTATGATAAATGTTATATTCTTGGCAGCTGTTATAAGTATAAATTTAGGATTATTTAATTTACTTCCGATACCAGCTTTAGATGGAGGACGAATTATATTCTTACTTATAGAGTTTATCAGAGGGAAAAAAATGGATCCTGAAAGAGAAGGGTCTATACATTTCATAGGATTTGTTGCATTGATGCTTTTGATGGTATTTACAATTTATAATGATGTATCTAGAATAATTAAATAGAAGGTGATCTTTTGAGAAAATTAACAAAAGTAATTGATTGTGGTAAAGTAAAAATAGGAGGAAATAATCCTATATCTATTCAGTCTATGACTAATACAGATACAAGAGATGTAGAATCTACAATAGATCAAATAAAGGGTCTTGAAAAAATAGGTTGTGATATAGTTAGAGTCGCAGTTCCAGATATGGATGCGGTCTTAAAATTAGGTGAAATAAAAGAAGGTATAAATATACCTATTATAGCAGATATACATTTTGATTACAGATTAGCTCTTGAAGCTATAAATCAAGGGGTAGATGGACTTAGGATAAACCCTGGAAATATAGGAAGTATAGAAAGAATAAGAATGGTAGTTGAAAAAGCTAAAGAAAAAAATATAAAAATAAGAATAGGTGTAAATGGAGGATCTTTAGAAAAAGATTTACTTGAAAAATATAAAAAGGCTACACCTGATGCTTTGGTAGAAAGTGCAATGAGACATATAAGGATTTTAGAAAACATGGATTTTTATAATGTAGTTGTATCTTTAAAATCTAGTGACATACATACTACTATAAAAGCATATGAACTTATGTCTGAAAAGGTAGACTATCCATTGCATATTGGAATAACAGAATCTGGAAGTATAAAAAAAGGAACTATTAAATCATCTATAGGAATAGGATGTCTATTGCTTAAAGGTCTAGGTGATACAATAAGAGTATCTTTGACGGGAGATCCTAAAGAGGAAATATTCGTAGGTAAAGAAATTTTAAAATCTGTAGGACTATTAGATGAAGGTATTAAGGTTATATCTTGTCCAACTTGCGGAAGATGTAATATAGACTTAATAAATATAGCTTCAAAGGTTGAAGAACAAATAAAAGATATGGATAAAAAAATGACTGTAGCTATAATGGGTTGTGCTGTCAATGGACCTGGAGAGGCTAGGGAAGCTGATATTGGTATAGCTGGTGGAAATGAGAATGCTATCTTGTTTAAAAAGGGAGAAATTGTAAAAAAAATAAAGAGTGATGATTTGATAAATGAATTAATAAGCGAAATAGAAAAATTCTAGACTGTTTAGTCTAGAATTTTTGTGTTAATCTATATATTGAAACTTTATATATATAAAAGATTGAAACTGTCTAGGAGGAAGTATGGATAGTATAAAGAAATATTTGGAGAAAATAGGAATATATAAAAATTTAGATAAGAAATATGATGATGTTTTATTGAAAAATATAGTTTATTTTAAAGAAGATAAGATTGTATATTTTTATTTAGAATCAAAAGAAATACTTAATATATCTGAAATTAGAGGTATAGAATTCAAGATAAAAAATGAATTAACTTTTTTTAATGATGTAAAATTTAAAATTAGATACAGAAACATCGAAGACGATGTAAGTTCTGTTATAAATAAATATTGGAATAATATAGAGTTTATAATGAAGTCTATGGTTTCATCTATAACATCTGGTGAAAAAATCAGATGGAGATATATAGATGGATGTTTGGTTATAAACATAGAAAATGAAATAATATATAAAATATTGGAGTCAAAGAAGACTGCATATTCTATAAAAAGTATGATAAATGAAGAATTAGGTTTTGATTTGAGAGTTAGTTTTGATCTTGAAAGCAAATGTAATATGAATTTGAAAGAATATATAAGTAAAAAAGACGAGGAAACGGATAATCTACTTTCTAATAGGATTGTAGCAAGTGCCAAATCTGAAACAAATGAAAATAAGAGTAATGATAATAAGGTTGAAAAAGAGGAAACAGATAGTATATATGGTAAAAGTATTACAGATTCTATTGAAATTATTAAAAATATAACGCCTGAAACAGGAAGAGTATGTGTAAAAGGAGAAGTATTTGATGTTGAGAATAGAGAGTTAAAGGGAGGAAGAACTCTATTAACGATTTCTATAACTGATTATACAAGTTCTATAAAATGTAAATTATTTTTAAGAGAAAATAATAAGGATTCTGTAGTGGATAATATAAACAAAGGCTCTTATTTAAAAATTAGAGGGAATGCTTTGTTTGACAATTATTCTCAGGAATTGATTGTAAATATTTCAGACATACAAAAATCAAAGAAAAAAGAAAAACACGACAAAAGTGATAAGAAAAGGGTAGAACTACATTTGCATACTCAAATGTCTGCGATGGATGCAATAACATCAGTATCAAAGGTGATTGAAAGAGCGGCGAAGTGGGGACATAAAGCTATGGCTGTTACGGATCATGGTATAGTTCAAGCTTTTCCAGAAGCGATGGATGCATCTAAAAAGCATGGAGTTAAAATTCTTTATGGAGTTGAAGGTTATTTAGTAGATGATACTAATCCTGTTATAAAAAATCCTAATAAATTACCTCTAAGTCAAACTTTTGTAGTATTTGATTTAGAAACAACAGGTTTTTCTAATAAAAATGATAAGATAACAGAGATTGGAGCTGTAAAAATAGAAAATTTTGAAATTATAGAGAGATTTAGCGTTTTAGTAAATCCTGAAAAACCTATACCTTATAAAGTTGAGGAGCTTACAGGCATAACTAATGATATGGTTAAAGATGAAAGAACTATTGAACAGGTATTGCCCGATTTTTTAGAGTTCATAAAAGATAGTGTATTGGTTGCTCATAATGCCGAGTTTGATATAGGCTTTATAAGAGAAAACTGTAAGAGAATGTCTCTGGGTTTTAATAATATATATATTGATACTATAAATCTTGCTAGAGAGTTACTTCCGCAACTAAAAAGGTATAAATTAAATACAGTAGCAAAAGCTCTTAAGGTTTCTCTTGAAAATCATCATAGGGCAGTTGATGATGCTGAAGCTACAGCAGAGATATTTATAAAATTTTTAGAAATGCTAAAAGAAAAAGAGGCAACTCATTTGCATCAAGTCAATGAATTATTTAAAGTTGCTGATTTTAAAAAGGTAAGAAGTAATCATATAACTATATTGGTTAAAAACTATATAGGTCTTAAAAATTTATATAAATTAATATCGAAAGCACACATGGAGTATTTTTACAAGACCCCTAGAATACCTAAAAGTGTTTTAAAGGAATATAAAGAAGGCCTTTTGATAGGGTCGGCATGTGAAAATGGTGAAGTGTACCAAAGTATACTTAAAAATAAAGAAGATTATGAAATAGAGGAAATATTAGAACTATATGATTATCTAGAAATAATGCCACTTGATAATAATAAATTTATGATAGAAAAAGAAATTGTTAAAGATTATGAAGAGCTTAAAGATATTAATAGAAAAATTATACAATTAGGGAAAAAGTATGATAAATTAGTTGTGGCAACGGGAGATGTTCACTTTATAGATCCTCATGATGAGGTGTATAGAAAAATATTAAAGCATTCACAAGGGTTTAAAAGTGCTAATGAGGAGGTTCCTCTTTATTTTAGAACTACAGATAATATGTTGGATGAATTTAGTTACCTAGGGCATGAGACAGCTAAGGAAGTAGTTATAACTAATACAAATAAAATAGCAGACCTAATAGATGAAATAAAACCTATACCAGATGAAACATGTACTCCAGTAATAGAAGGATCTGAAGAAGATCTTAGAGAAATGTGTTATAAAAAGGCTCATGGTATGTATGGAGAAAAACTTCCGGATGTCGTTGAAAAGCGACTGGAGAGAGAATTGAATTCTATAATAAGTAATGGATATGCGGTTTTATATATAATATCTCAAAAATTAGTTACAAAATCTTTACAAGACGGGTATTTAGTTGGATCAAGAGGATCAGTTGGTTCGTCATTTGTTGCTACTATGAGTGATATAACAGAGGTAAACCCTTTACCAGCTCACTATAGATGTGAAAAATGCTTGCAATCTGAGTTCTTTGAAACTGGAAGTTATACATCGGGAGCTGATCTGCCGGATAAAGAGTGCTCGGCTTGTAAAATACCGTATATAAAAGATGGACATGATATACCTTTTGAGGTTTTTCTAGGTTTCGAAGGAGATAAAGAACCGGATATTGACCTTAATTTTGCAGGTGAATACCAGTCAAATGCACATAAGTATACAGAAGTACTATTTGGGGAAGGATATGTATATAGAGCTGGAACAATAGGAACTATAGCGGATAAAACAGCATATGGATTTGCTAAAAAGTATATTGACGAAAATGAAATGAAAACTACATCAGCAGAAGTTAACAGGCTATCCAAAGGGTGCACTGGAATCAAAAGGACATCAGGACAGCATCCCGGAGGAGTAATGGTTGTTCCTCATTATAAAGAAATATATGATTTCTCACCTATTCAATATCCGGCTAATGATTCTACGTCTGGAGTTATAACGACTCATTTTGACTATCACTCTATAAGTGGTAGAATACTAAAGCTTGATATATTGGGGCACGATGTTCCGACTATAATAAGAATGATTGAAGATATAACTGGAATTAATGCCACAAAAATACCTCTTGATGACAAGAAGACAATGTCTATATTTACATCTACAGAAGCTTTAGGGGTTACTAGTGAAGATATTAATTGTAGTATAGGAAGCCTTGGAATACCTGAGTTTGGAACTAAATTTGTTAGACAAATGCTTACAGATACTCAGCCTACAACTTTTGGAGAACTTGTGAGAATATCGGGATTATCACATGGTACAGACGTTTGGCTTAATAATGCTCAAGACTTGGTTAGGGATGGTGTTGTTACATTAAAAGATGTTATATCAACAAGAGATGATATAATGAACTATCTTATATTTAAAGGATTGAAGCCTAAACTTGCATTTAAGATAATGGAGAAGGTTAGAAAAGGGAAAGGCTTAACTCCAGAAGATGAAGAAGAAATGAAGAATAATGATGTACCACAGTGGTATATAGATTCTTGTAACAAGATTAAGTATATGTTTCCAAAGGCACATGCAGTAGCCTATGTTATGATGTCGGTTAGAATAGCTTATTGTAAGGTTTATTACCCACATTCTTTTTATGCCACTTATTTTACTACTAAAGCAGAAGATTTTGATGCTAATTTAGTTATAAAAGGTAAAGATGAAGTGATTCGCAAGATGAAAGAAATAGAGAGTATTGGGAATGACGTTACTGCTAAAGAAAAAGGTATGTTAACTGTGCTTGAGGTTGTTACAGAAATGTTTGCAAGAAAGATAGAAATCTCGAGGGTAGATCTATACAAATCAGATGCAAAAAAATTTAAAATAGTAGATAATAAATTATTACCACCGTTAATAGCTCTTCAGGGCGTTGGAGCTAATGCTGCTATTAATATAGCTAAAGAAAGAGAAAAGGAAGAATTTCTTTCAATAGAAGATTTGAGAAAAAGGACTAAGATTTCAAAAACTGTAGTTGAGACATTAAAAAGCCATGGATGTATTGAAGATCTGGCTGAAACAAACCAGTTATCTCTGTTGTGATAAGTTGCACAAAAAAACATTATATGGTATACTAGTATAGAAAAATATATATACTAGTAAAATGTAGAGTGGGGAATAATGCCCACTCTTTCTTTTATAATAATAGGAAACAAGATTTATTAAAAAATAAATAACTTAAAAACTAAATAAGGAGGTATACATATATGAAAAAAAGTATAGAAAAAACAATAGAAGAAATAGTTTTACCAATAGTTGAAAAAAACAACTTTGAATTAATAGACGTAGAGTATGTTAAAGAAGCTGGACAATATTATTTAAGAGTCTATATAGATAAAGAAGGCGGAATTGGATTAAATGATTGCAAAATAGTAAGCCAAGAATTGAGTGAATTATTAGATACAGTAGATCCCATAAAAGAAAATTATTTTTTAGAAGTCTCATCACCGGGAATTGATAGACCACTAAAAAAAGATAGTGACTTTGACAGATATAAAGGAAGAGATGTTGAGCTAAAACTTTATAAAGCGTTAGATGGACAAAAGCAGTTTGAAGGAGAGCTTGTTGGATTATTTGAAGATATAATAAAAATTAAAACAGATAAAGATGATATATTAGAATTTAATAAAAAAGAAGTATCTATAATCAGATTATCTGTAAAAATTTAATAAGGAGGAGAAATGATGAATTTAGAATTCATAGATGCTTTAGAACAATTAGAAAAAGAAAAAGGTGTTTCTAAGGACATATTAATAGACACTATTGAAGCGGCGTTGGTTTCAGCATACAAAAGAAATTTTGGTTCGTGTCAAAATGTTAGAACAGAAATAGATAGAGATAATGGGGAAGTTAAGGTTTATTCTCAAAGAAGAGTAGTGGAATCTGATGATGTATATGATGATTTTTTAGAAATATCAATAGATGAAGCTAGAGAATTTAATAAAAACTATGAACTAGAAGATATGGTTGAATTTGAAGTTACACCTAAGAATTTTGGAAGAATTGCAGCTCAAACGGCGAAACAAGTTGTGGTTCAAAGAATAAGAGAAGCAGAGCGAGATGTTATCTATTCAGAATTTATAAATAGAGAAACGGAAATAGTTACAGGAATAGTAGCAAGGATAAGTAAAGGTATAGTATATATTTCACTTGGAAAGATAGAGGGTGTGTTAAATCAAACAGAACAAATACCAGGGGAAACATATGAAGTAGGTCAGAGAATAAAATCATATATATTAGAAGTTAAAAAGACTACAAAAGGGCCTCAAATACTTTTATCTAGAAGTCATCCGGGACTTATTAAAAGATTATTTGAATTAGAAGTACCGGAAATATATGATGGAGTAGTTCAAATAAAATCTATATCAAGAGAAGCTGGTTCTAGAACTAAAATGGCAGTACACTCTATAGATGAAAATGTAGATTCAATAGGGGCTTGTGTTGGTGCTAAGGGATCTAGAGTGAAAAATATAGTAGATGAGCTAAAAGAGGAAAAAATAGATATAATAAAATACAGTGAAAATCCTGCAGAATTTATATCTAGTGCACTGAGCCCATCAAAAGTGATTTCAGTTGAATTGAAGGAGCAAGAAAAAAGCGCGAAAGTGATAGTTCCTGATTACCAACTGTCATTAGCTATAGGAAAAGAAGGACAAAATGCTAGACTTGCAGCAAAACTTACTAATTGGAAAATAGATATAAAAAGTGAAAGTCAAGCTAATAATTAATAAAAAAGGAGGCGATATTCTTGAGTCAAAAGAAAATACCTCAACGCAAATGCATAACCTGCCAGGATAGAAATTCTAAAAAAACTTTGATAAGAATAGTAAAAAATAAAGATGGAGAAATATTTGTAGACAATACAGGCAAAGCTAATGGTAGAGGTGCTTATATTTGTGCTAGTAAAGAATGCTTAGAAAAAGCTATAAAGACTAGGGCATTAAATAGAGCGTTTAAATTAGAAATTTCAGAAAAAGTATACAATGACTTGTCGGAGGAAATAGACAAATATGAAAAATAAAATTCTTTCGTTACTAGGTATTATTTTAAGAAGTGGTAACTTGGTTTCTGGAGATGATACTACATTATCTGATCTTAAAAAAGGAAAAATAAAATTAATTATAATAGCAAATGATGCATCGGAAAATACAAAAAAGCTTTTTAAAGATAAATCTGAATATAGAAATGTACCTTATATAATAGAGTTTACGAAAGAAGAATTAGGAAAAAGCATAGGAAAAAGTAGTAGAGCAGTAATAGGAATAAAAAACGATCAATTTGCAACTAAAATAAAAGAAATTAGTAGGGGGTGAAGCTTTTGTCAAAGACAAGAGTTTATCAATTAGCACAAGAATTAGGAATGTCAACTAAAGAAATTATGGAAAAATTAGATTCATTAGAGATAAGTGTGGCAAATCATATGAGTACTTTAACTGATGAAGAAGTAAATCAAATAACGGAAATTTCAAGTGAAGAATCCGGAACTAGTGAAAATAATATGACTGAAATTAAAATAAGCGATAAAATAACAGTTCAAAATTTATCACAATTAATAGAAAAAAGTGCTACAGAAGTTATAACTAAACTTATAAAATTAGGAATAATGGCAAGCATGAATCAAGAAATAGATTTTGATACAGCAGCATGTGTAGCTATGGACTATGGATTTAAGGCTATACAATATGAAGAGGACGAAAAAGATGATGAAATACTAATAGAAGAAGATAGACCGGAAGATTTAATACCAAGACCACCTATTGTAACTGTTATGGGACATGTTGACCACGGTAAAACTTCATTACTTGATGCTATTAGAAATAGTAAGGTAACAGATAAAGAGGCTGGAGGAATAACTCAACATATAGGTGCGTATGAAGTAGAAGTTGATAAGAAAAAAATAGTATTTTTAGATACTCCTGGACACGAAGCGTTTACATCTATGAGAGCAAGAGGAGCTCAAGTTACAGATATAGCTATACTTGTAGTTGCAGCAGATGATGGCATAATGCCTCAAACAGTAGAAGCTATCAACCATGCAAAAGCAGCGCAGGTACCTATAATAATAGCTATAAACAAAATAGACAAAGTCGGAGCAAATCAAGATAGAGTAAAGCAGGAATTAACAGAACATGGACTTTTAGTTGAAGATTGGGGAGGAGATATAATATCTGTTCCAGTTTCAGCTCTTAAAAATGAAAATATAGATACATTACTAGAAATGGTTTTATTAGTATCTGAAATGGAAGAGTTAAAAGCTAATCCAAACAGAAAAGCAGTAGGAACTGTTGTAGAAGCGCAACTTGATAAAGGAAGAGGTCCAGTAGCTACTGTGCTTGTTCAAAATGGAACATTAAAAGTTGGAGATGCAGTTGTAGTTGGTTGTGCGCATGGTAAAGTAAGAGCCATGGTAAATGATTTAGGTAGAAGAGTAAAACAAGCAGCTCCATCTATACCAGTTGAAATACTTGGACTTTCTGAAGTGCCACAAGCAGGAGATCAATTTGTGGTAGTTGAAAATGATAAGATGGCTAGAATTATATCAGAGAAAAGAAAAGATAAAATTAGAGCAAGACAAATGAAGGCTAGCCAAAAGGTATCATTAGATGATTTATTTAAACAAATGGAAAAAGGCGATGTAAAAGAGCTTAATATAATAATAAAGGCAGATGTTCAAGGTTCAGTTCAAGCAGTAAAACAATCTTTAGAAAAGTTAAGCAATGAAGAGGTAACTGTAAAAGCTATTCATGGAGCTGTTGGAGCTATAACAGAGTCTGATGTGATGCTAGCTAGTGCTTCTAATGCTATAATAATAGGATTTAATGTAAGACCAGTTGGAGCGGCATCAGATGTAGCTGAAAATGAAAAAGTTGATTTGAGAACATATAGAATAATATATAAGGCTATAGAAGATATACAAGATGCAATGAAGGGTATGCTTGATCCTGAGTTTGTAGAAGAACAATTAGGGAAAGCAGAGATTAGAGCTACCTTTAAAGTATCTGGAGTTGGAACTATAGCTGGTGCATATGTAACTCAAGGAAAACTAGCAAGAAATGCTCAAGTAAGATTAGTCAGAGAGGGTATAGTTATACATGAAGGTGAACTTAACTCTTTAAAGAGATTTAAAGATGATGCTAAAGAAGTAGCCAAAGGTTATGAATGTGGATTTGCATTAAGTAACTTTAATGATTTAAAAGAAGGCGATGTAATAGAAGCCTTTATAATGAAAGAAAAAGAAAACAGATAGAGGGGTTGTAGATACTATGGCATCATATTCTAGAACAAGAAGAATAGGAGAAGAAATAAAAAAAGTTATAAGTAGATTACTTTTAGAAGGTCTAAAAGATCCTAGAATATCTTCTCTAGTAAGCGTTACAGATGTTAATGTAACTTCTGATTTAAAGTATGCTTATATATATATTAGCGTACTTACAGGAGATAAAGATGGAACCCTAAAAGGATTAAAAAGCGCTAGTGGATTTGTTAGAAAAGAAATAGGAAAACATGTTAAATTGAGATATACTCCTGAAATAATATTTAAATTGGATGATTCAATTGAAAAAGGAGTGTACATGTCTAACTTAATCAAAAACGTCAATTCAAAAAAAGAAGATGATGTAAATGAATAAAATAATAAATACTATAATGGGAAGTAATGATTTTATCATTACTTCCCATTATAGTCCAGATGGAGACAATTTGGGATCGTCAATAGGATTATACTATGCACTTAAAAGTATGAACAAAGAAGCTGTATTTGTATTAGATGATACGCTTCCTGCTAATTTAGATTTTTTGTATAAAAATCTAAAAATATATAAATCTGAAGAAGTTGAAAATGATGAATATATACTTATATCACTTGATTGTGGTGATGAACGTAGACTTTGCTGTAGTGATGTTATAAAAAACAAAGCCAGTTTAACTATTAATATAGATCATCATAGTAGTAATGACTTGTATGCAGATTTAAATTATGTAGATCCTAAAGCATCATCTACGTGTGAAATTGTATATGATATGCTTGTGAAAATAGACAAAAATATTATAGATAAAAAAATAGCTAACTGTCTTTATACTGGATTGATAACTGATACGGGGAACTTTATGTATTCAAATACTAATCCTAGTAGTTTTGAAATGGCATGTGAATTATTAAAAAAAGGAATAGATAAACAAAACATAATACAAAGTATATATCAAAACAATCCTGTGAATTATGTTAAAATATTAGGGGAATCTTTAAACACATTAAAGGTTATAGAAGGTAAAATAGCGACTATTGAACTTACGAATAAAATGTTTAAAAATAATAATATAACATTTAATGATGTAGATGGATTCGTAAACTATGCAAGAGATATAAATGGAGTAGAAGTTGGAGTTTTATTCAAACAAAAAAAATCTAATCAGATTAAAATAAGCTTAAGATCTAAATCATATGTTGATGTTAGTGAAATAGCAAAAGCATTTGGAGGAGGAGGCCATGTAAGGGCTTCTGGATGTACAATAAATGATTCTTTAGAGAATGCTAAAAAAATGCTTATAGAAGAAGTAATAAATCATATTTAAGAGAGTGATAATATGAATGGAATACTAAATATACTAAAACCAACAGGTATGACATCTCATGATGTTGTGTCAAGAGTTAGAAGAATTGCAAATATGAAAAAAGTGGGGCACACGGGAACATTAGATCCAAATGCATCTGGAGTATTACCCATATGTCTTGGAAAGGCTACTAAAATAGCTGAACTTATATTGAATAAAGAAAAAACGTATATAGCAGAACTAACGCTTGGAATACAAACAGATACTTATGATTCTTTTGGTGGAATTATAGAAAAAAAGGATGCAACACATATAAAAAAAGAAGATATATATAAAGCATTTGAAAAATTTAAAGGTGAGATAATACAAATACCTCCTATATACTCTGCTATAAGAGTTAATGGTAAAAGATTATATGAATTAGCGAGAAGTGGAGAAACTGATGTTGAAATTAAATCAAGAAAAGTATTTATAGAGGATATAAAAATAAAAAACATAGATAATCAAAAAGTATTATTTGAAGTTACAGTATCAAAGGGAACGTATGTTAGAAGTCTGTGTAAGGATATAGGTGATGAACTTGGAGTTGGTGCTTATATGTCTTTTTTGCTTAGAACAAAAACTGGAAATTTTAATATTGAACATGCATACACACTCGAAGAATTAGAGGAAGCAGCTGAAAAATGTAAATTACAAGATATTCTATTAGGAATAGACTATCCACTTATAAATTATAAAAAAATAGAGGTAAAGCAAAGTGCATATAAAGCATTTTCTAATGGGAATATTATATATCAAAAAGGTCTAGTAATTAATCAAACATATCAAGATGAAGAATTGGTAAAAGTGTATATAGATGATAAGTTTTGTGCAATTGGTAAAATAAAAAAACAAGACGATAATATATTGTTAAAAAGCCATAAATTATTTATTTAATTATTGGAGCTGAATATGATGGAAATAATTACAGATTTACAAAATATAATCATAGAACACGATACTGTTGTAACTATTGGGAATTTTGATGGAATACATAAAGGACATCAAAAAATAATAAGAGATACTATAGAGATAGCTAAAAAGAAAAAAATGAAAAGTGTGCTTTTTACATTTACTAATCATCCTGTTAATTTTTTCCGAACTGATAAACTGAAAAATATAATTACTAAAGAAGAAAAATATGAAATACTAAACGAAATGGGAATTGATATAATGGTTTCTATACCATTTAATGAATTTATAATAAAATTAAATCCAAAAGAATATGTACAAGGAATTCTTTTAGATAAATTGAATGCAAAACAAGTAGTTATAGGGCATGATTTCAGATTTGGGCAAAATAGAGGTGGGAATGCTCAGTTGTTAGAAAATATAGGGAAGATTAAGGGTTTTGATGTAAAAATTATGAAACCTATTTGTTTGAAAAACATAAGAATAAGCAGTACTTATGTAAGGCATTTGCTAGAAGCTGGAGATATAGATAAAGTTAATGGATTTTTAGGAAGAGAATATGAACTCAAAGGAATAGTTGTACATGGTAAAAAAATAGGTAGAAATTTAGGATTTCCGACTATTAATTTAAAATATGATGAAAATATATTGATTCCTAAAATTGGAGTATACCACACAAGAGTAAACATAGATGGACAAATATATCAAGCTGCAACTAATATAGGATATAGTCCGACTGTTAAGCAAAATGAATTTACAGTTGAAACGTATATAATTCAATATGATGGAAATTTATATGATGAGGAAATAACTGTTAATTTTATAAGAAGAATTAGAGATGAAATAAAATTTGAGACAATACAAAATTTAAAGAGACAGATGCAAATAGACATAGAAGATATAAAACAATATAGAAAAGATTGTATTTAAAAGTATTAGGAATGTAGACTTTTTTGAAATTTGCCATTAATTATAAAAAATAAGTTTACTTATAAAATAAGTTGTGTTACAATAATTAAAGTTGAAACCATTGCTCGGCATTTGATTCACCGACGAATGCTCAGCAATAGGTGTTAAAAAATATGGAGGTGTTTTAATATGTTACAAGGAATTAAAAAGCAAGAAATAATCGAAACTTACAAAACTCATGAGGGAGATACTGGTTCTCCAGAAGTTCAAATCGCTTTATTAACTACTAGAATAAATGAGTTAAATGATCACTTAAAAATGCACAAGAAAGATCACCACTCAAGAAGAGGTCTTTTAAAGATGGTTGGAAGCAGAAGACGTTTACTTAAGTACTTAAAAGGAAAAGATTTAGACAGATATAAGACTTTAATCGAAAAATTAGGATTAAGAAAATAATAAAGGGCAGGGTTTACCTGCTCTTTTTAAGTACATAATAAATTATAATTTATTCCTAATAGGGAATAATAAATATATAGCGTATTTTAAATAAAATTGTTTACTAAAATTTAAATTTGTAGTATCTTTTACCTATGAGAGGAGGCAAATTATGTATAAAAATTTCGAAATGGATTTAGCAGGAAGAAAACTTTCTGTGGAGATAGGTAAAGTATGTGAAATGTCAAGTGGAAGTTGTATGTTGAAGTATGGGGATAGTGTTGTGCTTGTAAATGCATGTGCATCTTCTCAGCCAAGAGGGGGAATAGATTTCTTCCCACTTAGTGTTGATTACGAGGAAAAACTTTACTCAGTTGGTAAAATACCTGGAGGGTTCATCAAAAGAGAAGGAAGACCATCAGAAAAGGCTGTTTTAACATCTAGACTAATAGATAGACCTATTAGACCTTTATTCCCAAAAGGGTATAGAAATGATGTACAAGTTGTAGCAACTGTAATGTCTACAGATCCTGATTGTCCTACTGATATAGTTGCAATGATAGGTTCGTCTATAGCTCTTTCAATATCTGATATTCCATTTAATGGACCAACTGGATCTATATGTATAGGTTTGATGAATGGAGATTTTGTGGTTAATCCTACAGTAGAACAAAAGAAAGAAAGCCAGTTGAATTTAGTAGTGTCTGGAACTAAAGATGCCATTATGATGGTTGAAGCAAGTGCAAATGAAGTAAGTGAAGATGTAATGTTAGATGCTATTATGTTTGCTCACGAGCAGATAAAAGCAATAGTCGAATTTATTGGAAAAATAGTCGAAGAAATTGGAAAACAAAAACAAGATGTTGTTTTATATAAGGCTGATGAGGATATTGAAGCAGCGGTTAGAGAATATGCTTGTGAAAATATGAAACAAGCTATAAAGACAGTTGAAAAGCTTGAAAGAGCTGAAAATATGGCAAAAGTTAAAGTAGATACTGTATCTCATTTTGAGCAAATATATCCAGAAAATATTAAAGATGTAGACTCTGTTTTACATAGTATAATAAAAGAATTAGTAAGAGATATGATTGTAAATGAGAAAATAAGACCGGATAACAGAAAGTCAGATGAGATAAGACCTATATGGTCAGAGGTTGGAGTTCTGCCAAGAACACATGGTTCTGGACTTTTCACAAGAGGACAAACACAGGTTTTAACTGTAGCTACTCTTGGATCATTAGGTGATGCACAAATGATAGATGGACTTGAAGATGAAGAAGATAAAAGATATATGCATCATTACAATTTCCCTGCGTACAGTGTAGGAGAAACAAGACCATTAAGGGGTCCTGGAAGAAGAGAGATAGGGCACGGAGCGCTTGCATCAAGAGCACTAGAGCCTATGCTTCCAAGTAAAGAAGAGTTCCCTTATACAATAAGATTGGTATCGGAAGTATTAAGTTCTAATGGGTCAACATCGCAAGCCAGTGTTTGTGGAAGTACACTGTCATTACTTGATGCAGGAGTACCTATAAAGGATATGGTAGCGGGTATAGCAATGGGACTTATAAAAGAAAATGAAAATATAGCAATTTTATCTGATATACAAGGTATGGAAGACTTTTTAGGGGACATGGACTTTAAAGTGGCTGGTACTCCGAATGGTATAACAGCTATACAAATGGATATAAAAATAGCTGGAATAGATAAAGAGATACTAAAAACTGCACTTGGACAAGCTAAAGAAGGTAGACTTCATATACTGAATGAAATGAAGAAGACATTAGATACTCATAGAGAAGAAATGTCTGAATATGCACCTAGAATAATAAAATTAAAAATACATCCAGATAAAGTTAGAGATGTTATAGGACCTGGTGGAAAGACTATAACTAGTATAATAGAAGAAACTGGGGTTAAAATAGATATAGAAAAAGATGGAGAAGTATTTATAATGTCTCCAGATAAAGAATTAGGACAAAAAGCGAAAGATATGATATTGACTATTGTTAAAGAAGTTGAAGAAGGGGAAATATACGAAGGAAAAGTAACTAGAATAATGAATTTTGGTGCTTTTGTAGAAATATTACCTAAAAAAGAAGGCTTAGTTCATATATCTAATATAGCTCATGAAAGAGTAGAAAAAGTTGAAGATGTTCTAAAAATAGGAGATATAGTAAAAGTTAAAGTTACTGAAATAGATAAGCAAGGAAGAATAAATCTTTCAAGAAAAGCATTGATTGAAAAGGAAGAAAAGGTAGAAAAGATAGAAACTGAAAAAAAAATGTAGCACAAAAATAAGCGCTTTATAAAGTGCTTATTTTTTTTGCATAAATTCATAGATTCAATAATAGATATATAGTGGACTAGGTATAAAAGCCTAACATCCTCAAGATAAATTAAAGGGAGATGAATTTATGATAGTTATAATTAAAAAGAAAAAAATAATTAGGGTGGTTTTGCTAATATTAGCTATTGGGATGATGAGACTTATAACTAATTATAGTATGACTTGTTTTGATAATAATAAGCAAGACCCGTTTTATAAAGGGAATAAAGAAAATTCAAATCATGTAGCTATAACCTGTAATGTAGATTGGGGAAATGAATATATAGATAGTATTCTTGCAACTCTTAAAGAAGAAAATGTTAAAATAACATTTATGGTTACAGGTAGGTGGGCAGATAAATATCCTGATATACTCATGAAAATAAAATCAGAAGGTCATGAAATTGGAAACCATGGCTATAAACACACCGATTATAGTAAACTTGATTATAAATCAAATTATGATGAAATACAAAAATCAAAAAAGATAATAGAAAAGATAATAAATGAGGATACCAAATATTTTGAACCTCCATCTGGATATTATAATGAGAATACCGTAAAAGCTGCAGTAGATTTAAATTATATACCTATAAAGTGGACGTTAGATACTATCGATTGGAAATACAAAGATAATCCTGAGAAAATAGTACAGAGAATAAAATCAAAAGGTATGGAGGAGTCTGGCATTATATTGATGCATCCAACTAAAGCTACATCACAGGCTTTAAAATCTATCATAGAAATAATAAGAAACAATGGATACGAGGTGGGAAGACTTAGTGATATATTTGATGTTGAATAAATATATAATGTAAATTATAATTAGGTGTATGACTTTAAAATTTGGGAGGCTAGAAAGTGTCTAAAAAATATACTCTAGATAATGGTATTGTTATAGTAGGTGAAGAAATAAATTATGTAAACTCTGTAAGTTTTGGAATTTGGATAGATGTTGGAAGTAGGTATGAAGATGAATATACAAATGGAATGTCCCACTTTATAGAGCATATGTTATTTAAAGGAACTAAAAATAGAACGGCAAAGAAAATAGCTGAGGAAGTAGATAACCTAGGTGGTAACATAAATGCTTTTACTAGTAAAGAAACAACTTGTTATTATGTTAAAATGATTGATGAACATATAGAGTCTGGAATAGATATACTAGCAGATATGATATTAAATCCTTTATTTTTAGATGAAGATATATCAAAAGAGAGAAGTGTTATACTTGAGGAAATAAATATGTATGAGGATTCACCAGAGGATTTAGCTCATGATATTCTATTTGAAATGATTTATAAAAATCAAGGAGTTGGAAGAAACATATTAGGAACAAGAACTTCTTTAGAAAAAATAAAAAGAGAACATATGGTAGAATTCTTTTATAAATATTATGTTCCTAATAATTGTGTAATATCTATATGTGGTAATTTTAACTTCGATAATATAGTTGAACTCATAGAAGAAAGATTTAAAGGCTGGAATAATAAAAAGGATAAAAACATAGATATTAATAATTGTAATTTTAATTTGGGAATGGTAACTAAAAGTAAAGATATTGAACAAATGAACTTATGCATGGGACTTGAAGGTATAGGGCTTGAAAGTGAAGATATATATGCTCTATCAATTGTAAATAATATATTTGGATCTAGTATGAGCTCTAGGCTGTTTCAAAATATAAGAGAAGAGCAGGGCACGGTTTATTCCATTTACTCGTATTTGACGTTAAATAAGGGATTAGGAGTATTTAATATAGCTTCCAGTATGAGTGAAAAGAATATACATAAAGTATACAATTCTATTGTTAATGAAATAAAATTAATTAGAGAAAACAGCCTTACAAAAGAAGAGATAAAAAGATCAAAAGAACAATTAAAAGGGAATTATATATTGGGTCTTGAAAGTACTAGCAGCAGAATGATGTCTATGGGTAAGTCGCAAATTTTACTAAATAGAGTAAATAACCCAAAAGATATAATAAATAAAATAAACAATGTAACTAATGATGAAATAGATAATATAATAGAAGGTATTTTTGATACAGATAAAATAGCCATTTCTGTAGTTGGTAAAAACAGTGAAAATTTAAGTTTTTAGGGGGGAGTAGTATGAAATTGTCTTCTATTGCTGGCAAGGAGATTGTTAATTTAACAACAGGGGAAAGATTGGGAATTATAGCTGAATCAGACTTGGTAGTTGATGAAGGAACAGGTAGAATTATGGCGTTGGTTATACCAAGAGATAGAAGTTTCTTTTCATTTAGAAGAGATAAATCTACCTTAGAAGTTCCATGGAAGAATGTTAAAAAAATAGGGAATGACATGATTATAATTGAATATGAAGGTAATATATAACGTTGGAGGGCTAGGTTATGAATATATTAGTTCAAAAGTTCGGAGGAACATCAGTAGAATCATATGAAAAAATGAACAAGGTATGTGAAATAATAGAAAAATATAAAGATGATGGACATGATTTAGTTATTGTAGTCTCTGCAATGGGAAGAAAAGGTGCTCCATATGCAACTGATACTCTGATACAGCTTTGCAAACAAGCTAATGCAAATGTATCAAAGAGGGAACTTGATCTTATAATGTCTTGTGGTGAGATAATATCAGGAACATTACTTGTTAATATACTAAAAAGTAAAAAAATCAATTCTATATTATTAACAGGGGCTCAAGCAGGAATTATTACTAATGGAAAATACGGAGACTCATCAGTTATTGATGTTAATCCATATAGAATAGAAGAAGAACTAGAAAAAAACAATGTAGTAGTAGTAACTGGGTTTCAAGGAATAACAGAAAATGGAGAGGTTACAACCCTTGGAAGAGGAGGAAGTGATACATCTGCTGTAATCGTTGGAGCAGGACTAAATGCAAAAGTTGTTGAAATTTACACAGATGTAGATGGTATAATGACTGCAGATCCTAGAATAGAACCAAATGCGAAGGTTATAGATTACATAAATTATGATGAAGTGTTCCAAATGGCTGAAAAAGGAGCTAAGGTAATTCACCCAAGGGCAGTTGAAATAGCTAAGAATAATAATATCGTTCTAAAAATTAAAAATACTTTGAATCCGACTAATGGAACTAGTATAGGATCATATTTGCCAAAAGAAATAGATGGTTATATGAGTATCAACAAAGACTTAATGACTGGTATAGCAAATGCAGATGGTATAGTTCAAGTTAAGATTACAGACTGTAAAGAATCTATATTTACAGATTTATTAAGTGATATGGAACAAAATGATATAAGTATGGATATGATCAATTTCTTTGTGAAAGAAAAGGCATTTACTATTGATGAAGAAAAATTAGAGTGTCTTGAAAAATTATTTGATAAATACGATATAACTTATGATATAGTCAAAAATTGCTCGAAAGTAACTTTGATAGGTAGCAGAATAAATGGAATACCAGGAGTTATGGTTAGAATAGTTAGGGTATTATCTGAAGAAAAAATAGAGATACTTCAAACATCAGATTCCCGTATGACTATATCTTGTATAATAAAGAGAGAAGACCTACAAAAAGCGGTTAATGCTCTTCATGGAGAATTTAATTTGTCTAAATAAAATATAATAACTTAATATTATTTTTATAAATATAGTTTGAATTTTGTTATGATATTATCTAGAAAAATTGTATAATTTTACTTTATTTAAGTTGCTATTTAAATAGCAACTTATTTTTTTGCTTAATTTCCTATATATTGGACAAAATAAGATGAATGTAAATTGTTTATTAATGCAACTACAATAATAGGAGGAAATTATGGAGAATAAAAAAAATAAAGATGATTCTAAGAATAAGGATATGATAGAAGATATAAGACAGTTAGGAACTCCTAGCTTATCACTCGATAATAAAGAAATACAGTGTATAACTATAATTGGAGAAATAGAGGGACATATGATGTCTTCTCCTCAGAAAAAAACCACTAAGTATGAGCATATAATTCCCCAGTTATACGCAATTGAAGAAAATCCAAATGTAAAAGGAGTACTCATAATATTAAATACTGTAGGAGGAGATGTAGAGGCAGGTCTTGCTATATCGGAACTTATAAATAGTTTATCTAAACATACGGTTACTCTTGTATTAGGAGGAAGTCATAGTATTGGAGTACCTCTTGCAACATCAGGAGACCATTCTTTTATAGCGCCAACTGCGACTATGACAATTCATCCAATAAGAATGAATGGACTAGTAATAGGTGTTAGTGAGACTTTTGAATATTTTAGAAAAATGCAACAAAGAATTACTGATTTTATAACTAGAACGTCAAATATAGACAAAGAAAATCTAAGTAAATTAATGAATTCAAGGGATGAACTTGTAAATGATGTAGGAAGTGTATTAATAGGAAAAGAAGCAGTAGAATACAATTTAATAAATGAAGTAGGTGGATTAAAAGAAGCAATAAAATATTTGAAAGAAATGATTTCAAATGAAAAATCAGATGAAAATTCGCAGGAAAATAAATAATATGTTATAATTATAAAATGAAAGTGTTAGTGTGAAACGCATTAACACTTTTATTAATGTAATAATATGCATAATTTATCCGAAAACTAAAAGTTCAGCTGGGGTAAAAAATCTATCTGAATTAAGTTTAGATTTATGTACATAATCTACGTATGATATATTTTGATGGGGTGATGCTTATGGGAAAAAGAAAGAAAAGACAAACTAAAAACAAGCTAGATAATAAGTTTATGCAAGAACTTAGAGATCTTAGCTTGATATTTTTAGGACTATTCTTTTTATATAGCTTAAAGACTAATTCAATGGGAAAAGTAGGGTATTTTATTAAGGTAATGTTTTTGGGATTTTTCTCAAAGGTATCTATAATAGTACCGTATATTATAATTTTAATAGGAGTAATCAATCTAATAAATAGCGAAAAAATTAAAAATGTGAAAAGTTATAAATTGTATTATCCTTTAATATTTATAATGATTTTAATTTATGGACTTATGAAAAAGGATTTTATACCAATAGATAGTCCGTTTATACCTCAAAATTTAAAAATAATATTTTCGATATCTATAGAGGGTAACGGTAGTGGAATATTTAGCACTATAATAGCATATTATTTTATTAAATTATTCGGAGTTAACGGTTCATATATAGTGAGTGTTTTTGCTTTGATTGTTATTACTTTATTTGCTTTTAACATATCAATACAAGATTCATTAAAAAGATTAAATGATGTATTAATAGATAGCTTTGTTTCTTTTAAAAAATTTATTGTGGGATTTGTAATGGTTGAAAAAAGACAAAATAATAAAATTGAAAAGAAGACTAAAATTAATAATGAGGAAGATTCTTACCAAGAAGATTCAAAGGAAAATCCTATAAAGATAATAGATTTTGAACAACAATCCAAAAACAATGAAAATGAAGTAAGTAATAAAATAGGTAATAAATTAAGTTTAGAAGATACTAGTATTAAAGAGGAAAATTTTCAAAATACACATAAACAGCAAAGTAATGAAAAAAGTAATGAAAAAGAAAAAGAAATAAAGATAGTAACAAACTCTGATGTGGAAAATTTTTCTGACTATGAAATGCCTACAGTAAAATTATTGAAGGAATCTACTAATAATGCTGATTCAAAAGATAAAAAGCAAATATTAAAAAATGCTAAATTATTGGAACAAACGCTAAAGGATTTTGGTGTAGAGGCTCATATAAATCAAGTTACTAAAGGACCTACTATAACTAGATATGAAATTCAACCAAAAGCTGGAGTAAAGGTTAGTAAAATTGTTGGACTAGTTGATGATATCGCTTTAAGTTTAGCTGCAAAGAGTATAAGAATAGAAGCCCCTATACCAGGAAAAGCTGCTGTTGGGATAGAAGTTCCAAATGAGCAAGTACAAATTGTAACTTTAAGAGAGGTTATAGAATCTAAAGAATTTACAAATAATGAATCGAAATTATCATTCTCATTAGGTAAAGATATATCAGGAATGCCTATAATTACTGATATATCAAAAATGCCTCATCTACTTATAGCAGGTGCAACTGGATCAGGTAAAAGTGTTTGCGTTAATACACTTATAAATAGTATACTGTATAAAGCAAAGCCGGATGAAGTTAAGTTTTTAATGATAGATCCAAAGGTTGTAGAACTTACAAATTACAATGGAATACCACATTTACTTATACCGGTTGTGACAGACCCGAAAAAAGCAGCATCTGCGCTTACTTGGGCAGTAAGTGAGATGAATAGAAGATATAAACTGTTTGCACAAAATTTAGTAAGGGATATAACTGGGTATAATAATAAAATGGAAGAAAAATTGCCTAAGGTAGTAATAATAATAGATGAGCTTGCAGATTTAATGATGGTAAGTCCTAATGATGTTGAAGATGCTATATGTAGGCTAGCACAGATGGCAAGAGCAGCAGGGATGCATCTTATAGTAGCTACACAAAGACCTTCTGTAGACGTAATAACAGGGGTTATTAAAGCTAATATACCGTCAAGGATTGCATTTGCTGTATCCTCTCAGGCAGATTCAAGAACAATACTAGATAAGGGTGGTGCAGAAAAACTCTTAGGAAAAGGAGATATGTTATTTTATCCGGTTGGAGCTACTAAGCCTGTAAGACTTCAAGGTGCTTTCATATCTGATGATGAAGTGGAAGACGTGGTTAGTTTTGTAAAAAGTCAAGTAGAAGAGGTGAAATACACAGAAGATATAATGGAAAACATAAATAAAGGAATAAATATAGAATCATCTGATGTGGATGATTTACTAAGTGATGCTATAGAACTTGTATTAAATAGCAATCAAGCTTCGGCTTCAATGCTTCAAAGAAAATTTAGAATAGGATATAATAGAGCAGCAAGACTTATTGACCAAATGGAAGAAAGAGGACTAATAGGTAAAAGTGAAGGAAGTAAACCAAGAAAAGTTTTAGTTACTAAAGAAGAATTTGAAAGTACAGTGGGTGAATAATTTGAGTAAGATTATAGATATTAAGAATGCTTTAGAGTTAAAAAATAGTATATTCGTAGATGTAAGATCGGAGTCAGAATATGAAGAGGATAGAATCGTAAATTCTATCAACATACCTATTTTAAATAATGAACAAAGAAAAATAGTTGGAACATTATATAAGCAAGAAGGAAAAGAAAAAGCTATAGAAAAAGGCCTAGAATTAATATCTGATAAATTAAAGGATATTTATATGGAATTGAAGAAATTATCAAATGAGTATGATAACTTGATAGTATATTGTGCAAGAGGAGGAATGAGGAGTTCTCTTTTGGTGAGCTTTTACTCTGGATTAGGTATTAATATGCATAAGTTAGATGGAGGTTATAAGAAATATAGAAATTATGTTATAGATTTTTTAGAAAATGCAGATGAAAACTATGAATTTATAGTACTTCATGGATTAACAGGGGTTGGAAAAACAGATGCCCTTAAATATCTAAGTAGTAAAAATATAAGTAGCTTAGACCTAGAAGGTTGTGCTCAAAATTGTGGGTCTGTATTTGGCTATTTGGGATTTGAAAAAGAACCACCTAGTCAAAAAATGTTTGAAACATTATTGTTCGATTATATAAAAAATTCGAATTCTAAGTACATATTTACAGAAAGTGAAAGTAGAAGAGTTGGCTATGTGATGTTGCCAGAAAATATATATAATATGACTATCGGAAATGGATATCATATACTTGTTGAAGATAGTACAAAAAATAGAATACAAAGACTAGTAAACCAATATGTGAGTTTAAGTTCTAAAGATGACAATAAAATTTTAGAGTCCATAGAAAAGCTTAGAAAGAGACTAGGAAATGAAAAAACAGATTATTTAAATGAAAAACTACATCTAAAACAATACGATAAAATAGCAGAAGAACTTATAATCAATTATTATGATCCTCTATATAAATATTCTATTGATAAATTTGAGTATGATAATATTATAGATTTTAATGAATTTGAAAAAGCCATGGATAATTTAATAAACATACATAGACAGTTACATGAAGGGAGCTTAAAGTAAATGAGTTTTAAAATAGCACTAGAATCATTAGGATGTTCTAAAAATTTAGTAGATGCTGAGGTAATGTTAGGAATACTTAAAAATAATGGATATAGACTTACAAGTGACTTTGAACAAGCGGATGTAATAATAGTAAATACTTGTGGATTTATAGAGTCAGCAAAAGAAGAGTCTATAAATACAATATTAGAACTTGCAGAATATAAAAAAACAGGAAATTTAAAAATACTTATAATGTCAGGATGTCTTGCTCAAAGATACAGTGAAGAAATGAAAAATGAAATAGAAGAAATAGATGCAATAGTTGGAACGGCAAGCTATTCTAAAATAGCAGAAATAATAAAGAGATTATCTGAAGAAAAAAATATAATTGAACTTGATGAGCTTGATTTTGTATATGATGAAACACTGCCAAGATATACGACAACTCCTTCTTATATGGCTTATTTAAAAATAGCAGAAGGATGCGATAATAATTGTACTTACTGTATAATACCTAAATTAAGAGGAAAATACAGAAGTAGAGAATTAGAAAGCATAATAAAAGAAGCGAAAGAACTTGTTAAAAATGGAGTTAAGGAATTAGTGGTAATAGCTCAAGATACAACAAGATATGGAATTGATATATATAAGGAACAAAAACTTTCTCATTTACTTAAAGAACTTGCAAAGATTGAAGATCTTAAATGGATAAGAGTTATGTATTCGTATCCAGAAGAATTAAATAAAGAAACAATAAATGTTATAAAAGAAAATAACAAAATATGTGCTTACTTCGATATGCCAATACAGCACTGTAATAATAGAATATTAAAGCTTATGAACAGAAGAACTACTAAAGAAGAAATAAAAAGCAAGATAGAGCTTATAAGAAAAGAAATACCAAAAGCTTGTATTAGAACATCTATAATAGTAGGATTTCCTTCAGAGACAAAAGAAGAATTTGAAGAATTAAAAGAGTTTGTAAAAGAAGTTAAATTTGATAGACTTGGAGTATTTGCTTACTCTCAAGAAGAAGGAACAGCAGCTGCAAAATTAGAAAAACAAGTAGATGAAGAAATAAAAAATACTAGAAGATATGAATTAATGCTTGTTCAACAAGAAGTATCTCTTAATAATAATCAATCTAAAATAGGTGATGTGTATGAAGTTCTAATAGAAGAAAAATTAGAAGATAACGTATATATAGGTAGAACATACCAAGATGCTTATGAAATAGATGGTGTTGTATATGTAAATACAGACAAAAAATTAGATATAGGCCAATTTGTAAATGTAAAAATAAATGATGCATTGGAATATGATTTAATGGGAGTGATATTAGATGAATCTAGCAAATAAGCTGACTATACTTAGAATATTATTAGTACCTGTATTTGTAGTAGTAATACTTTCTGGTATTAAAAATTCACTATTGATTTCAGCATTAATATTTGCAATAGCATCGGTAACAGACTTTTTAGACGGGTATATAGCAAGAAAATATAACTTAGTAACTAATTTTGGAAAGTTTATGGATCCTTTAGCAGATAAACTATTAGTTGCTGCAGCGTTTATAACTATGGTAGACTTAAATTTAGTATCATCATGGGCTGTAATAATAATAATATCAAGAGAATTTGCTGTTAGTATATTAAGAGCAATAGCAGCAACATCTGGAATAGTTATAGCGGCTAGCAAGTGGGGCAAGGCAAAAACCGTATCTCAAATACTAGCTATAATGATGATTTTATTAAATATACCATACTCAAATATAGTTATGGGAATTGCTGTAATACTTACTATATATTCAGGATATGATTATATAAATCTAAATAGAAATATATTTAAAAATATGAATTAATAATAAGTAAGACTTTGAAATCTATGTTAGATTTTAAGGTCTTATTTTTATTGTAGAACATCTTGTGAAAAATAATATGAATAATATAATACATAATTGACTATAAAGAAGATATAATATATAATTCTATATAGAACGTTTGTTCCTTACATGAAAGGTGGGTTAATAATGAATGAAAATAAGAAAAAAGCATTAGATATGGCTCTTTCTCAAATAGAAAAAGAATTTGGTAAAGGATCTATAATGATACTTGGTGAAAATACAAAAATGAATATAGAAGCTATATCAACAGGATCTATAGGCCTTGATATAGCTATTGGAATAGGAGGCCTTCCAAAGGGAAGAGTAGTAGAAATATATGGACCAGAATCATCTGGTAAGACAACAGTAGCACTTCATACAGTAGCAGAAGCACAAAGGGCAGGAGGAATAGCTGCATTTGTTGATGCAGAGCATGCTATTGATCCGGTATATGCAAAGGCATTAGGAGTAGACATAGATAATTTAATAGTATCTCAACCTGATACAGGAGAGCAGGCCTTAGAAATAACAGAAGCATTAATAAGAAGTGGGGCTGTAGACATAATTGTAATAGACTCGGTTGCAGCACTGGTACCAAAAGCAGAAATAGAAGGGGAAATGGGAGATGCACACGTAGGTTTACAAGCAAGACTTATGTCGCAAGCATTAAGAAAACTAACTGGAGCTATTAAAAAGTCAAATACAGTTACAATATTTATAAATCAGCTTCGTGAAAAAGTAGGTATAATGTTTGGTAATCCAGAAACTACAAGTGGAGGTAGAGCATTAAAGTTTTATTCATCAGTAAGACTTGACGTTAGAAAATGTGATACTATAAAACAAGGAGATAATATAGTTGGAAACAGAACAAGAGTTAAAGTAGTTAAAAATAAAGTAGCACCTCCATTTAAAAAATGCGAATTTGATATAATGTATGGAGAAGGAATATCGAAAATTGGAGATATACTTGATGTGGCTGTAGATATTGATATAGTTAAAAAATCGGGTTCTTGGTATAATTATAACGATGTAAAATTGGGACAAGGAAGAGAAAATGTCAAAAAGTTTTTAGCTGAAAATAATGAATTGGTAGAAGAAATAGATAATAAAGTAAGAGTTCATTATGGATTAATAAAAGGTGAAGAGATGGATGTAGCTACTGAATAAGGTGTGTAAACCTTGACACTTCAACCAAAAAATTATACAATTAGGAAGTAAGAGACTCTTAAATATATAGAGACCCAAGTCTCTATATATTTTTGATTTAAGTGTATCTTTTAATTAGAAAATGAAAAGAAAGACTTTGTTTAGTTTAGCTGTTCTAATCACTTAAGTTTTACTATTTATGTTTAAAATAAAAATAAAAAATATAAATAGATTATATTCGTTTAATCCGAGATCTTTAGGGTTGAATTGGTTTAATTTAATTCATTTAAATAACAATGTGGATTGAATTTTACGTTAGAAAAGGGAGGTGGAGATTATAGAAATATTATTAGTTGCAGCAGGGACTGGAATAGGGATCTTAGTGGGCTATATAGTGAGAAAAAATATAGCAGAGAAAAAGATTGGAGCTGCAGAAGAAGTATCTAAACAAATAATGGGAAAAGCTGAAAAGGATGCTGAAACTATTAAAAAAGAAAAATTATTAGAGGCAAAAGAAGAATCTCATAAACTGAGAAGTGAAGTGGAAAAAGAAAACAAGGAAAGAAGAAGCGAACTTCAAAGATATGAAAAGAGATTAGTTCACAAAGAAGAAAGTATAGACAGAAAATTACAATCACTAGAATCAAAAGAATCTAATTTGAATGAAAAACTAAAAACTATAGTAAAAAAAGAATTAGATATAGAAGAAGTGAAAACTAAACAAATTGAAAAGTTAGAAAGTCTTTCGGGAATGACATCAGATCAAGCAAAAAATATTATATTGACTAATACAGAAAAAGAAGTTAGACACGAAATGTCAATGATGATAAAAGAAATAGAAGTTGCGGCTAAAGAAGAGGCTGAAAAAAAAGCTAGAGAAATAATAGCATATTCAATTCAAAAATGTTCAGCAGACCACGTTGCTGAAACTACAGTTACTGTAGTTAATCTTCCTAATGATGAAATGAAGGGACGAATCATAGGTAGAGAAGGTAGAAATATAAGAACTCTTGAGACTTTAACGGGGATAGATTTGATAATAGATGATACTCCGGAAGCGGTTATATTATCTGGATTTGATCCAATAAGAAGAGAAGTAGCAAGAATTGCATTAGAAAAACTAATATCAGATGGAAGAATCCATCCAGCAAGAATAGAAGAAATGGTTGGAAAAGCAAGAAAAGAAGTAGACAATATAATAAAAGAGCAAGGTGAACAAGCTACTTTTGAAACTGGTGTACATGGACTTCATCCAGAACTTATAAGATTACTTGGTAGACTTAAATATAGGACAAGTTATGGACAAAATGTTCTTAAGCATTCTATAGAAGTGTCTCATTTAGCTGGAATAATGGCAGCTGAAATTGGAGCTGATGTTAAGCTTGCAAAAAGAGCAGGATTATTACATGATATAGGAAAAGCTGTCGATCATGAGATGGAAGGTACTCATGTTGAGTTAGGAATGGATTTACTTAGAAGATATAAAGAGTCTAAAGATGTAATTCATGCTATGTCAACTCATCATGGAGATTATGAGCCTCAAACTGTTGAAGCTGTTCTAGTTACTGCTGCAGATGCTATATCTGCTGCAAGACCAGGAGCAAGAAGAGAAACGCTAGAAGCTTATATAAAGAGATTAGAAAAACTAGAAGAAATATCTAACTCATATGATGAAGTAGAAAAATCATATGCTATTCAAGCAGGTAGAGAAGTTAGAATAATAGTAAAACCTGAAAATGTTACAGATGAAGGAATGCACTTACTTGCTAGAGAAATGACTAAAAGAATAGAAAATGAATTAGAATACCCAGGACAAATAAAAGTAAATATAATAAGAGAAACAAGAGCAATAGAATATGCAAAATAGAAAAAGTAGCCCTAGGGCTACTTTTTCTATTTGAATTTATTTTTTATTATAGAAACTACACATACTAATACCATTATTATAATGAATGAGTATATCATTATATCAAAAAAGCTAAGTCCTAAACCGTAAAATCCATGATTGCTGTAAAATGGGTATCTAAAATTAAAAAAGCTATTAGATTTTTTTGGAGTATAGTCTTGATCATTAAAAACTTGTTTTTTGGTTGAATTATCAGAGTTTTTTTCATTTTCAGGATCTTTTGTGGTACTTGAAAAACTTCCACTTTTCATAGAACTTTTAGGTTCAGAGTCTTTATATGTAGTGTCCTTTTTGTTTGAATAAGTGCCAGAGCTATTTGTATTACTTTTTGTAGTATTTGAAAAACTTCCGCTGTTTAATCCTGAGTTACTAGATTTTGGAGCAGTAGAAGATGTATCTGGTGTTTTATAATTAGTATCTTTTTTGTTAGTACTATTTGTAAAAGTAGAAGTTTTTAATGTACTATTATTGCTCTTTGGTTGTTGATATGAAGAAGAACTACTTTTATATGATTTAGTATAAGAAGAACTCCTAGGTTTAGAAAAGGAGCCACTTTTTGTTTTAGCATAAGCAGTATTTATCATTATTTGAGAAAATACTAATGTAAATATCAAGAATATAGATAAAAATATTCTCTTGAAATTTTTATTCATAAAAATACATCCCCTTAATCTAAATTGCAAGAATTAAATATTTGAGCTATATAATCAAACTCAGAAGCATCCGATATTTCGCCATAATCATCTTCTTTTATACCTGGATAATGATATAATATATATTTTTCATCATAATTATGTATATTTTGAATGACTATATATCTCTTATTATCGTTTAAGACCTGTATTGTAGATAATACTTTATATGTATTATCGTCATTTGTTTCGTTATTTGTAAGATTTAAAGTATAATCGCTATAAGCTGTAGAATTTACGTTTTCATGATCGCATATAACTATTTTGGAGTTTGATCGACAACCTATACAAGTATCAAAGTTACATTCTTTTATACATTTAAAGCATGAGCATTTTAAGCAGTTTTCTATCTGCTTAAAATGAGACTCATGTTCTTTCTTGTATTTATTTAGCTTGTCTATATAATTATCTTCTTTTTCAAAAAATTTGAAAATAGATTTTTTATTATATTTAGATTCCAAAGTATCTATAAGTTTTATATAATCTTTTAATATATTTGATTTTGATATATATTTTCTTTGATTTATTCTACCTTCTGATAAAAATTCACTTATATCATTCATTGCATAATTTATATCTACGTATATTTTTTCATATTTATTTTTTTCATCTTTAAAGAAATTAGAGTCCATTTTAACCACCTTAACTAGTTTTTATATTTTTGAAGCTCTAAGTCTAAGTCTATATCATTTTCTAATTTTTCGAATTCTGCATCTAGAGAATTTGAATTGCTTTTAAGTTCAGACATACCTTCTGCTAAAGCTTCTTTTTTAGAAATTTTTCTTTCTATATCATCTAAATCAATACTATTAGATCCATTATCTATATTTGCCAATATTTCATTTACCTTTTGAGATGCTTCTGCATTGTTAAGTCTTGCAGCCGCTTCATCTCTGTAATGTCTTGTTTTTTTAATTTCATCTTCTAAACTAGTAAGTTTTGATTTCAGTTGGTCTGCTTTTATCTTAGATTCATCATAAGATGTTTTCAAACTTTCATACTTTTTATCAGATTCTATTTTCTTTTGTAAAGCTTTTTTAGCTAAATCTTCATTATTTTTACTCATTGCAAGCTTGACTTTTTCGTCAAAATCGTTAGACTCTTTTAAGGCCTCATCCATCTGTTTCTTTATTAAGTGAGCATTTCCTATCACTTCAGCCGAAGATAATTTAGCTTTATTAAGGCTTTCTTCCATTTCTCTTATTTTAAGATCTAAAAGCTCTATTGGATTCTCTGCTTTATCTAATGCACTATTTGCTTTTCCTTTTATAATGTTGTTTAATCTTTTAAAAATTCCCATTTAAACATACCTCCATATCATTAAATTATATTTGCAAGTGGTTTTTAAAACTACTTGATATACTTATGATAATATATAAATACAAAAAATGAAAATGGCATTTAGCCTTGTAAATGCTAATAGAATAAGATTATATTAAGATATCTTAAAGATTCTAATGTTTTCTTAAAAATAGTATAAATATAATGGAAATTAATAAATAAAACAATATGATGTAGTTTTAAAAACTAGATGATATTGTTTTTGCATTGTTCAACTAAATTATATACATATTAAATGTAAACATTTGATACATTATTTGTTTAGAATAAAATACTTTAAATTTTTAAATACTAACAATGATAAATTTTTAATATGACATTATACAAGGAGGACATTATATTGTATATATGCGATTACCATGTGCACACAGAGTTTTCTTTTGACTGCGACACTCCTGTTGAAGAAGTTATAAAAAAAGGCATTTCTATTGGGCTTAATGAAATGGCTTTTACTGATCATGTAGAATACGATATTGAATTAATTGATTTTGATAAATACTTAAAAATGTATAATGAGATGAAAAGTAAATATAAAGATAAAATAGATATTTTGTTAGGAGCTGAAATTGGATTTCAACATCATGCAATAGATGATATAGAAAAGTTAATTGATAATTATCCATTTGATTTTACTATATTATCAACTCATACAGTAGATAGACTTGATATTTGTAATGGAGATTTTTTTAAAGATAAAGATTTGAAAAACGCTTATCTTAGATATTTTGAGAATATGTTAGAAAGCATAGAAAAGTTTAGAAATTATAGTATATTAGGACATTTAGACTTTATAAATAGATATACTAAAGATAATCAAAAGTTATTGTATAGTGACTATATAGATATAATAGATTCTATACTGACTAAAGCTATTGATAATGAGTGTGGAATAGAAGTTAATACATCTGGGTATAGATATGGTTTAAACAGTGTACATCCACAAGTAGACATATTAAAAAGGTATAAAGAGTTAGGTGGTCAAATAATAACTGTTGGATCAGATGCTCATAAATCAAAGGATATATGTGCAGATTTTGATATAGCATATGATATATTAAAAAATATAGGATTTAAAAGAATTACAACATTTAAACAGAGAAAGCCAGAATTTAAAAATATCCTTTGATGGGATATTTTTTTGTATAAATAAAACTACTTGTTAAGGTAGGCTCTAAAGAATTCATAGCTATGAGTAGAAAAAAATAACATTCTTTGTTAAAAGGCATATATGTAAAACTTGATTGTCAAAGCTTAACTCATTATTTGATGGATGGTGATTATATAGATATACCTTCTTAAATGTGGGTTACGGAATCAAAGTAATATTGTAGCAAAACGTTCTTTAGGAGTTAGAGCTTTATTTATAGTTGCAAATGTTCTATTTGGTGTAGGGGTGGAAGGTTTCCTTATAACGACAGAATAAAACTTAAAAATACAACTATATTTATATAATGCTAAAATTCGATTGTTTAGATTGATTATTATCAAATCAGTAAGTTTTGAATTTAAGGATTGAAATGTATATGAGATTATTGATGATGGGGAAATCTCAAATTTATAAAAGAAATTAATAAAAAATAGAAGTTAATGCATCAGATACAGATAAAATTGAAAAGAGTATTTGGATATTAAAACCAAAAAAATTATAGGAAGCAATAAAATACATTAATAGTAGGATTTAAATATAATAAGCAGTTCATAAAAAGTATGAGTGCATTCTAATTGTATGATATATGTTAAGATAATAAAATCTCAAGAGTGAAGACTAAATACTCATGTAATAAATTGATTATACATTAGAATGAGATATATAGTATAAGTCCAAAGCCTTCATACTATAAAGAAGCTTTCGAGTCGTCTGACAAATTTATTAAACATTTAAAATAGAGGAGGTTAATTATGTTAAAGGATACTAATGATAATCCAATTACATCATTCTTGGAAAAGCGATACTCTGCACAATCTGCTGATATTCAAAGGAAGTTAGATACGATTAGATATTGCTAATTTAAAAGAGTATCAGTTAAAAGTAATACAAAAATCAAGAATAAAGCCAATTGAAGTAGATATATTTGTTTTGAGCCCTAGAGAAGGTATATACTTTTATGGACGTGTTTTAAAATCTAACATTAATCCTTTCCAAAACTGAAAATTAAAGTCTAGACAGACTCACATTGACTGCCTAGACATATTATCTAAATATACTAGAAATTAATCTCAGCAGTGGAGTATAAAGCTGCTTTACCACTCATTTTTACTCTCTCACCCTGATACTCACAATATAATGTACCGCCTCTTGGAGATGCCTGATAGGCAACTAAAGCATTCTTTCCTAATCTGTTAGCCCAAAATGGAACTATGTGGCAATGACCTGAACCACATACTGGATCTTCTGGTACATTACATTTAGGTGCAAATGATCTGGACACGCAGTCAAATTCTTTACCTTGAGCTGTAACATGCAAAATTAATCCATCCAATGTATTTACCTTTTCTTGATTTGGATTTAAATTGCTAACTTCTTCTTCAGATTCAAGAACACAGAGTAGGTCTCTTCCCATATATGCTTCTAATGGTCTAACTCTCATAGCTTCGATCATTGTCTCTGTCACGTCTACTTTTTTTAATTCATAAGATGGAAAGTTCATTTCAAGAAGATCGCCTTTTTTTACAACTACTAATAATCCACTGAGTGTCTGAAAATGAACTTCCGCTATTTCAGGCTCAATAAACTTGGTTATAATGTATGCAGTTGCAAGCGTGGCATGTCCGCATAAATCAATCTCACCGCCAGGAGTGAACCACCTTAATCTATAATCTGATCCTTCTTTTACAGCAAAAGCTGTCTCCGATATATTGTTTTCCTTTGTTATATTCATCATGATCTCATCAGAAAGCCACTTATCCATAACGCATACTGCTGCAGGGTTTCCTCCAAATACTTTGTCTGAAAAAGCATCTACTACATATTGTCTCATTTTAATATCCTCCTTTATTCTCCTAAATAAGCAACTGCTTCAAACTTGAACAAAATGCCAATTGAAATTTCTTCTACTGAAATACAAGTTATACCTGTATCTCAATTCTTCCTCAAACTACAGAACTATCTTCAAGGTTTATTATCTACATTGTCATTAATAAACTCTTTTAATTATCATACGATGCATGCATTAAACAAATTGTATCATTGGAATTGAATGCTTTCAGTGACCTTCTTTTTAATTTTGTCGAATATATTGAAATATAGAATATTAATAATAAAATATTATTTTGAATTAGTGGTTGCGAAATGAATCATAAAAAAAGAAATATTATAATATCACATTTTTACATACAATGAAAATCACTAATTGTAAGGTGATTATGCAAACTTTTATAGATTTGATTAATAGTAAATTAGTTTAAAGACTAAAAGGAATTGATTAATGAGGAAAAAGTTAATTAGTTAATGATAAATGCAATAATAATCGATACAACTATTCTATTGATGTTATTCTATTAATTCGTAAATTAGACAGGATTGTAGAAGATCAGATTTCATGCATTTTATACAAAGTTATAGTTTTATATTTAATAATAACTGTTTTTTTTAGAATATAATTTAAATATATGTAAAAATAGAATTGATTATGTTAAAATATAGAAAATATCTTCATATTGTTGAGGAAGGAGATTTTATGACGAATTTTATTGAAAGTTTTATAAGTGAAATGGGAGGTTGTGCAGTTTGGGCAGTAAACGAATTTAATCAATTCGTTTGTAACATACAAGGAGAAATAATTTTACTAGGATTATGTATACTATTACTTTTTATTATTTTTCATATAAAAGAGTATTCCTATAGAAATGAATTATCTAAGGTGTTAAAAATTTCTTTGCTTATGGTTATTTCTGCCTATTGCATAAAGAGTTTAGACAAAGATCCAATAAAAATATTGTTTAATACAATATTTTATAATTTAATTCCTATAACAATTTTTGGCCTTATAATAGGTTATGTGTTAGATAAAATATTTTTCTATAAACGTGTAAAAAATTTCAAACTGGAAATTAGATATATAAATTATTCTATTAGTATAGTTTATATTTTTTTATTAATATCAAGTATGTACGGAGTAAAATATATAATACTTGCACTTATAGGACAGATGAATTTAGCAAGTATAAAGTTTTATTTAGAAAATAAAACTAATGATACTAAAGATGAAGTGTGTAATCTATATGAAACAAGAAAAAAACAACTCGATACTTTGAAGGATATAATAAGAGATAGTAATTATGAAAATTATGCAATTGCTATAACTGGAGAATGGGGAAGTGGAAAGTCAGAGTTAATAACATCTCTAATTAAGGATAACAATAAGGAAATTAATAATTATTATATTTATATTAAACCTATGGTAAGTGATACTCAAGAAAGTTTAATTAGAGAATTCAAAAAATCTATATCTAAGCTAATGAAGTTGAATGGAATATATAGTGGAAGAAGTAGTTCTTTAGATAAGTATTTTAAAGAAATATTACAATTACTACAATTTAATAACAAAGTTTCATTATCCAATTTTATAAAATGGAGGAATAATAATAGTTCGTACAAGGAGTTAAAAGAAGAACTTCAAGATGATATCGATTCACTTTTAAATAAGGTAGAAGAGGTATATAACAAAAGATTAATAGTAGTAATAGACGATTTTGATAGAGTTGATGAAGAAAAACAAATAGGAATTCTTTCATTTATAAAAGAAGTAATAGACTTTAAAGGCTGTATAACTTTAATTGCAATGGATTATGAAAATTTGAAAAATAACGAGGTTGTAAAACCAGGATATCTAGAAAAGTTTGTGGCAATACAATTACCATTAGTCGATATTAAGTTTGAAGAAATAATTACATTTCATGCTGAAAATATTTTAAATAAAGATTGTATAGATAATGATTTTTCTAAAAAAATATTGATAGAAATAAAGGATAATATTTATAATTATTATAATAATATTGAAATAAGAATAGCAAATTATTATGAAAATGAGAATGAAAGAATAGAAAAATCTAAGAATAATAAAGATAAGAAGCTAAAAAACAAAACTGGATTAAAAGAGTTAATGGATTTTTGCACTGAGAGAAAAAAACACATAGATAATTCAAGAAGAGTAATTCATTTTTTAAAGGAAATTAATAATACTATAATAGTAATAGATAAATTATATAAAGATAGAAATGATGGCGAAAAATTATTAGATACAGTTAGAGCAAGTGAAGTTGTATATTTTCTAAACTACATAAAAGTATTTTACAAAGATGCTTATGAGTATTTAGTTAAAGTAAAAGGAATTGAAGAATATATTTTGGATTTGAATAGAAAGAATAGGCAAATCGAAAAAAAATATTTTGAAGTGATACTAGGTGATATAGTCCCTAAGTTAGATTATTATTTTAAGGATGAAAATAAAGAACTAAGTAGAAGTAACACTTTGAATTTAATTAAAGACATTTTTATTAACTATCATTTCACAAAGAATAATATAGAATTATTAACTAGTTCTCAAAAACTAGTGACAGAAATAGATAATAATAATATATGTATAACTGATGATTTCTTAAAGAATATACAAGCATACCAAAGGGCCATTTTTGAATGTAGCGAAAGTAAAGAAAAACAATTTCAGAGAATAGAACGTTTGGTTAATTATATCATAGTTCTGTATAATGAACAAAAAATAGAATTTCTAAATTTAGTATATATAGCAGACTATAAAAATAATAATAGGGATATGACATATGTAAAATATTATTTGAAAGAGATATGTAGATTAATAGATGAAAAGAGAGTAAAAAAATTTGATGATACAAATAAAAGAGCAATACAGTCATTTTTAAGTCAACTTGAAATGCATAATATTTTGCAATACAAATATATATTGAATGAATTATTAATTATAGCATTATTAAACGATGCTAATGATGACGATATTAATAATTTATTTAATGATGTGATAGAAACAGAACATTTATTAAAAAAGATAAAAAAGTATTCTATAGATATGGGGTTGATTAAAGAAGATAAGAATATAGAAAGTATAAAAGATATGGTTAATCTATTATTAGAAAGAACCAGAGATAAAGAATATAAAATCATAGATTTAGAACTATTAACCAAAAAATTAGAGGAATTTTTATTAAACTGCGAGTATATAAATAAAATAAAACAAAGCAAAGTAGATACTGATACTATTGACAGATATAAAGAATTATCACAATATTTTAGTGTGAAAAATACAAATGAAGCAAAGGAAATACTTAATGATTTAGCTAAAGAACCAGTAATGGATACTAACATGATAATTTGTTTTCAGAAATTGATTAAGTTTATTATTAATGAAAAAAATGTAGGCCAAATAAATCATTCTTGTAAATCTAATATAAGAAAAATACATAGAAAAATAAAACAAGAAAATTGTTATAACAATCATCAATGGTTAAATATAACGGTTAATGTTGAAAGGATCTTAAGTTTTAATAAGAAAAATAGCATTAAATAGAATTTTGAAAAAACGGGATAGTATTTAAATTTATATGGAATATGTGAAGGAGATATGTCATGAAGAAGTTTGATCTAAAAAAAATTGATGGAATAGCTCGATCAGAATATGATTTTATTCGCAGACGTGGAGAAACGCCTGAAATTATGAATAAAAATAGTTATGCTTCTAATAAAATAGAAGCTGCAATACTAAATGAATTTGAAGATACAGATAAAAACAAAGTAGAAAATTACATAGATAAAATAAAAGAAAACACTAAACTTATAAATAAAGAAATTTTAATAGAAATAATAGAATGTGCACACTTTAAAGCACAGACAATAGGAACAATGAAAACTAGAGTAGATATTGAATTGAATACTGAAAAAATTAACGAAGATAACATAAAACAAATTTTTTTACATGAGTTAGGGGAGGTAGATTATGTTGTTAGAAAATTTCCTAGAATAAAAGATATAAAAGATAGAGATATGATTACTGGTAAATTAACGGAGTTATTTACACATAAATATATTTCTTCTAAGTTATCAGAATATAATTTAGATAGATATATTGATTTACATGGAGGAGTGAGCTGGCTACAAAAAGATTTTACTGAATATGAAAATAGGTGGGAATCAATACTTTGGATAACATGGTCTATAATAAGTTTTCCTTTGATTAAAGAAAGAAAACTGGAAATAAAAGGTTACTATGAGTATAAAGATCATATTGAAAATTTGTTAGAAATTATAGAAAGTGCTGATACTTTTAAAACCAAAGAAAACGTACATGAAGCTTGTGTAAAAGTTATAAATATATTTAAAGGCTTAGGTTTGGATAATATAGAAGTAGAATATTTTTAGATTATATTTAAAATAATACTTTATACATTTATGTTTCTCCAAGGTAATTGTTATACTTTTAAAAAGTTAAGAAAAAAAGTAGGTGATTTATCATAAAAGAGCTGATTATAACAGGAAATCAAGTCTCCATGGTGGTAGTTGATGTTTTAGGAATAGAGAATAAGGACGAATAAGAAAGGAGTAGCTATGGATATTTGGTTAGTATAGAAATAAACACATTAGATGAAATAATTAAATGTGAAGTTGTTTTGAAGGAACTTCAGAAGCATATGTATGGTTAGCATATGGAGACCACATTTATGATAGAGAATATTTAATACTTTGTTTAAAGGATATTTACAATAATATAAAGGAATACAATATTTCGTGGATAGCAACTGGAGTAAATAAATCAGGTTCTCCTAAACATCCATTAGATCAAAAGGATAATTCTATATTGGACATGTTTGATATGGAGGAGTATATAGAAACGATATAAAACACTATATACAGTTAAGCATCTGCTAAAAATGATCTGACCTCAAAAAATTAGACATATAAATTTAAGCTGTATTGGACTGAATACTTTTAGTAGACGTATAGATTAGTAAAATTATGGACTGAATCCACGTAAGTATACACAATGATTATTAATAGTTTATATGCTTTCTCTCTAGTGTAAATATTAATAAGGAATTAATTGATTTTGGTAAGGTTTTCACAAGGATTTTAGAGAGTAATGCGATATATTTGCATGATGAAATAGTGGTGGAACATAGGTAGGATAAGGTTATTTAGAAGAGTTTTGCTATACTATGGACATTTTTACAATCTATACGGAAGGAGTAGAACTTTGAGCATATATGTTTGAATATGAATATTGCAAAAGTATTAGCATATAGGCCAAGTAGAGAATTTATTTATTTCACTTGGCCTTATCTGCTAAGAACTAGAAACTATAAGTGTTAGAGATGCTGTTGTGACATACTTCACCGTTTGTTTTCATACTAAATAATGCTGACTGAACTCTATGTTTCCACTTTGGAGAGTGTGTAAATAACTTTGTGCTTCAGAATGTAGAATTGCCCAATTTGATATTAATCAATTTTTGGAAAATAATTGAATATTCTAAGCTTTAGTTATATAATAGCCCAATTTATATAGAAATATACATATTTTATTATATTTTGGGCTATAATCATAACAATGGAGAACTATGCTCAAAATATTGTTAATTTCGATATAATGAGCATTATGTAATCCTTTGCAAATTTTTAATTTTACAAGATAAGAATTATATATATTGTTCAAATCTTTCGCCATAGATAATTATTAATTGGTTTAAAATCATATCCCAATCATCATATCTTCTTGTCCATTTTTTTGATATATTCTTAGTTGCTAAGTACAATATTTTCTCTAACGACTCATCAGAAGGAAAAACTGATTTAGTTTTAGTTACTTTTCTATATTGTCTATTCAATGATTCGATAATATTAGTTGTATATATTATTTTTCTAACTTCATATGGATACTTAAAGAAAGTACTTAAAACATCCCAATTAGCTTCCCAGCTTTGAATAGCAAATGGATATTTACTTGCCCAGGCTGCTTTTACATCCTCTAATGCTAAGAAACCACTTTTTTCATCTACAGCTGAGTAAATTGTTTTCAGATCTTTAGCAAATGGCTTTCTATCTTTATATGGAACATATTTAAGAGTGTTTCTTATTTGATGAATAATACATCTTTGAACTTCCGAATTAGGAAATGTAGCCTCTAAAGCTTGTTTAAAACCGCTTAATCCATCTACACAAAATACCATAACATCTTTAAGTCCTCTGTTTTTTAAGTTATTTAAAACAGATAACCAAAACTTAGAAGTTTCATTTTCACCTATCCATATTCCTAAAACTTCTCTTAATCCATCTGTATTTACACCTAAAACTATATATGCAGCTTTAGAAACAATCTGATTATCTTGACGAACTTTAAAGTGTATAGCATCCATAAATACAAAAGGATACATAGCCTCTATGGGTCTGCTTTGCCAATCCTTAATTTCGTGTAATATCATATCAGTTATTTTGCTAACCATTTCAGCTGAAACTTCGATACCATAAATATCATTAATTTGATCATGAATATCTCTAGTTGACATCCCCCTAGCATAAAGGGAGATTATTTTATCTTCAATACCAGATATATTTCTTTTGTTCTTAGGAACAACAACTGGTTCAAAATCTCCATTTCTATCTCTTGGAATATCTAATTGCATTTGTCCAAATTGAGTTTTGACATTTTTTTGAGTATGTCCATTTCTACGATTGTCAGTATCTTTGCTTTTTCTGTCTCGTTTTGGATAACCTAACTCCATATCAAGTTCGGCTTCTAACATTTCTTGTAATGTATCTTTAAATAGGTCTTTAAGGTATGAGTGAAGATCTCCTGTAGTTTTAAGATCTCCATCTGTAATCATTTCTCTTAAGAATTCTTTTTTTAAATTACTCATAAAAAATCCCCTTTCTAGTTTTAATCTTATTATTGATTATTACCAAAAATAGGGATTTTTTTCATTTAAGCACAGATTTATTTACACTACCACTTTGGATATTTAGTTGGTCTGGTTATGGTGTGGGGAGCCCAATCTGCATTATTTAAAGTAAAATGTTGTTGTATCATAGTATGTATTTGACTAATGTGAAGTGTTGTACCAGACTCAATATTATTTCTTATAAAATTTTTAATGTCTGTTACTGTTATCATTTTGAATTACCTCCTTTTTATGTACTATTATATCAAAGTGACAATTTTACTAGACATTTATGAAAAGTATCTATACATTTAAGTATTATTTAGATACAGTCCTTGTTTTTAATGAGTATTTGGAAAAAGTCATGTCAAGTACTTTTTAACTACAAATTAAAATTTTTTTAGTATCTTGTAGCAAATATTACATAACAAAATACTGAAGATTGAAAGAATGAAAAGTTTTCTAAAGGAATTAATATATTACAAAATTATATTATAAAGAAGTATTTTTAAGACATTCAGAGGTAAAGTTTTATCTGGTAATTTTGGCCATATCATAAAAGGGCTAAATACAATAAAACAAAAAATAGAGGAATTGATTTTCGTACAAGTTGCAGTAGCTATAAATGTTAAAATAATATTGCTCTTTCTGCACTTTGGCTAAGGCAACTCAAAGTACCGAAGAAGCAAAATAATCTTGATTTGTATACTTGAAAAAAATATATATGTGTAGTTTCAGTGTATGCCCTATTTGAAATCTTACATTATATATAAATGATATGGTTTGTTATTATAAATAATTGAATGTTAACACACGTATATTAGAAAAGGAAATTTTAGAAAATCATTTAATCAAATTTAAAGAGAAAGATGTGATTTAATGAGTAAAGAAGATTTAAAGATGGGAATGGAGGTATTATTAAGAAAAAATCATATACATAGTCCGTTTAGGCATGCATTATTAAAGTTGTTGAGAGTTAAGGGAGAAGAATTATTTATAAAAATAGGATATGTCACTATGGAGATATTTAATAAAAATTTAAATAATTACAAAACAAAATAAATATGGATTTTAATAAATATATAATCTATTATACTAAGTAATAAAAAATGAATAATAAACTGGAATAATAAAACAAGATATGGAACAAATGAAATAGCATATACAGCTAATTTTAAGAAGAGCTACATATTTAATAAGGCTTTAAAATTATTATTATGAAGTGTAGGATAAATATGTGGAAGAATTTATGAGATTGTAAATCAAGATATATAATCTTTATTGGAGGATAATATGGATATGAAGATCATGTTTATATAAATATAATAAAATTAATAAATAAGTATTCTAAATGGAGTGCAATAATTAATCTATTAAAAATCTTGAAAATATCAAGTACCACTTATATTCCAATAATTAATGATGAAATAGAATTGTGGATTAATAAGTTTAATAGGAGTTTTATTTCACCTAGAAAAGAACAAATTAATAATATTAGAAAATTATATATGACAGTAGATAATAAATTAAGTATTAATAATAGTTTTCAAATAGGTGATATATTAAGGACTTTTTAGGAGGAATCATATGCATAAAAATGATTGGAATGACTTTATCGGTGATGTTAATTGGTTTGTTAAAAAAGATGATGTAGTTCAAGTTAGGAATATAAAAGAAGTTTTTTTCACAGCAACAGATGAATTTAAAAGAACATTTCCTATCTTAATACAACTACTGTATTTAGCACGAGTTACAGAAATTAAAGTGAATAATAGGCTTTATTATTTATATGGTTGGACAAACAAATACGGACAATCTATGGGGTGGTTGTGTCCACCACCTGGTTTAAAAAATAAAATGAATATTCTTCATCCAGAACATAAGATATTGATATCATGTTTTGGGGGAATTAAAGAAATATGGAATGAGCCAGATGATACATGGTTACAGAATTTGAATTCTGCCTTATGTGAGGAAGAATGTGGTATTGGTTTTGGAGAGCTGAATAGATACTTTACAGAGATTTGTGAAGAAGAAGGTATCAATCCAATGATAGATTTAAAAGCATATATATCCTTTGCATTCGAAGCTAATGGAAATAGAACAGCATATCATAAAAGCACTGGGAGAATTGTAATGTTTGCTCCTAACCATTGTTATGAGCATATTAGTTGTTTTGATAATTGCCCTGAACATACACTATATACAATAGATGAATGTGAAGATATTAAATTATGGGTAGAAAAAGTGGCTTGCCAATGGATGGATGAATTATAGGCATTGGTGTAGAGGGATGCTCTAAATGTATATATTACTAGATCTTTGCGACATTATGATATAGGTTAGTATTATAAATACTATAGTTAAGAAAATAAATATATAAAGGAGACAAGCAATGAGTTTTATAAAAATCATCAATCTTCTAAAAAGTAAAGGAGTCTTATTCGATAAAGGGTTGGATGAAGAAGAGATTAAGACAATAGAAAATTTATATAAAATTACTTTTCCTCCTGATTTAAAAGAATTTTTAAGCACAGCACTTCCAATTTCTAACGAATTTATTAACTGGAGAGATATAAGCAAAAACAATGTTAAGAACATAAAAAATAGATTGAATTGGCCATTGGAAGGTATGATTTTTGATATTGAAAATAATAACTTTTGGTATGAAGGTTGGGGTAAGAAACCTGATAACCTAGAAGAAGCTATTAAAGTATGTGAAGATGAAATGAAAAAAGTACCTAAACTTATACCAATATGTTCTCATAGATATATTTCATCAGAACCACATGAGGTAGATAATCCAGTGTTTTCAGTATATCAAACTGATATTATATATTATGGAGAAAATTTATTATCATATTTACAATTGGAGTTTGATATGAAGAAGTACGAAGATATGAATTTTGATTCCATAAAAGAAATCAAATTTTGGGATGACTTACAAAGTTAGTTTTAACAAAAGCATTCTCTTGGAGTCTTAGACTATAAAATAGAGAAGTCCTATGATCAAGTTATGTTTATTATATTTTTTGTATAAGGAAGTGATATATATGGATTATATGAAACTAAGCAAAGAAGTTTCTTTTGCTTTAAGGCATGAGCCATGGAAATATGAATTAGAACTAGATGAAAATGGTTGGGTTGATATAGATCAATTGATTGAATCATTAAGATGGGATAGAAAGTGGAAGTCTTTAGATATAAAAGATTTAGAAATTATGATTGAAAAATCAGATAAAAAGAGACATGAAATAAATAATGGTAAGATTAGAGCATTATATGGACATTCTACACCTAAAAAAATAGTAAAAGAGGCTAAAATACCACCTGATGTTTTATATCACGGAACACCTAAATATTTTATTGAATCAATAAGAGAACAAGGACTTATTCCTAAAAGTAGGCAATATGTCCATCTATCTTCAGATATTGAAACAGCAATACAAGTAGGAAAAAGAAGATCTGAAAATCCAATACTTCTTAAAATTAATGCAAAACAAGCATCAATAGATGGGGTGAAATTTTATCATGAAAATGATACGATTTGGCTTATAGACTATATTGATTCAAAATATATTATAGAAGAATAGGTGATTTGAAAATAATCAAGGCAATCTTATTAAAATGAGGTTGTCTGGGTATTGGGTCGGTTGGTTTCCTTGTAGCTACAGGATATTATTTACCGTTTTTATATAAGATAAGTCTTCGGCTAGTTTGTATTTATATCTATTTTATGATTGAGTGTTTTGTATGAAAAGAAAAACCTTATTGATATTATATGATAAAGAGTTCAAACCGTTATTATAAGTTTTTTAGTATATATAAGAGCGAATGCCTATTTATATTTTCAGAATATGAGAATATTTATTAAATTATATGTATATACCCAATTATTTAGAATAATAGTGTATGATAAATATTGTGTTGGATAGAATTTGTGTGAAAATCTATTCTAAATATAGAATCCTAAAATATCATATAATTAAAATAAAATCACCTATAAAGGGCATTTAAGGTTAATACATAGAAAAAAACTAATTCATAGTATAATGTTAGATAATGATAAGTTGGACTAAAAGTAGTAAGAGTTAACTATATAGTAATATTAAAAGATATTATAGATGGTAGTGGGCTACATATATATGTGAAAAAATGAATATTAACTTGCCTGATGATACAAGGGAAGTTATAAAAAGTAGTAAAGGGTATTTTAAGAAAGAATTAAATAAAGTAATTAATAAGAGCCATATTTTACATGGAATAGAATTAAAAGAAATAGCTCGTAGAGAAGATTGTGATGATGTTTTATTTTTATTACTAGATGGTTCCAATAGATATGTAGTCGTGCATTTAACGTGGTGAGGAAAAAAAGAAAATAATCCATGTTATTCTAAAACAAAAATTTACGATAATTTAGTTGATTTGTCAAATGAAAAAGTAGATTAGGTTATACAACAAGTTACTGTGATATTTTATACACATTATGAAATAAAATAGAGGAGAAATGATAGATGAGTAATAGGAATTATTCTATATGAATTGGAGCAGAGTAATAGGCACGAATGGTCAGTTGAAGTGTTTGAAAAAGCAAAGGCAGAAGATAAGGCCAAATTTCTAAGTATTGGATAGTGGACCTGTCATTGATGACAGTTTGGGAGGGTAACCAGTTATAGAAAAGGTTAAATAATGTTTTAATGTAAAGTTGACTTGAAGCACTTTTGAAATAAAGAATTGCTGAAGAAAAAAGAATTGAAGGGATAAGATGAACTTTTGGCTGACGGCAGTCATAGTGTAACACTCAACAAAGGGGGGAATAGACATTACTAGGGTTTTCACCTAGTAAGATGAGCAAAGCCAAGCGTACTAACATTTGCGTATTGCGACGTTTATCAGCTCAATTATTTGTGATTTAATTCCCCTTAGAGTTAATTAATGTTGGCAACTTATTAGTAGACGATGATTGTTAGTTGTTTTTTGACAATCTCATTATTCTAATATCTATAATTATACCTATTCCAATACCTATAAAGTACATTAATATATCTAAAAAATCAAATACACTTCTAAATAAATCTATATCTATATATTGTAATACTTCAATTACTACTCCAACTATAAATAACCCCATAGCTATAATTATTCGTTGTATTAGTGGATTAACCCATTTATCAAAATGATGTATGAATAATGTACATAGCAAATACATATAACATGGTAAAATTATATCCACAACATATGAGGTAGAAAGCGAACCATATAAACGCCTTAACGTATATGTATCTTCTAAGTGAAAATATAAATTCAATAATAGAAAAAATATAATTACCATTATCCTAAATTGTTTGTCTTTACTTGAATTCATTTTATCCACCTCTTATTGAAATAAATAATACTAAAGAACTTCAACTGCCCAATTCTATACACATCAACTATGAATACAGAAATGTTAGATATAGTATTTCCTACAGTTGTATATAGAATACTTATTCTAGGAGTATTTCGATATACCAAATAATTGTCAATAGATTATATACACTGTATTATACAAAAATTAACATGGACAATCAACTAACTATTACCTTTTTGTGTGTGTGATGACAGTTTGGGAAGGTAACTAGTTAGAAAGCAATTGAAATTGAACTATCCCTAGTTTGATGGACATAGAGAAAGATATGTATAATATGAATGTAAAAGGATAAGTGTCTTAATAGTTTTTAGTTTGCAATTTAAGTTTTTCCTCTGTTTCTTTTCTTAATGTAAGCGTTTTTTTTAGTTTTTTTCCAGCTCTGATCGCTTGATCTAAAGCGTCTTGATTTTTTAGTACATCTCCTTTTTTAAATAATTTTAGTATTTTAACATTCTCTATCACTCTATATCCTAAGCCTTCAAGAGGTTTACTCATAACTTCAGTAGTAAATCTCATATCTTTTTCATCATTTTGTTCACAGATAGATATAACTACAGCATATTTTCTACCTAATACTTCATTAATACTTGACCAAACTGAACGGTCATCTTCTGCAAATAATTGAAAACAATATAATCTTTCAATAAAGGCTTTTATATCTGAGGTTATATTATAAAAGTATGTGGGTGATCCTGTAATAATAGCATCAGCCTCTAGATAAATATGTATTAAGAAATCGTCTTCAAAAACAATATGGCTCAACATCAGATTTATTTATAGACCCAGAAATATATATTTTATCTGAAGATGCATTTGGATTAATAACTAACGATGAATATAACATTCAATATATAGATAAATACAGAGCGAACTTATATGGCTTAATAGATATTTATAGACAAAAATAAAATTAGAAATTTTACAAAATCATATTAACTTATAAATCTAATATTATTGAAAAAATAAATTCAATTATTTAAAATAGACTCTAAAAAATCTAATCAGTTTAGAGGTAATAATATAAAAGTACTAAAAATATGTTTAAGTTATTGTCATAAAAAATGGACAAGAAGGTAATGAGCAGAATAAGATATTTAAATAATAAAAATGTAATTTAATACTAATTTACTAAAGGGAGCGTCATTTTGGAATGATGACTCCTATTTTTTATGATAAAAAAATAAATGTATTTAATGAAAAAAATATGATAGGAAAAATGTAGATTTAATTATGAAAAACAGAAAAGCAGGCAACTTAATATATAAAAAGAGTTTATATTTGTTATAATATCCATTTGATTCTATAAATTGAGACGTTGCTGTGACAATGGATTTAAAAATCAGATCTAGAATATAATTCTATATTTTTTATACATGGAGATAGTTGCTATCATTTGTTGTATAGTAACTAAAGACTTAAAAACTAAATTTAGAAAGTAATAAATGTTTCGTAAAAATGTAATTCTTGGTAAGGAGAAAACTTTATTAGATTGGCATTGAGAAGTTCTTTTTGGTTATTTTGCTGAAAAGTGTCGAAAATGAGGAGGGATATATTTGAAGTAGGAAAAATTATGAAGTAAGATATAATAAAATAACAAAAATCAACCATGTAGGAGGTAAAAAAATGGTAGGAGTATGTCAGCTTTGCAAAAAAAAGTTAGAACTTATAAGATCGCATATTATACCGGAAGGATTCTATAAAAATTTATATGATGAAAAAAGTAGAGCGTGGTATGCGTCTAAATCAAGGGATACTAAAAGAAAAATTCAAAAAGGTTACAGAGAGTACTTATTATGCAAAAATTGCGATGGCAATATCATTGGGAAGTATGATAAGTATGCTATAGAAGTTATAAGAGATAAAAAACATATAAAAGAAAAAGAATATATCAATGCATTTAAATGGGATGGCTTAGACTACAATCTATTTAAACTATTTCATCTATCTGTTCTATGGAGAGCACATATAGCTAACGATAATACTCGTGGTGTAACTCTTAATGAAGAACAAGCTAATGAAATTAGAGAATACATTTTATCTGGAACAGCTCCTGATAAATTGGATTATCCTATATTAGGAATGTATCTTATTGATACTTACAATAATGAAGTTTGTAATGAAATTATTTCTTTTGGAAATTGTTATGAATGTATAGGTATGACTGATTCCAAAACATTCGTTTTTATATTTGGGGGAATAGCATGGCATTATGTTAGTTCTAACAATGCACAATTAAATGAAATAGAAAAAGAAAACATTTTAATGAGATCAACTAGCTTTAGATTACAAAAACAAAATATTAGAGATTTCAAGCCTTTTCAAGATTTGTTATCTTCTGTTTCAATGATTTCAAGACAATAAAGAGTAAAGTTTGTATATTAACTTTAGATTTTAGTAGATTTTACACATCAATTAAATCAACTGACCTTATGATATAAGCGAAGGAGTAATTAATGTTGGAAGATAGTAATACAGAAGAAAAAATGGTTAAAAATATTTTAGGTAGAGTTTAAAAGGAAGTACAATCTGCTTAAGTAAAACATTTTGAAGTTAGAAATTTTATTAAAATGAAAGTTTTTTAGAGGATGAGACATCTGTAGTTTTCTTACATATGTTATTAGTAGGTATTTAGATGAACTAGATTAAAAGATGAGAAATTGGATGGGACACTATATTAAATGTAGTGTCTTATTTATATATATTACCTATAATGCGGAATATATAAATAAGATATACATTTTAAATTTAGTTAGGAGGTGAGAATATGACATCGAATAATAGAATACTCAATAGATTAGGTAAAGAAAAGTCTCCTTATTTACGTCAACATGCTTATAATCCAGTTGAATGGTTTCCTTGGGGAAATGAAGCATTTGAAAAAGCTAAATCAGAAGAAAAACCTATCTTCTTATCTATTTGGGTATAGCTGAATTTGTTGTTAATTACGCACTTGTCATTGGTGTCATGTCATAAAGTATACTCTACTATTAATCCCTTATCTAGAGAAAATAAATTAATTAATCTGTTGTATAATGCTGTATAGCCCTATAGTTATATAAATACCTATAACTATAGGGCTATACTTATTTCGTTAAGTAAATTTTGAATATAAGGAAGAATTTTACATGGATTTATATTATAATATACTTATAGATAAAATTTTTAAGTAAAAGGAGTTTAAAATGTCTATAAAGTTACCGTTTGGATTGAAAAATGGAGATATTATACATATATCAGAAGTAGAAAGTGGACTTGCTTGTGGTTGTATATGTCCTAATTGTCGTGATAGGTTAAAAGCGAGGAAAGGGACAAAAAACATTCATCATTTTGCCCATGTTAATTCTGATTGTAATAAAGGATTAGAAACAGCACTTCATTTACTTGCTAAAAAAATATTAAAAGAAAATATGGAGATTTTATTACCACCAGTTTCAATGATACATGCTGATGATTTTGGGCATGATCATTTACTCACAGGATCGAAAACTATTTATAATAGTCAAAAAGTTAAATTTGATAAAGTAATACTTGAAAAGAAAATGGGAGATATAGTATCTGATGTTGTGGGTTATTTCAGAAATAAACCGTTATTAATTGAAATAAAAGTAACACATGGTATTGATGAGGAAAAGAAAAATAAAATTGAGAATATGAAAATATCATGTATTGAAATTAATTTAAGTGATTTAAAACAAGAAAAATTAATAAATCCAAATGAAATAAAAGAGTTAATTATTAATAAAATCTTAAATAAAAAATGGATTTATAATGCAAAACTTGAAAAATATTTAAAGCAAGAAAATAATAGTAAAACAGAACAAAATGTTAAACAGAGAAAAATAAAGACTACTCAAAATAAACAAAAAGAAAGAGAAGATATATGGATTAATAAAGGAAGAGCTGTAACTATTAAAGCTTTTGCAGACATTAAAGATAATTCATTAGTTTTTTTAAGCAAGTTTTGTCCAGTTGAGGGAAGAAGAATAAATAAAAATATTCATTCTGAATGTCAAATTTGTCCTAATTTTATTGAAATATTTGAGGGGAAAGACGGGTTATATGTTAAATGTTTTACAAGTTTAAAAAAACATAAAATTGACTTATCTATTTTTACTAGTCAATAAGCATATAGAATCCTATTTATATAGATAAAATATTCGAGTAAGGGAGATGTTTTAATGGATAATTTTAAGGTGATTTATAAAATATTAAAAAAGTTAGAAGAATCGATGGATTGTGAACGTTTTGATATGGGAACTATAAATCATGAAGCAATGGAAATTTCAAAGACAAGATGGAATCGTATTATAAAAATGATGATAGATAATAATTTGATTTCAGGAGTTCAGTTTATATCAGCAGATGATGATATATTTTGTGAATTAATCAATTATGATATACACATAACGCTACAAGGATTACACTATTTAGAAGAAAACTCTGCGATGTCTAAGATTCATAAAACTTTAAAAAATATAAAAGAAGCAACACCGATGATTTAAATAAGATATTATTTTAAATAAAGCCAGAAGTATGAAAAATGATAATTGTAGTTAAGTATAAGAGAAGTGGTAAAATATATTATTCTTTAATGTAACAGGGGGAAATACCTATGTATGATCATTTAGAAAGCAGTGTGCCATTTGGGTTAAGAGGGGGAAAGTTGGTGCATATTTCGCAAATGACGGAAGAAGATCGAGGATTAAAATGTAATTGTATCTGTCCCTATTGTAAGCAAAAATTAAAAGCAAACTTAGGGAATAAAAATAGACATTTTTTTTCTCACTATAGCGATGATTGTGGACATGCATTAGAATCTATATTACATATTCTTGCTAAAGAAATATTAGCTAGAAATCTAAAAGTAAGAATACCTAGTTGTAATTTAACATATAGTGAAAGTTACACTTCATTAGAAGACTTCAATGAAACAGTTAAAAATGCTTATAGAAATATAGAAATTGAAGTTGTTAAAGAAAATTTAATAGAATTTGATGAAGTGAAAGTTGAAAAAAGATTAGGCAAAATAATACCTGATATTGTATTGTACAAAAACGGTACACCTCTAATATTAGAAGTAGCTGTTACAAATAAAGTAAATGAAGAAAAGAAAAAGAAAATAAAAGGTTTAGATATTTCTACAATTGAAATAAAATTAAACAAATCGCTTTTAATAAATGCATTTGATAAAGATAAATTAGAGCAAGATATTATTTTTAATACAAAAGGAAAGTCTTGGGTTTATAACAAAATAGTAGAGAATAAAAAGTTAGCAATATTGAAAAATAATCAACTTCTTATAAAAGAAAGAAAAAGGATTGCAAAAATACAAAAGAAACTAGAAGAAGAAGATAGAATGAAGAAATTAGAGATTGAAAAAAAATTAAGAGAAAAGATGTTATTTAGTGAAATAGACAAAGAAAGACAACAGCGATTAATAGAAGAAAGATTTAAAGAAGAAAAAAGAAAACAAAACAAAGAACGAAAAAATATTTTTAATAAATTAAAAAGAGATATTATGATGGCAAAAATTAAATCTCCTATAATATTAAGTTTTCCAATTGAACATGAAAAGTTATTAAAATGTGGTCGTGAGAGATGGCAAATGCACATATTTGAAAATTTTATTTTAGGTAATAAGAATAATTATATAAATTTAGAAATTATATTAAAAACTCTATATATGGTTAATAAAGGAATAGAATATAAAACAAAAGAAAAAATAATTAATAAATATTTACTAGAGTTATGCAATAAAGGATATTTAATTAAACACACAAAAAATATTCATTGCAGAGATACTTATAAAGTAATAAGTGATTGGAGTAATGATTTTGAAATTTATTATAATTTATCAAATAATCAAATGAAACTTGAATTAAGGTGAAATTATGCTATGTTGTAATTTAATGAAAATCTTAAACATATATATTTAAAGAAATAAAATTAAACAGTATATGTTTAAGGTGGTGATTGTTTAATGCTTAGATATTTAAAATACCCTAAACAAAAATCTAAATATAAAAATGAAATTAATTTTCTTGAAGATCGCATAAGTGATTTGAAAAAAGAGAAAATTTTTATAGAAAAAGAATATAATTCGCTAAAAGAAGAACTTCTAAAATGCATTGACATAGATAAAATATTGCACAAAAACATTAAATATTATGATGAACCAGAATACAAAGAAATTAAATCTGAATGTATAGAACATAATAATACAATTCATAAATTAAAAGAGTTAATAGATGTGTATGAATTAAGAATAGAAGAATATAACCAGCTTGTTACTTTAATTAATTTTGAATATAAAAAATATAGACAATGTTTAAAAACAATTGAAGGTGTTAAACATTTTATAAAAGAGTATCCTATAAGTAGTAAATCTAATGTTTTAATTAAATTTGGAACAGATAGGCAAAATAATTTATTGTGTTTTTACATTGATTTGAAAAATGGTGATATTTTTGAAATCAATAATATATATGCTTACGTATTTTTTGGAGAAGGTGAAAAATCGTTTGGTATGATGCAATTGAGACATGACTATACATATTCATCAGCTATTAACTTAATTGGAATTGAGATTCATGGACATAAAAGATTACGTAGAGGAACATTTATGCTTAAATGCTTGGAAGATATAATAATAAAAGAATTAAATTATAAAATAAATGATTATAATGAATCATACGAAACTGATGAAGACTATTTTAGTGAGTTATATTCAATTAAACGTATATATGGTCATAGTGGCTCTCTTTCGAGTGACACAAGTGAAAAATCTAGAAAAAAATTTTATGAAAGTAATGGTTATTTTATGAAAGGAAATGAATTTGAAAAATTTTTATAAAAATGTAATGAAGAACAAAAAAGAAAATAGTGTATTTTGCTAAGTATGTAATTAAATGTGTGTAAACTTCATATTTAAATTTAGATTTTGAATTAATGTTTCAAATATATTTATGGGTTATGTTTTTCTATGAAAAACTAGCCCTTTTTGTGTGCCCAGCATGGGCACAGTCTATAGAGTGAAATGGACTGAACCCGCTTAAGTAGACACAATAAATAGTCTATTTCTGCAGGTTCAATTTTTCAAATTCTAAGGCACATAAATATACAAGAGCAGAGTGTATTTTTTTATTATAAGGTAGTCCAATATATTCATTTGAAAAACATATATAAGAAAAAATGTACAAGCGATGCTTGTGCAATTAATGGCATATGTATAAGAATATATATTTAATAAGCTTAACTATTTAATAATATGAAAAATATTAGCTATTTATGATAATGAGGGTAGTTTTATTAAAATTAAACTGTCTTTTTTTATGTGGGTATTGGGTCAGTCGGTTTCGTTGTAGCTACAGGATGCGACTAAAAAAACCGTATATTATTATAAAACGTCAAAGTTCTATTATTTTATCAACTATAATAATATAACTTTGCTTTATATATACATTAAATAAAATCAGATACTCTTGGAGGATTATTTGATTTAGAATTTGAAGATAGAATAGAAGAGATAGAAAAAGAAATATTAAAACAAATTATAAAGAGCAGATTTATCTAAATTGATTTAAAGCTAAAATAGTATGTATATCAAGAGATACATATGTTACATATTAAGTACGAAGCAAATGTTGTTAAAAGGGATAATACCAGCATCCGTGTCACCAGGGGCAAAGTAGGCTTGGAGCTTTTAAACTTACTTACTTTCAGATAACTAACTCAAACCTTTATAAGGGGTTTGTATGGTATCTCAAATATATATGATTTGTAAAAATAAGAAAATTATAAAATTGATAGAAATTTAGATAATAAATACAATAAATTGATATAATTACATGGATAAAAACAAAAACATCTGTGGTATAATCAATTCACAAATTAAATTTATTATGCTTCACATGAAAAACTGAAATTTATTCAAATCTTTTTATCTCTATACACTTTCATATGGTTAAGGCCTAATAGTCTATAATTATATGAATTTTTCTACTAAATCAAGCTGAAATACTTAAAGCTTGAAATCTATTTTGAATTCTCAAATTGTAAAAAACAGATATTATGACTTTAATATGGATATAAGAACTTATTTAGTGAATTTGTAATTAGTACAAGTATTCTTACCTAGATAGTTTTTTTATCTTTTTTTTATGTTGAAAATTGGAGGAATCTCTTTTTAAAGTGCTTTCTCTTTTTTTATGTTTATATTGGCATTTATAAAGTTATCTTACTAGGGAGGTATCATATGAATATTAAAAAGATATATAACTTTCAAAGAATAACTTGCATTATATTAATTACATTAACAGCAGTATCATCGATTAATTTAACTGCATTTGCATCAAATACAAGTAATATTAATAAACCTACAGATGAAGTAAATACAAAAGGTTTAACAAAGGAACAAGAATTTATATATAACGATTTATTTGCACCAAATGTATTACAAAATAATAAAGAAGAGATACTAGACGACTCCACACCAATCAAATTAACAAATGATATTATCTTAGCTACTGAGTTTGAAAATTTAAATTCAATAATATTATCATACAATGAAGATGGTCTAAATGATAATATATCTGATATCCAAGAAAACAATATATCTTTTGAATATAATGAAAATGGTAAAATATTAACTTCTACAATTAAAGATAAGAGTGGTAAAATTCAGTTAATTAAAAAATATAAGTACAATGAAGCAGGTAGTGTAGAAAGCTTATTAGTAGAAAACTCAAGAGGTATAGCTTTAACAGATTACACTTTCACTTATGATAAATTTGATAATCTTAAAATGAAAAAAGATAATGTTACAGGAAAATATGTTAAATATAAGTACAATAAAACAAAAAAATTTTCACAAGAGAGATATCATCAAATGACAGATGAGATTTACTATGACTCTGATGATAAGGTGATAACAAAAATTTCTTACAAATACGATAAGAGTGGAAATAGACTAAAGAAAGAAGTAGAATTAGGTAAAGATAAATATAAACTTACTTATGAATATAATGATAATCAATTAATTAAATCAAGTGATAATATTTCTTATATCTACGATGAGAATGGAAATATTATTGATAATGGACAATTAAAAAATAAATTTGATTCAAATAATCAATTAATTGAATCAGAAACAACTAATAATACTGCTGTTTCATTTGATTACAATGATAAGAATCATAGAATAAGCAAAACTGTAAATAATGAAAAAAACAATTACTACTATATGGCTGGAGATATTGCCGGAATCACAGATGAAAATAGTAATTTAAAATACTTTTTTACAAGAGATGAAAATAACAGACTTTTAGGCTTTGTTGATTATACAAGCGCGAATCCTAAAAAATATTGGTATATTCTGGATGATCACCAAAGTGTAGTTGGATTAGTTGATGAAAATGGAGAAAAAGTAGTTTCATATGAATATGATGGTTTTGGAAACATAACAAAAGAAGCAGGAACAGTTTTAACTGGTGATGGTAAGCTTTTAAAGGATGCTAACCCATTTAAATATTCTAGTTATATCTTTGATGATGAAACAGGATATTACTATTTAAAAGCACGCTACTATGATCCTAAAATAGGAAGATTTATAAGTACGGATAGCTTTAAAGACCATTTTGATACCCCTATACATCAAAATGTATACCTGTACTGTCTAAATAATCCAGTAAACTTTTATGACCCAAGTGGTTATATTTTACTAAACATAAATTCTACAGGTAATGATGTTGTAAATATACAGGCTAAACTAGTTATACTTGGTCACTTAGACATAACTAACACGAAGTATGGATATTATGATAGTCGTACCTACGAAGCAGTTAAAGCATTTCAAAGATCTAAAGACTTAGTGGAGGATGGAATTGTAGGGAATAATACTTGGAATGAACTTATTAAACAAGGTGAGTTTTATCTTGCACTAGGCTCAAAAGGTGCAAAAGTAACTAAAATGCAAACTGAACTAAATAGAAGAGGGTATGAACTAGGAGCTATAGATGGAGATTTTGGACAAAACACATTAGCAGCTATAAATGTATTTAAAGATTCTACTTTACCTGGTGGTAACCAAGGAAAGTTCAGAGGACTGATAGGAGCAACTACATGGTATGATCATTTATTTCCATTAGGTGAAGTTATTTTAACTATTCCACAGGGAATTCAGATTAATCAAAGTGTAAATATTAATGTGTATAGTAAAAATGCACACCATTTAGGATTTGAGGTTACAGATCCAAGTGGAAATAAAACATGGTTTGGAAATACAGAAGGTGAAAGTTATAGTGCACAATTTACACCTACAATATATGGTGAATATAAGATAGTAGGAGCATCTAGAAATACAGCTACGTCGAATGATTTAGGAACGGAGAGAAAACAATCATATATTAGAACTGTGTATATATATAAAGAAAGGGATAGAGTAATAAAATTTGCATCTAATGGGCAAGCATTTAAAGCAAAATTAGTTAAAGTTACTGATCCAAATGGAGTTACAAAGTTGGTACCTTGGCCAGAAGATCTAGAAGCATACGAACTCGCATGTAGAGTTCAAATATCAAGAGGGCAATTTATTTCTCTTGTGATTGGAATTACACCAGTTGATATTTACAAAGATACATTTGATTTTATAGAAGGAGAAGATATAATTACACATGAAGAAGTCAATAGATATGCACTAGCAGTTTGTATTTTTACACCTGAAATTATAGATTTAGCTATAAAACAAGGTGCTAAAAATGCTGATGAGATAGTTGGATTTATAAAATCAACTAAGGGGACGGGTAATCTTGTCAATGTTGCAGATGATGTTTTTGTAAATGGATCAAAGCACTTGGATGACAATCCACTTGCAAACATCAAATATACTGACAAGGTTGTAGAACAAATGAAGCAAGGCGATTTTCACGGATTCCCTGACATAGTTGATAATTATGGTTCAAATGGTATAGCTGAATTGCTTAAAGGTGGAGACGAAATAGTACGAACTAGAATAAGTATTCCAGGTAATTATAAAGGTAAAAATGGTGTATTTGAGTACATTATTGAACCTGATGGCGTAACATGTAACCATAGATTTTTTAAAGTAGATTATTAAGGTGGTGTATTATGGTAGAAAATAGAAAACCAAATTGGTTAACTGTTAAGTTGTTCCAAAAAAGTATTGATTTAAGTGACAGTGGAATCAACAATTTGGCATGGGAGTATCCATTAATATGTAATGTGCTTGAATTGGCTCAATCAAATGATAAAACTATATTAGGTGGAGATGTTTTCTTCTTAAAGAATGGTCATCCTGAGTCAAAAGGAGATAGTTGGTATTATAACAAAACTGGGATGAATGATGTTTCAAATAGTTATAACATTGCCAAAGAGTATATAGAAAAGTTTGTGAAGAACAACGAAGAATGTGTTTTTACAATTGTTGTCGTATAAGCTCACTTTATTAATGCTACTATATAAATGAACAGGGTTTTATATATTGAGTTAATTTAATAGTTCAACTAACTATGGAAAGAAGCACTTTTAACATTAACAGTTAAGAATCCATGATATTATACTAACATCATTTATTCAATAAACTAGCATCAAAAAAAAGTTTAGACTCGATGGAATTGACAAACCAAGTAGTTCCATCATTTTTAGTGGTACGGTAGCATAGCCATTAAGCTAATATACCAAATTTTTATTTTTATTCTATAATCCATTTTGATGCAAAAGATATTAAATGTTAGAAATATTCTTTCTTCAATTTAATATTATAAAACTGAACCAACCAATTTATGGATAAATTCAATTTCAAAAAGGGTAGATCGAGAGTATAAAGCGATCTGCTCTTTTTTGCACAAGCTTAACTATAAATCTCTCATGAAAATCTAAGCTAGTAATTTGATATTAAGTAATTTCAAATGGTTTAAGTCTACTTTGCCCCTGGTGACACGGATACTGGTATTGCCTCTAAAAGAAACACACCAAATAGACAACGAGCCTTTAAATGGGAAAGAAATAATGCACAAAAACTTTGGGATAAAGGTAATTCAATGAGTAGACACTGAAGACCGAGACCATGGGAATTATAAGGAGTTGAGAATATGATATTAAAAGAATTTGACCTAGATTTACCGTATGTTGCTGATGAAGAAAAAATCAAATTAATAATGAAAGAGAATAACTATAGTCGAAATGAGGCAACCAAATATGATTATGAAACAAACTGGAAAGATAAACGACGTACATTTAGGCTTGAAACAAGGTGTATTTCAGCAATGTTTGAGAGACTATTAGGGAAGATAAAAACATCAGATTGTTGGAAAATACTCGTAGAATGTGTGGAAGATATCAAAAAAGAGAAGATTCTAAACTTCTCAGGTGTGTGCACTGTACAGATAAGGTTTGATTATAAAAGTTTTGTAACTAGTAATGATTATCAAAAAAAACAAAAAACACTTTTTGTACTTATGGAAGGAATACGAGCAATTGCAAAAGAAAACGGATGGGATCTTGAGCTATTTGAAGATGTATACTCAAGAATATGTGAAGTTGATTACATAAATGAATGGGTTTGGAAGAAATCGAAGAAAAGTGCTAATAGAAAATTTATTGCCGAAGTATTAATGCAACATGAGGTTAAAGTTATGGATATTTATATAATAATCAAAAATAAAAGTGGAACAGAAATTAGTAGAGAAAAGGTTATATCTGAATTACCTGATGAGTTTGCATATGCAAAGCATCTTGGTGAATTGAAATGGCTTTGCAGTAATCAAGTAGCTTTAATCAATAAAAAAGGTAACAAAAGATGGTTGTGTGAGTTATAAAAATGCAACACGTCAAAAGGTTATTATTCTGGCAATGCTAGACAAATATTAATAAAAAATGAGTAAATATTTAATACAATCGAAAATTTAATAGACCCTATAGATAGAAGACAATCATAAGAAGATAAAAAATATCAGATTTGTTTAAAATTATTTCTGAACAAGATAGAGAAATAGTGAAAAGAGTACTTGAATTGGGTGTGAATGATAATGAAAAAATCTTACTGGATAATTTGAAAGAGGAATATTTATATGATATTTTAATGGAACTACTTAAGATATACGATTGATTGGTTTTATTGTCATAGTATATTTTATTAAGCAAATCAAACCTATAGTGAAAAGTGAAGATAGATATCAAACATCAAATTTAATAAGTTATTTCTGCAATCTCAAATATTTTAAATATAATTAACCCGTTGTGCTAGTTAAATTTTAAAATAATAAAACTCCAACAAATATGAAAACCTAAAGTTAATCCAAAAACTTTTGTAAAGGAGGTTTTCATATGTTGGAGCTTAATAACTATTCTATCCAAAATATTGAGAATTTAACGGATTTATTCACAACTATTTTTGTAGTCATTGATGATATATACAATGAAATTACACCTATATCAATTAGAAATAGACGAAATATCAAAGAAAGCAAACTCTCAGATAGTGAAATTATTACTATAAGCATCGTTGGGGAATTGTTAACAATAGATTCAGAAAAATCATTTTTTAGTCTTTTAAAAAGAGAATTCTCTATGCTGTTTCCTAATTTAGGTGATAGAAGCAGATTTAATAGAACAAAGAGAAATTTATATTGTGTAATAGACAATATTAGAGAGTATCTATCTAGGTTTATGTCTAGATATTCAAGTAATATAAGAATTATAGATAGTATGCCTATACCTGTTTGTAAATTTGGTAGAGCCTCACTTTAGCAAATGTTTCAAAGGCGTAGCCTCTTATGGATATTGCCCATCTAAAAAAGAGACATACTTTGGATTTAAACTACATGCGTTAACTACAACTGAAGGTTTTTTAACTGATGTTGTTATAACTCCAGCTGACGTCGATGATAGAGATTCTGTATTTGAGTTAAGTGAAAAGTATAATTCTAGTTATATAATTGGTGATAAAGGATATGTAAATAAAATGTTAACACTCGACTTGAAAAAAGAAAAAAATATAGATTTGATTTTCTTGAAACGTGATAACAGTAAAGAACAGTATCCTAAAGACATAAGACAATTAATATTTAAAATCAGAAGAAGAATAGAAACTAGCTTTTCCCAATTGTCGGAGCAATTAAATATAAATAGGGTTAAAACTAAGTCATACTGGGGCTTTATTACTAGAACTAAGATAAAAATTCTTTCTCATAATATATCATTTTTTATAAATAAACTTCTTGGGAATGATGAAGATATAGCAAAGATCAAGTCTTTAGTGTTTGGATAAAATATCCATGATTTTAAATTTGAGAGTATATTTTTTTGTTGAAATCAATTTACCATATTAAGTAAATTGATTTCAACTAGCACAATAGATTAATTATATCATAACATCTCCTTATAGATAATGAGTATAGAAGAAATAAAAGAAGATAAGGATGGACTAGTAAGGATTAGTAATGATGATGAACAGAGAATGATTTATGAGATGAGAGCTAAATATTAAAGGATAAAGTTAGTGCACTTAATAAGGCTAAAAATGATGGAATTAAGCAGGGAATACAACAAGGAATAATGGAAACTGGTAAGAATTTATTAAAATTAGGAATGAATATATCAATAGTAAAAGAGGCTACTAAATTATCTGAAGAAGAGATAATTACTATAAAGAAAATATTAGAAAAAGAAAATAATTAGATGTATTAAAAATTAAATAGCGTTTAACCAAGAATAATGCTTATTAAAATATTATAATCTAGTATTTTGATAAGCATTATTTGTTTTAAAGAGGAATCGATTTGTATAAAATAGAAATTATACGGTATATTATCAAAAGGAAAGGTGGAACTATATTTGAAAAGTATAAAAAGTATCTATGAAAAGAGAGTTAATTACTATTCTAAACTACTTACTATTCTATCGAAAAATTTAAATATAATTATAAATTTAAGATCATTAGTTGCTATAATAACTATAATAAATGTGATTTTTTTATTTAAATCAAAAATGAATTATATTTTTTGTGGAACATCTGTATTCTGTATGTTTTTATTTATTTACTTAGTTATAGTTTTTAATAAGATTGAAAATAGCAAAAAATACATATCATTATTGAAAGAAATAAATTTATGTTGCATAAAACGAATAACTGGAGAGTGGACTGATTTTAGTGAAAAAGGCGATGAATTTAAGGATGAAAATCATAATTTTTCTTATGACCTCGATATATTTGGACATGCTTCTTTATTTCAATGGATAAATTCAGCCCAAACTTATAGTGGTAGAAAAACGCTTGCTTATATACTTTCTACTCCTTGTAAAAACAAAGAAGTAATAAATAAAAGACAAGAAGCTATTCATGAGTTGTCTTCAAAAAGATGGTGGCGTCATAGACTAAAAGCTGAAGGCATGTTAATAATGGAAAAATGTAATTATGATGAAGATTTATTTAATTGGGCAGTTAAATCCAATTCTTTTTATTCTAATCCTATAGTGATATTGACAATACGCATTTTACCAATATTTACATGTTTGTTTTTATTACTTTACTATCTAACAAATAATATATCAATATTCATTCCCACAGGGCTTTTAATATTTCAAGTGATTTTAACTTTTTTAGATATAAGCCGTAAAAATAAAGAATTAAACTTGGTATATAAATATAAAAATAATATTAAAGTATATAAAAAAATTTTAAAGCACTTTGAAAAAACTTCATTTAATTCAGATTATCTTAATGATTTAAAAATAAAACTAAACAATGGTAGTAACTTTTCAGCTACAGAGCAGTTAAAAAAGTTAGAAAAACTATCAGATAGCATATCAAATAGAAGCAACTTAATGTTTTTTCCTATAAATATTATTTTACTTTGGGATTATCAGTGTATGGTTGATTTAGAAAATTGGAAAAATCAATTTGGTTCATCTATAAAAAATTACATATGCATATTGGGTGAAATTGAAGCCTTATCAAGCTTAGCTACTATAGAGCATGATTATCCACATTGGGCTACACCAATTATTACTGAATCACCTTCTATTTTCAATGCTAAATCTTTGGGTCATCCATTAATTAGTATAAATCCAATATGCAATGACATTAATATTGAAAAATCATCAAAAATAATACTAATTACAGGATCTAATATGTCTGGAAAAAGTACATTTTTAAGAACCATTGGTATAAATTTAGTTCTAGCATATTCAGGAACTCCTGTTTGTGCTGATTATATGAAATGTTCAATTGTAGATATATATACATGCATGAGAACAAGTGATAATCTTGAAAAAAGTATATCTTCATTTTATGGAGAATTGCTACGAATCAAAAAAATAATAAATGCAACTAAAGAAAGTAATCAAATATTTTTCTTACTTGATGAAATTTTTAAAGGTACTAATTCTCAAGATAGACATATAGGTGCTAAAGTTTTAATAAAACAACTGTATAATAATGGTGCCATGGGTTTAGTTTCTACCCATGATTTAGAATTAGGAGATTTAGAAAATGAAAGTAATGGTAATTTCAAAAACTATCATTTTCGAGAATATTATAAAGATAATAAAATATATTTTGATTATAAACTTAGACCGGGAATTTCTACTACAAGAAATGCTTTATATTTAATAAAAATGATAGGTATAGAATTAGACAATTATTAAAAAATAAATACAATAGAAGAGTTTAATATTATAGTAGACAAAGCATTACACTAATAAAAACCCTAGGATTGTGGCTTTAAAAGTTCTAGGGTTTTTATGTGGGTATTGGGTTAGTCGGTTTCATTATAGCTACAGGATATTATCTAGTGTTTTTATACAAAATAAGTCTTTGTTCAGTTTGTATTGATAACTTGGACTAAAAGTAATACAGGTTAACTATATATTAATATTAAAAGATATTGCAAATGGTAAGGGGCTACCAATATATCTTTTATTAAATCTTTTACTTGTTATATTTAACTAATAAAAGACTTTCTAAATTTAAAGTAAACAATTGTAGCAACTATAATACCAATTAAAGAAGCAATTATATCCTTGTTATCCCATACTCCTAAATTAAATATTACATGAAGATATTCTATAAGTACAAAAATACTTATATTAAGCACATTAATTAACCATATAAACTTAGAATTGCTAATTACATTTGTAGTTTTAAATAATATAGGAACTACGTAAAAAATACCTATCAATGTAAAAAGGAAACTTGGTATAAGATTTGGTGCTGTCCAGGCAAACAAGGTAGTGTAATGATTATCTAATTTATATAAATTCCCCCTAAACATATAGATTAACATAAATAGAACATATATTACTAAAATAGTTCCTTTTAGATACTTGTATGCTTTGTCATTAAAAAGAGTTTTATCAGTATTACTTAGTTTTAAATTATTCATTGTATTTACCTCCATATTTAAACTTTATATTACTATAAGTGTGTAAAATTATAGTATATTTATATGTCAATTATAATATTGATTTTAAGTAACAGTATAAAATTATATAAATATAGGTTTTCTCTCTTCAAAATCAGTTATTTTTGTATAAGTATGAGCTACATTACATTGAATCATCAATAGATGGAGTGAAATTCTATCATGCAAATGATACGATTTGGCTTGTAGACTCTATTGATTCAAAATATATTCTAGAAGAATAGATGATTTTGAAATGACCAGGGAAATCTTATTAAAATGAGGTTGTCTTTTTTATATGGGTATAGATTCAGATGTATTACCAAGTAATAATACATAATTATACTAAAAAATGGTATTTTCGTATATAATTAGATTAAGAAAATCAAATTTAAGAATATATATAAGATACTTACATATAAGGAGGATTCATATTTTGAAAAAAATAGTTCTAATTGCCTTGATCAGTATAATTATTGTTGCTATGGGTGCAGTCTGTAAGGCCTCGGAAAAACCACTTACCATCACAGTAGATGGCAAAGTGATCCTGTTTGATGAATCTACGGGATTTCCTTACGTAACCGATATGGGTCGTACTATGGTACCTTTACGAAATTGTTTGAGTTCAATAGGTTGTGAAGTGGACTGGAATCAACAGATACAGACTGTGATATCACGCAAGGGTGAAACTAAAGTGGAAATTCCTATGGGTAAAAAGGAGATTTTCAAAAATCAAATACCTATTTCTATAGATACAGCTGCAGTAGTAAAAAATGGACGCGCTTATTTGCCTCTTAGGGAGGTTATGGAGGCTTACGGATATGTAGTTGATTGGGACAATGAAACTAGGATTATTTCAGTAAATAAAAACACCTCATATGACAATGCGATAGAATTCACGCCATTTAATATCAATGGAGGTTCTACGGGTATATTCTCACGTAAACAGCTTCAGTTTAAAGGTTTTGATGGTGTACAAGCAGAAATTATGCTACCTATGGTTACAATAGCCGAAAAAGGAGACTGTCCCTATGTGTATTTTGGTTTTGACTGGGAAAATGAAGAGGGAAATGTTGAAGGTGGCTTTCAATTCATTGAAGATTCAAATCACCCCAACTACAATAAATGGACTGTATATATGCGTCAAGGGGATGATTGGTGCTGGGGGGACAATATTGCTTTGGAGCAAGGTTCTACCCATCATATAAAATTCTATAGAGAGAAAGTATCTAAAAAACAAGTGGATTTGGTGATTGAAATTGATGGTATGGAAATAATCCGAAAAGTTTCAACGGTTACCGACTTTACAAATTCTTCTGTAAAAGCAGTTATCTCAATAGCAATGTCTAAAACTTTTGATGGTAATAACTGCTTTTCACGATCAGACAATTGTAAGATTGCTAATATGAAGGTATCCGAGGTAAAATCTGATTTGTATTTGGATTTCAAAAATTATGAGTTATACAGCGAATGGAGGTCAACGATTGGAGTTAACGGTAAATGGTTTGGGAGCGTAGACTGCATTCCTTCTTATTTGCATATCGGAACGGATGGAGAAATTTCCATATATAAGGGACAGTAGACAATAAAACTGTCATTATTTATAATATGGAAATGTTTAGGAGGTAAGAGAATGGTACAATCAATTGTCCATATAGCTCTAGTTGTTAAAGACTATGATGAAGCTATAGAATTTTATACGAAGAAACTTAATTTTACACTAATTGAAGATACATATCAACCTGAACAAGATAAACGTTGGGTAGTTGTATCACCACCTAGTTCAGCTGGGACTACAATATTACTTGCAAGAGCATCGAAAACTGAACAAGAGCCATTTATAGGCAATCAAGCTGGTGGCAGAGTTTTTCTATTTCTAGGAACTGATGATTTTTGGAGAGATTATAACGAAATGATTTTAAAAGGCATAGAGTTTGTAAGAGAACCTAAAGAGCAATCATATGGTATAGTTGCAGTATTTAAAGATTTGTATGGTAACCTATGGGATTTGGTTCAATTTAAAGAGAATCATCCAATTGCAAAACGAGTGAAGTAAACAATGAATTTAAAATTATAATAAAGGTATTTAAAAACTTAAGTATAATATATTTGCTCATTATCCATATTTTATGAAGTAAAGAAAAAGACAATCTAATATGAAATTAGGTTGTCTTTTTTATGTGGGTATTGGGTCAATCGGATTCCTTATAGCTACAGGATATTTTATACAAGATAAGTCTTTATTCAGCTTGTATTGACACCTATTTTATGCTTGAGTATTTTGTATGAAAAGAAAAACTTTATTAATATTATATGATAAAGAATCCAAAATGTTATTATAAGTTCTTCTAAAGTAATATATAAGAGAGGATATGTTGTACACTTTGAAATCAAACCTGTTAAAGGTATGGGGGGATCATTTTTAGGTTGAAAAAAATTCCATATAATATTAAAATTTAGTTATTATTAATTTAGAAATAGTAAGTAAAGTGAAAATAATTCATGTAAAAATGGAGGATTATAAAATGAAAAAAATATGTAATCAATGTCAAACTGAAATGATAGAGGGTTGCAGTGTTAATGTTGAAGGTGGTTTATATGGAATTAAGATTAAAAAGAAAGGTAAAGGTTTTTTAAATAGTGTATCTGCTAATCCTAAAGCAGCAGTATGCCCTAATTGTGGTTGTGTAGTTTTTTATATTGATGAATATAAAGATTTTGTTAAGTAAATACATATAATGGTGACAATATTTAGTTGCAATTAACTCAAGGTTCTTTAGTTATGATGTAATAATAAAATTGTACAATAGTGAATAGAGGGGGGACAGGATGGTTGAAAGAAGACCCTTAGGGATAACATTAATTGGGTATTTTTATATTTTTGGAGCAGTTGTAATAGCAATAACATTATTTACAAATGCAAAAGATCAATATAGAAACAGATTTAAAAATACAAAATGATTTGGTGGGGATATGGGAACTACCCTGTTACTAGAACAAACATGAAAAGTGCTATGAGAACTATTGAAGACATTAACGATATTGGAGGAGACCGATGGATTTATAGTGCTCATAATAAGTATGTAATAGAACTTCATCATGAAGGAGAAATACTAATAGGAGATTTAATTTAGATAATATTAGTTATTGTTATTATATTTTTTGTATAAGGAAGTGATATATATGGATTATATGAAACTAAGCAAAGAAGTTTCTTTTGCTTTAAGGCATGAGCCATGGAAATATGAATTAGAACTAGATGAAAATGGCTGGGTTGATATAGATCAATTAATTGAATCATTAAGATGTGATAGAAAGTGGAAGTCTTTAGATACAAAAGATTTAGAAATTATGATTGAAAAACCAGATAAAAAGAGACATGAAATACATGATGGTAAGATTAGGGCATTATATGGACATTCTACACCTCAAAAATAGTAAAAGCTGCTAAAATACCACCTGATGTTTTATATCAAGGGACACCTAAATATTTTATTGAATCAATAAGGGAGAAAGGACGTATTCCTAAAAGCAGACAATATGTACATCTATCTTCAGATAGTGAAACAGCAATACAAGTAGGAAAAAGAAGAGCTGAAAATCTAATCCTTCTTAAAATTAATGAAAAACAAGCATCAATAGATGGAGTGAAATTCTATCATGCAAATGATACGATTTGGCTTGTAGACTCTATTGAACCCAAATATATTATTTAAGAATAGGTAATTTTAAAATAATCAAGGCAATCTTATTAAAATGAAGTTGTTTTTTTATGTGGGTAAAGTACAAAATTATTAGGAATTATTTGTATTATTTACAAAGGTATGAATTAGTAAAAGTAGAATTAATTAAAGGAATATTATAATTCATTACTAATTTGATTTGAAAGGGGAGGATTAAATGGAGAGTAAAACATTACAAGCTAATATACTTTTATTAATTAATCTATTGTGCTAGTTGAAATCAATTTACTTAATATGGTAAATTGATTTCAACAAAAAAATATACTCTCAAATTTAAAATCATGGATATTTTATCCAAACACTAAAGACTTGATCTTTGCTATATCTTCATCATTCCCAAGAAGTTTATTTATAAAAAATGATATATTATGAGAAAGAATTTTTATCTTAGTTCTAGTAATAAAGCCCCAGTATGACTTAGTTTTAACCCTATTTATATTTAATTGCTCCGACAATTGGGAAAAGCTAGTTTCTATTCTTCTTCTGATTTTAAATATTAATTGTCTTATGTCTTTAGGATACTGTTCTTTACTGTTATCACGTTTCAAGAAAATCAAATCTATATTTTTTTCTTTTTTCAAGTCGAGGTGTTAACATTTTATTTACATATCCTTTATCACCAATTATATAACTAGAATTATACTTTTCACTTAACTCAAATACAGAATCTCTATCATCGACGTCAGCTGGAGTTATAACAACATCAGTTAAAAAACCTTCAGTTGTAGTTAACGCATGTAGTTTAAATCCAAAGTATGTCTCTTTTTTAGATGGGCAATATCCATAAGAGGCTACGCCTTTGAAACATTTGCTAAAGTGAGCTCTACCAAATTTACAAACAGGTATAGGCATACTATCTATAATTCTTATATTACTTGAATATCTAGACATAAACCTAGATAGATACTCTCTAATATTGTCTATTACACAATATAAATTTCTCTTTGTTCTATTAAATCTGCTTCTATCACCTAAATTAGGAAACAGCATAGAGAATTCTCTTTTTAAAAGACTAAAAAATGATTTTTCTGAATCTATTGTTAACAATTCCCCAACGATGCTTATAGTAATAATTTCACTATCTGAGAGTTTGCTTTCTTTGATATTTCGTCTATTTCTAATTGATATAGGTGTAATTTCATTGTATATATCATCAATGACTACAAAAATAGTTGTGAATAAATCCGTTAAATTCTCAATATTTTGGATAGAATAGTTATTAAGCTCCAACATATGAAAACCTCCTTTACAAAAGTTTTTGGATTAACTTTAGGTTTTCATATTTGTTGGAGTTTTATTATTTTAAAATTTAACTAGCACAACGGGTTAATTACAGCTGCAATATGGGGATTTGCATTTGTTGCACAAAGAATAGGGGCTCAGCATGTAGGCGCATTTACTTTTAATGGAATAAGATTTGCTCTTGGAAGTCTTTCCTTAGTGCCATTAATTTTTTATTTTGATAGAAGAAAGAAAAATGAGGATAGCAATGAGAATAATATTGAAATGACCCAGAGAAAAACAATTATATCCGGAGCATTAGTAGGATTAATGCTTTATTTAGCTGCAACGCTTCAACAAGTTGGTATTAACTACACAACTGCTGGAACAGCAAGTTTTATTACAGGACTTTACATGGTTATTGTTCCTCTTATAGGAGTATTTTTAAAGCAAAAAATTAAAAAAAACGCATGGGTTGGAGTAGCTCTTGCTGTTGTTGGACTATATCTCTTAAGCATAAATGAAAATTTCAGTATAAGTTTTGGAGACTTACTTGAACTTATAGGAGCTGTTTTCTGGGCTTTTCATATTTTAACAATAGACAATTTTTCTAAAAAGGTTGATCCTTTAAAGCTATCCTGTATTCAATTTGCAACATGCTCGATTTTAAGTCTTATATCAGCTTTAATATTTGAACATATTACTGTTAGTGGGCTATCAAGTGCTTTAATTCCAATACTTTATGGTGGACTTTTATCAGTTGGTATAGCCTATACTCTTCAAGTAGTAGCACAAAAAGATGCTAAGCCATCTCATGCAGCTATAATCCTGAGTATGGAATCTGTATTTGGAGCTATAGGTGGTGCAATTATGCTTGGAGAGAGCATGAGTTCTAGGGGGTATATAGGCTGTGTTCTTATACTTGGAGGCATACTTGTATCACAGATTAAATTTCCTGAGAAGGAATATATAAAAGGTAAATGAGAAAATAACTATTATAATATAGAAAATCTCAAGCAAACTTTAGAAGAAGAGGGATATGTTATATGTATTTAACTAGAAATCAATGCATGCCTAGTCACTGACAGTTCTGCAGATGTTCATTCTATATCTACCGTTGGCATTTCTTGGATCAAGCCTTTTGGGGATTGCCGGAATTTTCGGTGCCCTTGTGGTTTCGTACTTCATTACAGGCGCTGTTGAACATTTGGATGTTTAAAGTGTATTTAATATAAATCGAGTCCTTTTCATGACTTGATTTTTTATTATGTGGGTATCATATTAGTTGGTTTTCATAAATCGACAGAATAAGACTTAAAAATACTACTGTATTTATAAAGTGTATTCTAAACAGTTTGATTTTTCTACAATTAAACAAGATGATTTGAATTATTATGTAAATTTAATAAATAATAGACCTCGGAAATGTTTAGGATATAAAACACCTTCTGAGGTCTTTTTTTTTAGGATAATAGTAGAGTGTCGTACTTAACTTGACAAATTATCATAAATAAAAAGAGAATAAATTAACATCCTTATTTAATTTCTTTTTTTCAAAAATCTCTGTTCATATTATTTATGATGTGGTTCACCGTAACGGGGGTAAGGACGATTATTTATAAGACCTTTAAGTTGTGTCAAAATTACCTGTTTCCTAGAAAAAACAAGCGTTACCTATAACACTATCTTGAATGACTTTAATTTCTTCTCGTATACCTTGAAAATCGCCTGGCGAAAATAGCCCCTCAATAATAATAGGGGCATTGACTTGTTTCACTTTATTCAGTAGTTCCATTTGTCCACTCTCAACAATGGGGGTGCGCCCTAGTTCATCAATAAATCCACTCACATGGATGGCTTTTATCTGTTCTCCATGATGATCCAAGTATTTATCAATATAGTTTTCAAAACGGATCGATCGATTAATATCTAATACACTATCAAAACCATGTTGATTCAATGCCTCATCAAAAGTCTGCCATGATGCATGATTAGGATTTTTTATATAATAAGGAAATGAACAATCTCTAAACTGCGACCAATCCTTAATACAATCAAAGTGAAAAATGACCGCATCAATTTTCACTTTTTGAACAATCATCTCTAGATGAGCAAATACATCTTTCGTTGCTTTATTATTTTTGTAATTGATTCCACACCAAGGCGCATGGATCATCACATTATTAAACTGTGCTAATTTTTCACATAGCTTAGGTGATGAAGCAAACTGGCGAAGCATTTTCAATGTACTAAACGCAATAACAATACGATTAAATCCTAACTCCCTGCAAATGTTCAGTTTGCGTTCGGGGCCAATATCCCACAAACAGAATGCAGCTGTTGAAATAGCAATATCACACACTAATATTTACTCCCTTCCAGTCCCTAAAATTAAGTTACTTATAATTATACTTATAAAAACAGAGTATTGTCTAATTGAATATTTCAATGTTGTTCTCTTCTAAATTCAATCTTTGAATAGCTGGTTGAGAACATAATGCCATACAACAGTAAATTATATTAAGAGCAACTTGGCGAAGGGAATAATTATTCTACTTTATCAAGAACTATATGTATAGACATAATTAATTTCAAATATCTAAAAAATGATAGATTTCATAATGGTTATTTATTAAAAGAAAAGGATATGTCAGTTGCTTGGACTGAATTTTTGAAAATCCTGAAAGTGAGAAGGTTAGAAATGAGTATAGAAGAAATAAAAGAGGCAAAGGATGAGCTTGTAAGGCTTAGTAATGATGATGAGCAAAGAATGATTTATGAGATGAAATCTAAAATATTAAAGGATAAGGTTAGTGCACTTATAAATAATTAAATCTAACTTATTATTTTATAATGCTAATTTACTTCTGTCTCGCCATTCAATTTATTTTGAAATTTCTTTATAGAATGTATCAAATTCTTCTTTCTAATTATATTTTTGTTCAGCTCTTATTAAAGTTACTATAGCTTGTTCTATTGTTTATGATCTTTGGTGCTACATCATTTTCCTTTGTTTGTTAACTTTTGCTTCTAATTTGCCTATACTAAAGTCTATTTCTATTATATCAATGCATTATATTATACTATATAATGTGCATTTCATATCCAGATGTATTCATACTTTTGATTTTTTTAAAAAAATAAAAAAGAGCTTTCATCCCTTCTACAAATGGACAGGGCTTTCTGATCAAATTTTAGATAAATTGTACAAAAAAAAGAGCTGCCTCACTCTAGAAATTACTTTCTATTTTGAGATAGCCCCTTTATTTTTGTCTTATGTAACTACAAAAAATTATATGATTTAATAAAATAATTCAATTCTTATACGTCTATGATATACTATGATAGTAAGTATAAAGTTCCATATATATCATTTTTATGAAATATTTAAAGCAATTTCATTAAGGAGGGATAAATAGTGCCCTTAGTATTATTAATTTTTCTAATATCAATACCCACAGTAATATATTTAATCAAATTACAAGAAAAAGATAATTTAGATGTAGCAAAAGATTATAAAACAATTAAAAAAATTTTAATAAAATATAAAAAAGAAAATCCTCAAAAAAGTGTAAATATAAAAGAATTAGATAAGTATTTGAAGGAAAATGAAAAAATAAATTGGTCTAATTATAAAATTACTATGGATGAGAAATTTTTAGCAGTTAGAGATTTGACAAAAAAACAAATAGATGACTTGATTAAAAATTTAGATGTTCCTTATAAGATAAATGACAATACTTTATATATAAGTTTTATAAATTCCATTTCAAAAATAGAACCTAAAGCTGTAATAACTATGATTCCTAATCAAGAAATACTGACAACAACTACTATAAAATGGGATTATCAAGATTCTATATGTGAAGATAATGAAATAAAAGACCTAGAATGGAAAAATAAAAAAGAAAGATATGATGAACCAGGAAGTTATAAAGTAAGCTTAAGAATACAAGATAAAAATGGTAATTGGTCAAATTGGTCTTCAAAAAAACTCCAAGTTAAAGAAATAAAAGGAATAAAAGATATAGCTATTGGAGAAAGCTCCTTTTATATAATTGGAAATAACGGAAAAGTAAAAGTACTAGGAAACAATACTAATGGACAGTTAGGTGTAGACATAGACTACTGTCCCGAAGAATTTGTAGAATCAGACAAGATAAAAAATGTATTTCAGCTAGCATCGGGAAAAGACCATAATATATTTTTAACTCATAACAAAAAAATTTATGGAATAGGAAGAAATCATCGTGGACAATTAGGTGTAGGTGATGAAATAAATTCTTACATACCTGTAGAGATAAAAGGAGTGCCAAGCCCTATACAAGTTGCAGTAGGTAAAGATTTTAGTGCTGCACTAACTGCTCAAGGATTGGTTTATGTATGGGGAAATAATAAAGACGGTCAATTAGGTGATTTAAATCTACCATTCCGTTCACTTCCTTTTCAATTAAAAGATGTAAAAAATATAAAACAAATATCACTAGGATATAATCACGGATTAGCACTTTGCTATGACGGTTTAATAATAGCGTGGGGAAATAATTCTCATGGTCAATTAGGAATGGGAATTAAATGCAAGTCCTCAGAACCTATAGTAACAACAAAAATACAAAATGCTGTATATGTCTCTTCTGGAAAGGAATTTAGTTTAGCAGTAACAAATGATGGAAAACTTTATGGATGGGGGAAAGCTGATCTTGGTCAATTAGGATTAGATGAAAAATCAGATATACTTTTTCCAAGACAAATAGCGGAAATAAAAGATGTAGAATATATTTCTTCTAAAGATTCTTTTGTTTTAGCGTTAAAAAAAGATAAAACTGTTTGGACGTGGGGAACATATAATTTCAATAATGAAATTCCAAATACAATATATACTCCTAAAAAAATAGAAGACATAAAATATGTAAACAATATAGCAGCTGGATATAATAACGCATTAGTATTAACTACTGAGAACAAAGTAATTTCTTGGAATAAGGATTTAGACAAAAAAAACATATTATTTAAGTATAATGATAATTAATAATACTAAGAACATAATCAAAAAAGGATGTTTCAAAATAATTTAGATAATTAAAAATATATATAAATTAATACTATAATCAACATAAGATATTTATGTTTTTAGTTGTTATGCTGTTAGGTTTTTATTTAACTTAAACTTTAATTTTAGGAGAATTACAACTTGTTAACTTTCTTTTTGTTACAACAACCATAGAATCGGCAATATATATGACAAACTAAAAAAGGGGCTGTCTCAAAATGATTTAGTAAATCATTAGAAAAGGCAGTCCCTTTTCTTTTTGAAAATTAAAAAAATTATCTAAATTTCGATATTATATCTACTGAAATTTAGATGATTTTTATTTTTAGGCATAACAAAATAGAGATTGTGTAAATCTATTGATTTAGATATTCAATTTCAAAGTTCTACGATACATCTTTTAAATATAATGATAAACCACATTTATTTTTCTGTATTTATGTATGTAATTTAACCCGTTGTGCTAGTTAAATTTTAAAATAATAAAACTCCAACAAATATGAAAACCTAAAGTTAATCCAAAAACTTTTGTAAAGGAGGTTTTCATATGTTGGAGCTTAATAACTATTCTATCCAAAATATTGAGAATTTAACGGATTTATTCACAACTATTTTTGTAGTCATTGATGATATATACAATGAAATTACACCTATATCAATTAGAAATAGACGAAATATCAAAGAAAGCAAACTCTCAGATAGTGAAATTATTACTATAAGCATCGTTGGGGAATTGTTAACAATAGATTCAGAAAAATCATTTTTTAGTCTTTTAAAAAGAGAATTCTCTATGCTGTTTCCTAATTTAGGTGATAGAAGCAGATTTAATAGAACAAAGAGAAATTTATATTGTGTAATAGACAATATTAGAGAGTATCTATCTAGGTTTATGTCTAGATATTCAAGTAATATAAGAATTATAGATAGTATGCCTATACCTGTTTGTAAATTTTGTATAGCTCACTTTAGCAAATGTTTCAAAGGCGTAGCCTCTTATGGATATTGCCCATCTAAAAAAGAGACATACTTTGGATTTAAACTACATGCGTTAACTACAACTGAAGGTTTTTTAACTGATGTTGTTATAACTCCAGCTGACGTCGATGATAGAGATTCTGTATTTGAGTTAAGTGAAAAGTATAATTCTAGTTATATAATTGGTGATAAAGGATATGTAAATAAAATGTTAACACTTGACTTGAAAAAAGAAAAAATATAGATTTGATTTTCTTTGAAACGTGATAACAGTAAAGAACAGTATCCTAAAGACATAAGACAATTAATATTTAAAATCAGAAGAAGAATAGAAACTAGCTTTTCCCAATTGTCGGAGCAATTAAATATAAATAGGGTTAAAACTAAGTCATACTGGGGCTTTATTACTAGAACTAAGATAAAAATTCTTTCTCATAATATATCATTTTTTATAAATAAACTTCTTGGGAATGATGAAGATATAGCAAAGATCAAGTCTTTAGTGTTTGGATAAAATATCCATGATTTTAAATTTGAGAGTATATTTTTTTGTTGAAATCAATTTACCATATTAAGTAAATTGATTTCAACTAGCACAATAGATTAATTTATTAATATTATATCCTAAACTAATTTAACTTCCCATTATTCATATTTTATGGGGGTATTGGGTTAGTCGGTTTACCTACGGCTACAGGGTATTTTATACAAGATAAGTCTTTATTCAGCTTGTATTGACATCTATTTTATGGTTGAGTATTTTGTATGAAAAGAAAAACCTTATTGATATTATATGATAAAGAGTCCAAACCGTTATTATAAATTTTTTTAAAACATATATCAAAGAGAATACCAACTCATTTTTTTATAATATAAGACTATTTATTAAATTATATGTATATATCCAATTATTTAGAATAATGGAATATATGATAAATATTGTGTTGAATGGAATTTGTGTAAAAATTTAAACTGAACATAAAATTCTTAATATTCTTTTAATGGTAAAATATTATATAATTAAAATAAAGTTATTTATAAGGGGCATTTTAATTATAATACATAGAAAAAAGGCTAATTTATAGTAGAATGCTGGATAATGGTGAGTTAGGCTAAACGTAGTAAGCGTGAAGTATATATTAAAAGATATGAAGAGCATGTTTATATAAACATAATAAAATTAATAAATAAGTATTCTAAATGGAGTGCAATAATTCAGCTATTAAAAATCTTGAAAATATCAAGTAGTACTTATATTCAAATAATTAATGACGAAATAAAACTATGGATTAATAAGTTTAATAGAAGTTTAAGAAAAAAATACTTATACCATTTGCAGCACAAAAGCCCCCTTTCCGGTTTGAATCTCACTTTCGATTTTTATCAGAAAGGAGTTTTTGTAACTCAGTTATAAAAACTCCTTTCTTCTAAATCTGTTCTATATGAAATTGTACCCTGCATTGAAAGCCTTAGTGTTTATTTCTTCGAATTTTTCTTTCCCTTTTTTTCTGAACATGTCGTTCATACCGTTTATTGCCTCTTCTTTAGTGAAGTCTCCTGTAGCTTTTACTATGACACCAGACATTATTATGTTTGCGCCTTTTGGATGGTTTATCTCGTTAGCCATGTTCAAACATGGAACTTTTATTATATTTACATCATCCCTCACATTCAAATCACATGTTACAAGGTCGCTGTTAACTACCACAGTTCCTCCCGGCTTAACAGCTTTTATGAATTTAAGGAAAGAGGGCACGTTCATTGCGAGAAGCACATCGGGCTCTTCCTGTGATGGATTGTATATCTGACCTTCACCATATTTGACCGTACAGTTGGCAGTTCCACCCCTCATGGCAGATCCGTAAGATGGTATCCATGTGGCATTTATTCCCTTGTGAACCGCTATTTGTGAAATTACAAGTCCAGATGTTAGAACACCCTGGCCGCCAAATCCTGCAAATACGATTTCTTTCATAGTTACTTTACCTCCCTAGTTTTCAATTCACCCAGTGGGTAGTATGGAATGAGTTCTGTTTCAATTCTCTGCATAGCCTTTAGCGGTGTCATTCCCCAGTTGGTTGGACAAGGAGAAAGTACTTCCACTACAGAATATCCTTCGTCGTTCATTTGAGCCTCTAATGCATTTTTGATGTATCCCTTAAGCTTGTTGACGTTGGCAGGGGTAGTAATCGTCCCTCTTGCTATATAAGCTGCATCAAACTGTGATGCAACTAGTTCAGGGAATTTTATAGGATTGCCTGTTATAGAACAGTCTCTTCCGTTAGGACTTGTAGTAGTTTTTTGGCCTGGCATGGTAGTATTACTCATCTGTCCACCAGTCATACCGTAGTTTGTATTGTTAACCAATATGGCTGTGAATTTTTCGTTTCTGTATGCAGCACTAGTTGTCTCTGCGAGTCCTATACTGTATGCGTCTCCATCACCTTGGTATGCGATTACCATGTTTTGAGGAGAAAGTCTTTTCATACTTGTACAAACTGCTCCGGCACGGCCGTGAAGGCAGTGAAGTCTGTCAGTTTCAAGCACTCCACCAAGTAGACTCGAGCATCCAACGCCTATTCCGAATATTATATTGTTATCCTGACCAAGCTCTTCCAAACATTCGGTTATAAGCCTGATTACAACGCCGTGTCCACAGCCAGGACAAAATGATGAAACTTTTTGAGCTATTGCAGGAACTTTTCTTGATTTAGCCATAATTAGTATACCTCCTTAATCTCACCAGCCACTATTTTGGCAAAGTCTGACTTTATAGTTTTCATAGCTGGTATTCCATAAACATATGGTAAACAGTAAACTGGAATATTTGATTGCATCTCTTTTTTAACTGTTAGGGCAACGTCATCTACCATTTGTCCAGTCGCGTTGGCTTCGACAGTTATAAACCCTTTCACGTTAGGGTTCACTTTTGTAAAAGCTTTCTGTGGGAATGGCCATGCTGTTATTGGTCTTATGAAGCCAACTTTGTATCCTTCTTCTTGGAGTTGCTTGACTGTGCCTTTAGTAGATCTTCCTGGTAGTCCGTAAGATACGAATACATAGTCAGCATCTTCAATGTTTCCATCTTCCCATCTTTGCTCGTTTTCTTTGATGGCATTGTGTTTTTTATTTAGTAAAACGGCTTCTTTCATGGAATCCCTGTCGAATATGCCGACTTTTTTATATGAATATTTTCCGTCAAATCCCCAAGGCTGTCTTTTGACTTCCCTGAATTCTGGAAGGTCGCAAGGCTCCATCATTTGTCCAAGTGAACCTTCTGTCATAAGAGTTGCAACTGTTCTGTATTTTTCAGCAAGGTCAAAGGCAAGACCTACTAAATCAACAGCTTCCTGGATGCTCTCAGGACAAAGTACTATTGTTCTGTAGTCTCCGTTTCCACCGCCCCTTGTTTCTCTCAGATAGTCACATTGAGCTGTATATAACGTTCCTATACCATTTCCGTATCTGACAACGTTTATCACTACTGCTGCAAGTTCCTCGTCGTAAAGTTGAGAAATACCTTCTTGCTTTAGACTTATTCCAGGTCCAGATGAAGCAGTAAAACTTCTAACTCCACAGGCTGCTCCACCTACTACCATATTTATTCCAGCAAGTTCACTTTCTGCCTGTATGAATGTTCCACCAACTTCATCCATACGCCATGAAAGATATTCCATTATCTCTGTTGATGGAGTTATCGGATATCCTGCGTATAGTCTAGCTCCCGCTCTTATAGCTGCTTCAGCTATAGCGTTGTTACCTTTAATCATGTCACCCATTATTGTTATACCCCCCTAATTTGTATTATTATCCTAAGATTTCGTATACGCCATCTGGGCACATAGTATAGCAAATACCGCAACTTATGCATTTTTCATGGTCAATAACTGCAGGTTGGTACCCAGACTCATTGATCTCTTGTGAAAAGGATATTGCTTCCTTTGGACAGTTTGCAGCACACAGTTCACACTGCTTACATCTTTTTGAGTTGACTTTTACCTTCATGACAATACCTCCATTCTTTAATTGTTTGTTTTTTAGTTATATTTTTAATTTCAGCAGTATGGTGAAAATTCACCTTGCGTTCGTGTTCTATTATATAGAATGTCGTTCTGTTTTGCCTTGCACCTATTTTACACCCAATATTCTGAATAGTCAATATTTAACAGATGTTTTTTAAATGTTGTTTTTGTATATGAGGTAGAACTATTGAAAACACCGAATTATAATATATCTTGTACTGTTCCAAACATGGTAGTAAGGTCATGTGTATCATGTGGGTTGTCCAGTCCTGACTGACGTATACCCAATTGATTTCAAGATAATGAAAAATTTTTAATAATATTTATCTGTAATCAAACATTAGGATTGAATAGAAAATTCTTAATTTTAAGAAAAATCAAAAATCATATTGACATGAAAACTATATGGATGTAAAATGTTACCAAGAAATAAAGGAACAAGGTTCTACCTGTCGGAATGGATTATTCTATAATGTACCATTTGTAGGATTTCAAAGTTATAAGTCCTTTTTTCTTATATATGCTAAATAGATAGTTTTAAATACCAACGGTTATTACCAAGATAAAGGAAAACGATTTTCAATTCTTGAAAAATAGGCATTGAGGTTGGATGCTATAATTTTCTACAAAAATTAATAGAAGGTTATTCTAACAAAAAAACAATTTCTCTCTTGAGTCCAACATGATTTTAAAGTTTAAATTTAAAATAAAAATTTAGAAGGAGGATTCCAAATGAAAATACTTGCAATTAACCCAGGAGGTACATCTACAAAAATTGCAGTGTTCGAAGACGATGCGATTTTGCTAAAAAAGTCCATAGTTCATACAGCTGATGATCTCAAATCGTTTAAAAGCGTATTTGATGAATATGGTTACAGGATGCAGCTTATTATGGATTTACTGGAGGAAGCAGGCATTGACGTAAAATCTCTATCTGCAGTTGTTGGAAGAGGAGGGCTTTTAAAGCCGATAGAGGGAGGCACATACAGAGTAAATGATTCCATGGTAGAGGATGTAAGGATTGCGATAAACGGTGAGCATGCATCTAATCTTGGATGCGTTCTTGCAAAATCTATTGCAGACAGCGCTGGAGTACCTGCATTTGTGGTCGACCCTGTTTCAGTAGATGAATTCCTTCCAGAATCAAGAATTACAGGAATTTTGGATATACAAAAGGCCAGTTGGATTCATTCACTGAATCAAAAGGCTGTGTCCAGAAAGGTGGCCGAAATACTAGGCAAAAATTATCATGAGCTTAATTTGGTGGTTGCACATTTGGGATCAGGAATATCAATTGCATCCCACAAAAAAGGGAAAATGATTGACGGCGGCGGTGGAAGAGTCGACGGGCCGTTTTCACCTGAAAGAAGTGGAGGCCTTCCTGCATATCCTCTTATTGAGCTTTGCTACTCTGGAAAATACACCCAAAAGGAGATGATATCCAAAGTAAGCAGCATAGGGGGAATGTATGATTATCTTGGAACGAAGGATGTGGCTGAAATAGTAAAAATGTACAACAGAGGCGACGAGAAAGCAATTACAGTTCTAGATGCGTTTGTTTTGCAGACGGTAAAGGAAATAGGCGCCTATTCAGCTGTTCTTGATGGAGATGTTGACAGGATAATAATTACAGGGGGCATAGCCTACTCAAGGGAAATAGTTGACATGATCAAAAAGAAGGTTATTTATATCGCTCCTGTTGAAGTTGTTCCCGGTGAAGAAGAAATGGAAGCTCTTATGCTTGGAGCCAAAAGAGTTCTGACTGGCCAGGAAGAGGCGAAGATGTACCTGTAGAAAAACCGTATACTTGTTTTATAAATTTCAATGGAATTATGATAAAAAATTTAATTTGGGGGGAAAAATATGAATAAAAAACTCAAGCTTATGCTAACTCTGTTGATACTTGGTGCATGCTGGTCTATAGTTTATCTGATTCCATTTATACAGTATGTATTCTACGATCCTTTTCAGGAAATGCTCGGCTGCAGCAACACTCAGCTAGGACTTCTCATAACAATTTATGGTCTGGGTAACTTTTACGGCTGTCCTTTGGGGGGATGGATTGCAGATAGGTTTAACTACAAGAAATTATATGTGGGCTCTGTGATAATAAACGGTATACTTGGACTTGTATTTGTAACAAATCCGACATATTCTTTTGCTCTAGTTATGTGGGTTGGCTTTTCAATAGCAAGCCTTATTATGAACTATCCTGCACATATTAAAATTGTAAGGAACCTGGCTAGTGATGAGGACCAAGGGAAAATTTTCGGTATGAACGAAAGCGTAATAGGCATAGGAAATATAGTCTTCAACGCTGTAATGATGTTCTTATTTACTCACTTTCTTGAAGGTATGGCAGGTCTTAAAGCAGCCATATTAGGTATTAGCGTGTTATCATGTCTTTTAGCTATACCTGCATGGTTTATACTAGATGATCCAGCTAAGAAATCTGAAGTTGAAAAAGACGTTGAAGAAAAAACTCAACATAAGATGGGTGTTGCAGATTATATCACCATAATAAAAAGTCCATCAACATGGCTGATTGCATTTTCTATTTTTTCGATATATTCATATTTAACTACCATGACGTACTTTACACCATATTTTACAGACGTGCTGGGAGTGAGTGTTGCTTTTGCTGGCTGGGTAGCCATAGTGAGAACCTATGTGATGACATTGGTAGGTGCGCCTATAGGTGGATTCTTAGCAGACAAAGTAAAATCAGCCTCTAAGGTTTTGTTAGGTGTAAATGTTGTGGGAATAATAGCACTGATAGTACTTTTAAATTTAAGTTCATCCACACCGATGGCTTTCCTAATAGCCGTAACCCTTATAATGTCTCTTAGCGTTTTCATGGGAAGAGGCGCTTACTACGCTGTAATATCAGAGCTTAAAGTTTCCAAGGCGTATACTGCTTCTACTATAGGAATTGCCGCTGCTATAGGTTTCTCACCTGACATGTTCCAATTTGTTTTATACGGACACTGGCTTGATACCTATCAAAATACAGGATACACATATATGTTCATGTATCAAATAGGCGTGTTGGCTATAGGGGCAATAACAGCCATGATGGTACTTAGAAGTAAGAGAAAAAATGCAAGTAAAAATCTTCAAACAGAAGAAGCTATAACTACATTGGAAGTCTAGAACATCGATTGATGAAGCATAAATGCGCTAGCGTTTAAAGAAAAATGGGTTTGCGAAATTTGAATATGATTATAGATACTTTCAGTTGAATTAATATTAGTTTAAGTGAAGGTATCTACTATTTTCATTTTCTCGCAGGAAAAGGATTTCCAATGCAAATGATTTTAAATTAGACAGATTGAAATTTTATATTTTTTTAAAATCTTTAAAAATAATAATTGAAAGAAGGGGTATCATTTGTTCAAAGATTTTGATGAAATTTTGGATATGGCAAAGCAAAGAGGACCTTTCACAGTGAGTGTTGCGGCAGCAGATGATCGCGAAGTCATAGAATCTGTAAAAATGGCAACCGACATGGGCATGATAAATCCAATACTTGTTGGGGATTCAGACAAAATAATGGCTTTGCTAAAAGAACTGGATATGAAAGCTGTGCCAGTTGTAGATGCCAGTGACGAAGCTGAAGCTGTCAGGAAGGCTACACTTCTTGTGAAAAACGGCAAAGCTCAGGTACTCATGAAGGGCTTTGTAAATACGAGCGTATTCATGAAAGCTGTTTTAAACAAGGAAGAAGGACTTAGAAGTGGCCGACTTTTGAGCCATATGGCGGCGTATGAAATACCAGGACATAAAAAAATAGTGTTTTGTAGTGATAGCGGGATAAACGTATCTCCTTCTCTGAAACAAAAAAAGGGAATACTTACAAATGCACTCATGGCTATTAAGTCCATGGGGATTGAAAAACCAAAAGTTGCGGCTTTGGCTGCAAATGAAATGGTTAATCCGAAAATTCCAGCTACAGTTGATGCAAGAGCTCTTGTGGAGATGAATGAAAATGGAGAAATTCCAAACTGCATAATAGAAGGACCTATTGCAATGGATGTTGCCTGCAGCAGTGAAGCCGCAAAGCACAAGGGAATAGACAGTAAAGTCGCTGGCGATGTTGATTTATTCTTTAGTCCATACATTGAAGTTGGAAATATTCTTGGCAAATCATGGCTTTATTTCAACAAGGCAAAGTGGGCAGGAATAGTTTTGGGAGCAACAAATCCAATAATACTTGGTTCGAGAAGTGATACTGCTGAAATAAAACTCAACTCAGTTGCAATGGCTTGTCTTAGTTGCAACAAATAATTTGCAATTTGCTAAACAACCTTTTGTTATTTTGGAAGAAAATATAAAAGCCTAACGACTAGAAAGTAGTAAAACAAATGGTTGTAGAATACTGCAATCGACTAAATTAAAAAAATATCTTAGGAGGTACGAATACTATGAGATTTGCTGATAGAATGAATGAGGTAAAGGCATCAGATATCAGAGAAGTTGGAAAGATTATAGCTCAAAAAAAAGATATTATTTCTTTTGCGGCAGGACTTCCAGATCCTTCTCTTTTTCCTTTTGATGAAATCCATGAGCTTACAGACAAAATTTTAAAAGAAAATCCAGCACAAGCGCTCCAGTATGGACCAACTAAAGGGCACATGCCTCTTATAAACAATATAGTGAATTTGCTTGAAAAAAGAGACAATGTCTTTGTAAGCCCTGAAAATATAATAGTAACAACTGGTTCTCAGCAGGGAATATCGTTTTGTGCAATGATGATGCTAAATCCAGGTGACGTTGTAATTACTGAAAATCCAAGCTATCTTGGAGCAATAAATGCTTTTAGGCCTTATCAGTGCAATTTTGTAGGCGTTGACATAGACGAGAATGGAATGATAATGGATGATCTTGAAAAGGCTCTTAAAGAAAATCCAAATACAAAGATGATATATGTAGTTCCAAACTTCCAAAATCCTACTGGAAAAACGTGGTCAGAGGAAAGATGTCAAAAGCTAATAGAGCTTGCAAATAAATACGATGTAATGATAATAGATGATGACCCTTATGGGGAGTTGAGATTTAAAGGTAAAAAAGTCTCAACTCTTAAGTCTATGGATACGATGGGAAAAGTAATATCACTTGGCTCTTTTTCAAAGGTTCTATGTCCGGGGCTTAGAGTTGCCTGGATGTGTGCAGACAAGGAGATAATCGAAAAAGTGGAGCTTTTAAAGCAAGGGATAGATCTTCAGTCAAACCAGCTTGGTCAGATGCAGGTATGTAAATTTTTGGAAGAATATGACTTCGAAAAGCACATAGAAAAAATAAGAACAGCTTATGGAATAAGATGTGACCTTATGATTGAAACAATGAAGAAAGAATTCCCTCCTGAAGCAAAATATGTTGAACCGGAAGGCGGAATGTTCATATGGGTCGAGCTTCCAAAGCATGTTGATACAAAAGAGCTTTTTAAAAATGCAATAGAAAAAAGCGTCGCATTTGTGCCAGGCGAATCATTTTACCCGAATTGCGATTGCAAAAGCTCATTAAGGCTTAATTTTACTACTATGGCTGAAGAAAACATTGCAGCTGGAGTAAAAATTCTTGCAGATGTGATAAAGGACTATCTGAAAAATTGTTAGCATTTAACAAGTCAGAAATTCAATTTGCACTAATATGGATTTTAAAACCCTTATAACTATTTTGAGCTCAGCTATGGTATAATAATTCTGAACAAAAATAGACAAAGGAGGAACATTTTTACTTATGAATTCTGATCTTATAAATTCAGTGGATAGAGCACTAGATATATTGATTCTTTTACACCGAGAGCAAAGGGAAATGGGTGTTACTGAAATAGCAAAGGCGCTTGACATTTACAAAAGCACAATATACAGAACACTGTACACCCTTGAAAATAAGGGTTTCATACAGCGAAATTCCGTAACAGGTAAGTACTGGTTAGGAATCAAGCTTTATACAATAGGGATGAGTGTGGGAGAGAAAATGCCTATCAAGGAAATAATACAGCCGTACGCAAAGGAACTTTCTGAGAAATTTGGAGAAGTTGTAAATGTCTCAATTCTCGATACCACAACATATAAATACCCAAAGACAATATTGATCATAAAAGAAGAAAAACAGGGTCAGATGCTTACTGTGAGTCCGAAATTAGGATCAATCAGCGAGAGTTTTTCTGCGGCTGTCGGAAAATGCCTTTTGGCATTTTCAGAAGATGACGTAATAGAAAAAATGAAAGACGTTGAGTTTTCTTTAAACACTAAAAATGGTATTAAAAACTGGGATCAACTTTGCAAAGAACTTGAAAGAGTCAGGAGCGATGGATATGCACTGGACAATGAGGAGGCTGAGATCGGACTTACTTGCGTTGCTGCTCCAATATTTCATAAGAACAACCAGGCAGTTGCAGCTATAAGTCTTTCAGGACCTACTTCAAGAATAAACGTGTCCGGAAAGTTCGAAAAAATAATTGAAGCAGTAAAGAAAACAGCCAAAGAAGTATCATTTGAGCTCAAATAAGCTTAATGTGTGTATCACGATGCCATAGTAGTCAACTGGAACTTTTTAGAGTTAGCAATGAACTTTCCTGAGTATTCAAAATATTTTCAAACAAGAAAGGGAGAATATGTATGAAGAATGATACCAGAACAATACTACCCACGCTTAAATTTGCTCTCACAACAGTTTTTCTTATAGTAATCACCCTTATGGGAGGCCTTTTAAGATTTCATGCTGATATGCATATATTGCTATTCATTTGTATAATTATAGTAGCAACTGCATCGCGTATTTTAGGGTATTCATGGGATGACATAGAGAAGAGCATGATAAAGGGCGTATCACGGGCAATAGGTGCATTGTTTTTCTTTTTTCTAATAGGAATGGTTGTTGCTGCATGGGTCCAAAGTGGTACAGTACCAGCCCTTATATACTATGGGTTTGATATTCTAAATCCTAAATTTTTTCTCCCATCCGGTCTAGTAATAGCAACACTTACATCTATTGCTACAGGTAGTTCATGGAATACTGCTGGAACGGTAGGAGTAGCACTTATGGGTGTTGGAATGGGCATGGGGATACCAGCCCCCATAATTGCCGGAATGGTCATATCGGGTGCTTATTTTGGGGATAAGATGTCTCCGCTTTCGGAGACTACAAATCTCAGTCCGGCGATAGCTGGAGCAAACTTGTATGAACATATAAGAGCAATGCTGTATACTTCGGTTCCAGCATATATGTGCGCACTTGTGGCATATAGCATAATTGGCCTCAAATATGCAGATTCTACCCTAGATGTTGAAAATATAAGGCAAATACAGACAACTCTTGAAAATTCATTCAATTTAAATATGGTGGTTTTTATACCGATGATACTAGTTGTTATTTTAAGTGTTGCGAAATTTCCTGCTATACCAAGTATAGTAGCTGGAATAGTTACATCGCTGCCTATAACGGTAATTCTTCAAAATACATCTCTTATAAATTCGCTCAGTGTACTCAATTACGGATTTTCAATTGAAAGCGGTGTTGAGATTGTCGACACGCTTCTGAACCGAGGTGGAATACAAAGTATGATGTGGACCTTCTCCATTGCTATTCTGGCGTTGAGTCTGGGGGGGATTCTCACAAATAGCAATATAATGAACGTGATAATAGAAAGGATTCTGCTGAAAATAAAAAATCCTAAATATCTTCCAGGTATTACGATTGTAACAGCGGCAATGGTAAACGCAACCATGGGAGAGCAGTACATGAGTATAGTTCTAACGGGGGAATTATACAAGGATGCATATCCAAAGGCAGGGCTTGAGCCGAGAATGCTTTCTAGGGTGCTAGAAGAAGGTGGTACGCTTACATCCAGCCTTTTTCCATGGACAACAGGAGGTGCGTTTATGAGTGCGGCATTGGGAATTTCGGCTTTTAAGTATGCTCCTTACGCAATAATCAACTGGCTCAACCCAATATTTGGGATAATCTTTCCAATACTAGGCTACAGCCTTTTGACAGTTAACAAAAAAGAAGGAAAACATGTCGAAGAGTCTATTTAAAACAAATCCATATAATAAATAATTAATGAAAGACATTGAACTTAAATTATTTGGTTATAATTTGAATTAATTATTTATGATTTGAATATGAAATATTAAAAATTGATAAATATTAAATGATTAACTATATAGTAAGTACTAAAAAATGATTGAAAACTTTGTGATAAAGAATTCAGTCATTTTTTAGTACTTACTATACAATATTTAGTTAAAAATTAGGGTTTTGGTGCAAAAAAATATGATTAGGAGTTGGTATCATGGCACCAAATTCTTTCAAAGGGAAACATTATCAATCAGAGATAATTTTATTATGCGTTCGATGGTATCTAAAATATCCTTTAAGCTATAGAAATTTGGAAGAAATGATGCAAGAAAGATGATTACATATCAATCAAACAACAATAATGAGATGGGTTCATCAATATGGACCAAAAATAGAAAAGAAAATACGAAAACATCTGAAACTTACTAATGATTCTTAACTTGTTGAAATTAAATTTATCAATAAGTTATTTGGTTTAGTGATATAAAATAAAATCGAAAAAGAAATTGCCCTAGTATTTAATATTTTTTTCACCAGAACCCTTTTTTATGTGGGTATTGGGGCGTTCGGGTTCGTTATAGCTACAGGGTATTTTATACAAGATAAGTCTTTATTCAGCTTGTATTGACATCTATTTTATGGTTGAGTATTTTGTATGAAAAGAAAAACCTTATTGATATTATATGATAAAGAATTTAAAATGTTATTATAAGTTTTTCTAAAGTAATATATAAAAAAAGGATATAAAATGATTTTTCATAATATGAGGCTATTTATTAAATTATATGTGTGTAACTAATGTTTTTTGTATAATAGATTGATGAGTTGTACACTTTGAAATCAAACCTGTTAAAGGTATGGGGGGATCATTTTAAGGTTGAAAAAAATTCCATATAATATTAAAATCTAGTTATTATTAATTTAGAAATAGTAAGTAAAGCGAAAATAATTCATGTAAAAATGGAGGATTATAAAATGAAAAAAATATGTAATCAATGCCAAACTGAAATGATAGAGGGTTGTAGTGTTGGTAGAGAATGGTTGAAAAAAAACCTTTAGGGATAACATTAATTGGGTATTTCTATATTTTTGGAGCAGTTGTAATAGCAATAACATTATTTACAAATGCAAAAGATCAATTTGGAATTGCAGTTAGATTTGGAGTTCCTAATTTTCCAGAGAATATAATGAGAGTACTAGTGTCTATGATTTCTTTAATAATGGCTTATGGATATTTGAAGCTTGAGAAATGGGGCTACTGGTTTATGCTAATCTATACTATATACTTCTTAATAGTAAGTATTACTTTGTATCAACAATATAACCAACAACCTTTTTATGGTAATATCATATGGTCAATTATAGTATTAATATATACTCTATTAAAAAGAAAATATTTTAATAAAAGGGATTATGTTTTGTAGGATTTTTAAAACTATTTGCGCTATGCCATGGCTATAGTCAAAAATCAAAAAATAGAAAAAATAAGAAAATAGGAGAATATATGTTATATAGAAACAGATTTAAAAATACAAAATGATTTGGTGGGGATATGGGAACTACCCTGTTATTAGAACAAACTTGAAAAGTGCTATGAGAGCTATTGAAGATATTAACGCTATTGCAGGAGACCAATGGATTTATAGTCCTCATAATAAGTATGTAATAGAATTTTATCATGAAGGAGAAATACTAATAGGACATTTAATTTAGATAATATTAGTTATTGTTATTATAATTTGCTGTATAAGGAAGTGATATATATGGATTATATGAAACTAAGCAAAGAAGTTTCTTTTGCTTTAAGGCATGAGCCATGGAAATATGAATTAGAACTAGATGAAAATGGCTGGGTTGATATAGATCAATTAATTGAATCATTAAGATGAGATAGAAAGTGGAAGTCTTTAGATGTGAAAGATTTAGAAATTACGATTGAAAAATCACATAAAAAGAGACATGAAATGTATAATGGTAAGATTAGAGCATTATATGGACATTCTACATCTCAAAAAATAGTAAAAGCTGCTAAAATACCACCTGATGTTTTATATCAAGGGACACCTAAATATTTTATTGAATCAATAAGGGAGAAAGGACTTATTCCTAAAAGCAGACAATATGTACATCTATCTTCAGATATTGAAACAGCAATACAAGTAGGAAAAAGAAGAGCTGAAAATCTAATCCTTCTTAAAATTAATGCAAAACAAGCATCAATAGATGGAGTGAAATTCTATAATGAAAATGATACGATTTGGCTTGTAGACTCTATTGATCCCAAATATATTATAGGAGAATAGGTGATTTTAAAACAATCAAGGCAATCTTATTAAAATGAGGTTGTCTTTTTTAATTATAAGGAAATTATAACACTTTAAAATCTGTTTATAACCTGTGAACTAAAGAAATATCAATATGTTTAGAAAATATAAAAGTAATAAAAACTTATAAAAATATAAAATTAGAGGAATTTAAAACTACAAAGATAATTGTATATGAAGAGATAAATTATAGAATTTGTAATTACAAATAAAGGGGGAATTATTTTATATGTTAAAACATATAGGAACTAAAACAATAAATACAGATAGGCTTATCTTAAGAAAATATGAAATAAACGATGCTAATGATATGTTTAAAAATTGGGCATCAGATAATGTAGTTTCTAAATTTTTATCATGGGATTCACATAAAGATGTTATGTTTACTAAATCACTTTTAGATTCTTGGATTAGCGAGTACAGTGATGAAAAAACTTATCATTGGGTTATTGAATTGAAAGAAATTAAAGAAGTTATTGGTGATATAGATGTATTTAATTTAAAAGATAAGCATTCTTCTTGCGAAATAGGTTATTGTTTATCAAGGGAATTTTGGAACAAAGGTATTATGAGTGAGGCATTAAATGAAGTTATTAAATATTTATTTGATGAAATAGGATTAAATAGAATTGTAGCAATGCATAATACTGAAAATATTGCTTCAGGTAAAGTAATGATAAAAAATAATATGAAATGTGAAGGTATCTTAAGGCAAGCGAATAAATTAGGTGATAGTTTTTATGATTTAAATGTTTACTCAATTCTAAAATCTGAATGGAAAGCTTAAGATATAGTTTTTTTAGTGTTTAAAAAAACATATATTTTAGTGAACACATTTAATTCAACGAAAGATGCTGACCCGGGCGAGGTGCTGGCGGACGTTGAGGCCATCGGCGTCAACTACGCTGACTGTGTGACGCGTATGGGCCTTTATGCCTCAGCGAAGCAGTACGTCGGGTTTCCTGTTACTCCGGGATTCGAAGTGGCGGGTCAGGTTGCTGCGGTGGGCGAAGTCTGGAAAGGGAAGGAGAGGGGAGCGGTTTTCACAGTATGTTGCCGAGAAAAGGCGAGCGGCCGAACGGTGCTTGCGCCTGCTGTGGGATTATTGTCGTACCGGTGCAGCTTGGCACGTGCCGTTCAGTCTGACGGCCGATAAAATACCAGGTCAGGTGCTTGGGGGCAAATGCGGTTTCAACCTGAGTTTTCTGTTCGACAGGATCGGGGCTTCTGTTCATGCCAAGGTGCTACGTGCAACAACACTGATGCAATGGCCCCTGGAGGAAGGCCGGATCCAGCCTCTTCCCACGCAAAGGCTGATCTTTCGATCAGGTCGCGCAGGCACATCGCGATCTGGAATCGGGGCGGACTGTGGGTAAACTGGTGTTGATTCCCTAGTGTACCCCGCCCGCAGGGAGCGCCCCCACGAGGCCATTGCTGTGTTCCGATCCTTGTAAAGGGCGTGCCATTCCCTGCGGCTCGCGCCTGGCAGGGCAGACTGTGGGGACACTCTGAATTTGTCGAGATATCAGCGGCAGGGTACACGGTCGTGCCCTGTCAGCCTTCCATTCCGAGCTCGATCCACTTGCGGATCCGGTTGGAATCGCCATAAGGTGTCAGCTTGCCGAAGGAGTTGAGCAGCACGATAACCAACGGGTGACCCTCGATATTGGCCTGCATCACCAGGCACCTGCCCGCCTCGTTGATATAACCGGTCTTGCTCAGTTCGATGCCCAGTGCTTGTTCTTCAGCAGCCGGTTGGTATTGCCGAAGCGGAGCGTTCACCGCGCCCCTTGTAGGGGCGTACGCTCATGCTGCGGGTGGTGGTGGCCTCCCGGATCAGCGGGTAGGTCTGGGCGGCGCGAACCATTTTCACCATATCCCTGGCCGAGGCGACGTTGCCGGGGTCCAGTCCGGCGGGGTCCGCGAAGCGACTGTCGGCCCATGCCCAGTGCCTGGCCTTGTTGTTCATTGCCTCTACGAAGGCCTGCCTGCCGCCCGGGTAGGTGCGCGCAAGGGCCCTGGCGGCGCGGTTCTCCGATGCCATGAACGCCAGGCGGATCAGTTGCCTCGCGGGTCAGTGTGGCCCCGTACTTGAGACGTGATCCGGTCAGCTGCAGCAGATCCCGGTCTTGGTTGGTGATGGTGATCTGTTCCTGCAGATCAAGCGCGGTGTCCAGAATGACCATGGCGGTCATCAGCTTGGTGATGGAGGCGATGGGCCGGGCTTCGTTTACCTGCTTGGCATAGACGATATTGCCGCTTTGATCCACTACCAGCACGGAAGCGGATCGTAGTTTCAGTTTTTTTGCATTCAGTGCCTGCCAAACCTCAGATACCGAGGATTGTTTGGGCTCAGTGTCGGCTTCCAGCCTGGCAAGCTGCAGCGGGGACTCTTCTGTGAGCGCGGTCCCAGCCCAGCAAATGATTAGCAGAAAGTAGGCAAAGAGTATATTTTTCATAGACAAAGCGCCAATAAATAATTTTGCGTTTAACTTTGACCCAGTTATGTTCCAAATGCAAACAGTTATTGTGGTATTTCGTCAAAAAGGGGCGGTTTCTTTACCAGTCGTTGCCGATAATGCTCAGCCCAACAGCCTGTAACCCGGTTTCTGCCATAAAAAAGTGTTTCCCCGGTTCCCATTTTACTTCTATGCCGCGGGGTTCCAGTGTCTCAATAAGCCGGTCCCACAAGCCATGGCTGGCGGAATTGAATATTGCCTCTGGGTCACCCGTTGCCAGATGCCAGCTACCACGCATGAGTTCCCCGGCAAGCTGTCCTGCCGACCAGCTGGAATAGCCGAGGAAAAGTCGCAATTCGCTGCCGGACGTTTTGCGTTCGAGCGCGCGCTCGAGCACATCGCGATGGGCGCTGAAGTAGATATCGTCGCTAATCTGATGCGCCTGACCTGCGGTATCGCCGCGTCGCATTAACATGAATACCCGGTGGGAACCCAGTGGGCCGCCGAAGAACAGGGTGTGCTTGCTGGCTTCCTCCTTGTCAATATCCTTGACCGCATCGGATAGCTGCAGATTAAAGCTCTGATTCATGATCAGACCCACAGTGCCATTGGCGCTGTGTTGCAGCAGCAGGATAACGGTCTGTCCGAAATAGTGGGCGTACGAAGACCACGCTGTGCAACCAGGAAGGCTTGCCGGGGGCAGGCTCGCTGTCCTGCGCGAGCAGCGACGAGTGCCGGGTCGGTGCTGTAGCGCGGAAACTGGACAGGCCTGGGTCACCCCCCAGTAGGCATCAGGGTGCCCAGTGCAATCAAGCAGCAGTGCCATAATGCGTCGCATGGACCTGATCCCCATGGTTGACAGGTGATCCACCGTTACAAGGGTAGGCCAAGCCCGAATTTACGCCAATCGGTTTGCACATTAAAACGGCCGTTTGATCCAGCGGTCTGCTCGTTTAATTGCTGGAAAACGCAGATGATGCCGGCCTGAAAAGTCGAATATGCAGCGTCTGTGCGCGATTGGTTGGCGTGGTTCGGGTTCCCGTGGTCTATGAAAGGTGTGGGTGTGGGCGCATGAGGTCCCGGACAGACTGGTCTGAATGATATTGTCTGCCACAGCAGAGACGCTGAAGCAACTGTCAGAAGACGATTAAAATCTGCTTCAACAGGCTTCCTGAAGAGCACCCAGACTGCACCCCGTCGGTTCCCTGGTCATTGTCCAGCGAGGCGCCGAGCGCGATATCCTTCATACCATCGTCGTCGAGGTCTCTGATAGTCGGCGATTGCGCTGCCGAACTGGTCACCGTCGGAAAGATTTCCGTCGAAATTATTTCCGCTGGATATTTTTGTTTCTGACCTGACCTCGCCGTTGTTATCCATAAACAGGATCCAGGTCGCCCCACGATCCTGGCCGCCATCATCGTTCCCCGGCGCGCCCACCGCAAGTTCAGTGATGCCATCTTCGTCCAGGTCGCCGATGCTGGCGATCGCACTGCCAAAACGGTCGCCATCACCCAGCTCGCCATTGAATTCCCCCCTGTTGTGGGAGATTTTCTGGCTTGCGTTGACGGTGCCGTCCGTATTCATGAACAGGATCCAGATGGCACCACGATCAGATCCACCGTCATCGGCCTGATTTGCCCCGACAGCCAGATCGTTCACGCCATCGCCGTTGATATCACCGATACCGGCCACCGCGCTGCCGAAACGGTCGTCGCTGTCCAGGTTGTCGTCAAAGTTGCCTGCGGTGTTGGAAATCTTCTGTAGCGTTTTGACGGTGCCGCCGTTGTTCGGCAAACAGTACCCAGATCGCACCCTTGTTGTTGCCACCGTCATCGTCGCGTGGGGCGCCGATGGCGAAATCCGTAACGCCGTCGTTATCCACATCGCCGATAGTGGCCACCGCAGCACCGAACTGATCGCCGTCACTCAGATTTCCGTCGAATCCACCCCTGAGTTCCGAAATTTTCTGACTCTGCGCTACCCTGCCGAGGGTATCCAGGAACAGGACCCAGACAGCACCTTGATCATCGCCGCCATCGTCGTCCAGGGGGGCCCCTACAGCCAGATCCAGGACGCCGTCGTTGTTGAGATCACCGATATTGGCGATGGCGCTGCCGAACAGGTCATCGTTGTCGAGATTTCCATTAAAACCGCCTTCGTTGTCGGAGATTTTTCGTTCCAGGTCGACACGGCCATCGGAGTCCATGAACAGGATCCAGACCGCGCCGCGATTCTCACCGTTGTCGTCATCGAATGGTGCACCCACGGCCAGGTCGCCCACGCCGTCACTTTCAAGATCGCCGATACTGGCGATGGCGCTGCCGAACTGATCGCCATCATTGAGGTTGCCGTCAAAACCGCCCTGGCTGTCGGATATTTTTTCTTCCGAATCGACTTCCGTGGTTATTGTGCTGTCGTCGCATCGGGTACCGGTCAGCAACAGGAAAAGAACCAGCGTCCAGAAAGTCGTGAGCGATTTCTTCATTATTGACCACCGTGCGGTGCTAGGTTGCGGTCGAGCTGTCAGTCTATCCGGCGTCCTGGTGACCTGCAACCGACACGCTGAAGGTGTTCAGAACCAGCCTGGGCCAGTGTCGTCAATGTGTTCCCAAGTGCCTGATAAAATAAGGTATATGCAGAATCGGTCGGGATCGTGGGAATATGCTTTCAAGGTCTTGAATGCAGTTGAACCGGGTGTTTTTGTTTTTCAAAAAACGGCCGGATAAGTAAAGCAGTTAAGCGGCGTAGCGAGGGTAACAAAGGCGATGTTAATGGAACTCAGGGATAAACTGGCCTTGCTGGACGAATTTTTTAAGCCCTTCAGTCGTCACGGCGCCTTGAGCTTATCGAATCGCCAAATGCGGATTTACCGGACCTTGACGATTATGTTCGCCGCTGCCGGGTACCTTTTCCTGTTACTGTTCCCCGCCTTGTTGGTCGCCATGCCGGTCACGCTGTTTTATTCACTGCAATCGATCATGTCCACACAACAATGGTTCTTCGTTACGGTCCAGATCATGCTCCTGCTCACCGGTGCGGTCATGACTTATGTCATTTTTAAATTGCGCTTCTCCCCGCCTTCCGGTCTGGAACTGACGCGGGCCGGCTTTCCGCGCTTGTTTGAACTATTGCAGGATCTTTACGAAATCTACGGTGAGCCGCGTATTGACCGGGTCGTCCTGCGTGACCGTTTTGATGTCCGTATCATCAAAACGCCACGTAACGGCTTTGCTTTCTCCACCACGCGAACCCTGGTAATCGGTCTACCCGTGCTACTCGCCATGTCGCCCCTGGATGTGCACGTGCTGTTGGCCAGACGGGTAGGTCAGTTGGCCGCCAAACGCAATCGACTGAACAGCTGGCTCTATTTTCTCAGAGACATGTGGGGGCACTACCTGACCTGCTGCGATGGCGAGGGGCTATCGTTTGCCAGGCCCATTTGTACCTTCTTCCAATCTTATGCACCTCGTTATCGCTCGTTTTCGGTAGGTGTTGCCCGCAGCAGTGAACTGGAGGCGGACCGTTATGCTCTGCAGGCTATTAATGACCGGGATACGGCAAGAGGCATAGTATGCCAGGTTTTGACGGATACTTACCTGACGCGCAGCTACTGGCCGAACGTCCTTCAGTCGGCCAAGCAATCCGGCGGGTCAAAAATGCCGCCGCATGCGGGAATGGAGAAAGTCTTCGAGGGCGGTCTGTCTGAAAACGAAATTCAGGACCAATTTACGCGCATAAAAAATGGCGGGGAGACTCGCAAACGTACCATGCCCTCGTTGATGGACCGCCTTGACAATATCGGTTATCAAAAGGCCTTGCTTCCGAAGCCTTTGTCGGTAACAGCGGCGCGGTTTTATCTGGGTAGCGCCTGCGACACCTGTATAGATGTTATCGATAAGCGCTCAATGAGTAAGCTGCGAAGCGAAGTCATCAAAGATGTCAGTTCGGAGGATCGGTGAATCCGTTCCGTCCCGCTACCAGTTCATTTTCATTGTCAGCAATAAGGTCTGCTCTTCGGGCTTGATTCCTTTTCTGACCATTCTGAGTGCGCGTATTTTTCAGTTTGTACTAGTGTACCCCGCCACTGATATTGACCCATTCAGAGCGTCCCCACGAGGTCAGTGCACCAACAGTAGGCGCTTCAGGCGAGGCGCGATCCGCGGGGATTGGCATGCCCTTTCCAAGATCGATGTAGATCGGTTAGATCGATGGGTCAGACTCGATTCGATCGATGGGTCAGACCGATGATGATCGGGATCCATGGATCATCGATCAATCGAGTCTGACCCCATCGATCAGACCCCATCGATCAGACCTCATCGATCAGACCCCATCGATCAGACCACCATCGATCAGACCCCCATCGATCAGACCCCTCATCGATCAGACCCCATCGATCAGACCCCATCGATCAGACCCCATCGATCAGACCCCATCGATCAGACCCCATCGATCAGACCCCATCGATCAGACCCCATCGATCCGCTCTCCTCGTGCCTCGCCTGAAGCGCCTGCTGATGGTGCCTGGTCGTTTTTGGGGGCGGCAACGCTGCCGTTTTCATAGTGTTTAACAGGCCCCAGGTAAAGCAGGCCATATAGGCGGCAGGTGCGCCACTGGACGAGGTCTTCAATTGATTTCAGGTGCCACGCGCCCTGGTCGCGGCTACCTGGATCAGCGTGATTGCGCCGCTGTGAATCGTGTCATTGTATACCCGGCGTTTCGGGTCGGATGCGTGGCAGGGGTGCGGGTAGATCATGCCTGCCGATATTTCGGTCAATAATCATATTCGGGTCCCTTTCAATCGATTATGATTGCGGTAGCCAATCAACGGGATAACCTGAAATGGTCAAGGCAAAAAACATCACTTCCAAAAAGAACGGCAAAAAGAACAAGAAAAAGAAAGCCCACAAACTGACCATGCGTCCTCTGCAGGAAAATGACTACGCGAGTTTCAAGCGAGCGATGGATGCGGCGTACCCCACTCTGGGCGGAGCCTGGAACAAAGAGCAATTCCTGTCCCAGCTAGAGCACTTCCCCGAGGGGCAGATTTGCATAGAGGATAAGGGTGAAGTTGTCGCCGCGGTGATCAGCGTAATCGTCGACTTCGACCTCTATGGAGATGACCATAGCTATCAGGAGATCACCGGCGACGGATATCTCACCACACACAATCCAAATGGCGACACGCTCTACGGCGTCGACATCTTCGTGCACCCGGACTATCGCGATTTCCGCCTGGGGCGACGACTGTACAAAGCACGCAAGGAGCTTTGCGAAGCTTACAATCTGCGTCGACTGGTCGCCGGTGGGCGTATTCCCGGCTACAGGAAACACGCGAACGAGATGACGCCGTCGCAGTATATCCAACATGTGGTCGACAAAGAACTTCATGACCCGGTACTCAGTTTCCAGCTGGCCAACGGTTTACATGTGCGACACGTAATCAAGAATTACGAACCCAAGGACATGGAATCGGGCGCGGCGGCAACGCTATTGGAATGGATCAACATTCACTACGAGAAAGATCCCCAGGCGCGAAAATTCGACCGGGAAGTTCGTGTCGGCACGGTTTAATGGCAAATGCGTCCTGCCGCCACTTTTGCGGATCTCATGGTTCAGGTGGAGTATTTCGTCGACACCATTGCGGGCTATAACGCCGATTTTGTATTGTTCCCGGAGTTCTTCAACTTCCCATTGATGGTGCAGTTCAACCAGGAAAACCCGGCCGAGTCGATTCGCGACCTGGCCGGCTATACCTCGCAGCTGCGAGACGAGCTACTGCGCCTGGCGGTGGAATTCAACATCAACATCATCGCCGGAAGCATGCCGGAATACGAGAATCAAACACTCCGAAACGTCTGCCACCTGTTACGCCGGGACGGGACGTGGGATCGCCAGTACAAATTGCATATAACTCCGGATGAATTTGCTTATTGGGGACTCAAAGGCGGTGACGGCCTCCGTGTCTTCGATACTGACGCGGGCCGCATCGGCATCCTGATTTGTTACGACGTGGAGTTTCCTGAGTTAGCGCGGCTGCTGGCAGAGCAAGGAATGGATATTCTGTTTGTCCCCTATTGGACCGACACCAAGAATGCCTACGAGAGGGTGCGCCGCTGTGCCCAGGCCAGGGCAATCGAAAACGAATGTTATGTGGCGATATCCGGCAGCGTCGGCAACCTGCCCAACGTGGAAAACATGGATATCCAGTATTCCCAGGCCGCGGTCTTCACGCCGTCGGATTACGCTTTTCCCCACGACGCCATCGCTGCCGAGGCAACCCCTAACACCGAGATGAGCCTGATCGCCGATCTTGATCTGCAAAAGCTTGCCACCATAAGACAGAAAGGCAGTGTCCGGAATTTTCGGGACAGGCGGCTTGACCTGTACAAACTTGAGTGGATTCACGGTTAACTCATCATGGCCTTTTGGTAGACAGATAGTGGCTTTCGGATATTTCGGTGTCTATGTATTGATAAACAAGTTGTCGCAAGCAGTTGAATGGTTAATCCATAACTTACTGTTTTTATTTGTTAATACATCAATTCTTTCTGGTCAAGACTGGCTGTTCGAAACCCGGTGCATTGATATTCGGATCAGTTGTTAAAAAGTTTGCCCCCCCTTCCGAGTGGCTGGTATTCAATGTGGGATAAGCCTGCCGATACCCGTACTAACAGCCGAGGGCTAAGCAAGGGTGCATCGGGCGCTGAAAGAGGGGTGGTGCAATGGATATGAAAACATTCGCGGAATTCTGGAAGGGGATGTTCTTTTTTGTTTCCACGGTGACCCTGTCTGTCGGTCTCTATTTGGTGGTGATCGTGTGGCAGCCGCTGTGGACGGAAGGCTTCAGAAATTTCGGGGATATATCCAAGGCGATTACCAGGCTGGACAGGACGGCCAAGCCGGTGGCCGAAATGGCACCGCTGATGCTGGGCGAGATGGACGAGATGCGAAAAACGATGTTTAACATGCAGCAGTCCATGGAAACTATCGAGGAAATGAATCCCAGCGTAAAGGGGAGATGACCTACATCATGAACCGCATGACCTGGGTTATAGAGCAGCGCATGGGTATGATGACCAACGAGATGGATCGGATGGGCGACAGGTTTTCCCCCTCTGGCATGATGCCTTTCAACTGGTGATCGATAGCGCTCAAGGTGTCCGCATGGACTAGGAGATCCATGGATCCCCATGGATCCTTCCTGGTTCGCTGAATGGGTCAATATCAGTGGCGGGGTACACTAGTTATGTCCGGGGGGTATGGGCACCGGAAAGGGCGTGATATTGCCACTTGAGTCGGAATCAGTAATTATCTTGTTCTGGCCTGCCTGTTCGACCTCGTCGATGCGCATGACCGCCTGTATCGGAATATGTGTGCGTTTTACGCCACTGAATTCACTTTTGAGTTTCTCTTCGGACGGATCGATAAGCAGCCTGGAACGCTCGCCAAAAATGATGTCTTCCACCTCGATAAAGGCATACATGCTGCTTTGTTCCACCTGATGGGCATAGATTTCATACACCTTGCCCTGATTGTGAAAAACGATCCGATAGATATGCTGCTTGCTCATGACGATAAGGTAATTCAATGACCGGTCAGGTATTATATCAAAATAAAGCGGGGTTAGAGCGAATGGCACTTACTTAAGCCCATGTCATGTAAATAGCCACGGAAAACACCGAAGGCAGGGAAATTTTCGTTTATTTCCGTGTATTCCTCGGATAAATGCAAAGCGCTTCGATCGGGGCGAGGCAACCCCGAGCTTAAGTAAGACCCATTGGGGTTAGAGCGGTTTCAACAAGTATTCGAAAACGGGAGGCGACAATGCAAGTAAGCGAGGCGGTTCGCGCGCGGCGCGCAATAAAGTGGTACGACCCGGAGCACAACATGCCGGAAGAGACGTTTCGTACCTTGATGGAACATGCGATCCGGACACCGACAGCGTTCAATATACAGAACTGGCGTTTTGTGCGCGTTACCGATCGGGAACAGCGCAAGGCAGTCCGCGCAGCGGCCTGGGATCAGGCGCAGGTCACGGATGCCTCGGAGTTGCTGGTTCTGTGCTTCGATAACAAGGCCTGGTCGCGCCAACCCGAGCGCTACTGGCGCAATGCGCCGCAGGAAGTACAGGACTTTCTGTTGCCCGCGCTGCCCGAATACTACCGTGACAAGCCGCAGGTCGAGCGCGATGAAGGTATGCGTTCCTGCGGTCTGGTCGGGCAGACCATTATGCTCATGGCCAAGGAACTTGGTTACGATAGCTGTCCAATGGATGGTTTTGATTATCAGGCCGTGGGCAGGCTCATAAATCTTCCTGAAGACCATGCGATTGCATTCATGATCGCCATCGGCAAAGGCATCAAGGGTGCCTGGCCCAGACCCGGACAGTTGCCGCTCGAAGAGGTGTTGATAGAGAACCGGTTCTCTTAGAGCCTGCTAACGCTGTAGAAACGCCGACTGGCCGTATTTGGGGCGCAACCCGAAGGGACGGGGCCATATTGCCGAACCGTTTATGTTACCGGCGTTAATGTCACACACAGCACTCCTGCGTGAGTTCGACCTTGTCGTTCTCCAAAACCGATCTGCCGTACCGTAAATCCCCATAAGCGCGCTATATGTTTGACGATTTCCGAGGATTTGGCGAGCGGTCGGCGCTGATGCTGTGTGTGCCGGAGTGTAAGCGAACGGTCGCCGCGACGATTCACGTTGTAGATCTGGATGTCAGCCTCGCGGCTGCCCGGGTTGTACTGCTCTGCCAGCGACTGGCGGATGTTGCGATAGCCCTGTTCATCATGAATGGCGGAGATCTCGAGTTGCTCCCGGCTGTCGTCGTCCAGCACCGAGAACAACTTGAATTCACGAATCAGTCGGGGTGACAGGTACTGGGCTACGAAACTCTCGTCCTTGAAATTACGCATGGCGAAATCCAGGGTTTTTATCCAGTCACTGCCGGCGATATCGGGAAACCAGTGACGGTCCTCGTCTGTGGGTTGTTCGCAGATGCGGCGCAGGTCGGTCATCATGGCAAAGCCGAGTGCGTAGGGGTTGATGCCGCTGTAGTACTGACTGTCGTACGCCGGCTGGGCGATGACATTGGTGTGTGATTGCAGGAACTCGATCATGAAGCCGTCATCGACCAGACCCTCTTCGTACAGGGTGTTGAGGATGGTGTAGTGCCAGAACGTAGCCCAGCCCTCATTCATGACCTGTGTCTGGCGCTGGGGATAGAAGTACTGCGCGACCTTGCGCACGATACGTACGATTTCGCGTTGCCAGGGCTTTAAAAGGGGCGCGTTTTTTTCGATAAAGTACAAGAGGTTTTCCTGGGGTTCGGAAGGAAAACGTTGTTCATCCTGCGTGGATGCTGTTTCCTTTCTGGCAGGCAGGGTGCGCCACAGGTCGTTGACCTGAGATTGCCGATAGTCTTCGCGTTCCTTCTGGCGGCGACGTTCCTGTTCGGCGGATAGCGTGGAAGGCCGTTTGTAGCGATCGACGCCATAGTTCATCAGGGCATGACAGGAGTCGAGCAGTAGCTCCACCTCCTCCTCGCCGTAGAGCTGCTCGCACTCGGCGATGTAATTTCTTGCAAACAGCAGGTAATCAACGATGGCGTCGGCGTTGGTCCGGGTCTGGAACAGGTAATTGTTCTTGAAAAAGGAGTTGTGTCCATATGCAGCGTGGGCGATCACCAGCGCCTGCATGGTGATGGTGTTTTCTTCCATCAGGTAGGCGATGCAGGGGTTCGAGTTGATCACGATCTCGTAAGCCAGACCCATGTGGCCGCGTTTGTAACGCTGTTCCACCCTGAGGAACTGCTTGCCGAAAGACCAGTGATGATAGTTCACCGGCATACCCACAGAGGAGTAGGCGTCCATCATTTGTTCGGCAGTGATGACTTCGATCTGGCTGGGGTAGGTGTCCAGCCCATAGCCGGCCGCGACGCGCGCGATTTCGCGTTCATAGCGTTCGATCAGCTCAAAGGTCCATTCCGAGCTTTCCGATATCAGTTTAGCCGTCATGTTACTCGTTTCCTGAATAACTCGCGGAACACGGGGTAGATGTCCTGCGCTGTTTCGATCTGTTGCAGGGCAAAATTAGGGCAGATATCGGCAACCCTCTGGTATTCCTGCCACAAACTCTGATGATTGTCCGGTGTGATTTCCACGTAAGCGAAATATTGCAGGTATGGCATGATTTTGTTCAGCAGCAGATCACGACACTTGGGGCTGTCGTTGTCCCAGTTGTCGCCGTCCGAGGCCTGTGCCGCATAAATGTTCCACTCTGTTGCGGGATAACGTTCGCGTATTGTTTCGTGCATCAGTTCCAGGGCGCTGGAGACCACCGTGCCGCCGGTCTCGCGGGAGAGGAAGAATTCGTCTTCGTCGACTTCTTTGGCAGTGGTGTGATGGCGGATGAAAACAACTTCGATGCGTTCATAATTGCGCTTCAGGAAAAGATACAACAGGATGAAAAAACGCTTGGCGGTGTCCTTGCGTATCTCGTCCATGGAGCCCGAGACATCCATCAGGCAGAACATGACAGCCTGGGTGCTGGGCATGGGTTGTTTGATACGGTTGTTGTAGCGCAGGTCAAAGGTATCGATGAAGGGGACGGCTTCGATACGCCTCTTCAAGTGCCGGATTTCTTCTTCGAGCGCAGCTATCCGAGGGCCGGATTCTTGTTCCTCGTCATCGGCAAAGCCGAGTGCCAGGCTGTAAGGCTGTCAGTTCCGCGCTTGCCTCGCGCATGCGTTTCATATGGGGTCCACGCAGCGCGATACGCCGTGCCAGAGCGCCACGCAGCGAACGCACGATATTGATATTCGAAGGCACACCATCGCTGGTATAGCCGGCACGAACGGATTTGAAGTCAGTCAGCGTGGTGAGCTGGGTCTTTACCAGGTCAGGCAATGCCAGATCCTCGAAAAAAAGCTCCAGGGAATTCCCCGCGTGACAGCTGAAATGCGAAGTCATCTTCGCCTTCGCCGCTGTTACCGGCTTTGCCGCCCTGGCCGCCCCCGGCCTCGGGTAGCCGTTTGATTCTGTCACCGGTGACGAAGTCGGTGTTGCCAAGATGCACGTCTTCCCGCCGCCCGCCCGGCCCATGCTGGAATTCCGGCTCGGACATGTCTTTGGCGGGGATATTGATCTTTTCGCCGCTGTCGATATCGTCAATGCGGCGGCTGGAAACGGCGTCGGCTACCGCGCGCTTTATCTGGCTTTTGAAGCGACGGATGAAACGCTGACGGTTGACCGCGCTCTTGTTATTTCCGTTCCGCCGTCTGTCGATAACCTGTGTCACAATACGCCCCGTCAGGAAGCTTTACGGACACGCAGATACCATTCGGACAACAACCTCACCTGTTTTGCCGTGTAGCCTTTATCCGTCATGCGATCGATGAAATCCTCGTGTTTCTTCTGATCTTCGGCCGAGGCCTTGGCGTTGAACGAAATGACCGGCAACAGGTCTTCGGTGTTGGAGAACATCTTCTTCTCGATCACGCCGCGCAGTTTCTCGTAGCTGGTCCAGGCCGGGTTGCGGCCATCGTTGTTGGCGCGTGCACGCAGCACAAAGTTGACGATTTCGTTTCGGAAATCCTTTGGGTTGCTGATGCC
>CALODI010000037.1:0-81011 GCA_942492135.1 uncultured Peptostreptococcaceae bacterium
TTTGTCCATCTACAACAAGTTTATTAACTATTGTTCCTACATCTGAAATAATTGTAAGTTTTTCAACATTAACTTTTCCTGTTTCTATATCTACTTCAACTTCTGATAAAAGAAGTCCATACATGTAACATGGGAAAGGATTTCCTTGTCCTGTGTCAGTATCACTAGCTGTACAAGCTGCAGTCCATTTTCCATCATGTTTTAAATCTATATTTTCTTCAACCATTTCTTCATAAGTTCTATATGTTCCATCTTCTTTTTTCATAGCTTTTAAAAGGTTCTCACATGCAACCTTTGTAGCATTTCCAGTAAGAACATTAGAACGACTTCCACCTGCAGAAGGTCCACTATTAGGAGTAATGTTCATATCATTCATTATAAGCTTTATATCTTCCGGTTTTATTTTAATAGGCTTTAATGTTTCGTGAAGCAATAGCAAGTGTTCCCATATCTGCTCCTTGCCCATGATCTTCCCATCAGTTTGCAGTCACCTTAATTCTCCATTTGGGAGTAATTTCAGCCCAAGCTTCTGAACTATCTGCTCCATCAAGTCCAGAACCATAAAGAAGAAGTGAAACTCCTGTACCATATTTCTTACCTTCCGCTCTTGAATTTTTATCTTTTGCTCTTTCTTTTGCTTCATTGTACATAGGTGTCATATTTTCTATCATTTCTAGGAATGACATATAATATCCGGTTTACAACCAGATGGAGTTGTTGCTTCCCTCTCTATATACATTTTTATATCTAAGTTCTAGTGGATCAACGCCCATCTTCTCTGCAAGTTCATCTATTAATACTTCAGATGAAAATAAAGCTTGTGGTGATCCATATCCTCTAAAAGCCGAACCCCATGCATGATTCGTACAAACGGTTCTTCCTTCTCCCCTTATATTCTCTATATCATAACCTGCTCCTATAAACTGTGCTCCTCTCATGTAAGAAGGTCTCCAAACTCCGAATAAGGACCATGATCTACACTTCAGTCAGTTTCAGTACCTAGATTTTTCCATCCTTATCTGCTCCCATCTTAACGTGAATAAAGGAAGAAGTCTCTTTCCTGTATAAGTGATTTGTTGATACATACTAAATTCAAGATACACTGGCTTATTAGTTGCCATTACAGCAACTGCAAGAAGAACTTCAATTTGTAGGACTGAATTTATATCCAAAAGTTCCACCAGCAGCATTTTGAACAATTGCAACATCCTCAACAGGAAGTCCAATACCATCTGCAATCATAAGTGCATGGAAGTGAAGTGCTACACTCTTTGAATGTATGTTTAACTTTCCATCTTCACCAAAGAATGCAAATCCTACATCAGGCTCTATAGGAAGATGAGGTTGTCTTCCAACATAGAAGTCATCTTCAACTACATATTCACATTCTTCAAATATAGGTTTAGTATCTTCACCTTTAACCATCTTAGTTGTAAAATATATATTAGGTGTTCCAGGATGAATTTCTATAGCATCCTCTGCCATGGCTGCTGGAGCACTCATATAAGCTGGAAGTTCTTCAAGTTGAACTTTTACCTTTTGACATGCTGCCTCTGCATGTGCAGGATTATCTGCACAATACCATTGCTATAGCATCTCCAAATTGGAATACCTTCTCATCACAAAGTATAGGTCTATCCAGTCCATCTCCATCATTAGATGGGAATGCCAATCCATTTATTCTATTTGTACCTTTAACATCCTTATATGTAAGTACCTTGTATACACCAGGCATCTCTTCAGCTTCACTTGTGTCAATTGAAATTATATTTGCATGTGAAACTGTAGCTTGAACAAGTTTGATATGAAGTGTATCCTCGGGAAGAGTAACTCCAAGATCTGCACCAAATTCCCATGTTCCTGTAACCTTTGAACAAGCTGAAGGTCTTACAAAATCAGTACCTAAAATACTAGCTCCTTCTGGTAGTTTGTACCAGATATCTTCCTTCGTAATTTCACCTCTCATAAGCTTTGCCGCAGTCATTACAGCATCAACTAATGGCTTATATCCTGTACATCTACAAATATTTCTAGTTTTTTGGAACCAATCTCTAACTTCTTCTCTTGTAGGATTAACATTTTCATCCAATAATACCTTTGCAGAAACTATAAATCCAGGTGTACAAAATCCACATTGTGCTCCTCCATGAACCATCCATCCAAGTTGAAGAGGATGAAGATCTTCGACAGAACCAATTCCTTCTATAGTAACTATTTCTGCTTCATTTGGAACTCTCTTCATTCTAACAATACATGATTTTACAACCTTGCCATCCATTATAACATTACAAGCTCCACATTCTCCCTTACCACAACCTACTTTTGTACCTGTAAGCAATAATTGTTTTCTAAGCACGTCAGCTAAAGTTGTATCAGAATTTGTAATTATTGTTTTTGAAACCCCATTAATTTTTAATGTTTTCTTTAACACTCATAATCCCCCTTTTCAATCTATATATACAAAGGTTTACCTTTATATCCATTACCATTTGCCAAAGCTACAATTTGGAAAAGTACATACTTCACAGCTACAGCACAACCCTCCATGGCCTAATCTTCTAATCGATTTTTTGTCTATTTTCTCCCCTGCCATTATTCTAGGTAAAATAAGATCAAATATAGTTCTCTTGCTATACATAACACATCCTGGAAGTCCTAATATAGGTATGTCCTCATCAATATATGCCATAAGAAACATTGCTCCAGGAAGAGTTGGCGCACCATATGTTATAATATTTCCTCCAGCATCTTTAATACCCGTTGGAGTAACATCATCGGGATCTACTGACATTCCTCCAGTTGCTAGTATCATGTCCACTATAAGATCAAGAAGCTCTTTAACAGCATCATTAATCATATCTACACTATCAGATACAAATATTTGCTTTAAAACATGACCTCCAAGTTCCTCAAGCTTGTCTATAATAACAGGACCAAATTTGTCCTTTATTCTTCCTGTATATATCTCACTTCCAGTAGTAATAACCCCTACTTTCATAGGCTTTAACGGTAAGATTTCAACAACTGGACCCTCTTGTTTACATATATTTTCTATCTCTATAATCTTAGACTCATCAACAACAAGTGGAATAATTCTTGTTCCTCCTACAATTCTTTCACTATCTACTACTATATCTGTATGAAGCGTTGCAAACATGGTCTCTTCAATTTCATTAATTCTATCAAGAGCCTTAACGTTTATCTTTAAAAGACCCTTTTGCTTTGCTTTTAAGCTTACTTTTCCCTCTTTTGGTGATGTAAGTTCAATCCCGAGTCCTACAGATGCTCTTGCCATTCTTGTTGCAGCTTCATTTTCATGTAAGATTCCTTCCTTCATATCCCAGACATATATATTCCTTTTTCCAATATCCAAAAGCTTATCCACATCTTCAGCTTTTATGATGTGTCCTTTTTTGAATGCAACTCCTTTGAACTTGCCCGGAACAATCTCTGTAAGATCGTGACATAATACCATTCCTATAGCTTCACAAACAGGAACAATTTTCATTACTTCATCTCCTTAAAAATATAAAAGTAACAACATTTTCTCAAAAGAAAGTGTTATGTTTTTCATATATCTTATTTGTGGTTTTTAATTACATTTTTATATTTTTTGTAAATATATTGTTCTAATGTCATAACTTCTATTTTAGGATGTCAAAAGTTTATTTCTTTATAAAATATCATTATTCTTTATTGTTATAAAATATGTCAAAATCATATAATTTCGTTACATCAAAAAATAGCTGTCTCTATAAATTAATTTATAGAGACAGCTATTTTTTATTAGAACCTAGATTTCGTACAAACGAGATCTAGGTTCTTTTTTTTAGAGTCTGTGGGCTATCAAAAACTTTCTATAAAAATACCGCGAATGCAACGATATTTTGAATACAACTAAGTTTTTATCTTATTAGTAATCCTAAAATTTACGAACTCCCTACGGTCAAACACATAAATTTTTCAACGGATTATTAAACGATAAAATCTAAGTTATATTAGTCAAAATATCTAAAAGCATTCGCTAACATTTTTATAGAAAGTTTTTAGTATTCACTATATTATAAAATTTAAACTTACTACCTTCCATGCTAACGCATTTATAGCCAAGTTGAGTATTACTAAAAGGTTCCTTTGTTCAAAATAATTGATATTTTTATTATATGATTATAGTATACATTTAAACACGTTTAGAGATTGAAATCTAAACTTATAAAATAAATGGCATTGTAGAGTAGGTAGATGATATCTCATCTCCCCCTCATCAAACCGTGCATGCGGTTTTCTCGCACACGGCTTTCCGATATTCTTCTTTCTATTGCATTCAGTCTCAACTTGCTAATTTCACTATTCCATATCTTTTAAGATTTCTATTTATATCTTTCATACCTCTTCTCCGAGGTTTCCTTTGTCTTTTATCGTTATTCCAAATAGTAAACTTTTCTATTACATACCAATCTATTTTGCTAAGATGTTTATTTGCATATTGAAGAGTGTAATAATTCTTAAATCCAACTAATCTTCGATTTATTCTTTTAACCATTTCTTCTAGCGACTCTTTGAGCGTAGGCTCTATTACTCAAGATTAATTTTATTTTCTCTTTCATACTCTTCATAGCTTTCTTACTAGGAAATTGACTAGTAGTTTGATAAAATTTGCCTCTTTTGCTCTCTTGTGTTGTCCTTCTATGGTGAAATCCCAGGAAATCAAAGCCTTCTTTTCCATCCCATAAATTAACAAGTTTTGTTTTCTCACAATGCAATTCCAATTCAAGCTTTTTCATCGTTAGATTTATTGCATTATAAGCATGTTTTATTTCTTTTTTAGTTCTTGAAATAACTATAAAATCATCACAATATCTTACTAAAGTTCCTAAATGTGAGTAATATTTCTCCCATACTGTATCTAGATAGTTTAGATAAATATTTGATAAAAGCGGACTGATTACTCCACCTTGTGGTGAGCCAAGTTCACTCTTTTTATATTTTCCATGTTCTATTATTCCTACTTTCAGCCATTTTCTTATTAATTTTAGTATCCTTCTATCATTAATCTTTTGCTCAACTAATATCATTAATTTATCATGATTGATATTATCAAAGTAAGATTTAATATCAGCATCTAATACCCACCATCCATTGTTATTACACTTATTCCTTATTAATTCCAATGCTTGGTGTGCATTTCTTTTGGGTCTAAATCCATAAGAATTATCTTTAAAATCAGCTTCAAATATAGGTTCTATTACTATTTTAGTTGACATATGTATTACTCTATCTTTTAATATGGGAATTCCTAATGGTCTATTTGTGCCATCTTTCTTGGGTATATATACTCTTTTAACTGGTTTTGGATTGTAGTTATTGTTTATTAGTTCATCTTTTATCTCTTTAATAAATTTATCTTCTCCATATTCAACTATATCTTTGATAAATATATTATCTATTCCACCAGTTCCATTATTTGATTTGACTTGTATCCAAGCCCTGTATAAGATATCTTTTCTGTAAATCTTATCGTATAGTGCATGAAATTTACGTCTTTTATTGACTTTGGCACTTAGGTATAGTTTTCTTTGAAGTTCTCGAACTTTATCTATGGTGTTGTTAGCTTTCGCATTCACTCACTCTTACCTCCTTAGAAAACATGAATAAAGTAGAGTTCCTTTCCTAGATATAGTTTTGTTGTCTATATCGTTATTGGTACTATGAACTCCTCCGACTCCTTCTCAACAGTCCACAATTTCACCTTTGGTTTATATGCTTTCCATTTACTGCTTCGCAGTGTTGGGTAGGGTCTCTCCAGTTCCGAGTTATACTTTAGATACATGTCGCTTCCTATATACCGAAGGATTCTTCGATGTTGGATTCCAAGTTCTTCACATCTTCCGTGGCTTTCGCCTACATTTCCGAGGCTCAGCTTCCTTTTGCTTTCCTATTAGGAACCCGCTATGACGATATGGCAGAATTCACTTTATGTTACGACCTGCATCTTCGCTAGCACTATCTCTAGTTACATTACCCTCACGCTTCACACCCAGTATTTCTACTACGCATGGTGATTGGCTACTAGGCTCCTTGGCGATTACCTAGGCTGGACTTTCACCAGCTAGCATAACTCAGCTTAGCTGGACGCACAAAATGTTAGCGAATGATTTAAATATTTTTTTATAAAACTCGGATTACATCGTTTTAATATACGTTAAGAAAGTTCGTTGTCTGACCATTAGGGAGTTTAGAACTTTTAGGATATTAAATAAGATGGAATTCTTAGTTTTATTAAAAATATTTACCACATTAGCGGTATTTTAATGTCATTTATTTTGGGATTAAATCTATAGAATTTTCCCGTTTATACGATTAATTAATTTGTGTTTTATGGTAAATAGGTAATTTCGTTTGTATGAAATCTAGATAGTTATTCAGTTTATATTTTTATTGATTTACAATTTCTTCAGTAAATATAAGTGCATTATTTATATTTCTTCCAGGTGAAGTTATGTACTTACCTTGATAATAAAGGCTAGATGAAGCTCCTCCATCCATACACATAGCTCCCTTTAAATTCATCTCTTTGCATATTTGAGCTAATTCCTTTAAATTTGCATTAGAAACAGTTCCCATAATCATTTTATTCTCATAAGTATATCCTACAAAACTTCTTTGAGCTCTAGAAGTATTTATCTTACTCTCCCAAAATCCTTCTTGTGCTCCATTTGCAGTTATTTTACCATCTATTATAAGACTTGGTCCAGCACCTATAGCACATGTAGCGTCTTCCCACTTAATATTACCTTCTATAGTTTGATCTATATTCTTAGATTCAAAATTACATTTATAAGATACTGTATCTCCAACTTTGAATCTATCTGCTAAATATGCTACGTTTTCATTAAATACTATTATCATTCCATTTTGAGATGTCCATAAGTTACCTTGGTTCTCAACTATATATTTAACAACTCCATTTTCAATCATAACAGCCTTTGCACCATTTGCAGAAATGGTATCATTATACTCTTGTGTATATATAACTATTGCATCTTTTTCACTTCTTGGATGATTAAGTCCCCAAGCATAAAACTTTATTTCGTTATTTATGTATCCGTCTATAGTTATATTAAGATTATCTATAATCATCTTATTGTCAGCAGTAAATCCCATAACAGAACCATAATTTCCTATATGAACTACCTTACCATCTTCTATAAGTGTTCCATAAGGAAGATTAGATCCATCATATGCACTAAAGTACGTTCCATTTATTCCGCCTATAACTCTATTAGTATCGGTCTTTTTACTATCAGCCATATTCTTCAAAGAATCAGCGGACGCTATTTTATTATGAGCCCTAGCTACCTTAGGCTTTATAGTTTGATTGTTTGTATCCATAATTACAATCTTTGCAGTCTTATTAACACTTTTAAAATATTGATTATAGCTTGCATATGGTGAAAAAGCACATATCTGAGTAACAGTAAAACATATTATAATAAATGTTAGTAAATATATTTTCTTCATTTGTCCCTCTCCCATCGTAAATTTTCAATCATATTTCTCTATTTTTATTATACCAAAACATGACCTTAATTGGTGGCAAAAGCGAATAATATATTAACACCTAATTATTCCAATAAAAAACATCTTGAATATAATCATATCCAAGATGTTTTTTATAAAGTTTCGCTTTATTATATTAATATTCCAGCTATTGAGGCTGTTAAAAACGCTGCTACTGTTCCACCTATTAGAGCTTTTATTCCCAACTGTGCAACTTCACCTCTTCTTTTAGGGGCAATTCCTCCTATACCACCTAGCAATACTGCTATAGACCCAAAGTTAGCAAATCCACAAAGTGCGTAAGTTAATATAGTTATAGTTCTTGGCTCAAGTTCTCCAGATTTTATATACTCTCCTAGTTGTGCATATGCAACAAATTCATTTACAACCGTCTTTGTTCCAAGTAATGACCCTGCTGTTACCATATCTTTAGCTGGAACCCCCATTATATATGCAAGTGGTGCAAATAAGTAACCTAATATAACTTCTAGCTTTAATCCTTGTATTCCTATTAGATTTCCTATCAATTCAATACCTGCATTTAACATGGCAATCAAAGCTACAAATGCAAGTAGCATTCCTGCTATATTAAGAGCTAATTGAAGTCCTTCTGATGCTCCTCTTGCTGCTGCATCTATTATATTTGAATCTATTTTTTCCACTTCAACCTCAACATCATTCTTTGTAACCGGTTCCTCAGTTTCCGGAACTATAATCTTGGCTGCTACTAATGCAGCTGGTGCTGACATTATAGATGCTGCTATTAAATGTCCTGCTTCAACTCCCATTCCTATATATCCTGCCATTACACTACCCGATACAGTAGCCATTCCACCTACCATTACAGCATTCAATTCTGATCTTGTCATCTTTTTAATATATGGCTTTATAACTAAAGGCGCTTCTGTTTGACTTACAAATATATTTGCTGCTGCTGATACTGATTCTGCTCCTGAAGTTCCTAATATCTTAGTCATAAATCCAGCTATATATTTGATTACAAATTGCATAGCTCCAACATGATATAATACAGCCATTAAAGCTGAGAAAAATATTAATGTTGGAAGAACTTGAAAAGCAAATATAAATCCAAAGCTATTCATATCTGTAACTAAGCTCCCGAATAAAAACGCTGCTCCATCTTTTGAGAATCCTAAAATAGTTGTTGCAAAGTTTGATAAATATTCAAATACAGTTTTTCCTACACTAGTTTTTAAAATTATAAATGCGAATATAATTTGAATAAATAATCCTGTGAATACCAATTTTAAATCCACTTTTTTCTTATTCTCAGATATTAAGTAGCATATACCTAACAGAACAAATATTCCTATTAAACTTATAAATCTTTCCATGCCTTACCTCCTAAATGATTTTGTTACACAAAAAAACCTTCCTAATATTTAGAAAGGTTATATTACATAGTTATCCTTACAAATTAAAAAAATATATAAGGTATATGTATTCAAAACCTTCCTAGCCTCTCTGGACTAAAGTTAAAGATTTGTTTTCTCTTGAGGAATTATATCATTTCAAAAGAAAATGTCAATACATATTTTAATTTTAATTATTATTTTATTTTTATAAATATTCTTTATATTTATATAATTTGTTATATATTAATATTTCCATTAAAACTTTCTATGACAATGTTAGTGAATGCTTTTAGATATTTTGACTAATACAACTTAGATTTTATCGTTTAATAATCCGTTAAGAAATTTATGTGTTTGACCGTAGGGAGTTCGTAAATTTTAGGATTATTAATAAGATAAAAGCTTAGTTGTATTCAAAATATCGTTGTATTCACGGTATTTTCATAGAAAGTTTTTAACAACCAATAGAAACAAAAAATAACCCAGATTTCGTTTGTACGAAATCAAGGTTATTTCATTTTATCCCACTTATTCAGATTCCTTTATATCCTCCATAACCATCTGAGGGGTAATCTTCCCATTATACTCATTAATTTCAGGACTAAAAACCACATCAACACTATTTTGATTATTCAATCCATCATACTTTTCAGCAAGTGAAAATCCTATTCCACTTAAGAAAGTATTTCCCTTTTTACCACTAAACTTTAGATGAACATTGTTGTTTCCACAACCTTTAGTCCAACTAGGATTCACCTGTATGTCCTTTATCATAAATAGAGGTTTTGGATTAGCCATACCATAAGGCTCAAGCTTTGATATTTCATTTATAAGGTTTACACTCAATTGATCTGCATCAAGTTCTGTCATTATATTAATCTTTGGAACAAACATCTCTGGGCTATAAGCTTTTATTTCCTTAGCTCTTTTATCAAGCTTTTCTCTTAACTCATCTAACTTATCCTCTTCTAGTGAGAATCCACATGCCATCTCATGGCCTCCAAATCCCAAGAATAGATCTGATACATTGACAAGTTCATCGTATATATTAATACCCTTTATACTTCTGCCACTTCCCTTAATATAACCTTCTTCAGTTTTTGTAACTACTAAAGTCGGCTTATAGAATAAGTCCTTTATTCTACCTGCAACAATTCCTATAACTCCTTCTGATACACCATCAGCTCTTACAACTAAAAAATCATGGTCCATATAATTAGTCTCTACTAATAACCTAGCGAATTCTTCTCCTTTTTCCTGAATAGCCTGTCTTTCACTATTTAGATTGTGAAGTATAGCTGCTACTTTTGTGGCTTCTTCCTCGTTTTTTTCTAAAAGAAGTTTTACTCCAAGTTTAGCATCTTCAATTCTTCCTGCTGCATTAAAGCACGGTCCTAGTACATATCCTATTCTTCCAGCACTTATCTCTTTTTCATCAAGTCCAACTTCTTTTCTTAAACATAATATACCTAATCTTTTATTTGAATTTATTCTTTTTAACCCGTATTTAACCAAGGTTCTATTTTCATCTATTAAAGGAACAAGGTCTGCTATTGTTCCAAGAGCTACAAGATCAAGTGGAGTTGATAATACCGACTTTGGCAAATCTAGCTCTCTTTGAAGAGCTTGAGCTAATTTAAAAGCTACTCCACATCCACAAAGTTCTTTAAATGGATACTCGTCACCATCTTGCTTTACATTTATTATTATGCACTCTGGAAGTTTTTCAGGTGGATTATGGTGATCTGTAACTATAATATCAATACCTATCTCCTTAGCATAGGCTACTTCTTCAAATGAACTAATACCATTATCTACCGTTATGATTAGGTCAGCCTTCATATCTTCTTTGATACTTTTTATAGCATCTTTATTAAGACCATATCCTTCTGAGAATCTATTTGGTATATAGTAATCTATATTGTTAGATATATTTGAAAAAAATTCTACCAGTAATGCAGATGATGTAACCCCATCAACGTCATAATCTCCAAATATAACTATTTTATTGTCATTATGTATATGATGTTTTATTTTATCTACCGCTTCCTTCATGTTTTTCATAAAAAATGGATCGTATGTTTTTTTCGGCTTATCGCTTAGAAATTCTTCTATCTCTTGTTCGTCAGTTATACCTTTGTAGTGAAGTATACTTTCAACCACAGATAATCCTTGTATTTTTTCTCCTTTTACATCCCAAATCTTGTTCATTGTTTCCTCCTTAATATGCCTAATCCTCTATAAGCTCAAATCTATATTTTTGATTAGTAGGATTTACCTTTCCTTCAGGTACCTCTTCTAGAAACATATCAAATGGTCTTACGAAAAGTCCATAGTCCCCATACAAAGCTTTATATAATACCATATCTTCTTGTGTTTCAGAATGCTTTACTATATCTACTACTAGATATAATTTATTCTTAAAATGTCTATACATTCTTCCTTTTTTTAATTCTCTTTTCAATTTAAATCACCCTAATCTTTAATTAATATTTTTGAATTTCAAATAGTTCTTCTATTCTATCACTCATATATTTATGAGAGTCGCATACTCCTTGATTATAAAACTCTGAAGCAAGTTCCTTAATAAAAAAATCTAAAATCATAGAAGATGCTAAGTCTCCTAAATTTTCATCTCTTTCATCTTGAAAATATTTTTTTATTGAGGAAATCATTTTTGCTTTTTTCTCTTTGCTTAAATTCATTTTATCCATAATATCTCCTTTGTTTTTAAATATTAAAAAATCTCTTTATATAAGTCTATTATATCATTTACGCTCGACTTTGTATAAAGAGGTTTGGTTAAACTCAAGTCATCATGATTAAAATTCAAGTCATCATGATTATTCAAAATTTTACTATTTTTTTTATTAAAAACCATATTCAATGAAGAAATTCTATGTTATAATTCAATTGAATTATCTTTATTAGATCTTTTTAGATCTCTTAAATTCCTCCATTAAGCTGCAACTTAATGGAGGTTTTTTTAAGAATTTTTTATTTATACATACCTAAGTCAATAGGTAATTTCCCTTTATTTTTTATAAAAGCTATTGCAATATCTACTACAACTGCTAAATCCTCTGCGTTAAAATAATACTCTATATTATTATCAAATAATACATTTGCACTAGGATCGAATTCTTCATCTCCTTCCCATATTATAAATGTAAAAAATACATTCTTTAAAAATTCAAATTTATATGCTAGATCACCCATACCTGTCTTTTCACATTTTATATTTTCAAAATCCTTTTCAAATTGATTTAAGTTATTTCCATATATTTTTGCAAGTCTTAATATTGTTCTATTATAAAAGTTTTTATAGTATACATGTCCTCCATTAATATCCTTGAATGTTATGTCTTTTCCTGTTTGAGATATGCCTTTTCCATTTACAAGATATCTTAGTACCATTATTTTTATAATGTATGAATTTACTTTTTTACCATCTTCATTATATATATCAGCACTTGGATATTCCACTTTATACGTTTTATTTATAAGTTTTAGTGTAAACGCACTATTATCTTCGTCATACTCATTTCCTGTAAACTTAGACATCTTCTTTGGATCTGTTTTTTGAAATATATCCCTTATATACTCATATGGTACTCTTCCTTGTCTATCATCCATAGTTTATAATCCCCTTTTGAAATATATTTGGACTTATTTTACCATATTTTGTATATAAAGGGTATATCTTATTCCATAATTCCTATTTCATCAGAAATAATCAAATCTGCATCAGTCTTTCTTATAACTTCTTCAACTGTTACTTCAGGTGCTATTTCTTTAAGTACAAGACCCTCTTTTGTTACCTCTATAACTGCAATTTCTGTTATTATCAAATCTACTACTCCCTTTGCTGATAGTGGCAATTTGCATTTTTTTAATATTTTAGATTCTCCTTCTTTTGTTGTATGAGTAGTAGTAGCTATAACTTTTTTTGCTCCAACTAAAAGATCCATGGCCCCTCCCATACCAGGGCTATATCTACCATTTTCATTTTCAAGTGCCCAATTGGCTATATTTCCATACTGATCCACTTCCAAAGCCTCCCAATATAGTTATATCTACATGTCCTCCTCTAATTATTGCAAATGATGTATCTAGATTGAATAAAGAACAACCAATCAATTGAGTTATTGGCATTCCTGCTGCATTACAAAATGTATGGTCTTCTTCTCCAAGTTTTGCAACTTCTCCAAAACTTAGTATTCCATTTTCAGATTGTAGAGTTACATTTACTTTTTCTGGTATGTAATTACTTGCTAATACAGGTATTCCAAATCCCAAGTTTACAACCATTCCGTCCTTAAACTCTTTGGCAGCTCTTATAGCTATTCTCTTTTTTGGATTCATAACTGTTCCCCCTTATTTATATATTCCAACACGTTTACACATATCTCTAGTTCTATCACGGTATGTATTAGAGTCATATCCTAAACAAATAGCATCTACAAATATTGCCTGTGTTCCTATTTCTGTAGGTTTCAATTCTCCTATTTCAACTATTTCTTCTACTTCTGCTATGGTTATATTTCCTGCCATAGCCATAATAGGGTTTGCATTAGGAGTTCCTTTATAAACAACATTTCCCATTTTATCAGCCTTAAATCCTTTTATTATAGTTATATCTGAACCAAGTGGAGTTTCTAAAAGATATTCTTTATTATCTAAAGTCAACTTTTGTTTTCCTTCTTCCATAAGTGTACCTACTCCCGTTGGTGTTAATACTCCTCCAAGACCCGCTCCTTTGCATCTTATTTTTTCTATTAATGTTCCCTGAGGAAAAAACTCTACATCAATTTCACCATTTTGATATTGTTTAGTCACAGTAGGATTTGTTCCTATATGAGAACCTATAAATTTATTTACCAATTTGTTGTTAAATAAAAGCCCTATGTCACTGTCCGCAAAGGAGTTAACAGTAGATATTACTGTCAAATCACCTATATCTTTATTTACAATTTCATCAACAGCTCTTAAAGGTGTGTTGCACCCTAAAAAACCACCAAACATAATACTACACCCTGGTTTTACATATTTTGAAATAGCTTCTTTCATATCCATTATCTTAGACATAAAAAATCCTCCTTAAGTTAAACTCTTTATTAAATAAAGGTACAATACATTATATTTAATGATTTTATATATATAACCTACAACGCAAAAAAAGCCTGAGAATAATAATTCTCAGACTTTTAAAGTAGGTTTATTTTTTTATTTTAAATTGGCCTTTATAATATTTCTTATGTTTTCTGTAAGAGCTTTCGTATCCTTGTCCATACCTTCTTCAATTTCCATTGGTTTAGAAATTATCACTTCAACCTCAGCTGGTTTTATTATAAAGCTTCCTTTTGTCATAATATTCTTAGATCCATTTATAGTTACAGGAACTATTCTACATTTTGATTTAGTAGCAAGCTTTAATGCTCCTGGCTTAAATTCCCCTAGGTTACCATCCTTACTTCTAGTTCCCTCTGGAAATATTACCATAGAATATCCTTGCTTTAAATTATTAATACCTTGTTTAATTGCTTTTATAGACTCTCTGTTATTAGATCTGTTTAAGAATATACAATTCATATATTCCATCCAAGTTCTCAATAAAGGTAGTTTTCTTAACTCCTCTTTTGCGACAAATGCCTTAGGTTTGTTTATAAAACCTAAAAGTATTGGAATATCAAAATTTCCTTGATGATTACTAACAAATAATACAGCTTCATCCTTAGGTATATTATCTTCACCTATAATATTTACCTTAGTATCTGTTAATTCAACTAGAGTTTTAGCCCAATTACTAGCTTTTTCATATACTAGTTGATCTTTCTTAGCTATATCACCTTGTTCATCTAACTTATTTGCATTTTTCATATCTGGTATTAAAGCTATTAAACTATACCAAAAATAAATAAACCATCTTATAGTTCTAAACATACTGTTCACCCCATTTTCATAAACCTAATATGTACTCAATATATTCTAACATATTAAGTACGTATTGTGATTAACGAATATAACTATAATCTAGTTATTTTATCAAATACATCTTTCAAATTTTTGCATTCTCCAACTAATGTCTTATTTTTAAATAAAGATATATTAAAATCTAGATCTTGTATATATTTATTTGCATTTATCTTTTCATATTTTAATAATCTCAACTTATCTATTTCTTGTTTTAAAAAACCACAGTCGCTATATTGAATTTCGTTACAACTAGATGCATTCCCATTTGAATTTACATACCACCCACAATCATTTGCTAAAACTGAAAACTTTGATTTGCTCGGATTTATATGTAATATGAACTCTTTTAAATTTTTTTTGTCATTTTCAAATGACAATATATATTCTCTAGATTCTCCAAATAATTTTATAGTATATTTATTATTTTTAGCTATTATACTTCTGTCGTATTCACTATTTATACAAAACTTATTTTTTTGAAATATCATAGAAAAATCATAAAATATATTATCTATGAATGATTTTTGATTTGAATAAAAATCATATCCTAACTGATCATTAATTCGAACTAACTGAACTATATTATTCAAATAATTTATTGGTATTTCATAGTTTATACTTTTATCGATATATTTGTAGTTATCAATATTCATAACTTCCTCCTTGCATATTAATATCTACACTATATCCTTTAAATGTGAAATTTATACATTCTATAACTTTAATTCATTACATTCTATCAAAGTATTTAATATATCTTTATTTATAAAAGTATCAGTTTTTTCTTCACATACACTTTGAGATATTATATTAGAAACTTCACTCAAATCCTTCATATTTCCCTTATTATCATATACAAATATATTGTCTTTATTAATTTCATAAGCTTTGTAATTTTTTGAAACCTCTAACCAAAAATACTCTTTATCCAAATCATTTACCTCATATCCTATTTTTTTCAAATCATCTATTAGTTTTGATTTATAAATATCCATATCTTCAGTATTATCTAGTTGCTCAAATTTATCTCTATCTATAACACATTTGCATAATTTAGACAGTATTAAATCATCACTGTTTCTAAGTTCACTAAATAAATATAACAAAGTAGAATCATCAATTGATATATATTCCTCTAATGTATATTCTCTATCTGTAAGTATAGGTATTATACCCTTTGGAATCATATATTTATTTAAATCATTACATTTAAACAACTCTTTCATTCTAAAAAATATCTTTTTTACTACCCCTTCCATTTCACATTTAAAACTATGGTTGTAAACTCCCTTATGCATTTGATATCTCGATAAAAGATACGACTCTATATCTGGTAGATATTTTTCATATACACATAAAAAATATTTATCTTTATTGTTTTTTATAGTCATAGATTTTATTATCCTAGAGATATCAATTTTACCGTAGCTAACACCCGTATGCACAGAGTCTCTCATTATATAATCCATTCTATCAGCATCTATTTGACTACTCACTAAAGAAGATAGTATAAAGCTTAAATCTATCTCTTTATCACAATAGTTTTGCTTATACGAAGATTTATTTATAAGGCTTGCTACATCTTTGGGAAAATCTTGATCGAAATTTCCCACTAATACTTTATTTAATTCAGTACTTTCATCTGTTATTATTTTAATTGTCCACATCTCGTGGTTCATCCCTTTATGTGAACATATTTCCTCAAATGTATGAGAAAATGGGCCATGGCCTATATCGTGAAGTAACGCCGCAACTAGTGCTACTTCTTTATCTCTACCGTCAATGCTCATATTTATATTTTTAAATTCTTTTTCAAAATGTTCTATAATCATTCCCATAATATGAAATGTACCTAAAGAATGAGAAAATCTAGTGTGTTCAGCACATGGAAATAATAAATTAACTATAGCAAGTTGACGAATCCTTCTAAGCCTTTGAAATTCAGGAGTATCTATTATTTTCAAAAATTTATTATTAAAAAATATATCTCCATGAATGCAGTCTCTAATAACCTTACCCTCTACATTATTATTCATTAAATCACCTCTTCTCTTAAATATATTCTAAATAACTCATCAAAATTCTTGTTGACAAAACCTATTTATCTATTTAATATAGATATAGTGAAATTTAAATATGTAAAAGTGTTGAACACCCACTTCAAAAAAACTCGAAGTGGGTGTTTTTTTGTGCGAAAGGAGATATTATATGTCATTTAATTTAATCAAAGATTACAAAAACGATAAACAATTTTACAAGAATTTATTAATAATAACTATTCCGATAATACTTCAAAGCTTAATAACATCTTCACTTAATATGTTAGATACTATGATGATAGGTAAAGTAGGAGAGGTTGAACTAGCTTCTGTTGGTATCGCAAATCAATATTACTTCTTATTCTCATTGTTTGCAATGGGTGTTAGTAGTGGATGTGGTGTTCTAATAGCTCAGCTATGGGGAAAAAACGATACGAATAATATAAAAAAAGTATTAGGTAAATGTTTATCTGTAAGTATAATAATGTCATTAGTTTTTTTAATTATAGGATTTGTAATACCTCAAAATATAATGGCAGTATTTAATAAGGATACATCAGTTATAAGTATAGGTAGCAAATATATGAGAATAACAGTTCTAAGTTATATTTTTACTGCAATAACATTTACATTTGCATCTGCTCTTAGAAGTGTTCACAATACTAAGTTACCTATGTTTGCAAGTTTAACAGGTCTTATTATAAACGGTTTTTTAAACTATATCTTAATATTTGGTAAATTCGGTATGCCAGAACTTAAAACCGAAGGTGCTGCAATAGCTACCCTTATAGCTAGAACTTGTGAATGTTCAGTTATTTTATTCAATGTATATTTTAAAAATAGTGTTTTAAAACTGAGCTTTAAAGATTTTGCTGGATTATCTAGTAACCTAGAAAAAGTTTTGTCTTCCTTGACTATCCCAATAGTTTTAAACGAAGCTTGTTGGGGAATTGGTAATGTAACATATATTGCCATATATGCAAGAATAAGCACAAAAGCAGCAGCTTCTATACAGATATGCTCAACTATAATGAACTTATTCACTGATATTTAGCTTTGGTCTTGCTTATGCAACTGTTGTTGTCGTTGGAAATGAAATAGGCGCTAATAGAGAAGATGTCGCTATAGAATCATCAAAGAAAATATCTAAAATATCTGTACTTATTTCTTTATTTATAGGTATAGTTCTTTTTATAGCTGCAAACCCTATAGTTTCTTTCTTTAATGTATCGGATGAAGTCAAGCTGTATTCAACCTATATACTTTATGTATATTCAATACTAATGGTTATTAAAGTTTATAACTTCATTATGTTAGTTGGAATACTAAGAGGTGGCGGAGATACAACTTATGGATCTATACTTCAAGGAATCACTCTTTGGTTTATAGGAATACCGATAGCTTTTATAGCAGCATTTGTACTCCATCTACCTGTATATTCAGTCGTTGCATTTACTGCAGTTGAAGAGATAACTAAATTTATATTTATACGAAGAAGATTTAAATCATTCAAATGGATAAGAAATATGGTAAATGACAATGCTAGTAATATTGAATATATTTAAAAAGGGGCTTATTAAAAGCCCCTTTTCTATGCCAAATATTTTTTCATTCTAAGAAAAGCCTCATCAGAAGAATTGGTCTTTATGAGTTTTCCTTTGCTTAAAAATATGAAATTATCACCGATTTCCTTACCTTCCCATGGATCATGAGTTACATATATAGCCGGTATGTTAAACTTTTTTAAAATACTTTTAAAATAAGGTATTAAAGTCTGCTTTGAATATATATCTAAAGAACTCGTAGGCTCATCTAGTATCATAAGCTCAGGCTTTATTGCCAAAGCTCTAAGTAATGAAGTTCTACTTTTATAGCCTCCACTCAACTTACTAGGTTTTAAATCAAGATACTTGTCCATTTCTAGAAATTTTATAGCTTCTTTTATATCTTCAGGTATTTCAGATTTTTTCTTTAAACCATACATAATATTATCTCTTATACTCATATGAGAAAATAAATACGGTTGCTGAGGAACATAACCTATATTTCTTTTTTCTGGAGGAAGGTTGGTTATATCCCTTCCTTTTAATATTATTTTTCCACTATCAACCTTTATTATCCCAGATATACTCTTCAATAAAGTGGATTTTCCGGTTCCATTAAGCCCTACTATAACATTAATTCCACTCTCTAGATTTATACTTATATCATCTAGCACACTTTTATTATTGTAGGTTTTTTTTAAATTCTTTATCTCAAGCATTTTTCTTATTTCTCCCTTCGATAACATTCATCAAACATATTAATATCAAAGAAAATACCAATGAAAATACACTAGCAGTTATAGCCAACTCAATCTCACCTTCTTCGATCTTTGTGAAAACATAAGAAGATATAACTTGAGTTTTTCTAGGTATATTTCCTGCAAATATCATCAAAACAGCAAATTCACTTATTGTTCTTGAAAATGATAATAAAAACGCAGAAATCAAAGATTTTTTTATATGAGGAATAACAACCTTAAAATATACTTCTTGAGGTGAATCACCTAAAGTTCTAGCTACATTTATAATATTTTCATCTATAAGATCTATCGATGAAGATAAAGTTCTAGATGCAAATGGATAAGATATGAATACCATACCTATAATCAAAGCTGCAAACGAAAAAGCAAGCCCTGTATTACTTATGAATCCCATTGTATTTCTTCCAAATGCCAATAATAAGGCAAGCCCAGCTACAGTATGAGGCAATACAACAGGTAGTTCATTTATTACATTTATTAATTTATAAGAAAACGTATCTTTAAAAAACAAGTGATAGTATCCAAATCCCAAAGCAAAAATTATAGATATAGTAGATGCTACAGTTCCCGCTATTAATGTATTTTTTACACTATATAAAAAGTATTGGTCTTTTAAGATTTTACTTATACCATTCATATCCATATTAATAATCAGCATAAATATTGGGAAAAGTATTAAAAAAAGAATAAATGGAATAAAAAATATTTTTATATAATCTTTTTTCATTTACTTTATAAATTCCAATCCGTATTTTTCAAACATATCGTAATTAGCTTCTAAATACGACAGAAAATCTTTAGCTAATTCTTCATTTTCTTCACTTAAAATTCCAACTCCAAATACTATATCTCCAGAATATGAATTATCAATTTCATCAACTATAGTTAAATCATTCATAACAGCAGTACTCTTATATAAAAGAGTTGCATCTACTTGATTTTCTTTTATAAGCATAGCTGAATTTGCAACATTAGACGGTCTAGCTTTGATACTTTCTTGTTTATTTAACTTATCTAACATTCCTAAATTTTGAAGTGAGGTTTCAGAATATACTCCAACTGGAGCATTTTTATCTGTTATAGCTAAAGTCACATCTTCCTTAGTTATATCTTGTATTGACTTAATTTTATCTTTTGCATCCTTAGATACAACCAATACTAATTTTTCTTTAAATATATTTTTTCCCATTTTTAACCTTTTATCTTCTTTATCAATTTTGTCTATGTATTTATAATTTGCTGAAAAAAATATGTCGCAAGGTTGTCCTGTGTGTATTTGAGAATAAAGACTTCCTGACGCTCCATAACTCACATCTATTGTTACACTTTTTTCATTTTGATACTTCTCAACAAGTTCCCCCATAGGTTTTTTGAGCCCTGCATTAACCATAATATCTAATTTTTTTTCAGTATTAGTTTGACTACAACCTATTATTGAAAATCCAAGTAACAAAACTAACATGAAATAAAAAAACTTTTTGAAATTCATTTTTTTAACCCCCTTTAAATTATCTATACCACTTATTATAACTACATCATTAATAATAATCACTCTTTATTTACCTCAATTTTTATATATTATAAACTTTGATGCTCACCATTCCATACAATGCTTCTGTAGTTATCCGGATCTGTATCTCCTTCTGTACTGAATAAAAGTATTTTTGAGTTTTCATCTAACTTAAGTTCTTCTCTTAAATTTTTCATGTCATCTCTTGTCATTATTGCATGTATAAGACCTGCTGAAACTGCTCCTGATTCTCCAGAGATTACTCTTTCATCTCCTTTAATTGGGTTTCCTAAAATTCTCATTCCATTAGCAGCAACCCAGTCCGGACAAGATACAAACATTGAAGTATACGATCTTAGAACTTCCCATCCTATAGTGTTAGGTTCTCCACAAGCAAGACCTGCCATAATTGTTTGCATATCTCCACCTACAAATCTTGGTTTTCCATCTCCTGCTAAAGCAGATTTGTATAAGCAATCAGCTAAGTCTGATTCTACAACAACTGTAATGGGGCAATCTTCTTTATATTCTGATGCAAAGTACCCTTGAACTGCACCTGCTAAAGATCCAACTCCTGCTTGAACGAATACGTGTGTTGGTCTTTCAACTCCGTACTTTTTAAGCTGCTCAGAAGCTTCAAGTGCCATAGTTCCATATCCCTGCATAATCCAAGTAGGTATTTCTTCATATCCTTCCCAAGCTGTGTCTTGAACTACTACCCATCCATTTTTCTCAGCATTTTCAGATGCAAGACGAACAGCATCATCATAATTCATATCAGTTATACTAGCATCCGCCCCTTCTTTTCTTATGTTCTCAAGTCTAATTAAAGAAGATCCTTTTGGCATATATACTACTGATTTTTGCTTAAGTTGACTTGCAGTCCAAGCTACGCCTCTACCATGATTACCATCAGTAGCTGTTACATAAGTTATTTCTCCTAATTTTTCTCTTGTTTCTTTATCTGTTAATTTTTCGAAGCTAAGCTGTGATATATCTTTGTTAAGTTTACCTGCAAGGTATTTACCCATTGCAAAAGATCCCCCTAGCACTTTAAATGCGTTAAGACCAAATCTATAAGATTCATCCTTTATGTATATTCCACCTACATTTAGATTTTCAGCTAGATTATCTAATTTAACTAAAGGCGTCTTTGTATATTGAGGAAAACTCTCGTGAAAGTTTTTAGCCTTTCTTATTTCTTCATCGCATAAAAAATCAAGAGACCTTTTTCTATCTAACATACTATTTTTAGTGTATTTTATTTTTTGATCCATAGTAATTCCCCCCATGTATAAATCATTATATATTATTTTAACATATACAATTATAATACTAGATATTTAATAAACTTCCTCCCCTTTTACAAAACACTTATTTGTAAAAGAACAGATTTTGATTTTTTCATATTTTATAATTCATATGAAAAAATCTTAATTTAATAGATATATGCTCTAATAAAAATCAGACATTCTATATGCATAAAATGTCTGATCTTTATATTTTTTATAATTTACTATTAATGTCCTTGATGAACCATTTTTATAATCATACTAGTTAATACTTCGCGTTCTTTTTCATTTCCAACGTCAAAGAGTTCTTTTAGCAAACGTTGCTCATGATTTTGAGGCTCGACGTTAGAAGTCAAAAATTCGCCTACTTTTACACCTAAATTTTTTATAGTATCATCTGATACACCTACTGTTTCTCCCATTGATACAGCTTTAGATAATGTTTTTTTCCATTTATCCCAATCATTGATTGCATCTATATTTAAATCCATTTAAACACCTCCATTAATATATAGACTTAGTATCTACCGAAACAATATTATGATACATTTTTTAGTTGATAGACGGATAATAAAAAGATATAATTTAGAATTTCATCCTGTAACAGTCACATAATTTTACTTTATCAATTGCTACAACCTGCTAACTTTCAGTCCGTCTCTAGTAAGATCACAAAAAAAGCCATGGCACTTACTTATGCCACAGCCTTAAGTTTTTTTCTTTATAACTTATAAATAAACTATCTATATTATATCCTTATATATATGTGAAGTATATTAATCGATTACTAAAACTGTATGATATTTATTATAAGTTTCCTCTAAGTAATAATTAAACATCGTTATCGCTTCACTTTCATTTAACTCAATCAATTCCTTAAGTATATTTAGATATTTATACTGATCATCCAAATACGCAATCGATAGTATTAAATCATATCTATCTTCTACTATAACTCCATACTTTGTAAAAATATCTTCTTCAGGATAATCGTCTTCTCTATATTCTTCAAATGTATGAATAGCTTCTCTTATAACTATGTTAGAAAATACAGAATTGTTTATGTCTGAATTAACCTCATCCATAATAGAATTTTCTATTAAATCATATAAATAACAATTTCTATATATAAATGATTCTCCTTTTTTTATATCAACTTTTAGATTTAAAAATTCTTCTATATTCATATATATTACCTCCAATATTTTCATTAAAAAACTTTCATAAGGTTATGGTATACACCCAAATATACCATAATTTTCTCATCATAATTCTTTTGATTTTACTTTCTACTTTTTCTAGCCTATTTCTATTCTGTTTCTTCCATTTTGTTTAGCTTTATATAACAGTTTATCTGCCTTATTAACTAGTTCTATATCAGACTCTCCATTCCATTTACACAATCCTATACTAATAGTTACTCTCAGATCTTTATATGAAAATTCTTTATTGGCAATATCTTCTTTAATTCTATTTGCTATTTCAACTGCATCCTCTAATTCCGTATCTGGTAAAATTATTATAAACTCTTCTCCTCCATATCTTCCTGCAATATCAGTTGCTTTTATATTTGATAAAATAATTTTTGCCGTACTTTTTATAACCATATCCCCAACTTGATGCCCGAATTTATCATTTATATTTTTAAACCTATCTAAATCTGCCATGATAACAAACAAAGATAAATCATTATCCTTTTTTTTACATATTTCCTCTTTAAGTATTTTATATGAAGTTTGATGATTAAATAAATTACTCAAACTATCCGTTATTGCTATTCTTTCCAATTCTTTTGTTCTTTCTTCAACTTTCTTTTCCAAACACTTATTTATGTTTTTCAATTCTTCCTCATATAGTTCTTTTTGATTAATTTTTGATACAATAGATATTGCCCAAACTACTATAACAGTAGCAATTACTATCATGATTAAAACTATAAATAAAAATTTATTAGAGTTATTAAATACTTCATCTTTAGTTTGAGTAAATACAATATACCAATCATATTTTATATTTTCCAATTCAATATTAACTTTTGTTCCAATATAAAATTTAGTATCTTTATAAATACAATCACTAAAAAAATTTTCATTTTTCGAAAATCGCTTAATCACTTCTTTACCTATAAATTTAGCCTCTTCGTGGGAACTTAAAATCAAATTTCTATTAGGATGAGCTATTATACTTTCTCTTTCATCAACAAAAAACATATAACCAGTTTCTCCAAATTTTACATTATCCAAAAATATTTTAGTAAAATAACTAATCTGAGGTGAAATAATTGCAACTCCTACTATTTCGGAATTATATTTTATAGGTGCACTGATTACAAATATAGGATTATTCCTTAAAATACTTGGATATATCTCACTTATATAATAATCTTTACCGTTAAATATTTCTTTTATATATGAATAATCCGTACCGCCTTTACCTACAGTTTTTCCATCAACTGTATCAATTAAAAATTCACCACTGTTTATTGTAATTTCTTTTCCATTTATACTTCTCACTATTGGCTTATCTAATTTTACACTTATTGGCAAATTCTCATAATATGGATAACTTCCATGTACATCCAATAAATATTTTTCAGCGTTATTAACAATTTCATCATTTTGAGGGAACCTACAAACATCAATTATTCTTTCATCCTTTGCAATTGTTTTTACAATCCTTATTTGATCTTCAACCCAATTTTTTAAAGCATTAGACGTTTGAGTAGTAATTTTATCTCCTACTTCATAGAAACTATTCTTATAACTTTTTTTTAATTGTAAATAGAAAAAAATATTAAATATCAAAAAAGAAGTTATTATTATTATCATTATTTGAAGTAAATATTTCTTTTTGTTATTCATAAGTGTTCTCCTCATAATATTTTATTTATATAATACCATCCCCCTTGATAAGTTTATCAACTTTTTATTTACTCATTATTTCCCATTCTTTAGTTAAGAATATTAATGTTAATAAAGATGATAAACCACCGGATATTGGATATTCTATCCATAGCTCTAATCTCTATTCTATTAAAAATCAAGTATAGCCTCTTGCTCTAGCTTGATTTTATTCTCTATCATGAGACCTATAACATCATAAAATTTTTCATATTCAGTATTATCCATTAATTTTTCAAGTTCATTTATATACCTATCATCATCAATGTACATGCACTTGTCTTTATATTTTATCAAAGTATCTTTATCCATCAAATAAGGTTTAAATAAAATACCTGTCTTATCTCTTAAATGCTTAAATATTCTAAATCCACCTAGATCTATATCTGACCAATGATAAAAAAATAATTTATCATTAAAATCTTTTATATTTTTTAGTAAATTTCTTCTTACAAAGTTATGGTATCCACCCAAATATATAACAAGTTCGTCATCAGAATTATAAAAATGAAATGCAGTTAAATTCTCAATAGTAATTACTTTGTTGACATTTAAATACTGTATTTCTAATTTTTCTATTAAAGATGAATTCAGACCTATCTCTCCGTTTAATTCTTCAAGATCTATTATTTGATTATTTATTTTAAATCTTCCTTTTCCCTTTAAATAAACATATGTAGGATTTTTTATTACATTCGATTCTGAAAATACATCTATATCCGGATTAAAATTCCCATAATCTATCATAATTCTATTTATTTTACTTTCTAGTTTCTCTAGCTTTTTAGAATCATTAAATAATTTGACACTTAAAACCCTTCTAGGAATTTCAGTATTTTGACTTACTACCCCAATAAGTCCTGTAATCAAATTCTTCATTTGCTCTTGATTTTCTATATCTAAGTATTTTTTCACACTTCTTTTTTCCTTTAAAAGCTTTATCATGTCATTCAAGAATTCATCTATCCATTCATTACTTCCAAGATGATTTTTTAGTAAATTTATTGATTCTTCTTCTAGTCTACTCTTTTTTACTCTGTTCAAATACTTATATATTTCATTTAAGCTTTTTATATCAAGCTGTACTTTTTCTATAATATTATTCTCTTCATACTTTTTCCAGTGTATTTTAATATAATCTTTATTCTCTAAGTTAATGCATTCTTCATTTATAGATTCTTTATATTTAAAATTCAACTCATTGTAGTAATCAGAAAGTTCCTTTTTGTTAAATTTAAAATATATGTTAACATTCACTTTATTATTTTCTTTGTATAGAGAACTTTTCTCGTATTTATCTATTAATTTATTTAAAATAACTTTACTGTAAGTCTTCATAACAAAATGCCTCCACCCATGAAAATTTATCTTCTTTAGTTACTAGAAGAGTTGTCTTTACATGTGGTGAAATCAATTCTATTTTTTGAGGAGGTGCAGCAAGTATTATTTGAAGATTTAGCTTATTTAAAAAAGTCATCATGCTTTCTATTCTATTTTCATCCATTTTATCAAAGGCTTCGTCAAACATTATAAGTCCTATAGAATCTCTAAAATCATCACTTAAATACATTTGTACAAAAGAAGCTGCAATTGCCACATAATAAGGAGTTTGTGTTTCTCCTCCACTTTTTTCTCTACATACCTTAGCAAATGATGATGTTGTATTATCTTCATGATATATTTTTATATCATAATCCATGTAAGTTCTATAATCCGTATATTTCTCCAAAGCAGTATTAGCCTGTTCATCATCTATTACTATCATATCAAATAGCTCGTCCATGGCTTCTTTATGCGTTTGTTCAAAAGAATTACTAAACAAAGTAAACTCCCCACCAATGTTCATATCATCCATTATCATATTATAGAATTTTTCATTCCCTTTAGAAGGAAAGCATTTGAATTTATATTCATCCAATCCAAATTTTATACCTTTTAGAGCTTCATTTATCTTTCTAAATTCCTTTTGTGCAATTCTTATATTTTCCTGAAGCTTTGATATAAAGTGATCTTTAAATTCTATTTCTGTATTATTTTTTGCAGTTTTTAATTTTTCTTCATATTCTATAATCTGACTATCCTTTAGCCTTTTATACTCCCCATAAAATTCATCCATACCCTCTATACCTTGAGCACCACCAAAGTGAAATAGATTGTTGTATTCTCCCTGAAATTTTATTAAATCATGTTCTTTATTATTCTTTTGAGTAATAAAGCCAATTTTACTTCTTTTATAGTTTTCACAGACTAATGAAATATTTTTATCTTTTATACTTTCTATGTATTTCTGTTGAGCTTTATTTATAATTTCTATATTATCTTGTTCATACTCTTTCAAGTTATTTGTTTCTTCTTGTATCCTTTGTTTTAATTTATCTATTTCTTTTTCAATATTTTCTATATATATTTCTAATCTGTTAGACTTATTTTGATACTCATCCTTTTGTTTTTCTATAGTATCTATATCCTTTTCTACTTCCTTAAGCTTAAGCTGCATCTCGATTATTGTACTTGTATCTATACTCGTTAATTCTTTATTCAAATTATCAAGTTCTCTTTGAGCATTAATAACTTCTATTTTTATATAACTATTTTCTTTAATATATGACAATCTCATATTGGAAATATAATCAATTATTTGATTTAGTTCTTTTATTTTAGATTCTATTTCATTTATATTTAATATACATTCTTTCTTTTCATCTTCCTTTAACTCTAATTGCTTTTTATATGCATCCATACCTATATAAGGCTTATTATATACTTTTGGATTTATTTGTCTTGCTGTATGATTTTGATAAACCATGCATGTTGCAGTAATAGACGTATTGTGTTTTTTCAAATCATCTATATTCTCACACATAGTTACCTTTCCTAAAATCATATTTATATAGTTTTTTGCATACTTATTTTTAGATGTTACCATGTGTGCTAAACTTTCTTCAGTGCATTTCTCATATTTTTCAATTTTTTGAGTATTTATAAGTCCTACACCATGTATTTTTAATTTGTTTTTTACGTTCTCATAAATTCTTAAAGAAATATCAAAATACTCAGGATCTACCATTAAATTAAATCTTTGTGTATTTAAATATCCTTCTACTGCATTTTGCCATTTTTCATCCTTAACCTGCAATAGTTCACATACAGGTCTTGGATCTACATCCTTTTGAATCTGCATTTTTATTCCTTCACTTATTGCATTTCTTAATTTTATAATTTTATCATCATATACTAGTTTTTTATTGCTTAATACATTTATGTCTTTCTCTATATTATCTAATTTAATTTTATACTCTTTTAAATTTTGGTTTACTTCTGCTCTTTCATTCAATTTTTCAGATTGAATATTTTTACTGCTTATTTCATATTCATTAATAGTATTTATGAAATCAGAAATATTGTCTTCATTTATAACAACATCCTTGAATTTATAGAATTCTTCTAATCCTTTGAATTTATCTATTGTATTGTACAAGTTTTTAGCCGTTTTAAATTCTTCCTTTAATCTTTGATTAAATTCTAATTCTTTTCTCTTATTTTTACTCAATTCTTGTATTTGACGTTCAATATCCCTATTAATATTATTAATCATTTGATACGTATCATTACTAAGTAAAGATGTATGCATTTCATCTTTATATGACTTCCTTTTAGTTAGTTGTAACTTTAATTCGTCTATTTTTACTATATAAGTGTTATTTAATTCTTCCTTATCTTTTATATTTTTTTCACTATCTACAAGTTCAGTCTGTGACGTTTCCTTTTGAGCTCTAATTATTATATAGTCTTGTACTTTTATAGTTTCCTCAATTTTATTAAGCTGATTATATATACTATCTATATTTTCAAGTTTACTTAATTTTTTCTTTATTTCTTTTAATACATTTTCAAATTCTAATAAATTTCTAACATTATCCTTTAGATTCTCAATGTTTACTTCCTTCTTATCTAGTAAATATGAATAGACAAAGTCTTTTACATTATTTATAGGTCTAAAAGCAAGTGCCTTTGGAAGAAGTTCAAAAAATCTATCATTGAAAGATCCCAGTCTATTACGATAGTCTTTTCTTGCTTCAGTATTTGTATTATTTAATTTATGTGTATAATTCTTTATGTTCACTTTGAAATCACTTATATTTCTCGGATATTCCTTATCAAAGAATAAACTATCTACTATTTTTTGATTTTCTATACGGTAAAATAATGTTTTTGGTGTACTTAGATTACTGCCTGAATCTATAACACATCCTATTATAAAGTGCTTTTTCTTAATTTCCTCATAAAATTCCAATGCAACATGAGATGTGACATCTCCATTTCTTTCATATTGATTAGAATCTTTTCCCGTTTTACATCTTACGTATCCCATTAAATCTCTTTTTCCTTTATCATTTGCTGCACTATTAAACTTTTGCTTACCTGCGGTTAATACATACTGAATTGCATCTAATATCGTAGATTTTCCCGCTCCATTTTCTCCAGTTATCATGCAGCTTCCTTTAATATCTAAAGTTTCATTTTCTATGTAATGCCAATTAACTAATTTCATCTTCATAAGCTTCTTCATCTATACCACCGCCTTTTTTATAGCTGTCTAATTTTTCATATATCTTGCTTATATCTTCAACCTTTATAGCAAGTAATACACTAGGATAAATTATCAACCTGCTAGTTGAATCTAAGTAACCTCTATCTATAGGTTCAATAATATTATATTTTTTAAATAATTTTAATGCACTTTGTAAGTTAGTTTTTTCAATAGGTTTGTCCCTAACTTTTAATGCATTAAATTTTTCATGTATATCCTCAACTCGTATCATAACATTATCTATAAGTGATATTTCCTTTAACTTCTCATGATATAACAGTCTTAAAATCAAAAGTATTATACTCTCATATAATTTAAAGTTGTATCTATTGTAATTATAGTTATTAATTAAATGAACAACTCCATGCGTTTCATCTACTTCAAGCTCCCACCCAATTACATTTAAATATTCACTAAATATCTCCTTGTGAGTTTGTACAAAGTAATAATCTTTTTTATTATCTTCTTTTTTCTTTGTTAAAAAGCATAAAGATAATAATTTATTACAAATTCTTGAAAAATCTTCTTTTTCTCTACTATTTAATCTCTCGTAATTTTCATTCACGTTATTTCCTCCATATTTCAAAATCATTAAATGTAAAATTATTTATAGTTACAGTATTATTAAGCTTTTCAACGTTATAACTTACAAGGTGACTTTTGGAATACAATAATATATATATAATTTTAACAAAGTCTTTGCTATTTTCAATTGGAAGCATAGATGCATTTACTACTTTTTTGTCTTTTAATATATTAATCACGTATTCATCTATATTCTTTCTACTCAATCTATTTTTGTTTTTTTCTTTTATAGATTCTATCTTGTTTTTTCTTTCTTTTGGCGACATTTTACTTGATTTATTTATTTTTTCAGGCTTGAATTCTTTTTTACCTTCATTTGATGTATATAATGATTGTTCATCCACAAAATTTTGAGTAAACACTGAGAATATTTTTTCTAGTTCTTCAAAGTTTTCTTCCTTTATATCAATATCATTATCAATTATTTTGTCAGCCATATATTTTAATATATTATTTATCTTTCCACCCAAATCCTTAGAACTATTTAAAAGTAATTTTATCCTTGCAATTGAGACTCTTATATATTGGCTATTTTTACCATCTATTTCATTGATTATATAGTCTATATCATTAATTCTATTTATTGTATCATTTAGCAAATTTAATGTTCTTTCGTATGCACTTTCAAAATCAGTTTCCTTCTCCATCTTAACTAGCTCATTACAAATACTTTCAATTGTATTTTTATCTTTTTTTATTTCTTCTAGCTTGTCTATAATCTTAGGTCTAAACTTACTTACATTATCAGAAGTTTTTAGTCTATGATATCCCTTATCTATAATATTTTGATTATAATCATCAAGAAAAAGCTGTATGATTTCCTTTGCATTTTCTTTATCTGATATTTTTTCTATATATTTTTTTATATTTGAATTCAAGGTTTTAAGTCCACTTATTAGCTTGTTAGTGTTTTCATAAACCTGTTCTAGCATTATGCTTTTGTTTATATTTTCATTTCCATATAATATTGAGTATATAGTGTATACATATCCTTGATATTCAAGCTTTTCATTATTCATAAGAGAATCAAGTGTTTGTATAATAGAAATAGAATAATCCTGAAGATTTACTATTTCTTCATAATTAGACATAGTTTCTATATCTATCCATCCGTAATCTTTTAGCCTTCTTATTATAAAATTAGCATTATCTCTAGAATTTTTCAGATTATTTTCTTCCTCTAAAAATATATTTTTTTCTTCGTAATTTTCAAAATAATCACTAAGAGCATCTACTAATACTTCCCTTTCTATTCCGAACGAAGTATTATTCTGCAATATTTTATATATTATAAATATACAATCTGCATATATATTTTTTTTAGCAGAGGATAATATGCTAAAAAATTTATCTGGTATAACATCAAATAATTTCAATTTTTTCAACTCCTGTTTGAATTTAACTATTGTTTAAATTATATCATATATTAAAAAGCCATGGCATCAATTACTGCCATAGATCTATTCTTGACTTACCTCCAAATTTAAATTGTATCAAAGAAATATAACCATAATATATTAATACCAAGGAGGGGTTTTAAATGTATAATCCATATTTGTATTCAATGAATCAAAAAAAATATATGAAGACAATGAAAAAAAATCGTACATCTTCTACTCGTAATGAAAAATATATAGAATATGATAAAGGTTTTAACTTAGGTGATCCTGCACCTGAATTCACTTTAAAGGGTATAGTTGATGGTGAACCTAAAGATGTTTCATTATCAGATTATAAAGGTAAATGGGTAGTAGTATTTTTTTATGGGTCAGATTTTACATTCGTTTGACCTACTGAACTTGCAGCAGTTGCTGACTCGTATAAAGAATTTGAAAAGTTAAATACGGAGGTACTCGCTATTAGTACTGATAGTATTTATTGTCATAAAATTTTTATGCAAGAATCTCCTTCTGGGCAAAAGATAAACTATCCTTTGTTGTCTGATAGAACTCAAGAAGTTTCTAAAAAATATGGAGTTTTAAACGAAAAAGAAGGCTTTGCATATAGAGGTGCTTTCATAATAGATCCTGATGGAAATATTCAAGCTTATTTAGTCAATCCGCAGGTTGTTGGAAGGAATACAAATGAAATATTAAGAGTTATACAAGGCCTACAATATAATTTGAAAACTGGGTTAGCAGCTCCTGCTAACTGGAAACCAGGAGAAAAAGGAATTCCTATAGGATGGGATTATGTAGGAAAATACTAATAAAAACATAAAAATCAAATGCCGTGGTTTTTGCCATGGCATTATCTATTTTTAAATACAAGATATTTTGCTTATTTATTTTGATTTTACTATTTTATACAAACCTATTGTTATAAGTGGTATATAATATACTCCCATCATTCCATAAGCCATCATTATTAGTATAATTTTTTTGTAATTATTTATATTAATCACTTTTTTCGACAATAAATTAACAATAACAAATTAAGTCTGTTTTTCCCGACAAACTTCTAAATAACTATCAATTCCAATTCCTTAAGATTAACTAGTTATTTAATCGGAGCTATAAAATTAATCAAAATGCATATCAATATTCCAATTTTTGTGATATAATTGATAATATATTAACAGAAGGAGGGGTAGTTTAATGAATATATTATTTGAAAAGCAAGAACATAGAAATGATAAAGAAAAGAAAAAAATGATGTATTTCATAGTAGAAGACAATACAACAGGAGACTTAAGAGCTGAAAAAAGAAATTTTATTAATATGCAATCTAAATATAATCCTAACGGTTGGACTTACGAAGATATAGCTGGCCCAAACGGAAAAATTATAATCGAAAGTATATATAAATCAGAAATAGATGAAAAATTAAAAAAACTGCGTCCAACACCTCTTGGATTTAAAGTAGATGAAAATATAAAAGTTAGCCTTGAAAAAATTGCAAAAGAACAAAATATTTCTCTTATACAAGTTACAACTATGGCTTTAAATGAATTTATAGAAAAAAATAAGCACTTATTACAAAAATAAGGGCTATATAAATTGAAGTGTGTAACCTTCCAGAACGGGTACACACTTCACCATTTTTTTGCTTTTAAATCTAAAAACCTCTATTTTTGATATTTTTATTTCTGGTATTACACCCATAAATCTATGCCTTATTCTCATAGCCATTTTATTAGCTTTTGAACGGATCATTTTAATTTCCTAAATAATAACTTTCCATATCTTTTATGTTTTTTGAAAAATAATACCCTATTCCTACGAATATAAAAGCACATATTATTATTAATCCATGTTCCCACAATGTAAGCATATTATGTCCTCCAATTTATATCTATAATCTACAAAGACTCTACCCATTTTATATTTTTTAATGAGTAGAGTCTTTGTATTTATATTATTATACTAACTGTTCTTCTTTTTTTATCTTATTTGATTCTTGTTCTAATTTTTCTTTTTGATTTAATTTATTTAATGTAAAAGTAGCAAATATACCTATTAAAGCACTTATTAATGAAAATATGAAGATATATGTATATCCAGTTTGACCATAAGTATCTAACCAATTACCAGCAAGAGTATAATAGAATGCATCTGGTGAAAATCCTATAAGTGAAGCAAAACCTACTACTGCTCCTGTCTTTTCTAATGGTATATTTGATTCTGAAACAGAAGCAAAATATATTCCTCTAAATCCAAATAATATAATGCTTAGTATTACCATATTTGTAACAGCTATCCATAAGAAATTTACATTCTTAGGTATTACTAAATATGCACCTGTACTTACTGCCATTAATATGAATCCTATAAACATTACCTTTATAGGAGATCCCACTTTATCACTTATTATCCCCGCTGCAGGAGATGCTCCCATCTTTATAACATATGTTCTTACTATAGATAGTGAAGTAACTAATGTCATAGGCATTAAATAAACTTCTGATAAATATGGACTTAGATATGTTAAGCTTGAGAACACTAAATAAGTTGAAAATACTATAAGTCCTATTAACCATGCCTTTGGCATTTTTATTATATCTGACACTGCTTTAAAACTTAAATCTCCACCCGAAGATTCTTCTTCTGACTTATTTTCTTTTATTAACATAAATAATAATATACCACATATTATAGAAGCTGTTGAATATAACCAAATAACATACTTAAATCCTACAGCTATTTCAGTAAATTTTCCAAATAAATATAATCCTATAAATGATACTAATGTACCTGAAATTCCTGATAATCCTTCATAAAATCCAAATATTCTTCCTTGTTCAGATTCACTTCCTTGCATTCTAACAACTTTTATTGAAGCAGACCAATAAGTTAATATTGTTGTTGCTCCCCATGCTACAAATATTAATAATAGCATATTATATGATGGAAATGTAGAAAAATAAAATCCTATTAATCCAGATGATATCAATGAAAATGATATTAATTTTTTTATAGAGAATTTATCTGCAATCATTCCTCCTACAAAATATGCAAGCATTCCTACTATTCCATATAAGCTTAGTAAATTTCCTATTTGAGTATGGCTTAACCCCAATGCTTGTTGCATAGGATCATAAAATGATGATTTCATATACGGTAAACTGTACATTGCTGTAGTTCCAAATGCTAATATGAATATTATTAAATATCTTTTAAAATTATTATTTTTATCCATTTCTTTACCTCCATATATTGTCAATCTATACTTGATTATTTAATATTTATGGCTTGCTTACTCATCTAATTTGGCTACTCCAATAGAGGAATCGTAATAATTCTCACCCTTAATAGTGTTAATCTCTAATCCTTTTTCTCTTACTTTTTTAATAATTTCTTCTTTTTTGTAATCAGGTTCAGTTGGATTAAGTGTTTTTAAAAGACCTTCTAAAACATTTGAAAATATCTTATATGGCATTCCAACTCCCATTTCACTATCTTTCCATTTGCATGAAAATCTTGTATTTGCACACAAGAGGGAAACATTGATATCATTATTTTCATAGGGTCTTGCAGTAAGTTCTGAACAGACTCCTTGATTACCTACAAACCTTATATTTTTAGCCATTCCATAGGTATAAGTATACCCTTGAAAAACTCTCATAATATTATAAGGATTAGAAATCATTATGACTACATCAGGCTCAACTTCAAACTTTTCAACTGGCTGAAGTATTACTCCATAAATATGGTCATTTATATATGTAACTTTATCATGTACATTTTTTGCTGTCCCCAGGCTATTATATAATCCATAGGAATAATATTCTCTACCTGATTGAACATAACTATCAGCTTTTTTTATTCCTAATGCCCTAGCAGATGAATTACACTTAAAATGTTCACTTCTAACTTTTATACTTTTTCCAGTTGATGCAATTTTCACCATCATACAATAGGAAAGTTTATTCTTTGCTGGCTCAACATTAAAAGAATTAAAATCTTCCTCTGAAAATAGGAACTTTATTCCTACTATTTTTTTATCCATATTAAGACAAGAATATAATTTCTCTATCTCAACATCAACCCTAACATCTTCCATATTTTTCTCTCCTTTTCATAAAAATACATTTTATGACCAACTTCAACATATCTTCTATAATTGTACATAAGTTATATTGTTTTGTTAAATAGAAAGTTTCTATAATTATCCATAAATGTATAATATTTTTTGATAATTTATGATTAAGATCAAAATGCTTAGGCATATTCAACTCTAACAGAAGAAGCTATACTTATTCAAATGAGTTTTTTATCACTTTGTAATGTGATTTGGTCAATAGGATGATGTGGTTCATCTTTCTTTGATAATCCTTCATTTTACCTCTATGTGTTATAACTCTATATGATATTTTTAGTTAATAAATTATTTTAATTTATCAATTGCTTGCTTGAAATCATTTATTATGTCTCTTGAGGATTCTAATCCTAGAGCTATTCTTATAAGATTTTCACCATTCATTTGAACTAAAGTGTGTTCTTCTCCCAAACTAGTAGCTATTGTGCATAATTGTAATGAATTTATTAATGTTCTACTAGCCTCATCTCTACTTAATCCATTTATTCCATCTTTTAATTTGAAAGATAGTACTCCCCCACCTAGTCCATTCATTTGTGTTTTACATAATTCATGTTGAGGATGAGATTTTAATCCTGGATATTTTACTTCATCTATATATTCTTCTTTATTTAAAAACTCTGCTACCGCTAAAGCATTTTCACAGTGTTTTTTCATTCTCATATCTAAAGTTTTTATTCCCCTCAATATCATCCATGCATTCATAGGTGGTAATGAAGCACCTGTAAAACATGGTAAACTTGGCCATCTAACTAAATCTATTAGTTCTTTTGATCCTATTGCAACTCCACCTAATGTATCACCATGCCCATTTATAAATTTAGTTAAACTATGAACCACTATATCTGCTCCTAAAGTTATAGGTTTTTGTATTATAGGTGTAGCAAAAGTGCTATCTACTATAAGTAGACTTTTGTTTTCATGAGCTATTTGTGCAATAGTTTTTATATCAACTAAGTCTAAAGATGGATTTAAAGGACTTTCTATATATACTAATTTTGTATTTGTTTTTAAAGCATCCTTTATATTACATGAGTTTCTGGCATCTACAAATGTAACTTCAACACCAAATTTTAATAACAATTCACTCATAAATAATTTAGTGTGAGAAAATATTCCATCAGAACTCACTATATGATCTCCGCTTTTTACTAAAGCTAATATTGTTGACGTTATAGCTCCCATTCCAGAAGCACTTACGATAGCGCTTTCCCCATCTTCAAGCATAGCAAGCTTTAGTTCTAATTCATTTAAATTTGGATTACACTCTCTAGTGTAAACATATCCAAAATTTCTACATAATTGTTCAAAGTGTTCAACTGTTTCTGCTGCAAATGTAGCAGTTTGATATATTGGTGTTGCAAGAGCTCCTGTTGATTTATCACTAGCATGACCCCAATGAATTATTTTAGTTTCTAAGTCATGATTTAAATTATTATTCATCTTATTCCTCCTCCTAAATATGAAATGATTTATATATTTTAATACTTGACATTTCTTTCACATTTTTAATTATAAAGTCTCAAGTAACTAGAGAGTCAATATTTTTTTAAAAAATTTGTTATTTCTTTTATTATTATATTTTAAATTATAACTATTTGTCTTTTTGTGTAGTTGTGTAAATTTAAAAACATTATAATTTTTCACAAAAAAACACCGATAAATTTCGGTATTTTTAAACTAAACATCTTAAATCTATTTCTCTTTTTTTCACTAAAACTTGTATTTCAGTAATAAGTTCATCTTTATCATTTGTAGATAATGGATCTATTATAGGTATTTCATATATAAAATCTTCTACTTGTATTCGTTTATATTCTATATAGTCTATTAATTGTTTGAAATATTTATAGTTTTCACAATATGGCCCTTTATATTTTATACATATAAAGTCTCCAGAAGGAATATTTTTAATGAATTTTTGATTTTCCTTATTAAATAAATCTCTTTCTATTGTTACAAAACTATTTTCATAAATAACCTTTTGATTTAATTTAACTTTTTCCATAGATACTAATCCGCCTACCCCACCATAAAATACAGATATGTTTTCTTCCAATATATTAGCTATTTTCCTTCTAGAAAGCTCCATTTTTTCCTCTATGCTAAAACCATCTTCATATTCCATAGATAAAATACTTCTTCTTGGTATATGTTTTTTGAATATTTTTCCTATATCATCTACTTTTAATCCTTGTTCTATTGTTTCTTTTTTTGTATTCAAAACTTTTTTAATTAATTCTAGTTCCCTAATTTTAGAATCTACTACATTAATTTTGTTGTTTAATAGTTTTAATATTTCTTCATTATTTTCTTCTAGTTTATCTTTGATTTCTTTCAATGGCATACCTAAATACTTTAAATATTTTACAACATCTAATTTAGAAAATTGTTCTATTGAATAATATCTATAATTACTTTTTTTATCTACATAAATAGGTTTAAATAAACCGATCTCATCATAATATCTAAGAGTTTGTATACTTATTTTATGAAGCTTTGACATTTCTCCTATCGAAAAATACTTGCTCATATTATAATCTCCCTAATAATTTATAGTATTTCTTTTTCATACTAAGTCTTGCTTCCTCCCAAAAGTTTTTCATTATATATTATACAATATTTCATCTATATTTTATAACATTTAACACTTGTATTAAGATATTACTCAGATTCTATACCCATAGATATATTGAAAGGATACTTGTCAAAGAAAAAATAGATATAAAATAGAAAAAGGGAAGCCTAAGCTTCCCTCTCATTATTTATATCCATTCTGTTTATCTATTGCTTCTTCTTTAATTTCTTTTCTCATACCAGTAACAGCTTCTTCTCTTCTATCATTTTTTGCTTCTAATCTTTTTTTCTCTGTATCATCATCTGTTTTCTCAATCACGTCTTCAGCCATACGAAAGTTCTGTATAGTCCTATCAATATTATATTGAATTCTATCTACATTATCTCTTCTATCATCTTTTTTATTCTTGTTCATAGTTTTTCTCTCCTTTATTCAATTTATATTCTAGATGTAATTTATCCGAAAGCTAAGAGTTCTAAGACTCCACGCTCTTAAGGCTGGAGATAAGAACTCTATAGCTTCTGGATTAGTTCAACTAAAATTTCAGTTGGAGTAAAAACTCCATCTGAATTAAGTTTCACTCTATTATATACAAACACCTTTTGTTTTATTATGTGTATAACTCTATTTGTTATTCAACAAAATAATCTACATAGTTAATTGAATGCATCATCAAAATACAATTACTCTACTATAAATCAAACTATTCACCTCTAAATTTACTATTAATTCAATTATTTTATAATTATTTGTTTTTAACTATAAATGTGAGAATTCACTTCTATAAATTTCCAATAATAAAAAAATAAACATATTTAATATTAATTATTAAATAACCCTGCCCCTTCTATGATTTCCTGCTCCATAAATAAACTTGAAACTGCTTCTTTATAATCACTTAACTTTTGTGATTTCTTTATTTTTTCAGCATATTTTTTATTATTTGAAAATATATAAATCATATATCCCCATAATTCTTTCATTTTAAATATTGCATTTCTATCTTCATTAAATAATTCTATATATTTATTTAAAATTTCATCATGAAAATCTTTTAATACTTCTTTATCTATACAAGTATTATTTTTAATCTCATTAATTAATCCTGGATTGGCTAGTATACCTCTTCCAAGCATTACTGTTTTTACTTCTGGAAAAGCTTTTATCAATTTATTATGATCATCAACAGTGAAAATATCACCATTATAACATACTGGGTTGGTGCTTAAAGACAATGCATCTTTAAATACTTCTAAATTAGGTTTATTTCCATAAAAATCTTTTTGTGTTCTAGGATGAACAATTAATTCTTCTATAGGATATTTATTATAAATTTTTATTAGCTCATAAAATTCTTCTGGACTATTCTTTCCTATTCTAGTTTTTATAGAAATTTTCATATCATCTATTTTAAATATTTCATCTAAAAATATATCAAGTTCTTCTCTTTTAGCCAAAAATCCCGAACCTCTATTTTTTGAAACAACTGTTCCAACAGGACATCCTAAATTTAAATTAACTTCGTTATAACCTAATTGTTGTAATTTTCTAGATAGATTAACAAAACCTTCTGAATCATTAGTAATTATTTGAGGTACTATGTTAATACCTTTATTATTTTCAGGCAAAACATCTCTTAATTCTTTAGTTTTAAGACTTTTACTTTCATTTGTAGCAATAAAAGGTGTAAAATATTTATCAATATTATGAAAAATTTTTTCATAAGAATTTCTATATATGTATTCCGTAATTCCTTCCATTGGTGCTAAATAATATTTCATTTCTTATCTCCTCGTATAAATATTCTAAAAACATTATATCAACCTTCTTCCTTCTTATCTACTTATTAATATAAAAATTCGCTTCATGCTAACGCATGGCTCATGTCGCCAACGAGTCCTAACGGGCTTCGTTGCTCAAAATTCACATGCGTTCATAGCGCCAACAAGTCTTACGACTCTGTTGCTTAAAAATAGTTGTAAATTTATCTCTTTCATCAATATTATCCACAATTTAAAAATCATATAATTTCATTAAGCGTAAAATAAAAAAACGACAATATTTGCATAAATATTGTCGTTTGTCTCTTCTTAACTAAACAAAATAATTATCTAAAGAAATATACTCTATTTCTTCATCATTTTTCTTTATATTGATAGCTTTTATAAATAATTTAGCTGTATCTATAGATGTAAATATTGGTATTCTTCTTTCTGTTGCTTTTCTTCTAATCTTAAAACCTTCACTTTCAAGACTATTTCCAATTGTAGGAGTATTTATAACTATATTTATCTCTCCTTTTAATATAAGTTTATTTAATTTATCTACATCTACTTGTTCACATGAAATTTCATTATTATTTAAAAACTCACTAGTTCCTTTTGAAGCATATAATTTAAATCCAAGCTTATCGTATTTTTTTATAATTTCAAGTGCTTCTTTTTTATTAATATCACTTAATGATACATATATTCCTCCGTTAGTTGGAATATCTATATTTACTGCTCTGAACCCTTTATATACAGCTTTATCTAAATTCTTATCTACCCCTAATACCTCTCCAGTTGATTTCATTTCAGGACTTAAATATACATCAACATTAGATAACTTTTCACTAGAGAAAACAGGTATTTTTACCGCATATAATTGTTTATTCTCTAAAAGTCCAGTTCCATATCCTAGTTCTTTTAGCTTACTACCAAGCATAGATTCAACTGCTAATTTTACCATAGGAATTTGTGTTACTTTACTTAGTATCGGTACTGTTCTTGAAGCTCTTGGATTCACTTCTATAACATATACTTCTTTTCCATCATATACATACTGAATATTAACAAGTCCTACTATTTTAAGTTCTTTAACTATTTTTTTAGTATAAGTAACTAGCTTATCTATAGTCTCTTTATCTAAAGTCACAGTAGGATATATAGTTATACTATCCCCTGAGTGCACTCCTGTTTTTTCAACATGCTCCATTATTCCAGGTATTAATATATCTTCTCCATCAGATATTGCATCTACTTCTATTTCAGTTCCCTTTACATATTTATCTATTAATATTTGATGTTCATTACTTAAATTTATAGCTTCATTCATATAATTTTCAAGTGTTTTATCATCATAAACTACTTGCATAGCACGCCCTCCTATCACATATGAAGGTCTAACTATTACAGGATATTTCAACTTATTTGCTACATTAAAAGAATCTTCTAAATTAGTTACTGCATATCCTTTTGGAGTTGGAATACTTAGATTTTTTAATATATCACTTAACTTTCCTCTATCTTCTGCTAAATCTATAGATTCAAATGAAGTTCCAAGTATATTTACTCCCTTTTCAGTTAATTGTTTAGTTAAATTTATAGATGTTTGTCCTCCAAATTGTACTATAACTCCATCTGGCTTTTCTTTATTTATAACGTTCATTACATCATCTATATATAAAGGTTCAAAATACAATTTATCTGATGTATCAAAATCCGTACTTACAGTTTCAGGATTGTTATTTATAATTATAGATTCATATCCTTTTTCTTTTATTGCCCATACTCCATGAACGCAGCAATAATCAAATTCTATACCCTGCCCTATTCTTATAGGTCCTGAACCTAATACTATTATCTTTTTATTATTCGATACTTCATTTTCATCTTCTTTATCATAACAAGAATAATAATATGGAGTAGTTGATTCAAATTCACCACTACAGGTATCTACCATTTTATATACTGGATATATATTGTTTTCTTTTCTAATTTTCTTTAAAGTTTCAAAGTCTATTCTTGATATTTCACAAATTTCTTTATCTGTAAATCCCATAGCTTGAGCTTCATAAATTATATTTTCATCTATATTTTCTTGTTTTAATTTATTTTCTATTTCAACTATATTATTAATTCCATATAAGAACCACTTATCTATTTTTGTTAATTCAAATATAGATTCTATATCTATTCCTAATCTTAATGCTTGAGCTATAGCAAATAGTCTCTCATCATCACTCATTTTTATTTTTTCAATTACCTCATCTTTATCCATATTAATAATATGAGGTATTCTAAGTCCTGTAAACTTTTCCTCAAGACAGCTTACTGCTTTTAATAAAGCATTTTCAAAACTTCTACTTATAGCCATAACTTCTCCAGTTGCTTTCATTTGAGTTCCAAGTTTTTTATCAGCTTTATTAAATTTATCAAACGGTAATTTAGGTATTTTAACTACTACATAATCAAGACTAGGCTCAAAGAATGCACTAGAATTTTTAGTAACATAGTTTTTAAGTTCGTCAAGACTATATCCTATTGCAATTTTAGCTGCTATCTTTGCTATTGGATAACCTGCCGCTTTTGATGCTAAAGCACTTGATCTACTTACTCTAGGATTAACCTCTATTACTATATATTTAGAGCTATCTGGATCTAATGCAAACTGTACATTGCATCCACCCTCTATTTTTAAACTTCTTATTATATCTATAGAAGCAGTTCTTAACATTTGATATTCTTTATCTCTTAGTGTCTGAGATGGAGCTATCACTATGCTGTCTCCTGTATGAACTCCTACTGGATCTATATTTTCCATGTTACATATAATAATGCAGTTGTCTTTTTTATCTCTTATTACTTCATACTCTATTTCCTTCCACCCAGCTACACTTTGTTCTAATAGTATTTGATTTATTGGACTGCTTTTTAATCCATTTTTACAAGTACTAATTAGTTCTTCATGATTATTAGCAATACCACCACCAGTTCCACCTAGTGTATAAGCTGGTCTTATTATCACAGGGTATCCGTATTTTTCAACAAAATCTTTGCATTCTTCAATATCATTAGCTATTATACTCATAGGAACTGGCTGATTAGTTTCAATCATTAGCTTTTTAAACTCTTCTCTATCTTCTGCTTTTTTTATAGTATCGCTATCTGTTCCTAAAAATCTTACATTATATTTATCAAGTATTCCTTTTTCCTGTAATTCCATTGCAAGATTAAGTGCTGTTTGTCCTCCAAACCCTGCTAATATTCCATCTGGTTTTTCTTTTTTAATTATATTTTCTAAGCTTTCTATATTAAGAGGTTCTATATATACCTTATCAGCTATATCCATATCAGTCATTATAGTTGCAGGATTAGAATTAACAAGAACTGTTTTTATTCCTTCTTCCTTTATAGCCTTACAAGCTTGAGTTCCTGAATAGTCAAATTCTGCTGCTTGACCTATAACTATAGGTCCCGAACCTATTATAATTACTTTTTTTATGTTTTTATCTAATCCCATTACTTATCCCCTCCTAGTACAGATATGAATTTATCAAATATATATGCAGAATCCTGTGGTCCAGGAGAACCTTCTGGATGATACTGAACGGAGAATACTGGAAGACTTTTATGTTTAATTCCTTCTACTGTATTGTCATTCAGATTTATATGAGTTACTATCATATCTTTATCTTCTATACTATTTTTATCTACTGCATATCCGTGGTTTTGAGATGTTATATATGATTTATCTCTTTCTATATCATATACACCATGGTTTCCTCCTCTATGTCCATACTTCATTTTATAAGTATTTCCACCAACTGCTAGTGCTATTATTTGGTGTCCTAGACATATTCCCAATGTAGGTATATTTTTTATCAATTCTTTAGCAGTTTCTATTGCATCTTTAACCTCTTTAGGGTCTCCTGGACCGTTACTTAAAAGTACTCCATCCGGATTTATGCTCATTATTTCTTCAAAAGATGCGTTATATGGAAATATAGTTACATCACATCCTCTTTGCTTTAAGTTATTTATTATATTTTGCTTTACTCCAAAATCAACTACAGCAACCTTATAACCGTCTCCTTTTATATTAATAATTTCTTTAGTACTTACCTTTTTCATCCAATCATCTTTAATTTCAGTATTATTTAAAATTTCTTTTATCTCATCAATTGATAAGTTTTCACTAGATATTACACACTTTAAAACTCCAGAGTTTCTTATCTTTTTAGTTATACTTCTTGTATCAACTCCATAAATACCTACTATATCCATACTTTTAAGCATCTCATCAATACTTTTTTCATTCATATAATTTGAAGGATTTTTAGAAATATTTCTTACAATAAATCCTTTTGCATGTATTTTTAATGATTCGTTCTCAATATTATTAACTCCATAATTACCTATTAAAGGATATGTCATATTTATTATTTGACCTGCATAAGAAGGATCAGTTAGTATCTCCTGATACCCAGTCATAGAAGTATTAAAAACAAGCTCTCCAACAGTAGTACCTATTTTCCCAAACTTTTTACCTTCATATATACTTCCATCTTCTAAATATAAAATAGCATCCATTTTATCACCCCATTCAATATTAATTGCATAATTCAGACAAAGCTTCATTTAATATATTTAAAAATTTATCTATATCTTCCTTAGTAACATTTAAAGGAGGTAGTATTCTTACTACATTCTCACCTGCACCTACTAATAAAAGTCCTTTTTCAAAACACTTACTAATCAATTTACTTTTATCGATATTCAGCTTTATTCCAAGCATCAATCCCATTCCTTGAATTTTATCTATAGCTTCATATTTTTCTTTTAATTTTAAAATCTTATCTATAATATACTCACTTTTTTCATCTACTTTATCTACTACACCATTATCCATTAATTCATTTAGTACTGCTAATGATACTGAACACCCTAGAGGATTTCCACCAAAAGTACTTCCATGATCGCCAGGAGTAAATGCATAGGCTGCTTTTTGAGTTGCAAGTACAGCTCCAATTGGAAAACCTCCACCCAATCCCTTTGCCATACATATAACATCAGGTATTACTTCAAATTTTTTATATGCAAATAAACTTCCTGTTCTACCTATCCCACACTGTATTTCATCAAATATTAAAAGCGCATTATATTTTTCACATAAATCCTTTACTTCTTTTAAAAAATCTATTTCGACAGGTAATATACCTCCTTCTCCTTGAATAGGTTCAATTATAACTGCACAGGTATTTTCATCTATTTTATTTCTAAAATCACCTATATCATTGAACTTAGTACTCTTTACTCCACTCATAAGAGGTATAAAATCTTTTTGATATTTTTCCTGTCCTGTTATAGAAAGAGCTCCCATTGTTCTTCCATGAAAAGAATTTTCCATAAATATTATTTCATTCTTTTTACTTGTTCCATTAGTTATTCCATACTTTCTAGCTAGCTTAATAGCTGCTTCTACTGCTTCCGTTCCACTATTGCAGAAAAACACTTTATCATGATTGCTATAATTACATAGTTTTTGCGCAAGCTCTAATTGCTTTTTATTCCAATATAAATTGGAAATATGAATAAGGTTATTACTTTGCTCATTTAAAGCTTTTATTATAGATGGATGAGAATGTCCCAAACAATTTACTGCAACTCCTGAAACAAAATCAATATATTCTTTTCCATTTATATCATAAACCTTACTACCTAATCCTTTTTCAAAAACCACATCAACTGTTGAGTAAGTATTCATTATATTATTATTGTTCATTATCTAAACCTCCATATCTTATTTAAACATTTCCAATAGTTGCAACCATTACAGCTTTGATAGTATGCATTCTATTTTCAGCTTCATCAAATACAACTGAATGTTTTGATTTAAATACTTCATCTGTAACTTCCATTTCTTTTAATCCGAATTTTTCATATATTTCCTTCCCAACTTTTGTGTCTAAATCATGATACGCTGGTAAACAGTGCATAAATATAACATCTTTATTTTCAGTTTTATTAATCATATCCATATTAACTTGATATGGCTTTAATAGTTTGATTCTTTCTTCAAATTGATCTTCTTCTCCCATTGATACCCAAACATCTGTATATATTACATCTGCATATTTGACTTCATTTACATCCTCTGTAAGAGTAATACTTCCTCCTGTTTTTTTTGCAACTTCCTTCATTTCAGCAACTAACTCTTCACATGGCCATAATTTTTTTGGAGCAAGGGCTACAAAGTCCATTCCAATTTTAACTGCACCTATTAATAAAGAATTTCCCATATTGTTTCTAGCATCTCCAACATAAACGAATTTAACTTTATTAAGTGGTTTATTTACATTTTCCATAATTGTTAAAAAATCAGCTAATATCTGAGTTGGATGATACATATCAGTGAGTCCATTCCATACTGGAACACCAGCATTTTTCGCTAAAACCTCAACTGATTCTTGTTTAAATCCTCTAAATTCTATACCATCATAAAATCTTCCTAAAACTTTAGCTGTATCTTCTATTGATTCTTTTTTACCCATTTGACTGTCATTAGCTCCTAAAAAAGTAACATAACCTCCTTCATCAAATGCTGCAACTTCAAATGAACATCTAGTTCTAGTCGAAGTTTTTTCAAATAGTAATACTATATTTTTTCCATCTAGTAAGTTTCCTTTTATTCCTGCTCTTTTCTTAGATTTTAAATCCTTTGATAAATTCAAAAGATATTTCATTTCGTTTTGTGTAAAATCCTTTAACGTTAAAAAATTTCTTCCCTTTAAATTAATTGGCATTTTTAGCTCCCCCTTCTATCATTGTTCCCATTCCTTCATTTGTAAATATTTCTAATAATACACTGTGTTCTCGTCTTCCATCTATAAGATGAATATTCTTCGTTCCACTTTCAAGAGCATCGATACAGCACTCAAGCTTAGGAATCATTCCTCCTTTTATTATTCCTGAACTTATATATTCTTTTATTTCCTCTGTATTTATACTTGATATAAAAGTTGATTCATCATTTAAATCTTTATATATTCCTTTTACGTCTGTTAAAAGAATTAACTTTTCCGCTTTTAAGCAAGAGCTTATTGAAGATGCTGCATAGTCTGCATTAACGTTATATATATTTCCTTCTAAATCACATCCAATGGGAGATATTACTGGCAAGTGATTATTTTCAATTAAATCTAACAATAGTTTTTCATTAATACTTACGACTTCTCCAACATAGCCAATATCTATTTTTTTGTTATCCTTAAATATATATTTTTTCTTTGCTTTGATTAAATTTGAATCTCTTCCACTTATTCCAACAGCACTAATATCCTGCATACATAACTTTGAAGTTATTTCCTTATTTATTTTTGCTGATAGAATCATTTCAACTGCTTCCATAGTTTCTTTATCCGTAACTCTTAGTCCATCAATAAATTCACTTTTAATATCTACCTTATTTAAAAATTTAGAAATATAAGGTCCTCCACCATGTACAATTATCACATTAATTCCCACAAGGTTCATTAAAGCCACATCTTCTATAAATGCTTTTTTAGAATTTTCATTTTTCATTATACTTCCACCATATTTTATTACAAAAGTTTTACCTTTAAATTTTTTAATGTATGGCAATGCCTCCATTAGCAAGGCTACTTTTTGTTCATTCATTTTTTTACCCCCTCTTTATTTCAGAATATTCTGTATTTAGAAAATGCAATATACTAAAAAACTCTCGTCTCTTAATCAATTGATTAAGAGACGAGAGTTACCCCGTGTTACCACTCTTGTTGACATAAAAGCTCCATCTGAATTAAGTTTCGCTTTATGCCCACTCGTATGATTATAACGGAATCACCGTATTTTCGTACTATTACTTCAGAAAATCTCCTCTAGGACTCTCTTCAATACAGTTATGTTACTAGACTCACACCTACTCTAGCTCGCTGAAACAATCACCATACCTACTCTTCCTTTCATAGGATTTGCTATTTTTTTATACTAAAAAAGTTCTCATCTCTTAAAATTTAAGAGACGAGAACTTACCCGCGTTACCACTCTTGTTAACATAAAGCGAGACTTAATTCATATAGAGTTTTTATTCCATATGAATTTTTAGTCAAGCTAATCCAGAAGCTGTTAAGTTCTTAACTCCATCTCTAAGAAGATGGAGTTTTAGAACTTTTAGCTTTCGGATAAAATAAAGTTTCACTTTATGTTCACTCAATTGATTTTAACGGAATCACCGTATTTTCCTACTATTATTTCAGAAAATCTCCTCTAGGGCTCTCTTCAATACAGTTATGTTACTAGACTCACACCTACTCTAGCTCGCTGGAACAATCACCATATCTACTCTCCCTTTCACAGGATTTGCTATTTTTTTATACTAAATTCATTTTCGAATTATTTTTAAAATTGATTATAATTTCTCATCTGAAATTTGTCAACGATTTTCTTTGATATTAAATATTTGTTTTCGACTAACTTGTTGAAATAGATTATATATATATTCTGAATAATAGTCAACATGAATTTTTTTCAAACTTTTTTCAAATAATATTATATAAAAAAATATATTTTTATAGTTGACATTAAAATCAAAAGTATTTATAATCAATTTCAACGCAACATCAATTTAAAATAATAAATCTTATGAAGTGGAAAGTAAGTATAATGATTGTTTCAGCGAGTTGGAGTTGGTGTGAGTCCAATATCATAGTTATACCCAAAAGAGCCATGGAAGATATTTTCTGAAATAGCAGTAGGAAAATACGGACCCCCCGTTAACGGGCAATGAGTGGATATGAATTTTTTCATATCAATAAGAGTGGTAACACGGGAATATACTCTCGTCTTTTAATTTATTAAAAGACGAGAGTCTTTTTTATACAAAAATTCATATAATTTCAAATGTATCGATAGCACTGGTGAAATAACTGAATTATCAACTATTTTTAAGCAACGGAGCCCGTAGGACTCGTTGGCGACATGAGCTATGCGTTAGCATAAAGCGAATTTTTTATACAAAATTTTAAATAAAAGAGGGTGATATTGTGATAAATGCAGGTTTAATAGGCTCAACAGGATATGCTGGACAGCAGTTAGTTTGGTTTTTAAATAATCATCCTAATGTTAACATTAATTTTTTATCTTCTCATAGCTACAGTGGTGTTTCTTTTTCTAAAATATATGGCAACTATAGTAAACACATAGAGTCTATATGTGTAGACATAAAAGAAGCAGAAAGTAAACTTAGTGAAATAGATATACTTTTTATTGCTTTACCTCATGGTAAATCATTTGAGTTAGTAAAAAAAGCTTTGAATTTAGGAGTAAAAGTTATAGATTTAGGAGCAGATTTCAGATTAAAAGATCATAATGTTTATAAAAAGTGGTATGATCTAGATCATCAAGCTATTAATTTATTGCCGCAATCTGTATATGGTTTACCTGAACTAAATAGAAATATAATAAAAAATTCTAATTTAATAGCAAATCCTGGATGTTATCCTACTGCAAGTATACTAGCTTTAACTCCTCTTTTAAAATCTAATATTATTGATTCCTCTTCAATAATTATAGATGCTAAATCAGGAGTATCAGGTGCAGGTAGAGCATTAAATACCTCTATTCTTTACGGAGAATGCAACGAGTCAATAAAGGCTTACTCAGTATCATCACATAGACATACACCTGAAATAGAACAAATGTTATCTCAGGTAAATAATAAAGACGTTTCTCTATTATTTACTCCTCATTTAGTTCCAATGAATAGAGGAATATTAGCAACATGTTATGGTAATTTAATAAACGATATTTCTCAAGAAGAATTATATGAAATATACAGTTCATTTTATAAAAACGAGTCATTCATAAGAGTAATTGAAGAAATTCCAGAAACTAAATGGGTTAAAGGATCTAATATTTGTGATATTGCTATAAGAGTTGATGAAAGAACAAAAAAAGTAATAATAATATCAGCAATAGACAATCTAATAAAAGGAGCTGCCGGACAAGCAGTTCAAAATATGAATATTATGTTTAATATAGATGAAAATAAAGGACTAGACTTACTGTCAATGTTTCCATAGGCTAAACAAGTACACATAAAGAAAGGGTGATTTAATTGAAAATATTAGAAAATAAAACTATTACAGATGTTCCTTATTTCAAAGCTGTAGGTATACACTCTGGAGTAAAGAGAAAAAGAAAAGATTTATGTATTATATATAGTGAAAAAAAAGCAGTAGCTGTCGGTACTTTTACTCAAAACAAATTTGCAGCAGCTCCAGTTATTGTAAGTATGGATCATATACAATCTGATAATACACAAGCAATAGTTATAAATAGCGGAAATGCTAATGCCTGCACTGGTGATGATGGAGTAGATAATGCATACTACATGGCTAAAACGACTGCTGATTGTTTAGGATTATCAGCAAAAGAAGTGCTAGTAGCCTCTACTGGTATAATAGGAGTTCCACTTCCTATGGATATCATTACTCCTGGAATTAAAAATGCATGTACTCAAATTTCATGTACTGGAGGAGATTCAGCCGCTGAAGCTATAATGACTACTGATACTTTCGCTAAAAAAATAACTGTAGAATTAGATATAGATGGTGAGAAAATATTAATAAGTGGTATATCTAAAGGTTCTGGAATGATTCATCCTAATATGGCTACTATGTTAAGTTTTATTGTCAGCAATGTAAATATATCTAAAGATATGCTCTCAAGCGCATTAAAAGAAAGTGTAGATGATTCATATAATATGATTTCAGTAGATGGAGATACTAGTACTAATGATATGGTTATAGCCATGGCAAATGGAAGTGCTAATAACACTATTATAAATTCAAAAGATGATAATTTTATAAAATTTAAAAAAGCTTTAGATTTTGTAAATAAAGAGCTTGCTAAAATGATAGCTAAAGACGGAGAAGGTGCTACAAAACTTATAGAAGTTTCTTTAAATAATTCTAAGAGTCTAAAAGATGCCAAATTATGTGCTAAAGCTGTTATATCTTCTAGTTTAGTAAAATCAGCATTTTTCGGAGAAGATGCCAATTGGGGAAGAATCGTATGTTCTTTAGGTTATTCTAATGCAGAGTTTTCTCCAGAAAAAATAGATGTGTTTTTTCAAAATAAAGAAGGAGCTATACAGCTTTTCAAAGATGGAAAAGGAGTCTGTTTTGATGAAGAATTAGCAAAAAATATATTAAGCCAGGAACATATAAATATAATTATCGACTTAAAAGACGGTGAATATTGTGCAACTGCTTGGGGATGTGATTTAAGTTTTGATTATGTGAAAATTAATGCTTCTTATAGATCATAATAAGGTAATATCTTCTTATCAAGTAGTGTAAATAAAAAACTTAGCTGCATTTGATACAGCTAAGTTTTTTATTATATACTCTTAATTTAATTTAAAGACTTGTATAATTTCTTCAAGTTCTCTTGACATATTTGCTAGTTCTTCTACCGATTTAGTTATTTCTTCTATAGTTGCAGATTGTTCTTCACTTGAAGCGGCTACTTCTTCTGTATTTGCTGCAGATTCTTCTGAGATAGACTCTATTTCATCTACTAAATTCACAATATTTTCTGTATTTTTATTTACTTCTAGTATATTTTTATTTGATATATCTAATTTATCTTTTGTTAAATCGAATCCTTGTATTATTTCTTTTAAAGAAATTCCTACTTCTTTTACAACTAATTCTCCTTTTTCAGTTTCTTTATTACCTTCTTCTATTGATGCAATAGCTTTTTTAGTATTTTCTTGAGTTTCATTTATTAACTTTTTTATACTGTCTGACGATTTAATTGATTCTTCCGCAAGTTTTCTTATTTCATCAGCTACCACTGCAAATCCTCTTCCAGATTCACCTGCTCTAGCAGCTTCAATTGCTGCATTAAGTGCCAGTAAATTTGTTTGATCTGCTATATTATTTATAACTTGTACTATATTTCCTATTTCATCAGATGTTTTTTCAAATTCATTCATTATATTAGATGTATAATTTACACTATCTTTAATTGCATTCATCTGTCTTATCATATTATTCATTTTTTCGCTACCATCTAATGCTAATTTACTTGTATTATCTGCATTATCTACCACATCATTAATTTCATCATTAATTTTTTCTATATTATATACTACTTCTTTTATATTATTTGAAACTAGTGTTGTTGATTTAACTTGTTTTTCTGCTCCATTTGCTACATCTTGAGTTGATATAGCTATTTGCTCTGAAACTGCTGAAGCCTGCTCAGCTGCTGAAAATAGTTCCTGAGAATATGATGATACATTTAATGCAACATCTTGAATTTTGCTTGTTATATTTCTTAAATTATTTATCATCTTATTAAAGCTATCTGCTAATACTCCCACTTCATCTTTACTTTTAATATCTATATCTTGTGTTAAATCTCCATTTGAAACTTTATTTGCTACTTCTACAAGTATATTTAATGGATTTGTAATCTTTTTTATTAATAATGCTATTATAATTCCTCCAACTACAAAAGAAATAATTGCTATAATTACAGATTTAATTAAGAGCATTTTTACTACATTATTTATATGTTTCATAGATATACCTATATCTACAGCTCCTATATGTACTCCATCTTTATACAAAGGAACCAGTACATTATAAACTTCTTCTCCTTGATAATTATATTTAGATGAATAAGTCTTACCTTCAATAGCTGCAGTTTTAATTCCTTCATCAGTTACATCTATTCCTATTCTATCTCTATTACTATGAGCTACTGCTTTTAAATTCTTATCTATTACAACAGCAAATACAATATCTTCTTGACTTGCTATTCTTTCAACTTTTTTTTGAATATCCACTGATGATTTTAATTCTTCTATTTTATTAGCTAATATTCCCACTTGAATAAAGCCACCATTTTCTAAAGCTACAGCTCCATATTTATAATAATCATCTGAATCGCTACTCTTTCTTATTTCTTCAATTACTTCTTTTTTTTCTCCTCTTATTATAGCTTGTACAGCACTATCTTCTGGATAACCCTCTCCTACATATTCTTCAAAATTTGAATATAATGTTATTCCTTTTGAATCTTGTATGTTTATCTCTGATACTCCTGTAAGTTCTGATATTTTGATTAAAAGTTCATTTGATATATCAGCATTTTTCCCTATTATATGCCCTACAGTTTTTATTTTATCTGCTAAAAGAGATTCTATCTGATTTAAAGCTAAATTAGTAGTTTCCATTTCATTAGCCATTTCTTTGACTAACTCCATGCCCATTTTGTCCGTTTCTTTTATCATTTCTTTTTTTATACTACTTAAAGAAACTCCAGCTAATATTGATATTGTTACTAAAAATACAATTAAAGTCGTTGTTATAATTTTAAATGATATAGAATCATTTCTAAATTTTAATATTTTCTTCATATTTCATCCTCCCAATATTATATCTTTTCTTTTTATTTTTTAAATTAATACTTCTATTTTATTTCAAACTCAGCACTCCACATCTAAATCGTGTTATATTTCGACATTTTTTTCAAATACTTTAATGTATTTTTAATATTAATTATATATTTTTCAAAATTATAATCTTCATTTCTAAAATTCAAGATTAAGCACCCTTATTTTATTAAAAAACAAAAAGATGCCTATGATTATAGACACCTTTTATTTAACATTTTTTAATATAATATTTATATTATATATGTTTCGGCAAACTGGCAATCATAGAATTTATAATCCCTTAGACCCATGTCTTTGCGTCCTTATCTTTAGATAAGTTTGCTAGTATCGTCATACATTCACTTTTTCTTTTATTTTAAAATTAGGACTTTATGCCTAAATCATATCATATTTTGACATAATCATCTATAAATTCTAATCACTTTTAACATATATTTAACATTAATTATAATCTTTACCCTTAATGATAATATTAAATGATCTTGTTTAAAAACAAAAAAATGGCTATGATTATAAGCACCTTTGCTTTAATAATTACGAATATATATCCGAAAACTCTATATTAATTTTTTCTACTTTACCTTGATCACTATAAACTTCATCTGATACAATAGGTTCATGTTTTAGTTTTTCATTAGTAGGTATTTCAATAATAAATTCGCTTCCTTTACCATATTCACTATTTAAATATACATTTCCTTTATGCTCTTCTACTATTGACTTTACCAATGAAAGTCCTATTCCACTTCCTTCTCTTTCTCTATTTAATAAAGGGTGTACTTGTCTAAATCTTTCAAATATCGTTTCTTGTTCCTCTTTTGGAATACCTATTCCTGTATCTTTTACTGAAATACACACAATCTCATTTTTATCATATATATTTACAAATATACTTCCGTTTTTCTTTGTAAATTTAATAGCATTAGAAAGCAGATTAAGAATAATCCTTTCAATTTTATCAGCATCACAAGTAACAATTTTTTCTTCTATATCTGTATCAAATATTATATTTATATCTTTACTCTTTATGTATTCTACTACCGACATAGTTATATCTTCAACAACTTGAACAATATTGTGATTCTCAAAATTCATTTTTAAAAATCCTGCATCTATTTTTGTCATATCTATTAGATTATTAATAAGTCTAAGAAGTCTATAGCAATTTTGTTTCATTATAGGCGAATATTTCTCATAGTATTCATTCTGTTGATAAAGATTAGTATTAGAAACCTTATCAATAAGCTGAATACTTCCTAATAAAATATTTAATGGAGTTCTGAGTTCATGTGATATATTTGAAAAAAATTCTGTTTTTAATCTCTCATATTTCAGTTTTTCCATAAGGATATTTTGCTTTTCCTCTTCTCTTTCCTTCCTCTCAGAAATATCTCTTATAATTGTTAAAACTGCGCTCTTTCCTTTATAAGTTATTGCATTCATTGCCATTTCAACATCAATTACTTCTCCATTACTCTTAACTGCCTTTTCTTCAAATGTTGAAGTAATAATATTTAATTTTTCAACTCTATCAATCATATCTTGAACAGTTTTTTTATAATCCTCTTGGATAAATTCTATGAAACTTTTGTCTACTATGTTTTTATGACTATCTTGTCCAAGTATTTTTACTGTAGCCTCATTTACAAATACTATTCTGCCTTTTTGCTGAATAAATATACCATCCGGACAGAGTTTCACAAGTTTTTTATAACTTTCTTCACTTTCTGAAAGTCTTTTAACACCTTGTTTAATTCTATATTTTAAAAATAGAGTATTTATTAGCAGAAAAATAATTACAATAATACTTAATGTTAAAGTATAATTTTGTACTTTCTTCTTAGTAAGATATATAGTCATATATTCCCACTTGGATTTTACACCTTCTATTTCACCAGTGGACATTTTTCTTATTCCATCATTTATAAAAGTTAATAATTCCGTTTCTCCTTTTTTAACGCCAACCCTTAGAGGCTGTGTATATATTGTTTGTAAAAGTTCAAAATTCTTCAACTCCGGATAGTAATATGATATTTTTCTAGTATTGTTATGGAAATCTACACAAACAGCTTTTACTTCCCCTTTATCTACAGCTTCCATTACCTGTTTAAGATCTTTATATACCGATAACTTTATATCAGGATAGTTTTTTTCCATATAATATTTAGCATAGTTCTTTTCTGTAACACCAATTCCCAAATCTTTAATATCATTAATATTAAAAGCCTCTATATCTTCTTGTATATATATTCCTGTCATAAGATCTATAATAGTACTTCCAAAATCAATGTACTCTGCCCTATCATCCTTATAGAATAGTCCTAAATGCATATTTTCTTCTCCATTTTTTATAAGTTCTAATGATTTTGCCCAAGATGTTGAGTATTAAACTCTACTTCAACATTATTAGCCCTACCCCATGCTTTCCAAAAATCAATTAATATACCTTTAGGATTACCTTCTAAATCTAAATAGCTAAAAGGTTTCCATTCACTTATAACTGTTATTTTTATATTTTGGGGATTTTCAAATATCTCTTCTGTGTTACTAATAGATGTAAAACTAATGAATATGATTGTAATAAGTATACATCTTTTTAATATCATTTTTATTTGTCTTTTCATATAAGTCATGCTTCCTTCCAAAAGTTTTTCATTATATATTACCATTATACAATATTCCTTCTATATTTTATAACATTATTAATTAAGTTAATTATTCCAGCTAAAATTCCTGTAACATAAATTTTGAATAAATACACATAGTTTAACAAATGAACCAAAATTATAGTTCATATATATGTTTAAAAAAATAATTTATTAAAAGATTAAATTTTAAATTGTCTTTTTCGAATCAAGTAGTATATAATTTTTCAAAATACAAAAAATAAATATGGTTTTAAAATTAAAAATCCATATTTATTAATAAGTAAATAGAATTTTGTATGTTTTAATGATTTTTACTAAATGGAGGGGTCATAATGAGAAATGGTGTAGTAAAATGGTTTAATCCGGAAAAAGGATACGGATTTATAACTTTAGATGAAGGAGAAGATGTATTTGTCCATATATCTGCTGTAAAAGAAAATGGACCTAGAAAAGATTTGGAAGAAGGACAAGATGTTTCACTTAATATAGCTAAAGGAGCTAAAGGACTTCAAGCTTCAAATGTTACTAAAATCTAAAAAAGAATGAGTTGATCTTTAATTAAAGTGTACCCTATGGAGTAGACACTAAAAAAGTCTACTCTATATAGGTATTACAAATATTAATATCTGTACTAGAACTAAGGATAATATTTTTTGAGTTTTTTGATTTTTATATCTCCTTAGAATTTAAATTTATTTAATCTAATATTATTACAGTTTTCGTAATCCTTGTATTTTTATAGGTACTTGATTAATGAATTATCGAATTTTGATAAATTTCATTGTGAAATTCATAAAAACTTTTTCATCTTTTAAGTATCCAGGTTTAGATTTCCCCCTATGATTTACTGTTTCCCATCGTTCTATGTTTTGGAATTTAATTAAAATATCTCTAAGTTCTTTATCACTTATATAAACTGGAATATTTTCTAACTCTTTTTCTAATTTAGGACATTTCTTTACAATTCTATATAATAGACATCCTCCATGAAAAAGAACTTCTGTATCTTTATGCACTTCCATTTTTTTCGCAATGACAGTCATAGAACTTCTTAATTTTTCTACATCTTCTGGTATACATCCAATAGATTTGAATATAGTTTGTACTTGAATAGAGTTTATAGATATATTTACAAGTTCCATCATGAAAGGAAAAAATTCTTGTTTTTTCATTTTTTCTATCATTTTTATACAAGTAATAAATTGAGACCCTTTTTTTTCTATTCCTTCTTTTGTTTTTTGTGAAAATATCTTTACTGTAGTTGGATTACCTATCATCCTATTATAAATCTTTAACGTCTTTTGATCTACTTTATCTGCTTCTTGAAATAAAACTTCCATCTTTTTTTGTAAAAACTCTTTTTCCATCTCTAATCCCCCTATCACCTTTTAATCTTAGTTATATTTTACCATATAAATTAACCAATCATGTATGGTAGTAATCCTACTATTATTTCATCTTTATTGATTCCCTTTATTTTTGTTAACTCTTTGTGAAATTTCAAAAAACTTTAAAAGCTTTTTAATTTTTCTGCCTAATTATAACTTTGCGATATAAATATTTTCTGTGTAAAGAATCTTTATATCAACATCATAAAAAATGCACTACTCACATTATGAGTAGTGCATTTTTATCTATATATCTATTTTTTGAAATTCTATCTATTATTTATACAAGCTATTTTACTAACTGTATCCTCAAATTCCTTCATAAGAGCAAATCCATTTTCTCTTAAAAAATTTTCAGTAATAAACAGAACTTTTAAATCTTCCTCTGTAATCTTTTCTTCGAACTCTTTATCTATTTTATTAGTTCTTATCCCCATATATCCTCACCTCTATTTTTAATTATATCAGAACATTTGTTCTTTAGAAATATAAATTTTTATTATATTTTTTTATTGATGGTCATAATTGAAATATAAAATTGAGCCATGTAAGTTTTTTATGTGTAATAATGATCAAGTAAAAACAGAGTGTATTTTAGAAAATAAAGAAATCAAAAATTTCAGAAGAAAATATTTAAAGCTACCTTTTAGTTTGAATAAAGTAGCTTATTATAATCTACTTTTATCATTTTCTCTATTTTCTTTCATCATACTTAAAGTTTCCAACAAACACTCCCCTTGTGCTCCATGATTATTTATATAATTATCTACCATTTGTTCTAAATACGCCAATTCATCATCATCTAAAGTATTAGCATTATTTATTAGGTTAGAAATCCCGCTAAATATCGAAAATTCTACTGATTCGTTTACATCTTTCATAAAAATACCTCCTATATTTGTTATCTATAGAAGTATTGACTTGTTCAAGATATTAATTCATTCACTTTTGAATTATGTTTAGAGAATAATTAGAGTTAAAAGTGTTAGTAAAATATAAATGTTAAAAAGAAATAAAAAGAAACCTCTTTGTATTAAAAAGACTTCCTTAGTAAATATCTGTTTGATCGGGAATTACTATTGCGCAAATAATATACCCAATACAACCACTTCCTCCAGCAAGAATAAACAACACCCATAATAGTCTAACTAGTGTAGCGTCTATATCAAAATATTCAGCTATACCTCCACATACACCTGATATTTTCCTATCTTTTATTGATTTATAGAGCTTCTTTTTATCCATAAAATCTACCTCTTTTTTGAAATATTTTGATAAAAATATATATCATTAAAACTTAAGCTAAGTAGATTTTTATCTACTATCTAATATATTTTAAATTATTTTATTTGCTACATCTATATATTTTTTACTATCCATTACATTTCTTACTGAAACATTAAATTTTTTTCCATGTTTTTCCTAAACCTACAATGAGGGTGGGTATCTGATAAAGTTATCTATTATTTCCTGAGAAATATTTATTTTACTATTCTTAATTTTCCGAATTTTTCTAGTTATAGCCCCATTTTCTTTTCATATTGCAAAAATTTCCTAAAGGTTTACCCCTATATGTTTTACGCCTTCTCTTTTTCTAATTCTTCAACCAATTCTCTAATCGATACTTTTGTTAAATCCATTTTTATTACTCCTGTAACTTATCTTAAGTGAATATTTGTTATTGATAAGGATAAAATAACTATATATTACTACGAAAATGGGAGGTATTTATATGAAAATATTAATTGATAAAGATAGATGTCCTCAAAATCATCCTTGTCCTTCTGTAAAAGTTTGTCCTGTAGATGCTATCATCCAAGAAGGTCATAAAGCTCCAATAATAGATTACGATAAATGTATCAAATGTAAAAAATGTGTTTCATACTGCCCAATGGGAGCTTTTAAAATTGAACACTGATTAATACCCTTCTAAATATTATTACTCTAAATTTATTTTTAACATCTATTTATAAAATCTAGTTTTTTTCCAGTTCTTAATTTTTTCTTATCTCTATTTCTAGGCTTTTTAAATTGTTCAGCTAATATTTATTATATACTCGTATAGTTGTTTTTTATAAATGAAACCTATTATGTATTTTATTAGAAATCATCACTGAGAGATTCGATTTTTTCCTTCAGATTTTGCATTATATAATATTTTATCTATTCTTATTAAAAAACTTTCTATAGTATCATTCTTTGAAAATTCAGCTATTCCAAAGCTACAATTAATAGTTTGATTATCTTCAAAATTTGTTTTTTCTATTTCTTTTATTATTTTTTCTGCCAATTTAATAGTATTTTCCAAATCTGTATTTCGTGCAATTATCATAAATTCATCTCCTCCCAATCTTGCAAATATATCTGTTCTTCTTATTACTTTACTTATTATTTTCACAAGATTAATAAGAGTTTTATCTCCTATATCATGTCCATATGTATCATTTATTTTCTTAAAATCATCAATATCAAACATTATAAGAGAAAATTTAGTACCATGTCTATTATACAGAGATATTGATTCAGTTAGATAATCCGTGAATTTTAATCTATTATATATATTTGTTAGATAATCCATTGTTGATAATTGTTTATATTTTTCTTCACTTTCTCTTAATTTTTCTAAAGCTTCAATAAGTTTTCTATGTTCTTCTTCAATCTCCTTATTTTTATTATTAAGTAAAACATTATTATTTTCTAATTCTATATTCTTTTGTTTAACTTTTTCCCTTTCATCATCATAACTATTAACGATACTAACCATAATCCAAGCCAATATACTAAAAGAAAGCACTATTCCTGTAGAAATATCCAAATATCTATTAAGCCTTGAACTATAATCTATTATTAGATTTGGATTAATGTATTCAAGCATTATTAATGTGAATAAAGTTAAAATGTTGAAAAAAATAAAAACCCATCTTTTCCAATTTTTAAAAAAAATAATGGATATAAATAATATAATAGGAAAAAAATATGGTACACTTCCCATTGAACCATTATTTGTAAACCAAAGTATTGTAAGTGTTAATATATTAAGTAATAGATATGCTGACTTATATATTTTATTTTTCCACCTACAAAATACAATAAATAGAAAAATATAACCCCCTGATATAAATAAAATTATCATATTTATTTTAGTTGTATTTATCAAGAAATTTAAAGGAATTAATATTGCATATAATATTATTGTTATAAAACAAATAATATTATATACTTTGTGTTCATATGTCAAACTTTTTGAAATTGCAATTAGTTTATGTATATTTAATTTTGTATTCATATGTCCTCCTCTGTTTAATTTTAAACTGTACTTTTGATACATTTATTAAAGTGTGCATTAACCAAATATTAGAAATAGCTATATTTTCATGTTTAATATTTTATACCATATAAAATAAATTCATCTTTACACTATCTCAGAAAATCACTTGAATTCAATAAATTTATATGGGTATATTTTACTATAATATAGCATATTTTTATACTTTTTGTTTATTTATTCAATAAAAAAACAGTAGCTTTAGTTGACTACTGCTTTTGTATTTTTGTTTGTATACATCTCAATAAACATATTTATAGATTTGTTTAAATTATTAATTACTTTAAATTATAATTCTAAAGTTTCATCAATAACATCTATAAATAAATATGAAATTTCAGTGTAGTTCCGAATTGAATCTCAGTACCATTCCTTGCACAATCTCGAGCAACTCAAAAAATAAATTCCAATCACCGAAAGCTTTCTAATGAATAATCTAATGATAGATTTAAGAATATTAGTAGTATACGATGCGGAATTATATTAAATGAAAATACTAAATTGATTTGAACATGTGGTTTTCATAACTGGAGCAAAAATCATTATAATGTAGGACAATGGTTATTTAAATTTTGACTCTAATATATTTTTGTTAACTCTTTGTAAAATCTTAAAACACTTTAAAGGTTTTTTAATTTTTCTGTCTAATTATAACTTTACGATATAAATATTTTCTGTGCAAAGAATCTTTATATCAACATCAATAAAAATACACTACTTACATTATTAGTAGTGTATTTTTATTGATGTATGTATTCTATCTATTGTTTATACAAGCTATTTTACTAACTGTATCTTCAAATATTACTTCCCCCTCTTAATTCTTCAAATTCTAAAATTTCAATAGATACATTTTCATTATTCATTGTTTCTATTACTTTAATGTTATCTTCTTTATTCTTAATATTAGCCTTCATAAATCTGTCCCCTTATTTTTTGAAATAGTTCTACATAATGTTTTATTCATTACACCATAAAATATTAATACTATTATTTTTTCAATATATCTTCCAATTCTTTATTTTCGTACACTTCTTTAATTATATATCTAGGATTTCATTTATCGTTGTATTTTTAAACATTTAGGTATATGTGCTGCAGTTATTACTCTATGTGTTATGTCCTTCTTCACATTCCCTCTTCTTTTATAAAATAAAAAAAGACACCCCTAAACTATATTATACTTAAGAGTGTCCGTTGCTTATACAGTAGGACTACTATGCTTTTTTCTGTTTCTTAAATTATACTCCATTTAATTTCTTCTGTAAATTCATGTATCATTTCCCAAGAAATACTTTTCTTAATATTCTGAATGTTATTAGTTTTATGCCAATCTTTTCTTCAGATTGCCCTCTTTAATCCATCAAGATAATCAAGCACTATTGCATTCCTTGTCTTTTTACTTGCCATGGCGTACTGATTTTTTGCATTAAATCTATTCTTCTATTTTTATAACCTTCATTTAATTTTATTATTCCTTCCTCAAAAACTCTTCATTTGTTGGACATTTTATAATTTTTTTTATTAATGGTATTATTTAGTTGTAACTCTTATAAAAGGAGACTTATTATGAATAATACGGTGTTTTAATTAATCATTTGATACACATCCTAAATAATTGCAACTTATATACTTACAACATGTACACACCCAAATGCATCGACCCACAGACCAACTACTGTAACTGGAAGACCCCATGATTTTACTCTATATGTCGATGCTACTATATCACAAAAATGTTTACAGTCACTAACAGGATTTGCAGCACAATCATAATGTCCTACTATAGCAACCACATTAGAATTATGAGCTGTTATTGAAACTATAACGTTCTCTCTTAACCTTTCAATTTCAACCCAATGTCCTTGAGATAATACCTTATCCATTCCAGGTTCTGTAATTAAATCTACATAATCCACATCAAAGTTTTCTTCCAACCACTTTATTATAGGAATTTGAGTCCTACCATCAATACAGTTTAGCGCTGTTCCAAATCTTTTTTTCATTTCACACCTTCAATCATTCATTTACTAATAAAATATGAAGGTATTATAGTATCTGTGACTAATGTATCTGGAGGAATCGAATTTTATAATATCTTGGCTACAGGTTCTAGAACCTATGTTATCAAATTCTTCTTGATTTTCTTTTGTTTAATAATTTACTGTAACTGTAAATTTTTTTGATCTTTCAGTCATAACTAACCCTCCTTTAACTCTTTGCTAGTTGATCTTAATTTAGTCCTTTATAGGTTCTGTACTTTTGCCTGTTATTTGTTATTAGTGCTAAAGTTTCTATTGTTCTCACCTCTTTATGAAGCTACATTAGAATTATTTTTAGGATTTAAGAACTTTTTCTTCGATTTTTTTTTGTTCGAACAATATGTTATAATTTACTTAGGATCAAATTAATTAAATTAAAATATAATCCAGATGGAACATTAAAGAAGAAAGATTAAGAATCCTTATGTATTTTAAGAGATTCTTAATCTTTTTTTATTTTAATATATCTATTCCTATTAGCAGTTGTTATATTTTTTAGTTATTTATTTTCTTGCTATCTAAAAAGGCATTTACTATTTCCACTTCATTATTTTGTTGATTTCTAATCATATTTTCTTTTATCACATCAGTTGAAGATCTTACATTTACTTCATAGTTACCAGGAACAAATATTAATCCTATAGGAAATAATAAACATAATATAAAACAAATATGTCTTTGTGTAATTTGACTTTTCACATATAATATTATCTTGTTCATTGAAAACCACCTTCTTTTCATTAAAATTATAAAACTATATAAATAATAGAAAAACTAATTATCATAAATAGTCTTCCTAACCATAATATATATTTTAATAAAAAGTGCTAAAAGTAATTTAGTGTTAAGGAATAGTTATTTTTATATTAAATGTCTAGTTTTTATTAAATAACTTTATTTTTAAACAAATTCAATAACATCCACTATAAAAATATATCTATTTTCCAATATTAATTTAAATTTTATAAATAATGTGATTAGCCCTATGAATAATTTCCTTTTTATCTGGTTTTCCAATATTTCCTCTTCCGTGAAGACTTTCATAGGAATATTGTAGTTCCTGTGCTTCTAATACTTATCTCTGTATTGGCTAATTGTGACTTAACTCATTAATAGTATAATATAGTGTTTAATTTAATTCTTATAAGTTAGTATGCATTTTAAGAATGTTGCATCTTAACTATATTATTATAGATTATGCTAACTTTGCGTGAGTTTATTATAGTTCAAAAAATAAATCAGCTCTTTCACCTATTTTATCGAACCCGATTTTTTGATACATTTCTTTTGCAGTATCATCCTCATCGGCAACCAGATAAACAGTATGGGCATTCTCTTTTATTGCTATGTCAATTAGCGCTTTCAAAATGGTTGTTCCGTATCCCTTGCGCTGATATGTGGGGATAACAGCAAAATCTTCAATTTTAGCAACACCCTTATTCATAAATAAATCGCAATTCCCGATTATATCTCCGTTATGATAACAAACATAAGAATTGACCCCTTTGTCAGAAACATATACTTTTCCACGTCTGTAACATCTCCTTGTGCAAAAATCTTTTCCAAGCCTTTCCTCATTGTGTTGTAAGTCACAAAATAAAATATCATCTACCATTTCTTTATTGCTGACCTTCTTTATTGTGCAACCAGATACAGCATTTAGTCTTGAAAAATGAGAAATATCAAAAGAATAATACCCGTTTGTTGATATTTCAGGCTTGTATTTAAGCATAGACAGCAAAGAATTGTTGCTAACAGAATTTAAAATAATATTACAAAAATCACTTTTTTCGGATAAACGCAACGAAATTTCATCTTGTATAATGCGTTTCAACTCAATCTCACTCATTACTTTTTTTATATATGTATAATTGTGATAATACATATCATTCAATTGATTATCACGAAATCTAATTATATTTTCATTTTCACAAAACTTTGAAAAGCATTTTGTGTATTCAAATTCGCATTCTATAATTTTCCCATCTATTAACATAATATATCCCCCGTTTCTTCATCTTTAAATAATATAATAATCTTTACCTTGCATTATTCTACAATTGCGTACTTTACATTTTTCATATAATTTACCTTTAGGAAGCTATAATTGTTCCTTTAGTCTCTTATTTTGATCCTTAACCTCTTTCATTTACACTAACTGAATAATAGGTTTTTTCTTATTTTCTTTTAACCTTTCATAGTTTTGATCCTTGTTTTCCACTTTAATTACTATTTAGACTTTTTAAAAGAATTATAAAGTATCTTTATCTTCCTCGTTTATGTTCAAAGATAGCAAAATTATATATGAGATAAAGCCTATAATTAAACATATTTTTAGTATTAAACTTATATCATTAAATCTCCTAAAAAACATTAGGTATATTGGTATAAAAGTAATAAGGCCTGCCTTATTTTTTAAAATATCTTTTATGTTCTCAAAACTTAACATATTATAGTCCTTCCTAATTATTATATTTATTTTTTATAGATTACCTTTAGTGTATCAATTATTAATAAAATACTAAAAAATATAATAGTTATCATTCCAACCCATGAAAATAGCTTTATTATACTCTCTATCTCATAACCGCCCATATCGCCAAAAGTACGAATGCCTATATATACGGGAATCTGTAAAGATGTTAATGCAAATCCTCCAATAATACCAAGTAAAATATTGATTTTCTTTTCCAAAGTTAACCCCCTTTTATACTATTGTAAAATTAGCAATACCTGTATAATACAATTTGATGGTAACATATTCAAAATTGCAATATGTAAATAACTTTTCATAATGTACGTCATTATATTTTTCTCATTCATTCCCATACATATTTTACCATAACATATAGTAATATCATACTTATTGTATATTTGTGCAAGAAAAAACAGTAGCTTTGGTTGGCTACTGTTTTGATAGTATTTGTTAGTTTTCAAAAATCATAAAAAATCAATCAAATAATAATACTTATATTCTTCATTAAATATTATTTACCATGCTCTAAAATCAAATCTAAACCAACTACACCTATGAATTTTCCGTTTTCATAAATACCCTTTGTTATAGTAGTCGCTATTTCCCTATTATAGGTATCTATATACATGTCTGAAGTATACTCTCCTTCTTCCTTAGTGTGTCTGTACCAAGGTCTTACTCTAGCATCAAAATCATCCGGGAACTCCTTCTCTGGTTCTATATATAATTCTCCTGTTTCTTTTGCAAAATATATCTGCTGTATTGATTCGTCTCCAGTATTTTTTCTAAAATCAATTAATGCTTTCTTAATACTTTCTAAATTTAAGTCACTACTTATTTGTTGACATAATAGATTTAGTTTTTCTTTTGCATCTGATATTTTTAAGTCGTATTCTTCTATTATATCTTGGTCATCTTTTTTAATATCATCTTCTATAAAAACAGTTTTTATATTACTATCCCAACTTACCTTTTTCCCAAAGCTCTGACCTATAAATCGTAAAGGAACATATACACTTCCATTGTATATAAATGGCTTTTGTTGTGGTGAATAGGTAGACCCATTAACTACAATTTGTTTAACATTATAAAAAACTTCTATTAAATTTCCATTTGTTGCATAAGCAGTTATAGTACTAAAAATTACAGCACCTAAAATAAAACTTATAATATTTTTTTTCATAGATTCTTCCACCTCTTTTTTATATCATTTCTAATTGTACATATTTTTCCTATTAAATTTATATCATTAAATCTCATAAAAAATATTATATATATTGGTATAAAAGTAATAAGGCCAGCCTTATTTTTTTAAACATACTTTATGTTTTTAAAATTTAACACACTATAATTCTTCCTATTTATTTCCATATATATTTTACCACAATATAGCATATTTTTATACTTATTGTATATTTGTGCAATGAAAAAACAGTAGCTTTGGTTGGCTACTGTTTTGGTTATTTGTGTTTTCACTGAAATTTTTAATACATTAGTTAAAGAAAATAAACGTAAATACATACTTTCTAAAGATACTTTATCAGAGAAACAAAATAAGATTATAGGCAAGTGCAAAAAAGAGATTGGTGTTTTGATTGAAGAAACTGAAAATGAAGTTATTTTTTACAAGACGAAAAAAAGTAAAGAATTAGCAAGAGAAATATTTTGTTAGAACTGAGAACAACCTTCTAATATAATAATAAATTTTCTGAACATACTACTAATATAATAAAATTAAAAATACATAAAAAGGAGAGATTAGAATGGAAATGACTAAACTTGAAAGAGAAATCATGAATGACGAGATTACACCAGTTGAGCTGTTAGATTATTTCCGATTCAAAGATGCTATAGAAGATTTGACAATTCAAGAAGTAGAAGAATATATAGAAAATATAAAAAATAAATTTGCAGAGGTTAAGACAACTAGAACAGGTGAGAAATTAAGTGCTGAACAAATAAATGCCAGAAAAAGACTTCAAGCACAACATAAAAAAGTAACACAAAATAAAAAAACAACTATAAACAAAAATATTAAAGAAAATAAACAAAAAACAGAATTGCAATCTATATTCAAAAAGATGGAGGAAGAAGGGGTAAAATATGCTGAGAAACATTTACAAAGCAACACCTATAACAAGTTAATTGACTTGGAGCAAGTTCATGAAGAACTTGTTGGTAAGTTAGACTTTAATTTACTTTTATTAGAAGAAAAATATGGAGAACTAACTAAAGAATCAAAGGAAAAATATATAACTACGTTTTTAGAATGTTTGAGAAGTAGTATTATGAAAAAACATATTCATTAATGTAAAATCTGAATCAAGAAAAAACAGTAGCTTTGGTTGGCTACTGTTTTGGTTATTTGTGCTTATGTAATTTGCCTAGGATTAGTATTTTTGAGAGGATGCAAAAAAGTCGATTAGTCAGATCCCCTTTTAACTTAGTTATACCAATAATTATTATATATTATTATCAATAAAATCTTTTATAACAGTAGGCCACCATCCATTTATACCCCACTCTCTCCCTAATCTTATAACTATTGTGTTTTTCCTGGGACTTATATAAAGAATTTGTCCTAAAACTCCCATTGCAAAATAGTCGCATTCTATCTCATTAATTTTGTATACCCACCAAAAATTTTTATAATACCCTTTACCAGTTGAAAACCACTTACCCCAAGGATGCTTATTATAATATCTAAAATAATCTTTTGGTTGATTTAAACTATTAATCCCAGTTGAATCAACTATCCATTTTTTATCTATAATTTGTTTTCCATTCCAAGCTCCATAATTAAGAAACAGCCTTCCAAATTTTGCTAAATCAACAGGAGTACAGCTTAACCCACTTTCTAATTTAGCAAAACCATTTTCAATATTATCTACTGCTAAACAAGCATTATATTCCATTCCAAGAGGTTGCCAAACCTTCTCTTCTAAAAACTCCTTAATTGAAGTGTTTAAAGTTCTCTCTAATAATAAACTTAATATTAATGGATGATAATCATTGTAATGGAAAAAATCTCCAATTTTATCTTCGATTTCTATATTATAAAGTAATGTCCTACAGTTAGGATAAAAATATGTTTTCATCTCATCCTTCCAAGGAAAATGACCTTCTCTAAACTTAATTCCTGATTGCATGTTTAGTAAATGTGATATAGTAATTTGATTAAAACTACTTTTCAACTCAGGTATGTATTTAGTTATTGAATCATTTATACTCTCAATAATTCCTTCTTGGATGGCAATTCCAATTAATGTAGAGGCAACAGATTTAGTTATTGAATAAAGTCTGTGCATCTTATTCCTTTGATAACCATTGAAATAATTTTCTGATATTATTGAATCATCATTGATTACTAAAAATGCTGTAGTTCCTGAAGATACTAATAAGTCTCTAAAGTTTTTATTTTGAAACCTATAATCTTCTATTATATTTTCCCTTACTACTTCCTTAAATTTAAAATGAGAAGAAGATCTATCTATCGATATAAAAGGAAAATGCTTATAGTCTTCAATACTCTGCTTAAACTTATTTTTGATACCATAAGTTAAATAGCTTCCAAGGTAAGATTTATCTAGAAACAACTTTCTTTCATCTACTTTTTTTAGCATAACAATCTCCCCCCTAATAATAACTATATATTGCCAAAATAATTCTTTTTATTACATTAAGTTTCTAGGTATATTTTACCATATCATAGAATATTTTCATACTTATTGTATATTTTCGCAATGAAAAACAGTAGCTTTGGTTCACTACTGGTTTGAAATTTGTATGATATGTATAATGCTTATTTCGTACTACATATTACAAAACTCATTCTAAAACAACAAAAATTCTAGTTTATTTAAAAGCATTATAAAATTCCTTTAATTCCGCTTTTTTCTCTTGTGATAATTGACTTTTTTTAATACCTTCAATTGCTCCTTCTAATGCATATAAACGATGAATACATGCCGAAAAATCAATAGCTCTTATTTTTAACCATGCCTGTTTACTACCAATTTCTTCTAATTTTTCATAAGTAGTTATTCCTACTTGATTCAGTTGTTCTTCAACTACAATTCCTATGTTTGGCAATTTAGAAAGTTCGCACATCATAATCACTCCTCATATGCTTATTATACAAATATAAGTTTGTTTCTCTAATAAATATCAATTACAGTACATACATATTAATCCTCTTGATTACTTTTGTGACTTCGTATAATTTGCTAAATATTTTACTTAAAACTATTATTTTTCATATACTTCTGTGTCCACGGACAATTAACTAAACATTTTAAGCAAGTATCACAGTGATATACATCAACTATTAAATCTCTATTCATACCCAGTTCCCATATAGCTCCATGAATAGCTCCCGTAGGACAAATATCCTTGCAAACAGTACATTCTCCGCATTTAGACATAATTACTGACCTATTTTCAGTAATGATTGGTGCATTTGTCAAGACACTACACATGCACAATGCACTTCCGTATTCCTGGGTAACTAACAAATTGTTTTTCCCGATCCAACCCAATCCAGCCAATATCGCAATTTTTTTATGTGGAAGTGGAGTGGTTTTCGTAGTTTCATCATAAAATCCATGCAAACCAAGATTTCTTTCAGATTGGGCAAAAGCTTTATATCCTTTTGCAATGATAAAATCAGCTGTCCATTCTGCAAGTCTATCAACACAATTTTCTTTTTGGGTAAACTCCGAATAGTTGATTATGTTTTCTTTAGATAAACTAAAAATATAACTTGGGTCCAGAACTATTCCTATCAGAAGAGCAACACTATGCCCCCGATTTTCGTTTGCTGAAAGCATTGATATATCAACTGCCTTAACAAAATTTGCACCATAGGTATTTAACTCAAAAATCAGCTCGTTCAGCATATGCTCCCCCCTACCACCTTTTAGTTACATAAACAATCTATAGTTAGATTTTAATTACAATTGCGTACTTTACATCTTTTCATACAGCTTACCCTTTAGTATCTCTAACTGTTCCTTTAATTTTTATTCTCTTCTTCAACACTCAAATTAAACTGAGTTTTTAAACTCCATGGCTACTTTTAATATATATTTAATTTAATCTAGACATATTTTACCATAATTATGGAATATTTATATATATTAAACTTAAATTTATAAATGCTATTGAATCTGATAGAGAATTGAATCTTGGTTTGTTATAGTAAAAAACCTCTACTTATTTTGTAGAGGTTTTGTTTTAATCTCCGTCTATTGTTTCAGCATTCTATTATAAATCCTTCATCATTCATTCAACCCTGTCTCCTATTCTAATTTATTCTATATCTAACAATTATTGATAGATATATTTTAATATACTATACCTTAATATAGAATATTTTGTATAAATATGTAATAAAAGAAGGTAATTATATACTTTTAAGAGAATTATATATAGTTAGATATTTATAAGTATAGACATCTATGTTCTCTATATTTAAATAACTATAAATCAATATACAATCCAGGTAATTTTAAAGGAGGTTTTTTAATGAATGCTAAAAATTCTGCTAAGATATTTAAATCCATAAGTAAATGGTTTGTAAAACAAGCTTGGCCACATATTCAACAATTGATAATTAAATTTATTGGCGATTCTGTAGAATGGTTATTTGATAAATTTAAAGAAGTACTCAAAAATAGTAACTCAAGACAGTCAAAAAATGCTGAACAAAAAGCAAAAGAGGCTGAACAAATGTCTAAAATTTCTAAAACTAAAGAAGAAGCCGAAAAATACAAAAATATATCTGAGGTTTGGAGACAAGTAGCAGAGGAACATAGAACAGAGAATGAAAGATTAAAACAAGAAATATCTAGTCTACTAAAAAAATCAAATAAAACTGTAAAGGAAAAAGTAAACAGTTTAACTGTTGATGATGTATTTGAAAGAAGTGAGGATATTAAATTAAAACAAGTAAATTTTCATAATATGCTGTCAGCCCCTAGCAAGAATGAACAATAATTTTGGGGAATTATAAAATCATCATGTCATGAATTCTTTTATTCTAAATGTGTAATTAAATATTTATAAATTTCAAATTCAAAACTAAATTAAGTAAAAAAAGATCGTCTAAGAAAAAATTCCAAAGATTTTATGCAGCTGATTCTATATATAAGAATACGTCTGATTTTATGGATGCTATTGAGTGTCATGGTGAATTGAATATTAATCTATTATAGATATATAAAGGAGAATAAGTATGAAAAGCTTAAATCAATCACAAATAGGGGGATTTATAAGTTTATTAAATTTACTAATAATATTTATTATCTATGTTCATATGGGTTCAAGACCACCTTCTGAAATACCTCAAACTTTGGGAAGCTTTTATTCTTTATACATGAAGGTTTCTATTATGCCTGCTATGCTTAGTATTTTAATGATATTCCCATGTAATGATTCTAATTTCCTAATTGCAATTATTAATATTATATATATTATCGTTTATATACTGGTTTCTCAGTTTGCAACATATGCATAATATACATTAGTATTAGTTTTAAAATTCATATAAAGGAGATAACTGTATACTAATTAGAAAAGCTCGTATTGAAGATTTAAAAATCATTATGGATATTATTTCAAATGCCATTAATGATATGGAATCAAAAGGAATATATCAGTGTGATAATAGCATACCCTAATGAAAAAGTATTTTCTATTGATATTTCAAAAAATAATCTTTACGTATATGTTGATAAAAATATTGTCCATGGCTTTATAGTATTAAATGAGAATCAAGAAGATGAATATGAATCATTAAAATGGGAGTATATTTTAGGTAAGCATTTAGTTGTTCATAGATTATGTATTGATGCAAAATATCAAGGTAAAGGTATAGCTAAAAATTTAATGCAATTTGCAGAAAAATATGCAAAATAAAATAATTATGAATCAATACGACTGGATGCCTTTTCTCAAAATGAACGAGCTTGCAAATTGTATGAGAACTTTCGCTATAATAAAGTTGCAATACTAACTTTTAGAAAAGGTGATTTCTACTGTTTTGAAAAAGGGTTCATAAAACAGATGGTTAATCTATATAATTAATGTAATAAAACCATCCTTTATAGATGCTATTGAGTATTATGGTGAATTGAATATTAATTTATTATAGAAAAAAACCTCTACTTGTTGCTAGTGTAAAATATGCCATGTCAGTATCCCAATCATGGCATATTTTACATAATGCTATCAATTCACTTCTTTATCAAAATATTAGAGACTGATTTAAATATTTTTTTATAAAACTTGTGTTATAGTATTTGAATATCCGTTAAAAAAGTTTGTTGTTTGACCGTAAGGGAGTTTAGAACTTTTAGTATATTCGATAAGATATAATGCTTAGTTTTATTGGGAACATTTAACACACGAGAGGTATTTTAATGACCTTATTTTTGTTTTAAGATAAAAAGCCATGGCACCTAATTCATGCCACAGCTTCAATCTCCTCAAATCAATCTCTCATCATATATATTTAAAAGCCCAACCTTCTGAATTCTTTCATACAGTACATCTGGATTAATTGTATATAAATTTCTTTCCTTCATTCTTTCAAAGAAAATAGATCCTGCAAATGTGAATCTCAGTTTTTCTCCACCTTCTTTATACATCATTTCATTTGCATAAGACACTATATCCCCAATAACTGTATTTACAGGAAGCTGCAATAGAGGAATGCCTATCATATTTCTAACACTATTATGCCCTGCTAGATATCCAGTGCATATAGCCTCCGTATGCCCTACATAAAGCCCACATTTCTCTCCAGCGACAAATAAGTTGTTAAGTCCTATAACCTTTAAATTATTATCCCTTGGAGCAATAGATAAATACCTTATAGAGTTACCTATCCCTGCTGAATACGGATCTTCAAACTTGACATTTTCGAATCCCTTTATCCTTCTAAGCTTTTCTAGAGGATAAAATGGAGCCATTAACTTTGCGTGTCCTGTATCTAAAAGAATCAGATTCTTAGCGAATGCCTCCAATGCATACTGCTGGCATACCTTTATATCTAATTTTTCTTCATTAATCTCTTCTTTTGGAAGCGGTATTATACAAACCCCGTTTTTATTTAGTTCTTCCCTTATTTCCTGGCTTAAAGATTCTTTATTAAGCTTTATAGATCCACTAAAAGCACCATAAGTTCCGTCTTTTCTCTTCCCTATTATATCTTCTATACCGCATTTTTTAGTAATACTAACCCTTCCCCCAAACGAAGGACATCTTAAAACACACATAGAACAACCATTACCGTACTTTAAACAATTTCCCATAGGCCCTGTTGATCCTGTAGTCTCTATAAATGAATCTGCCGTAATATTGGTATCATTATCAAGTTTTATATATTTAATAGTTTCATCTTCCACATATGCATCTACGACCCTTGTTTTAAATATTATCTTTATTCCCATATCAATTAATTTATTTCTAACCGCGCTTTCTATAAGCGTCACATCGTACAAACTGGCATGATTATGTCCTGGGAAATTAATATCCTTGTGTCTCGAATATTCATCAGTGAGTTCAAATAGTTCTCTACCGCCTAAAAGGATGTTTTCTTCTGTAGCTGTATACCTTCCGTTGTTTCTCATAATACCGCCAACATTTCCAAGTCCAAGCAACATATCGGTTCTTTCTATTAAAGTTACCTCAGCCCCTGCTTTTTTAGCACTAATAGCAGCAGCACATCCTGCCCAACCTCCACCTATGACTACAACATTTCTCATTTCAAAGCCTCCTTTAAATATACTCTTGGCTCTATTTGAGTCTTGCAAGTTTTTATTTTTTCACCTTTAACATTTACAATACAAGCACCACATACTCCCTCTCCGCAACAAATTAAATTATTATTAGTTATAGCAAAGTTTATTGTATTGTCTATACTGTCAACTATATTCATAATATTTTTATTAAATCGGTTAGATCCTGCACTAAACACCATATCTAAACCTTTTTTCAATTCTTCTTTTATTAAGTTTTCGTTTTTTATAAAATCAAAATTCTTTAAATCTATATTTAATTCTTTTAGTTTTTTTTCTACCGCTTCAATCTTTTTACCCGATTTATCAAAAAATACTTTTACTTCATTATTGTTGTTCAAAAGATTATTAACTGCATTTATCAATGTGACACTTGAGAGTCCCTTTGTTAAAATCAATACTTTTTTGCTTTTTAATTGTTTGAAATATTTAATTCCAAATATACCATTAGTATATGGTCCTTTTATAAATACTGTATCACTATTTAATAAATCTTTTGTCTTAGGTCCTATACTTTCTATAACTATATCTAGTATATTGTTTTTTAAGTCTACATTCATTACAGAAATAGGACTATTAAACATATCATCTTTTCTTTTTTTATCTTTCAAAAGTATATATGATCCTGGATGTATCAATTCACATGCCAAGCATTTTGGTATACTTATACTTAGTAAATATATATTATCTTGTATTTCTTGATTTTTTAATACCTTGCACAATATACCTTCTCTAGGCTCACTTATTTTTTCATTATTTTTTTTGAAGTTTTGATATATACATATTCCTTTTAAGTCACACTCACATAAATCTTTACCACATAGCAAAGAGCAACTTATACAATCTCCACTTTTAGCTAAGTGACAAGGGCAATACATACTACCTGCATCAACACACACTTTATTCCCCATAACAATCCCCCTTTTACACCATTCACATCAAATTCTAAATTCACACATTTCAAACTATACTCATTAATATAATTTATTTACATTTACTCGTTTTGGTTACAAATAGAAAAAGCTGAAGGCAACTTTTTGCCTTCAGCTTTAATTTTCTTCTTTATTATTTTTAGAATCCTCATTTTGTTCCTTATTTTTATCTTCTTTTTTAGATTGATTTTTATTATTAGATTTTCCAGAAAACATCCCTTGTATATTCTCCATTAGCTTAGGTGTTTTATTAAGTATATTATCTAACATATTTGCATTTTGATCTACATACATAAGCTTCGTTTCTTCTTTTTCTACTACCATAAAAGCCACTGGCTGAACAGTTATACCTGCTCCAGCACCTCCCGCAAATGGATATGAATCATTTGAATCTTCATCTGACCCACTTCCCTTGTTGTACTCTCCTCCTCCAGATGCAAATCCAAATGAAACCTTTGATATAGGTATTAAAACTGACCCATTTGATGTTTCAACTGGATTTCCAACTATAGTGTCCACGTCAATCATTTCTTTCATATTTTCCATAGTAGTTTTCATCAAACTCTCTATTGGATGTTGTTGTTGTTCTGGCATTATTTATGCACCACCTTAATTTATTTTAAAAGTTTTATAGCTTTTTAAAAGTTTTATAAAATTTATTATTCTTAAATTAAAATCTGTTATTATATATATTTTGAATACATTTTCGTTGAATCCAGGTTTTGTATTCAGTTTCAAATCATTAGTATCTACCTTATCACATATATATTTGTACATTATATTTACAAAGTTAAATAATATTATACTTAAAAATACATTTTCATTAGATATATATGTATCGATTTTTATTTTTTTGACATCAGCTTTTTTTAAAATATATTCGATTGATTCTTTTAAATTATCGAAATCCTTCAATATCTCTTTATTTGTAAGCCTTTCTTTAAAACTATTGATTAAATCTCCTTTCTTAGAAGTATCTTCTTCTGCTTCTAAATTTATTCCTTTTTGATTGAGAGACAAATCAAAAAAAGAATATTTTTTTTCATATTTTATAATTCCAAACAACCCTTTTATTTTAAATGCTATTTCATCATTTTGTCCATTTTTAATTAATTGTATTCTTATTTTAATATTGGAACTTAATATAATTATTCCTAAAAATATCAAAGATAAGAATATATAAGCAATAATTTTCATATATATATTATTTACTAAAAATTGAAATACATACTTTTTTTTATGCTATCTATTGACTTTTTTTTATTTTCTTATTATCTAATATAGATATATTATTCATTATATATTATACTTATAAAGTGGAATCCATTCATACAACATTTTTCCCTTACTTATTTAGGAGTGATTATTTTGAAAATCGGAGCAAAAATTAATAGATTAAGAATATTAAATCAATTAACACAAGAAGAATTGGCTCAAAGATGCGACCTTACAAAGGGCTTTATATCTAAAATCGAAAGGGATTTAACCTCTCCATCCATAGCAACCTTAATGGATATTCTAGAAGCATTAGGAACCGATTTGAAGGCATTTTTTAATGAGGTTGTGGAAGAAAAGATCGTTTACAAAAAAGATGATATATACGAATGTGTTAATGAGGAATTAAAACATACAATCCATTGGCTTATTCCAAATTCTCAAAAGAATGATATGGAGCCTATTTTAGTAGATATGGAGCCAGGAGGTAAAACTGTAGTAGATATACCTCATCAAGGACAAGAATTCGGTTATATAGTAAAAGGTTCTGTAGTAATTTATATAGGAAACAAAAAGTTTAAAATCAAAAAAGGAGAAAGTTTCTACTTTACCCCAGACAAAGAACATTATATTGTAAATAATACGAACAAAGCGGCTTCTATACTATGGGTTTCTACTCCACCATCTTTTTAAAAAAAATCGCATCATGCTATAGCATAATGCGATTTTTTTATATAAGAAAATCATAATATTTTCAACTTATTCATAACATTGATAAGTAAACAAAAGTATCAACTATTTTGAGCAACGGAGCCCGTTAGGACTCGTTGGCGACATGAGCCATGCGACAGCACGAAACAAATTTTTTATTCCTGCTTTTCTTCTTCTGGAACAGCTGGTAAGTCTTCTATCTTATCCAGTCCGAATAGCTTTAAAAACGCCTCAGTTGTTTTGTATATTATAGGCTTTCCTATTTTATTAAGTCTTCCAGCCTCTTTTATAAAATCGTGTTCAATCAATGTAGATATAGCCTTATCACACTTAACACCGCGTATTTCTTCTATCTCCACCTTAGTTATAGGTTGTTTATAAGCTATTATAGTTAATGTTTCTAAAGTAGCTTGCGTTAAGCTTTTTTTCTTTTTAGGTTCAAATAACTTTAGTACATATTCTTGATACTCTTTATTTGTTCCCATTTGATATTTATTTTGAACATTATATATTTGTATTCCTCTATTTTGGTCTTCATATTCTTTTTTTAATTCTATTAATATATTTTCTATATCACGCGAGTTCATATCTTCATTTATTATTTCTTTTATTTCCTTTAGTGTTATAGGATCTGAATATGAGAACAATATAGATTCTATAATACTTTTTATTCTTTTGTTATTCATAAAAATCACTCTACCTTTTTAACTATTATATCTGCTAAGTAATCTTCTTGTTTTACTACTATATTTTTTGTTTTTATAAGTTCAAGAACTGATAAAAAAGTAACTATAATTTCTTCTTTATCCGAAGTTTTTATTAAATCTTTAAATAGCACACTTCCTTTTTTATTCAATTGAGTTTTGACATAGTAAATTTTCTCTTCTATTGAAATCGTCGGCTTTTTATATATTTCATCTAGTTTATTCTCTGTCTTTTCTCTTCTTATTTCCTTAACAACCCTTGGCAAGAATTTAATAAGCATATCTATATTTAAATTTGATAAGTCCATTTTTTCTTCTATATATATTTCTTCTTTTTTTCTGTAAAATACACCTTCTCCTAAATACATTCTATCTTTTAAATAATTCGATGCATTTTTAAAGTTTTTTGTATTCTATAAGCTGATTCATAAGGCTCTACTCTAGGATCTTCTTCCTCTTCATTTTTTTTATACAGCAAATATTTAGATTTAATTTCAAGAAGTCTACACGCCATTATTATAAAATCACTAGTTATCTCAAGGTCCATACTTCCCATTTCATCTAAATGTTCTAGATACTGCTTTGTTATTTCAAAAATAGATATGTCGTATATATCTATTTTGTTTTTTACTATTAGATCATATAATAGATCCATTGGGCCTTCATAAAAATTCAAAGCTACATTATATCCCATCTCAATCACCTTAAACTATAATATTTATTAAGTTTAGTATAGCATTATATATAGGATACACCACTATACCTATACTGTCAGTAAAAATTAATATTACTAATATAATACTACCTATATATTCGTATTTTAAATAATAATAATGCAATCTATTCGGAAGAATAGACAGTATAATCTTAGATCCATCTAACGGAGGTATAGGCAATAAATTAAATACAGCGAATCCAATATTTATACTTATCACACTTGAAATTATACTATTTAGTGCATACATATTCACATATCTAACCTCATACTTGTATAAGTATATACATATTATAGCAAGTATTATATTACATACAACTCCTGCTATTGAAACTAAAAAAAGTCCCATTCTTTTATTTTTAAATTTACTGGAATTAATAGGAACAGGTTTTGCCCATCCAAAATGTGCTATAATTAGCATTAAAAACCCTACAGGATCTATATGCTTTAAAGGATTTAAAGAAAGCCTTCCACTTTTTTTTGCTGTGTCATCTCCTAATATATATGCTGCATATCCATGTCCGAATTCATGTATTGATATTGCGAGCAATATACCTGGAAGAGTTATTAGAAAATTAATCATGTTTTTTCATTCTCCATTCTTATTGTACGATACTACTTATTATAACAAAAGCAGATATCTTTTTAAAGAAATTTAATTATATAGCTACATTTGATAGTAAAGTAGCATAAATATGTATAGTTCATATTATAAAAAGAAGAATAACTTTAATATATTACATAGAAAGGAGATTTTTTATGAAAAAATTTTGTAGTGAATTAGCATGCCTGCTAGAAAACGAAGCATTTAAATGTTTTTTGAATTCAGATAAAATTCAATTAGCACAAGTAAACGCACTAACTTCGCTACTTATAAAAAACAATATAGATTTTGATACTGTATTTACCTCAAAATCGCCTAGATCTTCAGCAACGCTTACTATAACACTAATTATAAATCCGTTTACAAGCATATCTAGAACATTTACCTTTTCTGATTAATTTTGAATTTTTTTCATATCTTGTTAATTATCTAGGGTTATAAAATTCATACAAAAAGAAAAACTATTTAATAGGAGGTGTATTTATGAAAAAAAATTCAAAACCATTGATTTATACTGCAGTAACAGTATTAGGAATGTCCACTTTTATGATAGGCTGTACTAATGATCAAGCTAGTAGAAATCTAAATGATAGAAATGTGGGAATGGTATCACCTAATTATCAATCAACATATCCTAATGCAGGCTATGTAGGAAATCCAAACTCTCCAAATTATAATCCTAATCAATATACAGGATATGTAGGGGATACTAAAAATCCAAATTACAACCCTAATCAATATACAGGATATATAGGAAATAATAAAAATCCAAATTACAACCCTAATCAATATACAGGATATGTAGGAAATAATAAAAATCCAAATTATACTTATCAAAACAATATGAGTATAAAGAATGCTGGTTTAAATAATACAATCAGAAACAACTGTAATAAACTACAAGGAGTTGAAGACTGTTCAGTAGCCGTACAGGGAGATACTTGTGTTGTTGCCGTAGATCCAAAAGGAACTCTAAATGAATCCTTAAAGAATAAAATAGAATCTACTTGTAAAAATTCAGATAATACTATAACAAAAGTAGTTATAACTCAAGATAATAATGTATACGATCAATTGCAACGATTAGGACAAGATGTTCAATCTGGAAAACCTATAACAGATATTAATAATGAGCTTCAAAATATATTCAACAGATTAACACCTAATAGATAAAGTGAAACTCAATTTAAGTGGAGTTTTTACTCCAACTAAATTTTAGTTGAACTAATCCATAAGCTGTAGAGTTCTTATCTCGAGCCTTAAGAGGGTGGAGTATTAGAACTCTTAGCTTTCGAATAAACTAAAAAACAGTCTAAGTAAAACTTAGACTGTTTTTTTAATTTAGTATTGAGTTCAAGACTTTATTTAACATTTTTATATATCCAGCTTTTTTAACATCTTTATTTGATACTAAATTTGATTTCATAATAACTTTTTTATCTTTATATATTTGAACCTCTCCTATTTTTTGACCTTTTGCAATAGGAATTTCAAGTTTTCTTCTATAACTATTTTTTCTTCAAAGTCTTTTTTATCTCCCTTTTTATTTAAATAATAAAGAGGATTTTCACATGTAAGTTCTATATTTTCTGGATCTGCTTTTTCTAATTTTATTTTCTTAACTACTTGTCCTTGGTCGTATATTTTTACAGTCTCATAATTAGCAAATCCATAATTTAGTAAAGATGATGCTTCACTAAATCTTTCCTTAGATGAAGGTGCTCCTAAAACCACAGCTATTAAAGTCAAATCATCTCTAGTTGCTGATGCTGATAGACAAAATTTAGCTTCATTCGTGAAGCCAATTTTTATACCATTAGCACCTTTATAAAATCTTACAAGCTTTATTAGTGTTTACAAGACCTATTTTCTTTTGCTTTTGCCAACTATAATTTCATCCATCCATATTTTTAAATATTTACCAATTTCCATATATTTTATAAGG
>CALODI010000038.1:0-424681 GCA_942492135.1 uncultured Peptostreptococcaceae bacterium
TTTGCCATTCATACTATCCAATAATTGCAATTAAAAACATAATAACACAATCACTAGAGAAAATCATATTAATTCTAAATTGTTTTTGAATATATCCATTTACAAGAATTCCGATTTCATCTACTACAAATATATTAGCTGAAATTATAAAGTCTAATGATTCTACAGCATTTCTATAACTATCAATGACTAATGTTTTTTGTAGCAGAAAAAGACAGCATAAAATACGAATAAATTTTATAAATAGTAGTATAATAATACTAATAAAATCAGCTTGGAGGTTATAACATGGATAATAAACAAGAGTTTTTAGGTGAGATAAGAAGTGAGTTAGACGATTTAGTTGTTGGAGCTTTACATCTAGAACAAGTGTATCTAAATGAAAAAGATAAAAAAAGTAATGATGGTATAGAAGTCGAATGGAAAGGTGGAGCATTAGATGGTCATTATTATGTAATGGATAGTGGTTTATATACAGACAAAGCTCATAAAAAAATAAGAGCTAAGTTAGATGTTATATCATCTAAAATAAATGAAGGAGCAAGAAAAGGTTTAATCCAAGATGAACAAGATTTATGGATTTAACCTATACCGTGATTGATTCTTTCCCTATATTTAATCCCAAATATAAATCTCCCAGTGCTTCTAGGGAGATTCTATACATTTAGGTATTTAAATCTTAATTTTTTATTATTAGATTCTTCATACTTATATCTAATGCCTTAACTGAATGCGTAAGAGCACCACATGATATATAATCTACTCCAGTTTCTGCTATACTTCTAATTTTATCTATTGAAACATTACCCGAAGCTTCTATTATAGCTTTTCCATTAATTATACTAACAGCTTCTTTCATATTTTCTATACTCATATTATCTAACATTATTATGTCTGCCCCTACTTCTAAAGCTTCTTTAACTTCTTCTATACTCTCAACTTCAACTTCAATTTTTCTAACAAATGATGTGTTTTTTTTTGCAAGTCTTACAGCATTTTTTATGCCTCCAGCTGCTCGTATATGGTTATCCTTGAGCATGACACTATCTGATAAACTAAATCTATGGTTGCATCCTCCTCCAACTTTAACTGAATACTTTTCAAAAATCCTTAGATTTGGAGTTGTCTTTCTTGTATCTAACAGTTTTGCTTTGGTTCCATCTATTTTTTCTACCATTCTATTTGTTATTGTTGCTATACCGCTCATTCTCTGTAGAAAATTTAGAGCTACTCTTTCTCCTGTAAGCACATTTATTGTATTTCCTTTTATAATACCTATTCTCTGCTTATTCTCAACTTTTTCACCGTCTTTAATATTAAATTCAACATGAACATTTCCTAATAAATCAAACACTCTTTTAAAAACATCTAATCCTGCAATAACTCCATTTTCCTTTGCTATGAGTTCTACTGAACATAAACTAGATTCACTTAATATTGAATTTGTTGAAATATCTCCATAAACGCTGTCTTCTATTAATGCATTCTTGATACTCTCATCAACAATTAACCAATTCATTTTTTAGGTCTCCCCTCACTTTAATAAGCTCATTTAATGCTATTTTGACGTTTTCTTGTTTTATATTTACTGCATTTACACAATTATATCTTTCATGAAATTCTAATTTATTAAGTTCTATATTATCTATATCATTATTTATAATTATGGATGCTCTTCTAGAAAACACCAATGCTTCCTGAAGTGAATTACTTGCCAGTCTATTTGCTCCATGAACACCTGTACAACTAACTTCCCCACAAGCAAATAATCTATCCATTGATGTTCTTGAATACGTGTCTACAGTAATCCCACCCATCAAATAATGTTGGGCAGGAGTAACAGGTATTCTATTCTTTGTTATATCGATTCCCTTATTTATACAAGCTTCATATATACTTGGAAATCTATTGACTATATACTGACTATTTTTATGAGTTATATCTAGAAAAACATATTCCGAATTCGATTTTGATTCTTCAATAAAAATAGCTTCTGAAACTACATCCCTTGGCAATAGTTCATCAACAAATCGCATACCTCTGTTGTTTAACAGATATGCGCCTTCGCCTCTGACTGCTTCTGAAATAAGGAACCTCCTATTTTCTCCTTTTTCATATAAAGAAGTTGGATGAAATTGTATATAATTTATATCCTTAAGATTGATTTTATGCTTACAAGCTATAGAGATTCCATCACCAGTAAGTGTTTTTACATTAGTTGAATTTTTAAATAATCCTCCAATACCACCACAAGCTAATATAGTTATCTTAGAATAAATATTTATTACTTCATTATCCTTTACAACTATTCCTCCAAAGCATGTATTATTTTTCTCAACAATATCAATTAAACAGCTCTCTTCTATTATTTCTATATTTTTTTTCTCTTTAACTCTTTTTAATAATACACTAAATACTTCTTTACCCGTTCTGTCCTTACAATGAACTATTCTGTTTTTGCAATGAGCAGCTTCTCTAGTATATTGAAGTTCTCCATCTACTCTGTCAAACTTAACTCCTAATTTAATAAGATTATTGATATTATCAATAGATTCTTCTGCCAAAATTCTAACTACTTCTTCATTATTTTTATATTGACCTGCTTTCAAAGTATCCTGTACATAATTATCAATATCATATTTATCTCTTGCTGTAGATATACCACCCTGAGCTAAATATGAGTTACAATCATCTACCTTTTCCTTAGTAACCATTACCACCTTAAGATTATTTTTTAAGTGAAGTGCACTGTATAAGCCTGCAATACCAGTACCCACAACAAGTACATCTGCATAAACTTTCATTTTATACACCTCCAAGAATTTACTTATCCTAATTCATGCATCTTTCTTAAAGCATTTTCAGCATTAATCCTTACCTCTTCATCAATATAAATTTCATTCAATAAACCTTCAAGACAATTATACACATCTTGTATAGTTGTGATTTTCATGTTCTTACAAACCATATTTAACGGATAAAATCTCTTATTAGGATTTCTTTTTCTAAGTTCATGTAATATGCCAACATCAGTAACAACTATAAATTCCTGTTTATCACTATTAGACGCATATTCTATTATCTGTCCCGTACTTCCTACGAAATCACCAAGTTCCCTAACTTTTTTTGTACATTCTGGATGAACTAAAACTTCTATGTTTTGTCCATACTCTTCTTTCACTTTTATAACATCTTCCGGTCTTATATTATTGTGAATACAACAGAATCCATCCCAAAGTATTATGTTTTTTTCTGGTACTTTTTCTTGAATATATGATCCTAAATTTTTATCTGGAACAAATATTATTTCATCACTTTGAACATTTCTGCATATATTCATAGCACTTGATGAAGTACAGCACACATCCGAAATAGCCTTTACTTCTGTGCTTGAATTTACATAGCACAATACCTTAGCATTTGGGTGTTCTTTCTTCATTTTTTCAATTTCATTAGGTCTAGCCATAACTGCCATCCCACATAGTGCTTCTTCATTAGGAAGTAAAACGGTCTTCTTAGGAGATAATATTTTTGCACTCTCAGCCATAAATTTAACTCCACAGAAAACTATTACATCAGCATCACTCTCAACACCTATCTTACTCAAATAATAAGAATCTCCAACATAATCTGCTATATCTTGAATTTCTGAGCTCTGATAATAGTGAGCCAAAATAATAGCATTTTTCTCTATCTTTAATTTTTTTATTTTATTAACTATAGAATTCATTATATTCACCTCTATATGAATTTTTCACTTCTCAGCATGCGCAAGTGTATATACACCTGTATTTACACTATAACACCTTAATATATATTTATCAATACAAAACATATTATTTATATTTAAAGTAAATTAAATAAAAAAGCACCTATAAGAAAAGTCTCTAGATGCCCTTTATATAATACTATTTAATTATTCATGATAAATTTTAAAATTATTTTTCCCTTTCTTTTTCACTTCATACATAGCCATATCAGCCTTATGAATAATGGTTTTTCTATCATCTCCATCCTCTGGATAAATACTGATTCCTATACTTACTCCTATTTCATAGTAATTTGTATCTATTATAAAAGGTTCATTAATAATTCGAATGAATTTATTGGCTATTTCTTTGATTTCATTATCTGAATCAACTCTATGAATATATGCAAATTCATCTCCACCAATTCTTGCAAACAGGCCATCCTTCAAAGTTTTTTCAATTCGTTCTCCTAACCTTTTCAAAAGAAAATCTCCCACTTCATGCCCTGCTGTATCATTAACTGATTTAAATCCATCTAAATCCATAAAAAATACAGCTAGTCTTTCCTTATCATCACAATAAATCATTTCATCTAAATATTCTTGTAGCAAAAATCTATTTGGCAATCCTGTTAAATCATCATGATACGCTATATATTTTGCCTTCTTTTCTGATTCAATTCGCTCTGTAACATCGGTAGCAAGTCCCATGACCTCTTTTACCATACCTGTTTCTTCATCAATACCACTATCGTATACTGGTGTAACTAAATTTTCAAATACTTTACTGCCTATTATAACTTCAAATCTAATTCGCTTTTGTTTAAAAGCAGATTTCAAGTTCTCTTTTACAACATTAACTGTTTCTTTTGTGTATACTTCCTCTATTCTTTTTGAATTTCCATTTAAATTTAAAAACTGATTTTCCTCTACTAATTTACCTTCATTGTAAGTTAAATACAAATCCCCATTTGCATCCATACTGCATCTATATATTAAATCTGGAAGCATAGAAATTGTATTTTTAAATTGTTCTGCAACCTTTAATCGATCTTTTTCAATCTCTAACAGCCTATTATAATTTTTTATCATAAAGTTAGCAACCATATATATACCAATAACACTACTGATTCCCATTAATAAAAACAAAGTCCATGTTTTATTCCTCAATTTTATTTTATCTTTATTATTCATCATCATTACAACAACTTTTTTATCCCCTATAGGTATATAAGTAATCGCATATTTTTTTTGTTTATAAATTAATTCCTCATAAATTTTATCCTGTGAATAGATAATGTCTTCAACTTTTTTATTCGTATAGGCAAATACTTTATTTTCCATGTTACCATACAATACTACAGGGTCCCCTCCAGATTTAAAATCTTTGCTTCTATAATCTAACCAAGCTTCCCCATCTATTACTGCAATCTCATCTATAAAGCTTACAGTATTTTTTATTTCCAATAAGATTTCATCTAATCCTTTTCTATAAGTTGATTCATTCACTTCATTTTCTAATATAAATGGGTTTATAATATAATCATTCTTTTCATTATAGTAGTAAGCATATTTAAAAAATCCATCAGTAACATAAGAAAGTGTTCTAGGTCCTACCCAAAATCCATCTTTTCCATAACCCTTTTTAACACTAACCTCTTTTCCTTCAAACAATTCTATTAGTGCATCATTCCAATAACCCCAATCTTTGGTTGATGTTCCTATTTCTTCGACTACTGTAGATTTAGCAATGGAGATGTTTTCATTATTCTTAGCAAAAATTGATATCCCATATAAATCATAATCATTTTTAAGTTGCTGTAACATCATATCATCTATACTTTCAATTGATTTTTCTTGTATTTTATTGTATATGCTTTCACATATGAAATATAGCTTTTCATCCATACTATTTTCCAATTTTTTATCTGTAAGATAAATATTGTTCATAGATTTTCGTATAATCGTTGCGAAATTATTCATTTCTGCTTCCTGATATTTTTGTATTTGCTCCATCATTATACCGTATACAACTATAAAAATAATAAACACAATACTGGATATATAGAGAATAATTTTTAAAGAAAAATTATTCTCTATCTTTTTTTCTTTCATATAAAGAAGTCCTCCCTCTAAAAGTTACGTGCTGTAGATGAATTCTCTTTTTTTCACCATAGTCCTTTATTTTATATAAATTGTTTTGCATTTGTCAGAAAGCTAAAAGTTCTAAAACTCCATCCTCTTAAGTCTGGAGATAAGAACTTAACGGCAAGATTTTAAGTCTATATTCATATCGTATAAATACGCTAAAATCTTTAATGGAGGTTTTTTGTATATATGTCCATTAGTTACAAGAATTATGTTTAGTTCTGTATATTTTTCTTTGATCTTCTTTGAAGTTTCATATACCTACTCATACCATATAAAAAATGTTTTTTTCTATATGATAGGCTATTATTTCTCCATAATTTATAGTTTTAAGAATACCATCTTTATTTGTTCTAACAGAACATAACCCAAACTTATTATTAGCTTTATCTATGTCTTATAACTTCAAATAAAAAATCATTATATATCAAAAAATATGTAATTTTTTAGTTGGAAATGTTTATAAGGTATTATAATTTACAAATATGAAAAAATAATAGTACATTCAATTTAAGGAGGTTTTATAATGAAACAAATAGAAAAAGATCATAATGTAAATACAAATAAAAGCGAACATTTAGGTTTAGAAAATGCTCGCAGAATAGATGAGCTTATAGATTTAGTTGAAAAGCATACAAGAACAGAGCGTCATCTTGAACAGCATTCTGATATTTCTTCTCCTGAACAAATTGACCATTCTAAAGAAATTCAGCGAGAAAGAGAACACCAAATAGAAAATTTAAAAAATATAATAACATATGGAAAACATGAGAGCGATAATGAACTTGAAAATCTAGAAAAAAATTATCATTATACTCAAGGATATCTATCTCATAGTCAAGACCACATGAACGGAGAAGATGTTGAAAGAGTAATTGAAAAACAAGAACATCGTAAAGATCAAATGAAATTCTTAAAATAAAAAAAGCTGTCTCGCTATAGAAATTATTTTCTATTTTGAGACAGCTCTTTTAAACTCTATAATAATGAACTAATAAAAGAATATACACTTTCTTTGAAATAAAGTATACAAATTAACTCACTTGACAATATTACTAATGGATAAGCATAAATAAGCTTTTGAAAAGATAATTCAGTTAATTGCTTAACATAACTGTAAAGCAACACATACTGAGTAAGCTTTGCAACTAATAAAATAACTAAGCTAGCTTCAATTGATATAGACGATATCACAATTGCCAAAGCGCTTACCATAATAAGTATAACATACGATATATTAACAGAAACTATTAATTTTTTAAAATCTATAGTCTTATTAGATAATACATTTGCAAAAGCTATAAAACTCATTAACATTAAACTCTCAATAAAAACAGCCTTTGCTCCAATCACAAATATGTTTGCCCAATTAGCTAAACCTGTAACTCTTGCAATTTCAAAGTTACCAATTAAGTTCATGTATATATTGTGAATGAAATTATTTGAAGAACTACTAGCCAAATAAATCATATTAATCATACTAAATATCACAGAATAACACGCTAAAACCATTATACTTTCAAATGCACTAAGCTCAGAACATGATGATTGTATTCTTGTTATTGAGCCTTTAATCTTTGAGCTAAACTTGTTTCTACTTTCATTATAAAGTAGCTCTCTTTTTTGCATATTTGACACCTCTTTTTTTAATTTTGTTTTCTTACATTCATATCTTAACACCTTTTTTTTCGTTTTTCTAGCATTGTTATTTTTTTAATTTGATGTTTTTTTGATATTTTTTATCACAAAAGAAATCATGTATTTTTGTTATCTAAAAACACAGATCTACCATTTGAAAATGCACAGTTTTTTATGTTTCTAATCATGATTAGTTTTTAGTAACAACTTTATACTTTTTTGCAGGTTTTTTAGTTTTTTATCGATTTCGTTATTTCTTTACCAAGTTTAAGTAAACTATATTTACAATTCAAAACATATACATATATTAAATAAACTTATCTAACGAGGTGATTAAAATGAGTGATCCGTTAATAATTATAGACCCCGGTCATGGAGATGTTGACACTGGTTGTTCTTATCAAGATATTTACGAAAAAAATATTGTGCTTGATATAAGCCTATATCAACTTAAAAGATTTGAAGAACTTGGAATAAGTACTGTTATCACTAGACACTGTGATATATACCTTAATCCAGACAAGAGAACTGAAGTAGTTAGAAACTCTAAATCAGTTTATTGCATAAGCAATCATATAAATGCCGGTGGAGGAAAAGGATGTGAGGTTATTCATTCTATACATAATGATGGAAAATTAGCTTATGAAATATTCAATAAATTAGTAGAGGTAGGACTGTATCCTAGAAAAGTTTATTCAAAAGAAAGTACTCAATATCCGGGCCAAGATTATTATTTCATGCATAGAAATACAGGTTATTGTATAACTAATATAATTGAATATTGCTTTATCGACAATCAACATGATAGAGAACAGATACTTAAAAATTGGAAAATGTACGCTGAACAAGTTATAAAAGCTTTTTGTAAATATTTAAACCATCCCTATGAAAACAAAACAGAGTATATACATGCGGTTAATAAACTTTATGATTATGGTTTTATAAATACTCCATCTTACTGGATAGATAGTCATTCTTATGAAATACAATATTTTGAGGAGTTAGTACTTAACTATTCTAGCAAAGATAATTTTGATAAAGCCATTGTTTATCTTTCTCAATGTAATATTATAGATTCACCTAATTATTGGCTAGATAACTATACTTACAGTGTTGAAAATATTCAACTCTTTATTATAAAGCTTGCCGATAATATCGATTATTTTGAATTTGCAGATTCTGTTTATATTCTTAATGAGTATGGTGTAATAAACTCTCCATCCTACTGGATAAATAATTCTTCATATGAAATAGATTATTTTGAAGAATTGATAATAAAGTATACCAATAAGAGTACCTTTAAAGATGGCATTATCTATCTTGAATATTGCAATATTATAGATTCTCCTAATTACTGGCTAGAAAATGATACTTACGGTGTCGAAAATATACGCCTTCTTATAATAAAGCTTGCAAACAATGTAGATCAATTTGAAGAAGCATAACAACAAAAGGGATTCTAAATAGAATCCCTTTTTTATTATCTACTCCGTAGATACTTTATTCATCTCCTCATCTATATCCGTATTCCATCATACATCTATAGAGGCAATTCATATATTTTTTAGGATTATTTCTATGCTTGTAATAGCACTTTTGTATACATTCTTCGTATCTTTTATGTTTTTTCCCTCCTCCATGCTTTGGATGATGAGGTTTATGAGGCTTGTGTGGCTTATGTGGTTTATAAGGTTTATAGTATTGATTATAATACATAGTCTTATTGGCTCCTTTTATAAAAAAGTCTTTCTTTTAAAGATTTTAAATGTAGACTTTTTTGAAATTCGTAACGAAAATTATACTTATACACAATTTAGATAGGAATATAATTTCCTATTCATTATAAAAAGTCTTTTCTTTATAAATTATGATTTTTTATATAAAGAGTTACAAATTTAATTATTTAATCAATGCTATACACAATTTAAAAACCATACAATTTATTTATTTTTTAGAATAATTACGTGCTTGTTCAGCAGCATTTTTAACTTCTTCAAGTGATGCTCCTATTGATGCTTGGCTAACAGCTGATATGCAACCTTCAACTATAGGTGCATCTGCTATTAATACTCTCTCTCTTAAATCTTCATCTAAGAAATCTATTGCCATTTCTGCACTCATGATGGCACTTCCAAGATCAACCAGTATTAACACTCCTTCTTTATCATCTGCCTGTTGTATTGAGTCTATTATTTTCGTAGCATCAGTTCCAAATCTTCCATCATCCGTTCCACCAGCATTAATCACTTTTATATCTGATTGTGCCATTTGCATGCTAAAGTTGATTATTTCTTGTGCTAAATTTTTACTATGAGATACAACTACAATTCCTACCATTATATATCCTCCCTAACTATTAACTACATCTAATATTGTTTTTATAATTATATGGCTTGAAGTTGCTCCTGGATCTTGATGTCCTATACTTCTATCACCTAAAAAACTAGCCCTTCCTTTTAACGCCTTTATAGTTTTTGTATATTCAACACCATCAAGTGCAGCTTCTTCAGCTTTTTTACAAGATTCTTTTAAGTCTTCTCCAGCTTCAACTGATAATTTAAAAGCTTCATAAGCTGGAATTATACAATCAAGCATAGTCTTATCTCCCTTATAAGACTTACCTCTTTGCTTTATTCCATCTATAACTACTTCATAAATTTTTATTAAATCACTAGATTCAAGTACTTCTTTACCTTCTACAACAGAAGATGCCTTCAAAAATGCTGTTCCATAAAGTGGTCCTGATGCTCCACCTACTGTTGATATCAATGTCATAGCTATATTCTTTAATATAGTTTGATAATCTGAATCTTTAACTGTTTCTACTTTTTTCTTAACTTCAGTAAATCCTCTAGCCATATTAGATCCATGATCTGAATCTCCAATTGCCATATCAAGCTCATTTAGTAAATCTTTATTTACTATAATGTTATCAGCTATTTTATTGATTATTTCTAAAAACATTGTCTTATCTATCATTTCACGTTCTCCTTTTTACCTATATTTCTTTGAATGCTGGTGTGTTAGCTTCTGCATTTAATAATCTCTTAAGCTCTTCATCTAACTTAATTATACTTATTGAGAATCCTGCCATTTCGAGAGAAGTCATATAGTTTCCAATTACAGTTTTATCGATTTTTATTTCTTTTCCTTCTAATAATGAGTGTAGTTTTCTATTTACTATATACAGTTCCATTAAAGGAGTTGCTCCTAATCCATTAACTATTACTCCTACTTCGTCTCCTTTTTCAATTGGCATATCCTCAAGTATTTTTCCAAGAATATATTCTGTTAATTCATCTGCACTCGATATTTTCTCTCTATGAGTTCCAGGCTCTCCATGAATACCAAGTCCCATTTCTATTTCATCTTCTGCTAATGTAAAGCTTGGCTTGCCAACTGCTGGAACAGTACAAGCTTCTAAGCTCATTCCCATAGTTCTTGTATTATTTACTACTTTTTGAGCTATTTTTTGTACTTCTTCTAAAGATTTTCCTTCTTCCGCTGCTGCACCTGCTATTTTATGAACGAATATAGTACCTGCTACACCTCTTCTTCCAGTTGTATATGTACTGTTTTCAACTGCAACGTCATCATTAACTATTACCTTATCAACTTTCAAACCTTCCATTTCAGCCATTTCTGCTGCCATTTCAAAGTTCATCACATCTCCTGAATAGTTTTTGATAACTAATAAAACTCCTTCATCAGATCCTACAGCTTTTATTGCTTCCAGTACTTGATCTGGAGTTGGTGATGTAAATACTTCTCCAGCTACTGCTGCATCAAGCATACCTTTTCCTACAAATCCTGCATGTGATGGTTCATGTCCACTTCCTCCGCCACTTATTAATGCTACTTTTCCTTGTATAGGTGAATTCACTCTTTTTAATACACTTGTTCCTTCTACTCTTTTTACATGTTGTGGATGAGCCTTTACTATACCTTCCAACATTTCATTAACTATTGCTTCAGTAGAATTGATAATTTTCTTCATATTAATTCCCCCTTAAATTTAATATTATTTAAACTTCAAAATTCAATTTTACTAATTCAATCATACGATTCAATGCATCTTTTTCATCTACTCCATTAGCTTCAATAGTTATTTCTTCACCTTCTCTAACGCCTAAAGCCATAACTCCCATTATACTTTTTGCATTAGCGTTTTTTTGCTTATATACTATATTTATTAAACTTTCAAATTCACCTGCAACCTTAACAACCGCTCCTGCTGGTCTTGCATGTAATCCATTGTTTTCTTTAACTACTATACTTTGCTTTACCATAATAATCCTCCTATAAAATATAGTTTCATATCTATTAGTTCAAAGCAATTTTTATGCCAAAAAGACTTGCTTATAAGCAAGTCTTTTCTTTTATATCTAAGAAAATCATATAAACATTAGCAATATGATAGCATTCAACGAATTTTACATACGGTCTAATCTATATATAATATTAAGAAAAATAGCATTTGATAATAAATAATAGATCCTTGGGAACCTAAGAATTGATAAATTTTATCAAGCCTTGATAAAATTTATCAAAGGTTACAAATCATATTTCTTAGCTTTCAAAGATACTGTTCTATGTGTTATACCCAAAGCTTTAGCTGCTTTGTTGAATGTTTTATGCTTTTCAAGTGCAAGTTTTACAATCTCCTTGTCGTATTCCTCCATACTTGCCATATCTCCGTTTTTTAAATTTATTAAATTTGCATTTTGGGTATTAAATACTGATTTTATAAAATTTGGAAAAACATCAATTTCTATTTGGTCTTCATCACTTAATGTAATAACTCTCATTATTATATTTTCAATTTCTCGTATATTTCCAGGCCATGTGTATTCTTGTAAGTATTTAAGTGCTTCACTTGATATTGTCTTTATGTTTATGTCTTCACTCTGACATATTTTTTGTATAAAGTGCTCAACTAGTAAAGGTATATCCCCTTTTCTATTCCTAAGAGGAGGAAGCATTATAGGTATTACATTTAATCTATAGTATAAGTCTTCTCTAAATTCATTGTCCATTATCATCTGTTCTAGATTTCTATGAGTTGCTGTTATTATTCTTATATCTATTTTTACAGTCTCATTTCCACCTATTCTATCTATTTCCCTTTCTTGTATAGCTCTTAATAGTTTTGATTGCAGATTATAGTTTATCTCTCCTATTTCATCCAAAAATAAAGTTCCATTGTTAGCAAGTTCAAATTTACCTATTTTTCTTTTAATAGCCCCTGTAAAAGCTCCTTTTTCATACCCAAACAGTTCACTTTCAAGAAGATTTTCTGGTATCGATGCACAATTTACCTTTATAAATGGTCCATCATTTCTTTTACTTGCCTCGTGTATTGCCTTTGCAACAAGTTCTTTTCCAGTTCCACTTTCTCCTCTTATTACTACTGTTGCGGATGTTTTGGCAGCTTTTGAGGCCATAGCTATTGCATCCTGAAGAGAAGAACTCCTCCCTATTATAAAGTCAAAAGCCTCATGAACCTTATTCTTCTTTTTAAGCTCCTGTTCATAATACTCAATCTTTTGATTTGCCTTATCTAAACTATACATCATATCCTTTAAATCTGTAATATCCTTATAAGTTGTCAGTACACCCTCAAACACATTGTTTACAAATATGCAGTTTGAATTAGATATTATCTTCTTACCGTTACTTTCAATCATTAAAGAATTTAATATATTGCTCTTTTGATAAAGAGCTTGCACACTAGGCCTTTTAGGATAAATATCCTTAGCATTTTTCCCTATTATATTTTGACTTTTTATATCGAATATAATTTTATAAACTGTATTGACATAAGTTATAATCCCTCGGCTGTCCATTAAACATATTCCATCATTTATATGATTGAGTATACTTCCAAATTTATCTTTTATCTCTTTTATAGATTCTAATTCTGTATTTATATTTATAGTATTTTCCTCTAATACCTTGTCAAACTCTTCTATATCATTGATTTTTTGATCTATTTCACCTGATATATATTTTTCTACTTTATGTAAAACCTCATCACACTTATCTCCAATACAAGTTATACATATAGTGTCTCCCTGTTTTATTTTAAGGGAAGTCAAAGATAACATACTAGAAATTGGCATTTTTATATTCGATTTATTTTGTATATACAGTTTTACATTATAGTTTATTTTAAGCCTACTTATAAACGATACTATCATCGCAGCAGTTCTTGCATGAATGCCTTTTTTATTTGTAATTAAAATTTTTCTGCTAATTTCCATATAATCACTCCGAATTTTGACTTGTGGTTATATGTATATTACCATATTATATCCTTGAATAACTACTGTCTTTTTAACCTATTGACTATTTCTTCATTTTAAAACACCTTTAATCCCTTTTTATATTCCCTTCATTGTAAATTGATAGTATAATATAATTGATAAAAATTTATCTAAGGGAGTGAATAAGTTGGACAAGAAGAGGTTAATGGCAATACTAGGAGCTATAACGTGTGCTGTACTTTGGGGTATATCTTTTTTGAGTATAAAAGTGACTGTAATTGCAATTCCACCTGTATCTCTTGCTATACTGAGGTTTAGTATAGCCATTTTGACTCTATTATTCTTTAGAATTATAAAAAAAGATTCTTCTAAAATAGAAAAACAGGATTTGCCTAAAATAATGTTAGCGGGACTTTTAGGAATATCACTTTATTATTATTTTCAAAATACAGGAATAAAACTAATTCCAGCATCTCAAGCCTCTATTATACTTGGAGCAATACCTGTATTTTCTCTTTTAGCAGAATCGTTAGTATATAAAATCAAACTCACAAGAAAAAAAATAGTATATGTTTCATTGTCATTCATAGGAGTATTTATATTAACTGGAGTGAATCAAAATTCATCCTCATCAAGCTACCTAGGATATTTTATGATGTTTGCAACAGTGATTTCATGGATATTATACTGTATAATTATAAAACCTTTGTTTGAAAAATATTCACAAATAACTATACTTTATTACCAAAGTATTTTTGGAGTAATATTTTTAATACCATTTTCTTTATTTGAAAAAATTGATTTTAAAAGTTTTAATGCATCAATAATAATGCATCTTTTATTTTTAGGGATATTGTGTTCTGCGTTAGCCTATACCTTATACATTTTTTCTATGTCTCATCTTGGAGTTTCAAACGCATCGATTTATTTAAACCTAATACCAGTAGTAGGAGTTTTAGCAAGCTTTAGAATGCTTCATGAAATTATAACTCTTAATCAAATCATAGGTGGTATTCTCGTTTTGTTCTCTGTTTATATGATAAACAAAGCAGAAGATGTATTACCTGAAGATGATCACATATTAGTTGAAAATGTACCTGAAAATTTAAGTAAAGAATTGGCATTTACAAATAAATAAATTTCTCCTAAATAAAACAGTTGGATTATCCAACTGTTTTATTTATTCTCTTTCTCATGGTCTAACAACCACTTTTTCCTATCAAGTCCACCTGCATAGCCTGTCAACTTCTTATTTGAACCTATAACCCTATGACATGGTACTACTATACTTATAGGATTTTTTGAATTTGTCATTCCTACTGCTCTTACTGCTTTTTCATTCCCAATTTTAATAGCTACATCCTTATAACTTTTTGTTTCTCCGTATCCTATATTTGTAAGTTCGTCCCAAACTTTCTTTTGAAAGTCAGTTCCTTTTAAATCTATTTTCAAATCAAATTCTTTTCTTTTTCCTTCAAAGTACTCATTTAACTGAATTATAGCATCTTTTAAAATTTGAGGAATACAATCAGAACTTTGTTCTTCTTCTTTAACATGAATAATTTCTAAAATCGACTCTTCATTACTTACAATTTTTAATACACCCATTGGAGATTTTAAATATACAAAATACAAATTCACCACCCCTTAATTTTCAGATAAACTATTATACCAAAAAAAAGACAGGTTACATAACCTATCTAGATGTATAGAATAATTGAGTATAATAAACTCTATAAGGAGAATTAATATTATAGTTAATACCCACTCCTATTTCTTGACATTTAGCATTTAACATATTATTTCTATGACCCGAAGAATTAACCCATCCAAAATATGCAGCTATATTATCTGATTGACCTGCTGCTATATTTTCTCCATACGTTTTCCAAATAAGATTGTTATTAATAAGTCTCTTTCCTGGATCTTCTCCATTTAAGTTCACATGATTAAAATATTTATTAATACCCATATCCGCACTATGATTTCTTGCAACAGTTGCTACATTATCATTGTACTTTAAAGGCGAGAGATTATATCTACTTCTTAAAGCATTAACTAAGTAAAAGTTTTGTTTTTCTTGAGAATATATATATTTAGAATCCAAAGTCATCATTTTAGTTGATCCTTTAGTTATATATATAGTATCCAACTTATTAGAATTATTTTTATCGTATAAAAACTGGACAGTAACTTTAGTCTTTTGATTGTATTCGTCAACCTTATCACTATTTACATCACTACTTATGATCCCTATTTTATACCCTTCAAATGCTTCAAAGTTATTTGAATTAGAAAGTATTGAATATACACTGCCATCTACAATTTCTATTTGAAAATGATTTGAATAATCTTGGTTAAAGTAGACATACCACTCCCCACGGTTTAAAGATTGTAGTGTATCATTTGGTTGACCAAACTTTTCAATAACACTATTTTTGATATCACCTATATTTATATTCTTTTGATTTATATATATATATCCCTCACCAGTATTTACAGTATCTTTAGTATTATTTTGAGTACTTGTATTAAATTTATCATTACATCTAACAGTAAGTGCTATAGCTTCCTCTATACTAACATTATCTTTAGGATATAAGTAATTGTTATATCCATTCATAATTTTGTAGTGGTTCATAGCTTTTACAGATTCAAAAGCCCAATTAGATATGTCTTTCTCATCTTCATATTGTTGACTGAAGCTATATATTGAATTAGGATTTTCATTATTCTCAGTTATTCTGTAGATCATTGTACAGAATTGTTCACGAGTAAGTTTATCCTTAGGTGCAAATTCATTTTCTGATACTCCATTTATTATTCCTACCTTCTTTGCTTTTAGAGCATATTGATCTTTAGTGTCTATAAAAACATTCATGTCCTTCAATTCAAGCTCTATTTTTCGATTGTTAATAGACTCATACAAATTCACGGCAAGCTCCACAAATTCAACTCTATTCATATTACTTTGGTATCTATTTTCATACCTATTATCAGTAAGTAAATTTTCCGATTTTGCTTTTTCAATTTCATCTTTAGCCCAATCACTAGGTGCTGCCAAAACATTAAATAAACTAACTGAGAATACTAAAACACTTAAAGCTAAAGTTAAAATATTTCTCTTCATGTACATACCTCCTTTTCTTTAAAAATTATATCATACATTTGTCGTTTTTTTGTAGAATGGCAATTTTTAGTGTCATTAAAACTATATTTCTAAATATATTAATAGTATTTTATACAAAATAAAAACTAGGTTTGAAAATTCAAACCTAGTTTCATGAGGATTTTAAAAATATTTTGATTATGGGTTTCAAAATATACTTAATATAGAACTTATTATATATACCTAGTTTTTTCTTGTTCAAACATATTTTTTCATTATATCAATCATTCATGAATAATAACTTTACATTTTTTTCATCTGCTATTTTTTCTATATCTTTTAAAAACTGATTATATTTTTCAAAACTTCTTATAGATACATATACCTTATCCTCATTTGAAGAAGCATTATTTAAATACCTTATTTTCATACCATATTTAGTAAACTGTGTTCCCATGTATACTTCTCCAATTTGAAAAGATTTAACATTTTCCCACTCAATTGCTATATCAGAACTTTTTCTGTGTAATGAATATATCTTAATCCCATAATCGTCAATGATCATACGTGTATTTTTAATTGTACTCTCATAGACAAATAATATAAATATCACTGCATAAAATAAATACCATACACTAAATCCTTGCGAACTATCATATGCTGAATATCCTATTGAAGATTCTCCAATTTTCACAATAGAATTTTTATAAAACAAATATATATCCTTTATAGTAACAATCATAGTTACTATTATTATAAGCGACAGTAAAAACAATATGATTTTTTTCTTTTTATCAGAAATTTTATATTCTTTATGCAAACAATCCCCCCATTTTAAAATTTAATTTCAAATTTTCCAGGTTTTATTTCTACATTTAATCCTTCGACTTCAATTACTTCTCCAGTAATTTTATTTATTATATTATTATTATCTATAATTAAATTTTTCTTTAAGTCTCCCCACGCTAAATCTTCTTTTACTTTTATATATTCTTCATACCCTTCAAGTGATTTTATACTTTCAAGTATTTTTTCTTTATCAATTTTAAAATCATATTTATCTTTTTTAATTATTATATTTCCTGTAGGTAGAGAATATGTTTTTTGAGTTTTAGTATCTTTCATTTTTACAGTGTCAATATATTCTCTCAATTTAGATTCAAAGAAGCTCGTTTCATTTTCCATCTTCTTTCTTTTTCTAAAGCTGATTGTATATCCTTTATCTTATTTAATGCTACTCTTTCAAATCTTTCATATTCTTCTCTTATTTCTTTTATTTTATCTAATGCCCAATCTGCTTTACTATCATTATCTATATTCCAAGTTTCTTTTTCCTCTTCCTCTACATTTAAAAATAACTCTGATAATCTAAAATTTTCATCCATTTTAATCTTCTCCTTTCATAAATAAAGTGCTACATCATTAATATCATTTGTATATATTACAGACGTACAAAACAGTATCAGAAATAATGAAATTAATAATAAATTTCTCATATAATGTATATTTTATCATATAAATACTCCATATTACATATTTGTATACACATGTAATATAAGGGAGGTATTTATATTTCTTTTGGTGAATTGTATAAGAGTTAAGACTTAATAAAATAATTTTGGAGGTAAGAATATGAGTGAACAAACTAAAGTTAGCAATGCTTTCTTAACTTTTATGAAAGAAGCACCTCAGCATTCAAAAGCTTGGATGGAGGTTGTTAAAAAATTAGATTCATCTAGTTCTCTAGATTCAAAAACTGAAGAACTTGCATATATAGCAGTTTTAGCCGCAACTAGATTAGAAAGTGGATTGTCTTTTCATGTTAAGCATGCAAGGGAATTAGGTGCTACACGTGAAGAAATTATAAGTACAGTTTTAGTTGGTTTACCAGCTGTAGGAAACATAGTTATTCAAGCGTTACCAATTGCATTAGATGCATACGATGCTTAGCAAAAAAGAGCTGTGTTGATTTAGAAATTAATTTCTAAATCAACACAGCTCCGTTATTATAGTTACTTATTTATTATCTGTTTTAAAAATCTTTTAGTTCTTTCATGTTTTGGATTATTAAACATTTCATTAGGACTTCCTTCTTCTATTATATTTCCGTTATCCATAAATATAACTCTATTTGCAACTTCTTTTGCAAATCCCATTTCATGAGTAACTATAATCATAGTCATATCTTTTTGGGCTAAATTTCTAATAACATTTAGTACTTCTCCCACAAGTTCAGGATCAAGTGCTGATGTTGGTTCATCAAATAATATAACTTTCGGATTTAATGCCATGGCTCTAGCAATACCAACTCTTTGTTGCTGACCTCCTGACAATGTAGATGGATAGTTATTCATTTTATCAGAAAGTCCAACTTGATTTAATATGTCCGTTCCTAAAGAATATGCATCTTCTTTACTCATACCCTTATTTACTATTAAAGACTGAGTAATATTTTCAAGAGCTGTTTTATTTTTAAATAAATTGTAGTTTTGAAAAACCATTGCAGTTGATTTTCTTAAATTATTTATATCTTTTTTAGATGGATTAACTGTATCTATAGTTATATCATCAATATTTATTATTCCACTCTCTGGTTTTTCTAAATAATTTATACATCTTAAAAATGTTGATTTACCCGATCCAGAAGGTCCTATAATAACTACAACTTCTCCTTTTTTAACATTTAAATCTATACCTTTTAAAACATGTGTATTATCAAATTTTTTATGAATTTTTTTTATATCTATCATTTCTTCACTCCTAATATGCCTTAGACATATTTCTTTCTAGTTTATCTATAATATAAGTAAATAAAATAGTAATTATCCAATATATTATTCCTACAGCTAAGTAATTTTCAAAAAATCTATAACTTGCTGCCGAACCCATCTTAGCTGCCGCAAGCATTTCAGAAACTCCCAATACAAAGGCTAATGAAGTTTCCTTCATAAGACTTATAAATGTATTTCCTAAAGATGGTATTGCAATTCTTGCAGCTTGTGGAAGAACTATTTTTGTCATTCCTTGAAAATATGTCATTCCAACTGACAAAGCTGCTTCCATCTGTCCTTTATCTACAGAATTAATAGCTGCTCTAATAATTTCTGACATATAAGCTGAACTATTAACACTCAAAGTTAAAAAGGCTGCTGTATATGCATTTACTCCTCCTAATTCAGGAATAATTTGTGGAAGTCCATAATAAAATATAAATAATTGTACAAGTAATGGCGTTCCTCTAAAAAAAGAAACATATATCTTAGATAAAGGATACAGTATTTTTATTTTATACGTTCTGATTAAAGCTATACTAGTTCCTATTGCTAACCCAATAGCTATCGATATTAATGCCAAGCTCAATGTAATGGGTAAAAATTTAATAAATTCCGGAAACCTACCTATAAAATACTCTACAGAAAAATTAATATTCATTTAATCCACCATCTTCTATTCTTTAGTAATGTCTATTTCAAACCATTTTTTAGATATTTTTTCTAAAGTTCCATCATTTCTCATATCTTCAACTGCTTTGCCTACTTTCTCTACTAATTCTTTATTTTGTTCATTATTAACAAATGGGAATGCATTCTCTATTTTACTTATAGGTTCTCCACCTAATTGAATATCCAGTCCTGATTCTTGAACATTAGTCATAGCTGCTAACTTATCATTTAAAACTGCATCTATTCTTCCAAGTGCTACATCTTGAAGTGAACCTAAAAAGTCTTCATAAGTAACGACTTCAATCTCATTATTTACATCAAACTCTCTTATAATTTGTTCATAATTAGATCCAAGACTCACACCTACTTTTTTACCTTTTAAATCTTCTAGTGATTTAACATCTTCATTTCCTTTTTTAACTATTAATTGTGCTCCACTATATACATACGGTGTTGGGAATATATATTTTTCTTTTCTTTGCTCTGTTATAGTTATTTGATTTGCTATTGTATCAATTTTTTTAATATCAATCATTCCAAATAATCCACTAAATTCAGATGTTACATATTCTACTTCATATCCTATTCTATTACCGATTTCATTCCATACATCTATTTCAAAACCATCTAATTCTCCTTTATCATTTTTAAATGTATAGGGGTGATATCCTCCAGATGTTCCAATTTTTATTACATTTTTATCTGTTTTATTTACAGTTTTTGATGAGCACCCTACAACCCCTACTAATAGAATAACTATTGTTAATGCTAATGTGATTCCTTTTTTGTTAAATTTCATTTTGAATCCTCCTTTAAAATTATGCTTTTATCCGAAAGCTAAAAGTTCTAAGACTCCATCCTCTTAAAGCTTAAGATAAGAACTTAACAGCTTCTGGATTAGCTCAACTAAAAACTCAGTTGGAGTAAAATCTCCATCTGAATTAAGTTTCGCTTTATCAAATTGATAATCTCATTCTAACATTATCAATTTGATAATGCAAGATGTTTTTTGTTTTTACATCAAAAAAAGCTATTAAACTGTATAAACTACAGTTTAATAGCTTTAATTTAAATGTATAAATTTTCTAAAGCTTATACTTTTTATCATTTTGATATGAAATCTATCTAAAACTTTTTTCTTATCTTATGTAAGTGACTACATCTTTATTTCTTTTTGGTGCATTTTGATTTTTATCTAAAGCTTTATATCCTAAAGCTATTGTATAGTGTGGTTCATAGCCATTAGGAATATTAAGTTTTTCAACTTTATCTTCTTGTGATAAACAGAATTTACTAAGACCTATCCAACAAGATCCAATCCCTATACTTTCTGCCGCTAATAGCATGTTTTGAATTGCAGCTGATGAATCTACAAGTGGACTATAACAATCCTTTTTACCAGATACCAATATTACAGTTGGCGCATTATAATGTATGTCAAACTTATCGTTATTACCTATTTTAGTTATCCATCTATCATTACAATCTTTCATTACTTTTTTAGATTCTTTATTTATTTCAGATATTATATCTTTATTTTGGATTACGGTAAAGTGCCATGGCTGTTGATTATGTGCACTAGGAGCATATATTCCCGCTTCTATGATAACTTGTAACTCTTCATCCTTTATCTGTTCTTCTTTAAACTTTCTAGTACTTCTTCTTTCTTTTATATTCTTAATAATATCATTCATAAATATACCTCCCATATTTTCAAATATTCATTTTTATTAAAAATTATATCATACACTCTAACTATCTATTTTTTTTAAACCCTAATCTTATTTATAACTTTTATAAAGAATTATTTTTAATTATTTCAACTATTGTTTTGCAAATAACTTAATTTTTTGAATTTTTTTGGTATTTTTGTAATAATATGCAAATATATGTTATAATCATTATTGCTTGTCAAAAATAAGGAGGTATTAAAAAATGGCACATCAAGGAATAATCGGAGGAATAATTTTTATATTAATTGGTTTATTTTCAATTATCTGTATTATTAAAAAACCTAATTTTTTCTGGGAAAGCAGAAAAGCTATACGTATGAGAAAATTACTTGGAGATAAAATAACTTTTGCATTCTATATAGTTGTAGGTGTTTTAGCTTTTGGTGGTGGTGTAATTGCCCTTTTAGGTGGAATTGTTGGAGCATTCGCAGGGTAAACTCACTACATTTATATGAAAACAAATAAAGAATTTATAAAATCATAATAATAAAAATAGAATTTCTTCATTTAATAAGAAATTCTATTTTTATTACTTTGTTGTTACTATTATACTAGTATCTTATTCTTTTGAATTATCAGTCATTATATATTTCATAAATCCCCACTCTAAAAAATTATATTATTTAAAATTCCGTACATTCCTAGTTATTATCTCTTGTAAACTCACTACTTAATTTTAATTAAAATAAAGTATATAATTGATTGTATCTTCATATTCTTCTGATTTAATCTCAATCTCCCATCTATTTGAAAACTTGTTTAATTTCAATTTTGTACCACTACTTCTTGGTATAAATTCTATAGATTTTCCCTGTACTTCATTTCTATTTAGATAATATTTGTGTATATTTGAATCAAAATTATATAGTGATACTCCATCTATCCTTATATCCGCTAATGATAACATTGTTTTTTTTCTAATTCCTTCATATTTTGTATTAGCTACAGGATAAAGTGTTCTATCCCAAGAATGAGATTTACTTATAAACTCGTCTGTAACATTAAAATATTCATAACTTACTTCATGTATTTTATCAGATATATTTATATATGAAGGATCATTCCAAGTTGTATCTAAATGATACCATTCACCGTCTACACAAACCATATTCCAAGCATGATTCCCTCCAGTTACTAATTCATTTTGTATACCTACATTATCTAACATTAACTTCACTAAATGAGCATATCCTGAACAAACAGTCTTACCTTCAAACAATGCTGTATATGAATTTGTTTTTTCATTGGTTTTATCGTACTCTACGTTAGTTACAATCCAATCATTTATAGCTTTTTCTCTTTCAAAGTCACCCATCGTAGAATTAGTTATTTCAGATATAATTAAATTTACACGATCTTTCACCTTAGAATATTCTTCTTTAGTTAAATTATATTTAAATGATATCTTCACCTTTGATTTATAAGAATAACTAGTTGCTTCAGTTTCATAATTATTTACTAATACTGTATATTCTCCATTTTCATCAATCACCTTTTTTATCGTTTCGCCAACACTTTCGAGTATATCAGAACTGTCCCCTTTATAAGTGAAGTTCACTTCATCCTCTAGATTTTTTATTGCAATCCTTATATGGTCTTCAACTTGCTCTAAACTTGTACAAACCGAATCGGTATCAACGAATTCTATTAATTCTAAATTTTCTTTGATTATAGCTTTAATGTCACTACATCCTGTTAATAGAACTAGTATTATACAGATACTTACTTGTAATATTATCTTCATATTTCAATCTCCCCTATATTTTAAACTTAGTATAAAATTATTGTATGTTAAATTTTAAAAATATAAAAAATATTATACAGTAAACCATTAAAAAAATCACTAATAACAATAACTAAACTATTATATGTACTAAAAAATAATATCCCACTTGTTTTTTTTAAAACCTATTGTATAATGTAGTTATGCTGACCATTTTATGTGAAAAATATATTGCTTATTAATTATATCGATACTAGTTTAGGTTAGCATTAGAAAGTTTAAATAATACATTAACAACAATATTTTCTTAACAAAAAATATTTACATATCAACAAGAATATTTTGTATACATAGCGGGAGGATAAGATATGTTAAAAAAAATATTAAGTTTATTTAGTACAGTAATTATAATTTTGTCATCATTTAGTACTTCCTTTGCAGATGAAGCTTATACTGTTAAATCAGGAGATGTTTTATGGAAAATTGCAGAAACACACAATGTCCAATGGAAAGAATTAGTTAAAATAAACCAATTGAAAAATCCTAATTTAATTTATCCAGGACAAGTATTATCAATAACATCAAAAATAAATGAGTTTATTTCCGAAAAAATAATGATTAAATCAAGAGGAATTGACATCCCAGCAGTTTTTACATACCCTGTTATACAAGAAGGTAAAAAGTACCCAGTTGTTATAATGGCTCATGGTCATGGAGGTGATAAAGATACATTAGGTGGTTTTGTTGGCGTAGCAGAAAATCTAGGTGTAAATGGAATAGCTTCAATTCGTATAGATTTCCCTGGATGTGGAGAAAGTAGTGAACCATTTACGAGTAATAATTTAACTAATATGTTAGAAGATATAAATTCTTCTTTAACTTATGTTATTGAAAAGCCTATGATTGATAAAGATAAAGTTGGAATACTTGGATATAGTATGGGTGGTAGATTGGCACTATTAGAAGCAGGTAGTAATCCGATTTATAAAACAGTATTACTTTGGTCTCCAGCCGGAACGAATGGAGTAACCTCTATGCTTAATTTTTTAGGTGCTCAAGATGAATATAGCAAAATGAGCAATGAAGCTAACGAAAAAGGATCTGTATTATTTACGACAAGATGGGGACAGCATCAAGAATTAAGTAAAAAATGGTTTGAAGATATGGCCAAAACAAAACCATTAGAAGGTATTAAAAGCTACACTGGTTCAATGATGGTAGTATATGGTGATAAAGATGACGTGATTTATCCCGATATTGATAAAGCCGTAATAGAAGCTGCAACTAATTGCTCAATAGTGAAAGAATATGTAGTAGAAGGAGCTGACCATAGTTTTGGATTATATAATAATGACAAATCAATTGCTGAAAAGACAATTAATGTTACAGTTGAATTTTTAAAAGAACAATTAAAGTAACTTAAACATGTTAATAACACAAGTTTTTGGTTAGCATGCTACAATTCAAAAGTATGAAAAGACCTGTAAAAATTTCTTTACAGGTCTTTTATTCTTTCTATTTATAATATCACACTTATTCCTCCTAGCCCCAATAATTATAATAAGCCTTCCTAAAAGAAAGTGCCTCAGCTACATGACACAACTTTATATCATCTTCATCAAGATCAGCTATAGTTCTTGCAGTCTTTAAAAGCTTATGATAACTTCTCGAGCTGAATTTATACTTGGTAAACACGCTCTTTACAAAATCTTTACACTCTTCATCCAGATAACAATAACTGTCTATCTTCTTAGTATCTATATCATTATTAGTGTATATGCCCTCGACCTTGTACCTTTCACTTTGAATTTTTCTAGCCTTTTCAACCCTCTTTTTTACTTGTTTTGAGGTTTCTTCTTTGCGCTTACTTTGGAATTCTTCAAAATTCAATGGATTCACTTCTACGAATAAGTCAAATCTATCAAGAAGTGGCCCCGAGGCTCTATTTAAATATCTATTAATTTCACTAGCAGTACATTTGCATTGTTTACCACTAGAATCTAAAAAATATCCGCAGTGGCAGGGATTCATAGCAGAAACTGCTAAAAAATCACAATCATAAGTTTGATTCATCTTAACCCTAGATATATTTATATACTTATCCTCTATTGGTTGTCTTAAACTTTCCAAAGTTCTTCTATCAAATTCAAGCATCTCATCTAAAAAAATTACTCCCTTATGAGAAAGTACTACCTCCCCAGGCTTTGCATCTCTTCCCCCTCCAATTAAGGCAGTCTTCGTAGCTGTATGGTGTATTTGTCTAAAAGGTCTTTGAGTTATTATCCCTATATCTTCATCTATAAGTCCTGCTGCACTGTATATCTTACTAACTTCTATCATTTCTTCTTCTGTCATATCTGGTAATATAGTGTTTATTCTTTTAGCTATCATTGTCTTTCCACTTCCAGGTGGTCCTATCATTAGCATATTGTGATTTCCAGCTGCTGCTATTTCCATAGCTCTTTTAACAAAATAGTTTCCCTTTATATCAGAAAAATCCAATCTATATTCCTCCTTTTTGATCAGCTTTTCTTCCTTAACATATCTTTTAATCTTTGTATTGCCAATCAGAAAGTCTATAACCTGTCTCAAATTATCTACAGGATAAATTTCAACTCCATCTACGTAAGATGCTTCTTTTAAATTCTGATATGGTAAAAATACTCTTTTGATGTCATTAGATTTTGCATTTATTATTATAGGTAGTATTCCTCTAACCTTTTTTAATTTTCCATCAAGGGATAACTCCCCTAAGAATAGAGTCTGACTCATATACTCTTCATTTGGTTGATATAGGCTGTTTAATATTCCAACTGCCATAGAAAGATCAAAATACGGGCCTTCCTTTCTTATATCCGCAGGTGAGAGATTAATAACTATCCTAGAATTCAAAAAATCATAACCAGAATTGAGTATTGCAGATTTTATCCTTTCCTTAGCTTCCTTAATAGATGCATCTGGAAGACCTATTATATTAAATACCGGCAACCCCTTGGTTATATCCACTTCAACATCTACAATAAATCCATCTATTCCTATTAAACAAGCACTCTTTATCTTACAAAACATATAAACACCATCCTTAGTTAACACAAAACGCATTCTCTATATGATTTATATCATTATCTCTTAAATACACCTCAATAACATCGAAAGCTAGATTCATATTCTTTATATTCTTATGCTTAATATACTGAGTTGCAGTAGATATTATCTTTCTCTGCTTTTTATAATTTACAGCCTCACATGGATATCCATAATTTATAGAATTTCTTGATTTAACCTCTATAAATGATATTTTATTATCCTTAAGAGCTATCAAATCTATCTCTCCCATTTTTGTTCTATAGTTTCTCTCAAGTATATGAAAATGGTTTTTCATCAAATAATTGTAAGCAATCTTTTCTCCTAAGATTCCTTTTTCCTTATTATTCATATCTTCCTCCAAACAAAAAATTCGCTTATGCTAACGCATAAATCATGTCGCCAACGAGTCCTACGGTCTCCGTTGCTCAAAATAGTTGATACTATAGTTTTTTCACCAATGTTATCCTCGAATTAAAAATTATATAATACTTAGTAAATAAAAATACCCATAATCTTTTATTTAGATTATGGGTATTAAAAATCAAATTTATACTATTTAATTTTGGAATCTATGTCAGATATGAATATCAAAATTTCCGCAACTGCTTCATAAAGCTCTTGCGGTATTTCTTGTCCCAGCTCTAGGTATTCAAGCTGTTTTGCAAGTTTATCATCCTTGTATATAGGTATGTTGTTTTCTTTTGCTGTTTCTAATATCTTCTCTGCAATCTTACCCTTTCCCTTACCTATAAGTTTTGGAGCATCATCTTTATCTATGTTATACTTTAATGCTGTAGCTATTTTTATTCCCTTATTTAAATTCATATCATCACACCCACATATTAAAATTAGAGAACTTATTATTGATATACTCAATATTATTTAGTATTGGCTCATTCTCAGTTTTTATCTTGTAGTTTATATTTATATTATTTATTCCTATACTCTTTAATACACCTACTAGCTTTTTCTCATTTTTCACAAACATATCCTTTGTTTTTTCATCTCTTAATCCAAAAACTATATTTAGATCTTCATTATAGTAATTTAGCATAGTATCTATTCTGCTTAAATTGTGAGTATTCAACGATATAAGTATACTTATGGATTTTTTATTATTTTTTTTATCCTTTGTTTGCTCAGATAAGAGTATTTCAGCCAAATTCTTGTACTCTTTATATTCAAAAGGAATTTGAAAGTACATGTATTCATTTGATATATCATTTAAAAGTTCAAGCTTTTGATTTACCTCGTGAAATTCTCCCTTTAAACTCGCTCCTAGCTTTATTTCATTTTGAAGATTTAAAGTCTTAACTAGAGAATCCATATTCTGCTTTATTCTCTCAACATCTACTTTTTTATCCGTATTTAAATTTTGAACTATACTTTTTATTATCTTCTTTATATCTTCTTTAGGGGAGTCTTCAGTTTTAATAACTTCTTTTTCTGTCTCTAATTTCGTAACATCTTCTTTCACAGTCGTTAGTTTTAGTATATCTTCTTTTAAATTTTGTAATTTATTTTCTTGAGTATTTTTAATTACTTCGTTATTCAAACTTACATTTCCATCCAATATATTCTTTATTTCTTTTAATATATCATCTAAGTTTTCTCCTTTTAAAAGAGAATCCAAAGTCTTCATATTATCTATATTTATATCGAACTTATTTTTAAATAAAAAAAGTATATTTTTCTCCTTAGGTCCTATATGCTTTAAGTCTTTTAAGAAATTAAGAATATTCTTGCCGTCTTTATTTATATATATATCTTTTACTATTTCTTTCATTTCTTTGGTTTCTATATTTTCTATATTTTTATTTAATGTCTCAACTTCTTCTTTTGTAAGTCTTGATAATATATTGAATGAACCTATATTGTCTTTTATAATTTTTAGATTCTTAACATTAACAGGAATATTTTGCTTTATCATCTCTTTTATAAGTGATTTATTTTCTTCGTTGTTAGGTAGCTTAAGATCACTTATTAAATTATTTATCTTAGCATCTAGCTCTTTTTCAAGAGCTGTTCCCTCTATCTGTGGCTGAAGAACTATATTTTTATCACTATTTAAAACTTTAAAGTTAATCTCTTCTCCAAGCAAATTTTCAAGAGGAATATTGCTATTTGCCATGAACTCTTTTCCATTTTGGAGAAGAATTTTTACTGCATTAGATTTAACTTCTAGTATTTTTCCTGTTACTGATTCATTATTTTTTACAGCGTCATTTATCTGTTTGCTTCCCTTAGCACCTATAGTTCTTAAATTAAAATCACTATACCCCGAAATCCTCATATTAGTCTCCGTTTAAAATAGATTTGAGAAAGGATCTTCTATGAATAGGAGTTATTCCATGAGCATTTATAGCCTCATAATGCTGTTTTGTTCCATATCCTTTGTGCTTTGAAAATCCATACTCACTATATTTATCGTCATATTCATACATAAGTTTATCCCTAGTTACCTTAGCTAAAATACTAGCTGCAGCTATTGATATAGATTTGCTATCCCCTTTTATTATACCTTTTTGATGTATATCTATATTAGGTATAGTAACTGCATCTATTAATAGGCAGTCTGGCTTATTCTTTAAATTATTTATAGCTTTTTTCATAGCCAGGTATGTAGCATTTAATATATTTATATCATCTATCTTATCATTATCAACAATTCCTATACCATAATCTAATGCCTCATTTTTTATTATTTCAAATAATTCATTTCTCTTTTCTTCACTAAGTTTTTTAGAATCATCTATATATTTTATATCTACATCTTTATCAAATACAACAACAGCTGCAACAACCGGTCCAGCCAAAGGTCCTCTTCCAGCTTCATCGATCCCACCTATATAAGTATATCCCTTTTCATAAAAGAATCTTTCAAATTCCTGTATCTTATATATTCTATCTTCTTCTTTTCTTAAAGCATCTAGTTTTTTAGATAATTTAAGTGCTATCTTTTGGAGAGATGTTCTTCCATCACGACTCAAAAGATCTATATACTTTATGTAATCATTTTCATCTATATTATTTACAAACTCATTTACATCCTTTACCTTCATATTCTCAAACATAAATTTCATCCCCTTTTCATGTATTTTTATAAAGCGAAACTTAATTCAGATGGAGTTTTAGAACTTTTAGATTTCAGATAAATAAAAATAGAGAAAGAATTAATTCTTTCTCTAACTTATTTTTCAAAGTCCGCAGGTACTTCTAACGTTATTTTTCCTGTTCTACCTTCTCTAAATTCATTTAAAACTATCTTTGCAACTCTTGTATAATCTATTTCTTTACGAGGCATTAAACATCCTCTTTTAACACCTATCATCTCCATAGTTTCAAGAGGTGTTTGACCTAACTCTTCTAAATTATATCTTTCTTTTAAGTTCTCAGGGTATCTATCTTCAAGCTTCTCTATAAATCTTAAAGCCAGTGTCTCTATATCTAGTATTTCATCCTTTATAGCTCTAGTAAATGCTAGATTCATAGCTACATTTTCATCTTCAAATCTTGGCCAAAGTATTCCAGGTGTATCTAAAAGTTCTAAATCTCCCTTTAATTTAACCCATTGATTACTCTTTGTAACTCCAGGTCTATCTCCAGTTTGAGTACTTTTTCTACCTGCAAGCTTGTTTATAAGTGTTGATTTTCCTACATTCGGAACTCCAACTATCATAAGTCTGATAGCTCTTTCATTTCTTCCTTTTTTCATCAAAGCTTCCATTTTTTCTCTCATAGCTTCTCTACACGCTTGAATTACCTTATCTACACCTTTTCCAGAGATTGTATTTACAGGTATAGCTTCAATCCCTTGAGCTTTATAATAATCTTGCCATAATTTTATTTTACTAGGATCTGCCATATCTAACTTGTTTAAAACTACAACTTTTGGCTTGTCCTTTATTATTTTGTCTACATCTGGATTTTTGCTACTAAAAGGAATCCTACTGTCTAATAGTTCTACCACTAGATCTACTAGTTTTAGATTCTTTTGTAATAATTCTTTTGTTTTTTTCATATGTCCAGGATACCAGTTAATATTCATTCTATCATCCATCTTTTGCATATTATCACATCCACCTTATATTCTAATTTCCGTATATATTAAAAGGGACTGAAAAACAGTCCCATTAAATTACTTAGCTTGTTTAATTTTAGCTTTCTTTCCAACTCTTTCACGGATGTAGTAGATTTTAGCTCTTCTAACTTTACCTTTTCTAACTACTTCGATTTTTTCAATTTTTGGAGAGTGAACAGGTAATAATTTCTCAACACCTACACCAAAAGATATTTTTCTTACAGTGAAAGTCTCTCTAGCTCCTCCACCTTGTCTCTTGATAACTACCCCTTCAAACATTTGAACTCTTTCTCTTTTACCCTCTTTGATCTTGATGTGTACTCTTACAGTATCACCAGTTCCAAATTCAGGTATTTCTGTCTTAAGTTGTTCTTGCTCAATAGCTCTTAATATATCCATCTTTCTTCCTCCTAATCATAGACGTTCTTAATATTCTTAATAACAGAGGAACGCCCGTTGTTTTCAACCATTAAATTTTATCACTTTTGTTTGTTATTTACAATAGTTTTTTATTTTTTTCGTATATATTTTTTATCTTTATCTGTTAATGCAGCTTTTTTCATCAAATCAGGTCTTTTTTGTATAGTTATATCTATAGATTGCTCTCTTCTCCACTGATCTATATTTTTATGATTCCCAGATAATAACACTTTCGGAACTCTTTCATCCATAAATTCTCTAGGTCTTGTGTAATGTGGATATTCAAGCAAATTATCTTTAAAAGACTCTTCTTCGAATGATTCATCCTGTCCTAAAACACCAGATATTAGTCTTGATATAGAGTCTATTAGTATAAGCGCTGGAAGTTCTCCACCAGTTAAAATATAATCTCCTATAGATATCTCATGGGTTACTATAAGATCTATTATTCTTTGATCTACGCCCTCATAATGTCCACATAAAAGGATTATGTCATTATCTGTTGAAAACTTTTCAGCCATTTCTTGTTTGTATACCTTTCCTTTAGGAGTTAAATATATGACCTTTGGATCTTCTATATTAAACTTCTGTATTATATGCATATAAGTATCGTATATAGGCTGAGGAGTCATAACCATACCCGCTCCTCCACCGAATGGATAATCATCTACTTTTTTATGCTTATTATTTGAAAAATCCCTTATGTTATAAAGGTGTATATCTATTAGACCCTTATCGTTAGCTCTTTTCATTATACTTTCATTTATATACGACTCAAATATCTGAGGAAATAATGTCATTACATGAATTCTCATTACATCATTCCTTCGATTGGATCTATTATCATTTTTTTATCTTCTATGCTAAGTTCAGGAACAAATTTTTTAATAGCTGGAATTAATATTTCTTTGTTTTCATCATTCTTTATTAAATAAACATCATTAGCTCCAGTTTGTAATACGTCATTTAAAACTCCAACATACTCTCCGTCTACTGTATATGCCTTTATTCCTATCAAATCAGATATAAAGTATTCATCATCGTCAAGTTCTCTAGCATTTTCTCTTGGTATTTTAAGATATTTCTTTATGAGCTTTTCAGCATCATTTATAGTATCTATTCCTTTTATCTTTAAAATCACTACATTCCCTTTATATCTTACCTTTTCTATTTCATACTTAGTTTCAGTATCATCCGAAATATATACCCAATCTAGCTCTTCAAATCTCTCTTTGTAATCAGTTAATGGATATACTCTCATATCACCTTTTAATCCTTGGACTTTTACTATTTGTCCAATTTTAAAATATTCTATCATTATTTTTACCTACCTTTTTTTTATAATGAGTAGGAAATTATATTCCTATTTAAATTATGGATAAGTATAATTTCTGTTACGAATTTCAAAAAAGTCTACCTTTAAAATCTTCAAAGGAGGACTTTTTTATTATGCACAAAAAGGACTAGGGTTAACCCTAATCCTTTTATTGAAGAATTTCAACACTAACTTGTTTATTCTGCTTAATAGCTGCAGATTTAACTAAGGTTCTAATAGCTTTAGCTATTCTACCTTGTTTTCCTATAACCTTACCCATATCTTCTTGGGCAACTCTAAGTTCTATGATTATAGAGTGTGTTCCTTCTGTCTCTTTAACAACAACTTCATCAGGGTTATCAACTAGAGATTTAGCAATCTTTTCGACCAATTCTCTCATGATACCACCTCCTATTTAGAAGGATATCTATTCCATAATTCCGTTTTTCTTAAATAAAGACTTAACAGTATCTGTTGGTTGAGCACCATCGTTTAACCATTTAGAAGCTCTCTCATCATTTATTTTGATTTGCTTTGGTTGAGAAATTGGATTGTAGTATCCGATTTCCTCGATGAACTTACCATCTCTCGGAGAACGAGAATCAGCAACAACTATTCTATAAAAAGGTTTCTTGTTAGCACCCATTCTTTTTAATCTTATCTTAACTGCCATGTATTTCACCTCCCTCAAAATTTATAATTTATTTCCAAAGAAAGGAAGTTTCATTTTTCCTCCCTTTTTCATACTCTTTTCTAAATCTCCAAATTGCTTCATCATTTTTTTGGTTTGCTCAAACTGTTTTACCAGTCTGTTAACCTCTTGTACCTTAGTTCCACTACCATTTGCAATTCTTCTTCTTCTACTTGCATTTAGAATCGATGGATCTTTTCTTTCTTTTTTAGTCATCGACTTTATGATAGCTTCTATTCTAACAATTTCTTTATCATCAAAGCTCATGTTCTTTAGCTCTTTTGATCCACTCATTCCAGGAATCATTTCCATTATCTTATTCAAAGGTCCCAAGTTCTTTACTTGTTCCATTTGAGTTAAGAAATCTTCAAAATCAAATTCTTGATTTTTAATCTTGGCTTCTAATTCCTTAGCCTTTTTTACATCTATAGCTTGTTCAGCTTTTTCTATTAAAGATAGAACATCTCCCATTCCAAGAATTCTCGATGCCATTCTATCAGGGTGAAATGCCTCTAGATCATCAAGCTTTTCTCCCATACCTATAAATTTTATAGGCTTTCTAGTAACAGATCTTACCGAAAGCGCTGCTCCACCTCTAGTATCTCCATCTAGTTTAGTAAGAACAACTCCATCTATTCCTAATGCTTCATTGAAGTTCTCAGCAACATTTACAGCATCTTGACCTGTCATAGAATCTATAACTAATAGTATTTCATGAGGCTTAACCTCAGTTTTTATATTCTTTAATTCATCCATTAAAAGTTCATCTATATGAAGTCTACCAGCTGTATCTATAATAACAACATCGTTATTATGACCTAACGCGTGGTTAATTCCTTCTTTTGCTATATTAACAGGATTTTCTTTATCTCCCATTGAAAAAACAGGTATTTCAAGTTGACTTCCTACAACTTGTAACTGCTTAATAGCTGCCGGTCTATATACGTCACAAGCTACCAATAAAGGCTTTTTACCTTGTTTCTTAAGTAATCCTCCTAATTTTCCTCCGGTAGTAGTTTTACCCGCTCCTTGAAGTCCAACTAGCATTATTACAGTGGGAGGTTTTGATGCAAAGCTTATTTTACTTTGAACATTTCCCATTAAATCTGTAAGTTCTTCATTAACTATCTTTATTACATGCTGTCCTGGAGTTAAACTTTCCATTACATCTTGACCTACGGCTCTTTCCTTAACCTTATTTACAAACTCTTTTACAACTTTAAAGTTAACATCGGCCTCAAGAAGTGCAAGTTTTACTTCTCTCATAGCATCTTTAACATCTTTTTCATTCAATTTACCCTTGCTCTTTAATTTTCCAAGAGTACTTTGAAGCTTCTCTGCTAATCCTTCAAAAATCATATCAACAACTCCCTACAAATTTCTTCTAGATTTTCAATCTTAGGGACTAAACCATTAAAATTATTATCAACTTTAATTTCTTCTTTTATATCAACAACTTTTTTATACAAGTTTTCCATTAACTTATTTCTTTTATTGAATTTTTCTACTAGATTTAATTTTTTTTCATAATCTTGTAAAATTTTTTCAGCTCTTTTTAAAGTGTCATAAACCCCTTGTCTTGAAATTTCAAGATTTTCGCTAATCTCACCCAATGAATAATCTTCATAGTAGTATAGATTGACTGCTTCTCTTTGTTTTTCAGTTAAAAGTTCTTTATAAAAATCAAATAAAATACCAATCTCTATGACTTTGTTTAATTCCATATCAACACTTCCTAAAGAATTATAAGTGTAAAGCTTGTCGCCTTTACAGATTGTATTTTATATCAGATAATCTATCTTGTCAATAATTTTATTAATTTTCGTCACCAAATAATGCTTTTACAAAATCTTTTGCGTTAAAATCTTGAAGATCTTCCATTTTTTCCCCCACACCTATAAGTTTAACAGGTACATCTAGTTCCGATTTCACTGCAAGTACAACTCCACCTTTTGCAGTTCCATCCAGTTTTGTAAGTACTATACCAGTTATGTTAGCAGCCTCTTTAAACACCTTTGCTTGAGAGATTGCGTTTTGACCAGTTGTAGCATCCACTACAAGTAAAATCTCCTTGCTAGCTTGTGGGTATTCTCTATCTACAATTTTAAATACCTTACCCAATTCATTCATAAGATTTTTCTTATTGTGAAGTCTACCAGCTGTATCACATATTAATACGTCTGCTTTTCTAGATTTTGCTGCAGCTATTGCATCAAATATTACTGCTCCAGGATCTGACCCCTCTGAGTGCTTTATCATATCTACTCCAACTCTATTTGCCCAAACTTCTAATTGGTCTATTGCAGCAGCTCTAAATGTATCACCTGCAGCTAATAGTACATTTTTTCCTTCTTTTTTAAACCTATTAGCCATTTTTCCTATAGTAGTAGTCTTTCCTACTCCATTAACACCTACAACTAATATAATAGCTGGAGCCGGTTCTATATTCAGACTTGATTGTTCATCACCTAATATATCTGAAAGTATCTCCTTAAGCTCATCTCTAACATGTATTGCCTCGGTTATTTTTTTACTTTTCACTCTATCTTTAAGTTGCTCCACAATATCCATTGTAGTGTTAACTCCGATATCAGATGTTATAAGTATTTCTTCTAAATCTTCAAATAGTTCTTCATCTATCTTTACATATGCTTTTAAAAGTTGGTCTACTCTATCTGTTATACCTTTTTTAGTCTTAGATAATCCATCTTTAAGTCTTGAGAACAAACTTACCTTAGATTCTTCCTTAACTTCTTCAACGTCTTCTTCAACTTCCTCTTCAACTTCCTCTTTAACTTCCTCAACTTCTTTTATTTCTTCTGTTTTTACTTTTTCTTTAATTTCTTCTAATTTTTCCTCTATTACTTCTTCTAAATTTTGTTCAACGTATTCATCCATACTTATTTCATCTACTTGAAGTTCTTCTTTAGGCTCTTCTTCCATAATTTCTTGAATCTCTTGTTCTATTTCTTGCTCTTCTATTTTTTGCTCTATTTCTTGATCTTGAATTTCTTGTTCTATTTCTTGATCTTTTTTCTTAAACTTATCAAATATTTTTTTAAACATAATTTACCTCCTAGCTCGCATTTTCATTAGTTAATTCTTGTGCTTGTTCTAGTTTCAAACTTATTACTTTAGATATTGCCTTTTGCTCCATAGTCACACCATATATGTAATCCGAAACCTGCATAGTTCCTCTTCTATGAGTTATAGCTATAAACTGAGTATCTTTAGCCAAGCCTCTTAAAAATTCTCCGTATCTATATATATTAGCATCATCAAGAGGTGCTTCAATTTCATCTAAGACACAAAACGGTGTAGGTCTTGTACTTATTATGCTAAACAATATAGCTATTGCTGTTAACGCTTTTTCTCCTCCAGATAAAAGATTTATATTTTTAAGCTTTTTACCAGGTGGTTGTGCTATTATTTCTATGTCACTTTGTAAAATATTAGACTTATCTACTATTTTAAGTTCTCCATAGCCTCCGCCGAATAGTTTTTTGTAAATAACCATATAGTACTCGTTTATCTTCTCAAAGTTAACACTAAATTCGCTTCTCATATTAACTTCAAGATCTACTATTAATTTTTCTATTGATTCTATAGATTTTTCGAGATCTTTCTTTTGTTCCTCATAAAAATCATGTCTCTCTTTTACTTCTTTGTACTCCTCTATAGAATCTAGATTTACATTTCCAATTCTCTTTATTTGATTTTTTAGATTTTCTATGTTTTTCTTATCTATTTGTAGTTCATCATTTTTTAACTGTGTAGCATCTTTAAATGTAAACTCATAATCTTCCCATAATTTATTAAAATAATTATCTTGACTAAGTTCAAGCTTGTCTATTTTTGATTCTATCTTATACATACTTTCTTTTAATTGGATATAATTTTCTTCTTTTGTTTTAAAATCTTCTTTTTTATCTTTTATCTCTTTTAGTATATTTAATTTATCATTTTTATAGTCTTCATACTTTTTATTAATATCTGTCATCTGCTCATTTAATTCTTCTTTTTCTACTTTTATTACAATCTTTTTTTCGCTTGCATTTTGCTTTTCTAATTCTGCACTTTTTATTTCTTTTTCTTTTATAGATATATTATTTTCTAAATCCTCTATATAATCTTCAGCCATCTGAATTTGATTTTGATTATTTTCATATACTTGAGTAAATTTAGCTATTTCAAGCTTTATCTCATTTAAAACTTGTATGTCAACTTCATATTTTTGCTTGTATTCTTGTTTTTTAACATCTATATCTTTTATAGTTTGCTCTATTTGAGATGTTTTAATATCAATTTCTTTTATTTCTTCGTTCAATTTATTTATCAATTCGTTCGTGTATGAAAGATTGTCATTAAAGCCTAATTCTTCTTTTTCTAATTTAGTTTTTGTATGTTCTATTGAGTTTATATCATCTCTAACATTATTAATATCCGAATTGATTTTAAAGATTATTTTTTCCTTTTTTTGTATAGATGCTTCTAAATTAAATATATTATTCCTATTTGTTTCTAATTCCTTTTCTGTATTAGATTTATTCTCTAATAAGTTTTGTATTTTTACTTTTTCTTTTTCTAGATTTTCTTTAAATTCTTCTATTATTCTTTTTCTAGATAATAGGTTGTTTACTGATTTCACACTACCCCCAGTCAATGAACCTCCTGCGTTGAATACATCGCCTTTTAGTGTTACTATCTTGTACTTGTAATTAGTCATTTTACCAAGTTTTATAGCGCAATCTATATCATCTACCAGTATAGTTCTTCCAAGTATGTTTTCTATTATATTCTTGAATTCATCCTCAAACTTCACTATATCACTTGCAACCCCTAACAATCCATCTATCTTAGGTATTTCCTGTATGTTTAACTTTCTAGACTTTATTATATTGATAGGTAAAAATGTTACTCTCCCAAGATTTCCTTGCTTTAGATATGAAATAGCTTGTTTTGCACTGTATTCATCTTTTGTGATTACATTTTGAAGAGACGATCCCATGGCCACTTCGACAGCTACTTCATATTCTTTATCTACCTTTATAACCTCTGCAACTGCACCCTTAACACCAGTAAGCTTATTGTTTTTAAGAACTTCTTTTACACCTTTATAAAATCCCTCGTATCTATTTTCCATATCAACATATACATTGAGCTTAGACTTGTATTCATTTATTTTAAGTCTTTTATTATTTATATTAGATTCGATATTTTTAAGATTTGAAATAGATGTATTTAAATTATTTACCTCTTCATTTTTATTCAATTTCAAGTTTTGAATAATATCTTTATTCTCTTTTTCAATTTCTAAATCAGTTTGTAATTGAGATTTCTTTTCTTCAATAAGTAAGCTTATCTCATCTATATTTCGTCTAACTTCTACTTTTCTGCTTTGTATATTTTCAACGCTTGTATTTAAACTAGAAAGTCTTATATTTTTATTATTTTTTTCATCTAATAAATTTATTGTATCATTTTTTAGATTTTCAATTTTTGCTCTATCGAATTCAGTTCAAATATACCTTTATCTGTACTACTTTGGATTGTTTTTTTGCTTTTATTTAGATTTTCAAGATTTGAAAAAAGCTTATCATTATCATTGATTAAAACCTTTAACTCTTCTTCTTTTTGAAGTTTTTTTGATTTTAATTCCGACAGTTCTTTTTCATTTCTCTGCTTATTTATCTGTATATTGTTAATTTTTTCATCTATTAAATTCAATTCTGCTATTTTTTTATCTATAGCTACTTGAATTTGATGTATAGATTCATTAGACTCAGTTATTTTAATATCTAATCCAGACAACTTATTCTCCACATCTATAATCTCTGCTTCTTGACTCTTCTTTGTTTTTTCTAAGTCAACAAGCTGCTCTGAGAGTATCTTGCTATGATTGTTTATTTCTTTTAATTCAACATCTAATGTTTCTATTTCCCTTATATAAGAGTTTACTTGAAGTACCTTAAGCTCATCTGTAAGCTTTATGTATTTCAAAGACTTTTCTTTTTGTATCTCTAAAGGTTTTAATTGATTCTCTATTTCATAAAAAATATCATTTATTCTCTCTAAATTTTCTTTTGTATTTTTAAGATTTTTTTCTCCTTCTTGCTTTTTATATCTGTATTTAGATATACCACAAGCCTCATCAAACACTTTTCTTCTATTATTCACATTATTTCCTAATATTTCATCAATCTTACCTTGCTCTATTATAGAATATCCTTCTCTTCCTATTCCCGTATCAAGAAGCAATTCTTTAACATCCTTAAGCCTACAAGGTTTATTATTTATATAAAACTCACTTTCTCCAGATCTATACGCTCTTCTCTTTATACTAACTTCGCTGTAATCAATATTTATTATATTTTCGCTGTTGTCTATAATAAGAGATACCTCACAATAGTTCATAGCTTTTTTATTATCAGCACCTATAAATATTACATCTTCAAGCTTATCTCCTCTTAGGCTCTTTATACTTTGCTCTCCAAGAACCCATCTTATAGCATCTAATACATTACTCTTACCACTTCCATTAGGTCCTACGATAGATGTTATTCCTTTTTCAAATATTATCTCCGTTTTATTAGGAAAGGATTTAAAGCCCTTTAACTCTAACCTCTTTAAATACAAAAAAATCCCCCCAATTAAATCTTATATAGATTGTATAAATTTTTGTATATTTCATTTAAGCTTGTCTTATTTAAAACTTCATTGTACTCAAAAGAAAACTCATCTACATCTAATTTTTCTTCTTTAATCGACATTTTAACATTATATCTTTCATGTAAGTATATTATATTACTTTTTTTATTTCCAACTATTTTTGATATATTTTTCTTATTTACATAAACAGTAATAGAATCTTTTATATAGTCACACTTTAGTACGTGTTCTATATAATCCCTGTATATTCTGGATTCAATAAGTTCTCTAAGAGATGGATGATGTGGTCCGGATACAACATCTTTTCCAAGTGATATATCCTCTGTAGTTTGAAGTCCAACCCTTATTACCTTTATATTTTCTAATTGAAACTTTATTAAAAGCTTTTTGGATATTTCTATAGTAGTTTCTAAATCAAACGGACTATACTCATTTTCATTGTACAATTTTTCCAGTCCAGTATCCTTCACTACAAGTGTTGGATATATCCTTACAAAGCTAGGTCTTAAAGCTATGAATTTATCAGCAGTTTGAATGCATTTTTGCTCAGTATCACTTGGAAGTCCTAACATCATTTGAAGTCCAAGTTCGAATCCGTATTCCTTTATAAGCTTTACAGCATTTAATACATCTTCTTGACTATGACCTCTTATACTTTGTTCTAGTACCTCATCATCCATAGATTGTACTCCAAGCTCTATAATACTGACTTTATGTTCTTTTAAGTTATCAAGTATAACTTCATCTATACAATCTGGTCTTGTCGAAAGCCTTATGTCTTTTATTATTCCTTTATCTACATATTCTTTAGCTACAGACAGTAATTCCTTTTGAATTTTCATATCTATAGCAGTAAAACTTCCTCCAAAAAATGCAACCTCTATATGCAAATCGCCATTCATAGTCTCTAAATATTGTTCTATTATATTTTTAACATCATCTGCACTAACATCAGTTGATACCCCAGTTATTTTTTTTTGATTACAAAATATACAATCATGCGGACATCCTTTGTGAGGTACAAATACTGGTATTATTCTTCTTTTCATTAACATCCAACCCTCTTTAATGCTTGTTTTGCAGACATTTGTTCTGCTTCCTTTTTGCTCTTGCCCCCACCTTTTCCTAAAACTTCTTGTCCCAGTCTTACCTGAACAATAAACTTTTTATTATGATCTGGTCCTATTTCTTCCATTACATCATAAGTTATTCTCTCATTAGTCTGACTTTGAAGTACTTCTTGAAGATGTGTTTTATAATCTCTAAATATTTTACCTTTTATAGAATCTTGTATTGTATCTTGCATGTGATTTATTACAAAGTCACTAGCTTTTTCAAGTCCACCATCTAAATAAATTGCTCCTATTATTGCCTCAGTAGCATCCGCTAGTATTGATACACGTTCTCTACCTCCGGTTACCTCTTCACCCTTACCTAGTAACAAGTATTTTCCAAGATCAATTTTTTTTGCAAGATCGCTTAAAGATTCCTCACAAACTATATTCGCTCTAATCTTCGTAAGCTCCCCCTCTGGTAAATTTTTATTATTTTCAAATAAATAATGGCTAACTGCTATTCCAAGCGCTGAATCACCTAAAAACTCTATTCTTTCATTATATTGTATATTTCCTTTTTTATTTTCATTTGCATAAGAACTATGTGTTAAAGCTTCTAATAAATATTTTTTATTTTTAAATGTATATTGAATTTTTTCCTCTAATTCTCTTTCATACTTTTTCATTTGTCTATTCACCATCATATATACCTCCTTATTTTGAAGGAACTCTTATCAAATTATAGTTTACTATTTCTGGAACAACATTGTAAAGAAATTTAAATAAAAAACGACTGCTAAAAGCAGTCATTTTTTATACAAACTTCTATATTATTTACCACAATTACAATCGTGATCTTCTCCTGAATGACAATCGCCATCACAGCAGTCATCTTCAGCAAATAATATTACTTCCTTGCAGTTAGGGCAAAGAATATCTACTTCTTCATCATATAACAATTCTTCGTCTATTTCTACATCTTCTTTACAAGTTGGACACTGGAATTGAACATAACTAAAATCTTCGTTATCATCATCAATTTCATCTTCATAAATTTCATCTTCTAACTCTTCTAAGTCTTCGTCTATAGTCTCTATGTATTCAGCTATTTCATTTTGTTCCTCTTCAAGCTCAACTATAGCGTCTGCAAAATCATCTAAAATATCAACTATATTTATTAATAATTTTCCTTCTTTAGTATTTTCATCAACACCTAATCCATCTGCCAGTCCTTTTAGATAAGCTACTTTCTCATATAAATGTTGCATAATATATACCTCCTTAGAAATTTGTATTTTGTTCTATATATCAATTATATCCAATAAGCAAGTATATTAAACTCTTGATAAATATTCTCCAGTTCTAGTATCTATCTTTATTTTATCTCCTAAGTTTATAAACATAGGAACTTGAACCATTGCACCAGTTTCAACTATTGCATTTTTAGTTACGTTAGTAGTAGTATCTCCTTTTACTCCTGGCTCTGTTTCAGTTATTTCTAACTCAACAAAATTTGGCGCTTCAACTTGGAAAGCTTGTCCTTCGTGGAATCTTATAGTTGCTGAATCGTTTTCTTTTAAAAACGTTATAGCATCTTCAACTTGATCGTAGTTAAGTGGAACTTGATCATAAGTTTCATTATCCATGAAATAGTATAAATCTCCATCTGCGTATAAGTACTGCATTTGCTTAGTTTCTATATTAGCCTTAGGGAACTTATCATTTGGATTAAAAGTTTCTTCTCTTATAGATCCTGTCTTTAAGTTTCTATATTTAGTTCTAACGAAAGCCGCTCCTTTACCTGGCTTAACGTGTTGGAAATCCATTACTAAGCATAGTTCTCCATCCTTTATAAAAGTAACTCCTTTTCTAAAATCACCTGCTGAAACCATTGTTATCCCTCCATAATTTGAATTTCTAGTAAGATATTTCTATTAATTCTTTAGTCGAGCTAGATAATACTTCATATCCATCGATTGTGATTACAATCAAATCTTCTATTCTAACTCCTCCAAAATCTGGAATATATATACCAGGTTCATCTGTTATTATCATTCCAGGCAAAAGAGTGTTTTGTGCATTTGGGTTGACATTAGGCATTTCATGTACTTCAAGTCCTACTCCATGGCCTAAACCATGCCCAAAATAATCTCCATAACCTGCATCTGTTATGACATCTCTAGCAATCTTATCTAGTTCATAACCAGTCATACCTGGTTTTATATTTTCTAAAGCTCTCATTTGAGCATTTAAAACTATATTATATACTTCTTTTTGTCTCTCACTTGCCTTTCCTACAACCATTGTTCTAGTCATATCTGAGCAATACCCATTATATACGCAACCAAAATCTAATGTCAAGAAGTCGCCTTCCTCTATTATTTTGTCACTTGCAACTCCATGAGGAAGAGAAGATCTCTTTCCTGATGCTACTATAGAATCAAATGATAATCCAGTAGCTCCTTTTTTCTTCATAAAGTACTCAAGTTCAAGAGCAACGTCCATTTCAGATACACCTGGTTTTATAACTGTTAGTATATGAGAAAAAGCTTCATCTGCAATACTTGCAGCTTTTCTTATAGTATCTATCTCTTTTTCATTCTTTATAGCTCTTAATGCAAGCATATGACCCTTTAAAGGAACGAATTTTATATCTTTAAGTTCTTTATCAAATCTTGAATAAGTTGCAAAGTCCATATAGTCATCTTCAAATCCCAAGCTTTTTATATTCATATTCTTTAGAAAATCTGTTACAGGCTTTTCTCTCGATATTTCTACTATTTCAAAATCTTTACATTGATTTTTAGCCTGTTGTATATATCTAAAATCTGTGAAGAATAAGTTTTTGTCTTGTGTTATAAGAACATATCCAGTAGTTCCTGTGAAATTTGATAAATATCTTCGATTCTCACCTTTATAAATTAATACAGCATCTAAATCAGTATTTTTCATATGTTCTCTTAATTTATTTATTCTATCCATTATTTTTCACCCCTTATGTAGTTTATTATACTATATAAGCCCAATATATAACTGTAAAATCCAAACCCTGTTATTTGCCCTATACACGCTTTTGCTGTAACGCTTTTTTGTCTAAATTCTTCTCTTTTATGAACATTTGAGATATGAACCTCAACAACAGGCTTGTCTACAGATTTTATAGCATCATAAATAGCGTAGCTATAGTGTGTATAAGCTCCTGGATTTATCACTATTCCATCATATGTATTTATACTACTTTGAATCTTATCTATTATTTCACCTTCATGATTACTTTGAAAAAATTCGACTCTTATATTCATCAATTTCGATTCTTCTATTATTAATTTATGTAAATCTTGTACAGTATCTTTTCCATATATATTTGTTTCTCTTTTTCCTATTAAATTTAAATTTGGACCATTTAATATTAGTATATTTTTCATTAAAACCTCTCTAGTATTAAAATTCACTCTATGCTACGCATAGTTCATGTCGCCAACGAGTCCTAACGGTCTCCGTTGCTTAAAATAGTTGATATTTTTGCTTCCTTATCTAATGTTGTTCATAAATTGAAAGTATTATATGTTCTTCACATTCTAAAATTATACTATTATATAATATCATATTTTATCCAATTTTAGTAGTATATTAGACACTACTTCGTCTATATTTTTACTATCTGTATCTATTTCAAAATGAGAACATCTTGAGTATTTATCTATTCTAGATTTCATCAGTGATTCTATCTTTTGTTTTTTATTTTCAACTTTCATCAATGGTCTTTTTATTTTAGATTTTTCTAAGTTTCTTATTATAGTATCTGTGCTTGCCTTTAACCACACAACTCTTCCTATTTTTCTAAGTAATCTTATATTTTCTTCATTACTTATTATGCCTCCACCAGTCGACAATATTATATTTTTTTGGTTTGAAAGTATTTCCAAGCTTTGTTTTTCTAAATCTCTAAAATATTTTTCTCCTCTTTTATGAAATATTTCATTTATACTCATATTTTCTTTTTGTTCAATATATATGTCTGTATCTATTAATTTCATATTTAATTTTTTAGAAAGTAATCTTGAAACACTACTCTTACCAGTTGCCATAAATCCTATTAACACTATATTTCCCACTTTACTAATCTCCATTATGAGGATTTTTAGACACTTTTTCTATAGCTTTTATAATTTCACTTATTGTTTTTACATTTGCCTCATTTGTACTCTCATCTACCCTTATAAATATATTACCCTTTTGAGTCACTCCGTATCTAGGCTTCAAATTATTAAGAGCCATAGCTTTTATATCTAAAATACATTCATCACACTTACATATATCTTTATATTCTTCTAATAGTTTTTCTAGATATATATCCACCAAATCCTCCATATAATTCTTTAATTTATTCAAAACAATCCCCCCTAATCAATTATGATAATTCCTAAAATAAATTAAAAAGCTAGTATTTATAACCTCTCTACCCTTTTGTAATTTTAGTGAAATTTCTGCACCACTTCCCTTGTCTATATTCTTTATATTTATATTTTCTATATAATCACCGAATTCATATCCATTATACTTTATATTCTTTTTGATGAAAACCTTCTTTTTACTATATATATGATATATGCTACACATCTGTCCATCTACATTAAATCTTACTTCTTTTATATCTGATTCATCCAATTTATTTAGGTCGATTTTTTTACCATTTTTATCTATAACACTCTCTATCCCAGATGATGCGTATAAATTATTCTCTATGAAGCTTTGTATCATTTGAGCTTGTTCTTGTATTTCAACATTTGAATGCGAAATATTGTATACTTTAGTGCTAAATATAAATATATTAAACATAATCATAAGTAAAACACTTATTAAACCTAAAGATATTATAAGTTCTATAAGTGTTATGCCTTTCTTATTCATATATACCCTCTTTTATCAAAACCCTACCACTAACTGGAACTATGGTTATGATTTTAATTTTTTTATTGGTTTTATCCTTTATTTTTATAGTCTCACCTGTATGTTTAATAACTCCATTTAATCCGAAGTCTATTATTTGAAGACCATGTATTAGCTCTGTATTTTTAGGAAGTTGGACTTTTTTCTTTATTTCTCCAGATTCCTTTAATAAGTATATAGTGCCTTCCTCTGATTCTTCATAACATATCTTAACTGACTCATTATAGTTCATATTTTTTATTCTAGTGTATCTTATATCACTGCATAATTGTCTTACAAATGAATCTATTTTATAATCTCTTATATTTATTTTGTATATAGGTATTAACGAGATAATCATAATTAAGCTTATAGTTATCAAAAGTTCTATCAAAGTCACATTCCTTCATTATTCATTTTATTTCCTCCTAAACCAATCTCTAAGATTAATCAATTGCCCTATATTGTCTTCATTATATATATCATCCTTATTTGGTACATCTATGTGGTAACCTTGGACTAATTCATTAGTCATTTTATCCTTTGTATAACAAGTTACTATTTTAAAATTAATTTTATCACCTGCCATATCGAAATCTTCATCTAAAACACTTAGTCTAACATCTTGTGAATTTAACTTTTTTATATTTTTTACTAATAGACTATAATATTTGCTTCTTAAAAAGCATTTTTCGTATTCTTCTTTAAAGATTAGATTTAATTTTTCATCTACCTTTTCTTTATTTATTACAAAACGTATTCCATCTTCATCCTCTATCAAATCCACATACTTACTGTCTAATCCGTGCATTTCTTTATTTTTTTCTTCCTGTAGGAAATTATTATACTCATTTTTTAAAAACTCTTCAACTTTATTATTTGCTTTTTCTATGCTAAATCCTACGTGTTTTACAACTTCTAAATAAGCGTTATCAAGACCTCCTTCGTTAATATAAAAAGCCTCTTTTGATTTAACGTATATATCTTGAATTTCATAATTTGTTTTGCAAATATTTATTAATGTTGCGCTAATTACCATAATAAGCATAAAAAGTAATAGAGAGCTTATCAGTATATATCCCTTTTCATTTTTCATCATATTATTCCCTTATAACCTTTAATGTTTTTAAATTAACAATATCTTTTTCATCTTTTTTCACTTTAACTAATACTTCAAATAGATGATCATTGTAATCATCCTTTTTATTTATATCTGTATATACTTCATATTTCCCACAAGACTCATTTGAATCATTAAATTTCAGAAAATTTTCATAGTCTTTTTTTCTTATTTTTTCAATGTATTCTTGTGCTATATTTAGAGCTTCAATTTTCTCTTTTGATTTCATGTTGATCATTACGCAACTTATAATTATAGTTAGAAATACAACTACTGTTATTTGAATAAGAGCCAATGATATTATAATTTCTACCAAAGTCAACCCTTTATTGTTCATATATCACCTACCTTTAATTGGATTATTGACTTTTAATTGGTAAGCAATACATAGTATTTTCTAAAAACAAGTCCTAACAAACTTTTCTCCTAAAATTTCTATATTAATATTTTGAAGAGTGTGAAAATGCTACTCATTAAAATACCACTACTGTGTTAAATATTTTTATAAAACTAAAGATTATGCCTTATTAAATATCCTAAAACTTCTAAACTCACTTAAGCTCAAACAACGAAGTTTCTTAACGGATATTTAAACGCCATAATCTAAGTTTTATTGAAAAATATTTAAATCAGTAGCTAACATTTTAATAAGTAGCATTTTTTAATTTTCCAACTGCTATCGCAGTCTATCCTATAACGAGTATATTGACATTCTAATCTTCTACTGTAACTAATATTGCACAATTATATCGACAAGTATTGGTTACATATCTATATTTTTAATCGTTGATTATAGAATATAATATATATACAGCATAATGTAATTCTTCATGTGTTGTACTTTTTGATAAATTTATTCTTACATAGCTATTTGCTATATGTGTATTCACCCCTTCATAATTCTTCTTGCAATAAATTTACTATAAATTGACTACTATCTTACAATTAAACAATAAAAAAACCCCTAACTAGTTCCTAAAACAGCATTTAAGAATTAATTAAGGGGTACCACTAAAGTTTACTTTTACGAACTATAACCCTTATTATGAATCATAATAAGACTCATAATTTAAACGATATAAAAACATTATGACCATTTAAATAATGAAATAAATCCGTTGTTATTTCTCGATAATCCGAATTTAGAATAAAATGATTCTTCAGATGGCTTCGTTATTAAAATAGGATTCAAATTATTTTCCTCAAGGAATTGCATTAAATTCTCTAGTATTTTGGTACCAATCCCCTTCCCTTGATGGTCTTTATGTACAAGTAATCTTAATATATAAGCATGTTTAATACCATCTGAAAGTATCTGAACAAATCCTATAAGCCTGTTTGAATCATCTCTTACAGTAATCCAACCCCACGATAATCCTAATGATTCCTCTAACTTTTTTGGTGAACTTAATCCCCACCCTATTGTTTTTAAAAGGTCATTTAATTCATTTGCATCAATTTGGGCATTTCTTTCAATCTTCAAAAAAATTCACTCCTTTTACTTCATAGTTGAAATAGTTATATTGTATTTTATTACACAAAAAATATTTATTGTGAAATTGCTAGTAACTAGATTTTAATATAATATGGAATATTTTTCAAAGGATAAAATTTCACATAACATACGGTATCATACCAAACTTAACTACACCACATCTTTATTTGAAAAACTTAATTTAATATATCTAAAAATATTCCCATAAATAGTTCTACGAGATAAGCTTGAATTTTATAATAAAGTCCTTACCCTTAAAACTGTCTATGTAAATGTTAGTGAATGCTTTTAGATATTTTGACTAATATAACTTAATTTTTGACGTTTAATAACCGGTTAAGAAATTTGCGTGTCTGACCGTAGGGAGTTTGTAAATTTTAAGATTATTAATAAGACAAAAGCTTAGTTGTATTCAAAACATCGTTGTATTCACGGTATTTTCATAGACAGTTTTTGATAACCCACATAAAATCAAAAAAGTAGCTATCTTATTTCCTTTGCAGGAAATCTAGATAGCTACTAAATAAAATCATTTCAATAAGCTTCATTTTACACTTAACTATTTACTTTTAGTTATTAAAATCTAAGTTCTTCAACTTCAGATAAATCTTCTCTATCAGGTCTTACCCCAGTCCATATATAGAAAGCCTCAAGCGCTTGATTTATAAGCATATCTATTCCACCTAAAGTGTCTAGATTATTCTCTTTTGCCCACTTTAAAAATCTCGTTTCTTTTGGATTATATACTATATCACATACTAAAATGCCTCTATCAACCTTTATCGTCTCGTCTATTGGAATTTGATCTACATTCGGAGACATTCCCAAGGATGTTGTGTTTATCAATATATCTATATTCACTAAGTCTTCTTTAGTTATATTGATATTTCCTGTTTTCACAATGGACTTGAAGTTTTCCTTTATAATATTTGATATCCCATCTGCTTTATCTATACTTCTATTTCTAATTTCAATACTTTTTGCATTATTATTTGCCATTTCTACAGCTATACTTCTAGCTGCACCTCCAGATCCTATTATCATTACATTCTTATTTTGTATTTTGTACCCTTTACCAAGTACTGAATTTACAAATCCCATTCCATCTGTGTTGTATCCTATCAACCTTCCATTGTCATTTTTTATAGTATTAACTGCTCCTATTAACTTAGCATTGACATCTATTTCATCTAAGTAAGCCATAATATCTACCTTATGAGGTACAGTAACATTAACACCTTCAATTTTTAGTGCTTTTATAGCATTCACTGCTTCTTTTAAAGAATCTTTCTCTACATCAAAACACATATACTTTGAGTTTATATCGTATTTCTCAAATAAACAGTTGTGAATACTCGGTGAAAAACTGTGCTCAACGGGTTGCCCTATAAGACATATTAGTTTTGTACTGCCGTTTATCATCTCTATCATCTCCTATAGGTATATTATACATTATCTGCTCACAAATTTTGCACCAGATATTCTAATCGCAGTATTTACACAGTTGTATATAAGCGTAGTTACGAATATATTCGCAAAAGATGTAGGTAGAACTATAGTTAAAAACAGAGTCTTAAATGGTACTGGAAGACCTACCATAAATAGTGCTGATATTAAGAATACACTTCCACTTACTATTGTTGATAAAAACGCTATTGAAGCTATACTTATTTGTTTTTCTTTATACTTACCTATTAATTTAATCATAAGGTATACTGCTATACAAGTTACAATCTTGTCTATAACATTAGGTATTTGCCCACCTGGAAACGTAGTAGTCATAGCAGTTATAAATCCACCTATAACCCCTGTTAAAAGAGCATTTTTAAGTTCACTATTTATTAAAATGGCTACAACCATAATAGAAAGCATTAAATCAAATTTCATACCAGCTACAACACCAGGTATTATTTGGTGTAGTATAAATCCTATTGCAAGTAATAAGGCTGTTAATATATTTTTTCTTAAATTCATATAAATCTCTCCCTTTTTTTTATTATTTAATCAACTAAAACACCAATCTCCTTCAGTTCATAACATATATATCAACCCCTTATGGTTTTTTTGTATAAAAAAAAGCCTATCATCCCTATAAAAGGGACGAAAGACTTATAGTTTCCGCGGTACCACCCAGATTAAATAGCTTATAGCTATTTCACTTTAACAGATACGAAGATTTCTCTTGATATCCTGTTTCTATAACGGGAAACACCCGGCCTTGGCTAATTTCATTCGATTTCGCCTAGCTTCTCACAGGTCCATTCATTAAAATGATAACAATGGGACTTTCACCAATCTCCCACTCGCTGAGTATTAAACAGTTTAACTACTTACTCCTGATCTTAGAATTTATTCTCGCTTTTTTTATAATTATATTAAATAAACAGTTAGATTGCAACTAGTTTTTATAATCTTTTATATATTTAAAAAATTATATTCTATTTACACCCGTCTTTATAGCTGCCTCTTTCACTGCATTTGCAACATTTATACCTACATTTTTATCAAATGCCTTAGGCAGTATATTATCAACCGAAATTTCTTCATTAGGTATAGTATTTGCTATCGCTAAAGCTGCTGCTATTTTCATTTGTTCGTTTATTTCACTTGCTCTAACATCTAGCGCTCCTCTAAATATTCCAGGAAAAGCTAGTACATTGTTTACTTGATTATCAAAATCTGATCTTCCTGTTCCTATTATGAATACTCCTGCTTCTTTTGCTTTATCTGGCATTATCTCTGGAATTGGGTTTGCCATGGCAAATACTATAGCCTTATCATTCATACTAGCAACCATCTCTTTTGTTAAAATATTAGGTGCAGATACCCCAATAAATACATCTTTTCCACATATAATATCTTTTAAGATTCCTCTTTCATCGTTCTTATTAGTGATTTTAGCCATTTCTTGTTGAGCCCAATTGATATTTTCTTTTCCTTCAAATACAGCTCCATCCTTATCACATAATACAATATTTTTAACCCCCATACTTATAAGAAGCTTTGATATTGCTATTCCAGCAGATCCAGGACCATTAACTACTACTTCTAGTTCCTTTATATCTTTATTTGCAAGCTTTAAGCTATTTATTATTCCAGCTGCAACTACTATTGCAGTTCCATGTTGATCATCATGAAATACAGGTATGTCTAAAATTTCTTTCAATTTGTTCTCTATTTCAAAACATCTAGGAGCAGATATATCCTCTAAGTTAACGCCTCCAAATACAGGTTCCATAAGCTTCACAGTTTTTACTATCTCATCTACATCATTAGTATCAAGGCAAATCGGAAATGCATCTACATTTGCAAACTCTTTAAACAATATAGCCTTTCCCTCCATAACTGGTATAGATGCCTTTGCACCTATATTACCAAGACCCAAAACAGCACTACCATCACTTACTACAGCAACCAAATTAGACTTTGATGTATAATCATATACCTTGTTTTCATCATCGTGTATTTCTCTACATGGCATTGCAACTCCTGGAGTATACGCTATTGATAAATCATCTTTATCTTTGACCTCAACCTTACTATTAACAGATATTTTACCCTTGTTTTCCTTATGTAATTTTAAAGCCAACTGATTATAATCCTTCATTTAAAACCCCTACTTTCTTTCGTATTTTTTTCTTTCTATGTCGTATAAATTATTACCTTCACTATCTATAACTACAACTACAGGAAATTTTTCAACAACAAGTTTTCTAACAGCCTCTGCTCCCAATTCCTCATACAGTATAATTTTACTATCCTTAATACAATTAGATATTATAGCACCAGCTCCACCCGTTGCAGCAAAGTATACACAATTATTATCCTTTATACCTTGAATTACCTCTTCTTTCCTATATCCCTTACCAATCATTCCCTTAAGCCCTCTTTCAAGCAAAGGAATTGTCATATCATCCATTCTATAGCTTGTAGTAGGTCCCGCTGAACCAATGACTTCACCTGGCTTATTAGGAGATGGTCCTACATAATATATTACACTTCCCTTTAAATCAAAAGGTATTTCTTTATTATTTTCAATACACTCTATAAGTCTCTTGTGAGCCATATCTCTAGCTGTGTATATCGTACCACTAATATGAACTATATCTCCAGCTTTTAAAGCATTTACTATACTATCATCCAGCGGTGTACTTATTAACTTAATATTTTTTTCCATAAAATCCCCCTATAATATAATTTCTTCATGTCTTGATGCATGACAATTTATATTAACAGCAACAGGAAGTCCTGCTATATGAGTTGCAAATGTCTCTATATTAACACTAAGAGCTGTAGTTCTGCCTCCAAGTCCTTGAGGTCCTATCCCTAAATCATTTATTTTTTTCAAAAGTCTTTTTTCCATATCCTTTATATGATCTAACTCATTGCTATCTCCTATTTCTCTAAGCAAAGCCTTTTTAGACATATACGCTGCCTTATCCATAGTTCCTCCTATTCCCACTCCAACAACTATAGGTGGACAAGGATTTGCACCTGCTCTTGATACAGTATCTATTACAAAATCTTCTACTCCCTTAATCCCATCAGAAGGCTTTAACATTTTTATCCTACTCATATTCTCACTACCAAATCCTTTTGGTGCAAAAGTTATTTTTACTTTGTCACCTTTTACTATTTCGTAATATATTATAGCTGGTGTATTATCATTAGTGTTATTTCTAATTAAGGGATCTGCAACTACTGATTTTCTTAAATATCCTTCTTTGTACCCCTGTCTTACCCCTTCATTTATAGCATCAGTTATGTTTTGCCCTTCAAATAAAACATCTTGACCAACCTCTAAGAAAATTACCGCCATTCCAGTATCTTGGCATATAGGCATACTATTTTTTTTAGCAATTTCTGCATTTTCAATCAGCGTATCCAATATATGCCTTCCTATATCTGACTCTTCTTTTTCTTTATTTTTCTTAAAAGAATTCATTACATCCTCACATAAATTGATATTAGAACTTATACTCATTTTCTTTACAGCCTCTAATACATCACTAGTATTTATTTTTCTCAATAATACCCCTCCTAATATAATAGTCGCATATATTCTATTCTATTTTTAATCTTAACATTATTCAAGTTTTTTATTTTAATGTTCGCATATTTTTCAAAAAAAATAAAGGTATAAACTACCTTTACTTTTTCCCTATAACCATTAAAACTACTTTTTCTATATATTTAGCAGGACTTGGTATCTCAACTCCAAGCCCTAAAAGTATGCTTATTACTAACGATATAGTGAATAAGGAACAATAAAGAATTAGTTCCTTATTTTTATTCTTTTTAACTAATGGCGCTATTTCTAAAAAGCCTATTATTAAGTATACTACTATTATCATAAATACTACCATATTAATCACCCACCTTAATAGGCTTTGATGTTAACGCACTTCCTTTTATGTTTACTTCAACATTTACATCTACCTTCAAATGTGAAAATATTTCATCCCAATCACCTTTGATTTTTTTCCATTCATTAGGCATATTTCTATAAATATTATTTCCAAAACCAAATATGTCGCTAGCATAATCTTTTTGAACCCTTTTTATAGTTTTTAACATCTCTATTTTTAATGTTTCTTCAGCTTCAGCTTTTAATTTTTTTCTTCCTGGTTCACTTATTAAATCTTCACTTCCTATTATTTCTGCTATCCCAACATCTAATTTCGAATCTATCTTCATAACTATATTTCCATCTTTTATAACAGGCTTGACCTTTGTTTTAGTTTTAAATATTTCAAGTGTACAATCCGTGTTAGTATTATCCACATTCTTTACTATAAGCACACCTGATTTTAATTCGTCCTTTATAAGTATCGTGTTCATTGTCTCTATTCCATTTATATCTCCTACAAGCTTATCTTCCTTGAACACACCCATTCCAAATATTGTTGGAACCGCTTCTTTTTCTTTGGTTATATGAGCTAATGGAACTGTACACGAAATCCCCTCTGCTGCTAAATCCTTTAGAAACTGGTGTAATTCTATAGCTTGAAATTTAGATACAGAATCTTTATTTTTAAGTTTATCCTCTAAATGTGCAGACATAGTAGAGTGCAATTTAGTACTACTCTCTAATATCTGTTTTGCCGTTTTTTCTTGAGATATTAAAAGCCATATATCAGATCTTACCTCTGCATCTCTGTTTATAAAGTCTATAACATCAACAACACCTTTTTTAGCTATATCTTGACTTATTATAAATACCTTAGCATGAGGCCAATATCCTTTTTTGCCAGAATGAGCTATCATATTTCTTGCAGCATCGAATATAGATTTTCCTTTTTCCGATATAACATCTGCCTCCAGTTTAAAATCCTGACCTGCAAGGGGCTTTACAATTTCAACACTCAAAACATACTCGTCTTTTTCTTCAAATGAGTCTATTGCTGCTCCATTTATTATATTCACATCATTGATTTCTCTATAATTCCAACATCCAGAAAGTATAAGCATAGAAATTGATATTATGAAAAATACAATTTTTTTCTTCAAATTAATCATAATTTTATACCTTCTTTCTTATCTAGTTGAATCTTTCTTTCTTATTCTATTTTTACTGCTTATAAACTTTGGTCTATATTCCATATACCACCATGGAGCTCTTATAGCTGTATCCTTTATATCTTGAAATTTCGTACTTACTAAATTCATCATATAAGGTATTCCAAATGATCTCATAGACATTAAATGGATGAATAATCCTATAACTCCAAATATATACCCATACAATCCCAAAAATGAAGCTAATAACAAAAATATTATTCTGATAATTACAATTGCACCTAGCATTTTGGGTATTAAAAAACTTGCAATACCAGTTAAAGCTATTATAATAACTATAGGAGCACTGACAAATCTTGCATTAACAGCTGCATCTCCTAGAACTAAAGCTCCCACTATACTTATTGTAGCTCCAATTGGTTTCGGAAGTCTTACCCCCGCTTCCCTTAATACTTCAAATACGAATGTCATAGCAATAGCTTCAAATATAGTAGGAAACGGAACCCCTTCTCTTGCAGCCGATATACTTATCAGAAGTGGCGTTGGTATCATTTCTTGATGGTATGTAACAAGGGCTAGGTAAATAGCAGGTGTACTGGTAGTCAAAAAAAATCCTATGTATCTTAGCATCCTATTGATAGATGAGTATATAAAGTTATTATAATAATCCTCACTAGCCTGAAAATACTCTATAAATAAAAATGGAAGCGTCAGTACAACTGGAGTCCCATCACATATTAAAGCGATTCTTCCTTCTAATAAATTAGCCGCAACAACATCTGGTCTTTCTGTATAACCTATTGTACTAAATGGCGACAACGGCTCATCCCTTATTAACTCCTCTATATATCCAGAATCTAATATTCCATCTATATCTATATCATTGAGTCTTTTTTCTACTTCTTTAACTATTTTATCAGATGCTATATTTTCCATATAACATATACATATTTTGGTCTTTGTTTGTTTTCCTAAGATCTTGTACTTATATTTTAAGTCTTTACTCAATATCTTCCTTCTTATCAACGTCAAATTTATGTTTATAGATTCTGTAAAACCTTCCCTTGGTCCTCTTACTACAACTTCTGATTCAGGCTCACTTACACTTCTTGTTTGCCATCCCTTAGTATCAAGTATAGCTGCTTTATTGTTATTATCCTCTAAAAGAATAGTGTCTCCATAGAGTATAGCATCTATTAATTGCTCTATATCATCCATTGTCTTTATACCCGAATAACATATAGTATCATTTAACAAATCATCTATATTACTTTTTGATTCTTTACTTTTCATTATAGGGTCTATTATGTACTCATTGATAGAATTCTTATCAGCCATACCATCACAAAATATTATACAGTACTTTCTTTTATTTGAAGTTTGATCTGTAAACATTCTGTAAATTATAGCATCATTGTTTTTGAATATTTCTTTAAACATGTTTATGTTTTTATCAAGCGATTTTGTAATTTTAGTAGTTTTATCTTTATTTAAAATCTTATTTTTGATTTTTTCTAACACAAAAACACCTCTTTTAAGTTTTACTCTATTTTATAATTATTTCCACATTGCAATTATGTATTCAAATTTATTGCAAAATAAAAAATTCGCTTTATGCTAACGCATAGCTCATGTCGCCAACGAGTCCTCCGGGCTCCGTTGCTCAAAAATAGTTGCAAATTTATCTCTTTAATCAATGTTATCCACAGATTAAAAATTATATAATTTCTTTAATAAATAAACAAAGCCTATGGCATGAATTTTCATACCATAGGCTTTGTTTATTTAATCTATAATTGTCATAACTTCTTCTATATTTTTTCTAGGAGGACTTATTACATCTCCATCAGGTATACCTATCGGAGTCATAGCTGCAAAAGTATATCCCTCTTTTTCAAATCCTATAAACTTAGATAATTCTTCTTTAGCATAATTTGGTCCTGTCATCCAACAACCACCATATCCCATATTTGCAGCCGCTAATAATAGATTTTCCATAGCTGCTCCTATATTTTGTATTCCAGGAGCTGGTTTTAAAAGAGAGTTTATTTCTTCTTTTGATGCTCCTCCTTCCTTAAATAGGTCAAGTGCTGTAGCCGTATATTCACCTGCATATACTATAACAACAGATGGCGCATTTTTGAATATAGTGAAGTACTTTAAAAATTTCATGAATTTTTCACGTTTGTTCTCATCCTTTGTATAAGATGCCACTTTCTCATGTTTTTTCTCTATTATGTTAGCCATTTCTTGTATCTTTTCTTTATCTCTAACAACTACAAAATGCCAGTTTTGAACATTCTTTCCTGACGGCGCATAGGTTGCAGCCTTTATCATTTCTTTCATATCTTCCATAGGAACTTGCTCTTGCTTAAATTTTCTAACACTATGTCTTTTGTAAATAAAATCTAAATTGCTCATAAAATCCTCCTCATGTCAATCCATCAATTGCATTGTATACAACTTAATTATAGTTTGATATAAAACTATTGTCAATTAAATTTTCTGTTTATATTAATTACTATTCATCGAAATTTTTATTGAGCTTATTTAGTAAATAAAAAAACAGTTCTTCTTCTTCTTTAGTAAATCCTTTATATGCAGTATCTATTAATTTTTTCGATATCTCTTCAAATTTAGGTTTTATATCAATACCTTTTTGAGTTAACGTTATATAAGTTATTCTTCTGTCTTGGTCACATTTTTCTTTTTTAATATAGCCAAAACACACTAATTTATTACATAAAGATGTAACTGTCGATTTGTCTCTTCTTATAAGTCTAGCTATTTCCTTCATAGTTAGCTTTCCGTTATTTTTATATAAAACAGATAATATAGAACCATGAGAAGGAACTATGATTCTCTATATTATGTTCTTTTAATTCTCTTTCTAAAAAATTTTGATATTTTTTTCTTGTAGTACTTATATATCCTATAATATAATTTCTATATTTTTTCATAAGTTATCCCTCTTTTATAATTTATTATCCCAGACATCCAAAATTATTTGAAAATATATACATATTATAATCAATTTCGAATTTATTTACAAACAAAATTCGATTCATGCTACCGTATTTCTCCTGTCACCAACGAAGTTCTATCGGATTCTGTTGCTTAAAATAGTTGTGACTTCAATTCAACTTATCAATGTTATACACAAGTCGTTTATAAAATCATATAATTTACTTGTAAGGGAATATAAAATATTCAATTTTGATGGTTATCGAATTAAGTAACCATCATTTGTTTACTTATTGAACTAATAAAATTTACTTCAATGCACAACTAAGTGCCTATTAATGACCTTTTTGTAAATTAAATTCTTTTTTAAGTTTTTTTAAAGCTCTTTTTTCTATTCTGGACACATAGGACCTTGATATATCTAGTCTTTGAGCTATTTCTCTTTGAGTTTTATAACCACTTTTAGTAAGTCCATACCTCAGTTGTACTATTTCCTTTTCTCTTAATGTCAATACCTCGTCTATTTTCTCATATAATTTTTTGACCTGTATTTTAAGCTCTACCTCATCAATAACATGATCCACATCCGTTCCAAGTATGTCTATTAAAGATATTTCATTATCTTTAATATATTATCAACAGAAACTTTAATCAAGTTATTATTTAATAAACATCTGAATATATTTAAATATTTAAATTGATAAGGATCTAAGAAAAAAAAACATAAAATAAGAGGCTATTAGCCTCTTATTTTATGTTTTCAAATGCAGTTGATAACATAAGCTTTATTCTATTTATTTGATTAACTTCACTTGCTCCAGGATCATAGTCTACCGCTACTATATTCGCTTTTGGATATCTCCTTTTAAGTTCTTTTATTACCCTTTTCCCGTTATATGATTTGGAAGACAAGCAAAAGGCTGCATACAAACTATGTTTTCAACCCCCTCTTCTATAAGTTCTATCATTTCTGCTGTTAAAAGCCACCCTTCTCCTGTCTGATTTCCAAGCGATACAACCAAACTTGCTTTATCTGCTATTTCATATATATTCTTTGAAGAATTAAAATGTGTACTTTTATTTAGATGTTTTCTTATATAATTTCTTGTATATTCTATAAAATCAATTAATATTTTACTCAAGTCTTTATTTATTTTTTTGCCAGACAAGTACTTATATCTGTATATATTTCCATAAATACTGTACAAAAAAAAATCTATAAGATCTAAAACTACAACCTCAGCTCCTTCTTTTTCTAACATTTCAACTATATTGTTGTTAGCCAGAGGATGATACTTTACTAATATTTCTCCTACCAACCCAATTTTAGGCTTTGATTCATATAACATTTCTAAATTATCGAAATCATGTATTATATCTTTTATATTTTTTTTAAATTCTCCTATCTTTCCATTTCTAATATTTTCAAAGCAATTTAAAGTCCAATCATCATATAATTTATTTACAGAACCTACCTTTTCTCATAAGGTCTTGTTTTATACAATACCCTCATAAATAAATCTCCGTATATACAACCCATAGCTACCTTTTTCATAAGAGAAATACTTATCTTAAACCCAGGGTTTTTCTCAATTCCAGATAAATTTGCAGAAATAACAGGAATATTATTAAAGCCTGAATCCTTTAAAGCCTTTCTCAAAAACCCTATATAATTACTAGCTCTGCAACCTCCACCTGTTTGAGATATCATTATTGATGTGTTATCTAAATCGTATTTATTAGATTTCAAAGCATTTATTATCTGACCTATGACTATTATAGATGGATAACATGCATCGTTGTTTACATATTTGAGTCCTTCATCTATACAACTTTTATCCATAGATTCTATAACTTCTAGATTGTATCCTTCACTTTTAAACGCCTCTTGTATGAAGTTAAAGTGTAGGGCGACATTTGGGGACATAATATAGTGTGATTTTTCTTCATTTCCTTAGTAAATACTATTTTATCATTATTGTTTGATTTATATTTTTTCATATTATTATTTTTTTCTTTAATTGCAGACATTAATGATCTTATTCTTATGTTAGCAGCACCTAGATTGTTCACTTCATCAATTTTAATTAAAGTATATATCTTTCCATCAAGTATTTCCTTAACTTGATCACTAGTTACAGCGTCAAGACCGCATCCAAATGAATTCAACTGTATAAGCTCTAAATTATTATTATCCCTAACATAGCTTGCAGCTAAATACAATCTTGAATGATACATCCATTGATCTAGTACCCTTAGAGGTTTTTCGATTTTTCCTAAATGAGATACACTATCCTCCGTTAAAACAGCTATAGAATTAGATATTATTATATTCTGTATTCCGTGATTTATTTGAGGATCTATATGATATGGTCTACCAGCTAAAACTATACCTATCTTAGAATTATCTTGTAAGTACTTTACAATTTCTTCCCCTTTTTTTCTTATATTATTTTTCACTTTGATATCTTCATCCCACGCTTTATTTACCGCTATATCTATTTCTCGTTTCGATATATTAAAATCGTTTAATATATCATACATCCTTTGTATAAGTCTTTTTTTATTATTATAGGGTATAAATGGATTCATTAATTTAACATTATTATCCTTTATTATATCCATATTATTCTTTATAACTTCAGAGTACGATGTGACTACAGGGCAATTAAAATTATTGTTTGCACTTTTAGATTCTTTCTTCTCATTAGCTATACAAGGATAGAATATGAAGTCCACTCCCTTTTTAACGAGATAAGTTATATGACCATGAACCATTTTAGCTGGATAACAAGTTGATTCAGATGGTATGCTATCCATTCCAAGCTCGTAGATTTTGCTTGATGAATCGGGTGATATCTCTACTCTAAATCCTAATTCGTTAAAAAATGTAAACCAAAATGGATAGTTTTCGTATATATTAAGAACCCTGGGTATACCAACCGTTCCTCTTCTTGCTTCTTCTTCTTTAATAGGAGTATAATTGAATATTCTATTGTATTTATATTCATACATATTAAATGCGCCTTTAGATCTAGTTTGATTAGCTCCCTTTTCACATCTGTTTCCAGATATAAAATTTTTACCATTTTGAAATTTGTTTATAGTAATGGAACAGTTATTGGAGCATTTCCCACATCTTGTAGATATAGTTTTAACTGAGAATTCTTTTAATTCTTCTTCTTTTAAAAGAGTTGTTTTATATCCATTATAGTATCTATTTTTAGATATTATAGCCGCACCATACGCCCCCATAAGACCTGATATATCAGGTCTTATAACTTCTTTATTTAATATTTTTTCAATACATCTAAGTATAGAATCATTATAAAAAGTTCCACCTTGAACTACTATGTTGTCTCCTAAGTCGTCTGTATATTTTATCTTTATAACATTATAAAGAGCATATTTTATTACAGAATATGAAAGTCCAGCCGATATATCAGATATATCATATCCTTCCTTTTGAGCCTGTTTTACTTTTGAATTCATAAATACCGTACATCTTGTTCCTAAATCAACTGGCATTTTTGCCATTAATGCTATATCAGAAAACGTCTCAATATCAATATTGAGAGATTTTGCAAAGACCTCTATAAATGATCCGCATCCAGATGAACAAGCTTCATTCAACATAATATCGTCTATTACACCGTTCTTTATTTTTAAGCATTTCATATCTTGTCCACCAATATCTAAAATAAAATCTACATTTGGCAAAAAATGCTTAGCTGCGTTATAATGTGCAACCGTCTCAACTTCTCCATAATCCAAAGATAAAGCTGATTTTAATAATTCTTCTCCATATCCTGTTGAAGTTGAATACACTATAATAGATTCTTTTGGTAATTTAGAATACATATTCTTTAATATTTCAACTGCAAAATCAAGAGGTCTTCCTTCATTTAATCCATAAAACGAATATAATAGATTCCCACTATCATCAATAAGAGCAATCTTGGTTGTTGTAGATCCTGCATCTATTCCCAAATAACAGTTTCCTTTATATGTTTTAATATCATTTCTTTTTATTTTATTTTTATTATGTCTTTTCCTAAACTCCTCAAGTTCATATTTATCATTAAATAAAGGTTTTATATTTGATGCTTTTATAATTTTCAAATCATCTAATCTATATAGCTTATTTTTCAAGTTCTCAAATTTTATTATCTTATTATTTTTAGATGCTATAGCCGCCCCCAGTGCCACATAAAACTGAGCATTTTTAGGAAATATAACTTCATTATCACTTAGATTTAAAGTTTCTTTAAACCTTTCTCTAAGCTCTGATAAAAAATGAAGTGGTCCTCCCAAAAACATTACTCTTCCCTTTATAGTTTTTCCACAAGAAAGTCCTGTTATAGTCTGATTTACAACAGCTTGAAATATTGAAACTGCTATATCTTCCTTGCAAACTCCTTGATTTATAAGAGGTTGTATATCACTCTTTGCAAACACTCCACATCTGGCCGCAACCGGGTATATATTGTTATAGTTTCTTGCAAGCTCATTAAGACCTGTTACATCTGTATTTATTAAAGACGACATCTGATCTATAAATGCTCCAGTACCTCCCGCACAAGTTCCATTCATTCTTTGTTCTATTGAACCTTCAAAGAAAGTTATCTTAGCATCCTCTCCTCCAAGTTCGATACAAACATCAACATCATCCGCACTAGATTGAATTGCCTTTGTACAGGCTACGACTTCTTGAATAAACTCTAAATCTAAGATATTAGCTATACTAAGACCTCCAGAACCTGTTATCATACTAGTTATGCTAAAACCTTTAAATTCATCAACCGCATTAGTTATAAGTTCTTTAATAGTTCTTGTTATATCTGAATAATGTCTTTTATATTTTTTAAAGACTATATTGTCTTGCTTATCTATTAAAATCAATTTAATCGTAGTAGACCCTATATCAAGCCCCATATGCAATAAATTATTCATATAATCTACAGCTCCATAGCTGCAACTCACCTCCTATTCCTTACATGAATTGTATTTTAAATTATATGATTATCATTAATTACTTATCTCTATTTTTTAATATATTATCAACAATTTCTCTACTAATATCGTGAAATTCTTCTAATATACAATCTATATCCTCTTTGGAGTTTATAACTGGTTCTACTACGCATACAGTTGTATTCCCTATTATATGTATTTCATCGTATTTCATATTTTCGCTCATATTCAACCCTCCTATTTGATTATATGAGGGTTGAATGTTGTCCTATTCACAGATTGAAATTATTTAGGTTTAATAAATAGAATTAAGTATTCTTAATATGGATAAACTAAGAATATATAGATTCAGATTTTGGAGGAGTTAATATTGAATAAGGAAATTATTTCTGATAAACAAGGAATTTCTATTATGATTTTATTTTTAATAGGATCAACTTCTATATTTGTACCTGGATTAGAAGCTAAAAATGATGGATGGTTAGCTGTTATTTTAGCTGTGTTTGCTGTTATGCCTATGTTATTTATATTTGCACGATTACATTATCGGTTTCCAAATAAAGACTTATTTGATATTATTGAGATTTGTTTTGGTGAATTTATTGGAAAAATAATAATAATAATATTTACTTGGTATACTTTTTATTGGACAGCTGATGTTTTAAATAATAATGCTCTATATATCAGAACTGTTAATTTGCTTGCTACTCCCAAATTTATATCAATAATATCTTTAGGAGTTTTATGTAGTTGGGTAATAAGAGAAGGAATTGAAGTTTTAGGTAAATGGTCGTCTATTTTTTTGCTAATACCTATTGTTTCTTTAGTAACTGTTTGCATTTTTTCAATTCCTAATATGGATATAAATAATGTTAAACCCATGTTATATGAAGGTACTGATCCGTTATTTAAAGCTACTTTTAGTCTATTTTCTCAGCCATTTGGTCAAATGATAGCATTCACCATGGCTTTTAATTCCTTTAAGCATAAAAAATCTTCTTATAAAGTTTATTTTACATCCTTACTAGTAGCAGGATTATATATGACATTATTAACACTGACTAACACTTTAGTTTTAGGAGGAAATATTGCAGCAAATGAATATTATCCTACCTATGATTTAGCTACAAGAATAGGCATTGGTGTCCTTTTGCAAAACCTAGAAATACTAATATCTTTATCTTTGTTGGGTGGATTTATTAAAATAAGTTTTGTATGTGTATGTAAGGGTGTTACTAAAATATTTGAATGTAACGATTATCGTTTTTCTATAACTCCTGTAACATTATTAATACTAAATCTAGCTTATTTCCAATATAATAATGTAATGGCTTATATGGAATTCAATTCCAAAATATGGTCATACTATTTTTTCCCATTCCAAGTTATTTTACCTATCATTATATTTATTTTTGCTGAAATTAAACATAAAAAAAATTCGTCCAACGGTACGCATTGACTAATGTCCCTAATGATTCCTTGGACTCCGTTGCTTAAAATAGTTGCTTTTTAGTTCTTAATCAATTTACGAGCAAATTGTAAGTTATACGATTTCCTTGTACACAAAAAAAGTATGGTAGATTATCTACCATACTTTTTAAACTAAAATTATATCCTTACATCCGTTATTAGATGCTATTTGATATAGCTCATTCATCATATCATCACTTGGTGCGTAACTGTTTATAATATCTTTTCTAACACCGTGGTTTCTATATCTTATTATCTTGTATCTTATATTTGGATTTAAAGATGATATAAGCTTACTTATTTTGTCTATATTATACTCATTGTTTAAAACATAGGGAACTATAACAGTTCTAATCTCATATAACTTATCTATACTAGCTAGATATTTTATATTCTCAATCACATTTTTATTAGACATTCCAGTAAGCATTTTATGTTCATCTTCATCGTATGATTTTAAGTCTATCATACCCATATCCATTGTATCTACAAACTCTTTTTTATCCTCTAAAGGTATCGACCCATTAGTATCCACATAACATGTCAATCCAAGCTCTTTAACTTTAATAAATAGATTTGTCAAAAATTCATGTTGGAGAGTGCATTCTCCTCCCGAAACTGTTATCCCCGATATAAAGGATTTAACCTTATATATTTGTTCATAAACTTCATCCACATTCATATAAATACTTTTTGGATTTGAATCATTAGGGCATGACTTTAAGCACATATCGCAATGCTTGCAGTTTTTAATATCCCAAACAACTTCTTTTCCTTTATTAGATAAGCTTTCGTATTTACATGACTTAATGCATACTCCACAATTGTTGCATATATTTATAGTCTCTGGATTGTGGCAATACAAGCAGTTGAAGTTACATCCCTGCATAAATATAACGCTTCTATTTCCAGGTCCATCAACAGAACTAAATGGAAGTATTCTGTTTATTAAACCTTTACACATCTTTTCTTATCTTTCTTTCTAGTACATTATTGTTATTTACAGCTCCCATTCCAAAAGCTACAGTATCTTGTAATACTTGCTCACCTTTTTGAAGTTTTTCTATTTCTGATCTTTTAACTAGATATCCAGTGATTCTTATAACATCACAATCAGTAGAATATAAAGAGAAATATCTCATTTCTTCTTTAAATGCACCTTTTATTATATCCAGTATATATTCAGGGTTTTTCTTAGCCATACTATCAAAGTTGAATATATCACCTATTCCAGATGGGAAGTATTTATGGAATTTTGCTGATTGAATTAAGTGTTGATGTATTTCAGGTTCGTCTCCTATTGGAATTCTACATCCTGGACTTATTCCTTCGTCTGTATCTATTCCAACTTGTGCATGAAGAACATATCTATTATTTGAAGCATGACAGTAAGGTGCTTCATGCTTATTTACTTCTTCTTCTAATTTTTGAATTATTCTAATCCCTAATTCATTTGCTCTCTCACTATGACCAAATCTATCTTCTTTAACATCTGAATTTACAAAATTATTTACACTCTCAGCAAGTCCAAACATACCGAACATAGCTGTGAAATTGTCTTTTTGTATTAGATTTTCTCTAACTAGAAAACTTGATTCAAAGAACCCACTTTCTTCTACTAAAAACTTTACTCTAGCATCCATATATCCAGCCATTATTTTAACTGCTTCAGGAATCTTATTTTCTATAAAATCAGTCTCATCCGTTGCTATTTTACTAAGTCCTGCAAGATTTAGCCTAACTAGAGTATTACTTCCACCGGCTGTATTTAGACCATTATAGCAGCTTACTATTGCATAGTTTTCTCCAAGATCATTTGAAAACATTTTGTGATTTGCAAAACTAGGTTTAGCAGTAACTAAAGCTGTCTTTATAGCTTCAATTGCAAATTCATCTGAAGTCTCTTCAGAATATTTAATAGTAACATTAGGTATTGCATTTTCAAGTTCTCTTTCAGCCTTTAATATAAGTCTTCCGGCTTTAGTATCCTTAGGCCCTATATTAGCATGACAAAATGAGTCTGTAATAGTTCTATCAATATGAGTTAAAAATAATTTTATAGCCTTATATGCCTCATCCTCATCTTCTATGAATCCATCAAGCAATGTATCTATATTTCCTATATAAACAGGAAAAGATGTTATTGACGGAACATGCTTGTATAAAATTAATAGACTGTTTACCGCTTCCCAAATATCCTTAGGAGGCTTTATACCTAAAAATTCACTTCCATTTGTAATAAATTTTTCATAATCTGGAACTATATATCTAGGTCTGTACGGAGCATGCCCTTCATTAAGATCACATATTATTCCTTCTTCTCTGTACTTTTGTGCCATCTCACTTATGTTTAGAACATTTAGTGTAGATTCAGCGGCTCTAGCAAGACTCATAACCTTTTGTTCATAAGTCATTGTAGTATCCTTTATTATGTTTAAAATATTAGTCATGGTTATTCACTCTCCATTTAAAATATTTTAACCACTTTTAAATGGTTGTTTAACATACTACTTTTTTAAAGAATTTGTAATATGCTGTTATATATATATTATACCCTTTTAATATTTTTCGCAAACGTTATTCTTAGCTATACATATATTTTAATTTTCGTAAATATAATTTTGATATATACATTTATCCGAAAGCTAAGAGTTCTATGTCCACCCTCTCAATTGTGGAACTACGAACTCTACAGCTTCTGGATTAGTTTAATTAGAAATTCAGTTGGAATAAAAACTCCATCTGAATTAAGTTTCACTTTATTAGAAAGGACGATGTTAATGAACAACACTTGTATTTATCTTAGAAAGTCAAGATCAGATGAGGAAGCTGAAAAAAAAGGTGATAAAGAAACTCTGCTAAAACATAAGAAAGCATTGCTTAAATATGCACAAGAAAACAGTTTGAATATATTAAAAATCAGAGAGGAAATAGTCTCTGGAGAAAGCTTGATGCACAGACCTCAAATGTTGGAGCTTTTAAAGGATGTTGAAAGCAATCTCTATGACTCTGTTTTATGTATGGATATAGATAGACTAGGTAGAGGAAATATGAAGGAACAAGGTCTTATTCTTGAAACGTTCAAAAATTCTAATACAAAGATTATAACACCTAGGAAAATATATGATTTAGCTGATGAATTCGATGAAGAGTATTCAGAATTCGAAGCTTTTATGGCTAGGAAAGAACTTAAAATAATAAATAGGCGCCTTCAAAATGGTAGAATCCGAAGTGTTGAAGATGGAAATTATTTAGGAACTCTTCCTCCTTATGGATATGAAATTTGTTATAAAGATAATTACAGAACTTTAACTCCTCACCCAGAACAGTCAGTAGTTGTAAAGATTATATTCGATTTATATACGAATGATCATTTGGGATGTAAAAAGATCGCTGATAAACTAAACGATATGAATTACAAAAGCTATACAGGTTCAAATTGGTCATCACCATCAGTTCTTTCAATAATAAAAAACAACGTCTATACTGGAAGAATACAGTGGAAAAAAACTATTAATAAAAAATCAAATGAAATAGGAAAAAATAAAGAAACTAAAATACGACCTAAAAAAGAATGGATAGATGTTGAAGGAAAACACAAAGCTATTATTTCTTCAAAAACGTATGAAAAAGCACAAAAGATCTTGTTAAGTCGCTCTCATACCCCCTTTAATCCGAAAACTAAAATTTCAAATCCGCTTGCAGGAGTTGTTAAATGTTTTTATTGCAATTCATCTATGGTTCTTAGACCATATAAAAATAGAGATTCTCAAATTATGTGTCCTAAAAATTGTTCAAATAAAAGTAGTAAGCTTCTCTATATAGAAAATAAGTTAATATTATCTTTGAGATATTGGTTAAAAAAATACCAGTTCGATTTAAACATGTATTGTAATAATGATAAAAACAAGGATACTTTATTATACAAAAATGTACTTTATGGATTAAAAAAAGAATTGAGTAATTTAAATGTTCAAAAAAATAATTTACACGACCTACTAGAACGAAATATATACGATGAGTCTACATACATATCCAGATTAAATTCTATTACTAAAAAAACAAAGGATATCCAAATCTCTATAGATGAAACTAATAATAAACTCATCGATGAATGTAACAAATTCGATGTAAGTTGTGTACCAAAATTCTCACACCTTTTGGATATATATGAAAGTTCAAATAATAATGCGTTAAAGAATAGATTATTAAAATCCATATTAAATAATGTTATATATAAAAAAGAAAAACATAAAAGAAACGATGAATTTACATTAATAATTTATCCTAAATTACCAAAAGAGTAGCTTATAATTATAAGCTACTCTTTTAATCTCTAAGAAAATTACATAATTTGTGACATGAGTTATGCGTTACCATAAAGCGATTTTTTTAATACTAATGAAATATTTCATTTAATTCACTTTTTATTTCTTCAATACTCTTTCCTCTAGCCTTTATCACTGGTATTTTGGAGCCAGATATTTCAATTCCTATAAAATTCGATTCTATACCCGACACTAGCAATACATCAAAATTATTCAAATAACTTGAGTTGTTCTTTTCATCACTATCTATTATATCTATTTGATATCCTTCTCTTTTTAAGTCATTTTTTACAAATGCCATAGTTCTTTCAACAGCTATATTTTTCACTATAAAACCCTCCTAAATTTGAAGTTGATATAAGGTTTAAGATATTTCATTCCCTTCTTTATCTACGCCGATAGGATCTTGAAGAGATACCTCTCCTTTATTTTTTTTACCCGCTCTTATACTCATAAGTATCTCATTATCTATACATCTTGCAGCATAGGTTGCAAGCCTTGTTCCTTTGTCAATATTAAATGTTTCTATTGCCTTTATAAGGCCGATAGTTCCAATAGATATTAAGTCTTCTATATCTTCTTGATAGTTAGTATATTTCTTCACAATATGTGCTACTAATCTTAAATTTCTTTCTACTAGAATAGGTTTAGCGCTTAAGTCTCCTCGTTTGAACTTTTTTAAATATTCTAGTTCTTCTTTAGGGGTTAGTGGATTTGGAAATGATTTTGTATTTGTCAATATATTCACCCCCCATATAATAAGTCACTTTTCATTATATGATTGTCTTTGCTTTATTGTGCCTGTACTTATTTAATATTATTTATATTTTCAATTATTTCTTTAAATACAGGAGCTGCAGCTCCTCCTCCTGATTTTCCATCATATATAAATACCGTAACTGCATATTTAGGTACTTTCGCAGGATAATACCCAGTGAACCATCCATGTACAAATTTTTTGCCATTAACGTAGTACTCTGCTGAGCCAGTTTTTCCTGCACTATTTCCTTGGATACCTTTTATATTGCTAGCTGTCCCACTTTCAACGACACCTTCCATTAACTTCTTTGTTCTATTTATTATAAAAGGAGACATTACCACCTTATCTTTTTCTGTTTTATGATTTTTTATCTCATTCATATTCTGATCCAGTATAGAATCAAATAAATACAATTTTTTATATACTCCATTATTTGCTATTATTTGAGTCATCTGATTAGCTTGAAGAGGAGTTACTTCTATATCCCCCTGTCCTATTGATATATTTCCTATAGCATTTCCTTTTATGTTATCTCCATTTGGAAGTGATGTATCTTTTTCTTCTTCTAATCCTATATCGATTTTGTCTTCGAGTCCCATTCTTTTTGCAGTATCTAATATTTTTTTGCTTCCAAGTCTTCTTCCTACTTCGACAAATACTGGATTACACGAATTATAAAAAGCCTCTTTAAATGTCTGTTCTCCATGTCCATCTCTTTCCCAGCACTTTATCTTTACTCCATCAAATTCTATATATCCTTTGCAGTCAAATTTTTCTTCTTCATCTACTACACCTTCTTCAAATGCTGCAAGTGTTACTACTATTTTAAATATAGATCCAGGTGGATATTTACATTGAATGGCTTTATTTAACAATTCTTGATTGTTGCTATTTATATAATCTTCGATCTTATTGGGGTTGAAATTTGGTCTTGATGCCATGGCCAATATTTCACCTGTGCCTACATCAGATACTACAACAGCCCCATTTCTATGATTTTTGTCAAGTGCTTTCTCAACTATCTTTTGTATATTGTAGTCTATAGTCAATTTTATATTTTTATGTTCTGTATCCTCACTCTTATATTTTTTAAAGCTTCCAGGAACTACATTCTTCCTTGCATCTACAAATGCCTCTACATATTCTCTATTTTGGTCTTTAAGTAAATCATTTTTAGCTTTTTCAATTCCACTTACACCTTTATTTTCATACTTGTTTATATAGCCTATAACATGTGTTAATATGTTTTCACTTCTATATCTATATGTTTTATTAACTATTAAAATTGCTTTCTTACTTTCTATTTGTTTTCTCAAATCATCATTTAAATACTTTATTTTAAGCTCTATCAGATTACTTTTACTCTCAAATTCATTATATATTTCTTTTTCAGAGAGTTTTGTGACTTTTTTTAATATATCTATTTTTTCTTTATCCAAGTTAAAATTTCGCTTTAATATTACAACTATATCTTCTTTTTCACTATCTGTAATTGCTACATTATTTCTATCGTATATAGTCCCTCTATTACTAGTTAAATCTACTTTTATTTCGCTTTGTCTTATAGCTTTTTCATAATACTCTTTGCCTTTATAGCCCTGTATGTATATTAATCTTCCAAATAACGATATAAATAAAAACAAAAAAGTAAATAAAACTATTGAAAGTCTTTTATTGTGTTTTGTCTTACTTTTTTTTCTCAAAAAAAACACCCCCTAATAAGGATTATTTTTTCCAATTATCAGGGGGTTAATACTTCAATTAATTATCTTTTTTTACTTTTGACTCTATTATAGACTTTATCTTAGCAACAACTATATCTATCGCAACACTATTATATCCACCTTCTGGCATTATAATATCTGCATACTTCTTATACGGTTCTATAAACTGCATATGAGCTGGTCTTACCGTAGAAAGATATTGATCTATTACTGAATCCACTGTTCTTCCTCTTTCTTCTATATCTCTTTGTATTCTTCTAAGTATTCTAATATCATTATCTGTATCTACAAATATCTTTATATCCAACATATTTCTTAAATTTTCATCTTCTAATATCATTATACCTTCAACCACTATTATATCCTTAGAAAAAATCTCTGTGTATTTATCTAAGTCTCTAGTATGTTTTTCAAAGTCATAAACTGGTTTTTTAATACTTTTACCATTTAGCAAATCATTTAAGTGACCTATTAAAAGTTCATTATCAAAGGCAAACGGATGATCATAATTTGTCTTTAACCTGTCTTTAAATTCAAGATGACTTTGGTCTTTATAGTAAGCATCTTGCTCTATAATAGATAAATTTTCTTCAGGTATACTCTCTATTATAGCCTTACTTACTGTACTTTTTCCAGAACCGGTTCCACCAGTTATTCCTATTATCAAGGGCCTATTTTGCATCTTCTATCACCTTTCTCAATATATAATTTTCTTTAACACAAGCATCAAACTTGATTTTGATTAACTGTCTAGGGTGAGGAGCCACTTCTATCTCTTCGCCTTTTTCATTCCACATTTTATCTATTTTAGTATAAATAGTCTCCTTATGTGGACCTATTATTTCTATTTCATCTCCTACGAACATTCTGTTTCTTTGTTCCACTGTTGCTATTCCTTCGTTTTCATCAAAAGATCTAACTAGTCCTATAAAATCGTAATCTCTTACGTATGAACTAGATCCATAATGTTGCTCATCTGATTTTGGCTTATCAAAATAAAAACCAGTTGTAAAATCTCTATGGCTAGCTTTTTTTATTTCATCAAGCCACATAGGATTGAACTTACATCCTTCAGAATTTTTATAATACTCATCTATAGCCATTCTATATGCTCTAACAACAGATGCTACATAGTAAGAAGTCTTCATTCTACCCTCTATTTTAAGACTTTTGATTCCGGACTCTATTACTTGAGGTATGTATTCTATCATACATAAATCTTTTGAATTAAAGAAAAATGTGCCTCTTTCATCTTCATACACTGGGAAATACTCTCCAGGTCGTTTTTCTTCAACTAACGAATACTCCCATCTACAAGGATGAGCACAAGCACCTCTATTTGCATCTCTTCCAGTCATATAGTTACTTATAAGACATCTTCCTGAATATGATATACACATAGCTCCATGAACAAATGCTTCTATTTCCATATCCTCAGGTATGTTATCTCTAATTTCTTTTATTTCTTCAAATGAAAGTTCTCTAGCAGTTACTATTCTATTAACACCTTGATTATACCAAAACTTAGCTCCCATATAGTTAGTGTTATTAGCTTGAGTACTTAAGTGTACCTCCATATTAGGCGTAACTGACTTAACAACCGAAAGAACTCCTGGATCTGATACTATTACAGCATCTACTCCAATCTCTTCAAGTTGCTTTAAATAGTCACTTAAACCCTTAAAATCTTCATTATGAGGTATTACATTAACCGTTACATATAACTTTTTACCTCTATCATGAACAAACTTTATTCCTTCTTGCATCTGTTCACAAGTGAAATTTTTAGCACCTGCTCTTAATCCAAAAAATTCTCCTCCAAGATATACAGCATCTGCACCATATTCAATGGCCATCTTTAATTTCTCTAAATCTCCAGCTGGAGCTAGTAATTCTACCTTTTGCATATTAACACCTCTTTAATATTTTTTATAACTTAAAGCCACACCATCTCCAATTGGTATTAAGCTAGTATCTAAATAGTCACAATTACTTATATAATTCAGATAACTTCTCATCCTCTTAACGATTGTCTTTTTTCTTCTGATAACATACTTATCACTAGCAACCATTCCTTTGTAAAGTATATTATCGGATATTAAGACTCCGCCAGGCTTTAATTTATCTATAACCAAATCATAAAATAATTTATATTGACCTTTAGCCGCATCAATAAAAATCATATCAAACTCTCCATCAACTTCTTTTAACTTTTCTTCCGCATTTCCCTCAAGTATAGTTATATTATTCTCAAATCCATACTTTTTAATATTTTCAGATGCTTTTTCTATCATTTTTTCATTTCTCTCTACTGTTATGATTTCACAATCCTTTTTTAAAGTATTCGCAAATAACATAGAAGAATATCCTATTGCACATCCAACCTCTAGTATACGCTTTGGCTTGTTCATATTTAAAATCACTTTTAAAAATTCTGCAACCTCTTTATGAACTATAGGAACTGTATTTTCACTTGCATAATCTTCTAATTCCTTTAAAAAAGCTTCACTTTCTTTTAGTGTATTTCTTATATATTCTTCTACAAATTCATCTACTATATTGCTCAAAAATATCATCCTCTCTATGACACAAATAAATAGGTGGCTTCCCACCTATTCACTCTCATTTTCTACTTTTCTTTTTAAATGCTCATTATATGTTTTTGAAAAACTATGACTACCATCTTTCTTTGCTACAAAATACAAATAATCTACATCTTCAGGATAAAGAGCAGCTTCTATTGATTTTTTGCCTGGTGATGCTATTGGCCCAGGAGGTAGTCCTGAATTTTTATATGTATTATATGGAGAATCTATTCTTATATCCTCAAAGCTTAAATTCGGCTTTCTCTCTCCCAGTATATATTGCACTGTAGCACAGGATTGAAGAGGCATATGTGTATTTATTCTATTATAAAATACACCTGATATTATACTTCTTTCCTTATCTATCCTAGCTTCTCTTTCTATAATAGATGCAAGAGTTATAACCTGATTAAGTGTAAGATTTTTTTCATTTTGAACCTTTCTATATTCATCTTTATATATTTCATCAAATCTCTTTAACATTACATTTATAATATCTTTTTCAGAATAATTCTTATTAAAGAAATACGTATCTGGAAATAAGTATCCTTCAAGAGATAGTACATCTTCACCATTTAAAAATGTATAATTCCCACTAAAAACCGAAGGACTATTTACTAAATCCATAAACTTTTCCTTATCACCAAGCGCCAAGTTCGAAATCCTATCTGCAATTTGGTGAGCTTCAAAACCTTCTGGAATAGTAGTCTTAACTAAATCTTTATATACCCTACCCGAATTTAGTATATCCAATATTTCCTTATTTGAGTACGACTGATTAAGATTGTAAAGACCAGCTTTTATTCCTGTATCCATATCATTGACTTTAGCAGTTATTTTGAAAAATAATTTATTTTTTACAAGTTGTTTTTCAAATAGCGTTTCACTAACACTATCAAGTGAAGATCCTTTTCTTATATCAACTAGAACTGATTTGTCGCTACTTGAATCATAAGAACCTGTTTGTATATTAAAATAGACTAGCCCCGATGCTATAATAAGTACAGTGAAAATACATAATATAAATATTTTTTTCATATTATTACCTCTTTTTCCTTGAATTTAACATATCTATGTTATTATACATCAACTGAGAAACAATATAGACTTTAAAACTTTCATTTTTTTATAACGAATAGGAAATTATATTCCTCTTTAAATTTTGGATAAATATAAATTCCGTTATGAGTTTCAAAAAAGTTTACATTTAAGATTCTTTAGAGAAGAACTTTTTTATACATCTATATTATTATATAATTTTAGACTCTTTTTTACAATATGTAACTTATTAATTCAAAAATTTAGCTTTTCTATATTTTTCAAGACATTAAAAATTACGCTCATTGAAATATCTAAGTAGAGACATTTCAATGAGCGTAATTTTTCGCTCAAACATCTATTTTATTTATTAATATTACCAGTGTCCACAAGTTTTACATGAATTTAATACCTATATAATTTCCTTTACCATCTCATCTATATAACTTTTTTCCTAGAGCCACATATATAACAATTTTGCATAGACAGCGGTTTTTCAAGTCCACACATTTGCATTAATTCATCATCCTCAAAAACACTTAAAGTAGATTTGTCAGCTACAATACATCCCTCATTCAAAACAATAACTCTATCACACAATTCTAAAATCATATCTAAATCATGACTAGTAATTATTTTAGTATGCGAAAAATCTTTTAAAAGATTTATAAATCTCCTTCTAGATCTTGGATCCAGTGCTGTTGTAGGCTCATCCATCAATAAAACATCTGGATACATAGCTAAAACCGTTGCAATTGCAACTGAACGTTTTTCACCTCCAGAAAGTTTATATGGAGCTTTATTTATCAAATGAGATATCCCAACTTTTTCAAGAGAAGCCTTAACTCTAAATTCAACTTCATCCTCAGATAACTTATAATTACGTGGTCCAAAAGCTACATCATCGTAAACAGTAGTCATGAATAACTGCTCATCTGAGTTTTGAAAAACCATACCAATCTTTCGTCTTATATCTTTTAATGTCTTTTTTTGTACAGGAATATTATCAATACAAATTTCACCACTATTAGCAAATGCAACTCCCACCAAATTCATCAATAATGTAGATTTGCCTGATCCATTTGATCCTATAATTCCAATGGACTCTCCTTTTTTTATATTAAACGTTATTTCTCTTAAAGCTTCATTTCCATCAGGATACATGTAGTTTAATTTATTTACTTTTATAATATGATCCCTCACATTAATCCTCCCATTATCATTAATCCAATTATATTTGTAATATTTAAATATCGTACTAATATGAAATAGCTGATACATATACATATATACACAACATCTTTAATTTTGACAACATTTTCTTTACCTATATTATACTCTCCTACAAATCCTCTGCAGCACATAGCTAGATATATGCGTTGTGATTTATCTATAGTTCTAATAAGTAAGCTTCCCATAAGCGATCCCCATACTTTGAAATTAATACCTGTTTCATATAAGGACCTCATTGAATATGCTGAAACTATAGTATAAACTTCCTCAATCAACAATGTTATATATCTATATGTTAAAGTAATCTGCATTACGAATATTTTAGGAACCTTCATTATCCTAAGTGCTAATGCTATTCCATTAATTCCAGTTGTAGCTATAAGTATAAACACTGCTGAAACTGTCAATATACATTTGATAATTATAGATATAAAAGAAATCCATCCACCTGGTATTTGAATCGAATTTAGTACCAGTATAGGACTTGAATCAAATATAGGATTAAAAATACCCACTCCAATTACAAATGGTAATGTTATACATAGTCTTTTAATAATTGGTTTTATAGGGATCTCTGCTATAATTATTACAAGTATAGGATACGAAAACAAAGGCATTAATCTACTTATATCGTACTTATCATAAGATAAAGTAATTAATATGAATACAATAGTAGTAATTAATTTAGCAAAAGGATGTATATTATGTATAATGCTCTTTTTCTCAGATATGTCATCAAGTAACTTAATATTATACAATGAACTTATCATGTTTTTCATGATTTAAGCTGCACTTTCCTTTTTTCTTTTCTTGAATTTGTATATAACAAATCCAGTTGTAGTAGATAAAATTAAAGTCATACAACCTCCAACCAATCCAGAAACAGTCGTTCCACTACTTACAGAAGGCCAAGCTTCTTCAGCTTCTTGTATGGATTCATCTTCACTTGACTTGAAAGAGTAATCAGGTAAAAATGCACTTTTTTCTTGAATACTTTCAAGAGTTTTATGAATATTATTAGTGCACTCTAACTCTTCTTTACCAGATGTTTTCATCATAGACCATTCAAGCCCATCTGGACATGAAGAAGCGAACCAAGATAAAACTCCACCAGTTAATACAGCCACAATAATTATTCTAGAAAGTACATTTTTAATAGAAATATTCCCTAATTTCTTACTTAAAACCACATTTTCTATAATTTCAGGACGTTCTTTATAAACAAATCCAACTACCATAGCAGTTACAAGACCTTCTACTGTTCCTATACCAATATGTATTGGTTGCATTAATAATACAAATGTCTTAAATGGTAGTTCAGTCTTACCTGAAAATAAAGTTTCAATTACAACACTAAATGCACCGAGTTGAAGCCCTATAACACTAGATATCATAGATGCTATAAATATATTTTTATTTGAATATTTTTTATTCACAATACGCTTATATATAAAAGGGTATCCAATAAAGCATGTATAAAATCCCATATTAAATATATTGCATCCTAAGGCTAGCAATCCCCCATCTGCGAAAAATAAAGCTTGTATTGTCAATATAGATGCCATAGTCAAAAAACCTGCATACGGTCCAAGCAGTATAGCAAGAAGCATTCCTCCTCCTATATGTCCACTAGATCCAGTTGCTGGAATTGTGAAGTTTATCATTTGTGATGCAAATACAAAAGCCCCCATAACCCCCATTAAAGGTATTTTGTTTTCGTCAATTTCATCTTGAACCCTTTTAATTGAATAACTAGCAGTTGCTAGCGTTACTCCCCACATACTTACACCTACAGCAGGTGAAATCAAAGCGTCAGCCATATGCATGATAATATCCCCCTTTAAACTATTATTATTTTCAAAAAAAAGTCATGAAGTTTAATAATCAATCCATTCATGGATTAATTTAAGACTTCATGACTAATTTAAATAAAGGCAGCCTTATTTAGGCTGCCTTCATGACTTAATTTTAAAATACTTATATAAGTTAAAGAATCTTCATGATTCCTTACTTTTATTTTACATAATTTTAACATATATTAATTATATTTTCAATATATTTTTACATTTTTTTACTTTCGATTTAGAATTTTTCTACTCCATCCTTAGTAACTACTCCATGAATAAGTTTTCTTTGAACAGGCTTTTGATCTGATATAGTATAAGCTGATAAAAGTCTTTCTTTAGCTGCTTCAAGTTTTTTCATATCATTAACATATATACAAGCTAAAGTTTCACCTTCTTCTACCATATCCCCAACTTTTTTCTCAAGTATTATACCAGTTCCAAGATCTAATTCATCTTCTTTTGTCTCTCTACCTGCTCCAAGCATCATAGCACTAAGACCAACAGTTTCTGCTTCAATCTTGCTTACATAACCTTTTATAATAGATTTAACTTCTATTATATTAGTAGCTCCTGGTAATAAGTCATAATTATCAACTACATCCTTATTTCCACCTTGAATCTCTATAAATTCTCTTAATTTATCAAGAGCTTTTCCAGAAGATATAGACTCTTCTAGCATTTTTCTTCCTTCTTCATATGTGTTTGTAACCTTAGATAGCATTAACATATATGAGCCTAAATTAAGGCAAAGTTCTGTGAAATCCTTTGGCCCATTTCCTTTTAGTGTTTCAATAGCTTCTATTACTTCAAGTGAATTACCAACCGCAAGTCCCAGTGGCTGATCCATATCAGTAATAACACCTATAGTCTCTCTGCTCATTCCATTTCCAATATCAACCATTTCTTTAGCTAAATCAAATGAATCATCTAATTTTTTCATAAAAGCACCACTACCAGTTTTAACATCAAGAACTATAGCATCAGCTCCTGAAGCCAACTTCTTACTCATTATACTACTAGCGATTAAAGATATATTATCTACAGTAGCAGTAACATCTCTTAGAGCATAAAGTTTTTTATCAGCAGGAACTATTTTTGCTGTTTGACCACACACAGCTATTTTATGAGTATTTACATTGTCTGTAAACTTATCTTGATTCATTTCTATAGAAAGTCCTGGTATTGCCTCAAGCTTATCCAGAGTCCCTCCCGTATGTCCAAGACCTCTTCCTGACATTTTTGCAACAGGTGCTCCACAAGAGGCTACAAGAGGTGCTAAAGTTATAGTAGTTTTATCTCCAACTCCACCAGTACTATGTTTATCAACTTTTATTCCATCTATTTTTTCTAAGTCTATAACATCTCCAGATCTCATCATTGCATCTGTTAAATATACAGTTTCTTGTTTAGTCATTTTTTGTAAAAATATTGCCATTATAAGAGCAGAAGCTTGATAGTCAGGTATTTCTGATTTTGCATATCCATCTATAAAAAAGTTTATTTCTTCTTTTGACAACTCAAGTCCATCTCGTTTTTTCTTTATAATATCATACATTCTCATATCTACTACACCTCTCTCACTATTCCTTTTACTAATGATATAAAACTAAACTTAATTCAAGTAGAGTTTTTACTCTTACTGAATTTTTAGCTTTCAGATAAATCTTGGTCTAGCTTCATTTATAGATATTACATTTTATGCAATATATTTTTTATTAAAGATATAAATTGTGTTTTAACTCTTTGAGTAGTCTCTATAACTTCCTCATGATTTAGAGGTTGATCTAGTATTCCAGCTGCCATATTAGTTATACAAGATATGCCTAAAACCTTAAGACTTGAATGTCTAGCAACTATAACTTCCGGAACTGTAGACATTCCAACAGCATCTCCTCCTATAGCTTGAACCATTCTTATTTCTGCTGGTGTTTCATAAGTTGGTCCAGTAAAGTATGTATAAACACCTTCTTTAACATCCAAATTTAATTCTTTAGCTGCATCTTTAGCAAGACATATAAGTTCTGGAGTGTATGCAGTTGACATGTCAGGGAATCTAACTCCTAACTCCTTGTTGTTAGGTCCCATAAGTGGGTTGTTTCCACCAAGATTTATATGATCATTTATTATCATTAAGTCTCCTGGTACATAAGCCTTGTTAGATCCACCAGCTGCATTTGTTACAACTATTGTTTCTACTCCTAAAGCCTTCATTACTCTTACAGGAAATGTAGCAGATTCCATAGTGTAACCTTCATAAAAGTGAAATCTTCCTTGCATTGCAACAACATCTTTTCCTTGTAATTTACCTATTACAAGCTGACCTGCATGACCTTCTACTGTTGAAACTGGAAAATTAGGTATTTCTTCGTACTTTATTTTAACAGCATCTTCTATTTCATCTGCTAGAACTCCAAGCCCTGACCCTAATATTAATCCTATCTTAGGTTCAACACTCGCTTTTGACTTTATAAATTCTGCACTTTCTTTTATTTTAGTAATTAAATCCTTCATCATTATTCCTCCTATTATTTTAAAATCAGATCTTTAAAGCTTTCACCATTACTTGGAAGCTTAGCTCCTAATATGTCTGCAACTGTAGCTCCTATATCTGAAAATGTATTCCTAATGCCTATATTAACTCCACTTTTCACATTCTTTCCGTATACTAAAACTGGGATATATTCACGTGTGTGATCGGTTCCCTTATATGTGGGATCGTTACCATGATCAGCAGTTAATATTAATATATCATCGTCTTTAAGATTATCTATAACTTCTGGAATTCTTAAATCTAATTCCTCTATAGCCTCTTTATATCCCTCGACATTTCTTCTATGTCCGTATTTTGAATCAAAATCTACTAGGTTAGTAAATATAAGACCTTTATTGTCTTTTTTCATATATTCTATAGTTTGATCAACACCATCCATATTGCTCTTTGTATGAATAGCTTCAGTAATACCTTTTCCATTGAATATATCTTCTATTTTTCCAACCGCTATTACATCTTGACCTGCTTTTTTTATGTTATCAAGTATTGTATCTCCATCAGGATCTAGTGAAAAGTCTCTTCTATTAGAAGTTCTTGTGAAGTTTCCTGGTTCTCCAATAAATGGTCTTGCTATTATTCTCGCAAGGGCATTGTCTCCCATCATCATTTCCCTTGCTATTTTACACATTTTATATAATTCATCAAGAGGTACAATTTCTTCATGAGCTGCAATTTGGAATACACTGTCTGCAGATGTGTAAACGATTACCTCTCCTGTTTTCATATGTTGCTGTGCAAGTTCATCAAGGATTGCAGTTCCCGATGCTGGTTTATTTCCTATAACTTTTCTTCCTGTTTTACTTTCAAATTCCTCTATTACATCTTTAGGAAATCCATCTGGAAAAGTCTTAAATGGCTCATCTACTCTAAGTCCTACCATTTCCCAGTGACCTGTTGTAGTATCCTTTCCTTGAGATACCTCAGCACACTTACCAAATGCTCCTATTGGAGAATCAATTTCTTTAACTTGTTCAAAGCCATCAACATTACCTATACCTAGTTTAGTTAAATTAGGTATTTCTATATCATCATATGCTTTTATTATGTTTCCTAATGTGTTGACCCCATCATCTCCAAACTTCTGAGCATCCGGAAGCTGCCCTATCCCAACACTATCCATTACTATCAAAACTACTCTTTTACTCACTAGTATCAACTCCTCTTTTAAGGATAATTTTATATTACTATATTTAAATTTTAACACTGATTCAACGTCATTTCAATTATAACTTTAAATTATATTTTATGTTTTATAATCTTGGATGATTTTCTTTTAACTCTTTTCTTATATTCTTATCTATATGATTTAAATATATTTGAAGACTTGTTAAATTATTATTACCCAATATTTTACCAACCACACTAAGATTCGCTCCTTTTTTAAGTAAATGTATGGCAAAAGAATGTCTCAACATAGTTGGGGTTACATTTTTATCTAAATTTATATTTTGAGTATATTTTTTAATTATCTTCCAAAGCCCTTGTCTTGTGAATCTCTGACCTTTTGAATTTACAAATAAAGCTTTTTCATCTTCATCTTTTACTATCTTTATTCTCGAATAATCTAAATACTTTTGAGTGTATTTTTTAGATGTATTACTAATAGGTATGGTTCTAGTATTTTTTTTATTAACACAGTTTATATAATCCATATTTAAATTCAAATCATCTATATCAAGATCAATCAATTCAGAGACCTTGATTCCAGTTGCATAAAACAGTTCTAAAATAGCCTTATCTCTTATACCTTTTATATTTTCTAAATTAGGAGCATTAAGTAAATGTTCTATCTCTTTTTGTGTTAGTATATCCATCTTAGGTCTTTCTACCTTAGGTTTCTTAATTTTTCTGGCCGGATTATTATCTGATATCCTAGTGTTAAATAAAAATTCATGAAATGATTTTATTGACGATATTATTCTAGATATGGTAGATACTGATGTATTAGATTTTTGAAGGTATATTAAAAAACTAAATATATCATTTTCACTAACACTGATAGAATCTGTATTATTACTATTTAAGTAGTTTATATATTTTTTCAAATCCGATTTATATGAAAGTATAGTATTTTGAGAAAGATTTTTATCTTTTATTATGTAATCTATATACTTATCTATTATATTATCCATATTAACTCCTCTGATCAAAAAATTCGCTTTATGCTATACATGGCTCATGTTGACAACGAGTCCTAACGGGCTCCGTTTTTGAGAATACTTTAAAATCATATAATTTCCTTGGAACTAAAATATTTTTTGCATTATGAATATAGATACTAAGTTTACTATGCCCTGTATTGTTACAATTGCTGCAAATATTCCTATTAAATTAACACTATATTTTAACATTAATTTTTTAATATGATTATGATTTTTGAATCTATTAGATATTCTCAGAGCATGTATTGCTTCAAAAAAATAATTAAAAGAAAAAAATATTACAAAAAATGTAAACGGAATTATAACTATGTTTTTCATAAGTATCAAAAATATCATTTTAATTGAACCAGTCTTCAATACCAGTATTAATGTATTTACTGTATATCCTACTGATAACCCTTTCAAAAATACTATAACTAATACCAATGGACTTGTAATTACAAAAAGAGATGCCAAGTAAATTGATATTAAATATACAAAATCATTCTTCAGATTGAGTAAAGTTTCGTTGATTAGGTTAAAATTTTGATTGTAATAACTGGTTGTCCTAGAAATAAACTCATTCATAGAAGTATCTGAGATTGAATATACCTTGTTTAAATAAGCTCCACTTGTAACTCCTAAGCTAAACAAAAATATGAATATTATCATAATTATTTTATAATTAAGATTGGAGCTTGAAAATTTAAATATATTTTTCAAATTAAAACCCCCCTGTTTTTAACTTTACATAATTCTATGTTAAAAATAAGGGGTGTATTACAATTTTATATTAAATCTTTTGATAACAGTACTCCTATTATAGTTTTAGAATCCTTTATTTCATTGTTTGCCACCATATCCAAAGCTTTCTTTATGTCTACGCTCATAACTTCTACGTATTCATCTTCATCAGGACAGCACTCACCTTCTTGCAGGTCAGTTGCTAAATACAAGTACATTTTTTCATTAGAAAACCCAGCTGATGTATAAAATTCATTTAAAAATTTTATATTTCTAGCTTCGTATCCAGTTTCTTCTTTCAATTCTCTTATAGCACATTCCTTAGGCTCTTCTCCTTCTTCAAGTTTTCCAGCAGGAATTTCTACTAAAACTTCTTCAATTGGCTTTCTAAACTGTTTCACAAGTATTATTTCTTTTTTATCATTTATAGCTAATACAGCTACTGCCCCTGGATGCTCTACAATTTCTCTTTTTTGGTATTTATGCTCCGGAAGTTCAACTGTGTCAACTCTTAAGTTTATAATTTTTCCATTATATATCATTTCTGAACTCATAGTTTCTTCTTTAAAAATCATAACCTATCCCTCCAATAGATAATAAGCCACCGAGCTTGCCGAATTGAAAAATTCTTTATCTTCTTCATAAGACCTACCCATACTCTTTACCCTCAAATTGAAATATTCTAAGTCCGATTTTGTTCTGTGATTATCTATATATACTACATCGTGTATTTTATCTATATCATTTTCTTTTATTTGGTTGATTACATACTCTTTATTTTTATTGCATTCTATTCCAATGGGAACTATAACATTTGCATTAACAATTTCTTTTAATATAGTTACAGTGTGATGACTAAGTCCAAAGTGTCTATCCCTTTTGTCAGCAAAACTTATTCTAGGTATAGCTATTGGTTTTCCTTTCAATTTTTTTACAGCATCTAGTATATTAGCCTGTTCTATGCCTGTAAATCCATATTTAGTAGATGTTCCTACTATACCAGGTCCCATGCATACAAATACAGCATCTGCCTTTAGAACTTCCTTTGCAAAAATTAATGCTGTATATATATTTATACATTCATAGTCGCCTCCAAATGCATTTCCAATAGTTATTGTATTATCTACTAATTTATTTTTCTTTAATTTTTGTACATTCTTACTTAGATATATAGGTAGTGCTGCTCCATCAGTCATTATGTATACTAACTTTTTCTGCTTATCAATTCTTTTATATGATGCAGCAAATGGAACTAGCATACTGTGAAGCGTTCCAACTACGACTGGCATATTATCAAGTGATTTAAAATTTTTGATTTTATCATGATATTCACTTTCTTGTTCTTCTACGGAAAATGTTTTTACTTGAAGCGGAGTATATCTAAGCTTCATTATATGTCCGCCTTCACTCATTTTGCTCTCTACATTATTTAAATTCGCTATTACAAAGTGAAATCCTCCTGTACCAAGATTAAGTTCTACAGCACTTGTGTTTAACAAAACTTCATCATTAACATTTACGTAAGAGTTAATTTTAGGATAGTTTATAGCTTTATATATATTGTCATCTATCTTAACTTTAAGCTCTTCCATCTCTTCATTTTTAGATATTATTTCTTGTACTATTCCAATTCTTTTGCTTATCATAAATACCCCTCTTTATCTACCTAACATATCTATATAGTTTAGCACTTTATTATTTTTAATTATCTTTGTTAAAGAATACTTTTCTGTAATTATATGAATTAATATCAATACCATCAACAAACAAAGCCTAATCGTAAATGAAAAATTATAAGCTATAATTATACCTACTGATATTCCAAGAACATTAGATCCTGTATCTCCCATCATAGCATTTGCTTTTAAATCTTCTTTAAAATAGGCAAGTACATTTGACATCAAAATCACTATCACTATTTTGTCATAATAAATAGGTACAGTTAAGAGAAGTATTACTGAGATAAATAAATATCCCTTTATAGCTCTTCCCGGTCTTAGATCTAGTAGATTCATTAAGTTTGTAGACAATGCAATTAGTAATGTATTAACACCTATATCAATTATATCATTTGATATACTAACTGATATTAATAAAGCAACTAATCCTCCAAATATGGCTTTAAATCCTCCTGTTGTAAGTTTTCCATTTAATAAGCTTTTAAAATGTCCTTTTAGTCCACTAACATCTCTATCTCCTATTAAGTCATCAAGTATTCCTATAAATGCCATGCTCATTATACCTAATAAGTATATATATATGTGATTACTTTTATAAAAATATCTCACAACAGATGAATTTATTATAAGCATAGGTAAAAATATTATCCCAGCACATACTGGGATCAAATCTTCTCTATAGTTTTTTCTTACAATATTACCTTCTACTAAAAGCGATTTAAAATAAGGAATTATTAATAAAGTTCCTAAAAATCCAATAAAAAATACTATATATATCAAGTTTTACTACCTCCCTAGTATTTTTTTCAGTAAAGTAATATTTATATGATAGAATTGTTTTCCTCTGTGTACAAATCCTTTTAAATCTCTTCCCGTTTCATTATGAGTCATATTTACTAAAACTTCATCTATTTTGTATCCTTTTTTTAATATATCTATAGTCATCCCAACTTCAACACCATATCCAAATGGGATTTCTTTAAAATTTTGTAAAACTTCTTTTTTGAATACTCTTTGTCCGGATAAAGTTGAATCTAATTCTTCTCCAGTCAGCATTTTAACTCCATTTTTAGCAAGCTTCTTAACAACCCCAAAGCCACCTTTTTTCTTTGCGGGCGGAAATTTTGCAATACTTACATCACATTCATCATTTAATACAGGGTATATTAATTTTTCTATATCTTTTGATGTTTCTCCTAAATCAGCGTCCAAAAATCCTATAATATCAGAATTTTGCATAGCCATTTTTAGGCCATAGTTTAGAGCAAAGCCTTTTCCCATATTCTTATCAAGCTTCAGAGACTTTACGCAGTTATATGAAGATGCTATTTCAAATGTATTATCAGTGGATCCATCGTCAACTATTATTATATCATCTATGCATTTTATATCCTTTATACCTTCTATTGTAGCTTTTATTTTATTTTCTTCATTGTAAGCAGGTATTATTATACTAATATGTTTATTATTCATAAATTAACTCCTCATTATTTGATTTCTAAAGGTGTAAATTCGTCTGCAGTATCCTTTACTCCAAAGTGTCCTGTTTTTCCTTCAATAACCATAATCAACGATACCCTACCCATAACTTCATTTAAATTATCTATAGTAGATATCTTAGATTCTTTATAAAATGTAATATATGAATTTTGAACATCCCTTCTTTCAGTTCCAAGAAGATTTACATTGTTATCTTTAAAGTATTTAATTATATTTTTATCTACGATATTCAACTTATTCTCGTTATTTTCTAAGCTTCCACCTTCAAGTATAACCGTGTCTAAATTATTATACTCAAGATTCAAAGTTTTTATCTCTATTATTCCTTTTTTGCTCATTTGATTTAATAAATCAATATTTTTATCTAAATAAGTTATTTGACATATATAACTTATCAATTCATTTTTATCTTTTAAATTCAATTTGAATTCTTTGTTTAGCTCATCTATTTCAAATTCATTTATAAGTTTATCCTTTATAGCAATATTAAATGCTACATTTCCATTAGCTTTGTTTATAATTTCTTCTATGTTAGGATAAAAGTAATCTTCTGTAGTCTTGATTATACCTATATTTTTCCCTTCTAGTTTGTTATCTACTACGTAACTAAATGAATTTTCTATATATTTATTTAAGTTTTCATTTTCTTTAGTTATATTTAAAATTTCATTTTCCCTCTTAGTATTTTCTTCTTTTATAAGATTAAATTTATTTTCCAAATCATCTATTATTTGAGTTTGTTGCTCATCAAATGTTCCATTGGTGTTTAAGTTGAATCCTATTAATATTCCGATTCCCAAACTTATGAAAATAGCACTTAATGTTACTATAAAATATTTCATATTTACATTCACAAAAAAACCTCCCTAAAAATCCATTAATAATCTAATTTTAAGCTGCATAAGTTTTATAATATGCTGAATAGATGGCGATAAATACGCTACTATGCAGACAGGGAAAAGAGCTGCAAGAATAAGACCCCATATATACTTTAGCTTTAATTTACTTCTATACAAAAGGTTAACTCCTTTTGCGTCTATAAGCTTTGAGCCTATTTTAAGCCTTACTAAAAAAGTACTCGCCATTCCTTTTCTCCCTTTTTCAAGAAAATCTATCATGTTTGAGTGAGTTCCAAGTGCAACTATTAATTTTGCGCCGTATTCATAAGCTGTAAGCATAGCTATATCTTCACTAGTTCCAGGTGCTGGAAATATGGTAGCCTTAAGTCCTAGACTCTCTATTCTTTTAAGTCCCGGTGCCCTTCCATCAGGATAAGCATGTACTACTAATTCATTACACTTTCTCAAGCATTCATCACTTATACTGTCCATGTCTCCCACTATCATATCTGGTGTGTATCCAAACTCTAAAAGTGCATCTCCTCCACCGTCAACACCTATTAATGCAGGTTTCATTTCTTCTATATACGGAATTATCGTACTCAAATCCTGTTTGTAATCTTGCCCTCTTACCACAATTAGTGCATGTCTTCCTTTAAAATTCGTCTTCATTTTAGGAATTTCTAAATCTCCAAGTATAAACCCTTTTTCTTTTTTAGCATATTCTATAGTATTTTCTATAAAGTTATCTAATTCATTTGATAAATTGTCATAGCATAATTTTATTTTTTGGTTAATTATGTCTTTGTCTAATACTTCACCTTCACCTATTAGTTCATCATTTAAATACAATTTATTATCTACTATTTCAACAATATCATCTTCATTTAATCTATCAAATACTTCTTTTCCTACATTGTCTAATATATATACATTTTTATTAGAAAGTATTTGAGGTCCTTTATTCGGGTATCTACCGCTTATTGTAGTATCCGCATTTACTATAGCTTTTATTTTTCCTTCTACTAACGAGTTAGCTGCCACCTCATCTATATCCTTATGATTTATTACAGCAATTTCTCCTCCTTTTAACCTTGTAGCTAGATTTTTGGTTTTTCTATCTATTTTTATCGGAGCCTTTAATCGCATATTTTTCCTCCTCATTTTACAAAATACTGGTTTTAAGTTTAATTTTAAACAAATTTAATTATATCATATAAACCTATCTAAATTAAACAAAGAAATGATTTTTGGAATTTTTACATTATTTACTAAAATCAAAATTATTATCATTTTAGTTGTAAATATAATACAATATAATAATTAATACTAAATTTTTATGTATAAAAAAACATCTTTTACTATATTTATAATAGCAAAAGATGTTTCTTTTTATCTATCTTGCAGCTTTATGCTCAAGTCTTAATTTATCAGCAACCATTGCTATAAATTCAGAATTTGTTGGCTTTCCTTTTGTATTGTGAACTGTATATCCAAATAATTGATTTATAGTATCAACTTTTCCTCTACTCCAAGCTACCTCTATAGCATGTCTTATAGCTCTTTCAACTCTTGATGGAGTAGTATTAAATATCTTAGCTATATTAGGATATAGCTCCTTAGTAACAGCACTTAGAAGCTCTACATTTTCTATTACCATTCCTATAGCTTCTCTTAAATATAAATATCCTTTTATATGAGCAGGCACTCCTATTTCATGTATTATATTAGTTATTTCAGCTTCTATATTTCCAGCATTTTGTATAAACTCATTTTTAACAGTTTTAAACTGCATCATCGGTCTATTGTTTTCAAGTATTGATACACTCGTTTCTCCAACCAATTCTCTTATCCTATTTATAAATACGCTAAAATCAAAAGGCTTAACTATATAATAATCCGCTCCTAAATTTATAGCTCTTTGAGTTATCTTATCTTGTCCAACAGCCGATAATACTATTATTTTTGGCATCTTCTTGATATCCATAGTATTTAATTTTTCTATAACTCCAAGACCATCAAGATGAGGCATTATTATATCTAGTATTAATAAATCAGGTTGTTTTTCGGATACTAAATCAAGTGCCTCAATACCATCTTTAGCTATACCTAATATTTCTATATCATTTTCATTTTGCAAATATTCTTTCAATATTTGGCAAAAATCCTTATTATCATCCGCTATTATTAATTTTATTTTCTCTTTCACAGAATTACCCCCCAATAAAAAGTATTATATCTATACAAGTTAACTAATTCGACATCTGTATTAAATTTCCTTTAATTTATTTTAACTTATTTCAACATCCAATCTATAAATATGGCATATCCTTTTTTAGGATCATTGACGAATACATGCGTTATAGCTCCTATTATTTTGTCATTTTGTATTATCGGAGCCCCACTCATGCCTTGTACTATTCCACCAGTATAGTTTATCAGATTTTTATCTACTATTTCAACCACCATGCTTTTAGATTTTGGTTTATTTTGGTTAAATATCTTTTTTATTTGTATTTTATATTTTTTTATTCTATTATTTTCATCAGGAAATAATATATAAGCATCTCCTTTTTTGACTTCGTAATAATGTCCAACTTCTATAGATTTTAGATTATTCAACCTATATTGGTTGTTCATGATACCGCTTATTCCAAAATCATCATTATGATTAAATTCACCTATTATATTTTCTTTATCAAAATCTCCTATTATTTCACCTGGAATTCCTGATATACCTTTTTTCACTCCTATTTTTTTAGGTTTATATAAAACTCCATTTTTAACTTCTATTATACTTCCAGTATCTACATCTGTTATTCCATGGCCTAAAGCATAAAATTCTTTTGTTTTTGGATTGTAGCAAGTCAATGTTCCTATACCTGCTATTTTATCTCTTACCCATACTCCTATTTTGTAAGTATTATCTTCATCATTTTTATATAATTTTATATTTTCAGATATATACTTACCATCTCTTTTTATGGTTACGTCTATAAAATCTTTTTTTATATCATTTGTAATATCCTCTATATCTTGTGCTTTATTTACTTCTTTTCCTTCTATTTTAACTATTATATCTCCAATTTTTATATTTCTCTCTTTATATTTTAAATAATTTTCATCTATTCCTATAACTAATACTCCTTTAGTGTCCAGTTTTATTCCAGCTATATTCCCAAGTGGAATTAATTTTAATTTATTTTGATCAAATGCTTGTGAAATAAAATTAAAAGGTGTAAAGCTTGTCAATGCTACAGATAAAATTAATATTAAAATCAAAGATTTTTTCTTGGAAATTTTAGCCATCCCTATCACTTCCTTAATGTCATTTTAATATTAATTTTCCTAAAATCGTACTTTTATATCCTCTACAAATAATAATATTATTGTAAAAAAGTCTCTATTATAGAAATTTAAAAATCTCACATTAATTAAATTTCAAAAAAATAAAGATGCCTACACATCTTTATTTTGAGCTATTTGTATAATTTCTTTAGCATGCTCTATTGTTTTTTCTGTTATATTAGAACCCGATATTAATCTTGCTATTTCTTTTATCTGTTCTTCTGGGTTTAGTTTTTCTATTTTTGTATAAGTCCTACTTTCTTGTATAATTTTTTCTATTCTAAAATGAGCATCTGAATTTACTGCTATTTGAGGTAAATGAGTTATACTTATAACTTGTTTTTTATGTGATATATCCTTTAATTTTTTTCCTACTATTTCTGCTGCTATTCCACTTATTCCTGTATCTATTTCATCAAATACAAGGGTATTTACTTTATCTATATCAGATAATATAGTTTTAAATGCAAGCATAAACCTAGACATTTCACCACCAGATGCAACCTTGTATATAGGCATTAAATCTTCACCTATATTGAATGATATCATAAATTCTATATTATCTTTTCCGGTTAAAGAATACTCTTCTTTTTTACTAAAATCAACTTTAAATACAACATGTTTCATATTTAAAGAGTTAAGTTGTTCGCATATGTCAGCTTCCAATTCATTTGCAATTTCTTTTCTTATAGAAGTTATTTTTTCACTTTTTTGATTTAATACACTTTCAATTTTTCCCAATTCATATTTTAATTCTATTATTTTTTCATCTCTATTTTCTATATCTTCTAATCTTTTCATTATTTTTTCTTTATATTCTAAAATTTCCTCTATACAATTACCATATTTTCGTTTTACATTGTTTATTATATCTATTCTTATTTCTATATCATCGAGGCTTTTAATATCAAAATCTATATTATCTTTATAATCCCTTATATCTTTTGATATATCTTGAAGAGTATACATAATTTCTTCTAATGAAGTATGAAGTTCTTCTAATCTTTCATCTATATTTGCAACACTTTTCAAATCCTTAATACCTTTAGATATCAAGTCAAATGCATTGTAATTTGATTCATATAAATTTGAGTATGAGCTGTTTAAGCTTGTATATATTTTTTCGCTATTTCTATGTAGCTCTCGTTCTTTTAATAGCTGATCATATTCTCCTATAGCCAAATTAGCTTCTTCAATTTCTTTTATTTGAAATTTCAAAAGATCTATTTCCCTTGCTATTTCAATGTCATCTTTATTCTCAGTCAATGAGTTTATTTTCTTTTTTAAATCAAAGTACTCATTGTATACATATATATATTCTTTTTTTGAAGGTTCAATTCTTTGATATCCATATATATCTAAAAATTCTATATGCTTATCTTTGTTAAAAAGAACTTGATTTTGATGTTGACTATGTACATCTACCAATAAAGACCCTATAGTTTTTAAAAAAGATATTCTTACGTTTCTTCCATTTACTCTGCTTATATTCTTTCCATCGCTGTATATTTCTCTTGATATTATTAAATTATCATCTAAAGATGCATCTATTCCACATTCTAGTAATTCTTTAATAACTTTTTCATTTGTAACACTAAATGTAACCTCTACAAGACCTTTATCTGTTCCTTTTCTTACAAATGATTTATCATATCTTCCACCTAGGCAAAGATTAAGAGCATCTATTATTATAGATTTACCAGAACCAGTTTCTCCAGTTAATATGTTACATCCTTGTTCAAAATCTATTCTAATCTCTTCTGCTAATGCAAAATTCTTTATATACATCTCAAGGATCATGATAATCCTCCTTATCTATATTAGCTTTCTAAATCTATCTTTTATAATATCTACACTATCTCTGTTTTTTAGCAGTATAAATACAGTGTCAATACCTGCTATTGTACCTACTACTTCTTTAATTTCTAGTTGATCTACTGCTTTTGCAACTAATTGTGCAGATCTAGGAATAGTCTTTAAACATACAATGTTTTCAGCTGAATCAATCCCTATCAATAGTTCCTTCAACAACCTTATAATCCTATCACAAGATCCCTTTTCTTCTTTTTTAAGTGCTTCATACTTATAATTTCCATCTTTGTTTAAAACCTTAATTAATTTTAAGTCCTTTATATCCCTTGAAACTGTAGCTTGAGTAACGTTCATTCCATGATTTCTAAGCTTTTCTGCGAGCTCATCTTGAGTCGTTATATCATTGCTTTCAATTATTTCTAATATTTTGTTATGCCTTGATATTTTCAACTTTCAATCCTCCTAATTACAGTTTTTGATGAGAATCTTCTACCACCTTTAAAATTGTTTCATTGTAGTTTAATTCATTTTTTTCGTTTAAATCATTATTTTTTCTTATATGAAGTAAGTATTCTATATTTCCTTCTGGACCTTTTACAGGTGAGTAGTCTAGGTTCAATATGTCAAATCCATTTTGGTATACGAATTCTGTTATTCTTTTAATTACATCTATATGTGTTTGTTTTTCTCTAACTACTCCTTTTTTGCCAACTTTTTCTCTACCAGCTTCGAATTGTGGTTTTATAAGTGCTATTATTTCTCCATTTTCTTTAAGTAATTCTTTAGCCTTTGGAATAACTAGTCTTAATGATATAAAAGATACATCTATAGATGCAAAATCAGCGTATTCTCCTAAATCGTCAATTTCAACATGTCTTATATTAGTCCTCTCCATGCATACAACTCTATCATCTTGTCTTAGTTTCCATGCGAGCTGGCCGTATCCAACGTCTATAGAAAATACTTTTACAGCTCCATTTTGAAGCATACAATCCGTAAATCCTCCTGTAGATGACCCTATATCTAAACATACCTTCTCTTTAACATCTACATCAAAGTTTTTTATGGATTTTTCAAGTTTTAATCCGCCCCTACTAACATAAGGAATAAGTTTTCCTTTTACAATTATATTACACTCTTCTTTAACCAGAGTTCCTGGTTTATCACATCTTTGACCGTCTACAAATACAAGACCTGCCATTAATGATTTTTTAGCTCTTTCTCTACTTTCAAAATGTCCGTTTTCAACTAGTAAGATATCTATTCTTTTTTTCATGATTTATTACCTTTCTTATTTGATTTCTTCTATTATTTTCTGCGCTATCTTTGGCGCTGATAATCCATATTTATCGTAAAGTATATCTACATTTCCATGTTCTATAAATTCATCTTCAAATCCTATATTTATAAGTTTTCCCTTATATCCAACCTTTGATAAATAACAAGATATACTACTTCCAAATCCCCCAATTAAAACATTATCTTCAACAGTTATTATATAATCGTATTCTTTATGTATATCTTCTAACATATTTAAATCTAAAGGTTTTAGAAATCTTCCATTTATTATCGTTATATTTATTCCTCTTTCATTTAATATATCCCCACACTTTATACAAGTCTTTACCATAGCTCCTATACCTATCAAAGCTACCTTACTTCCTTTTTTCAATATATCCCATTTTCCAATATTCAACTCATAATCAGTTTTGTCATACTTTAAAGCTTCACCTCGTGGATATCTTATAGCAACTGGAGTGTTCATCGTTCTTGATAATTCTAACATTTTTTCAAGTTCGTATTTATCCATTGGAGCCATAACAGTCAAGTTAGGTATAGAATTTAAATAACTTAAGTCAAATACTCCATGGTGAGTTTCTCCATCAGCTCCAACAATTCCACCTCTATCAAGTAGCAAAGTTACAGGAAGATTACTAAGCGCTACATCGTGTATTATTTGGTCATAGCCTCTTTGAAGAAAAGTTGAATATACCGCGAAATAAGGTTTAATTCCATTAGCCGCAAGCCCACTTGCAAATGTAACTGCATGACCCTCTGCTATTCCCACATCAAAGAATCTTTCAGGGTAAGTATTTTGAAATTTAGCAAGACCTGTTCCAGATGGCATTGCAGCTGTTATCCCAACAATATTTTTATCCTTAGAAGCCATTTCAATCAGTTTCTCTCCTACTACACTTGAGTATGTCTCCTCTTTATCACTCTTTTGAATTCCCTTTTTAATATCAAACGGGCTGACCCCATGATACTTTCCTGGTTCATCTTCTGCAAATCTATATCCTTTTCCTTTTTTTGTGATAACATGAACTATAGAAGGTCCATTAAATTTTTTTATAGTTTTAAAAGTTTGAATAAGCTCTTCAATATCATGTCCATCTATTGGTCCAAAATATTTTATACCCATTTCCTCAAATAAAGCACCTGGACTTACAATATATTTTAAGCTATCCTTTATTTTATCTGCAGTCTTATATACCGTATCACCGATTTTAGGTATATAATTGGTTATATTTTCAAATTCCATCTTCATCTTTTTATAAGCTTTGTTAGTTCTAAGTCTTAATAAATAATTAGACATACTTCCTACATTTTTATCTATAGACATTTCATTGTCATTTAATATTACAGTCATATTTGTTTGTGTATGTCCTAAATGATTAAGTGCTTCAAATGCCATTCCTCCAGTTAAAGCGCCATCTCCTATTACAGATACGACTTCATAAGACTCTTTTTTAATATCACGCGCCATAGCAAGACCAAGCCCTGCAGATATAGAAGTCGAACTATGTCCTGTATCAAATGCATCATGAACACTTTCATTCCTCTTAGGAAATCCGCTAAGCCCATTAAACTTTCTAAGCGTTTCAAATTCTCTTGTTCTTCCCGTAATCATTTTATGTACATAAGCTTGATGACCTACATCCCAAACAATTTTATCCTTTGGTGTTTGAAATATATAGTGAAAGGCAAGAGTTAATTCTACTACACCTAAATTAGAAGCTAAATGCCCTCCTGTCTTGGATACAGATTTCACCAAGAATTTTCTTATTTCATTAGTAAGTTCATTAAGTTCTTTTATACTCATTTTCTTCAAATCTTCAGGACTATTTACATTGTATAAATATTTATACATAACCTTATCCTACTTTCTAAAAATTATTTTTAAATATATAAATATACCCTAGTATTTTCCCCAAAAGCCAATATTTCAAAACTATATCGCCTCTAGATAATCTATTACTAGGATATATCTCTATATCATATGTTTAATATTTTGATCTACACAAAGCATAGATATTATAGCATATTGATAAATCATTTTCAAACCATCATATTAGCTATTACAATACCTAATATTGCTCCAGCTAAAACTTCTACAGGAGTATGACCTACAAGTTCTTTTAACCTTTTTTCATTAAAGATATCTTTTCTATGTTCTTGTATATCTTCTATCATTTTATTGAGTATCTTAGCTTGTTTTCCAACAGCCCTTCTAACTCCAGACGCATCATACATTACTATTAAAGCAAATACTAACGCCATTGCAAACTCCAACGATTCATATCCTCTTTGTATGCCTATTGCAGTTGCAAGACTTGTAACGAATGACGAATGGGAACTCGGCATACCACCCGAACCTACAAATCTTGAAACATCTATCTTTTTATCAAATATAAAAGTCAGTATAACCTTTAGTATCTGGGCTACAAACCAAGATACAAAGCATACCGTAAAAGTTTGATTATTTAAAATCCCCTCAATAAAAGTCACTTAACATCCTCCTCAAATTAGCATTCTCTATCTATAATGTAATCCGCTAAGCAATTTAAAAATTCGTTTTTTTCATCAAATGCAGATATATATTTTTTAGCATCATCTATAAGATTTCTAGCTATATCTCTTGATTTATCAATACCAAATAATGAAGGATATGTAGACTTGTTGTTTTCTAAATCACTTCCAATATCTTTACCTAATTTTTTCTCATCTCCTACTATATCTAATATATCATCTACAACTTGAAAAGCAAGTCCTATATTTTTAGCATAATTTGTTATATTTTCAAGTTCACTATCATTAGCTCCTCCAATTATAGCTCCTGCTCTCATTGATCCTATAATCATAGCTGATGTCTTATTCATATGTATAAAATCAAGTGTATCCTTATCTATTTTTTTATTTTCACTTTCAAGATCTACAACCTGCCCTGCAATCATTCCTTTAACTCCTGATGCCTTAGCTATTTCATTCATAGCTTTTAAATATTTATAACTGTTTTTCTCATTCTTTAAAGCATGCTCAAGCATTATTTCAAATGAATAATTCAAAAGTCCGTCTCCAGCTAAAACAGCTATACCTTCTCCGAACACCTTATGATTTGTAGGTTTTCCTCTTCTTAAATCGTCATCATCCATGGCAGGTAAATCATCATGTATAAGAGAATATGTATGAATCATCTCCACAGCACATGCAAAAGGTATAATATCTTCTATATCAGAATTAAATAAAGCTGCACTTTCCATTAAAAGTATAGGTCTCAGCCTTTTACCTCCTGCATCTAAACTATATTTCATCGATTCAAATAATGTTTTTTGATATACGTTCATATTAGGTATGTAACTTTGTAATTTACTTTCAATATATGTTTTCTTATCTTTTAATGCTAATTTAAAATTCATTTATTATACCTCCTCAATATCGATTTCTATTTCTTCTAAAGTATCGTTTGAAAACCTAGTTATCTTAAGTTGAGCTGATTCTAACAACTTATTACAGTGTCTATACAATCTTATACCCTCTTCATAAAGCTTTAAAGATTCATCTAACGATATAGTTTCTTCTTCTAAGCTTTTAATTATATCTTGTAACCTTTTATAAGAAACCTCATAATTCATACTAATCTACCTCTTTTATATTCTCTATTTTACAATTTACACAGGCCTTTTCAAATAGTACATTTATATTATCTCCTAGATTTAAATCCTTAGGATTTTTTACTAGTTTATCGTCTTTTTCAACTAAAGTATAACCTCTAGACATTACAGACAAAGGACTTAGATTGTTTAAGTTCTGCCCTATATAGTCTAACTCATTTCTAGTTAAAATAAGCTTTTTATTAATAGCATTCTCAATATTCTTTAAACAGTTATCCGTATATATACGTTTATCTTTTATTATTTCTTTATAATTAATATCCATATCCTTCTTTGTACTATCCAAATCTTTTTTATATGTATATACTTTATTTTCAAATATTTTATTCATTCTATCCTTAGATATATCAAGTCTATCCCTTATATCTATATAAGATGGAACAGATATTTCAGCTCCAGCCGATGGAGTAGGGGCTCTAAGATCTGATACAAAATCAGATATTGTAAAATCAGTTTCATGTCCTACTGCACTTATTATAGGTATTTGTGATTTAAATATACTTCTCGCAACCTTTTCTTCATTAAAAGACCATAGTTCTTCTATTGAGCCCCCACCTCTAGCCAATATTATAAGATCTATAAATTCTCTTTTGTTCAAAAAATCAATCGCACAAACTATATCATCTGCCGATTTATCTCCCTGAACCAAAACAGGATATATCTTAATATTGACCTTTGGATACCTTCTAGATATAACATTTATAATATCCCTAAGTGCTGCTCCTGTTAACGATGTAATAACCCCTATATCATTAGGCATAATCGGTATTTTCTTTTTATATTTTGGGTCGAATAATCCTTCATTTTGAAGCTTTTCTTTGAGCTTTGCAAACTCTACATGCAAGTTTCCAATCCCTTCAACCTCGATTGAGTTTATATAAAGTTGATAACTCCCATCTTTTTCATATAGGGATATATACCCAGACGCTCTTACTTCAAGACCTTCCTTTAACTTTAAATCTTCAGGAACATTATTTTTAAATATAACACAATTTATTTTCGATTTATTATCTTTTAAAGACATATATACATGTCCACTTGTATGCATTTTTAAATTAGATACTTCCCCTTTTACCTTTAAATTATACAATATAGGGTCATTGGTAAGAATCCTCTTTATATAAGAATTAACCTCACTGATAGAAAGAGCCTTTAACTTCATAATTATACCTCACTTAAAAATCTATTAACTCCAATAATACCTGATCCTATTGCATTATCTTTTGCAAAACTAGGTTTTGTAAAAAACGCATTTATTTTATGATTGTTCATTTTATTTATCATATTACAAGATATATATTCACTAGAAGATACCCCTCCAACGAATAGTACATCTTTTATATTATATTTATCACTTAAGTATACAATTGATTTATATATAGAATCTAAAATCGAGTTTAAAGTCATTTTAGATATATATTCTTTAGAATAGTCATCCATTATAGAAAACATTTGATTCTCAACACCTGAAAAATTGATATAACCTTCTTTAGATGATAACTTTAAATTATGTACATCATTATCACATTTTAATGCATTTTGATCTAAATACTTTCCACAAGGAAATTCGTATCCAAGCTTTACTCCTACTCTATCTATAAGTTGTCCAGCACTTATGTCCTTTGTAGCACCTACTATTTCTATATCGTACCCATGTGATTTTCTATTTACCAACAGTATTTCAGTAGTGCCTCCAGACATATGTATGCACAAAAATCTATCTTTATCTATATTAGTATCATAAAAAGCTGCCTCTATATGGCATTCTTGATGCGAAGTTTCGTACAATTCTGAATTTAATACAGAAGATATAGTTTTTGCAAATTTATAACCACAGCTAAATACCGGCATGTACGACCCTTCAATAGGTCTTGGTTTTGAAGATACACATACTCCAACAATATCATAATCCTTAATTTTACTTTTTAAATCCCCGAACATATCCCCCAAATTATTTACATGTTGAAAAAACCCATCCGACTGTCTAAGTCCTCTATTTCCGCTTTTGACTTCCAACATCTTCTTTTCATTTATTATTATTTCTTTATCTAAATTTATAGCTGCTATAGATGTCGTATAGCAGCTTGTGTCTATTCCTAAAATTATTTTATTTTTCGATATCATTTATTGCACTTCCCAATAATCCATTTATAAATTTTGTAGACTCATCATCAGAATATCTTTTTGCAAGTTCTATACCTTCATTTATAGCAACCTTAAATGGAATATTATCCATATATTTTATCTCAGCTATAGCAACTCTTAATATACTAAGATCTACCTTAGCTATTCTATTTATTTTCCATTTCGTAGAATGAGTGCTTATAATATTATCTATCTCTTCTTTATTTTCTATAATTTTATTTCCTAAATCAACTAGGTATTGGCTATCAAAATTTTCATGAGAATGTTCTTGAATAAATTCTTCAACCTTTTCGTTAGTGTATTCCTTAATCATATCCATTTGATAAACCATTTTCATTCCTAATTCTCTACTTATCTTTCTGCTCATTATAAACCTCCTAAATATTATATACACAAAACTAACCCTCTGAATATTCAGAGGGTTAATATACTTCCTATTAACTATTCTCTTCAGTTGTTTCTTTCTTAAACGTAATTCCTTGAATGTGAACATTGACCTGAGCTACATTTAATCCAGTCATAGTTTCAATAGTTGTTTTGATATTTTCTTGTATTTTCCATGATACATCAGGTATAACAACACCGTATTCTATCATTACAAATACATCTATGAATACTTCATCTTCTTCTACTACGACTTTAACACCCTTAGATAAATTCTTTTTACCTAAAATTTCTGTTATATTACCTGTAATGCTCCCACTCATAGCTGCTACACCTTCTATTTCAGAAGCAGATATCCCTGATATAGTAGCAATTACATCCTCAGATATTTTTACTTGGCCATAATCTTTATTTTCCAAAGGTACACCTCCAAAGTGTTAAATTATACTTTAATTATACCAAATGGAAATAAATTTTACAAACTATCTTTTATATTCCATTATTTTTATATTTTCGAAAGGAAGTTTTGTTTGAGTGTATACCACATCAAATATTTTTGCAACATCGTCTTTATTTAGTTTTTCTCTATCAACTACTACACTTGCATTATTTTCACTAACGTATGCTACTGGGTTTTCAAATCCTTTAGCAGTAAGTAGGCTTTCTATATTAAGCTCAGCTTCTCTAAATTTAACTAAGTTCAGTTTCATGTTAGATGCTTCTTCTATTGAACTTTGACTACAAGATGGATTTTTAACTATTGCATCCAGTTCTTCTATTAATTCCCCTCTTTCCTTTTCTCTATTCATTTTTATATCAATAAAATATGTATCCTTTTGCATATTTTCTTTTGATACCATTTCTTTTGTTATGTTTGCAGTTGTTTCTTTAACCTTTTCTTCAGTGTCACTTTTATTACTGTCTACAACCTTTATTTCCTCTGTATCCAAGTTTTCATTAGCAGTTTCCTTAACCTGTTCTTTATCCACATCTACATTTTCATTTTCAGATTGAAGCAATTCTTCGTATTGTTCAAGATCACTAGATGTTTCAAGCATGTGCTGTTTACTAAATTGATAGTTAACAGTGCATACAACCACTAACATAAATACTAATACACATACAACAAAATTTCTACTTTTTAAAAACTTCTTATTAAATTTCTTAAACTTCATAACTTAATCCCCCTTATTTATTTTTTGGATAAACCTCTATTTTATGGCTCGATACTTGAAGCACTGTTTTAACAGCATCATATAGTCTTTGTTTTACTACAGTATCTTCTGCACCATCGGCCACAACTATAACCCCCCTAACTTGTGGTTTTATAGATTTCAATAGTATAGGTTCATTTCCTTTATTATTATTTTTTGTCACTATAGTCTGTGTTTTGTTTTCAGTTGTTACAACCCTCCTTCCTCCAGTTGCGTCATTTTCCTGTGTTGTCTCTGTTGCAACTGTTTTATTCAAAGCTGGTTCTAGTTCTCCATTAGTTTCAAAGGTTATCATTACCTTTACAGAATTTACCCCCTGTATATTGCTTAATATTTTTTCAAGCCTATCTTCTAACTCATCTTCTTTAGTAACTATATTTCCTGTACTGGATTCATTTTTATCAACCAAGGTTGCGTTTGGATAATTTTTATCTACATTTTGATCAAATATACCCGAAATACCAACAAGGAGTACTAATGATATTATTATTGCAGCTAAAATAGTATATATTCTCTTTTTATCAAGATTCATTTTCATCCCTCACATTAGTTAATTTTTATTTTTTCAATAGATATTTTAAAGATTTTGTTCAAATCTTCCTTTATATTTTCATGCTCAGCATTTTTGAGTTCATTAAAAACTTGTTTATAATTTTCATCCTCTTTTAATTGTATTTTTTCTTTCCCTTCATTATTACTATTTTCACTAGTTTTTAAATCTTTTATAATTAAATTTTTTTTCCCATCCTTATCAGTTTCTATATCAGTCAATTCATATCCAGACTCCTCTAATTTCATATTTACACTCTGCTTTAAATAATTATCGTAGTTAGACATGACTTCATCTTCATCTATTAAGCTCTTAGACATAAGTTGCTGGTTGTATTCATATTGAAATTCATTAAACTGTTTTAGTATTTGATCATCTATATTCATATCTTTTGACACTAAATTTAAAACAGGTGTTATAACTATAAATATGAATATAAAGTTTAAAACTATATTTATGTATTTTTTAAAACTTCCCGTAGGTATTAATATATCTATAACATTTATAACAAATGCAGCAATCAATATACTACTTATCCATTGTTTTATACTATCCATAAATATTTCCCCCTACATTCTTGTTACATTTCCAATAGATGCAAGTATTGCTATTGTTATAAAAAACATTATTCCAACAGCAACAACTGAAGATAAAATTATTATCATGAGATTTGCCATTTCATTTAAATATGTAGATATATTATCATCTGATATAGGTTCTACTATTATAGATGAAACCTTATAAACAAGTATAATAGATACTATCTTAAATATTGGTATCAAGCATATACCTATAAGTATTACAAGCGATGCTGCTCCTAATACACTTTTCAACAGATACGATGATGAAAGTAGTATCTCTATAGAATCAGATACGAACCCCCCTACAACTGGAATAAAGTCCACAGCAAATTTAATAGTCTTTATAGAAAATTTATCAAATGAAGTAACGTATATTCCTTGAATAGATATTATTCCAAGATATACAGTTAATAAAAAACCCACCGTAAACACGCTTATCTGTTTAGTAAAGTTGTATAATCTCTTAAGATTTATATTGCTTGATATATTGTTTATTATAAGTATGGAAAAGGAAAGAGCCATTATTACCATCAAAAATGTCTTAAATATTATATTTATAAAAACTATGCCTCCTAAAAATATAGGACTTAGAGATGCCGAAGTAACAGGAAATCCTAAAGTTACTAAAAAAGCCATTTCAATAGGAATTGCTATTTGCATAAAATTCACCATATTATCTATCGTGACCCTCGCTATTTCAAGAACATCTTTGTATCCCATGAACGTTATTGATATCAATAGTACAAAAACTGTATAGTTTGACACGTGGCTTATAGCAGTTCCAGAAAATGAATTATCTAAATTCTTAAGTATTGCTGATATTAGTGACAAAATCAATACAGTTACTAAAATTTTGAAATTAAATTTAATTTCTTTAAATAAATAATTTTTCACCTGTGCTGTATCTATTATGTCTAATACATTTTTTTTACCCTTCACAACATCAATAATAAAATTTTTAAAATTTATATTTTTAAGTACTTGCTCATTTTCAAAAGTTTTTTGCAGCCTATCAATTTGAATAGTTTTTAATTGGTTATCTATGTACTTATTTATATCCACTTTTTCATCACTTTGTGCATATGCTAGATTTGTCATCAAAAAAAACATAATTAAAACTCCAACAAACACTCTTCTTTTCATAAGTAATCTCCTAAGGAATAATATTTACTATCGTATTAAGTATTGATAAGAGTATAGGAAAAGATAGCGTAAGTATTATTACTTTTCCACCAAATTCAAGCTTAGTAGCTATAGCTCCTTCCCCACTGTCTTTACATATTTGAATAGCAAATTCCATCAAATACGATATCCCTACTATTTTTATTATTGTAGAAAAATACATATGGCTTATATTTATTTTCTTAGTCAAATCATTTATACAATTTATTACGTAATTTATCTTATATATAGATACTGTAAATATAGCAACACCTGTAATCAATGCTATAGCCATGCTTATCTCCGGCTTTTCTTTTTTAAACAATACAGATAGTATAGTTCCAATAAATGCCACCGCAATTAATTTTGTAAATTCCAATCTACCACTTCCCTTTAATAAAGATTGAACATAGTCTTTACAGTATTGAATAAATTACTAATTTCTTTTATCACTATCATGAGTACAAGCACAACCCCTGTAAGATTCGCAATATAAGCCCATTCATCTTTGCCAGCCCTTGTTAAAACAGTGTGAAGTATAGATAAAAGTATACCGATGCCTCCTATTTTAAAAATCAAATCAACATTTATTCCCATAAAATTTCCTCCCTTTTAAAATTTTCATTTTAATATATCTATAAAAATATTATTACCAGTAAAAATCCCATGGTTAAGCTAAGTTTTTTATACAGTATACCTTTTGTTTTAATTTCTAAAAATGCTTCTTTTTCATTTTTTTTCAAATTTTCAACAGCAAGATCTATTATTCTTTTTTGTGAATAGTAATCACTTTTCCCAAGGTTGTTTATTAAATTAGTTATTTCATCTATTTCATCTATACCAAGATTTGTTTTTTGAGTTATTATAGTAATTGATTCTTGTACAATATCATCTAAGGTGCCATTGTTTTCTTTAAGTTTTATACTTAAAGCTTCAAAAAAGTAACTTATATTAAATTCTTTTTTGTATCCTATCTTTTCAAATACTTCCTCTAATGTATACAAACCAAATTCAAGTTGCATATTCAACACTTCAAGTACTTTTACAAGATCTGATATATCGCTGTGCTTTTTTTTAAACGACCTGTACATCTCCTCTCCTAATAAGAAAAAACATATTAATATAAGCACAATAAGCACTATTTTAAGCAATGAATAACCACCTCTTTTCTTCTAAGTCGTATATTCGTTCTATTGTACCTGCTCCTTTTTTGCAAGATAGTACAATAACTCTTTTGAATAATTCTTTATCCAAAAGCACATTTAACTCTTTTCTATTTCTAATATCTTCTATTCCATTACCATGAACAGATGTTATAAGCGATACCCCTCCATTTAAAGCAGAATATAGAGATTCTATTTCCTTGGTACTACCTATCTCATCTGTAACTATTACATTTGGAGACATGCTTCTTAAAACCATCATAATTCCTACATTTTTAGGACAAGATTCTATCACATCAGTTCTTATGCCTACATCCTTTTGAGGTATTCCATGGTAAGATCCACATATTTCATTTCTTTCATCTATAACTGCAACCTTTATTCCTTTAAATTTGTGTTCATCAATACCTGTACTTATATTTCTAACTAAATCTCTTATAAGAGTGGTTTTTCCACACTGTGGAGGAGATATTATTAAAGTGTTGTATATTTCGTTTGAATTTTTGATTATGTATTTAATTACATCTTTTGAACAATTTCTTATTTCTCTTGATACCCTTATATTTAAAGAAGATATATGCTTTATATTTTTAATCTCATCTTTATCTAAAATAGCTTTTCCACCAATACCTACTCTATGTCCACCTTTTATTGTTATAAATCCCTTTTTTATATCATCCAAAAAAGAATGTATAGAGTACTTACATATAAGCTGAAACGTATGCTCTATATCCTCCCTTGTACTTATATAACAGTGATTATCTTTGTCAGAGAATTTATTATTCTTAATATCAAAAAAATAGTCTATATTCTTCACATTAACTATAAGCGGTCTATTAACCCTAAGCCTTATTTCTTCTATATTTTTTATAAATTCATAATTAGGACTCGTGAAAAACCGTTTAATTTTTGGACTTAATGAATTTATAATTTCCTCAGAAAGTTTATTCATATACTCGTCCTCCTCCCTATTTTTAAATAATATTATGTTAATAACAAAAATATGCATTAAAAATCATATAATTTTTTTTATTATATTTTTTTAAAAAACTACTTCTTAATATTTCATCAAAAAACAAAATCCTGCATTTTTAGCTCGTTTAAGGCTTAAAGATGCAGAATTTTTGTGAAAAATACAAGTATAATATTAGAAATGCTTTTAAATCGTTCGTTAATACCCTAAAATCACATTTAGAGTATTGTTGTTTAAGTTTAATATTTTGGATCCTTATAGTATATTAATAAATACATTATAGTAGGTTCAATAAAAATCAATGTTTTACAATTAATTTTTATTTGAAAATATCCTAGAGAGGAGAGTTATAATGACAGCTCAAGTTCTTGCTTATGTCGCGAATTTTAGCGATGACACAGTATCAGTAATACGAACATCAGATAATACAGTAATTGGTACTATAACTGTTGGAGATGGTCCTAGAAGATTAGCAATAACTTCAAATAGAGAATTCGTATATATTACGAATAATAACGATGACACCGTCTCAGTAATACGAATATCAGATAACACAGTGGTTGATACTATAACTGTTGGAAATGGTCCTATAGGAATAGCAATAACTCCAAATGGACAGTTCGCATATGTTACTAACGTGTTTGATGACACTGTATCAGTAATCCAAGTATCATACAATACAGTGATTGATACTATAACTGTTGGAGACTTTCCATTTGGAGTAGGAATAACTCCAAGCGGTCAGTTCGTATATGTTACGAATAATAACGATGACACTGTCTCAGTAATACGAATATCAGATAATACAGTGGTTGATATTGTAACTGTTGGAAATGGCCCTAAAGGAGTAGCCATAACTCCAAATGGACAGTTCTCATATATTACGAATAGTTTCGATGTAACTGTATCAGTAATACGAACATCAGACAATACAGTTGTTGATACTATAACTGTTGGAAATAATCCTTTTGCAATAGCAATAACTCCAAATGGACAGTTCGCATATGTTACAAATTACCAGGATGACACTGTATCAGTAATACGAATATCAGACAATACAGTTGTTGATACTATAACTGTTGGAAGATATCCTATAGGAGTAGCAATAACTCCAAATGGACAGTTCGCATATGTTACGAATCAGTTTGATGACTCTGTATCAGTAATACGAATATCAGACAATACAGTTGTTGATACTATAACTGTGGGACACATTCCTATAGGAATAGCAATAACTCCAATTACCAAACCTAAACCTCCGAGAGGGATTCCATTCATAGGTTTTGAAAAAATATTATAACCTTTAATTAAGGATTACTAGAGTACCTCTTATATTCTTTTATAAAATATAAGAGGTATTTATTATGTAAAAATAAAATTCGATTTATACTATCGCACAGTTCGTATCATCGATTTGAAATGAACTGGTTTTTTTCATTAAATATTACCTTCATGCTAATATTACCATATTACATTCTTTCGACATTTATTGACACGAAACCTTACGAAATATATAATATCCAATACAAATATAAATACATGAAAAATACAAACTACATTGAGAAAGGAGATAAATCATGGATATAATGAAAAAAATCAATAAAAAAATAATCGTGATTACAACTGTAGTTCTTGTTGCCTTTGGTGCTGCTAATGTATATGCTGCTACGGTTTTAGGTACCGATATTATTACTCTTATTCAAAAAGGACTCGCTTCAATAGAAAGCGCTTTATTGGTAAAAACAGAAGACGAAATTAACAAAATTAGTGAAGAACAACAAAAGCAATTAGATGCTCATATTCAAACAAAGGCTAAAGAGACAATTGATGAACTAAAGAAATATCAGAATGAAGAAATTGATCGTGCTAATTCCGAATTAAGTGAATATACTAAAGAATTAAAGTCAGCAGTAGATCAAGAAATTGAAGGCGAAAAACAAAAAATAAAAGATAAAATTAAAGATATAGTAGATGAGAAGAAGGAAAAAGAAAAAGAGGAAATGAAAAATAAACTCAAAGATTCTATCTCAAATCATTTCCAAATAAGTGAAACACAAACACAATAAAAATTCGTCTATTCACTAACTCGCTGACTCACGTCGCCAACGATCCCTAACGGACCCCGTTCTCAAAATTCACATGCGTTCATAACGCCAACAAGTCTTACGACTCTGTTGCTTAAAAATAGTTGCAAGCGCAGTTCTTTAACCAATATTATCTATAAAAAATATTATAATTTCCTTGTAATAAAAAAATTCGCATATGCTTTTGCATACGCGAATTTTTTATAGTCTATTCATATTTTTTAAATGCAAGTGTTCCATTGTGTCCACCAAATCCTAATGAATTAGTAAGAGCACATTTAACTTCCTGTTGTCTTCCTTTACCTAAAACATAGTCAAGATCAAGCTCCGGATCTTGATTTTCAACATTCATAGTAGGAGGTAAATATCCTTCACTTATAGCTAATGAACATATCATAGCTTCAATAGCTCCAGCTGCTCCTAATAAGTGTCCTGTCATAGACTTAGTAGATGATACCGCTAAGTTATATGCGTGATCCTTAAATAAAGATTTAATAGCTAAAGTTTCATTTCTGTCATTAAGAGGAGTACTAGTTCCATGAGCATTTATATAATCTACATCCTCTATTGTAAGGCCTGCATCATTTATTGCCATTTCCATAGCTCTAGCACCGCCTTCTCCTCCATCTGCAGGTGCTGTTATATGATATGCATCTGCTGTTAATCCATATCCTACTACCTCAGCATATATCTTTGCATTTCTAGCTAGAGCATGGTCTAATTCTTCTAGAATTAGCATTCCTGCTCCTTCACCCATTACAAATCCATCTCTGTCTTTGTCAAATGGTCTTGATGCAGTTTTTGGATCATCATTTCTAGTTGACATCGCCTTCATTGTACAGAATCCAGCCATGGCAAGTTGAGTTATAGGACTTTCTGCTCCTCCCGAAACCATAATTTCAGCATCTCCTCTTTGGATAGCTTTGAAAGCATCTCCTATAGCATGAGTAGATGATGCACAAGCAGTAACAACACTTGTATTAGGTCCTTTAGCGCCAAGCATTATAGATATTTGTCCTGCAGCTATATTAGTTATCATCATAGGTACAAAGAAAGGACTTACTCTTTTAGGTCCTTTTTCTAACAATCTTTTGTGTTGTTCTTCTAATGTCTCTATTCCACCTATTCCCGATCCTATTATAACTCCAAATCTATTTTTATCTATATTATCTGTATCAATATTTGAATCTTCCATTGCCATTTTAGATGCAGCAACTGCATATTGAGTGAATCTATCCATTCTTTTAGCTTCTTTTTTATCTATAAAATCAGAAGCATCAAAGTCCTTAACCTCTGCTGCTATCTTAGTTACAAAGTCAGTAGTATCAAATCTAGTTATTTGATCTATTCCACAAACTCCATTTTTTATGTTATTCCAGAATATATCTGTTCCTATTCCAATAGGCGTTACACAGCCCATACCTGTAACTACAACTCTTTTTTTCATATTTAGGACCCCCCAAATTACTTATTAGATTCGATATATTTCACTATATCTCCTATGCAATTAAACTTTTCTGCATCTTCATCTGGTATTTCTATTTCAAACTCATCTTCAAGAGCCATCATTATCTCAACTGCATCTAATGAATCTGCTTCTAAGTCTTTCATTAAAGAAGTTTCTAACTTAATCTCATCTATATTATCTACACCTAACTGATCTGCCACTATATCTCTTACTTTTTCAAACATATTAACTACCTCCTAATTTTTTATTATATATTTAAATTTATTGCATTACCATTCCACCATCTACGTTTATAGTCTGACCTGTTATATACGAAGATATATCACTGGCTAAAAACGCAGCTACATTAGCTACATCTTCTGTTTTACCCATTTTTTTCATAGGTATGCTACTTTCATAAGCTGTTTTTACTTCATCCTTTAATACATTTGTCATATCACTTTCTATAAATCCTGGAGCTATAGCATTTATAGTTATATTTCTAGATGCAAGCTCTCTCGCTGTTGATTTTGTAAAACCTATAACCCCAGCCTTAGAAGCACAGTAATTTGATTGACCTGCATTTCCCATAACTCCTACTACAGATGCCATATTTATTATTTTCCCATATTTTTGCTTCATCATAGGTCTAGTTACAGCCTTTGTGCAATTGAATACTCCTTTTAAGTTTACCGATATAACCTTATCAAAGTCTTCTTCTTTCATTTTCATTAAAAGTCCATCTTTAGTTATACCTGCATTATTTACTAATATATCTATTTTTGAGTATTCATTTATAACTTCGTCAACCATGTTTTGAGATTCTTCAAAGTTAGATACATCACACTTTACAATAAAGCACTTTACTCCCATAGCTTCTATTTCTTTTTTAGCTTCAAGTGCAGATTCTTCTCTTGAAGTATAATTTATAGCAATATCAGCTCCTAATGAAGCAAACTTTGTAGCTATCGCTTTTCCTATACCTCTTGAACCTCCAGTTATAAGAGCAACTCTACCTTTTAAATCAATCATTACTCCACCTCCTTCATATCTTGTATAAATTTTTCTAAAGTAGCAGTATTTTCTACATTGTAGATATTTACTTTAACTTCTGACTTTCTAGATATTTTATTTATAAATCCTTTAAGTGTTTTACCAGGACCTATTTCAACAAAGGTATCAAATCCATCTTTTATAAGTTTTTCTATAGAATCTTCCCATAGTACAGATGAGCTTACTTGTTTTACTAATGTCTCTTTTATTTCATCATGCTCAACATAATTTCCAGTAACATTAGTTACAACAGGTACTTTCAAAGAATTTATCTGTGTATTTTCAAGTTCTTTTTTTAAATTTTCTCCAGCTTTATTTAGCATAGAAGAGTGAAAAGGCGCACTTACGTTTAATATAACCGCTTTTTTAGCTCCTCTTTCTTTGCAAAGACTAGCAGCTTTTTCTACAGCATTTATTTCTCCAGTTATTACTATTTGTCCTGGACTATTAAAGTTAGCAGCTTCTACTATTCCTTCTCCAGATACTTCATCTAATACTTGCATAAGTATTTCTCTATCAAGACCAAGTATAGCCGCCATAGTCCCTACACCTTGAGGTACCGCTTCTTGCATATACTTTCCTCTTTTTTGAACAAGCTTTACAGATTCCTCAAAAGATAATGCATCAGCTGCCACAAGAGCAGAATATTCTCCTAAAGATAGTCCTGCGCATGCATCAAATTTAATATCCAATTCATCCTTTATTACTTCAAGTAAAGCTGTACTTAACGTAAGTATTGCAGGTTGAGTATTTTCAGTTTTAGTAAGTTCCTCATTTGGACCTTCAAACATCATAGATTTTAAATTCATATGTAAGACTTCATCAGCTTTATCAAATATCTTCTTTGAAATTTCATAATTTTCATATACGTCCTTGCCCATCCCTACATACTGAGATCCTTGGCCTGGAAACACAAAAGCTATTTTACTCATATAAATACCTCCTAAAAGTTCAAGTTAGACATTATATTTTCAGCTTCATTCATCATGTCTTCTATAATATCTTTACACGATTTTACATCTTTAACCATACCAGCACTTTGACCTGCCATTACAGAACCATTATCTACATCTCCATCTATAACTGATTTTTTAAGTGCTCCTACGCCTTTTTCATCTATATAAGAAGTGTCTATTCCTTCTTTTTCAATCTTTATAAGTTCTTTCATAAGCTTATTTTTTAAAGCTCTAACAGGATGCCCTGTGCTTCTCCCTGCAACTACTGCATCTCTATCCTTTGCATTTACAATAGCCATTTTATAGTTTTCATGCACTATGCACTCTTCACTACATACGAATTTAGTTCCAATTTGAACACCACTAGCTCCTAGTGCAAATGCAGCAGCTATGCCTCTTCCATCTGCAACTCCACCAGCTCCAATAACAGGTATGCTTACTTCATCTGCAACTTGAGGTATTAACACCATAGTTGTCAGCTCTCCTATATGCCCTCCAGCTTCTGTCCCTTCAACAACAACAGCATCAGCTCCATACCTTTCCATTCTTTTAGCAAGAGCAACTGATGGAACTACAGGAATAATTTTTGTTCCTATTGACTTTAATTTTTCCATATACTTAGAAGGATTTCCTGCTCCAGTAGTTATAACAGGTATTTTTTCTTCATATACAACTTCCATAACTTCATCCACAAACGGAGATAATAACATTACATTAACCCCAAATGGCTTGTCAGTAAGTTCTCTAGCTTTTCTAATTTCATTTTTTATAACATCCGCAGGAGCATTTCCTGCTCCGATAAGCCCAAGTCCTCCCGCATTAGATACAGCTGCCGCAAGTTCAGCAGTTGCTATCCATGCCATTCCTCCCTGAATTATAGGATACTTTACCCCTAAAAGTTCACATACTTTGTTCATATTTTCTCCTCCTAGATACTCCATTTGATAACACTTGAAGCCCAAGTAAGTCCTGCTCCAAATCCTACTAAAACTATATTGTCACCTTTTTTTATATTACCTTTTCTATACTCTTCATCAAGAGCTACCGGTATAGATGCTCCAGACATATTACCGTATTCATGTAAATTAACAAGTATTTTTTCCATAGGCATTTTAAGTCTCTTAGCAGATGCCTGTATTATTCTTATATTAGCTTGATGAGGTACTAAATAATCTATGTCTTCTTCATTTAATCCGGCTATTTCTATACTTTTTTTCGCAGAATCAGCCATAACTCTAACCGCAAATTTAAATACCTCAGATCCCTCCATTTTCACATAGTGGAGTCTATCATTTACACTTTGTATACTTGCAGGTATTCTCGAACCTCCTCCAGGAATTGTAAGGCATTCACCACTAGCTCCGTTAGCTCCTAGGTATGTAGATAAAATTCCTTCATTTTCATCTACTTCACCTAAGATAGTAGCACCTGCTCCATCTCCAAATAATACACAAGTATTTCTATCCGTCCAGTCCAGAATTTTAGACATGGTTTCTGCACCTATTACAAGTACTTTTTTGTACATACCCGTTTCTATAAAGTTCGTTCCTACGCTTAATGCATATACAAATCCCGAACAACCAGCTTCTAAATCAAATGCTGCTGCATTAACAGCTCCTATATTTTTTTGAACTATACATGCAGTTGCTGGAAACGACATATCAGGAGTAAGAGTTGCCACTATTATAAGGTCTATTTCTTCTGGTTTTATTCCAGAACTTTCCATGGCTTTTTTAGCAGCAATAGTTGCTATATCCGAAGTAGCTATATCATCTTCAACTACTCTTCTCTTTTTTATACCAGTTCTCGTAGATATCCACTCATCAGTTGTATCTACTATTTTTTCTAAATCAGAATTAGTAATAATTTTATCTGGAACATAACTTCCCGTAGCTAATATTCCTGCTCTTTTCAATTTATTCAATCTGATCAACTCCTAATTTATCTATTTTAAACTTTATTTCATTAAGAACATTGCCGTTTGCAAATCTTATTCCTTGCTTTATTGCATTTTTTATAGCATTAGAGTCAGAACTCCCGTGAGCTTTTATAAGCCCTCCATTCACACCAAGAAGCGGAGCCCCTCCGTATTCACTATAGTCTAGATTTTTCTTTAGTTTCTTAAGATCATCTTTTAAAAGCATAGCTCCTATCTTAGTCTTCATATTAGTTAAAAAAGTCTCTTTTAACATAGAAAATACCGACATAGCTACTCCTTCTGTAACCTTTAAAACTACATTTCCTGTAAAACCATCACATACTATAACATCTGTATACCCATAAGATATATCTCTCGCTTCTACATTTCCTATAAAGTTTATATCTTCATTTAATTTTAATAAGTCGTAAGATTTTTTAGTTAAGTCGTTTCCTTTTCCTTCTTCTTGACCCACATTGACTATGGCAACCTTTGGATTATCAAGGTTTAATATTTTGCTTGCATATACAGACCCCATAACGCCAAATTCCAGTAAGTTTCTAGGCTTACAATCTGCATTTGCACCAGCATCTAACAGTATAGACATTCCTTCTTTGTTAGGTAGGAAGGTACAAAGTGCTGGCCTATCTATTCCCTTTATTCTACCAAGAACGAAAAGTCCTCCAGCCAAAAGTGCTCCAGTATTTCCAGCAGAAACTATAGCATCTGCCTTTCCTTCTTTAACTAAATTAAGAGCAACTACCATAGATGAGTCCTTCTTGCTTCTTATAGACTTTACGGGCTTATCTTCATTTAATATTATTTCACTCGTGTGAATTATCTCCAATTTGGTTTTATCAAATTCATACTTGTTAAAATTTTCTTCCAATATGCTTTTATCCCCTGTAGCTATTATATCTATATCAAATTCATTTATAGCATTTACTACACCTTCAACTGTAGAATAAGGAGCATTATCTCCCCCCATGCAATCAACTACTATTTTCATATTCATCACTTCCTTTAATTTATTTCATCGAATATGAACTTTCCTCTAAAAACTTGTTCATGATTTTTATTATTTATTTTAACATGTACATAATGTTTTTTATCTCTAACTTTTATCACTTCTGCTTTAGCTATCAATCTCTCATTTGCTTTTATAGGGTTTATATTCTTTATGTTAGCAACTCCCATTAATACAACAGGTGCATCTACAACAGCCATAGCTAACGATTCAGCTTGAGCAAATACAAAATGTCCCTTAATTATATTAGTCTTAGAATAAACCATATGATCAGTCGTTTCAAGTATTGAAATACCTAAGCTTCCAACATCTAAATCTATTATTTCTCCAACTATTTCCTTACTACCTATAGTTTTCACTTTATTTATATTGTTTTCCGCAACAAGTTTTACTCTTTCTCTTAGTTCAGGTATTCCAAGTTTAAGTCTATCCAATCTTATAGTCTGTATACTAACACCGAAATAATCCGATAGTTCTTCATCTGTATAAAAAGGGTCTCTTTTTAACATTTGGAAAAGTTCTGTTTGTCTCTCTTCTTTGCTTTTTCTTTTCACATCATCCACCCCTAATTATTATATACTAATATTAGTACCAGCTACTAATATTAGTATATAATAATTAGTCCTATAAATCAATAGAACAAAATAATAAAAAGCATGTAGTTATAAACTACATGCTTTTTATTATTTAGCTACTACTTCTTTACCTTTATAGTATCCACAATCCGGGCATACTCTATGTGATAATTTTGGCTCATGACACTGTGGGCAACTTACGAATCCAGTTGCTACCATCTTTGAGTTAGCTGCTCTTCTAGAGTCTCTCTTTGATCTTGACGTTTTACGCTTTGGTACTGCCATTTATCCCACCTCCTTAGTCATTTTTAAATAAATCTTTTAATTTAGAAAAACGGGGATCAACAAATTCTTCGTCATTATGACAATTGCATTTTTCTTCATTTAAATCAGCTCCACATGAATTACAAAGACCTTTACATTCTTCATCACATGTTATTCTTTCTGGAACATTTAATATAAAAGTATTTTCAATTATATTTTTAAAATCTAATTTATCCCCATTGCAAACAACAGTATCTTCGTCTTCTAAAACACAATCTTCATTTTCAACTATAAAAGCCTTAACATCATCTTCTATGTTGACTTCAACATCTTTTAAGCATCTGCTACAAGAGTCTACAACAGAGAATTTAATATTACAATCTAGATAAAGTTGTCTATCGATATTAGTGATTTGTCCATCAATATCGACAAGAGAAGTTACTCTGTAGTTTTTACCACAACAACTAATATTATCAACTTTTTCAGAAAAATTCAAGTCTAAAACTAGTATTTCTCTTTTTATTAATCTAGATAAGTCTATCTTCATATTAATCACCTCAATAATACACTGCAAAATTTATTATACAAATGCTCAATTAGTTTGTCAAGTACTTTTACTTGATAGGTAATAAAAAAAGGTAGGTCAATACCTACCTTTTTTATTAGTAAAGTAATTATTTAACTAATTCAAGAGTATCTCTTGCTATCATTACTTCTTCATTAGTAGGAATTATTAAAAGCTTCACTTCAGAGTCATCCGTACTTATAACTGTATCTTTTCCTCTAACGTTATTCTTTTCTTTATCCATCTTCATTCCTAATCCTTCAAGACCTTCACAAATTTGCGCTCTCATAGATATAGAGTTTTCTCCTATACCAGCAGTGAATAAAACTACATCCACTCCACCCATTTCAGCCATGTAAGAACCTATATATTTCTTAACTCTTTTACAGTAAGCATCTATTGCTACTGTAGCTTTTTCATTTCCTTTAGCCGCTGCATCTTCTATATCTCTAAAATCACTAGATATTCCTGTCATTCCAAGAACTCCTGATTTTTTATTCATCAATGTGCTTAAACCTTCAGAATCTAATCCCTCTTTTTCCATTATAAATGGTACTATAGCAGGGTCCATATCTCCACATCTAGTTCCCATTATTAATCCTTCAAGAGGAGTGAATCCCATAGAAGTATCTTTACATACTCCACCGTCAATAGCTGCTATACTAGCTCCATTTCCTAAGTGACAAGTGATTATCTTTAAATCTTCTATATTCTTACCAAGTATTTCTGATGCTCTTTTAGATACATACTTGTGAGATGTACCGTGGAATCCATATCTTCTAACTCCATACTTTTCATATAACTCGTATGGTAGTCCGTAAAGGTAAGATGACATTGGCATAGTTTGATGGAAAGCTGTATCAAATACTCCAACCATTGGAACTCCTGGTAATATTTCTTGGCAAGCGTTTATTCCTATTAAGTTAGCTGGGTTGTGAAGAGGTGCAAGTTCAACACAATCTTCTATTCCTTTTTTAACTTCTGGAGTTATTACAACAGAAGTTGTGAATTTTTCTCCTCCGTGAACAACTCTATGTCCAACAGCAGATATTTCTTTCATATCTTTTATTGCACCGTACTCTTCATTTACTATAGAATCTAGTACTATTTTTAAAGCATCTTTGTGATCATTCATTGGTTGCTCTATAGTAACCTTATCTTTTCCTGTACTTTGGTGCTTAACTACAGATCCTTCAATTCCTATTCTTTCAGCTAATCCTATAGCCATAACACCTTCATTTTCCATGTTTATTAATTGGTACTTTAAAGATGAGCTTCCACAGTTAATAACTAATATGTTCATATATTTGCTACCTCCTAATATGATTTATTATGTATATGTATATGTATATGTATACATTAAACAACAGCTTTAACATAAATTAATATAGCACTTTTTATTCAAATTGTACACAAAAATCGAGTCATTTAAATATTCACTAAAATGCAATACTTTTTATTATTCTACATTTTTTTCAATATTCCTTCTTTTTTTTGTTTTTTTTATGACAATCTAAAATTATATTTTTTCAAATTCAATCAACGTATCTTATTGCAACTCATTGACACTATAGTTTATCCTATATTTTCATTTATATAAAGAAAATATATAATTAAAAATCTGTAGATAACATTGATTAAAGAACTAAACTTACAATTATTTTTAACCAAAACTGAGAATCTTTAAAATATTTTTTTTATTTACATACATTAATATTTGTAAAAAAGTAAAACTTAATTCATAGAAAGTATAATTTCTATAAGCAAAGCCTATAGAAATCATACTTTCTATATTATATAATTTAATAATAAAGTGAAACTTAATTCAGATAGAGTCTTTACTCCAACTGAATTTTTAGTTGCGTAAGTGCCCTGTGGGTAAACTAATCCAGAAGCTGTAGAGTTCTTATCTCCAACCTTAAGAGGATGGAGTCTTAGAACTCTTAGCTTTCGGATAACCTTAAAAAGGAGATATATATGAAAGTTTTAGGATTAATTGTTGAGTATAACCCATTTCACAATGGTCATATGCACCATCTTTTAGAATCAAAGAAAAAATCAGATTCCACTCATACAGTAGCTATAATGAGCGGACATTTTTTACAAAGAGGAGAGCCTGCTTTATTTGATAAATGGACAAGGGCTACTGCTGCTGTTGAAGCAGGGGTTGATCTTGTAATAGAACTTCCTACTTTATTGGCAACCCAAAGTGCTGAATTTTTTAGTCACGGGGCAGTATCTACATTAAATAGTACGAACGTAATAGACAGTATTTGTTTTGGAAGTGAAGTAGGAGATATAGATATTTTGTATCAAATAAGCGACATATTAGTCGATGAGCCTTCAGAATTTAAAGAACACCTTAAATATCATTTAAACGAAGGCCTATTATTCCCCACTGCAAGAGCTAAGGCGTTATTTAAATACATAAGCAATAACAAAATATTAAATATAACAGAAAACCGTTTATACGAGGTTTTAAATAGTTCTAACAACATATTAGGAATTGAATATATAAAAAGCATAATCAAATTAAAAAGTTCTATAAAACCCTATACTATAAAAAGAATTCAATCCGAATATAACTCAACAGATATAAATAGTTCTATATGTAGCGCTACTGCCATAAGAAAGTCTTTAAAATCAAATGAAAATCTTGAAGATCTAATAGATGTCATTCCAGATACAACCTACTCTATTATGAAATCTCAAATAGATAATAGCTTTGATCCTGTATTTGATGACCAGTTTTATAACCTATTAATAGGAACTATATTAAGAGAAGAAAAAAACATAAATAAATACTTTGATGTGAACGAAGGAATCGAAAACAAAATAATAGACTCTATAATGAAGACATCGTCACTTGATGAACTTCTTATGAGTGTGAAATCTAAAAGATATACTATGACTAAAATTAAAAGAATACTTACAAACATACTTCTTTCAATAACAAAAGAAGACGTTATGAAGGCTAAGAATATAAATAACATCCCTTATATGAGAATACTAGCATTTAACGATAAAGGCAGAGAAATAATCAAAAAAATAAAAAAGAACTCAGATATTACTATAATAAATAAACTGAGTTCAGCAAATTTTAAAGATGAAAATCTAAAGTTCTTTTTAAATTACGATATAAAGAGTACTAATTTGTATAATCTTATGTATTACAAAAATAGAAAAGATAAAATCAAAGGATATATGGATTATTACATATCTCCTATATATGTAAAGAAAACCTATTAAAATGTTAACTATCTATAAAGAGAAACTTAATTCAGATGGAGTTTTAGGACTTTTAACTTTCAGACAAAAGTAGCGCACTAAAAAATAGTGATTATTTGTAGAGTAGGGAGATGATATCTCATCTCCCCCTCATCAAACCGTGCATGCGGTTTTCTCGCACACGGCTTTCCGATATTCTTCTTTCTATTGCATTCAGTCTCAACTTGCTAATTTCACTATTCCATATCTTTTAAGATTTCTATTTATATCTTTCATACCTCTTCTCCGAGGTTTCCTTTGTCTTTTATCGTTATTCCAAATAGTAAACTTTTCTATTACATACCAATCTATTTTGCTAAGATGTTTATTTGCATATTGAAGAGTGTAATAATTCTTAAATCCAACTAATCTTCGATTTATTCTTTTAACCATTTCTTCTAGCGACTCTTTGAGCGTATGCTCTATTACTCAAGATTAATTTTATTTTCTCTTTCATACTCTTCATAGCTTTCTTACTAGGAAATTGACTAGTAGTTTGATAAAATTTGCCTCTTTTGCTCTCTTGTGTTGTCCTTCTATGGTGAAATCCCAGGAAATCAAAGCCTTCTTTTCCATCCCATAAATTAACAAGTTTTGTTTTCTCACAATGCAATTCCAATTCAAGCTTTTTCATCGTTAGATTTATTGCATTGTAAGCATGTTTTATTTCTTTTTTAGTTCTTGAAATAACTATAAAATCATCACAATATCTTACTAAAGTTCCTAAATGTGAGTAATATTTCTCCCATACTGTATCTAGATAGTTTAGATAAATATTTGATAAAAGCGGACTGATTACTCCACCTTGTGGTGAGCCAAGTTCACTCTTTTTATATTTTCCATGTTCTATTATTCCTACTTTCAGCCATTTTCTTATTAATTTTAGTATCCTTCTATCATTAATCTTTTGCTCAACTAATATCATTAATTTATCATGATTGATATTATCAAAGTAAGATTTAATATCAGCATCTAATACCCACCATCCATTGTTATTACACTTATTCCTTATTAATTCCAATGCTTGGTGTGCGTTTCTTTTGGGTCTAAATCCATAAGAATTATCTTTAAAATCAGCTTCAAATATAGGTTCTATTACAATTTTAGTTGCCATCTGTATTACTCTATCTTTTAATATGGGAATTCCTAATGGTCTATTTGTGCCATCTTTCTTGGGTATATATACTCTTTTAACTGGTTTTGGATTGTAGTTATTGTTTATTAGTTCATCTTTTATCTCTTTAATAAATTTATCTTCTCCATATTCAACTATATCTTTGATAAATATATTATCTATTCCACCAGTTCCATTATTTGATTTGACTTGTATCCAAGCCCTGTATAAGATATCTTTTCTGTAAATCTTATCGTATAGTGCATGAAATTTACGTCTTTTATTGACTTTGGCACTTAGGTATAGTTTTCTTTGAAGTTCTCGAACTTTATCTATGGTGTTGTTAGCTTTCGCATTCACTCACTCTTACCTCCTTAGAAAACATGAATAAAGTAGAGTTCCTTTCCTAGATATAGTTTTGTTGTCTATATCGTCACAGGTACTATGAACTCCTCCGACTCCCTTCCAACAGTCCACAATTTCACCTTTGGTTTATATGCTTTCCATTTACTGCTTCGCAGTGTTGGGTAGGGTCTCTCCAGTTCCGAGTTATACTTTAGATACATGTCGCTTCCTATATACCGAAGGATTCTTCGATGTTGGATTCCAAGTTCTTCACATCTTCCGTGGCTTTCGCCTACATTTCCGAGGCTCAGCTTCCTTTTGCTTTCCTATTAGGAACCCGCTATGACGATATGGCAGAATTCACTTTATGTTACGACCTGCATCTTCGCTAGCACTATCTCTAGTTACATTACCCTCACGCTTCACACCCAGTATTTCTACTACGCATGGTGATTGGCTACTAGGCTCCTTGGCGATTACCTAGGCTGGACTTTCACCAGCTAGCATAACTCAGCTTAGCTGGACGCACAAAATGTTAGCGAATGATTTGAGTATTTCTCTATAAAACTTATATTGCATCGTTTAAATATACGTTAAAAAGTTCGTTGTCTGACCAACGGGAGTTCAGAACTTTTAGTATATTTAATAAGATGTACTACATAGTTTTATAGAAATACTCAACACATTTGCAGTATTTTAATAATCACCATTTTGAGATTAACCTTCATGCTAACGCATAACTTATAGCCCTAACGGGCTGGTTTGACTATTGATTATTTATCTTTTCAGCTAAATCATTCAAATATTCCCATCTCTCTAGCTTTTCTTCCAAAGTCGTCTCTAATTCCTCTTTTTGCTTAGTTAACTTTTGTAACTTTTCAAAATCACTTCCACAACCATTTACAGATTCATCTATATCAGATATCTCTTTTTCTAACTTTTCTATAACTTCATCTATCTCTTCATATTCCTTTTGCTCTTTAAACGTAAACTTAATCCTTGTGTCTTTTTTCTTATACGAATTTTTTTCTTTCTTTTCAACAACTTCCTTTATCACTATATCTTCATTTTGGCTACAAAAGTCCTTATAGTTAGAATAGTTTCCAACATAATATTCTATAGTAGAATCACCCTTAAATGATAGTATTTTATTTACTACTCTATCTAAGAAGTATCTATCATGAGATACTGTTATAACACTTCCATCAAATCCATCTAAATATTCTTCGAGTATCGTCAACGTCTGAATATCCAAATCGTTAGTTGGCTCATCTAATATAAGTACATTTGGAGATTTCATCAGTACTCTAAGTAAGTATAATCTTCTCTTTTCTCCACCAGATAATTTAGATATCAGGGACCACTGTGCCTCTTTAGTAAATAAAAACCTTTCAAGCATAGTCGATGCACTTATATGTTTATTATCAGCTGTATACATACACTCAGCTTCTTCTTTTATATACTCTATAACCCTTAGATTTCCGTCCATATGTTCATTTTCTTGAGAAAAGTATCCCACTTTAACAGTAGTTCCTATATCTATATTCCCACTATCAGGTTGTATATTTCCAACGATCATGTTTATAAGGGTTGATTTTCCACATCCATTGTTGCCTATTATACCAATTTTATCCCCTTTAGATATTGTATACTCAAAATCATTAAGTATCTTCTTAGAATCAAAACTCTTTGATATATTGTTTATCTCTATTACTTTTTTTCCAAGTCTTGAACTCGAAACAAATACATCTATATTATTATCATCAATTTCAAACTTATCCTCTTTTAACTGTTCAAACCTATCTATTCTCGCCTTTTGTTTAGTACTTCTAGCTTTTGCACCTCTTTGTATCCATTCTAACTCTTTTCTAAAAATACTTTTTCTTTTTCTCTCAGAGGCAATCAAGCTTTCTTCTCTTTCCTGTTTTGACTCTAAAAATTTAGTATAATTTCCTAAATATGAATACAAAGAACCTTCATCAACCTCTATTATCCTATTCACTACCCTATCCAAGAAGTATCTATCATGAGTTATCATAACAAGAGAGCCTTTTCTATTATTTAAATATTCTTCAAGCCAAATTATAGTATCATTGTCCATATGGTTAGTCGGCTCATCTAGTATAAGTAAGTCACATGGATTTATAAGCGCACTTGCAAGAGCTATTCTTTTTTTCTGTCCACCAGATAAAAGTTTTATCTTATCATCAAAATTAGATATTCCAAGTTTTGTGAGTATGCTCTTCGCTTCGCTTTCAAGCTGCCATGCATTCATAGTATCCATTTGTTGATTTAAACTTAGAAGCTTAGTCTGCAAATTATTATCTTCCGAATTTTGACTTAGCTTTTCAAGTGTATATTCATATTCACTTATAAGCTTCATAACAGGAGATGTTCCTTTAAAAACCTGCTCTATCACAGTTAAATCTCCATCAAAATCCGGATTCTGCGGTAGATACTCTATATTCACATTTCTCGCTTTAGTTATCTTACCGCTATCATAAGTTTCAACCTCAGCTATTATTTTTAAAAGTGTAGACTTTCCCGTTCCATTTATTCCGAGTACCCCTATTTTCTCTCCGTCATTTATACCAAGAGAGACATCCTCTAATAATTTTTTTTCAGAGTAACTTTTGTATATATTTTCTATAGTTATTATATTCATAATCAATCATTCCTTCATTAGCAATAATATATTGTATTATAACATAAAGCCAAACTTAATTCAGATGGAGTTTTAGAACTTATTAGTTTGATAATCAATTTCACGAAAAAAGAATCCTGTTATATTATAACAGGATTTTTACTTTAATTTACTTTTTTAAATATGTACCTTCACTAGTAAGATTAACTAATCCATCCTTATAAAGTCCACCTAAGGCCTTTTTAAACATTCCCTTACTCATCTCTAAACTTTTTTGTATATGATCCGGAGACGACTTATCAGTTAAATATAACACTCCATCATATTTTTGTAATTCGTCCATTATTTTAGCCTTAGCTTCGTCTATTTCAGTATTTATTTTTTTTCTAATAGTAACATCTATTTTGTTATCTTCTCTTATTTTCTTTACAAAAGCTTTTGTAACATCTCCAACCTTTAAATTCTTATATACCTCATTTTTATATAACAGACCTAAATATTTTCCATTTATTATAACCTTTACACCCATATCTGTAAATTCATGTACCATAATATCTACTTCTTGTCCTTCTGTAAGATCTATATCATATTCTTCTATATATCTATTTATCTTTTGACTTGCTATTATTCTATTGCTCACATCATCTTTATATATGCTAAAAATATACTTTTTATTTTTCTTAAGTTTTTCTTTTTGTTGGCTATACGGAACTAATATCTCTTTCTCAAGTCCCCAATCTACAAATGCTCCATACTCATTTATATCCTTAACCTCTAAAAAAGCTATGTCTCCTACCTTCGCCTTTGGAATTAATGTAGTAGCTACATATCTATCTTCAGAATCCTTGTATACGAATACATTTATATTATCCCCAACTTCTAATCCCTCAGGAACGTATTTTGTAGGAAGAAGAATTTCTCCAACTTCAGAATCTAAAAAAAATCCAAATTCTCTTTCTTTTGCTACTTTTAATTCATTAAAATCTCCTAATTTAAACATATATTTTCTCCTTTATAATATTATTTCTTGAATTTTGCCAAGGCCTCTGCTAATGCAGAATTTAAACCTTGTTCGTTTTCTGTGTTTTGTTTTTTTAGATATTTATTTACATCTTTTTTATTTACCTTCTTACCTTCTGTTTTTTTTCTTTCATTGAACTTAGATAGTTTTTCCTTATGTCCACACTTGCATACAAATACCTTACCATCCCCTTGACCTTTAAGTTCTAATTTCTTAAAACAATTAGGACATCTAGCATTTGTTTTTTGAGAAGTATTTTGTCTATATCCACATTCTCTATCTTGACACATCAATATTTTACCTTTTTTAGAGTTTACATCTAGCATATATTTACCACATTTAGGACATTTGTTTTTAGTTAGGTTTTCATGCTTAAATTTTTGATCACTATTTTTTATATCTTTGACTATAATATTTGTGTAATTCCTCATTTCATCCGTAAAATCATCTTTTTTTAATGAACCTTTACTTATAAGTGCAAGTTTTTGTTCCCATTTAGCAGTTAATAATGGCGATTTCAAATCATCTGGAACAAGGTCCAAAAGTTGTTCACCCTTTGATGTAATATGTATATATTTACCTTTTGTTTCCATCAGAAAATTATTATATAACTTTTCTATAATATCAGCTCTCGTAGCAACAGTTCCAATGCCACCAGTCTCTTTTATTGTCTTTATAAGTTCTTTATTTTCATCGCACATATATTTTTGCGGATTTTCCATGGCAATAAGCAGACTTCCCTCATCGAATCTAGAAGGAGGATTTGTTTGACCTTTAGTCTGGTATATATTAGATACATCCAATTCATCACCTGTATTTAAATTACTTAATAAGTCATTAATTATATTATCATCAGATTTTTCATATTCATACACCTGTTTCCATCCTAACGATATTACTTTCTTTGTTTTAGCTGTAAACATTTCTTGTCCTATTTTAATTTGTATTGTTATACTTTCATATTCAAATGGTTTATTTAGTACAGCTAAAAATCGTTTTACAACCAAATCATATATTTTAAATTCCTTGTCAGTCAGTTCAGCAAAGCCACTAGATTCTTCTGTCGGTATAATAGCATGATGATCAGAAACCTTAGAATCATCTACAAATGTCTTATTGCTTTTAATCTCTTTTTTCAAAATATTAAAAGCTATTTTTGAATATTTTCCAACTCTACAAGCCATAACTCTATCTTTTAAAGTATCTACTACATCTTCTGATATATATCTCGAATCCGTTCTTGGATATGTTAGTAACTTATGTTGTTCATATAATTTTTGCATTATAGATAAGGTTTCCTTCGCTGAATAAGAATAGATTTTATTGGCATCCGCTTGAAGATCTGTTAAATTATAGAGATTTGGTGCAAATGTTTTTTTTGTCTTTTTAACTATATTTTCAACTTTAGCTTTTTTATTATTTATATTATTTATTACACTATCACATTTTGATTTATCAAAAACATTAGTATTTTTACTTTTAGTATCTTGCCATATAAATTCAACGTCATTTACAAAAGCCTTTATGCCATAAAAATCCTTAGGTTTGAAATTCTGTATATCAGCTTCTCTCTTCGATATCATAAATAGTGTAGGGGTTTGAACTCTTCCACACGAAAGAGATGAATTATACTTACATGTTAATGCTCTAGTTGCATTAATTCCTACAAGCCAATCTGATTCCGCACGTGCAGTTGCACTTTTGTATAAATTTTCATAATTTTCTCCTGGTTTCAAATTGTTAAAACCATCTTTTATAGCTCTATCTGTAACCGATGATATCCAAAGTCTTTTTATACGTTTTCTAACATTTGCTTTTTCTATTATCCATCTTGCTACAAGCTCACCTTCACGACCTGCATCAGTAGCGATTACTATCTCTTCTACATCTTCTCTATTCATCTGCTTTTTTACCGTATTAAATTGTTTGTGTGTTTTATTTATAGTAACTAACTTTAATTTTTTAGGAAGCATAGGTAAATCTTCTATTTTCCAAGACTTATATTTTTCATCATAAATTTCAGGAGATGCCAATGTAACTAAATGTCCAAAAGCCCATGTTACAATATATTTATCCCCTTCTATATATCCATTTTTATCCGATTTACAATTTAAAACCCTAGCTATATCTTTTCCCACTGAAGGTTTTTCAGCTAAAACCAATATTTTTTTCATAATACTGTCCTTTCTAAATTTATATTGTACAGTGTATATAATATCATAATAAAAACTTTTACAGGTTGAAACTCATATAATTTCCTTACAGATAAAAAAGACTATAAAGCATAGTCTTTTTTATCTGTAAGGAAATTATATTTAAAAGCCAATAGAAATTATACACGACATTTTTGTTTAAAACATTAGACATACTGACTATAATCAAACGCCATAAAATAGTTATAAAGTTATATTTTTCGCATTCCTTTTAGTAATATATAATAAACATACTATATTTTTGCGAATAGCTTAATATTTATATAGTAACAGATAGGCTCTCAAATAGTTTAATAAAATAACCTACATTTATTAAATCAAATGAATTACATAAATTTTTCCCAGGAAATAAATACCATAAAATCACATATGTCATAGCCATTGGTAAAGTAATATTTCATTCCTTCAATTTCACTTTATATCGTACTTTTTTATTTTTCTATAAAGAGTAGCTATGCCTATATTTAAAGCATCTGCTGTTTTTTTCATTCCCTCTGTAGTATTTCCATACTTTTTTATAGCTTTTAAAATCTCTTTTTTTTCTAATTCTTCAAAAGAACTTATTTTATCATTAACATAATCAACATCATCTATGTCTTTAAGTTTTAAAGACATCAAATCAGATATATTCGATATAAAAAGCATTAGTTCACTCTTTTTTTAAAAGCATCATGTCTCTTTGCTTTTCATCAAAAGCCACAAGGCCTATTACACCTATTACAGTCTCCTTAATTTTAATAGGACAACATATATCTGCAATTTCTTTGCAATAATATCTTTGATTGCACTGTTCACATTTTTCACTATCATATTTCTCATTCATAGTATAAGTCTCTCCCGTTTCTAAAACGTGAGAGTATATAGAATTTTTATCTATACTAGTTCCAATTTTTTGTTTAAATTCTCCAGTTCCAGCTATTCTAACTAAATTAGAGTCAACTAAAGTAACCTCAACATCTAGTAACTTTGATATATTTTCACAAGTTTTTTGTATATCTTCATTTACTTTTGTTAACTTCACATCCCTAACCTCTTTCTCTTTTTTTATTTCAAATGTCAAATCAACTTATTAATTATATTTTTTAAAATTATATCATACTATTTATAAAAAAGTCTTTATTTTTAAACATATCTAATCGATACTTTTTAAAATTTCAGTAGAAAACTAAAACTTAATTCAGATGAAGTTTTAGTTTTCTACTGAAATTTTATTATTCTATCAAATAAGAAAACAACTAACAATTTATGTTAGCTGCTTCTTATTTATTCAAAAGCAATATTGACTTTAATAGATATATCATCTATTAAAACTTCACTAGATATGATTTTATCCGTATTTGTTTTAACTTCAAATTCACTTCCATAAGTCAATGTAGGAGTAGATATATTGGTATTTATTCCTTCTTTTTCAAGATTTATACTAGCTTTTGCCGTAAACATATTAGACAATTCAGATATAGCACTTTGAGCCATATTATCTAGTTCTAATACTGGCATTCCCATCATCATCTTGGAAGCTATTTTTTTTGCATCATTTTCACTCATATTATAAATTACGTTTCCTTTTATATCTCCTACGATTCCTAAATTCATCATTACACCTTTAACCTTAATACTATTTTCCTTAACTAAAATATCTTTTTTTTCTATATTGCTAAATCCTAACTGAGGCATTATATCTAAAACCGAATTTAAAAAATGATTTATAATTTTCGAACTCATATTATTTCACCTCTTTTAAAAACATATTTACATCTATTCACACATATAAACATGTCCTTTTTCTTATAATTATATCATACTTCATTGATTAAACTATTATTTTTTGACAAAACAATCTTAATTTAAACGCTATTTTAAATTCATAGATAAAGAAACACTTTAATATAATTATCTTAGATAAATACTTTGGAGGCGTTTATATGAAAAATTCAAGATTGCTAACATCGATACTCCCCGGAATAATAGTTCTATTTTTTATAATAAGCATAGTTGTATTTCCTAAAGAGTCTATAGAGTCTGCACTAGTAGGAATGAATATATGTACTGATATACTAATTCCATCACTTCTTCCTTTTTTAATAGGAGCTAATCTATTAATAAATCTAAAAATAATAGATATACTTGGCATATTTTTAGAAAAGCCCTCTAGGATTCTATTTAATGTACCTGGCAAGAGTTCATTAATATTTGCTATATCTATACTTTCTGGATACCCTATAGGTTCTAAGCTTATATCGAATCTTAGACAAAATAATGAAATATCGAGAGTAGAAGCCCAAAGATTATCCTCATTTTGTTCCACATCAGGACCGTTATTCATGGTAGGATCTGTTGGAATAGGTATGTTTAACAACTCTAAAATAGGTTATTTCATACTATTATGTCACTATATCGCAGCATTGAGTATCGGTATTTTATTTAGATTTTACAATACTTCATCAGATATTAAACGTTATAACAATAACACAAGTATATTGACTAGGTTAAAAAAAATAATATTTTATGAAAATGAAGAAAAAGGATTTTATTCTGTATTTGGAGATTCAGTTAAGAATGGGATAAATACCATACTAATAGTATGTGGATTTGTTATAGTATTTTCTGTATTATTCAAAATACTTACGCTATTGAAATTCATAGATTTAATCAGTTCTATATTGTTTATATTTCTTCATCCATTTAATATATCAATCGAAGTTATTCAAGCATTTTTAAGTGGTTTATTTGAAATAACAATAGGATGTAATAATGTATCTTTACTAAATGGACCTTCTTTAATATTTAAAATTTCCCTTTGTACATTTATTATATCATTCAGCGGAATATCAATATTAGCTCAATGTTGTAATTTTTTGTCTAATACGGATATTAATATACATATTTATATATTTAGTAAATTTTTACACGGTATTACCTCATTTTTATTTTGTTACCTTCTTTATCCTCTATTTAAAAACAGTTTAGACATACAAACTTTTAGTAATTCTGTTTATTATAATATATACATTGATAAAATTTTTACCGAGATCCCTTTTAATAATAATATATTTTTAGTATTTATTTTGGTAGTATATATACTTTCGTACGCTAATGATAAATATAATACCTTAAATTAAAAAATTCGCTTTATGCTACTGCATTAGAGATTAAAAATGATGCTCATTAAAAATATTAGTTAAATAGCCACATTTCAACGAGCATCATTGTTCCATTAAAGATTATATGATTTTCTATTTTAATTCTTCTCTATTAGCGGCTATTATATTTCTTAGATTTTCTAAATCTGCTTGAACCTTTCCCAGTATATTATCAGCATACTCTTTTGCACCTCTTCTTATTTCTTTAGATGTGCTTTGAGACTGCTGCATTATTTCTTCAGCTTGCTTTTGAGCTTGTTTTATAACTTCACTTTCTTCTACCTTTTCTTGCATGTATGATTTAGTATTTTCAACTATAGCATCTGCTTCTTGTTGAGCTTCCGCAAGTATTCTTTGTCTTTCTGTATTTATCCATTCTGCTTGTTTTATTTCATCCGGTAATTGAAGTCTTATTTCTTTTATTATTTCTAAAAATTGTTTTTTATCAACAAAAACCTTATTTCCAAACGGAATTCCAGAACTTTCCTCTACCAAATCCTCTATTTCCTCTATTAGTTTTAATAGTTCCAAGATTAATCCCCCCCGTGTAATTTTTTATATACCTCTTTTGATACATTTTTTGGAACTAATTGTGATATATCCCCTTTATATTTCCCTACTTCCTTTATTAAAGAAGAGCTTATGAAAGAGTATTTTGTACTAGTTGTAAGTATAACAGTTTCTATATTTTGATTTAATTGTCTATTCATCTGAGCCATTTGAAGCTCGTATTCAAAATCAGAAACAGCTCTTAATCCTCTTATTATAGCATTAACCTTTTTATCATTACAATAATCTATTAAAAGACCTGTAAAACTATCCACTTCTACATTGTCTATATCTTTAACAACCTCTTTTATAAGTTCAACTCTTTCCTCAAATGTGAACAAAGAGTTCTTACTAGAATTGTATAAAACAGATACTATCAATTTATCAAATAGCTTAGATGCCCTTTTTATTATATCTAAATGTCCATTAGTTATAGGATCAAAACTTCCTGGATATACTGCTATTTTTTTCATTCTAATCCTCCCAAGCAAAAAACGAAATCATTGTGTTTCCGTATTTCTTTTCTCTATATTTTTTAAGTTTTTCTATATTATTTTTCACTTCATCTTTTATATCGTGTTCTACTATTATTATTCCATCTTCTTCTAATATTTCTCTTTTACTTATTTCTATTAATGTCTTTTCTATAAAGTTTTTTAAATACGGTGGATCCATAAATATCATATCAAATTTATCTCTTCTAATCCCCAATTTATTTACAGCACTTATACTATCCGACAATATTAATTCACTTCTATCACTAACTCTAGCCTTTTCTATATTCTCTTTTATTATATCCATGCTATATTTGCTTGCATCCACAAACGTAGCTCTTTGGGCCCCTCTTGATAAAGCTTCTATCCCAAGTGATCCCGTTCCAGAGAATAAATCTAGAACAAAGCTATCTATAACCCTATCACTTATAATGTTAAATAGTGATTCCTTAACCCTATCAGTAGTAGGTCTTACATCCATATTTTTGGGTGATTTAAGCTTCAATCCCCTAGCACTTCCAGAAATTACTCTCATACAAATTCTCCTTTTTAATTTAATGTTATATCGTTTAATTTTTCCTCAAATCTATCTATTATTTCTTGTTTTAGTTTTTTATTTTTATCTAAATCTAATTTTTCATCTTCTTTTATTATACTTTGTGCTTCTGTTTGTGCTTCTTTTAATATTTTCATATGCTTAAATATATTCGCTATCTTAAGTTCCGGAAGTCCGTGTTGTCTTGTTCCAAAGAATTCCCCTGGACCTCTTATTTCTAAGTCCTTCTCAGATATTTTGAAGCCATCTGTTGTTTGTTCCATAGTCTTCATTCTTTCAAATGTCACTTCGTTCTTTGAACCATATATAAGTATACAATAAGATTTGTGTTCTCCTCTTCCAACTCTTCCTCTTAGCTGGTGCAGTTGAGCCAGTCCAAATCTTTCAGCATTTTCTATTATCATAAGTGTAGCATTCGGAACATTTACTCCAACCTCTATAACGGTTGTTGAAACTAGTATATCAACTTCTCCATTTTTAAATCTCTTCATTATTGATTCTTTGTCAGAAGCTTTCATTTTTCCATGTAAAAGTTCTAATCTCAAATCTGAAAAGTGTTCATTTTTTAACTCCTCTAATAAATCCACTGCTGCTTTTGCATTTATTACTTCTGATTCTTCAACTAGAGGACATACTATATAAATCTGTCTTCCAAGTTCCACTTGACTTCTGACAAAGTTGTATGCCCTAAGTCTTTTTTCTTTTGCAATAGCAAATGTATCTATAATCTGCCTTCCAGGAGGAAGCTCGTCTATTATAGATATATCAAGGTCGCCATACAGTATAAGTGCAAGGGTTCTAGGTATAGGTGTTGCAGTCATAACTAATATATCTGGATTGTCTCCTTTTTCGGATAACTTATTTCTTTGCCTTACTCCAAATCTATGTTGTTCATCAGTTATAACCATTCCCAGTTTTTTAAATTCAACTCCATCTTCTATAAGTGCATGTGTCCCTATCAATATGTCTATTTCGCCTTCTTTAGTTTTATTTAAAACATCTATTTTTTGTTTTTTGGTAAGGCTTCCAACCAATAAACCTATATTTATATCGAATTTACATAGGATTTCCTTAAGCGAATGAAAATGTTGTTCTGCTAATATTTCAGTAGGAGCCATCATAGCCGCTTGATATGAGTTTAAAACTGCATTCGCAAGACTTAAAAGGGCAACTACTGTTTTTCCAGATCCTACGTCTCCTTGAACGAGTCTATTCATAACCTTATTAGAGATCATATCATTTAATATGTCATCAAGAGATCTTCTTTGAGCATTTGTCAGTGAAAACGGAAGTGATTTTATTATTTCTTCCAATTCACCCTTTTTCTCAAATTTTATTCCTTTTTTGTCTACTACTCCATTTTTCAAATACAATAATCCTAATTGAAGTATTAAAAACTCCTCATATACAAGCCTGTATAAAGAAACCTTCAAGCTTTGCAGGTTTTCTGGTTTATGAATATTTTTTATAGCAAAATTTAGATCACATAGCTTATTTTTAGTTACAATATTATTTGGAATATATTCATCTATTTTTAAATTTTCTTCTGTTAATACGCTCTGTATTGTATTTATCAATTCTTTATTTGTAACTCCATAAGTCAAAGGATATATGGGAACTATTTTTCCTATTGAATTTGCTTTTTTTGTATCAAATTCTATTTCACAGTTTAATAGATCTGTCTTTCCATATTCTTTTTTAACCTTACCGTATGCAATTATATTATCTCCTACTTTAAAGTTATTGACTACATATTTTTGGTTGAAAAATACAAGTTTTATATAACCAGTCTCATCTTTTACCTCTATTTTATTTATAATCATTTTTTTTTTGGGTTCATGATTCTCAAATCCTATGATAGTTCCTTTTATTGATATTTTTTCTTCATTCACGAGATTAAATATTTTCTTAAATTTACTTCTATCTTCGTATTGTCTTGGAAAATAGTATATTAAATCCTTTACCGTGTATATTCCAAGCTTATTTAGTTTTTTATATTTTTTGGGTCCTACGCCCTTTATATATTGTAAATTTTTATTTAAATTCATTCATATCACCTTGTAAATTCCATTTTTTAAGCCATGGCATTTAATTTAATACCCATGGCTTAAAAATGATAATATATAAACTTTTACTCTACAGAAATTATATAATAATATAGCGGTTGATTTCCACAATAAACTTCTACATCTAAATCATCATATTTTCCTTCTATTTCTTCTCTTAATTCTTTAGTATCTTCTTCACTCAATTCTTCACCATAGAATAAAGTTATAATTTCACTGTCATCATCAACTAATTTATCTATTAAAGATAGTGTTACATCTTTTATATTTTTACCAGCTTCTTGTATCTTACCTTCTCCGATACCTATTATATCGCCTTCTTTTATCTCTATATCATTCATATTAGTATCTCTTACCGCAAATGTTATTTGACCTGTTTTAACATTTTCAAGAGCATACTTCATAGCTTTCTGATTAGACTCTGAATCTGCTTCTGGATTAAATGCAAGTAAAGCAGAAAATCCTTGTGGAGTTGTTTTAGAAGGTATCACTATTATATTCTTATCTGATATTTCTTTAGCCTGATTTGCAGCCATTATTACATTGCTATTATTAGGCAGTATAATTATATTGTTTGCATTTATATTGTCTATAGCTTGTATAAAGTCTTCAGTGCTAGGGTTCATAGTTTGTCCACCCTCTATTACATGATCTACTCCAAAATCTTTAAATATTGAAGTTATTCCAGATCCCATAGCTATAGATATAAAGCCATACTCTTTCATTTTCTTTGGCTCTTCTTTTACATGATCATCTTTAATCAATATATTTTCATGTTGAATCTTCATATTCTCTATTTTTATTTTATCCAATTGTCCATACTTTGTAGCTTCCTGTAAAACAAACCCTGGATTATTAGTGTGTATATGAACCTTTATTAAAGAACCATCTCCAACAACTATTAAGCTATCTCCTTGTTCTTGTATAAGATTTTTCATTTTGCTATCAGTTATTTTATCTGTATCAAGTATAAATTCAGTACAATAAGCAAATTTAATATCCTCAGTAGATATTTGTGTATTCTTACTTACTTCTTGAACTTCATTAGACTCAGTATTTCTGTCTACAAATTCTCCTATAAAGGCCTTGTACGCTCCCTCTAGAATACAGACTAATCCTTTTCCACCCGAATCAACAACGCCAGCTTCTTTTAAGTTTTTAAGAAGGTTTGGAGTATTTTCTAAAGAACGGTTAGATTCCGCTAATACTTTTTCCATAAACTTCTTTATATCTTTTTCTTTTTGAGATATCTTAACCGCAAACTCTCCAGTTTCTCTTGCAACTGTAAGTATAGTTCCCTCTATGGGTTTTATTACAGCTTTGTATGCAGTATCTGCTCCTTGTTTTAGAGCATTTGCTAAATCTGTTGTATCTAATTGTTCCTTATTCTCTATAGCCTTAGCAAACCCTCTTAAAAGCTGAGATAATATAACCCCAGAGTTTCCTCTAGCTCCCATTAAAGATCCTTTAGAAGCTGCTCTTCCTATTTCTTTAATAGTATTATTTGATTCTTTCATTACTTCCTTTACAGCTGATTGTATAGTAAGAGACATGTTAGTCCCAGTATCTCCATCTGGTACTGGAAACACATTCAATTTATCTATAAGATCTTTATGATTTTGCAAATTATTCGCACCTGATAATACCATCTGTCTGAATAGCTTTGCATTAATATATTCTACTTTCAATTCGCTACCTCCTGGCTATTTATTTACTCTAACTCCTTGTACATTTATATCTATTTTTCTCACTTTAAGAGATGTCATTTTTTCCACAGTATATTTAACCCTATCTATTATATTGTCTGCTACAACAGATATTTTGGTTCCATATTGTATAATAACAAATAATTCTATACTAACAGTATCTTCTTCTATTTCAATTTTTACTCCATTACTCATATTCTCTTTTTTCAAAAGTTCAACAAATCCATCTACTTTAGACTTATAACTAAATCCAACAATTCCATAGCATTCTGTAGCTACTTGAGATGCAATTTTTGCTATAACTTCTTTATCCATATAGATATTACCATATTTATTGGCAATTGTTCCACTCATTTTTCTACCCCCTACGAATAATTATATTCTTTATTAATATTTTTTTATTATATATATATACTTTATTGAATATTATATGTATAATATATTTTATTGAATAATATATGTACAATATATTTTATATTATATGTTTGATATATTCAATACAAATATAACATTTGTCTTGCAAAAACGAGATTAATATGATAATATAATTATGTTTTTAATGCCAATGATAAAGGTTTGAAGGAGGTGTTAATCATGGCAAAGATTTGTTCAGTTTGCGGAAAAGGTAAGATTTCTGGTAATACAGTCAGTCACGCAAACAATCACAATAAAAGAACTTGGTCTCCAAACTTAAGAAAAGTTAGAGCTATAGTTGATGGTACTCCAAAGAGATTAAACGTTTGTACAAGATGTTTACGTTCTGGTAGCGTAGAAAGAGCTGTCTAGTTTAATATAGTAAAGGTTGATTATATAATCAATCTTTATCTCTTATAAAAAAGCCGAACAATTTTGTTCGGCTTTTTTTTATTTGTCTAAAAGTGTTTCCCTAAATATTATTTTTATTATAGCGGCTATTGGAACCGAAAATATCATTCCCATTATTCCAAAGAATCCACCACCAACAGCGATTGTGAATATTATCCAAAACGGAGATAACCCTATATAATTTCCCATAACCTTAGGTCCAACGATATTTGCATCTACTTGCTGAAGAACCAATATAAGCACACATACCCACAACGCCTTCATAGGCGAATAGAAAAGAGTAACTACAACAGCAGGTGTTGCACCTATAAAAGGTCCTATATACGGTATTACATTCGTACAAGCTATTATAACCGATAACAAAAGTGCATACTTTATTTTTAAAATTAAAAATCCTATAAAACACAGTATCCCTAGTATCGAAGCCTGAACTATAAGACCCGTTAAAAAACTTGAGAATATAATATTTGCTTTTTTGCTAAACTCTATCAATTTGATACTTCTATCTTCTTTTAATATTTTCTTGACTATCTTAGATCCAAGTGATTTTAAAGATTCTTTTTCAATTAGCATATAAATAGATATTATCAAACTAAAAGAAATAGTTACCACAGCTGATCCTATATTTGTTATAAATACCAAGAAATTGTTCAAAAAATAATTCATACCTTTAGAAATCTTTTGCAAATTTCCTATTGAATTCTTATCTACGTATTTTTCAATTTCATTCAATATATTTATATTTATATTGTTTACAAAATTCACAACATTATCTGCATAGTTAGGCATTTCATTTATTATCTGTACTATACTTTTAATCACTACGGGTATAACTATTATAACCATAATTACCATTATAAGTACGAAACAACTATATACTATAAGTATAGCAATTCCATTTTTCATTTTGAATTTTTCTTTTAGAAACATTATTATCGAGTTGAATATATAAGCTATAAAAAAAGCTATAAAAAATGGCTTTAATATACTAAAGAGCGTGGTGAAACCGTTCGATATACTAGCTGTATTTACATACACAAATCCCAATAGGAGCAATCCCATCAACACTATTGCATACTTTTCTATAAATTTCTTATTATCCTTTATCATCTGTTCCTCCAACTATTTTTTAGATTAATTCTAACATATAATTCTATTTATTAGCAATAGAACTTATAGTTAATACTATCTTAAATAACAAAAAACCATTATAAAATGGTTTTTTGTTATTTCTTTCTTATAAAGAATTTTACTATTGCTGATAGAAATTTAGGTAATTTTATAGCCACTATTTTCATAATATATACCCCCTATTTAAAGCAAATACAGCCTGTTATAATAAGTACTGTTGCAAAACAACTCATCCATAACCAATTCGGTAAAACTAGAGATAAAATAATACTAATACCTACCGCTACACATACTAACCCCACTAAATGCTTTGTGCACCTTCTCATTACACCCACCTCTTCAATTCTTCATATATATAGTGTATTCAAGTTTATATAAAATTGACACAAATTTTTCCTTATATAACAAAAGATGATACTCACTAAAATGTAAGCATCATCTTTTACTCAACCATAAACTTCAATTTCTAATCTCTAGCCTTTATAACCAACACACATCCACTTTTAAGACTTATTTCGCATTTATCATCTACTAGGATGTTCGATATCCCCCTTGATGTTGCAAAGCCTAGATCGTAGTCCTCAAGAGGATATTCAAGTCCCTTCAAAGTAACTCCTAATGCATCTGAATGTATGGGTATGACAGATACAATATCTCCTTTTTTACCTGTGATTTGTATCTTATCATCAGTTATATATATATCGTTGTTTTCATTTATTATTCTCGATTTAATACCTTTTTTCAAAAGATAGTACAGAAGATTTATATTTGCAAGAGAATGGTCCATACGCGTCCCTAAAACGCCTATAAAGTCTATTTCTTTCGATCCTATATGTATTGCATAGTCTATACATATTTCAGTATCTGTTTTGTCTTTTTTAGATGGAAATTTATTAAATTCTATATTTTCATCTATAAAGTGTTTTTTTACTTTATCATCTATAGAATCAAGGTCTCCTATTATAATATCAGGATTTATATTCATATTGTATGCATGGTTAGATGCTCCATCAGCACATATTATACAGTCATAATTATCGATCATACTTTTATAAAAATCGTAATCACTCATGCTTCCATTTGCTATTATTAAAGACTTCAATACATCACTTCCTAAAGCGCTGAATTTGATCTAAACTCTTGTACCGTCTTATTTATATCACCACTACCAAATATAGCTGATCCTGCAACAATAACATCTGCTCCAGCTTTTACAGCCTTATGTACATTACTTGGCTTCATTCCTCCATCAACTTGTATTTCAATCTTTAGATTTCTCTCATTTGCAAGATCTCTAACCTCTTTTATTTTATCAGTCATACCTTCTATAAATGATTGACCTCCAAATCCAGGGTTAACAGTCATTATAAGAACCATATCAAGTTCATCTATAACATGCTTTATAGTTTCAACAGGAGTTGCAGGATTTAACGATACACAAGCCTTAACACCCATTGATTTTATGTTTTGTATAGTTCTATGAAGGTGTGTACATGCTTCTTGATGTACTGTTATTATATCTGCACCAGCATTTACAAAATCCTGTATATACTTATCAGGATTTTCAATCATAAGATGAACATCAAACACCATATCTACATCTTTTCTCAAACTTTTTACTATACTAGGTCCTAATGTAATATTAGGTACAAAATGTCCATCCATTACATCTATGTGTAAGTACTCACACCCTGCATTTTCTACCTTTTTAATATCCTCTAGTAACCTCGCAAAATCTGCCGAAAGTATTGACGGCGCTAATTTTATCATGTTTAGTACCTCCTATCTTTTTTTCTTATTTCATTTAATAGTTGTAAGTAACTTTCATATCTTTGAGTAGTTATCTTTCCTTCTTCAACAGCATTCTTAACTGCACATTTCGGTTCATTTTCATGTAAACAGTTTCTATAAAACTTACAATCATCAGAGTAATCATCAAATTCTACAAAGTAATCCTTTAAATCTTGTGCTTCTATGCAGTCTAATGTTAAAGAACTAAATCCTGGTGTATCAGCAACCATCCCACCATCTTCTAATTTTAAAAGTTGTGCATATCTTGTTGTATGTTTTCCTCTTTTTATCTTTTCACTTATTTCTCCAGTTTCAAGACTTAAATTTGGGTCTATCTTATTTAAAAGACTGGATTTTCCAACTCCAGATGGTCCAGCAAATACTACTATGTTATTTTTTATTTCATCTTTTACAAGTTCTATATTTATATCCCTTTTTTTACTAATAGGTATTACTTTATACCCTGCATTATTGTATACCCTTTTTACATTTTCATATTCTCGTTCTTCGTCTAAGTCTATTTTACTAATAACTATTACTACTTCTAAGCCTTCTTTTTCAGCCAAAACTATAAATCTATCTAACAATGAAAAGTGAGGTTGTGGGTTTTTGATACTAAATACTATTATAGCCTTGTTTATATTTGCTATAGGAGGTCTTATCAATTCACTTTCCCTTTTTTTAACATCCTCTATTACGCCTTTTTTTTCTTCTTCATTTACCACAGATATATCTACGATGTCACCTACAAGAGGAGTTACCTTCTTCTTTCTAAATATACCTCTAGCCTTACATTCATATACACCTTCAATTGTATCTATATAATAAAAACCACCTATACCCTTTATTATCCTACCATTTATCATAATTTTCTCCTTCTATTTAAATTCAGCCGTTGTCTTACCATAAAAAGCATCATCTACATATATCTCGTACACTTTTGTTTCTCCTTCATACCCTTGAATAGGAACTGATATCATATTTCCCGATTCTTTTACGTTTATAGTCTTGTCATATACAATCTTTAAATTATTTGCTTCTTTTTCTTTTATGACAACCTTTACAGTTTCCTCTTCTTCTGGTAACGCAAATGATATTTGCTTCTCTATAATTTTTTTAGAAGGCGATTCTACTACTTCTTCTTCCTTATATTCATTTACTGTTAAATCTATCTTTTTACCTTCCTCTACGTGTTGTCCAGCGTTTAGACTCTGACTAAGTATTACTCCTTCTTTTTTATCCTTGTTTTCTTCATATGTTATCTTTCCTATTCCTAGCTCAACTAGTAATATTCTAGCATCTTCCAAGTTTTTCCCAACTACATTTGGTACCTTAACTAATTTTACTTCTTCTCCCTTACTTACTATAAAATCTATACCTGTTCCTTGTTCTACTTCCGTAAACGCTCTTGGCTTTTGACTTATTATAGTTCCTTCAGGTAATGAACTAAATTCATAGTCTATAACGCCTTCTTTCAAATCACTTTCTTTTAGTATACCCTCTACACTATCAAGTGTTTTTCTAACTAAATTAGGAACAGTTACAGGCTCTCCTCCCTTACTTACATCAAATTTAACTGTTTGTCCCTTTCTAATCGAACTTCCTGCGGCTGGAATTTGGGTTATTATATGATTTTTTTCTACTGACGAGTCGTATGATTCATTTTTCACTTGAACACTAACACCTATAGCTTCAAGTCTACTAGTAGCATCTTCGAGTGTAGCATTTTCAAAATCTGGCATTTCATAATTTTTTGTAGTAAATAAGTCCTTAACGTTATATGCGATGAATGCAATTGAAAAAGACAGTATAAGAGCTAATAAAACACCTAAAATAGTCATCTTTTTCTTATTGCTAATTTTATTTTTAGATTTCTTTCTCATGTTTGTATCAACACCTTCTTCTTTAAGTTGTTTAGGTATATTAGTTTTTAATTCTTCATTTAAAGAATTTAATTTTTGCGTGTGATAAAGTCCATAATCTTCTTCAAAATGAAGTTCTATATCCTTTTCTATGTGTTCTATATCATTTATTAATTCGTATGCATTTTGATATCTATCGGACTGTTTTTTTTGAGTCAATTTATATAATAGAATCTTTATATCTTTTGGTATATCCTCTGATATATCTTTTTCAAAATCTATATATTCATTTATGTGCTTCAATGCTATATTTACAGGTGTATCTCCTTTGAACGGAACCTTTCCTGTTAACATTTCATAAAGAACTATACCTAGTGAATAAAGATCAGAGGTTTTATCTATATATCCTCCTCTTGCTTGCTCTGGAGAGAAATAGTGTACAGACCCTATTACATTTCCAACCACTGTTATAGTTGAGCTAGTAGTCGCTTTAGCTATACCAAAATCCGCAACCTTAGCTACATTATCTTTTGATATTAAAATGTTATGGGGTTTTATATCTCTATGTACTATTCCATTTTTATGTGCTTGATTTAAAGCCATGGCTATTTGCTTCGCTATATCAAGTGCATAAGAATAATCTAGTGCTCCTTTTTTCTTTATCAAATCTTTAAGATTCATACCATCCACATATTCCATTACTATATAGTTTATATCTTCATCTTGTCCTACATCGTATATATTAACAATATTAGGATGAGTAAGTCCGGCCGATGCCAATGCTTCGTTTTTAAATTTCAAAAGAAATTCTTCATCATTGCTAAATTCGGGTCTTAAAACTTTGATAGCTACAATCCTATTTAAAATAGTACATCTAGCCTTATACACAAAGGCCATTCCCCCATCGCCTATTTTATCTAATATCTCATATCTATCATTTAGCATCTTCTTCATAAACTGTATCACCAACTCTCTGTTTAAATTGTTATGCATATAACTGATATATTATCTTTACTTCCATTTTGCTTTGCCATATCGATCATTTCAATACAACATTTTTCTAGATCATTGTTATTTGTAAATATATTATTCATATCATTTATAGTTACGGAATTTGTAAGACCATCGGTTGCCAATATTATTTTGTTATCTTTTTCTAATATCTCTTTATAAAAATCTATTTTTATAAATTCATCTGTACCTATTGCTCTTGTTATTACATTTCTTTGAGGATGAGTAAGAGCCTCTTTCTCTGTTATAGCACCTTCATCTATAAGTTCTTGCACCAACGAATTGTCCTTTGTAACTTTTTTAATATCAACATCTGTAAATAAATAGCAGCTACTATCTCCAATATTTGCTATATACAAATCTTTTTTATGAATTATAGCAGTGGTAAGCGTCGTTCCCATTCCCTTGAATTCTTCTTCATATAAAGATGTCTTGTATACTATCGCATTAACATATTTGTAAGCTTGCCTTAATACAGATTTAACATCTATATAATTATCAAAATTTGCATTTACTAAATTTTTTTTCAAAAAATATAGTATATTCTCTACAGATAACTTACTAGCTACTTCTCCTTTTTTATGTCCACCCATTCCGTCTGCTATGGTAAATACAGCAATATTTTGATTATTGTGCTCTATTATCTCATAGCCACAAAAATCTTCATTTTGTTTTCTCTTATTTCCTATATCAGATAAAATATGATACTTCATAAAATCACACCCCAATCAAAGGACCTTACAGTTTCATCTTCTTATTTTGTATCTTTATTTAAATGTTTTCTTCTCAATTGCCCACAAGCACCCTTAATATCGCTTCCCATTTCTCTTCTTATAGTACAATTAATTCCAGCTTGTTTCAAGTTCTCTTTGAATTTATATACATAATTTTTATCTGGTTTCTCATAACTTCTTTCTTCAACTTTATTTATAGGTATTAAATTCACATGACATAGAATTCCTTTTAGTTTCTTACCTAAAAGTGTTACATCTTCTTTTTTATCGTTAACTCCTTTTATAAGTGAGTATTCAAATGTAATTCTTCTATTAGTTTTTTTTATATAATACTTACAAGCTTTAATAATTTCATCTACAGTATACGATTTTGCGATTGGCATTATCTCTCTTCTAGTATTTTCATCTGCTGCATGAAGTGATATAGCCAAATTTATAGGGATCTTCATATCAGCAAGCTCATATATCTTAGGTACTATACCGCAAGTTGAAAGAGTTATATGTCTATACCCTATATTAAGACCATTCTTCTCATTTACTATCTCTAAAAACTTTTTGACATTTTCATAATTATCGAAAGGTTCTCCACTTCCCATTAATACAATATTTGATACTCTAGTTTTGATATCTTTTTGAATTTGAAGAACTTGGTCTAATATCTCCCAAGCTTGTAAATTTCTTTCCAGCCCATCTATTGTAGACGCACAGAAATTACATCCCATTCTACAACCTACCTGAGTTGATATACAAACAGATACTCCATGTTCATACTTCATCATAACACTTTCTATTATATTTCCATCTTCTAAAGCAAACAGATATTTTATAGTTCCATCTATTTTAGATTCAAACTTTTTATATATTTCTAATTTTCCAAGCTTGGATTTATCCGATAGTTTATTTCTTAAATCCTTAGAAATATTATTCATATCCTCTATAGTATCTATTTCTTTATATATCCAGCTAAAAATTTGATTTGCCCTAAATGGTTTTTCTCCTATTTCCTTCATAAATTCCTTCATATCATTTTCAGTCAAAGACTTTAAACATACCTTGTCCATTTAAATCACTACCTCATCCTTCTTAATTTAGCTATAAAAAATCCATCCATACCGTGTATATTAGGATATAACTTTACATATCCATCTTCTTGATTTTCTAAATCAACTTTTATATTTTCTATTGGTTCAAGCTTAAAATTATCATTTAGTTTTAAAAATCCATTTACTATATCTATATTCTCCCTATCTTCTATTGTACATGTACTATATATTAATAATCCACCTTTTTTTACATAATTAGCGCTATTTTGAAGTATCTTTTTCTGAATTTTAGGTATACCCTCTAAATCCTTTTCTTTTTTATATTTTATTTCTGGCTTCCTTCTTATTATACCAAATCCAGAACAAGGAGCATCAACTAATACTGTGTCAAATTTTTCCAAACTTTCATCATCAAGTTCCGTAGCATCAAATTTTTGTATATCCACATTATTAATTCCAAGTCTTTTTGTATTTTCTTTTATAAGATTCAATTTATGATCAAATACATCCCTAGCTACAACTTTCCCCTTATTGTTCATTAATGTAGCTAAATGTGTAGTCTTTCCTCCTGGAGCTGAGCATACATCCAATACATTATCATTTTCATTTGGATTTATAACATGTCCTATTATCATAGAGCTTATATCTTGAATTTGATAATACCCTCTTTTAAATAGTTCGTTATTTTCTATATTTTTAAGGCCTTTTACCTTTATAGCTTCTTTAACTAATTTAACCGCTTCACACTCTATGCCTTGTTCTTCTAGTTTTTTAATTAAATCTTCTCTTGATATTTTAAGTTCATTAGTTCTTAGATATAAGTCTGGTTTTTCATTATTTTCCTCAACAAGTTCCTCAGTAAAATCTTGTCCAAATTTATCTATCCAATTTTTAACAATCCATTCTTCATAAGAATATTTTATAGATAAATATTTTACTATGTCTTCATTTCTGTCAGGATATTTTATCTCTGTTTGTTTTCTAACAACATTTCTAAGTACTCCATTAACAAACCCAGATGCCTTTTTGCAATATTTTTTAGATAAATTTACACTTTCATTTACAGCTGCAAAATCCTTTGTGCTATCTAAAAATAATATCTGATATATTCCCATTTGAAGAATATTTCTAACATGTGGAGATAATTTTTTGGCCTTTATTTTAGAAAAACTATCTATTACATAATTTAAAAAATACTTATTTTCAGTTACTCCATATACAAGTTCTGTGCAAAACCCTCTATCCATATCTTTTAAGTTGCTCTCTCTTAAATGCTTGTTAAGTCCTAAGTTAGAGTATATTCCATTATTTTCTATATCGTATATAGCATTAAGTGCTACTTCTCTACTACTTTTCATTTTATTCTCTCCTTTAAATTCCACCAAAAATTCGTCTAATGCTACGCATCGACTCATGTCGCCAACGAGTCCTGCGGACTCCATTATATAATTTACTTATAGATAAAAAAGCCTTCCTTTGAAAAATTCTAAAGGTAGACTTCTTTAACTCACTACGGGATCTGTTTTTAGTCATCTCTACTGTTACTTAAAATTACCAATCTAATTAGCTGCATTATTGCACTAGCTGCCGCTGCTATATAAGTAAGGGCTGCAGCGTCTAATACCTTCTTACTGTATTTTCTTTCTTCAGTTGTTATTAAGCTATTACTAACTAGTTGATCTATAGCTCTTGATGATGCATTAAATTCAACAGGAAGTGTTACAACTTGAAATAATACAGCTCCTAAAACAAAAGTATACCTATTTTTAATAATGAAGGCGTTACTAAAAAACCTAGCATTATAAATATCCAAGACATAGATGAACTTATATTCACTATCGGAACTAAATTATTTCTAAATGTAAGCGGAAAATATTCTTCCCCGTGTTGAATAGCATGACCTACCTCATGAGCTGCTACCGAAACAGAAGCTATAGAGGTTCCATGATATACATCATTTGAAAGTCTTAATACTTTACTTCTAGGATCATAGTGATCGCTTAATTTTCCACCAGTCATCTCTATATCTACATTTCTAAGTCCATTTTTATCTAATATATATCTAGCTACTTGAGCTCCTGTATATCCTTTTTGACTGTAAACTCTTAGATATTTATTAAAAGTTGTTTTAACCTTAGTTTGAGCATACACAGCAAGTATCATAGCTGGAATTAATAATATCATAGTCGGATCAAATCCATAATAATAAGGATACATACTAATTACCTCCTAAAAAAAATTTAATGGCATCTTCTACTTTTTCAATATCTATTTCCGTATTAAAACAAGGTCCATTTGGTCTTTTGTTTAATACACCTATTACGTGAAACTTAGATACATCCTGCATACCGCTGGTTAAATCTCTCTCACAAGCAATAGCTATTACAGCTTTTGGTTTATTCTCTATTATTATCTTTCTTGCGAGAGTTCCTCCAGTTGCAACAAATACCTTCACATTGTATTTTTGCTTTAATTTAACTAAGTCCTCTACATTACATTGTCCGCACCTTCTACAATTATCTATATCATTTGTAACCTTATGTTTACAAAAGTTTTTTTGTATGCAATGAGGTGTTATAAGCATTATGTCTTCTGCTTGAAATTTGTATTTATTAGAGTATATGTACTTATTATTTAAAGTAACATATACCCTTCTAATATCATTTTTGGGTATACTGAATATTTTGGTAGTAACTATTACAAGAGGATACATTGCATTTACTATATTCAAATTAATCCTCATCATATTTTTATTTATTTTTTTATTTTTTAAAATAAGATAAGTAACTATTGATGATAATAATATTATAATTATTATTATCATCAATAGTATATTTAATAATGTAATACTTACATTTACAAACTTTATATCCTTGCTATAAATTACAAAGTTGACTATTTTATATACTAATGCAAAGAATAAAGCGATTACACTCATTAAATATATGAATTTTTTTTCATTATCCATATTATTCACCCAATACTAATGTTTTATCTATTTGATTCCCTCTTATATAATCTTTAACCTGTACTCTCTTTTTGCCAGGCATTTGAATTTCTTTTATAAGCAAATTAGTAGTACCTGTTGATACTTCAATTCCTTCTTCCGTTACATCTAATATGCTCCCCGGTGATTTATCTGAAGTTGAATTAAGTACCTTTGATGACCATATCTTTACAGTATCACCTTTGTACTTTGTAAATGAACTCGGCCATGGATTAGTCCCTCTTATAAGGTTGAATATACTTTCACATTTATCATCCCATTTTATATTACCGAGACTTTTATCCATTATAGGAGCATAGCTAGATTTTGAATCATCTTGCTTTTCTCTTTTAAGATTATTCGTCTTTAATAATTTTAAAGTGTCCCTTAATACTTCTCCTCCAAGTTTACACATTCTATCATAAAGTTCACCCGCAGTCTCATCATCACCTATGTCAATCTTTGCCTTTAATATCATATCCCCAGTATCTAGACCTTCGTCCATATACATAGTTGTAATACCTGTAGTTTTTTCTCCATTTATAACAACCCAGTTTATAGGAGCTGCTCCTCTATACTCTGGTAGCAAAGATCCATGAACGTTTATACATCCATACTTAGGTATATCAAGTATTTCTTTTGAAAGTATCTGTCCAAATGCAACAACTATTATAATATCCGGATTTATATCCTTTAATATTGATACAAATTCTTCAGATTTCACCCTTTTAGGTTGATACACCTCGATTCCATGTTTTAGCGCCTCCTCTTTAACAGGTGGCATGCTCATTTTTTTTCCTCTTCCTTTAGGTTTATCCGGTTGAGTTATTACCGAAACAACATCAAACCCTTCTTCTATTAAAACCTTTAACGACGGTACTGCAAAATCTGGTGTTCCCATAAATACTGCTCTCATCTATTTCACCTCTTTAATTATCCTTGAAGTTTGCCTTCTACTTTATCAGTAAATAAAATACCTTCTAAATGATCAATCTCATGGCAAAGTGCTCTAGCCAATAATCCTTTTCCCTCTATTATAAATTGCTCTCCATTTCTGTTAAAAGCGGTAACCTTTACATAATCTGGTCTAGTTACTTTTCCAAATTTTTCCGGAACACTTAAACATCCCTCATCATCAGTTTGTTTGCCAGATGATTCTATCAATTTAGGATTTATAAGCTCTATTACACCATCACCTACATCTATCACTACAACTTCTTTTAATATTCCAACTTGTGGAGCTGCAAGACCTACTCCATCTGCGTGATTCATAGTTTCTACCATATCCTCAAGTAATGTTATTATCTTAGAATCTATTTTATCAACTTTTCTACATTTTTTTCTTAAAACTTCATCTCCATACTCTCTTATATTCCTAAGTGCCATTTGAATTCCTCCCTATAATATATTAAATGGGTTTATATCTATACTTATATTTATATCATTGTCAAATATAAATTCTCTCTTTTGTATACATATATACTTTATTATACCCTTTAACAGTTTTATTTCAATATCTAAATCCTTAACAAGTATTTGCCATCTATAGTTTTGATTAATCTTAGATATAATACATGGGTTTGGTCCTAGTATAAAGTCAAAAGAATTACATTCCTTTTTCCTAAGAAGATAAACTATAGAATCATAAAGCTTTTGTATATTATTTATAACTTTTTTCTCATTTCTGCCAGATATAACTACGCTTATCATATTATCAAATGGTACGTAATTAAAAGCCTTTCTTATTTTTATTTCATCATTATAAAAACCTCTAAAATCATGTTCTACAGCGTATTTTATTGCATAATGATCTATGTCGTAAGCTTGAAGTATAACCTTACCACTTAAATCTGCTCTTCCTGAACGACCAGCAACTTGACTTATAGTTTGAAATGCTTTTTCAGAGCTTCTAAAATCAGGAATTTTAAGAACCATATCTCCACATAGAATTCCAACCAATGTTACATGTTCAAAATCAAGCCCCTTACCTATCATCTGCGTTCCTATTAATATGTCAGCATTTCTATTTTTAAACTCATTTAATATCTTCTCATGAGCGCCTTTTTTAGATGTAGTATCTTTATCCATTCTCAAAACTCTAGCATCTTTAAAATGGTGTTTTATTTCTTCTTCTATTTTTTGAGTTCCTATTCCAAACTCTTTTATATAATTACTACCACAACTTGGACATTGGCTTAATTCACTCTCTTCAAAACCACAATAATGACATTTCGCAATGTTAATACCTTTGTGATAAGTCAGTGATATTTCACAGTTTGAACATTTAAATGTATATCCACATTTTCTACAAGATACAAAGCTTGCATATCCCCTTCTGTTCAAAAACAGTATAGTTTGGTTATTATTTTCAAGATTTTTTTTTATTTCTTCATATAACCTTGAACTGAATATAGTTTTATTTCCTTTGTCTAGTTCATCCCTCATATCTACAACTTCTATTTTAGGCATTTCTTTATTATTAGCCCTTTTTTTAAGTTCTATTAATTCATATTCACCTATTTGAGCTTTATAATATTCTTCTATAGGTGGAGTTGCAGATCCGAATATCAGTGTCGAATTTTCTATTTGGGCTATGAACTTAGCAACTTCTATAGTAGAGTATTTTGGATTTGAATCTGATTTATACGAGTTTTCATGAAATTCATCTATTATTATAACTCCTAAGTTATTACAAGGAGCAAACAAGGCAGATCTTGCACCTATTATAATTTTAGCTTTTCCTTCTTTAACCCTCCTGTATTCATCATATTTTTCACCACTCGAAAGTTTACTATGAAAAACAGCTATTATATCTCCAAAGTTATTTTTAAACCTGGCTATAGTTTGAGGTGTTAAAGAGATTTCTGGAACCAACACTATACTATCTAATCCTTTAATCAAAGCTTCCTTAATTGTATTTATATACACTTCAGTCTTACCACTACCCGTCACTCCATGAAGTAAAAACGGTATTTTATTATAATCATCAATAGAGTACCTTAGTATTTTTGAAGCCTCCATTTGTTCATCGTTTAAATCTATATTCTTTTCTTTTATTATATAATTTGATTTAGGCTTTCTATAATAATCTAATTTTTCTATAGTTATGTATCCTTTTTTTTCCAATGAATTTATCGAACTTTTAGTTATGTTTAATATACTCATAATATCATTTATTTCTGCATTATCATTTTTTTTCAAAAATTCTATAATCTGCGCTTGCTTAAATGCTCTTTTTTTATTTAAGGATTCTATCAAATCATCTATATCTGATTCAAAATTCAAACTTATATTGTGAATATATTTTTCATTTTTTATACTCTTATATTCCCAATATATGTCTAATATTTTTTTATCTTTTAATTTCTTTATCGTATTATTTACACTCTTCCCAAATTTATCCAAAAGCTTGTCTATTTTTATTTCATTCTTATTATTCTTTATTTCATCTATTAAAATCTGTTCTTTTAAGCTAGCATTATCATATCCACAAGATATTAATTTTGCAACCTTGTAATTGGTAATTCTGCTACCCTTAGGATATATACAGTTTATGGCATCCATAAATGTGCATATATATTCTTCTCTCATCCACCTTACAAGTTCTATATCTCTTCGCTTGAGTATAGGGTCTTTGTCCAATATGTCTATAACTTCTTTTACTCTAAAATCTCCGTCTTTGTAAGTTGATATATCAAATACAAATCCTTCTATGGGCTTGTTGGTTCTACCAAAGCTTATTAGAACCCTATGTCCTGTTTGTACTTCATCAATTAAAAATCCAGGAATCTTATAAGTATAAAGTTCATCCGTATGACTAGAATTATTATTGACTATAACTTTTGCATATTTCTCCATAAACTACACCCACTTTATAATATAAAAGTCCAATATTATTTAAAATAATATAGGACTTTTATAAGATAACTATTTTGATAACATCTTTACTCTATCTAATATAATATTAGATATTTCGTATTTTTTCATTTTAGGATATTCTTGTATATTTCCATCTTTGTCTATTATTTTAACTATATTAGTATCAACACCAAAACCCGCTCCTTCTTGAGTTAAATCATTTGCTACTATAAAATCTAGATTTTTCTTTTCTATTTTTTTCTTAGCATTCTGAATTAAATCATTGGTTTCTGCTGCAAATCCTACTAATACTTTATTTTTCTTTATTTTTCCTATTTCTTTTAATATATCCTTATTTCTATCTAATTCTATAATCAAATCATCATCAGACTTTTTAATTTTTATCTCAGATATATTTTTAGGCTTATAATCAGCAACTGCAGCTGATTTTATTATAATATCATTTTTATCTAAATTATCTACAACAGCCTCATACATTTGTTTAGCTGATTCTACCTGTATAAATTCACACACTCCATTAGGTATATCAAGATTTGTCTTTCCAGATATCAACGTTACATTAGCTCCTCTTTCTATAGCCTTTTGAGCTATTGAGTAACCCATTTTTCCAGTTGATCTATTAGTTATATACCTTACAGGATCTATATTTTCTATAGTCGGTCCAGCTGTTATCAATATATTTTTATCTATTAAGTCTTGTTCTAATATCAAAAGATTGCTCACTTGCTCAACTATACTCTCGGGAGAAGCTAGCTTTCCTTTTCCTATATCTCCACAAGCCAATCTTCCTGATTCAGGCTCAACAAATTTAAACCCAAGTTCTTTAAGTTTTGATATATTATGTTGAACTATTTTATTTTCATACATATTAGTATTCATAGCAGGCGCTATCAAAACTTCAGCTTTCGTAGCCATAACAGTAGTAGATAACATATCATCTGCTATTCCATTAGATATCTTGCCTATTATATTAGCAGTTGCAGGAGCTATTAGAAATAAATCTGCCCACTGTGCCAAAGATATATGCTCAACATCCCATGTTTTTAATTCATCAAACATATCTACAACCACAAAATTCTGGCTTAAAGATTGGAATGTCAACGGTGTTACAAATTCTGCAGCTGATTTTGTCATTATAACCTTTACATTGGCATTTAATTTCTTCAATCTACTCACAATATCGCATGCTTTATATGCAGCTATTCCGCCTGATACTCCAATAACTATATTCTTTGAATTTAACATTTTTTACTCCTCTGTGTTTTGTACTTCTACAACTTCTTTTTTTCCTTCATCTTCTATTTCTTCAGCAGTCATAGGTCTATAGTTTATTTTATCTTCATATACTTCTTGAGTAGCTATGTCAACAGGCTTTATTTCTTTTGTTCTTACTAATTCCTCTTCACCTTCTATTAACTTTCTAGCTCTCTTAGATACCGCTATTACTAAGTTGTATCTATTATCTATCTTATTTAAAAGATCGTTTATTGATGGATATAACATATTATAATTCCTCCTTAAATTTCTTTATTATATTATTTTTGTATCTACATACTTTGTTCTTTTCTGCATTTATTATATTTTCAAGTTCACGAGTCGATTTATCAACATCTTTATTCATTATAAAATAGTGATAGTTTTCAATCTTCTCTATCTCAAATATAGCACTTCCAAATCTTTTGTTAATATCCTCTTCCGTTTCTGTTCCTCTTTTCACTATCCTATTCTTTAATTCATCTAACGATGGAGGAAGTATGAAGACAAATACTCCATTTGGATATGTATCTTTTACACTCATAGCTCCTTGAATATCTATTTCAAGTAAAACATTTTGACCTTTAGTCAAAGTATCAAGTACCGCTTGCTTTGGAGTTCCATAAAAATTATCATACACTTTAGCACTCTCTAAAAATTCATTATCATCTAGCATGTTTTCAAACTTTTCTTTAGATATAAAGTGATAATTTACTCCATCTACTTCACCTTGTCTTGGCTGTCTAGTTGTCGCTGAAACAGAAAGATGTATATCTTTATTTCTACTCAAAAGTTCTTTGCATATAGTTCCTTTTCCAGCTCCCGATGGACCTGAAACTACTATTAAAAGTCCTTCTCTATCCATTTGTATCTTCCTTCCTATTCTTCGTGATTATGATGATTTTCTTCTTTCAACTCAAGTCTATGTGCAACTGTTTCTGGCTGAACAGCAGAAAGAATTATATGCTGGCTATCAGTTATAACAACAGCTCTAGTTCTTCTCCCATAGGTTGCATCTATAAGCATATGTTTTTCTCTTGACTCTTGAATCATTCTTTTTATAGGGGCAGATTCCGGACTGACTATAGCTATTATTCTATTTGCTGAAACTATATTTCCAAATCCTATATTTACAAGTTTCATTCCCATTTGTATTTCTCCTATTCTATATTTTGAATTTGCTCCCTAATTTTTTCTAATTCACTTTTTATTTCAACTACAAGCTCAGTTATTTTTAAATCTGAAGACTTAGAACCTATTGTGTTTACTTCTCTATTCATCTCTTGAATTAGAAAATCTATTTTTCTACCTATTAAATCGTTTAAGCCTATGTTTTTTTCAATTTGCTTTATATGACTTTTAAATCTAACTAGTTCTTCTGTTATACTACTTTTATCCGCATATATAGCAACTTCTTGTGATAATCTAGATTCATCTATCTCAATAGAATCCTTAAGTAATTCTTTTATCCTGTTTTCTAGCTTATCCTTGTAGTCAGCAACTACATTATATGAATTTTTTTCTATTTCATCAATACATTTATCTAAAAAGTTGCATCTTGACTTAATATCTTGTGCAAGTCTTTCTCCTTCTATTGTTCTCATATCTCTCAAGTTTATAAGTGCATTTTCAACTGCTTTCTTTAAACAATTCCATGTAGCTTTTTCATCATCTTCTTTTTCTTCTATTTTTATTACTTCTGGGAATTTAGCTATACTCATAACAGATATATCATCTTTTACATCAAATTCACTTTTTATTTTTATAAGTTCATTGTAGTACTGTGATGCAAGATTAGAGTCTAGTTTTAAGTTAATATCCGATTCTCCTATTATCTCGTATCTTACAAATATATCTACTCTACCTCTTTTAACATAATTTTTTGCAAGTTTTCTTACATCTTCTTCTAAGAATGATATTTTTCTTGGAATCTTAACGCTTATATCTGTATACTTGTGATTTACACTTTTGGCTTCAATAACAAAATTGAATTTTTCATTACTATTTTCGCCTCTACCAAACCCAGTCATACTAATTGCCATTTATTTACCCTCCAATAATCCTTCGCATATTTTAACAGAAGTTCCATTCATATAAACCGTATTATCTACAAGCTCTATAAATAGTTTTCCACCTTCCGATTCTACATTAACTTTATCTGATACCAATCCTAAATATCTAGATATAACTACGGATGAACATATTCCCGTTCCACATGCAAGTGTATATCCGCAACCTCTTTCCCAAGTAAACACTTTAATATTATCTTCATCAATAATTTGAACAAAGTTTACATTAGTTTTTTGAGGAAACATATCTAGCTTTTCTATTTTAGGACCATAATTTAATATGAAGTCTTTATCGATTTCATCTACAAATACAACACTGTGAGGTACTCCTATTAATATGGATGATACATTAATGCTAATATCATCTACATCCACTTTTTCGTTAATAAATATATTTTTATCAGTCTTTACAGGAACTGCCTTTGGATCAAAGTTTGCTTTTCCCATATCCACCTTTATATTTTTTATTTCATTGCCTTCAACATATATATTAATATTTTTTATTCCATCTAGGGTTTTTACTGTAAACTCTGTTTTATCTACAAGATTATTATCGTATATAAATTTTGCAAAACATCTTATTCCATTTCCACACATCTTAGCTATTGAACCATCCGAATTATAGTAAACCATTTGAGCATCGGCATCATCTGTTTTTTTATAAACTAAAATTCCATCTGCTCCTATTCCAAAATGTCTGTGACAAACATGCTTTGCAAATTCAGAATAATCATTTATAAGATATTGTTCACCATCTACTGCTATAAAATCATTTCCAGCTCCATGTAGCTTCCAAAATTTAATCATCCGATTTACCCCCTTAAAGATTCATTATATATTAATTTTCATTAAAATAAACAAATTACCACTCAAATGTTACGATTTTGTAACATCTGATCGGTAATCATACAAGTATTAACTTGTATTTGTATAATTTTATGAGATATACTATAAGAGTAAAAGTTTAAATAAACAGGAAGGTGAGGTATTAACATGGCATTAGATGGATTAGTTATAAACTCATTAGTTAAAGAACTTTCATCTCAATTAGTAGATGGTAAAATAGATAAAATATATCAACCCGAAGGCGATGAGCTTCTTTTTAATATAAGAAACAATGGTACTAACTATAAATTATTGATGAGTGCCAACAGCTCAAATCCAAGAGTTTACACTACAAACTCACATAACAAAAAAAATCCTATGAAGGCCCCTCTATTTTGTATGCTTCTTAGAAAACATATACAAAATGGAAGAATCGTAAAAATAGAACAACCTGATTTCGAGAGAATAATAAAGATAACTATAGAATCTTTAGATGAACTTAAAATAAGAAAATCAAAAGATTTAATAATAGAGATAATGGGAAGACATAGTAATATAATATTGGTAGATAATGAAGAAAATAAAATACTCGATTCTATTAAAAGAATACCACTTAGTGTTAGTAGATATAGACAAGTTCTTCCAGGTCAGAAATACATAGATCCACCATCTCAAAACAAGCTAAATCCAATAGACAATATTGATGAAAACACATTCATTGATGCACTTTTAAATTCTTCTAAATCAGAATTATATAAATCAATATATTCTTCATTTGAGGGTATAAGCCCTATAATAGCAAAAGAAATTTGTACTAGAGCAAATTTAGATACTGATACTAATATAAATCATATGGAAACAAAAGATTTAAAATCATTATACGAGATATTTAATAGATTGTTTAACCAAATAAAAAACAATATTTTCTTCCCTTGTATAGCTATCGATAAAAGACTAAACAAAATTATAGATTTTAGCTGTATAAAACTTACTATGTTTAATCATTTCTCTTTTATAGAAAATGATAGCATCAACATTATACTTGAAACCTATTATTTAGAAAAAGATGTTAAGGAAAGAATACATCAAAAATCTCAAAGTCTTAGAAAAAGTATATCTAATAAATTAGACAGACTTTATAAAAAATCTAAAAAGCAAAATGAAGAATTAATAGAGTCTAAAAATGCAGATATCTACAAAATAAATGGTGAACTTATAACCTCTTATATATACATGATTCAAAAAGGCATGGAAGAAGTCGAGGTTGTTAACTTTTATGATCCTAATAGTTCAAATGTACTTATAAACCTAGACAAGAGATTGACTCCTTCTGAAAATGCTCAAAAGTATTTTAAAAAGTACAATAAGCTTAAGCATGCTTTAATTGAAATAACTGAACAACTTGAAATAACTGAAGAAGAAATAAATTATCTTGAAAATATAATGCTAAGTATAACTAACTGTGAACACATAGATGAGCTAGATGAAATAAAAGAAGAGCTTATTAAGGTTGGTTATGTTAAAGGAAAAGCCACAGATAAAGGTAAATCTAAGAAAATCAAAGAAACAAATGTTTTAAAGACTAAACCTTATGAATTCTTATCCTCAGATGGATTTACTATATACGTTGGTAAAAACAACAAACAAAATGATTATCTAACCTTGAAAATGGCTATAAATAGCGATATGTGGCTTCATACTAAGAATATACCAGGCTCTCACGTTATAATCAGATTTGATGGAGAGGAAATTCCTGAATCTACAATATTTGAAGCTGCAATGCTTGCCGCTTATTACAGCAAGGGTAAGTTGTCTTCTAAAGTTCCTGTTGACTATACGTTGAAGAAAAATGTTAAAAAACCTAGTGGAGCAAAACCAGGAATGGTTATTTACGAGACTAATAGCACTATGTATGTAACTCCTCTTGAAGAAGATATAGTTAAAATACAAAATAATTCTAAAATAAATTCTGAGAATAATTAAGATAATGAAATAATCAAATTCATGGGTAGTGTAAATAAATCTGTGCTTAAATGAAAAAAATCCCTATTTTTGGTAATAATCAATAATAAGATTAAAACTAGAAAGGGGATTTTTTATGAGTAATTTAAAAAAAGAATTCTTAAGAGAAATGATTACAGATGGAGATCTTAAAACTACAGGAGATCTTCACTCATACCTTAAAGACCTATTTAAAGATACATTACAAGAAATGTTAGAAGCCGAACTTGATATGGAGTTAGGTTATCCAAAACGAGACAGAAAAAGCAAAGATACTGACAATCGTAGAAATGGACATACTCAAAAAAATGTCAAAACTCAATTTGGACAAATGCAATTAGATATTCCAAGAGATAGAAATGGAGATTTTGAACCAGTTGTTGTTCCTAAGAACAAAAGAAATATATCTGGTATTGAAGATAAAATAATCTCCCTTTATGCTAGGGGGATGTCAACTAGAGATATTCATGATCAAATTAATGATATTTATGGTATCGAAGTTTCAGCTGAAATGGTTAGCAAAATAACTGATATGATATTACCCGAAATTAAGGATTGGCAAAGCAGACCCATAGAGGCTATGTATCCTTTTGTATTTATGGATGCTATACACTTTAAAGTTCGTCAAGATAATCAGATTGTTTCTAAAGCTGCATATATAGTTTTAGGTGTAAATACAGATGGATTAAGAGAAGTTTTAGGAATATGGATAGGTGAAAATGAAACTTCTAAGTTTTGGTTATCTGTTTTAAATAACTTAAAAACAGAGGACTTAAAGATGTTATGGTATTTTGTGTAGATGGATTAAGCGGTTTTAAACAAGCTTTAGAGGCTACATTTCCTAATTCGGAAGTTCAAAGATGTATTATTCATCAAATAAGAAACACTCTTAAATATGTTCCATATAAAGATAGAAAGCCATTTGCTAAAGATCTGAAAACAATTTACTCAGCTGTAGATGAAAAAAGTGGTTTCTTAGCATTAGAGGATGTAAAAGCAGCCTGGGCAAGTAAATATCCATTTGCTATTCAAAGCTGGGAAGCTAATTGGGATGTTTTAAGTACTTTCTTTAAGTATCCATATGAAGTTAGAAAAATAATATATACAACTAATATTATCGAATCATTGAATAGACAATATAGAAAAGTAACTAAAACTAAATCAGTTTTTCCTTCTGATGAGTCGTTAGAGAAAATATTGTACTTAGCAACTAAGAATATATCAAAAAAATGGACAAGAAGATATGATGATTGGGATATGATTTTAAACCAATTAATAATTATCTATGGCGAAAGATTTGAACAATATATATAATTCTTATCTTGTAAAATTAAAAATTTGCAAAGGATTACATAATGCTCATTATATCGAAATTAACAATATTTTGAGCATAGTTCTCCATTGTTATGATTATAGCCCAAAATATAATAAAATATGTATATTTCTATATAAATTGGGCTATTATATAACTAAAGCTTAGAATATTCAATTATTTTCCAAAAATTGATTAATATCAAATTGGGCAATTCTACATTCTGAAGCACAAAGTTATTTACACACTCAATTCATGTTCTTAATCCCAAAATAAATGGCATCATATAATCCGAGTTTTATACAAAAATATTTAAATCATTCGCTAACATTTTAATGCCATTTATTTTGTAAGTCTAGCTTTTACTCTTTAGTAGGTTTAAGAGCCAGACTATTTTTTTAAACATTTAATTATTTTCTTTCTCTAATATTTTCTTTAAATTCATTATCTCTTCTATGGAATCTATCATTGAATCGAGTAGGAGGTAAATAATTATTTTATTTACTTTAACTTTTCTTTATCGACTAAAATTTGTTTATATATTATTTATTTAGCCGTTATAAGTGAGAGCCTTCTTCAGTTTTGATTGAATTTGAAACTAAATTATTTATAGTTGTCATTTCTTCTTTCGTTAAATAACGCCATTTCCCAACTGGTAAATTGCCTAAAGTTATGTTCATAATTCGTATTCGTTTAAGTTTTATAACATTATATCCTAAAAATTCACACATTCTTCTTATTTGTCTATTTAATCCCTGAGTTAAAATTATACTAAATACAAATTTACCTTCTTTTTTTAAAAAGCATTTCTGTGTTATCGTATCCAAAATAGGGATTCCATTTCCCATTTTTCGAATAAATTCAGATGTTATAGGTTTATCTACAGTAACAATATATTCTTTTTCATGAGAATTACCTGCACGAAGAATTTTATTAACAATATCTCCATCATTGGTTAAAAATATAAGTCCTTCTGAAGGTTTATCTAGTCTACCAATAGGGAAAATTCTCTTAGGATAATTGATATAGTCTATGATATTATCTTTAACTTTACCTTCAGTAGTGCAGGTAATACCTACAGGTTTGTTAAAAGCTATATAAATAGGTTTTTCTTTAGATTTTAAAAGCTTTCCATCGACTTTGACTTGATCTTTTGAAATAACTTTAGTTCCCATTTCTGATTTTACACCGTTTACTGTAACTCTCCCCTGTTGGATAAGTTTATCCGCTTCTCTTCTAGAACAGATTCCTGTTCCACTTATGAATTTATTTAACCTTATTTGTTCAGTATTATTTTGAGAATGTTCTACATTCTTATTTTTACTAAAGTTATTCTTATTTTTCATTTTACACCCTTCCCTTAATACTATAATTAAAATTTTTCATTACTTATCAATATTTCTTATTTATTAATATTACCGTTACTTATGGTACTGTTCATACCACATTCTAAGCTTTAAGCAATTATACTGAGTATTTAATTTTTCATTATAGACACAATATAGATTTTAACTATGTACATTTTACCACAATATAAGGTTATTGTTTACTTTGATGTATGATTTTATAAATATAAAAATCAAAAACAGTACCTTTTGCAGATACTGTTAAAATATTTGTTTATTCAATATATTATGTATTATTGTAAATAAAATCTTTCATAACAGTAGGCCACCACCCATTTATACCCCATGCTCTTCCTAACCTTATAGCTATTGTATTTTTCCTCGGACTTATATAAAGAATTCGTCCTAAAACTCCCATTGTAAAGTAGTCGTATTCTGTCTCATTAATTTTATAACCCCACCAAAAACGTTTATAATACCCCTTTGAATGTAAAAAGGTAACTATTTTCATCACTCACAGAATCAATTAAATCAAAATTACAATTATTTAAGACTCTATTTGACCCTGTATTTAACTTTAAGACACTCATTGCTGTAACTCCCTTACAATCCCGAAAATTTGAAGCCCAATTTATTAAAAGTGACAATGCTTCAGTCATAAGCCCTTGCCCTCTGTAATTAGGAGATATGCTATATCCTACTTCTGAATAGCCCCTTTCATCCGGTATTCCTTTAAAACCAATAAATCCTATGCCATTTTGATTATTCTTATCGATAATTACCCAATATGTATACCATTCATGAATATCTTTATTAAGATCTTTCATTTTTTCTATTTTTTTTGATATTGCCAATTTTACAATATAAGATATTGCTTCAAATTCAATTGGAGTTTCAATGCTTTCAGTCATATTATTTTTAATGTATGATAGTTCATTGAAAGACAACGGTTTCAAAAATAATCTCTCCGATTCTAATTCTTTTTTTCTAAATACCATATCTCCATTCTGTACTCTTACTGATTTTTTGATATTTTATTTTTGTATTGTTGTTAATTTTCTAATTTCTATTTAGTATATTTTACCATAAAATTAATCACACAACATGTTTCTGTATAAATATGAATCTTTTTACACTATTTTACATATCAAAAGGTAATAGTACACAAATTCCTTAATTCAAAATTTTCTTTACATTATCTATACTTTACTGTTATAATATATTTTTCCTAATATATTCATCGTAGAAAGGATGGTTATTATGAGTGAGTTATTTTTAGCTTCTTTATTTTCAGCAATCTTAGCATTTGCTTGGTCTAATATAAGTGCTTTAGGAGGAATATTTGTATGGGTTGGTTTTGCTGGTTGGACTAGTTTTTGCGTAGCAGATGAAACCGATTCCATTAAAAAAATGATTAAGTCTTATTCATGTAATTTAAGTGGCGTATTCTGGGCAAGCCTTACAATTTATATAAGTGGTTTAATAGATATACCTATGATTACAAACCTACTTACATGCGGATTTGTAACAGTTATATTAATTTATCAATCTAGATTCAAGATATTTTCTTGTGTACCTTGTACTTTTATAGGTTGCTTCATAACATTTGGTTTAAATGGAGACTTTAAAATGGCAGCTATAGGATTACTATGTGGTTCTATTTTAGGTTATCTATCTGATAAAGCTGGTATTTTAGCTTTTAAAATCAAGAGCTCTGATTCAGATGTAAAAGAAGTTGTTTAAAATTTGTACATGATAAAAATAATAAATTAAGGGAAGTCATTTGACTTCCCTTAATTTATTTCTTACGACTTTTAATAATAAAAACTATAAGAGATACTACTGATAATACTATAAGTACAATTGCTAACCAATTAGGTATTGGGATTATTAAGTTATTTGTTAACATTGTTCCTGAAGTAATTGCCAATGACAAGATTAAATAAATCAAACTATTGTTTTTCATCTTTTGTCCTCCAATACATTACAATTATATCATTAATTCCCTTTTTATGATTTGTATTATAAACCACACAAACTCTAAGTGCTCAAATTCAAAATGAGGGTTATTGAAATGTTAGCTACTTTTGGTTAACCTTTTACTATAAAACTTAGATTGTGGCGTTTAAATATCCGTCAAGAAACTTCTTTGTTTGACCGTAGGGAGTTTAAGAAGTTTTAGGATATTTAATAAGAAACAATCTTTAGTTTTATTAAAAGGTTGACTAAGTAGCGGTATTTCAATGACCCTCATTTTGTGCTTAAACTCTAATGTATTTATTAAATTTATATTTTTATATAGAATCTCTATTAAGTAATCTATTTAAAACTATTCCGACTATAGCTGCAAGGCTAAGTCCTGTTATTTTAACAGTTTCAGTTACTGGTATTCCTATTGATATTCCTTTACCTTGAAGGTAGTTTGTTCCAAGTCCTATAATCAGTATAGATCCCATTATTATTAAATTAGATGGGTTAATCTCTATATTGCTATTTTTTACTGTCTTAACTCCTATTATAGATATCATACTGAACAACATTAAGCTTATTCCACCCATAACCGGTGTTGGTATTGTTTGTAAAAACATTCCAACCTTGCTTATGCATCCAAGTGATATCGCAAACACAGCTGTTATTCTCAGTATCGATGGATCATAGTTTTTAGTTATTGCAAGTACTCCTGTATTTTCACCATATGTTGTATTAGCAGGTCCTCCGATGAATCCTCCAACTATTGTAGCTAATCCATCTCCTATTAGTGTTCTGTTAAGTCCTGGATTCTTTATGAAATCTTTCCCTACAACCGCTCCATTAGTTGTTACATCTCCTATATGTTCCATGAACACCGCTAGTACTACTGGTGCTATTATAGCGATTGCTCCTATATCGAATTTAGGTAGTGTAAAGTTTGGAACCATAACCCAAGAAGCTTCTTTTATAATGCTTGTATCTATAAGTCCTAAGCTAAGAGATAATATATATCCAGTTGCTACAGCTATTAGTATCGATAGTTGTTTTATAAATCCTTTTGCAAATAGTGTTATTAAAAGTGCTGTAGATAAAGTTGCTATTGCCACTATGAAGTTTCCTGATGCCATCCCAAATGCTACAGGTACAAGGTTAAGTCCTATTACTACAATCATAGGTCCTGTAACCTGTGATGGAAAATACATTTTTACTTTTTCAATTCCAACTGTTTTAACTATCAAAGACATAATTAGATACATCATTCCAGCTACTATTATTCCACCTTGTGCATAAGCTAAATCTCCATTGAACATTTCTCTAACTGTTATTATTACAGGTATGAAAGCGAAACTTGATCCTAAAAACACTGGAACCATTCCCTTTGTAACTAAGTGAAATATTAAAGTTCCAAGTCCTGCTGATATTAAAGCAACCGATGGATCAAATCCAGTTAATATAGGTACTAATACTGTAGCTCCAAACATTGCAAATAAATGTTGTATAGCTAGTATAGCTTTTTTAAGATTTTTATTAACTCCTATATTTTTTTCTCCTATAGATGTTTCAATGGATGGGTTTAATACTTTTTCTTGCATAAAAATACCTCCTTCATTTTTAAGGAGGGAGAATCTAATCTCCCCTTATCAGCATCTCTGTACTGATTTAAAAGTTCAAATCATTATTTATTTCTCGTTTATAGAAACATAATCTTGACCATCAACTTCATTAAAATTAACACTTATGATTTCTTCATTAGATGTAGGTACATTCTTCCCTACATAGTCAGCTCTTATAGGAAGTTCTCTGTGTCCTCTATCTACAAGTACTGCTAGTTGTATGGACTTTGGTCTACCTATATCCATTACGGCATCCATGGCAGCTCTCACTGTTCTACCAGTGTATAATACATCGTCAATCAAAACTACTTTTTTGTTATTTATATCAAAATCTATATCAGTTCCCTTAAGTATAGGGTCTGCATCTGCTTTAGTTAAATCATCTCTGTATAAAGTTATGTCTACCTTACCTATATTAATTTCTTTTTCTTCTATAGATTTGATTCTTTTTCCTATTCTATCGGCAAGCGGTACTCCTCTTGTCTTTATTCCAACCAAAATAACATCTTCTATTCCTTTGTTTTTTTCTATTATTTCATAACTTATTCTAGTTATAGCTCTTGCTATAGCCTTATCATCCATTAATTTAGCTTTTTCCTTCAAGAATTACACCTCCATATAAAAAAACTTCTCGCCAAGGACAAGAAGTTATAGTATGCATGTAAAACATAACTAATCTACATATAATCCTTGCCAGTCTCTCTGTACTGTAATTAAAGGTTTGTTATTCACTTTTTTTAAATTTTATCACCTTAACTTATTTTAGTCAAGTATATTTAAGATTCTCTTAAAATGATTTGGAATATCTGAATTAAATTCCATATACTCGTTTGTAGTAGGATGTATAAATCCCAACGTTTTAGCGTGAAGCATCTGTCCGTTCAATTTAAATTTCGAGTTTTTAGGTCCATACACAGGATCTCCCACTAACGGATGTTTTTTACTCAGCATATGAACTCTTATTTGATGAGTTCGTCCTGTCTCAAGCTCAGCCTCAACATAAGTATATTTATCAAATCTTTTTAATACTTTAAAGTGTGTTACAGCTCTTTTCCCACCTTCAACTATTGCCATTTTAAGTCTATCAACTGGATGTCTGGCAATAGGTTCATCAATAGTCATAGTATCTTCCTTTACTACTCCATAGCATATCATGTGATATCTTCTAGTTATGCTGTGATCTTTTAATTGCTCTGATAAAGAATTATGAGCATTATTGTTCTTTGCTATCATCAAAAGTCCAGATGTGTCCTTGTCTATTCTATGCACTATTCCAGGTCTTATAACTCCATTGATAGAAGATAAATTATCCTTACAATGATAAAGTATAGCATTAACTAATGTACCAGTATAATTTCCAGGTGCAGGATGAACAACCATTCCCGCAGGCTTATTTACTACTAATAAATCATCGTCCTCATAAACTATCTCTATATCTATATTTTCAGCCTCAACCTCTAATTCTTTAGGCTCTGGTATGCTTAAATTTATTTTATCGCTTGTTTTAGTTATGTATCTAGATTTTTCTTTCTTATCATTTACCAGTACGTTTCCTTCTTTTATAATCTTTTGGATATACGATCTTGACATATTATCAAATTTACCTGATAAAAAAACGTCTAATCTAACACCTTCATTTTCTTCATTCACATCAAAATTTACTTGTTCCATAAAATCCTCCTACTCCTACTCTTTGTCAAATAGTATAATATACGAAAGCAATATTCCGCCTATTACAACACATATATCAGCCACATTAAATACCGGCCATACTATAAAGTCAAAAAAATCCACTACAAAATTTAGTCTTATTCTATCTATTACATTACCTATAGCTCCTGCTAGTATAAGTATTAAGGACACTTGATATAATCTGCTAATATTTTCATTAGTTTTTAAGTGATATACAATAAATGAGACTACCACAATTGCTACCAAAACAAAGAACCACTTTTGATTTTGAAGCATTCCAAATGCTGCCCCTCTATTTTCAACATATGTAAGATTAAATATATTATCTATAACAGGTATACTTCCTACCTTTGATAAAAAATTGAGTGCATAATACTTTGTAATTTGATCTAATAACACTAAGAATATAAATAATGCTATATTCAATTTAATACCCCCTCTATAATCTTTGTCCCCGTAGAATTATATCACAAAATGCCATGGATATCATCCATGGCATAAATTAAAGCTCATCGTAATCTAAATCTAATCCTTCATATCTATTAGTAGATTCAAGACCTTCTACTAATTCACTATAAAAATACTCACTTTTACTGAAAGTATCTTCCTCTACCTTGTCAAATGCTTTTCTATGACCTTTTGAACAACTGGAACAAAGAAGAGTCTCAGGAATTATATCAAGTCTTTCTGTGTCTATATCATTACTACACTCTTCGCACTTACCATATAAGCCTAAATCCACTTTCTCAAGCGCCTTATTTATATTGTAGAGTCTTATAGATTCACCAGTTTTAAGCTTCAAATCCATCTCTCTCATAAATAGTTCAGTTCCCATATCAGCAGGATGATTGTCATATCCAGAAAGTTCTCCAGTACTGTCTTTAATGCTTGAATTTTTAAAATCATCTTCAGATACAGTATCATCCTCGATTTCCTCTATTAAATTAGCTACCTTTTCTTTTTCCTTTAAAAGAATTTGCTTATAATACTCCATATCCGTTTTGTTCATTTTTTCCTCCTATCGATCTATCTATAATTTTCAATAATGTCTAAAAGTTTGGCTATATACTGACCTATTAAAGGAAGATTGACCCAACTATGCAGTATATATGCAACTATAGCAGCAAGCATTGTAAATCCTATAGCACTTCCAAATCCTTTAGCAAGTCCTGCCATAAAGTTTAAGTAAATAAGTTTTTTAGGACTACTTACTATCTCTGCATATTCTCTGATTCTGCTTTTATCTAGACTTTGAGATAAATCATCTATCTTTTTTTCTATTTTATCAATTCGATCCTTCAATTAGTTTTCCCCCTATTTAATTATTTATCCTAAACTTAAAACGTTCCAAACTATTACTAAGATCAATCTCATGTTATGAAGTATTATTTGTAAATTTCTTTAAAAAATTCGTATAATTACTGTATTTATAATATTTAAAAATAGACTGTTGTAAAACAACAGTCTATTTTATTAAATAAATTTTCTAGGAACAAGTCCAACCTTTTTATACACTTTTCTTAATGTCTTTCTAGCATTTTGCTCTGCCTTATTAGCTCCCTCAGAGTATATTTGTTCTAAATAATCTTTATTATTTAATAAATCATTGTACTTTTCCCTTACAGGTCTTAATGATTCTACTATAACCTCAGCCGTATCGCCTTTGAACTGTCCATATCCCTTACCTTCGTACATAAGCTCTATTTCTTGTATTGATTTTCCTGATAATTTAGAATATATATTTATTAAGTTTTTAATTCCAGGTTGTTCATCCGAATATCTAACCACTCCACTAGAGTCAGTAACAGCTCTTTTCAATTTTCTTACTACAGAATCCGGGTCTTCCATCATCAATATAGACGCATTTGGATTATCATCTGATTTTGACATTTTCTTTGTAGGTTCTTGAAGACTCATAACTCTAGCTCCAACTTTTGCTATATATGGCTCTGGAATTTTGAAAGTATCACTATATCTATTATTGAACCTTTGAGCTAGTGTTCTAGCAAGTTCTAAATGCTGTTTTTGATCTTCTCCAACAGGAACTAAATCAGTTTGATAAAGTAAAATATCAGCAGCCATTAAAACTGGATAAGTAAATAATGCTGCATTTAAGTTAGACTCACTCTTTTGAGATTTTTCCTTAAACTGAGTCATTCTATTTAACTCACCCATATAAGTCATAGTATTTAAAATCCACGCAAGTTCTGCATGTGCACTTACATGAGACTGTATAAATATAGTATTTTTTTTAGGATCAAGCCCACTAGCTATGTATTGAGCAAGTGCTTCAATAGTATTTTTTCTTAAATTTTTTGCTTCTTGAGGAACTGTTATAGCATGAGAATCAACTACGCAATAATAGCAATTGTATTCATCTTGAAGATCTACCCAATTTTTAACTGCTCCTATATAGTTTCCTAAAGTAAGCTTACCAGATGGTTGAGCCCCACTAAATATTATTTTTTTATCACTCATAATTTACCTCCTAATTTATAAAAAATTCGTCTACTCGCTAACGCGGTGACTCATGTAGCCAACAATCCTTACAGGCTCCGTTGCTCAAAAATAGTTGTAAGTATAGTTCTTTAATCAATGTTATCCACAGATTCAAAATCATATAGTTTCCTATAGAATAAAAAAACTCGCCTCTAAATTGTATAGAGACGAGTATATTCCCGCGGTACCACTCTTGTTGACATTTGTCCACTTATTATCCTATAACGCAGGATTTGCGTTAAACCCTACTATTATTTCAGATTCAAACTCATAAGTCCATTCAATATAAACATTTGTATTAGGCTCTCACCATCCCTAAATCGCTGAAACATTGTTCATATATACTAATCTTAATCATAGATTTATACATATAAAATTATATACTCAATTATATATCTTTTTTTATATAGTTTCAATTATTATTTATCTTCACCTTCCAAACTATGTATAATAGCTATATTATTATCAAAATTCTCTATTTTCATATTTATATTAGTCCATCTACCTATTAGTTCACTGTTATTTTTCTCAAAATAATCGCAAATATTCTGTCTATTTAAATCACTACCATCACCCACTACAAACGTTATGTTCTTGACTCTCTCTATATTGTTTTCCCTACATATTTCATTTAATGAGTTATATATCCTGTTTATTAAAAATGTATCTTCCACAATTTCCCCTCCTCTACATTTTTATTATTTTAACGTCATACTATAAACTATATGTATTGAAAATAAATATAATGACACAAACAATAGAAAGGGGCTGTCTCAAACAATTTAATAAATCATTTGAGACAGCCCCTTTCTATTATACAGTTAAAAAGTCCAATTCTTTACTTGTCATGCTTGGAACAAACTCTATAACATCATACTTTGCTACTTGATTTTTATAAAATGGATCCTTTTTAAGTATATTCATAAGTTCTTCTCTATATTTAATATTAGATAAAATCACGCCTCCAGTTCTTGGCACTTTCCTTCCCGATGCTATAAAAAATCCATTTGCATATTGTTCTTTCAGATATTCAACATGTTCTTGAAGATAAGAATCTACCATATCAAAATCTGTTATATATGTAAGTGAAACTACAAACATTATAATCTTCCTTTCTATAATTTTCTAAGAGCATCAACCAATCGATTGATCTCACTAAAAGTATTATACATTCCTAAACTAATTCGTACAATCCCTGCTGACTTTCCATCAGTATACAATTCATAAGCTTCTTGTGGACTAACACCTAATAAAGACTGTACATATATATCCGCTCCAGCCGTACCAGCACCTACTTCTATTCCATGTTCATATGCAAGATAATTAGCAACCTCTGTATGATACATTCCTTTTACATTAAACGAAATATATGGTATTTCTATTTTACCTGCTTCTTGTCCATACATTATTACTTTGGGAATAGTCGTCAATTGTTTTTTTGCATGTTTATATAATTTTTTTTCATACTCTGCGACATTCTCTATTCCTACTTTTTCAAGAAATTCTATACTTTTACCCATAGCCATAATTCCAAATATATCTGGATATCCAGCTTCATATCGTTTAGGAGGATTAGAATATATTATTTTTTCACTACTGATAAATTTTGTAATCCCGGCACCTTCTGTATAAGGTTCATATTTATCAAAAAATTCATGCGGACCTATCAAAACCCCACCATCAAAAGGTGTATAACACTTATGTGCGCTAAATACTACAAAATCTATATGTTCATCATCTGAATGCGGCTTCATATCAAATGGTCTATGTTGAACTAACTGAACTGCATCAACTAATATTTTTGCTCCATATTTATGAGCCAACTTTGCCATTTTATAAATAGGAGGGGTAATTCCAGTTACATTACTCGCTCCAGTTACTGTAACAAACTTAACCCTTCCTTTGTACAACTTTAATTTATCTTCAAAATCCTCTAAATCTAGGCTTCCTTCCTTTGTAACACCTACTACTGCCGTTTCAAATCTTGTTACAAATGGCAAATAATTAGCCATATGCTCCATAGCAGTTGTTATAACTACTTGCTCAGGATTTTCTTGATATAATAGATTACTCAATAAATTTATTGCCTCTGTTGAATTTTTTAAATAGATTACTTTATCTTTAGATGCACTTGCTCCAACATAGTTTTTGACAATATCCCTTACATCTTCATATTTTATAGTAGTTCTTTTCCCTAAAGGCCCTGGTGCATCTATATAAGCAAGAAGAGGAACATTATCATTAACTTTCCTCATTACAGGTCTTAGCGCTAATGTTGTTGCAGCATTATTAAAATATATTCTCTTAGTTACTTTCCCCTCAATAGTCTTAACTGGAATATTTGCACCTTCAATATATGCAGATAAATTATTAATCAATGTCTTTCCCCCTTTTAACTTTGTAAAAAAAGCTTTACTTATATATATTTTTTCTCAAAAAAAAAAGAACCTAGATTTCGTAAAACCGAAATCTAGGCAACTAATATTTTTATAAATTCTTAAGAATTCCAAGAACTATATCTTTTGAATTATGAGCAGCTTCATTTACAAATTCTTCATAAACTACATCTGCACTTCCATCAGCCTTATCAGACATAGCTCTTATTATTATAAACGGTGTATTATTTACATAACAAGCATGTCCAATAGCAGCCCCTTCCATTTCAGCACAGTATCCTTTCATGTTATTTACAAGTCTATCCTTTAATTCCTTACTTGAAACGAATACATCTCCTGTTAACACTCTACCTTTAACTACCTTGTATTTTTTATCAGAGTTAACACTAGAATCATAAGCTACTTCAATTAATCTCTCATCTGCCTTAAAAGTTGACTCTTCCATTCTAGGAATAACTCCTACTTCATAACCAAATACAGTAGTATCAAAATCATGTTGTATAGTATCTGTTGATATTACTATATCAAATACATCTAAGTCGTCGTGTAAAGCTCCAGCAACACCTGTATTTATAACTGCATCCACTTTAAATTCACTTATAAGTATTTGAGCACACAAGGCAGCATTAACCTTACCTATACCACATCTCACCAAAACAACATCTTTACCTTCTATTTTACCTACATAGAACTTTAAAGAAGCCTTTTCTACTGTTTCTTTAATCTCCATTAAATCTCTTAATATATCTACTTCCTCATCCATAGCTCCAATTATACCTATTATATTCATAATTATTCCTCCTTTAAAATTCGTCTAGTCGCTACGCACTGACTCATGTCACCAACGAGTCTTAAGGACTCCGTTCTCAAAATTCACATACGTTCATAGCGCCAACAAGTCTCGCGACTCTGTTGCTTAAAATAGTTGATAGTTTTATTCATTTATCAATGTCATCAGCGAGTTGAAATATTATAGTTTTACTACAGATAAAAAGCGCTCCTTTAAGGAGCACTTTTTATTATTTAACTTTTTCTAATTTAATTCCAGTCTCATGGTCATTTAAATTGTGCTTTTCTAAATCTTCATCAGAAACCTTTTCTATAGAAAGTCCTAGAGTTTCACTCATTATATACTCTTTATATATCTCAACAGCATTTGATATAGTTTCGTCTCCATTGAAGAATATATTTATATTGTCCATCATTTCATAGTCATTACTCTTTCTCATTTGTTGAACCTTAGATATGAATTCTCTTGCATATCCTTCATTTATAAGTTCTTCACTAAGAGTCGTATCAAGTATAACAAATAAATTATTTTCAACAGACACATTGAATCCTTCTTTTGAAGAAATATTTATTAACACATGATCCTTAACAACTTCGAAGTTTTCTCCATCAAGATCTACAGTTAAAGCTTCTCCAGCTTCAAGCTTTGTAACTGCATCAGATGCATCCAGTGAAGATAAAGCTTTTCCAAATGATTTAATTTTAGGTCCAAGAACTGGTCCAAGCACCTTAAAGTTTGGCTTTAAACTAAAGTTCATGTATTCACCTAAGTCTTTAGCAAATACAACTTCTTTAACATTAATCTCTTCTTTGATTAATGCTACTAAATCATCTATTACCTCTTCGTACTTACCATCTATTAAAACCTTTTGTATAGGTTGACGAACTTTTATTTTAACATTTTCTCTTGATGCTCTACCAAGAGTAACTAGGTTTTTAACTAAGTCCATTTTCTCTTCTACTTTTACGTCTATTAAGTTCTTATCAACTCTTGGATAATCACTTAAATGAACTGAGAATTCATTTGTAAGTTTCTTGTATATTTCTTCTGATAAATAAGGTGCAAATGGTGCAACCATTTGAGATATTCCAACTAAAATTTCATAAGTTGTATTGTACACAGCTTTTTTATCTTCAGTTAACTCTGTAGCCCAAAAACGTCTACGAGAACGTCTTATATACCAGTTCGAAAGATTTTCATTTACAAATTCTTGTATACTTCTTACAGTCTTTGTTAAATCATATGCATCTAAGTTTTGCTCTACTTCTAATTTCAAGTTATTGTACTTAGATAATATCCATCTGTCAAGTTCTGGTCTATCCTTGTATTCAACAAAGAAATCATTAGGGTTTATTCCATCTGTATTTGCATAAAGAGCAAAGAAGTTATAAACATTTTTGATAGTACCAAAGAACTTACTTTGAATTTCCTTAAGTCCATCAACATCAAACTTAGTTGGGTTCCAAGGAGGTGATACATAAAGTAAGTACCATCTTAAAACATCTGCTCCATATTGATCGAATAATTCAAATGGGTTTATAGTATTGCCTTTTGATTTTGACATTTTCTTTCCGTCTTTATCTAGTATAAGATCTGTAACTAAAACTCTCTTATAAGGTGCTTTTCCCATTACAAATGTTGAAATAGCAAGAAGTGAGTAGAACCATCCTCTTGTTTGATCTATTCCTTCAGATATGAAATCAGCTGGGAATAATTGATCAAAGTTTTCTTTATTTTCAAATGGGTAGTGGTGTTGAGCATAAGGCATAGCTCCACTGTCAAACCAACAGTCTATTACATCCTTAACTCTTGTCATAGTTTTTCCACACTCACTACACTTGATATGAACATCATCTATATATGGTCTGTGTAGCTCTATTGTTTCATCTATATCTTCTATAGCTTTTTCAACTAATTCTTTTCTTGATCCTATTGAATCTTTATGTCCACATTCACAAGTCCAGATGTTAAGAGGAGTTCCCCAATATCTACTTCTAGATACTGCCCAGTCATTTAAGTTCTCAAGCCAGTTTCCAAAACGCTTTTCACCAACGAATGATGGGTACCACTCAACTGTGTTGTTATTCTCTATAAGCTTATCTTTAAGCTTAGTCATTTCAATATACCAACTTGGCTTAGCGTAATATAAAAGTGGAGTAGAACATCTCCAACAGTGTGGATAGTTATGATCCATTTTCTCTTTCTTATAAAGTTTACCCTCAGCATGTAACCATTTTATTATTTCTACATCTATTCCATCCTCCATTACAAATCTGCCTTCCCATGGAGTTGCAATAAATTTACCACTTTCATCAACTGGTTGAAGTACTGGAAGATCATATTTTCTACCTACGTTATAGTCATCTTCTCCAAATGCTGGAGCTGTATGTACTATACCTGTACCATCTTCTGTAGTTACATAATCTCCACATACTACGAAAAATGCTTTTTTGTCAGCAGTTGCAAATGGCATTAATTGTTCATATTCCATATATTCTAAATCTTTACCTTTAAGTTCTTCTATTACTTCATATTCTCCTTCTATTACTTTAGGAGCTAAAGTTTTTTCTATATAGCAAACTTCATCATTAGTTTTTATTTTTATATAAGTCTCATTTGGATTTACCGCAAGTGCAACATTTGATGGTAAAGTCCAAGGAGTAGTAGTCCAAGCTAAGAAGTATTCATCTACGTCTTTTCTCTTAAATTTAGCTATTACTGTATTAGTCTTTATCTCTTTATATCCTTGTGCAACCTCATGAGAAGCAAGTCCAGTTCCACATCTTGAACAATAAGGAAGGATCTTATGTCCTTCGTATATATATCCTTCTTTGTTAAATTTATTAAGTATCCACCAAACACTCTCTATATAATTATTATCAAGAGTTATATATGGATTATCAAGATCAGTCTCATAAGCCATACGCTCTGTCATTTTTCTCCATAATTTCTCGTATGAGAAAACAGATTCTCTACACTTTTCATTGAATTTATCTATTCCGTATTCTTCTATTTCTAATTTATCTTTTAGTCCCAATTGCTTTTCTACTTCTATTTCAACAGGAAGTCCATGAGTATCCCAACCTGCTTTTCTCTTTACTTGATATCCACTCATAGTCTTATATCTACAAACAGAGTCTTTTAAAGTTCTAGCCATAACATGGTGTATTCCAGGCTTTCCATTTGCTGTTGGTGGTCCTTCAAAGAATACAAATGAAGGATTATCATTTCCATGTTCTATAGTCTTTTCTAATATATTTACTTCGTTCCAAAAATCAGATGTTTGTTTTTCACTTTCTACAACTGAATTAACTAGTGATTCAAACTTTTTCATATATTTCATCCTTTCTTTTTATATATAGTATTGTCATTATTTCAACAAAAAAACCTCATCCCAATGAAGGGACGAGGTATATTCACGCGTTACCACCCTAGTTATTGCAAATGACATGAAGTCATATGTAATATCTCATTTAAAGTTAACGATTTTAACGGCTCAGCTTAATATTATTTCAGCCTGCAACTCTGGGGTGATATTCCATCTCTATAATCTACTGATTTTCACCAAACATCAGCTCTCTGTAAAATTATTTAAAATGTACTTGTCCCCTTCTCAGTTTTTAATTATTGAATTTTAATTAAGATTTAATAGCATTTTATAATATTTTTTCAAATAGGTCAATATCTTTTTTTAAATTTATAGAAAATTTTGCATTTTACCCATTCTTACTCTATATCGTCAAAAGTCTCATCTATTATTTTTATTTCATTTTGTAAAAGGCCCTTAAACTTACCCTTAAATAGCTTAAATGACTTTCTAGTTTCTTCATAATCTTTTCTTATATCTATAACTTGATTGTTAGCTTCTTCTATTAATTTTCTAGATCTAAACTCGGCTTCTTCTATTATAAGTTTAGCTTTTTTAGCTGCATTAGTATTTACTTCCTCAGCTGTATTTTGAGCCACTATAAGAGTATTTTTTAAAGTTTCCTCTATATTTTTATACTTATTTATTTGCTCTGTCGTCATGCTTAATTTATCTTTTAATTCTATATTTTCTTTGTAAAGTTTTTCAAAATCTTCTTTTACTTCATCTAAAAATTCATCTACTTCTTCTTCTTTAAACCCTCTTAGCGCTCTTCTAAATTCTTTATTTTCTATATCTAATGGAGTTATCATTGCTTTAAAACCTCCTACAATATTATTTTTGCTTTTATTCTTAATCTTCCCTTTTTATTAACATCTCCTATATCAGATATTATACATCTGCCTTTTCCCCTTACAGATATTAATGAATTTGCCTCTATTTTCTTTGAAATATTATTTATAGGCTCATAATCTACATAAACCCTATTTGATGAAATAATTTTATTTGCCTCTTGTCTAGATATATTGTATATTGAAGATACGATACAATCAATTCTATTAGAAGAAACAGTAAAGCCTATTTCTTTGTAGTTTATATCTATTTTTTGAATATCAGAAATTAATATTTCTTTAACTGATATATTGTTCCGAGCCACCTTAGTCATATTAAGAATTATATAATCTTTTATATCATTTTGAACTACAACTTGGCAAAAATTTTTATGTATTAATATATCTCCTATTTTTTCTCTTTTTATACCCAATCCAAGTATAGATCCTAAGTAGTCCTTGTGAGATACCTCTTTAAACTTAAAATTTCCCTCAATCATCAAAGCACTTATAGGAGACTCTATGTCTTCTTCAGGTACATAATATGGATACATGTATATTACATTTCTTTCAGATCCACCGCATCCTCCATATACACTGTACTTTATATCATCTATAGAATTTAAGACTGCTATAGCATTTTTTAATTCATAAGGATTTAAAAAATCTGTATATCTACAATCGTAATTTTTCAAAACTCCTAAAGCTTTATCTATCACTTTGTAAATAGTTTTTTTCAAATCCAGATCATTTATATGAGCTGTTATTCTTTCCTTATCGATCATTTAAAACACCATAAATAGTATCCTAATAACAATCTTGTATATAAATCCTATTAGAAAGTAAGCTATTATAGGCGATAAATCGATTGGACCTGTATTTGCATACTTATACAACATCTCTCTTATAGGGTACAGTATCGGTTCTGTAACATTATATACAAAATCTGTAACCTTACTATATTGTAGACTTGGTACGAAAGAAATCACACATCTTATCAAAATCATAAGTTCTAAAAATCGAAAAAAGTACGCTATTGACTTAATTATAATACCCATAAATGATTTCTCCTTTTATACATTTTTTTGCCACGGAAATAGTCCCTTATTTTCAAGCTCTTTTTTGATATTTCCGTCAATGTCTATGTTGCTAGGGGCTAATATAAATATTCCCTTTGATACCTTTTGTATACTTCCATCTAATGCATATACTGCACCACTTACAAAATGAAATATATTCTTTATAAGCTCCGAGTCTTCTATATTTTCTAAATTCACAACTACAGCTTTTCTATTTTTCAAGTTATCTACAATAGATGCAGCTTCATCATAATCTTGAGGTTCATGTATCATAACCTTCATTTGAGTAGTTGTGTGTATATTTACTATCTTTCCATTAGGCTTTGCCACTGGTTTTTGATTTAAATTAAGAATTTCTTCTTCATATTCTTCTTCAAACTCTTCTTCGTATTCTTCAAAACCCATAAATTTCTTTACTTTATCTACAAATTTATCTGACATATCTATACCTCCTATTTCATGTAATTTCTTCTACCAAATATAGAAGTTCCAACTCTTACCATATTCGAGCCCTCTTCTATAGCTATTTTGTAGTCATTGCTCATACCCATAGACAAATACTTCATATCTACATTCTCTAAATTTAGTTTCTCTATTTCTCTCGATATATTTTTTATTTCCTTAAAATATATTCTAACATCTTCTGACTTATCTACATATGGTGCCATAGTCATAATTCCATTAATTTTTATATTTTTATATTCACTAGATACAGTTTTTATAAAATCTACAACATCTTCTTTAAAAAGTCCATGCTTAGTATCCTCTCTCGATATGTTAACTTGTACCAAACAATCCATGACCTTATTTATACTTTTAGCTCTTTTGTCTATTTCTTCACATAAAGATATTCTATCTAAAGAATGAATCATATCTGCTTTATCTATAATATACTTTACTTTGTTAGTTTGTAGAGATCCTATAAGATGCCACTTTACTTTATCCCCTATAACATCGTATTTTCTTACAAGCTCTTGTGGTTTGTTTTCTCCAACATGAGTCACTCCTAATCGTATAGCTTCTTCTATAACAGGTATATCAACAGTTTTTGTAACACCTATTAATATAATATCTTTCGAATTTACATTTGCTTTATTAGCAGAATTATTTATTTCACCTAATACTTCATCTAAATTTTGTTTTATGTAATCCACTTTTCACACCTACCTTATCTTTTGACCTTCTTTTATATTTTTAGGATTTATAATAAGTTCATCATATAAATCAATAGTATCTATTCTATTTTTCTTAATATCCAAATAATCAAGCACTATGTATTCATCATTTTCCCCTAAGATGCTCTTAATCCCTTTAAAAACAGCACTTCCTGTTTCTGATAATATGTATACCCCTCTTTGTTCTTTTATTGTAACAATCGCATTTTTAGGAACTTTTATCCCACTGACCTTTCTATATATGATATTAAAATCACAAACTCTTTCATCATAAAAGTCTACTTTTTCTTCGTCCACTTCAAGCAGTAATATATTCTTATTATTTTCATCTTTATATAAGTTTTTAATACTAGCGTTAAATATTTGTCCATCTTTGCTAACATTTATATCTTTGCCTATTTTTAGATGGCTAGTCTCTTTTTCATCAAGAACTGCGGCTATATACCATATATGATTATTTATTATTTTACCTATTGGCTCGCCTACTTTGACTTCATCATTTTTCTTTATCATCTTTTCTTTGTTTTTAACCGTTGATAAATATTGTGAATTTAAATCTTCTATACTAGATATTTTAAGAACATTTTCATATTCATCTTGATTAAAGGATATAACACCTGATTCTTGCGCAAAAATACTTTGAACAGAAGAATTCAATTCATTTTCTACCTTGAATTTTTCTTGTTCTAGGGTTTTTATATTTTTACCAACAATACTTTTTTCTCCCCATATCAAACTCTTCTTATCTATAGCCTCTAGTAATTCATCTTTTAAGTTCCGTATATTTTCTATATCAGAATTTATAAGCTTACTCTTTATTTCTTCTCTCAATCTTTTTGTTGTCATATCTAGTTTTTGTATGTCACTTTTAAGTATTTCTTCATTTCTGTTAGATTTTATACTATCTATTCTTCTGTTTATAGTATCAAGTTTTTCTTTTTTTTGAAGATCTACTTCACCTTTTTGTATTTCAGCTATCTTTTTATTCTTCGGAACTCTTTTACCTTCTTGAACTAGGTAATCTATATTTCCCTCAGATTGTGCTAATATTACTTGTTCATCCTTTATTATAATTCCTTGTTTATTTATAGATTCTACTAAATCACCATACTCTACTGTTTCAACCTGCATCGTATAGCTAGTCATATTATTTAAAAGTTTAACGAATATGTAAGCAGTCACACCAAGTATTATTAAGTAATTATACTTAATTTTTAATCTCTTATTTTTTCTTATTTTCCTCTTATTCACAGAGTTCACCTCTATATAATTTAATAATTCTTCAAAAACATTATTTATCCTTTTTATATTTAATTTATACATTAATTAACAAAAAAAATAGGGTTAGAAAACTTACCCCTCTTAATTATTAGATTATATCAACAACCACCTAAAAGTCAAGAAAAAAGAGGCTTAAATAAGCCCCTTTTCCCAAATGATTATAATATTATAGTTATTAAATTAGCACTACCTTCATTTATTATTTTTTGAAGTGTTTTTTGCATTTTTACTCTAACATCTTCTGGCATCATAAACAGTTTATTTTGAAGCTGTTCTTTAACTAGATCATGCAATGACTTTCCAAACATATTTGATTGCCATATTTCCTCTGGATTTTCTTCAAATCCCTCTAGAAGATATTTAACAAGTTCCTCTCCCTGTTTTTCAGTTCCAACAACAGGCGATACCTCTGTAGTTATATCAGCTCTAATCAAGTGTATAGAAGGTGCCTTTGCTCTTAATTTAACCCCGTATTGGTTTCCTTTTTTAACTTTTTCAGGAATGTCTAGAGTCAACTCTTCTAACGATGGAGGTACTAATCCATATCCTTTTTCTCTAACATCATTTAATGCAACTTCTACCTTGTCATATTCCATCTTAACCTTAGATAATTTTGATATAAGCGTTAGTAATTGATGTTCTCCATCAATTTTAAATCCACTTTTTTCTTCCAATACATTATAGAATAGATCTTGTTTTGTATCTAATTTAATATTTACTATTCCTTCTCCAAGCCCAACATCGTCTAGATAGCATTTATCTAAGAATTCAATATCCTCAAATCTATTTACAATATGTTTAACATCTCTTATTTTTCCTACATCATCAAGACTTTCTTTTATCGTCTTTATAATATCATTTTTTATCCAATGATTTTTTTCAAGTGCTTCTACCCATTTTGGTAAATTTATGTTTATTTCTCTAAGCGGAAAATCAAATAACACAGTTTCCATAACATTTTCAACATCGTCCAAATCCATATTAAGTATATCAAGAGGTAATACCGGCATATTGTATTTGTCTTCCAACTCATTTTTTAATTTTAATGTTTGTTCATCCTTAGGTGTTCTTGTATTTAGAATAATGCTAAACGGTTTATTTAATTCTTTTAATTCGTTTATAACTCTTTCTTCAGACGGTACATAGCTTTTTCTTTCTATTCCTGTTACACTTCCATCTGTCAGCATTACAATCCCAATTGTAGAATGCTCTTTTATTACTTTTTTTGTTCCAATTTCAGCTGCCATCTCAAAAGGTATTTGTTTTTCCATCCAAGGAGTAGACACCATTCTTTCTTTTCCTTCTTCTTCGTGTCCTAATGCTCCCTCAACTAAATATCCTACACAATCAACCATTCTAATCTTCATTCTAAGCTTATCTTTAACTTTTATTTCTATTCCATCTGCCGGTACAAATTTCGGCTCAACAGTCATTATAGTTTTTCCTGTTCCACTTTGTGGTAATTCATCTCTAGTTCGCTCTTTTTTATAGTCATTATCAATATTAGGTATTACTAAAAGTTCCATAAATCTTTTTATAAATGTAGATTTACCAGTTCTAACAGGACCTACCACACCTATGTATATATCACCTTGAGTCCTTTTAGATATATCTTCATATATATTACTCTTCACAATTATCCCCCCCGCATAAAATTTCTTAATAAATATATATTTCAAAAATATGATTTTTATTACAAAAAAAGAAAACTAAACTTTTAAAAGTTTAGTTTTCTTCCATAGCTACTTCTTCCATCTCATGTGTTTTACTTCTTAGCATAAGATTTATAACAGATTCTTTTATTTCATTGTCTCCATATAAAACTTTATATATTTCATTGGTTATCGGCATATCTACATTATATTTTTTAGATAAATTGTAAGCTGCCTCAGTTGAAAGTATTCCTTCAACTACCATTTTGATTTCATCCAGAGTTTCTTCTAAAGACTTACCCTTACCTATAAGTATTCCCGCTCTTCTATTTCTACTGTGCATACTAGTGCAAGTAACTATTAAATCTCCAATACCCGAAAGTCCTGAGAAAGTACTTCTATTTGCACCCATAGCCATTCCCAGTCTTCCTATTTCGATAATACCTCTTGTCATTAAAGCTGCTTTTGTATTATCTCCATATCCAAGCCCATCACAAATTCCAGCTCCAAAGGCTATTATATTTTTAAGAGCTCCTCCAAGTTCAACCCCTATAACATCAGGATTTGTGTAAACCCTAAATTTAGGATTTATAAAAGTATCTTGAACATATTCAGCTATTTTCATATCTTCTGATGCTACAACCACAGTAGTTGGCATATCTTTAGATACTTCTTCTGCATGAGATGGTCCCGATAAAATAGCATAAGGGTTATTTGGAAGTTCTTGCTTAACAACCTCTGATATTCTAAGATTAGTATTTTTTTCAAATCCCTTTGCCACATTTACCATAATTTGATCATCTTTAACATAGTCTTTTATAGATTTTAATAATCCTCTAACACCTTGAGATGCTACTCCCAAAACTATTATTTTGGATTCTTCAACAGCTTCTTTAAGATCAATTGTCACATTTATATTATTTGGCATTATTACACCTGGGAGATATTTCACATTCTCTCTAGTTTTTTTAATACTCTCATACTGATCTTCATTTCTCATATACAAGTTTACTTGGTATCCTTTTTTAGATAATAAAATTGCAAGAGCACTACCCCAACTGCCAGCTCCTAGTACACAAATTTTTTCCATAAAAACACCCTCTAACTCTATTTTATTTGAATCTTTTGACCTATTTTTCTTTCTTTTCCTTTAATAAGCCTTTTTATATTTTCTCTATGTGTAAATAAAATTAAGATCGTCAAAATAATAGAAACTATAAACTCATTTTTCCCTACAAAAAATGTTAATAGTGGAAGTGTACATACCCCAAGCATAGATCCTAAGGATACATATCTAGTAGTATAAATAATTATTATACCTAATAATAAAGATATTATAGCTTGTAAAGGATTTATAACCATAATAGCTCCAATAGTAGTTGCTACTCCTTTACCTCCTCTAAATTTCAATACAACAGGCCAATCATGACCTAAGACAACAAATACTGCAGATATTAAAGCAATGTCTCTACCACCTATTTTAAGGCCTATATATACAGCTAAAGACCCTTTTAAAGCATCTCCCAGAAATGTGATTAATGCAGCTTTTTTACCTAAAATTCTAAGTACATTAGTTGTTCCTGCATTTCCAGATCCATGATTTCTAATATCTATTTTTGCACTAGTCTTTCCTAAAATATAAGATGTTGAAATATTCCCTAAGAAATAAGAAATTAAAGCAGCTATAAAATAATCATTCATATTATCTATCTCTTCCTTTCTTTTTCTTTATAACTGAATCTAACAGGAGTTCCCTCAAATCCAAAATTCTCTCTTATTTTATTTTCTAAGTATCTTTGGTAAGAAAAATGTGTAAGTGATTTATCATTTATGAATAAAGTAAATTTAGGTGGCTTAATGTTAGTTTGAGCTGCATAGTATATCTTAAGTCTCTTACCTTTGTCAGAAGGTGGTTGATTTAAAAGTACAGCCTCACCTATTACATCATTTAAAGTCCCTGTTCTAATTCGCTTTGAACTTTCATTCGAAACATATTTAATCTTAGGTAAAACAGTATCCATTCTTTGGTTTGTTTTAGCTGATATAAAAACTATAGGAGCATACAACATAAATGGAAACTTTCCTCTTATATCTTGTATGTAATTATTCATAGTTTTATTATCTTTTTCTATTAAATCCCATTTATTAATTACTATTATACAAGCCTTACCTTCATCATGTGCAATACCTGCAACCTTAGTATCTTGCTCTGTAAACCCTTCAGTAGCATCTATAACTATAAGCGCAACATTTGCTCTTTCAACAGCTGCAATAGCTCTTATAACACTATATCTTTCTATATTTTCATATACTTTACTTTTTTTTCTAAGACCAGCAGTATCTATTAATAAATACTTATCGTCTCCATCTTCAAAGTAAGTATCTATAGCATCTCTTGTAGTACCAGCTATCGGGCTTACTATTACTCTTTCTTCTCCTAGTATATTGTTAAGTATAGACGATTTACCTGCATTAGGTTTTCCAACTATAGCTACTTTGATTACCTCTTCATCGTATTCAGTATCTAATCCATCTGGAAATTGGTCAATAACCTCATCTAATAAGTCTCCTATTCCAAGACCTATTGAAGCAGATATTTCTATCGGATCTCCAAATCCTAATTCATAAAAATCATAAAAATGTTCTGATTTTTCTTTGTTATCTACTTTATTTACAACTAATAACACAGGTTTTTTAGTTTTTCTAAGCATTTGAGCTACTTCTCTGTCATCTTTCGTAAGTCCTATTTTTCCATCTACTACAAATAAAATTACGTGAGCCATATCCATTGCAAGCTCAGCTTGAGTTCTCATTTGAGATAATATTATATCTTCACTATGAGGCTCAATTCCACCAGTATCTATTAAAGTATAGTATTTATTTAGCCATTCTCCCTCTGCATAAATTCTATCTCTAGTTACTCCCGGTGTATCTTCTACTATTGCAATTCTCTTACCTACTAATTTATTGAATAATGTCGATTTTCCAACATTAGGTCTTCCAACTACGGCAACTATTGGTTTACTCATTTTAAATTACTCCCTTTCCGTTTACTTTATTAGTTTTTTTACAAAATCTGCACCTTCATTTTTAGCTGCATCTATTTTTATACCCAATCTTTCTTGAAGATCATCAAGCGTTATGTTGTCTAAGAATATATCTTCATCTGATTTCAACATTGCCTTAGGTATTACAAGCTTGTCTCCAAGATTTTTATCCTTTAACTGACTTATTATATCAGTTGCAGTTGTAAGCCCTGCTACAGTTATAGTCTCTCCAAAATATTCATTTTTTATCTTATAGACGTTTATTTTAAGATTATCGACATTACTCATAACCTTTAAAGAAACCTTTTTTATGAACTCATAAGCAGATTCTCCCGTTGCAATAGACACTGTCTTTTGATTTTTCAATCTAACAAAAGTTTTTTGAAGATAATCATCTATTTCTCTTTCAAGCTTACAAATAAGACCTACTCCATTTTCTATTTGGACAAAACCTTCATAAGTGTCATAAGAAGGTACATCTTTTCTAGCCATAATATAAAATTCATCTGATAAAAAAACAAATCTAGTCCCTATATTATCAAGTGACTTCTTTTGAAATTCGTGTATAAACTCTATAACTTCCAACGAAGAATCCCCATCGTATATTTTAGCATCGAATAAGCCTTCTCTATACTTAGTAAGTCCAATAGGAACCACGGCAACACTTTTCACATAAGGATGTAGCTTTGATAAATCATTAAGAGTTCTTCCTAAATTTTCTTTATCATTTACATCGGGACATAAAACTATCTGAGCGTTCATCTCTATTCCTGCACCTGCTAATCTCTCCATTATACCATATACCTTACCTGCATTTTTATTATTAAGCATCTTTGATCTAAGATATGGATCAGTTGTATGAACTGATATATTAACAGGGCTTATTCTATATTGTATCATCTTTTGTATATCATCTTCACTCATATTTGTAAGAGTTATAAAGTTTCCCTGTAAAAATGAAAGCCTTGAATCGTCGTCTTTAAAATAAAGAGTTTCTCTCATTCCCTTTGGAAGCTGGTCTATGAAACAGAATATGCATTTATTTCTACAACTCTTAGCTTTGTCTATTATAGGATTTATAAATTCAATCCCCAAGTCCTCATCATATTCTTTTTCTATTTCATATATATATATTTCTCCGTCTTTTTTCTGTATCTCAACTTCTAGATATTCATCCGATATAAAAAACTTATATTCTATAATATCTTCTATCTTCTTATCATTTATACTTAAAAGTATATCTCCAATTTCAATATTTAATTCCTCTGCTATACTTCCTTTATTCACACCACTTATTATATTTTGTATTTCTTCGATATTTTTTAGTTCCAACTACATCACCACTCTTTTTAATAATATGTCAAGTTATATTATAACGTAATGACTCAAATAGTCAAGATAACAAAATTCGTCTAATGCTACGCATTGACTCATGTCGCCAACGAGTCCTTTGGACTCCGTTGCTCAAAAATAGTTGGTTAGTTCAGTTCTTTTAAAAACGTTGTCTATAGATTAAAAATTGAATACTTCCTTTATAGATAATAAAAGGCACCTTAATAAAGGTACCTTAATGTTTCACTATTATAAACGTATCATTTAATACATCATGAACCATACCCGTAACGCACTTAGATATCATAAGTGATCGTTTCTCTAAATCCTCCCTATCCTTTGCATAAAATATAGGTACTGTACTAGACTTCATATCTTTATCAGTTGTAACAATAGCTATTATATAATCATTTAATCCTATATCCATTATTTTTTCCTACCTTTCAAGAAATTGGTTTTTCCTTTTGCAGATTCTATAATAGGAGTGTTCTTAATTATTTCTATTAGTAGACTCTCATCTTTTTTTATAGGTATTATAGGCATTACTATGCTTTCATTTTTAGGATTTCTTCTCAATATAGGAGTAAAATCTGGTTCATCTGCGTCTCTTTTAATTCCAAGTTGAACAGATGTATTATGTGCTATAACCTGTCTTTGACCGAAATTAGATAAAATACCTATATTATTTGGGTCCTTAGGTATAATCTCAACAGCAAGTCCATCTTGTAAGTATCTTTCTCTAGATGATGAAAGGCCTACGTTCATGATAACCACTCCATTTATCTTAAGAAGAGGTCCATCAAATTCCATTTTAGCGGGTATAACATCGGCTACTTCTCCAACTTTATCTCTGGTTAGTACAGTCTTTAATAATCTAGCCACAACAAAACCTGAGATCACAGATATTATAATTGATACTATATTGTTCATATTAAAAGTATTTGATGATAAATAAAATACCATACCAGTAGATAGTGCAGTAAGTATTGCCATATAATTTCTAGCTTCAAAAGCCTTTGCTATGTCCTCTATATAAGCCATACCTCTTGGAACGATTTCAGTACTCTCTATGTTATCAAGACTTTGTCTTTCCATATTTCTAACATCTCTGAACTGCTGAGCTGCTACCGTTAAGAACGTAACTGCTGAAAACTCTTTTTGTGCAAGAGATGGAACCGCTACAGCTCCAAGTGCAGCAGCTATTATTCCAAGGGTGATATGAGATATAAATCCTTGAGGATATGTAGGGTACTGTCTGTAATCCAACTTCATCATATACAATCTTGCAAATATTCCCATACAAAACGAACAAGATATTAAGTATATATAATTATTCAAATCATCATCTCCCTTTTTACGATTCATTTAATTTCATATACTTATTTTTACAAAAAAAAAATAAATATTCCCTTGTAATTTAAGGAAATATTTATTCATTGATAGTTACTATAAATTCAGTACCTCTGTTGAGTGCACTTTTAACCATTATATCAGCACCCATAGATATTATTATATGCTTCACAATAGCAAGGCCCAATCCTGTGCCTTCTATTTTTTTACTTCTAGCCTTATCTACTCTATAAAATCTTTCAAATATCCTAGGTATATCAGACTGAGGTATTCCCATACCTGTATCTTTTACAGATATACTAATTTCATTATTTTTTTGAATCACAACAACTGATACTGATCCATTTTCAGGTGTATACTTTATTGCATTATCAATTAAATTTAGAAATACTTGCTTTATATAATCTTTATTGGTATTTAATTCTATATCCTTATTTGAAAACTCATAAATATACTCTATGTTTTTATTTTTAGCTAAATTGTAGGTAAGATCATATACTTCTTTAAATACAGAATATAAATTGATTTTATCGTATTTTTCATTCTCATTATTTTCTATAAAGGAGAGTACAAGTATATCGTCAATCAGCATTCTAAGCCTATTAGACTCTATCTCTATTATATCCAAAAATCTATTTCTAGTTTCAACATCTATGGAATCATTATTTTTTAAAGTCTCTACAAATCCGTTAATAGATGTCAATGGGGTCTTGATCTCATGAGTTACATTTGCAACAAATTCAGATCTTATTTTTTCAAGTTTCACATTTTCAGTTATATCTTCTATATTTATAATAGTTCCTATAACTACATTTTTCTCATTGTTTAAGTATATTGGATCCATTTTTATTTTATAATATCTATCATTTTCATCTTTTATCTCGATCTTTTTGTTTTCTCTAATAGGTATCATTTTAGATATAGCTTTTGTCATTGCTTTATTATTTATAACAAAGTCTATTTTTTGTCCTTCAAATACAAAATCTCCATACCCAAATAGTTTTTTAGCCACATCATTTATAAGTAATATCTTTTGTTCATTGTCAATTGCTACTATCCCATTTGATATACTCTTTAATATAGATTTTAATTTTATATTTCTATCTTCTAGTTGCTCTATATTAGTATTTATCTTACTTATCATAAAATTAAAATTACTAGATAACCTGCCAAGATCTCCACTATATTGATTTTTAAGTTTAACTGAAAAATCACCCTCACTTACTCTATTGGACACATGTATAAGCTCTTTTAAGTGATTTCTAAGCACACGCAAATATCTATATATCAAACTCGATACTATAACAAGCAATAGAATGACAACATATACATCATTCATTTCTATACTAATCACCTTCTTTTAAATTTATCTTATACCCTACTCCTCTTATAGTTTCTATATACTTTTCACTATTTTCTATTTTTTTTCTTAAATGTCTTATATGAACATCTACTGTCCTAGTTTCTCCAAAATATTCATATCCCCATATTTTATCCAATAAAAAATTCCTAGATAATACCTTACCTTGATTTTGAGCTAAAAGCTTTAATAGCTCAAACTCTTTTAAAGTCAAATCTATCTTTTTAGAATCTTTGAATACTTCATAATTTTGTAGGTCTATTTTTATATTACCCATTTCTATATGATTCTTCTTTTCAGATTTATTTGAATTATACCTTCTAAGCACAGCCTTAACCCTAGCTAGAACTTCTTGTATACTAAAGGGCTTACTTATATAATCATCCGCTCCAATTTCAAGTCCCTCTATTTTATCTTTTTCCATAGTTTTTGCAGTAAGCATTATTATAGGTATATTCTTTATACTGCTATCTTCTCTTATTTTCTTTAAAACCTCAAGTCCATCCATATTTGGAAGCATTCTATCCAACAATATTAAATCAGGCTTTAACTCTCTTGCTTTTATAAAAGCATCCAGTCCATCATATGAAGCTTCTATATTGTATCCTTGTGTCTCCAAGTTAAATTTTAAAAGCTCAACTATATGCTCCTCATCATCAACAACAAGTATATTTGTGTTCATAATATTTCCTCCTTTAGAGTATCTGCATTACCATACCCATCCTCTTTGAAGTTGTATTTTCCCTTCTATAAGAATGGAATGTATTTTCATCACAATAAGTGCATAAATTTGGATTAAATATATTTTCTCTTTTTATACCATTTTTTATAAGTATATATTCATTAATTTTAAAAAGATCCAAATAATACTTTTCATCTTTCATTATATATATTTTTTCATTTGAGTTTGTAAATTTGATGTTAAATTTTTCTACCAAATCATATGAAACCTCGTAGCAACAACTACCTATAGCAGGTCCTATTATACACTTTATATTTTCATCTTTTGATTTAAATATAGTTTTCATTTTGTTTATAATATTTGTAGATATTTCCTCATAAGTTCCTCTCCATCCAGCATGAACGCACCCTATAACCTTATTTTCAACATCTATAAAAGCTATAGATACACAATCAGCTACAAATACCATTATAGGAACACCAGCTATATTAGTCATTATCCCATCTGCTTCTTCGATATTTCCTATATTATTCTTATCAACTATCACTACATTATTTCCATGAACCTGCTTATTATATGTTAGATTATCAAAATCGAAATTCAAATCTTTACATATTTTTTTTCTATCGTCAAAAATAGACATATCCAATTCCTTAGTTGTAAAGACAACCTTAGCAAAATCACATTCATTCGCACTATCAAAATCTATATACATCATATTTTCACCTTTTCTCACTGAGTATTTTTTCTAATTCCTGAACAAATGTATTTATATCTTTAAAATGTCTATATACAGATGCAAATCTAACATAAGATACTTCATCTATGTTTTTGAGCTTTTCCATAACGAGCTCACCTATTTTTTTCGTTTCTATTTCCTTGAACATATTTTTATTTATATTATGTTCTATTTGATCTACTATATTTTCAATTTGATCAATTGAAACCGGTCTTTTTTCACATGCCTTTATTATTCCATTTATTATTTTACTTCTATCAAAACTTTCTCTATTTCCATCTTTTTTTATAACCACAAGTCTTACATATTCTATTTTTTCATAAGTTGTAAATCTTTTTTTACAACTCTCACACTCTCTTCTTCTTCTTATAGAAGTTCCCTCGTCAGTCGGTCTAGAATCTATTACTCTAGACTGCAAAAAACTACAGTATGGACATTTCATAGCATACCTCCAATAAAGTGAAACTTAATTCAGATGTAGTTTTTACTTCAACTGAATTTTTAGTTACGTAAGTGCCCTTTCTGGTAAACCAACCCAGCACTTTTAGCTTTAGGATAAATTCTAACAACCTAATTATATACATTAATACTTTATATGTCTACGTCATTAAAATCAACTTGTTGATCTATTTTTACTAAAATCATATCATGTCCTATTTTAATTATATTATTCCATGATACAGCGCATGCTTCTCCTCTAGATAATAAATAACTTTTCGATCCTTCGTTGACAATTATTAAAGATTTTATTCTACCTTCTCCCATATCCAATTCTATATCGCTTATAAACCCTAACTTTTTGCCGTTATTTACATTAACAACCTCTTTTTCCATCATATCTGAAATTTTAAACATATGTATTCCTCCCCCTTTTATTTATAATAATTATGAGTTGAAACTCTTTTTTATGCAAAAAAAATGACCTTTCAAGGTCATATGTGTTTTCTCATATTTTTCAAAGCATTTTTTTCTATTCTGGAAACCTGTGCCTGAGATATACCTATTTCATCTGCAACTTCTATTTGAGTTCTTCCTTTATAAAATCTTAAATCAAGAACTAATTTTTCTCTGCTATTGAGCTTCTTAACAGCTTCTTTTAAAGCTAGTTCCTCTATCCAAACTTCATCTCTTCCTTTTTTATCTTGAACTTGATCCATAACATATATAGCATCCCCATTATCTTGATATATAGGATCAAACAAAGATATAGGGTCTTGTATTGCATCTAAAGCTAAAACTACATCTTCTCGATTCATATTTAGCTCTTTAGCTATTTCAGTTACATTAGGTTCTTTTAAATTTTCTATTGTCAACCTTTCTCTTACTTGTAATGCTTTATAAGCTATATCCTTTAAGGACCTACTAACTCTTATAGGATTATTATCTCTTAAATACCTTCTTATTTCTCCAATTATCATAGGTACTGCGTAAGTTGAAAACCTTACATTATGACTTAAATCAAAATTATCTATAGCTTTAATAAGACCTATACATCCTATTTGAAATAAATCGTCTATATTCTCTCCTCTATTATTAAATTTTTTTATAACGCTTAAAACAAGTCTTAAATTTCCATTTACAAATTGTTGCCTACACTCTTCATCTCCAGCTTTTATTCTAATTATTAGTTCTTTCATTTCTTTATTTTTTAATACTGGTAATTCAGATGTATTAACTCCACAGATTTCTACTTTATTTATTTGCATCATACCAGTCCTCTCTTCAAGTTATTTCTATATTAAATTATTTACAGAAATACAAATTTTATACTTAAAGAGAATACTTAAAATTTAACAATCTAAACAAATTTTTTCATTTCTTTTGTTAATCTAGATATGATTTTCTTCTCAAGTCTAGATATATATGATTGAGATATACCAAGCATATTAGCTACTTCTTTTTGAGTTTTTTCATCGCCACTTTGAAGTCCAAATCTTAATTCCATTATCTGTTTTTCTCTTATAGAAAGTTTATCTAGTGCTATTTGAAGTAGTTCTCTATCGATTTCCTCTTCTATTAATTTGTAAATTTCATCATTGTCAGTTCCCATAACATCAGAAAGTAAAAGTTCATTTCCATCTAAATCTATATTCAAAGGTTCATCAAATGATATTTCTACTTTTTTCTTACTGTTTTTTCTAAGATACATAAGTATTTCATTTTCTATACATCTTGATGCATATGTAGCAAGCTTAATATTTTTATCTAATTTAAATGTATTAACAGCTTTTATAAGACCAATCGTACCTATTGATATTAAATCTTCTATGTCAAGTCCTGTATTTTCAAATTTTCTAGATATGTATACTACAAGTCTTAAATTTCTTTCTATTAATATACTTTTAACACTTTCATCACTCTCAAGTTTTTTTAAAACCTCAGCTTCTTCTTCAGCCTTTAAAGGTGGAGGTAGTATATCATTACCACCTAAATAATATATTTCATTTTTTCTAACCAAATTGAATTTAATCAATAGTTTATTGACTAAATATACAATTTTATTCTTCAACTTATAAAACAACTTAACCATAAACTCCACTCCCCCTTAATAAAATTCGCTTTATCCAAAAGCTAAAAGTTCTAAGACTCCACCCTTTTAAGACTGGAGATAAGAACTTAACAGCTTCTGGATTAGTTCAACTAGAAATTCAGTTGGAATAAAAACTCCATCTGAATTAAATTTCACTTTATGCTAACGCATGACCATATCGCCAACGAGTCCTAAAGACTCCGTTGCTCAAAATAGTTGCAAGTATAATTATTTAATCAATATTACAGCTGAATGGAAATTCTGTAATTTCTTATCATATAAAATTCGGATTTATTATTGCATCATATGCATTTATATCATCGGAATTCAAATTTGATAAACCCAATATTATATTACCTTTTTTATGACCCTGTATTTCTATATAATCCGACTTTATTCCTATCAATAACCCATCTTCATTTCCTACTACTTTGTAAGGTATTACTCTAAATCTACTTGAAATATTATCACTTAACTTATTCATTAAATAATCTACTTTTTTCAAATTCATAACTGAATAATCAACATTAATCAATTCTTGAGGTAAAATATTTTCTAACTTTTTAACATCTACTATCATCACAGGATTTTGACTTATAGGATCTTTTAGTAGATTACCCGTGTCCATTAAAGTACTAAATACAACTTGTTCTCCTTCAATTTTAACTGTCACATCATTTTTTAAATCTTTAAATGTATTAAGACTCTTCATTATCTTGTAAAATCTATCTAAAAAACTACTATTGACTATAAAGAAAAGAGAATAAATTATAATTAAAGATACTATACTATAATCTATACCGGAGCAATAAACTATGTAAAACGTAGTCCCTGCTAAAAACATGTTAACAACATAAAACGTCATCAATATTTTAATGTATTCCTTAATGCCTTTATAATCAAAGCTTATAGACACTATGAATAAACAAAAAATAACTTTCATTAAAACATTGTATAAAAACATTAAACTTGGAATACAATAACCTATACTGTATAAAGCTCCTATAATCCCTCCTACTAAAGCTTTATATTTTGAGAACCTATTGTTTACTATACTAGAAGTCGTTTTCAATATCATGTAGTTGGCTAATAGATTATGTAAGAAATAATATTCACCATAAACTATCATTTAAACCACCTTTTTCTTTTGACATATATTAATTAAAACTCATAAATAAATTATACTAAATTTCAAGTTATTATTATGTCACAATAGGTAGTCGAATTCTAATTTGTTTTCCTCATTTTTTAACAATATTTTCCCATTTTTAAATTATGCATAAATACTTAAATTTATGCATAAAAAAAAGAAGATAATATTATCTTCTTCTTAAAAATGTAGGTATATCCAAATCAGGCTCTACACTAGTATTTACTTTTTCTTTTTTAATCTCTTTCACTTCTTCTTTTTGCTCTTTTTGATCTTTTTTATCTACTATATTTAAAGTAGTGTCTTGTCCTTCTTCAAATCCAGTTGCTATAACTGTTATTCTAAGTTCATCACCTAAATCTTCGTTTATCACCGCTCCAAATATAATATTAGCTTCTTCGTCACATGCTTCTTGAACTAAGCTTGCTGCTTCATTAATTTCGAATAATCCTAAGTCATCGCCACCAGTTATATTTAAAAGGATACCTTTTGCCCCTCTTATAGAAGTCTCCAGTAGTGGACTTTGAATAGCTTGCTTTGCAGCTTCAATAGCTCTATTTTCTCCTTTAGCATTACCTATACCCATATGAGCTAATCCTTGTTCTCTCATTATAGTTTGAACATCAGCAAAGTCTAGGTTTACAAGTCCCGGTACAGCTATTAAGTCAGATATACCTTGAACCCCTTGTTGTAATACATCATCTGCTTTCTTAAAAGCATCAAGCATAGATGTTTTCTTTTCTACTATCTGTAATAATCTATCATTAGGTATAGTTATTAATGTATCTACATTAGATTTAAATTCTTTTATACCTTGTTCAGCATGAATCATCCTTCTTCTACCTTCAAAAGTAAAAGGCTTTGTAACAACACCTACCGTAAGTATCCCTAATTCCTTAGCAACCTTCGCAACTACAGGAGCTGCTCCTGTTCCTGTTCCACCACCCATTCCGGCAGTTACAAATACCATATCTGCACCTTGAAGAGCTTGTGTGATATCTTCTTTGCTTTCTTCTGCTGCTTTTTGTCCTATTTCAGGATTTGCTCCAGCTCCTAGTCCTCTTGTTAACTTTTCTCCTATTTGTATCTTTTGTTCAGCCTTTGAAATTAAAAGTGCTTGCTTGTCTGTATTTATAGCTACAAACTCCACACCTTGTAAATTAGCCTCTATCATTCTATTAACAGCATTATTTCCTCCGCCGCCTACTCCTATTACTTTAATTTGTGCAAACTGATCCATACCAACATCAAATTGTAGCATGTAAGAACCTCCTTACTTAATAATTCTTTTTTTATTTTTATACTATATTTATTGAATCATATTTTTTTGAATTTTTATTAATATTTAAGGTATTCAACAGAAAGTATTAATTTCCTCTTTTTTTATTAATCAATTTGTCAAAAGCATATCTTCTGATAATCGCAAAATTTTGAAATAACCTGCCTCCGAAAACTAATATACTCGCATAATACAGAGGAAAACCTAATCTATCTCCTATATATGCCAGCATTCCAGCTAAAATTGCGTTTCCAAAAAAACCACTTACAAATATAATTCCATCGTATTTACCTTCAAGTGTTGCTCTTATAGCCCCAAATACTGAGTCCATTGCAGCTAATAATCCTACAGATATGTACAACGAATAGCTGTCAGGATAAGTCACAGGTATATAATACCCAATAATTATTCCTAGTGCAAGTCCTATCAAAGATAAAATCAAATTAATCACCTTCTTTTATATATTCAAAATTAAATTCACCACTATATTTATGTATTATTATTTCATCTTTTTCTTCCACTTCAAATCCTACATCGTAAAGATATTTTTTTAAATTCATCTCGGAATCTGGAGCTTCCATAGCAGATTTCAAAAACTTTTTATCACCTATTGCCTTTATTACAAATGGCTGTCCATACGTAGATTCATTTATTGTTATAGTAGGACCCGAACATTTTATTTCAGAAAACGTAGTGAGCCTTTCTCCATTTATAGATATAGCTTCTGCTCCAGCTATCTTAAGGTCGTTTATAACCATTGTAACATCTCTATCATGAATAACAAAATTATTTGCATACTCCCAGTCTTGCATTTCTCTTTCACTATCACTAATAGTTACTATTACTCCATCTCCACTCACATCTTCAAATCCAGTTATAACCTTTGCATTGTTTAATTCTTTTTCTAATATGCTCTTTATAGAACCTGTATCTTCAATTTCAATTTCATATTTGGCTATATTAGATTTCTTTTCAAGTATTAATTTATTTAAATTTTCAACCTCAACTCTTTCTATTTCTATTTGATTTTCAACCTCTTTTATTGTTTTTAATGTGACAAAAGTTTGATTTCCGCTGAGATTTTTAATGTTTATAGCTATTACTATACCTATTATGAAGTTTAATATTATCATAGATTTTTGTTTTATTTTTATACTACCCATAATCATTTCACCTTCACATTAACTTCTACCGGCTTAGCGTATTTGAACTCTATAGTCTTGTTATATCTAGATATTTCTATATTATCTTTCTTTTTGACATTAACATCTAAATTCCAGTCTTTTCTAAGCTGATAAATTATACCAAATCTCATATTCAAAGCAGATTCTAATATATCAGAATTCCCTATGCATTTAATTTCAAACGGAGTCATTATAGGGTTTCCATTTACTATAACCTTCTCTCCAGATAAATGTATTTCTGTATTCAATACATATCTTTCTCCATTTATAGATATAGCTTCTGCACCAGCTGCATTGAGCTTGTTTATTATAGTAAGTATAGAATCGTAGTTGTAAAGCAATTTTGTTTCATCAGTTTCTCCCTGTGGCTTTTCCATAGTTATTACAACCCCAGGACCACTCATATCGTAATAACCAGCCAAGGTCTCATATTTTTTAGTATCTTCTTTTAAGTTTTTTACAAGAACGTTTTTTTCAGCTTCAGAATTTTTATATTCTTTTATTCTCTCATCCAGTGCTTGTACATCTTTTTCCAATGCTTTTTTTCTATCCGTCAAGCTCTTCAGTTCAATGGATAACTGATTCGCTTTTTGGGAAGATACTAACCCCCCTGTAGTCTTATCTACAGTTTTAAATTCGATTATAATTAGCATCCCTAAGAAAAAACTCAATATCAACAATGACAAACTATTTTTCTTCAAAATAACCCACCACCTATTCAGGTCTATATACAGGGTATGATTCATACCTCATATCTACTATACCAACTTTTATATCCTTAGTGTATAAATCTATTAATATTTTATTCAACTCTATCATCTTATAATCTAAGTCTTCTCCCTTTCCAAGAAGAACTCTTATTCCATTTATTGTGTATATATCTATATTTTTATTATCATCTATATTTATTTGAGATATATTACTTAAAATTTTAGCATTATTGCAAGCGTTTAGCAAATCCAATATTTTATTTAATAAATCATGGTCTTTTAGTTCTACATTTTGACCTATTTTTAATTTCTGAAGATTTATGCCTCCAATTAAAGGTACATCTACATTTTTCAAATCCTCTTCAACCTTTAAAACTACCCCTTCTTCGTTTATCAGAGCATAAGAACCCATATAAGGAATAGCGCACATAGCTACCCTTTCTTTTAAGTCTATAATTATTATATCGGGAAGTTTTATTTTTACATTAGCATCTTCTATGTATGGATTTGCAAGTAAATTTTTCCTTATTTGCTTTGAACTATATTTATATATATTTTTTCCCGGTTCTATTTTTCCACTAATCAATACCTCTTGTCTGCTAAGTTTAACCGGTCCCACAACACTTAGTTTTTTTAGGGTGAAATAATCCGTTTTCATCACCATATAACCAAATATACACATGATTAAAATCATTATAAAAGTAATTATTTTATATTTTTTTTTCATATAACTTGTCCCCCACTCCTAAAAAAAGGGCTTAAATCTAAGCCCTAGTAATATTAGCTCCTAGACTAGCCAGTATCTTTTCCATAGCTTCATATCCTCTATCTATATGGTGTATACTGTCTATTTCCGTATATTCATCAGCAGCAAGACCTGCTAAAACAAGAGCTGCACCTCCTCTTAAGTCAGAAGATTTAACCTTTGCTCCCATCAGTTTATCAACACCTCGTATTACAGCTAATTTACCATTAACATTGATATTAGCTCCCATTCTAACAAGTTCTTCACAATGCTTGAATCTATTTTCAAATATATTCTCATTTATTATGCATGCCCCATTCCCCAAGGTCATCAAAGCCATCATTTGAGCTTGCATATCAGTTGGAAACCCAGGATGAGGTAGCGTTTTTATAACATCTATAGACTGTATTTTTTTAGGCGCAATCAGTTGAACTTTGTTGTTTATATACTCAATCTCACATCCAGTTTCTCTAAGCTTTGAAACAATACTGTTAATATGACTTGGTATTATATCATCTATAATTATTCTTCCATTTGTTATTGCTGCCGCTACCAAATACGTTCCTATAGCAATTCTATCTGGTATTATTCTATATTCAACATCATGTAATTTGTCAACACCATGTATTTCTATACAGCTATTTCCTGCTCCTTTTACATCGGCTCCCATAGAATTCAAAAAATTGGCAAGATCTATTATTTCAGGCTCCTTTGCTGGATTATATATTTTTGTTATGCCATTGGTTTTTACAGCAGCTAGCATAACATTTTCAGTAGCTCCAACACTGGGAAAATCCAGAGTTATTTCACATGCCTTATTGTTTTGTCTTTTGCATTTTATATACCCATGTGTCTCTTCAATATTGACTCCCATTTGAGATAATGACTTTAAATGTAGATCAATTGGTCTTGGACCTATTTCACAACCACCTGGATAACTGATTTTAGTATGACCAAATCTGCTAACCATAGCCCCTAAAAATATTATAGACGATCTCATCTTTCTAACAAAGCTTTCTGGAATTTCAGATGAGTTTACATTTTTTGCATTAATAGTTAATGTATCGCCTTCCATTTTCACATAGCAACCTATATATTCTAATATATCAATCATTACTTTAACATCTGATATATTAGGGACATTGTGTATTACACTTTCCCCTTCATTCAATATAGTTGCTGCTATTATGGGTAATACTGAATTCTTTGCACCTTTTAATCTAATTTCACCTTCTAATTTTTTTCCACCTTGGACTATATATTTTGCCAAAAGGGCCACCCCCTACTAAAAGTTAAATTGATATATTTTAAATTTGTCTTTATAATATATAATTTTATGTATTAGCAGGGTTTTATGTTACTTTAAGACATCTATAATTTCTTTATATATATTATTAATCGCTTTAGGATTTCCTATTTCTCCACTATTTTTGCCCATTTGAGTTAGTTTTTCTCTATCTCCAAGTATCTTAAATATAACATCTTCCATTTTTTTATATGTCAGATGCTTTTCTAGTATAGCTATTCCAGCTCCTTTTTTTTCTATACTTTTAGCATTAAATTCTTGATGGTTTTCTGCTGTATAGGCCTTTGGAATAACTATAGAAGGCTTTGATAATGCCGTAACTTCTGCAAGTGTTATAGCTCCAGCACTACATATTACAAGATCACAAGATGCTAAAGCGCTTGCCATATCATCCAGATACGGAATTACTTTTTGGCACCCTCTGAAGTTTTGCTCTTCTAATGAGTTCATAAATTTATCATAATGCTTTTTTCCTGTTACATGTATAAATTGTATATCCTCTTGTACAAGTTTTGGAATTATTTTTTTCATGGACTCGTTCAGTTTTGTTGCTCCACCGCTTCCACCTACGCATAAAATCATTCTCTTATCTTCATTTATTCCAAGCTTTTTTCTTGAAGAATATTTATTGCTTATTAAAATTTCTTTTCTAACTGGATTTCCAGTGAGAACTACATTATCTTTATCTTTGAAGTATTTTTTAGCATCCTCAAAACTTATCAAAATTTTGCTTGCAAACTTAGATAAAATTTTATTTGTTACACCTGGAAATGCATTTTGCTCATGTATTATAGTCGGTATTTTATTTATGCTTGCATTTAAAACTACAGGACCACAAACATATCCACCAGTTCCTATTACTATATCAGGCTTAAACTTCTTTATTATTCTTCTGGATTGTTCTAATCCTTTAAATAACTTAACAATTCTTTTTAAATTATCTACGCTTATTTTTCTTCTAAATCCCTGAACAGTTATAGTTTTAAGTTCATAACCTGCTTTTGGAACTATTTCACTCTCTATTCCATTTTTTGTTCCCACAAATAAAATTTCTACATCTTCAATTTCTTCTTTTAATTTATTTGCTATTGCTATAGCTGGATAAACATGACCTCCTGTTCCTCCACCCGAAATTAAAACTTTCATTTAATCAACTCCTGTCTAACTTAACATGTCTTGATATATTTAATACAATTCCCATAGCTGCCATAAATATTATAAGAGAACTTCCTCCATAACTTATAAACGGAAGTGGCATACCTGTAACAGGCATTGAAGATGTTGCAACAGCTATATTTATCATAACCTGTATCCCTATTTGAGCTGTAATTCCCGTAACCAACATACAAGAAAAAGTATCAGGACAATTAATAGCTATTCTTATACATCTATATATTAAAAACAAAAACAGTAATAATATAAATATACAACCTACATACCCTAGTTCTTCTCCTATTATAGCAAATATAAAATCATTTTGAGGCTCTGGTATATAGAAAAACTTTTGTCTACTTCTTCCAAGCCCTAGCCCAAATAAACCTCCAGATCCAAGTGCATATAATGATTGAATAACCTGATATCCATCTCCCAATGGATCTTTAAAAGGATCCAAAAACGACGTAAATCTTTTAAGTCTATAAGGTGCTATCGCTATAAGTACACCTAACAATCCAACCCCTGCACCCATCATAGTATATACGTACTTCAAATCCATACCTGCTACAAATAACATTACAGATGTCGTCATTATTATAGTTCCTCCAGTAGATAAGTCAGGTTGAAGCACTATAAGTGCAAAGAATACAACTGATATCATAAGAGGAGGTACTATCCCTTTTATAAGGTTATTCATTTTATCTTTTTTGTTATCAATTACCTTGGATACTATTATTATTGAAGCAAATTTAGCTATCTCAGATGGCATTATAGTAAGTCCCCCTACTCCAAGCCAACGCCTTGCTCCATTAAATGACTTACCCAGTGGTGTAAGTACTGCAACTAATAATATTACAGTAATAGTACCTATCATAGGTATAAACTTTTCTAGTTTCTTGTAGTTTATCTTCGATACAAACATCATCACACAAAATCCTAGTATTGAATATATAATATTTCTCTTCAAAAAGTAGTATGCATCATTTTGCTTGAATTTAGCTTGAACGTAACTTGAGCTAAATACCATTACAATGCCTATTATTACTAACAATAACGTAGTATAAAATACATATGGATCAAAATGTTTCTCTCTTTTTTTAGCCATTTAAAAACCTCCTTAATGACTTAAAGGCTAAATACTTCCTTTTTAAAATGATTTCCTCTAACTTCATAACTTTCATACATATCCCAACTAGCACAAGCAGGAGATAATAAAATAACATCGTGTGAAGAAGCTAATTTATATGCTTTTTGAACCGCCTCTTCCATATTTTCAACCTTATGGCAGTTGACAAAGCCTTGTTTAATAGCACTTTCTTTTATTATGTCCGCTGTTTCCCCTAAAAGAATTACATGTTTAACTTTCCCATTAAAGAGCTTTGTGAATTCTGCAAAATCACTCTTTTTATCTTGTCCTCCAGCTATTAATACAATAGGATTATCATATGATCCTAAAGCTTTAATAGAGGCATCTGGATTAGTTCCTTTTGAATCATTTACAAATTTAATATTATTTATTTGTCTTACAAATTCAAGCCTATGTTCAACCCCTCCAAATGTCTTCAAAACTCGTTTAACAACTTCCATATCAAGTCCATATATAAACGCTATACTTATAGCTGCCAAAGCATTTTCTAAGTTGTGACTTCCAGGTATACTTATTTCACTTATATTCATAAGTTCAATCTCTTTGTCGTTCAAATTTATTGTTATAATATCACCTTTAACATATACACCTTCATTTAAAATTTGTTTTCTACTAAAATATACGACATTACTTTTACACTTTTGTCCCAATTCCCTAGTAGTTTCACAATCGTAGTTTAAAACAGTAAAATCATTTTCATCTTGATTTTCAAACACTCTACACTTTGCATCTATATAATTTTGCATAGTTTTATGCCTATTTAAATGGTCAGGTGTTACATTAAGTATTGCACTTATTCTCGGTCTAAATTCCTTTATACTCTCAAGTTGGAAGCTACTAAGCTCTGTAACAAGCACAGAGTTTTCATTTGTCTTATCTACTGTATCAATTATAGGGTTACCAATATTCCCAACTATATAAGTATCCTTATCGGCACTTTTAAATATTTCTCCAACAAGTGTTGTAGTAGTTGTCTTCCCATTAGTTCCTGTAATACCTATAAAAAAGCTTTTAGATAATCTATATGATAATTCTACCTCTCCTATGACTTCTATATTTGCTTCTTTTATTTTTTTTATAAAACCAAGATCTAGAGGAACACCAGGAGACACTATAGTTAAATCTATACCAGCTATATCTTCTATATGCTTTCCTAATACGTATTTAACATCATATCCATTTAAATTTTTTAGTATATCCTTTAGTTTTTCTTCATCTTTTATATCATTTACCGTAACCTTTGCACCTTTTTCATAAAGCTTTTTAATTGTTGATATTCCTGTTCTAGCAAGGCCTACTAATAATACATTTTTACCATTTAAGTCCATATTAAACTCCCCCTAATCATGTCTAAGTTAAAGATATGAAACCTATTATACTAAGTATTATACTTACAGTCCAAAATACCATAACTACTTTTGTTTCGTGCCATCCTTCTAATTCAAAATGATGATGCAATGGACTCATCTTAAATACTCTCTTTCCTGTAAGTTTATAAGATGTCACCTGAATTATTACAGATAGTGATTCTGCAAAGTATATACCACCTACAATCGGGATTATAAGCGATAGATTCAGAAGTATAGCTGCAGCTGCAACAGCCCCTCCCAGGGCCATAGAACCCACATCCCCCATGAATACTTTCGCAGGATGTGCATTAAACTTTAAAAAACCTAAGCAAGCTCCAACTAAAGCCGCTGAAACTATAGCTATACCATCATTTGCATATTGAAGAGCTATCATAGCAAAGAATGCTCCAACTATAAGCGTAACTCCCGAGGCTAAACCATCTAATCCATCTGTTAAGTTTACACTATTTACAGTAGCAACAGTTACAAATACTATAAATGGTATATATAAAAATCCTAAATCTATATTTTGCTTTAAAAACGGAACTATTACTTGAGTTCCAAGTATTGAAGTTTTCGATTGGTATATTGCAAGTATAGTAGCAAGTGCAAATTGACCTATTAGCTTTTGGTAAGCTCTAAGACCTAAAGATCTTTTACGAACTACCTTTATGTAATCATCTATGAATCCTATAGCTCCAAATCCTATTATAGATATCGAAGCAACTATCATATCCCTATTGATTCTAGCTGTTGTTATACAAGTTATAAATATAGCTAGAATCATTATTATTCCGCCCATTGTAGGTGTACCATTTTTAACCAAATGACTTTTAGGTCCCTCATCTCTTACTGTTTGCCCAAATTTCAGTCTTTCTAACATAGGTATAAATATAGGTCCTAATATTAAAGTTATTACAAATGAAACTATTATAGTCATCATCATATGTTGTATATCAACCATTTTATAAACTCCTCTCGCGTTTTAAACTTTCTTTTTGAAATAATTAGATTTTATAACTATTTAAAAAATCAACTATTTCTTCCATTCTCATCCCTCTTGAGCCTTTTATTAAAACAACGTCATCTTTTTCTAATATATGCTTTAGATATTCTATAACTTTTAAGTTACTATCGAAGTGAATTACATTCTGTACGTCAAATCCTTTTTTTATTGCACCATTTCCTATATGCTTCGAATCTTTTCCAACAGTTATTATTAGATCAGAATTCCCCATTGCATATTCCCCTACTAATTCATGACCATTCTTTGCGTATTCTCCCATTTCAAGCATATCTCCAAGTATAGCTATTTTTCTATTTTGTTTATATTCACCAAGTATGTTAAGAGCTGCCTTCATAGAATCTGGACTTGCATTATAAGCATCATTTATTATTTCAAATGAATCTGTCTTTAATATATCAAGTCTCATTTTGCCATTTTTAAAATTCAAGAGCCCTTTTTTTATTTGATCCATGCTAAGTCCTAGCTCAATTCCAGTCAATATAGCTGCCATTGCATTATATATATTGTGCTTACCTCTTGCCGGAATAAAAAACTCTTCTTTTTGATTATGAACTATACATTCAAAATCTATCCCCGTTTCATACATTTTGTATTCAACGCAATATAAATCATTGTCTTTTCCAAATCCAAATGTTTTTAATTTATAGTTTAATTCTTTATTTTTTAAAGTTTTCAAGTACTCATCATCTGCATTTATTATAAGAGTATTTTCTTTAGTAAAGTTTTTAGTTATTTCAAGTTTTGCCTTTAATATACCTTCTTGAGATCCCAAATTTTCTATATGAGAAAGCCCTATATTAGATATTACAGCTATTTTATGATTTACTATGTCTGATAGATATTCTATTTCGCCAAATGAAGACATTCCCATTTCAAGTATGGCACATTGATGTTTATCTTTAAGCTTAAATATAGTTAACGGAAGTCCTATGTGATTGTTTAAGTTACCCTCTGTTTTTAATGTGTTATATTTGTTAGATAATACACTATATATCATATCTTTAGTAGTAGTCTTACCTGTACTACCGGTAACTGCTACGTAGTTTATTAAAAACTTTTCTTTATATAATCTAGCTATATCTCCTAAAGCCTTAGTTGTATCATCAACTTCTATAATATTTACATCTTCACCATTAAAATCTAAATTATGGTTTTTATCTTTCAGAAATGTTTTACATCCATTTTCGTATGCATCATAAACAAAATTATGTGCATCAAATTTTTCTCCGATCAAAGGAATAAACATACATTCCATGTCTATATTTTTGCTATTTATACTTATGTTTTTTATTAAAGTGTCTTTATTTCCTTTTACAAGCCTTGTATTTAAATTATTAAGTATTTCATTTATACTTATCATTTTCACATTCTACTCCTTTACTAATATTTCTTCAACTATCTCTTTATCATCGAAATGTATTTTTTCTTTGCCTATAATCTGGTAATTTTCATGCCCTTTGCCTGCTATAATTACTACATCTCCATCTTCAGCATTATTTACTGCATGTTTTATAGCTTCTTTTCTATCTAGTACAACCTTGTAGTTTGAATCGTTTATATCTATTCCATTTAAAATATCATTTACTATATCTTCTGGATTTTCTGTTCTAGGATTATCACTTGTTATAACTATATAATCAGAATGTTTCTGACTAATTTTTCCCATCAAAGGCCTCTTTGTCTTATCTCTATCTCCGCCACATCCAAATACTGTTATTATATTTCCCTTTACAAATTCCTTAGCAGTTGTTAATACGTTTTCAAGTGCATCAGGGGTATGCGCATAATCTATTATCACGCTAAACCCTTTGCCTGTGTCAACGCTTTCAAATCTTCCAGATACCCCTTTTGTATTATATAAGCTTTCAGCTATAATTTCTTTTGGTATATCCATTAAATAACATAAAGCTATCACTGCTAGTGAATTGTATACGGAAAACCTTCCCGGTATAGGCGTTTTTATATTCATTTGATATTTCGGTGTTATTAATTTATATTCAATTCCACTTGAATATATTTTTATATCTTTCGCCATAATATCTGCTTCTTCTTCTATAGCATATGTTGTTATAGGCGTTTTTAATTTTTTTATAGATTCATATATTTTTTTACCACCATCATCATCTAAATTTATAATATTACCAAGAGTTGTCTTGTGAAATAACTTTTCCTTTGCTCTTCTATATTCATCTATGTCTGTATGAAAATCAAGGTGCTCTTCAGTTAAATTTGTAAATATACCAAACTTAAATTCGCATTCATCAACTCTTTTAAGTTCTAACGAGTGCGACGAAACTTCCATAACACAATTATTTATATTCTTATCAAGCATTTCTCTAAAATATCCCTGAAGTTCAACACTCTCTGGAGTAGTTCTTGACGCAACTATTTCTTCATTACCTATTACATTCTTTATAGTTCCTATAAGACCTGTTTTTTGATTATTATATTCAAAAATTTCTTTTGTGAGGTGAGTTATAGTTGTCTTTCCATTTGTACCTGTAACACCTATTAAATTTAATTCTTCAGTTGGATTATTGTGAAAATTAGAAGCTATTTTAGCCATGGCTTTTCTCGTATCTTCAACCCTTATAAACGTATATCCTTGTATGTAAACATCTTCTTCTACTAAAAAAGCTATACTTCCTTTTTCAATAGCATTAGATATGAACTCATGTCCATTCATGCTAAATCCCTTAATACAAATAAATAAACTATTTTTTTTTAATTTCCTCGAATCATAGTTTATATCCTCTATATTAATGTCAATATTACCTTTAATATCGACAGTATCTAAATCCTTTATCAAATCTCTTAACAACATATTAGTGCCCCTTTCAAAATATATAAAATAAACTTCATTAGAAAAGACAATGCATACAAAAATACATTGCCTTTTTAATTATATAACACTTTATCTGTTTTTAATAGTTTATTTAAACTCAACAGTAATTATAGAATTTACATTCAATTCTGCATTCGGCTGTTTATCTTGCGATATAGCAACCCCAGATCCTATCGGTTTCAATTTCAATCCTAGTTTTTTCAAAACATCATCACATTCCTTCACAGTTTTTCCAGTTAGATCCGGAACTATTACCTTTATTATATTCTCATTCCCTTTATTATTTGGCTTAGTATAAAGTATTATATTAGATTCTTCAAACACCTTAACCCCTGGCTTTGGAAATACATCTATAACCTTTTCTTCTCCAGTTGCATATATATTAGGCTCAACCGTAAATTTAAAATTTTTCTCTTCTAAAATTTTGCCTGCATCCTTAAGTTTTATATTTCTAATCTCAGGAACACTCACTTCTTTTTTTACAAAATCAACTTTTTCTTCTTCTGTATAATCAGGCTTTATATCTAAATATTTCAAAGTATTATAAATCACCTCTTTAACTATAGGACCTGCAGTTGTACTACCAAACTGTGTTTCTCCATTAGGCTCATCTAATATAGCAAGCACCGCTATTTCAGGATTTGACGCTGGAGCTATTCCAACAAACGATGTAATATATCTCCCATTTGCATACCTTCCATCTATAACCTTTTGTGCCGTTCCAGTTTTACCTCCAACATGATATCCTTCTATATAAGCTATTCTACCCGATCCCTCTGACACAACAGATTCCATTATACCTCTTAATGTTTTCGATGTTTCCTGGGAAATTACTCTTCTGACCATCTTAGGGTCTATGTTTTTTACAACATTGCCCTTATTATCTATAAATTCCTTTACTATTCTCGGTTTCATAAGTTGCCCATCATTTGCTATACAACTTACAGCAGTTATAAGTTGTATAGGCGTTACAGATATACTTTGACCAAAAGATATTGTAGCCAGCTCTACTGGCCCTACATTTTTCTCATTGTATACAAGACCATTCTCTTCTCCCGGAAGGTCTATACCCGTTTTGGTAGTAAGACCAAATGCCTTTATATATTTATATAGGTTTTTAACTCCTAATCTTTGACCAACCTCTACAAATACAGGGTTGCATGAATTTTGAACAGCTTCAGTAAATGTTTCCTGTCCATGAGGTCTATAATGTCTCCAGCATTTTATTCTTCTTCCTCCTACCATAATGAATCCTTTATCATAAAACTCATCATCAGGAGTTACAACTCCCTCTTCAAGTCCAGCTGCCGATGTTATAAGTTTGAATGTAGATCCCGGTTCATAGGTATCATTTACTATTGGATTTCTCCACATCTTAAACCATCCTTTTATCTTATCCTTTTCACTGTATTGATTTAGTTCGTCTTCAAAGCTTTTATATATAGGTGTTCTATAATTATTAGGATCATAATCAGGTTTTGATACCATCGCCAATATATCCCCCGTCTTTGGCTGCATAACTATTACATGTACTCTTTTAGCCTTATTTATAATAAGAGCTTTTTCTACTGCTTTTTCGGCATAATGTTGTATAGTTTCATCCACTGTAAGAACCATTCCCGACCCATCTTTAGGTTCATGGTATTTTTCACTTCCCCTTGGAATTTCTCTACCCGATGCATCTGTACTTATAACTAATCGTCCTGAAAAACCTTTTAAATCCTTATTGTATTTAAGCTCAAGTCCAGATACCCCTTCATTATCAGGAGATACATGACCTAATATATGCGCTGCAAAATTTCCATATGGATAATATCTTTTATTATCCTCTGCTATCCATATGCCCTTCATTTTCAACTTTCTTATCTGTGATGCCTGATCATCCTCTATCCATCTTTTAACCTTTACAAGAGCTACTCTCTTACTAATTTTTTTGTATATTTCATCTTCTTCCTCTTCAAGTATCATAGATAGTTCTTTAGCTATTTCCTTTTTATCCTTTATCTCAGATGGCTTAGCCCATACCGTACTCTTAGTTATACTAACTGCAAGTTCTTTTCCTTTTCTATCGTATATAGTCCCCCTCTTTGATTCTATAGGAATATCTCTTGTTTGTTGTGCTATTGCTTTTTCTTTTAACCAGTCTCCTTTTACTAATAATAAATATCCTATCCTAGATACTAATAATATAAATATCAACGACACCATTATCAATATGAATACCAGCCTCTTTTTAGTCTTAACCCCAAATCTAGACAAAGACCTATCCCCCTTCGTATTACAAATATACTAATCACCTATATTAAAATCATGCTTTTCATTATAATTATTATTCATAATAAAAAAAAGATATGCGTAATACCGCATATCTTTTTTACTCTATAATAAATCATATTAATTCCAACTTTTGGATAACATTGATGGAAGAACTACACTTGCAACTATTTTAAGCAACAGAGTCGTGAGACTTGTTGGCATCATGAACGCATGTGAATTTTGAGAACGGAGGCCTGTAGGGATCGTTGGCGACGTGAGCCAGTGCGTTAGCAACTAGACGAATTTTTTATTCAAATTGTACTGTGACTATAGAGTTTGATTCTACTTGAGTATTTGCAGCTGGATTTTGAGTTACTGCCTTTCCATTTCCTATTGCCTTAAGCTTTATGCCTAAACCCTCAAATATATTCGAAACTTCTTTTATAGTTTTCCCTTCAACATTTGTCACATTGACCATATTATTCCCATTTTTCCCTTTTACGTATAGTATTACATTTGATTCTACTGGTATTTTAGAACCTGGCTTTGGAAACATATCTATAATTTGTTCATCTCCATTTACGTTCATATTAGGTTCTATCGTAAAGTTGAGCTTATTATTTAATAATATTTTTCCAGCATCTTGAAGAGTCGAGTTTCTAACCTCTGGAACTATAGTCTCTTCTTTTATAAGCTCTTGCTTTTCTTTTTCTGTATAAACAGGCTTTATATTTAAATATCTCAAAGTATTATATATAATATCCTTAACAACCGGAGCTGCTACACTTCCTCCATAATAACTTTTTACATTTGGTTCATCTACAACCACTAAAACCACAACTTTTGGATTATCCACCGGAGCTATACCAACGAAAGAAGATATGTATTTTCCAGGTGCATATTTTCCATTTATAACCTTTTGAGCAGTTCCCGTTTTTCCTCCAACATGATAACCTGATAGGTAGGCGTTTTTACCTCCACCTTGTTTAACTTCATTTTCCATTATATGTCTGAGCAACTTAGAAGTATCCTCAGATATTACATTTCTGATTTGTTCAGGTTCAAATCTTTTAACAACTTCTCCATTACTATCTATAAACTCTTTAACCACCTTAGGTTTCATAAGCTTTCCATCATTAGCTATAGATGAAACAGCTGTTATTAATTGTATAGGAGTTATAGATATACCTTGTCCAAATGACATAGTTGCAAGTTCTACAGGACCTACATCTTTTTTATTATATGTAATTCCCTTTCCCTCACCCGGTAAATCTATACCAGTTTTTTCTGTAACTCCGAAAGCTTGTATATATTCATATAATTTATCAAGACCTAGTCGTTGACCAACTTGTACGAACACCGGGTTACATGAATTTTGTATAGCTTCAGCAAAAGTTTCTTCACCATGACTTTTGGGATAACCTGCATCCTTTATCATTCTATCTGCAACCATAATATATCCTTTATCATGAAATTTTTCATGAGCCTTTACAACATCTTCTTCTAGTGCAGATGCCGCTACTAGCAACTTAAAAGTGGACCCCGGCTCATATATATCGTTTACCATAGGATTTCTCCACATATCCATCAATACATTAAGTTGGTCTTCTCCCGAATCCATACGTTGTTGATATACAGGGTATGCCGGTGTTCTAGGAGTATTAGGATTATAATCTGGTTTTGATACCATAGACAAAATTTCACCAGTTTTAGGGTCCATAACTATCGCATGAACTTTTTTAGCATTAGTGTCTATTAAAGCTTTGTCTACCGCAGCTTCTGCATAATGTTGAATAATTTCATCAATAGTTAAAACTATATTCATCCCATCCTTTGGCTCATTGTATTTGCCATTTCCATATGGAATTTCTCTTCCCGATACATCGGTGCTTATTATGTTTCTACCAGGAAGACCTCTTAGATCTTTGTCGTATTTATTTTCTATACCCGCCATTCCCGAATTTTCAGATGAAACATGTCCAATCACATGAGATGCAAAGTTTCCATAAGGATAAAATCGCTTATTATCTTTGACTGTCCATACGCCCCTTAGTTTATGCTTCTTTAATTCTTCTATCTTATCAAAATCTATCCATCTTTTTACTCTTACAATGCTCTTATCAGAATTTAGTTCATCTAAAATAGCATTTTTATCTTCTTCTAATACCTCAGCAAGAACATTTGCATAATCTTCTCTTAAATCTTCTTTATTTGAAGATATCATTTTAGATGGTTCTGCCCAAACAGTATATTTAGTAAGACTTAGCGCAAGTTCTTTTCCTTTTCTATCGTATATAGTTCCTCTTTTTGCTTCTACCGAGACATCCTTTGTCTGTTGAGATAAAGCCTTCTCTTTTAGCCAAACGCCTTTTACCAATTGTAAGTATCCAAACCTTACAATTAAACATAAAAACAGAAAACACACCACAAATAACACAATCATCAATCTACTTTTATAACTCATATTAGATTTAGACAAAAGCTCCCCCCCTTATCATCAATCAATATTTATATAAACAGTTTGTTCTTCAGTTGGATAATTCATATTAAGCCTCTCTTGGGCATCTTTTTCTATGAATCCACTTCTGCTTAGTTCATCTAAATTCAAATCCAACTGTTTTTTTTCATTTTTTTTGTTTTTGAGTTCTTTATCCAAAGAAGTCATATCGTATCTAAGCCCAGATATAACAGCATATCTATACATAAAGGTTATTACTATGGATAATACAATTGCAACAAACACAATGTAAACCAGGGTTTTTCTTTTATTTCTAGATTTTTTATTTTTAAGTTTGTTTATATTATTGATTTGATATTTTTTCTTTAATTTCTTCTTCTTTTTTTTCTTATATTCATTTAAACTTACTGCCCCTTTTTTATCCATACTTTCCCCCTTATCCTAAATCTAAGAGTTCTAATACTCTCAATAATAAATTATATTTTTTCAGCAACTCTTAATTTAGCACTTCTAGATCTCGGATTAACTTCTACTTCATTATCCGTTGGAATTATAGGTTTTCTAGTTATTATCTTAACTATTCTTTCCTCATCGCATTGACATATAGGAAGTTCTGTCGGACATATGCAATCTGTATATAATTTTTTATATACGTTCTTTACTATTCTGTCCTCAAGAGAGTGGAATGTTATAACGCATATTCTTCCTTTAGGATTCATAATACTTGCTGCATCCTCTATAGTTTTGTCTATTATATCAAGTTCATCATTAACTGCAATCCTTAAAGCTTGAAACGTTCTTTTAGCAGGGTGTGGTCCATCTATTCTTGCTTTTTTAGGTATAGCTCTTTTTATAATATCAACCAATTCCCCAGTAGTCTTTATATGATTTTCTTCTCTTAATTCAACTATAAACTTTGCAATTCTTCTAGACCAGTTTTCCTCACCGTATAATTTTATAATTCTATCAAGCTCATCTTCGCTGTAGTTGTTAACTATATACTCAGCTGTAAGAGGATTTCTAACATCCATTCTCATATCAAGATCTGCATCTTGCATATAAGAAAAACCTCTTTCTCTTTCATCTAATTGGTGAGATGATACTCCAAGGTCCATCAATATACCATCAATATGATCTACTCCTATCTTTTCAAGCTCATCTTTTAAATTAACAAAATTAGAGTGTACAAACTTAACCCTACCTTCATAATCCTTAAGTCTTTCTTTAGCAACAGTAATAGCATTTATATCTTGATCAAATGCTATTAACATTCCGTTCTCTCCAAGTTTTTTTGCTATTTCGCTAGAATGTCCTGCCCCTCCTAGAGTACCGTCAACATATACTCCATCAGGTTTTATATTTAAATTTTCTATACATTCATCTAATAATACTGATACGTGATTAAATTCCATTTTTTCCTCCTAATATTTATATCTATCAAATATTTTTCTTTTTTTTATTCATAAATGCAAAATGAATAATAATACCTACAGCTATTGTTACTAAACTTATGACCTGAGCCATTCTAAGAGGTCCAATCATCAAGCTATCTATTCTAAGACCTTCAATAAAGAATCTTCCAACAGAATATATAATAGCATAATATACAAACACATTCCCATCGTATTTCTTATTTTTTCTAAGCCACATCAAAAATAAGAACAAACAAAAGTCCCAAATAGACTCATATAAGAAAGTTGGATGTACATTAATTCCATTAACATTAATTGCCCAAGGAAGGTCAGTAGGTCTACCATAAGCTTCTTGGTTTATGAAATTTCCCCATCTTCCTATAGCTTGCCCAATCGCAAGACTTGGTGCAGTTAAATCTAGTATTTTTAGAAAATCCAAATCCTTATCTCTACAATATATATATCCAACTAAAACAGCAGCTATTATAGCTCCATGTATAGCAAGTCCTCCGCCTCTAATATTTATCATTTCATATATATCGCCCTTATATATACCCCAGTTAAATATAACATAATACGTTCTTGCCCCAATTATAGAACAGGGAATCGCTATTAAGAATAAATCTAATAATTTATCTTCATTTATACCTACTCTTTTAGCTTCTTTAAGCGCCAGTACCATACCTATCATTATCCCTGTAGATATTAACACACCATACCATCTAACATCTAGTCCAAATATAGTAAACGCAATAGGATCCATGCAAAACACCTCCAAAAAAATAAAAAATTCGCTTTATGCTACCCCATAGCTCATGTCGCCAACGAGTCCTACGGGCTCCGTTGATTAAAAAAAATAAAAACTAGGTTAAACCTAGCTTTTATTATACCACAATATCTATTTTTAGGTTATTATTTAGGATTTATTATTGACATAACAGAATACTTTTCATCAAAATGTTTATTAAATCTATCACTTGCATCTTCAAAGGTTACAGACTTCAACACCTCTAAATAGTCTATAAAGTTTATATCCCTAAAATGATAAGATATAAAATTATTTGCGATAAATTCTACTGAATCAAAATACTTTAAAAACATTCCTATTTTCTTTTTCTTTATTCTATCAAAATCTTCTTTATTAAGGCCGTCTTGTTTGTATTTATTTATATACTCAAACACAATATCTCTAACTTTATGAGGATCTTTAGATTCTCCACCTACTATAGTGTATCCATGATCTATTTGTGATACATGATCACAGCCAAAGTTTTGGTTAATAAGTCCACTTAAATAAAGCTTTTCATATACACTACTTCCTTTTTTAAGTATCATATCTAGTATTATTTCTGTGCATATTTCTTTTTTAAGAAGATCATTTCCGCTCACATTAACATCCAAATCCTTTATGCCTATATTGAACAGAGGAATAGAAACAGATAAATTTTCTACTATTTCTTTTTGATTAACCTCATTTGGTTCTTCTTCCTTAAATGTCTTTATATTATCAAGAGTATCCTTAGGCTTTATAGCTTTATTAATAGTCTCCATTACCTTATCAATATCTAAATCTCCAACAACGAATAAAGCCATATTAGAAGGATTGTAGAATGTGTTATAACACTTATACAGTTCTTCCTTGTCTATCTTATATATACTATCTACACTTCCGGCAATATCTATTCTAGTATTGTGATTTATATACATAGCCTTTAATGTATTAAAGTATACTTTCCAATCTGCATTATCATCATACATCTTTATTTCCTGTGCAATAATCCCTTTTTCCTTTTCTACATTCTCATCCGTAAAATAAGGAGTTTGAACATAATCTATCAAGTGATCTAAGGATTCATAGAAATTATCTGTCGCTGAAAATAAATAAGCTGTCATAGTGAAATTAGTATAAGCATTTGCACTTGCTCCAAGTAAAGAGAATTTATCAAATGCATTACCACCATCTGGCTGTTCAAACATTTTATGCTCTAAAAAGTGAGCTATTCCCTCGTTTACCTTGATTTTTTCGTTTTCATTTATAGGTATAAATTCAAGTTCATTCGATCCATAATTAGTAGCAAACACAGCGTATTTTTTACTAAATCCCTCTTTAGGCATAAAAAACACTTCTAATCCACAATCTAATTTATCATAGTATAGTTCTTCTTTTAATATATCATTTACTATTTTTTTCATATTTTTACGCCTCCTTTAGTTTCTTAAAAAATACACAGTATCTAGTGTTATATCATGAGATACATCTACAACATCTTTAATTTCAACATTTTCTATCTTCTTCATTATACTATCTAAATTTTCATTAACCTCACTCATACCTTGACTATAATAAAAATCAGAAAGAGAATTCAGACTGTCTCTAACAGACTTTATAGAGTTTATTATAGAATTTTTACTATTCCTTATCTCTTCCTCAGAAATATCAGATCTTTTGATTTTTTCAAGCTGTTCACCTATAAGTTCTATCGCCTTATCGTACTTATCTATTTCTATTCCAGATGATATAAACATTATAGATTTATACTTTTCTATCATAGAATAAACATAATAGCATAAGCTCTCTTTTTCTCTTACATTTACGAACAGTTTAGAATGAGGTCCTCCTCCTAATATACTAGAATACACCATTAAAGAATAATATTTATCATCTTTATAATCTACATTTGTTCTATATCCTAGTGTTATCTTACCCTGCGTAATATCCATCTTATCTATTACATTCTTAATAGAATCTACCTTATCGATATTCTTATCCGTGCCTACATCTATCACATTTTCTCTTTCGAATTTAAATATGCTTTTTATATACTCTAAAATTCTGTCTTCATCTAAATTTCCTGCAACAACTATATCTATAGGAGATGTCTTCATTATATTTTTATAATGATCATACAAGTTTTTTTCATCTATTGAATATAGATCTTCTTCATATCCGTATTCGTATATACTGAATTTTTCATCCTTGCACATTTCTTCAATACATCTTTCAAGTGCATATCTGCTTTTATCATTTATTCTAGCCTTTATTTTATCACTCAAATTATTCTTTTCTATATCTACATACGCTTTATTAAATCCTCCATTTTCTACTAAAGGATCGTTTATCATATCATTTAAAAACAGTAAGCTTTCTTTAAGTATTTCTTCATCTAAGTACATTTCATCTGTTATAGACATCTTAAAGCTAAGTATTTGCATATCTCCTTTTTTAGCTACATCAGCATAAACTCCAGCTCCATATAAGTCGTCTAATTTCTTAGATATCTCTCTCTGGCTTTTAAATTTATTGCTCCCACTTTTAAGTATATTAGGTAGCAAAGCATTTTTAGTAACTTCTTTTTTATCAAGTGGTCTTTGCATATAGACACTGATCAAATTAGTCTTAAATTTATCTACACCTATAAATGTTAAGTTTATTTTATCTCCTAAATTTATTCTTTCTACGTTGTGCAAATTATTTACCTCCTTCATTATCTATTAATTTTATTTTTTTATAAAGTTCATCTACGAATACCTCATTTTCATTAAATGGTCCTATGTAATAAAATCCAGTTCCATCAGGTATATCTAGCTTTTTAAGTATATATTCTCCAAAAGATCTTATATATATGTTTTCAAATAATGCAGTTGGCATAACCAAATATAAACGATCTATACCATATTCTAGTAATTCATCTCCTGCTTTTATTATATCCTTTTTATGATTTTCTAAAAGAGGTAATTTTACTTTTATATCATAATTTTTTTCATAGGAGAGGTATTTTTTTATCTTTTCTCTAAAAAGTATATCTTGATTTAAGTTGTTCTTTTTCTCAAGTCCAACTAAAATAATCCCTATAGTCTTATTACTATCACTTATACTTCTTATAATTTCTTCCTTATAACAAGTAGCAAGCGACCTTGAATTCCAAAACAAATCAGTCATACTTATATTTATCTCATACTTTAATATACCTAAATTATCTATCCTCTTTTTCAACAAATCGTAGTCCTTGCCTTCAGTCAAAAACATAGGACATAATATTATATCTTTGTACCCTCTATTTACCAAGTCTATCAATGTATCCTCTATATAATTATCTGTATACAAATTACTGTTTACTATTGTGTACTCATTATTTAATTTTTTAGATAGTTTTTTTCTTAAAATATTCGCGTTATCCTTAAATTGGCTAGATCCTAAATTTTCATACGCATCTTTATATTTATAGAGATTATACGTCATATTAAAAAACGAATATATACTATCTCTATAGTAGATTTCTTTTGCTCTTTGACTTAAGTTATACCTTCTATCCTCTCCATCATATACTAAAACTATAGCTTTTTTAGATTGTGCCTTATCAGATAATTCCAAGCTTTTCATATTTACATCTTGTTGAAAAAACATTATTATAATAAGATTGAGTATAAAATAAGATATAATAAAGCTTGTAATCAAAAACTCCGTATCCTTATTTGATATTATATTGTAAATACAAATAGCAAATAGTCCTATACATACCCTTTCTAAAAATCCATCTAATACGAATATACAAAAAAAACATAATCCCAATATTATTTTTTTTAACAACCTCATCACCCACATTTTTATAAGTATATTAAATTCATGATAACGCATGGCTCATGTCGCTAACGAGTCCTAACGGGCTCCGTTGCTCAAAATAGTTGCAAATTTAGTTCTTTAATCAGCGTTATCCTTATATTCAAAATCATATAATTTCTTATGTATATAAGAATATTTTTACTTACTTATAAAATTATGAGTACTTTCAAAAATAAAGAACAGAAGTTTTTCTGTTCTTCTAAACATTTGGTATAAAATTATTGACTATATTTTGTATCTCCCATTTCAAATCTACACTTTTACCTTTATCTGCATTTTCAGATATAGTTTGGATTTTTTTTGATATATTTTGATCAGACGTTATAAATATGTTTTTTATATCTGAATTTTCATGCTTTACTATATCTTTTATACTTTTTTTAAGTGATTGTTGGTTAATATAATTCATATCATTCTGATTTCTAAAGTCTATGTTGATAAGTGCCGTAGTGTTAGTACATAGTACATTACAATTACCTATATATTGTATTTTAGATATATCTTGTTCTATATCTACAGCACTTCCCATAGAATCATTATTTGAAGTCGAAGCACATCCAGAAATAATAAACATTAACACTATAAGCATATAAAAAATATATCTTCTATTCAAAATATCACATCCTTTTTAATAGTTTTTTCTTTTTTGTATAAAATAATGTAAGTAATTTTATATTTTTCAGGAAATTCTAAACAGTATAGTCTAAACTTTTTCAATGTTTGTTTTGGTTGCACGTATAGCTTATATAAGTTATAATAACTCTGTATGTTTTAAAGTTTTTTACAAAAACTAGTTGATAACTAATGAACGAGAGGAAGATTCATATGAAATTAGGTATAGTTGGTTTACCTAACGTTGGAAAAAGTACTTTATTTAATGCTATAACTCAAGCTGGTGCAGAATCAGCAAACTACCCATTCTGTACTATAGAGCCTAACGTTGGTGTTGTTTCAGTTCCAGATGAAAGATTACATAAATTAAAAGAAATATATGATTCTCAAAAAGTAGTTCCTACAGCGATAGAGTTTTGCGATATAGCAGGTCTTGTTCGTGGAGCTAGTAAGGGAGAAGGTCTTGGTAACAAGTTCTTATCTCATATAAGAGAGGTTGAGGCAATAATTCATGTTGTACGTTGCTTTGAAGATCCTAACGTAGTTCACGTTGACGGTTCTGTAGATCCTCTAAGAGATATAGAGACAATAAACCTTGAATTAATATTCTCTGATATTGAGATACTTGAAAGAAGAATCCAAAAAACTCAAAAGGCTGCAAAAGCTGATAAATCTCTTATGTCTGAGCTTAACTTAGTGAATAGATTAAAAGATACTTTAGAAGACAATAAGTGTATAAGAACTATGGAATTTACAGACGATGAGCAAACTTTTGTTAAGCAATTAAATCTTTTAACTTCAAAGCCTGTAATATACGTTACTAATGTATGTGAAGATGAGCTTGCTGATGAAGCTGCTGATAATCCAATGGTTGCAAAAGTTAGAGAATTTGCAACTTTAGAAAATGCTTTAGTAGTAGTTGCTTGTGCTCAAATAGAAGCTGAAATTTCTGAACTTGAAGAAGATGAGAAGAAAGAATTCTTAGCCGACTTAGGTCTTAATGAATCTGGTCTTGATAAGCTTATAACGGCTTCTTATTCTTTACTTGGACTTATCAGTTATTTAACTGCTGGACCAAAAGAGGTTAGAGCTTGGACTGTAAAGATGGGTGCTAAGGCTCCTGAAGCTGGCGGAAAGATTCATTCAGATATCGAAAGAGGATTCATAAGAGCAGAGACTATAGCATTTAATGATTTAGTTACTGTAGGAACTATGAGTGCCGCTAAAGAAAAGGGTCTTGTTAGACTTGAGGGAAAAGAATATATAGTTAAAGATGGAGACGTTATATTATTCAGATTTAACGTGTAAATAATATTAAAAATAAAAACAAATAGATATCACTCACAAACGGCTTGATATCAACATTTTAAAAAGTTGTTTGATAAGTCTATTAAACAGTAATTTAATGATTTACTGCCACTTTACTGCAACGGATAAAAAAGCACCTCTAAATCAACTTTGGAGGTGTTTTTCTATTTGAATATAATATTAAGTTTTGCAGCAGCTTCTTCTTTCTTATCCAGCGAAACATGAGAATAAATATCTAGTGTTGTAGTTATTGTACTATGCCCTAATACTTCCTGAACAACCTTTGGATGTACATTTTCCTCTAAAAGCAGTGTTGCAACCGAATGTCTTAAATCATGAAATCTTGCATCTTTCACCCCTGCTTTTTTTAGCATCCTCTTAAACCTTGATGTTAAAGTTATAGGATGATATCTGGTTCCATTAATATTACAAAATAATAGATCTTCATTATTATAATACTTACCTTGCATCAGCTTTTCTTCATTTTGTTTTCTTCTATGAATTATTAATTCCTTTATTATATTTAGTGGTATTGATATTGTTCTTTTTGACTTATCAGTTTTTGGTGTTTCAAATTCTACTGCTGTAGATTTTTTTCCTTCTTCTGCTGCATTAACATAGTACTGAATAACTAAACTCCTTCTAACCTGAAGTGTTCTTTTCTTAAAATCTATATCTTCCCATTTTAATCCTAATAACTCTCCCCTTCTTAATCCCGTTCCACATTCTAATAAAAATGCTGCATAAAGCCTATCCTCTTTTGCTACTTCCAAAAACTTTTGTATTTCTTCCTTTAATAAAGGTTGTATTTCTTGTTTAATTTGTTTTGGAACCGTTACAGCTTCAGCTACATTTTTATTTATAAGTCCATTTTTCAATGCCTGCTTCAATGATGCATTTATTATTATATGAATACGCTTAATAGTTGTAGGGGATAATCCTTTACTTTGTATTTTACTAGGATTCTTCCTACCACTCTCAAGAAGCTTATTATACATACTTTGAATATGATCTGCTCTTAAATCCTGTATCTTGACATCTCCTATATTAGGGATTATATGATTATTTGTATATGTGTGATAATTTGTATAAGTACCTTTTTTTAAGCTATTCTTTTTATATTCATTTAACCAAGTCAACACCCAATCCTTAATGGTAATATCATTTTCTCCAGTATAGATACCTGTTTGTAATTCATATTTAATTTTATTTATCTTCTCCATTACCTCTTTCTTAGTTTTTCCATAAACAGTTTTCCTCTTCCTTTTACCTGTTGCAGGATCAGTTAAAGACAGCTGCCCCATATACCTGCCATCCGGTCTTTTCGTAATGGTTCCTTCTCCATTTCCTCTTTTCTTAGCCACGTATTTTACCTCCTTGATTTCTATAATAAAATTCCACCCCATAAAGAGGTGGTTATTATAGCCTAATAGAATCTATTTGAATACATTGATATTCTAAATACTCTTCTGGCATTCATATTTGATTGTATTTAATTTTTCCTTCTTATTCATACCAATCTATACCAAGCTTTCGCCACCTACAGAGGTTCATTAATTAACAATTAAACCTATATTTTATTTATAATATATATTCCAGTAATATCCTTTTTATTTAAGCTTTTCATATAATTTCAAATAATTGTTATAACCAGCGCTGCTCAATTTCAGACACCTTCCTTTCACATTCGTTTGTTATACTACCTAACATTTTTTCAAGAGCAATTTTAGGAATTACCTTCCTTTTTCCTAATTTTAATACTGGTAATTCTCCTTCATTAGCTAAACAGTAAGCAAGTGTTCGACTTATACCCAGAACTTCTGCAGCCTCTGGTACAGAATAAACAGCTTTTGTAATATCTTTCATACTTATCCCCCTTGTATTTTCTAAATTTCTTCTGTTATTTAATATAATTCAATTTATATAATTTTAATAATCACCATTCCATCTATAATGGTTTAAAATTAAATTACATTTTACTAATTCTATATTCAACTTATGTTTATTAAGAACTATTTCATATGATTTTTTAATAAGATTGTCATATTCCAACTCTTTCCCATCCTCAAATTTCTTCAAAAGACCCACTGGCAGATTTAATTTTTCAGCCATTTCTTCTATGGATATCTTGAGATTTTTTCTTTCTTCTATAACTCCTAATACATTTTTTTGATCAATATACATAATAACCCTCCTTTTCATTCACATAAGAACATCCAAGTGCTTATGTGAACTTCGTAACTTTATTCTAAATCTTTTAAACTCATAAGTCAATAGCCAATATTCATTTATGTATTATTAAATACTTATTTGTATTTTATTAGTTTTATGTTATACTATGTTTTAAAAGAACAAAGGAGGATAATCTATGGAAATAAATATGTCCGATTTAGCTAAATGTGTAAGAGATATCAGAAATGCAGAAGGTATATCAGCTGAGGAGCTGGGTGAAAAAGCAGGAGTATCTGCTAACAATATTACTAGGTTTGAAACAGGTAGAATTAAAAATCCTTCATTCGATACTGTTCATAAACTAATAAAAGCTATAGCAGACTTAGATATAGTTAAATTCAATAATTTTGATTTTAGTCATTACGATAAACAAATCTCTGATCTAATTAAATCCTCAATGACTCACGATAATACTGAATTTAATAAAAACAAATCGAATTTCATTGATAGAAATCTTGATTACATATCTGGTACAGAGATTGATTACATAAATTTCTACATAAAATCTAAAAGATTTATTCATAATACAAAAATATCAGCTAATAGACTTAATACTTCTATCAAATTATTAAATGACTATATAGAATCTAATAATATAGACCATCTTAAATCTACTCAATATATAAAACAACTTTTAAATTCTAAAATAGCAGATGATCCAATTATTAGTGCTTTTTTTATGGATGCTTTAAATATATTAAATGAGGATAAACTATTTAATATATTTGAATATTTATTAGAATATATTGCAAGTACATTCCCTAGTGTTGTTGAAGAATTAAAAGCTAATCAATCTATAAATATGAAAAAGATTGATTAAGCCTGCACTACAATATAGTATATACCATATCATAATTTCTATATATCCTATAGTTATTGCAATTTCAATGTTACCACCCTATTTTTAATGGGGTGGTAACATTAGTATTATGTTATAAGGAGGTGAATATACTAATGGCAATAGATGCTATTAAGTGTTATCTACATAACGTAAAATATATGGATTCTAAGTTATTTAAATACGGATTATCAGGGTGGCAATATTTCGATAACAATAACAAATACTTAATTTCTTATAAGATTACTGTACAAGGAACACATTTAAGCTATAAACCTTTTTCACAAGGAGGTACTCTTAGTATAAAATTTAACGTTGCTAAACTTATTGAAAATGATAATATTAGCTCTGTTTTTTGCTTCAATTTACAAGAGGTTTTTGAAAAACTACAGGATAATTTAGTTGGTATAATAGATTTAAAATATGCACCACATATACGTTTTTGGAAAGTTTCTACGTTTGAAAACAACATCAATATCATTAGAGATAAATCTGAAATCAAGGCATTGTATAATGTCATAACTAAAATAGATAAAACACATTCATTTAAACTTAATCGTATATATGAAGAAGATGGTACCATATACTTTTCTAGTGGGGAACATTTAAATAATAGGAAGCGTGTAGTTAAATTCTATTTAAAATTAAGAGAAATTAAATCTAATAGACCTGAAATCATAACAGAAAATTACTACAACAGTGATATAATAAATATTAATAAAGGTCAAGATATACTAAGATTAGAAATAAAAACTCATAGAGATTATATTGCGAAAATATGTAAACCTAAGGTAATATATTCGTCTAATCCTGAGTTTTATAATAAAACCAAGAAAAAAACTATAAAACAAAATATAGGTATATTTGAGCAGATTATTAATTATGATTTTCAACTTAAAAGTTTAAATTGTATAATTAAAGAATTTAACTTAGATAAAGTCATAACTACTAAGGATAAATTATTAAAATATGTTGAAAACACCAATGACTTAACTGACAATGAAAAACCAACCGCTAAAAAAGTTATATACTATTTAAATAAAAAAGATAAATATCATAAGAAAAAACCTTCTAAATCTTCTATAATTAAATATAAGAATTGGATTTTACAGAATGGATACCACTACCTTTATGCTGATGAAGAAATACAACCTATATTATTAGATGACATTATTAAGCAACTTCCTCAAAATCAACAACAAAAGATAATGGTATATGAAGATAGTAATATATATAAAGATATGCTGTTTTATAGAATATAATATCGGCATTTGCATCTGCTATTCCTGCTATAGAATCATACCCTAAATCATGATTCTATGTTAACCTAATTACTTTATTTTATATTATATAATGCCATGGGTTTGCATCTATTATACACTTTAACATATAAGGGCTGGAGGATTTCATCCTCCAGCCCTTATTAAAACTATTTCGAAGCAAAATATTGTCTTTTATATTCTTTAGTTGTAAACTTATCTCTTAGAAGATTTGCGAAATTATATTCTATATAATACCACTTCTCATTATATTGAAAATAAAATTTATAATTTCCATCTTTTCTTTTTATATCATACTTATAAAACATAATATCTTCTTCATTAATTTTTTTATCCCATGATTCCCATTTAGTATTCTCAACATTTTCAACATCTAAAGATTTTGGTTTACAGCATTTCTTAGCATTAATAACCTCAACTCTACCAGGACCATAATATATATTCACATATAACAACTCCTAAAAACATAATATTTTTATATTTTATATATGAGTTATAGACTATATTTATTCTATATACTTATTTAATAAGTTATATATTTTTTTATAAAGTAGTATATTTTAGTGCTTAAATGAATATTTTAATTTTTTATTATGTTGTAGACATTTAATATATACTACTGGTCTAGCTGTAGCAACAAACCAAATACTACGTTGTATATGTATCCAAGATAATATTTCAAAACCAGCTGTTCATTCTTGGATAAACAAGTCTAAGTAAACACATCAAAATCAAAGATTCGAATTACAAATAGAGCTCTACCAGTATATATATAAAGTAAATATATATGTATATAACTTATAGTTCATACATGCTTTCTCTGTATATTAATAATGTAGCACATTGCTACTAAAATGTAATCTATTCGATGGTACAATCGTCCCTAATCACAACTATATTGAAACTTTAACCAATGATTGGCAATAGCCAGGACATAGAGTTAAAATAAGAATACTGAGCAGGTATTGTTTAATATAAAATCACATATTTAATGTGCTGTAATAGCAAGTACAGATACTGCAACTACTATTTATAAAGTTCCCTTAATTGTATATAAGGGGTGGGGCACGGAAAGATTCAAAAAAATCATATAAATAGGTCCAGGTAGCCATGGAATTTCATACTAGTTTTTCCCACTATATGTTTTTAGTATATGAATCCTTATATCCTATAGACATATATCTAAACAAGCTCCTTTACCCTACATCAATCCTAGCATTCAACTCATCAATCTTTTTGATGATGTTTCTAGCAATGTCTATCTTACCTTCAAACAAATTAACTACATTACCAAACTTATTAAATGGCTGCTCATTAAGAACTGCTTTATCTATAGTTCCATTAGCAATAATAAAGTTAACAACAAGCTTAACAAATTCCATCTGATTAGAACTAAGATCTTCATCTGATAAGAACTCAGAAAATACTTCATTGGCTGTAGCAGGGTCAAGTCCTACAATCTTTGATGTTAATCGAAGCAGTGGTTCATCACCGTATTCATTAACATAATCATCTTTCGTACCTAGATCATGCCATAGAATTTTCTCTAGATGCTTAATATCATCTTTAGATATAGACTTGTTGTTTCTCAGCTTATAAACTACTAAATCATCTTGATGTCCTTTAAGATACTGGTTCACTTTCTTTCGATAGCTTTGTAAATCATTTACGGTGAACTCACCAGCATTTTCTTTAACTTCAAGCACTTCATCAGTGAAATCAGTATAATAAATTGTTCCAACATTAGAATCAAGGAACTTCATTAAATCCCTAAATGCCTTTCTAACTATTTCATATTCAAAGATATCCGCTTCTTCCCAAAATTCATCCGTTTGAACCCTTAATATTAGCTTTTCTTGACGTTTTACCATAGCAATACTACCTTTAGTAGATAATCTGTCAGCAGTTGTTACAACCTTCATCTTAGGCTTAGATGCTACTATACCTTTAAGGTCTGAATATTCAATAGTCAGCATAAGGTAATCAAATCTCTTTGCTAATTCATCATCATCAATTGCAGGTACGAGTGGAGCAATATGTTCATCTAAGTCACGAATGTCTTTATCTGTAATATTGTTCCATGCTTCCTTTTGGTTGTATTTATGTATGTGCTGAATTTTCATTCTGCTATTAAACTTAGACTCATCAATTTGCACAATTGATTTAATCAGTTCTTTCACTAGACTTTCTCTATGTTCAATATATTCATCATTCTGATATTCAAGTTTTTGAAGCTCCTTAATAATCTCTGTTTTGATATTGAACAACTTTTCAGTTAGAGATTTGTTAAGTTTAGCTTCTTTTCCCATCTTGTTTTCTCTGAAGTATTCAAAGTTTGAGCAATAGTCAAATATCCTAAATCCATCTTTATGTATACCGTAACCGAATAAATCTTCACATAAACGTGTTCCTCGCCCTATCATTTGCCAGAACTTTGTCTTAGAACGCACTTTCTTAAAAAATACAAGGTTCACTAGCTCTGGAATATCTATCCCAGTATCAAGCATATCTACTGAAACAGCAATTTGTGGTAACTTTTCTTTCGTTGAGAAATCATCAATAACTGTTTCAATATACTTTATATCTGTATAAACTGGCTTGGCAAACCCACTTTTATATTCAGGATACAATGCATCAAAACGGTCCATTATAAAATCTGCATGTTTTTTATTCTTAGCAAAGATAATAGTCTTACCCAGTTTATCTCCACCTTCAACCTTAATACCTTGTTCCATCAAGGTCTGTAACACAGTATCTATGGTATTGTTATTGAATAGAAAAGAGTTCAATGCTTCGCCACTAATGTCTGTTACATCATCATCAAAGGTTTCTTCAAATTGTTCTTTTTCTTCTTCACTTAAATCATCGTAATGAATACCCTCCTCCATAAACTTCATCTTGGTTTCGATGGTATGGTAAGGTACAAGATATTTATCTTCAATTGCTTCACCTAATTCATAAGCATATGTCGGTACATTATTCTCAAGGTCAAAAATCTCATAAGTATTTTTATCAATATCACTCTTTGGTGTTGCTGTAAGACCTAATAAAATACCATCAAAATAATCAAATATGGCTTGATATTTCTTGTATATACTTCTATGAGATTCATCGACAATGATTAGATCAAAATGTCCTGAGCTAAAGAGCTTTGAACCATCTTTACTTTTAGTATCATCAATGGCATTCATCATAGTTGGATAAGTTGAGAACACCATCCTGCTTTCTGGATTGTCCTTGTTATCGAGTAAATTACATAGAGATAACTCTGGGAGAAGATTTTTAAAATTCTTCTTAGCCTGTCTAACTAGAGCTGTTCTATCTGCTAAGAAAAGAACATTCTTTACCCATCCTTTATGTATCAAAACATCTACAATTGAAATAGCAGTACGTGTCTTTCCTGAACCTGTTGCCATAACAAGTAGAGCTTTTCTATGTCCTCTTTCTAACGTATCACAAACTGCTTGTATTGCCATCTTTTGATAAGGTCTATTTGTAATTTCATCTTTTACGTACACAGTTTCCAGAGACTTCTTATTCTTACGTTTGTATATCAACCACTCTAATTCACTCTTGGTATTAATACCTGATACCTGACGCTCAGGATAACTCAAATCATCCCATAAGTAGTATTCAAATCCATTGGTATAGAAGATGAGAGGTCTAACGTTATGTTCCTTTTCTAAACAATCAGCATAAAGCTTTGCCTGTTGTTTTCCAACTCGTGGATCAACACTAGTCTTTTTTGCTTCTACAACTGCAAGAGGTTTACCGTCATCCCCATATAAGACATAATCAACAAAACCTACACCTGAATTATTAGGCATTCCTTGAACTTCAACTTCTTCTCTGCAATCTCTACCAATAGTCCAACCTGCCAATTGAAGTTCTAAATCTATATACATCTTGCGAGTCTTAAACTCACTGATTTCATCCACTTTAAAATCACGTTGCTGCTCATTTTCAATTCTTTTAGCAGTAGTCTGCTTGCGAAGTTCTTCATTTTCCTTGATAACTTCCTCAAGCTTTTTATCTTTTGAACCAAGTTTTTCATAAAGATCTTGAAGTTCTTTTCGTGTCTTTTTATGTTGTTCACTATCATGAAGTATGCTCTCATCAAAATCAACTGTATTTAGTTCATCCGAATAACAGTAGTCGATCCATGAGATAAACTCAAACAGGTTTCTAAGAGCAAGTACAGCTTGATCTCTAGTGATAGGAGTATTCGTATGAACTGCTTTATTTCCTAATTGCTGAATATATTTAAGCATTGGAAATAAGTTGATATCAACAACTTTTCTAAATGAATAATCCTTAATTAATGTATCTAATTTTTCTTGATATGGAACAGTCAAGTCTTCATCATAACTAAATACCCATTTAACTGCTAATTCTAAAGCTCTACGAGTTAATATTGCCGTAGTTGCATACGAAACTACCAAACTCTTTTCAGCTTCAATACAAGCCCCTGAGAAGCTGTCATACATTTTATGTTTCTCTAAAAAGCTAAAATTATATTTCATATTCCCCCACCTTTTATTTTCTATTGGTTGAACAGTTCCCCTTTGAATGATCTTTGCATTAAGCTGTTGAAGTTATTTTCCATTTCTAAGAGTGATTGTTGCATAAGTTCTTTTTGTTCTTCTATTTTTTGCACCGTTTGTCCAAACTGATTTTGAAGTTCAATATTAGGTTTAATTATTTGAAGACTATAAATGTCTTCATTTGAGATATTTGCTTGCCTAACGCCTCGACTAAGTTTTATTAGTTCACCTTTAAACTTCTTTTGAGCAAAACAATACTGAATAAACGTTCTATTCATTTCGCAAATAACATCTAACCTTGCAACTCGTTGATTTAATAGATATTCTTGATAACTATCATCTGCAACACATATATTTCCATAATCATCTTTACCTACAGTTCCCGTTAGTGTAATTAATAGGTCTCCAGGAATTACTTTATACTTTTCTAACTTGCTATCATAGTTTTTATCCCAGAATGAAAAAGTGCTGGTATCAAAGTATCCTTTATTAGCTGTTCCAATTTTTATTATTGGTATACCTGACTCAACGAACTCTTTACTCTTAAAAGCATACCCTCCAGCTATATTTATGCAATTCCTAAGGGATTTCTTTTCCCATTCCTTAGGATTCGTAACAGGGTCGCCAAACATATCGTAAAATACACTTTGAATCAAATCATCAAGCAATTCAATTTGCTTTTTTCTTAAATCAATGAGTTCTTGTGCTTTGTCTAAAACTTCAACGATTTTCTTTTGGATTTGGAGTGGTGGAAGTGGAATCTGAGCAGCTAATACTTCTTTTTTACCAATATTAAGTTGCAATCCACCACCTGCAAATTTCTTAAAATAGGATTTTAGACTTTTTCTACTTAAAGCATATCTTAAATAGGATATGTCAATTCTTGATGTATCTTTAATAATAAGCTTACCTACACGTTGATTAAGTAACAGATTATTTCCTAAGGTATTTACAATTGTTGGAACACCAAGGATTTTCGGGTCATTTGCCATATCCGTCATTGCAATTACAATATCTCCATCTTTTAATAAATATTTGCTATATTCTTGAGCATAACTATCTGGTAAATATTTAGCGTTATATAAAATGTCAAATTTTCCGTCAGGTCTTATATTACTCATTCTGCAATTTAAAGTGTTCGAATTTTCTACATAGTCTTTTGATTTAAATGCATAACCATTCATCAAATCACATATTTCTGATAAATAAATCATATTAGTTCCTCGATTTCTGTTGTTAAATTTCTGATGCTCACTTCAAGCTTTTTAATTTTATCTAAAATCATTTTTGGCTCTTCATACTTAACCTCATCATACTCAATCTCTTTATAACGATTTATTGAAAGGTCATAGTCATTATCCTTAATATCGGTTTTAGAAACTAAAAACGATTGCTCTGTTTTCTTTCTATCTTCCTCATTCTCTATTTCATGATATCTCTTTATAATATCCTCAATATCATTATCCTCAATAGGTTGACGTTTATCATCAAGAGATAATCCATCAGCTTTCATGTCATAGAACCATACTTTATCCGTTCCACCTGCTCCTGTTTTAGTAAATATCATTATTGCAGTTGATACTCCTGCATATGGTTTGAATACTCCACTTGGCATAGATATAATTGCATGTAGATGATGATTTTCAACAATTTCTTTTCTAATCGCTTTATGAGCACCCGAACTACCAAATAATACACCATCTGGTACAATAGTTGCGCATCGTCCACCTTTTTTAAGCATACGGATCATTAGTGTTAAGAATAATAATTCTGTCTTTTTAGTTTTTGTAACTTTTAATAAATCAGCTGATACTGATTCATAATCAAGAGAACCCTTAAACGGTGGATTTGCAAGTACAAGAGTATATTTCTCTTCATCTTTATTTTGCTCTGATAGTGAATCCCTATATTCAATATTTGGTTTTTCTACTCCATGAAGCATCATGTTCATAGCACCAATACGAAGCATAGTTCTATCCATGTCAAAACCAAAGAACATATCTTCATTGTAATGTCTTTTTAGTTCTTGAACATGGAATAAGTCTTGACTATTCTTTTGAAGATATTCACCTGCTGCAACCAAGAAACCTGCTGAACCAGCTGCAGGGTCAATGATGATATCTGTAGGTGTTGGCTTCATAAGTTCAACCATCATCTTGATTATGTGTCTTGGCGTTCTAAATTGACCATTAGTACCTGCTGTTGCTACTTTTGATAACAAGTACTCATATAAGTCACCTTTAGCATCTCTATCTTTCATAGGCATTGTATCTATGTTTGTAACTATCTTTTCAAGCATCTGTGGTGTAGGTATCATGAAAATTGCATCATCCATGTACTTTGAGAATGCAGAGTCTTTATCAGTATGCATACTCTTGATGAATGGAAATACCTTTTTTGAAACCACTTCATACATTTCAGTTGCTCCAAGCTGTTTAAAGTTCTTCCAACGTAAGTCTTGCTGATCGTCTTTAAATATCTTATCAGCTTCAATTCCTAATAGTGCTGCATTTTGTTCTAAGTCATTTTGCTTGTCATCTAGTCCTTTTATAAAAAGCAGATATGTGAACTGCTCAATTACAGATAGTGGGTTAGTAATCCCTCCCGTCCAGAATATTTCCCATACCTTATCAATATTACTTCTTAGTTCTCCTGTAATCATTACATAAACCTCCTATTTTACCACTACATTAGTATAATATACTTTTCTGTCTAAAGAATATTATATACCAGCACGTCAATTCATTCCACATTTTACCTAATTTCCGTAATATAATATTACAAATTTTTATATTATATTCTCTATCAAACCTTTGTTAATCCGAACACTCAACCTCTTCTTATCTAAAAATGCCATCTACCAATCCAGTATTATAAAGTATGTTAATGTACACCTGCCCTAACTTCCTAAAAACATAAGGCTTCCACTTTGCTACAATGCTACTTTCCTGTCTCTTCTTCTCAAAGAAGTCTGTTATATCAGCTTTTGTAATAACTTCCTTATTAGACTCAGCTTTTGACACGTAAACCGCTTTAATAAACTCACTAAATAGTAAGTTATTCTTAATTACCAAATTTAAAGCAATCATCTTGCCATCCTGCTCATTCCCATTAACTAATACATCAGCCATATTATCATCTAGAAATATAATCCTTCTTAAAACTACTGGTATAAGCCTTGTAGCCTGTTTCATAGATTTATATGCCCATACATTATCTTTGATAATTTTCTCTCTTATTTCCTCATTAGAATATCCCTGCAACCTTAGTTCTACAACAATTTTAGTTTCTTCATATAAAAAAGGTTCACTTGTTAAGCTTGAAGTATAATTGACCACACTGTTCATTTTATCGTACATTTTTATCCTCCTAATATAATAGGGATTAGCAAAGCTTCAAACTATGCTAATCCCTTGATTTTACTACTATTTACTTGTACTGCATTTTACTGCAATTTTACTGCAATTACGATAATATATAATAAACTTATTAGTATTTAATGGACTAAGTATGGACGTAAAAGCACCTATTATCAATGCGTTTCATATAAAGAACTGAACTAATCAGATTTAACGTGTAATATTAAAGCTCGATGAAAAATTTCATCGGGCTTTTTTTGTGTGTGGGAATGCTACACATTAAAATACCGCTACTGTTGTAAATATTTTAATGTGCAGCATTCTAAATTGCCTTAACAACTCCATCCATAAATACTAGTCTTAAAAGAAAGATTAGTCTTTAATTCCTAAATATTTTTATGCTTTTTCACTGGAAGAACCTGATCTCTTATGTGAAAACTTAGATCTCTTTGTAAGTCTTTTGTTCTTGGAATCAATTTTTTCACCATCTACAATTCCAATTTCACTTCCGAATTCAGGATACATTTTTCTAAGCTCTGAATTTGATTTTCCACGTGTTTTCATAAGATTTTTATTGTTATTCATTGAGTTTCCTCCTTATTTTATCTATATTTCTTTATTAATTTAACCAATCAACAAAAATATATAGTAGCAATTATTGAAAATCACTTATATTTTTGGAAAAAAAATAGATATAGCAATTGCTATATCTATAATATCTCTATATTTTTACTAATCATCTATTATCAAATATTTTTTTCTCTTTTTCATAAAATATTGTGACTTTAGAATTTTTCAAATTGCCAAAACTCGTCTTCCCTTTAATCAAACAGAATAACTTTAACTCTGTAAAAAATATTATTCTATTTTTATTTAATCACTATATAAAATATGAATAATTCGACGTTGATTATTTGATCTAACGTCCTTTCCATTCCTGATGTCCTACACGTTCTTTGTAGAATATCAAGAACCGTATGTTATGTAATGTTATATTGAGCAATATTTTACAATACCTCATATCCCACCTATGTTATTATTTTATTACACTAAAATTTAATTTAAAAGGGGTTGTCTTTATGAAAAATCACAATGTTTTTGATGCTTTTGACAAAGGGATTCTACTTAACAAATCTAATAAGTTAGATTTAACTAAATCAGATTGGAATGCTGTTCCAGAACTTAAAGGTGTTCACTTAAAAGATATTCTTATAAGTTCTCAAACGGAAGGAGCAATCAGCTGCCATCTTGTTAAAATTGAACCTAATTGCAAAATTGATTTACACACTCACCCAGATAACTTAGAAATTCATGAAGTAATTCAAGGAGAAGGAAACTGTATACTAAATACTGAATCTCACGAATATAACTGTGGTACAGTTTCAATTATTCCTAAGAATTTAGAACATGAAGTAATTGCAGGAGATAAAGGCTTATATTTATTTGCTAAATTTATACCTGCTATTAAATAAATTTTCGCCGGAAAATATTATTCCGGCTTTTATATTTTCTTATAATACTCAATATATTCACTCGGACTAATCCCCACAAATTTATTAAAATATTTATTAAGATGACTTTGATCATAAAATCCTGTTTCATAAGCTATTTCTGTAATATTTGAACTTTCCTCTAATAAATTTTGAACCTTTTTTATTTTTAACTGGAGAAAATAATCATAAGGAGATAATCCAATTACTTTTTTGAATACTCTTGAAAAATGAAATTTGCTCATATTAGCCACTTTTGATAAATCATCTAAAGTTACATCCTGTCTCCAATTGTTATTAATATATTCTCTTACCTTTTTAACCAAATAAATTTTATCGTCCTTTATTATTTCATTTATTTCAATTAATGTGCATTCTACTTTTAATACTTCCTCTAATAATTTGATTAGAAAATCTTCTTTTTCAATTATTAATCTTGATTCATCTAGTATTATTTCAAAAACATTCTTAACCTTTTGACATAACTGATCATCAGAAATTTTAACTTTGTCAAATTGCAAAAAATTATTATTATAATCTTCAATAAAATTTTCTATCATTGCGGCTTTTAAACACATTACACAATAACTGTACTTACTGTTTTTATAAATTTCAAATTCATGTGGAGTATTGGGATTTATCAAAAATAATTCACTTTGACCTATGACATACTCCTGATTATTTACCTTTACTTTAACCTTTCCCTTTGTTATAATTCCAATATTATAGGTTCTATGAAAATGTGTCTTAAAATTATGACTGATATCTATTCCTTTTACTATTCTTATATCAAATAACCCCGGAATATCTATAAATTCAATCTTTCTTTCTTTGATATCCATTTTTTCACCTTCTATTTCATTACTCAAATATTATGTAAGATAACTACTTTTTTCCTGAACCCCATTCGCTTTTTATACACATATGGTATGGTTTGCGTACTGATTAGGGAGTATTTGCTAATCTCAATTTAGATATAGTATCCATGTCTCCTATAAATTTTGTTACATAAATATTATACATGAAATTTATGTATTATTTTGTAAAATTTATTCATTTTTTATATTTTATTCAATATCCCATCCATAACCTATCCAACTTCTAAAATCAACGAAACTAAAAATGAAGCTTATTTAAATGTTAGCTACTTTTTTGTTAATATTTTACTATAAAACTTAGATTACGCCGTTTAAATATCCGTTAAGAAACTTCATTGTTTGACCGTAGGGAGTTTATGAAGTTTTAGGATATTTAATAAGGCGTAATCTTTAGTTTTATTAAAATATTGACTTAAGTAGCGGTATTTCAATAAGCTTCATTTTCGCTCTAAGCACAAACAAAAAAACCTGCGAAATCACAGGCTCACTCTTTTATCTATAAATATAGCTCCAATACATTAGTTTATATATTTAGTACTGTGTACATGCTTGAACCAGAGCCTTGAATAAGTTTGAAAATTCCGGATATTTCATCGCCAAATCCTCTGGATGCCATTGAACACCTACTGCGAAATCTTTACTTATATGCTCTATTCCTTCAACAACTCCCTCTACTGCCCAAGCAGTTTCCTTTAGACCATTTCCAATCTTTTTAATAGATTGATGATGAAATGAATTTACACTTATCTTTTCTTCATCGAATATATCAAAAAGTATACTTTCTTTATCTATTTTTATTTGGTGATAAAGGTTATTTGCTGGTGTATTTTTTGGATAATGCCCTACAGAATTTTCTATTTGTGTATTTATATCTTGATACAATGTACCTCCTAATGCAACATTCATTACTTGCAGTCCTCTACAAATCCCCAATACTGGCTTGTTTAATCTAAGAGCTTCTAAAAAAAGCTCTTTTTCAAATTTATCTCTTTGCTCACATATCAATTGAACTTTTTCCGTAGGATTTTCTCCATACATTAATGGTGATACATCTTCTCCCCCTGAAAGTATAATACCATCTACTGATTTTAAATAATTATTTACTATTTTTTCATCTTCAACTAGTGGAATCAAAACAGGGATTCCTCCAGCTAAATAAACAGACTTTATATAATTATGACTCACTGAGTCATATGATTCTCTAGGCTTATTTTGCCAAAATGTTGTTATCCCAATAATCGGTTTCATATTGCATCTCCCTCTCATTTATTATTTTTATATTATATAAATCAAGACAATATAATATTACTCATTTTAAGTATTTATATCTTTTTGTATACAATTTATTTTATACTGTACAAGAATTACTAAAGGCACAAAAAAAGAACCTATGTAATCACAGGCCCGCACTTCTATCTATAATTATAAGTAACGAAAGATTAATCCGCATTTATATCTATAAAATCAAACTTAGTAACATCAAATAATCCCTTATCCGTAATCTTTATCTCAGGAATAACGGGAAGTGCCAAAAATGCAAGAGTCATAAACGGCTCTATATTCTTATTCACATTCAACCTTTCATAAGATATCTCTAACATCTCAGATAATATCTCGCTAACTCTCTCAATGCTCAAATCAGACATAAGTCCAGCTATCGGAAGCTCAAGAGTTTTTAAAACCTTTGAATTTGAGCATATAGTTATACCTCCACCGACTCTAGTAACTTCATTTATAGCCATTAACATATCTTTATCATTATCACCTATAACCACTATATTATGAGAGTCGTGAGCTACCGTTGATGCTATTGCTCCACCTTTCAACCCAAAATTCTCAACCAACCCAAGTCCTACATTTCCAGTAGCTTTATGTCTTTCAACAACTGCTATTTTAAGAACATCATCTTCTTTTACACTCTTGAATAATCCATCTTCAACATTTACATTTCTAACTATCTTCTTAGTCAATATGCTATGATCTATTACCCCCATAACATTTGCCTTATTCGTTTTCATATTTATATTTAAATCTTCTTTACTTATAGCCTTTATATTTACAGTATCTTTTACATCGTAACTGTTATTTTCTTGTATATCAAACAAAGGCTTCTTATCTTCTGATACCAATTCTCCATTTTTAAATACTTTAACTATATCAAATTCTTTTAAATTATCAATAACTATTAAATCAGCATAATATCCTGGTGCTATTGCCCCTAAGTTTTTAAGATTATAGCATTCAGCAGTATTTATACTCGCCATCTTTATAGCTGATATAGGGTCTATTCCATTTTTTATAGCTATTTTTACGCTATTGTCTATATGACCTTCATTTAATAAATCCTCTGGATGTCTATCATCAGCACATAATATACATCTTCTCATATTTTCATCAGTTATTCCTTTTATTAACGATAATAAATTTTTCGCAGCAGATCCCTGTCTTATAGATATATACATACCCAGTCTTATTCTCTCCATCATTTCTTCAACGGTTGAACATTCATGCTCAGTTTTAACTCCAGATACTACATATGCATTTAAATTTCTTCCATATATTTCTGGACCATGCCCATCTATTATCTTACCGTATTCATTAGCAATATTAACCTTTTTTATAACTTTATCATCACAGTTTATAACACCTGGATAGTTCATCAATTCTCCAAGCCCTAATACCCTGGGATTATCTATTAGTTTCTTTAAGTCATCAGCCTCAAGTATAGCTCCTGAATTTTCAAAAGATGTTGCAGGCACACAGGATGGAAGCATTAAATATACGTTTAACGGTATATTTTTAGTTTCATTCAACATATATTCTATGCCCTTGACCCCACATACATTTGCTATTTCGTGAGGGTCTGCAATTATAGTAGTAGTTCCTCTTGGTACTATTGCTCTTGCAAACTGAACAGGCGATACCATAGATGATTCTATATGTATATGTCCATCTATAAGTCCTGGAGATACATATTTTCCTTCCATGTCTATTTCTTTTTCCCCGCTATAATCTCCTACCCCTACTATTTTCCCATATGCTACAGCTATATCAGCCTCTATTATTTCATGCGAAAATACATTCACAACCTTACAGTTTTTAAGTACTAATTCTGATTTTTTTCTTCCACTAGCCATATCTATAATATTTTTTATATTATTATTCATATAATTCATCCCCCTATATTCAGCCCAACTTAATTGTGTATTTAATATACTATTTTCTTCATTTTTAGTTCAAATGTCAATACTAAATATTTATTTAGCGAGAAATCTTTTGAAAATTGATTTTTTTCAATAAAAAAAGAGAAGCTTTCGCTTCTCTTTTTTTGTTATTTATTAAGCTTGTTCAGCCATCTTTTTGTAAGTTTCATATCTTTCTTTAGAATCTGCTTCAGCTTTAACAAATAACTCGTCAGCTATTTCAGGGAAAGCTTTTTGAAGAGATGTATATCTTACTTGTCCAAGTATAAAGTCTCTAAAGCTTGCTGTTGGCTCTTTAGAATCTAATGTAAATGGATTTTTTCCTTCTTGTTTTAATGTTGGGTTGTATCTATATAAATGCCAGTATCCAGCTTCAACTGCTTGCTTAGTATTAGCTTGAGTACGTCCCATTCCTTCTTTAAGACCATGACTTATACATGGAGCATAAGCTATGATTAGAGATGGTCCATCATATTTCTCAGCTTCTATTAATGCCTTCATAAATTGGTTCTTGTCTGCTCCCATAGCAACTTGAGCTACGTATACATATCCGTAAGTTGCAGCGATCATACCAAGATCCTTCTTCTTAACTTTCTTACCAGAAGCTGCGAATTTAGCAACTGCTCCTGTTGGAGTAGCTTTTGAAGATTGTCCTCCAGTGTTTGAGTAAATCTCTGTATCAAATACAAGAACATTTACATTTTCACCTGAAGCTAATACGTGATCAAGTCCACCATAACCGATGTCATAAGCCCAACCGTCTCCACCGACGATCCACATAGACTTCTTGATTAGGTAATCTTTCTTATCTTCTATTTTAGCTAATACTTCTTTAGCTTTTTCATCTGTTATATTGTTTGATTTTAATAATTCAAGAACTTTAGCGCTTGATGCTTTAGAAAGTTCTGCATCTTCTTGAGAGTTTAACCACTCAGTAAATACTGATTTGTACTCATCAGCTATATCAAGTTCTAATATTTCATTCATTAAATCAGTTAATTTATTTCTAAGTTGTTTAACAGCTACTGACATACCAAATCCGAATTCAGCATTGTCTTCAAATAATGAGTTAGCCCAAGCTGGTCCTTTACCTTCATGATTTGTACAGTATGGAGTAGTTGGAGCTGATCCTCCCCAGATTGATGAACAACCTGTTGCATTAGCTATTATCATTCTATCTCCAAATAATTGAGTTACAACCTTAGCATAAGGAGTTTCTCCACAACCAGCACAAGCTCCTGAGAACTCAAGAAGTGGTTGCTTGAATTGACTTCCCTTAACGTTGTTTGGAGTTACTAAATCTTCTTTTGGTGATACAGTCATAGCATAATCCCAGTTTGGAAGTTCTACTTCTGTTTGTGTTTCAAGAGGCTTCATTATTAATGATGTTTGCTTAGATGGACAAATGTCAGCACAGTTTCCACATCCAGTACAGTCCATAGTAGTTACTTGCATTCTATAGTGAAGACCTTCAAGACCCTTACCTACAGCTTTCTTAGTTTTGAATCCTTCTGGTGCATTATTAACTTCTTCTTCAGTTAATAATACTGGTCTTATTGCAGCATGAGGACATACAAATGAACACTGGTTACATTGAATACAGTTATCTATTTGCCATTCAGGTACATTAACAGCTATTCCACGTTTTTCATATGCAGCAGATCCATTTTCGAATGTTCCATCTTCTATACCAACAAAAGTACTTACTGGAAGAGAATCTCCCTCTTGTCTGTTTATTGGGTTTAATATTTTTTCTACAAATTCTGGAACGTCTTTAGATTCACCTATTGCAACTTCTGATTGTACAGCACTTGACCAAGAAGCAGGAACTTCTATTTTAACAAGAGCGTCTAATCCTTTATCTACAGCTGCATAGTTCATTGTTATTACTTTTTCACCTTTTTTACCGTAAGACTTAACTATAGACTCTTTTAAGTATTCAACAGCTTTATCTAATTCGATAACTTCAGCTAATTTGAAGAATGCAGATTGCATTATCATGTTTATTCTGTTTCCAAGTCCTATTTCAGATGCTATATCAGTAGCATTTATTGTATAGAATTTAATTTCATTATCAGCTATATACTTTTTCATTGAAGCTGGTAATTTTTCATCAAGTTCTTTCATTCCCCACTTACAGTTAAGAACAAAAGATCCACCTTTTTTAAGTCCTTTTAATAAATCATATTGCTCTACATAAGATTGGTTATGACATGCTATAAAGTCTGCTTCGTTTATTAAGTAAGTAGATTTTATAGGCTGCTTACCAAATCTTAAGTGAGAAATAGTTATACCACCAGATTTTTTAGAGTCATATGAGAAATATCCTTGAGCATAAAGATCAGTTTTATCTCCTATGATTTTTATAGCACTCTTGTTAGCTCCAACAGTACCGTCTGAACCAAGTCCCCAGAACTTACATCTTATAGTTCCTTTTGGAGCTGTATTTATTTCTTCTGTTATTTCTAAAGATAAATTAGTTACATCATCTACTATTCCTAAAGTAAAGTTATTCTTAATTTCTTCTTTATTTAAGTTGTCGTATACAGCCTTAATTTGAGAAGGTAGAGTATCTTTTGAACCAAGTCCATAACGTCCACCAACTACTATAGGTGCATTTTCTCTTCCGTAGAATAAAGTACGAACATCTTGATATAAAGGCTCTCCTAATGATCCTGGCTCTTTTGTTCTATCAAGTACAGCTATTTTCTTAACTGTTTTTGGAAGAACATCAAAGAAGTACTTAGGTGAGAACGGTCTGTATAAACGAACTTTTATTAGTCCTACTTTTTCACCTTTAGATGCTAAGTAGTCTATAGTTTCTTCTATTGTATCTGTTGCAGAACCCATAGCTATTATTATATTTTCTGCATCTGGTGCTCCATAATAGTTAAATGGCTTGTATTCTCTACCTGTTATTTCGCTGATTTCTTTCATGTATTCAGCAACTATTCCAGGTACTCTTTCATAATATGTATTAGATGCTTCTCTTGCTTGGAAGAATATATCTGGGTTTTGTGCTGTTCCTCTAGTTACAGGATGCTCTGGATTTAAAGCTCTGTTTCTGAATTCTTTAACAGCATCTTGATCTACAAGTCTTGCAAAATCTGCATGATCTATAAGTTCAACTTTTTGAATTTCATGAGAAGTTCTGAATCCATCAAAGAAATGTACAAATGGTACTCTTGACTTGATAGATGCTAAGTGAGCCACTCCTCCAAGATCTATAACTTCTTGAACCGAACCTGATGCTAAGAAAGCAAATCCAGTTTGTCTTGCTGCCATTACATCTGAATGATCTCCAAATATAGAAAGAGCATGACTTGCTACTGCACGAGCACTTACATGGAATACTCCAGGAAGAAGCTCTCCTGCTATTTTATACATATTTGGTATCATTAAAAGAAGACCTTGAGAAGCTGTAAATGTTGTAGTTAAAGCTCCAGCTGCTAATGATCCATGAACCGCACCTGATGCTCCACCCTCAGATTGAAGCTCTACAACTTGTACTCTTTGATCAAATATGTTTTTCATTCCATTAGCTGACCATTCATCAACATGCTCTGCCATAGGAGATGATGGTGTAATTGGGTAAATAGCTGCAACGTCAGTAAATGCATATGATACATATGCAGCTGCAGTGTTTCCATCCATAGTTTTCATTTGTTTTGCCATGATAGTAAATCCTCCTCATTTTTTCAATTTTTCTTATTTTGAGTATAGTATACAATATACATCATGTCAATCATAGTATGATTTAAAAAAACAAATTCAAATCACATGATTAAACTTTCTGTATTTTTATAAAATTTAATTTCTTTAATTACATAATAGTCCATATTTTTATTAAAATCAAGTTAATATAGTATAATTTTGTTAACAAATTTTATTTTTTCTAATTTTTCAGTAATTTCAAACTCTTTATAGGTAAAATTTAAATTTAAATACATTTGAAATTTAAATTTTTTTATAATACAGCTAATTCTACTCAACTATTAGATTTGTTAAACGATTTTCTACAATATAGATACTTAAACAATAGAAAGGTAGCCCCTTTTTTAAGGCTACCTTTCTATTATGCTTAGATATATTTTTTTTATTCATTAATTAATTCTACTAAAGCTCCATTTCTAACTCCAGCTGCATTTCCTTCTTCTACGTCAACGTGCATCTCAAGAGCAAACTTTGGACTTACTCTTACTAGTACGTTTTCAAATACTACTGCTCTTTCTCCAAAAGTTCTTATGTTAACTTTTTGCTTGTCTTCTACATTAAACTTTGCAGCATCATCAGTATGCATATGTATATGTCTTGAAGCTACTATAACTCCTCTTTCAAGTTCTACTTCACCTTTTGGTCCTACGATTTTCACTCCTGGAGTTCCTTCAACATCTCCTGAATCTTTTATAGGTGCTTTCACTCCTAATTTAAATCCATCGCTTAAAGATATTTCAATTTGAGTTTCTGGTCTTGCAGGTCCTAATACTCTAACTCCTTTAATTTCTCCTTTTGGTCCTATTACGTCTACTTTTTCTTGACATGCACATTGACCTGGTTGAGAAAGATCTTTAAAGTGAGTTAATTGAGCTCCTTCTCCAAATAATACATCGATATCCTTTTGTCCTAAGTGTATATGTCTATTTGATAAAGCTATAGGTAATTTCATTATACTAACCTCCTAAATTGTTTTTCAAGAAATATTATACTTTTTTTAATGTGAAAAATCAAATCTTTAGTAAGTTATTTCTTTTAGTATATCGTAAAAACCGGGAAAAGATATTTCTACACATCTTTTATTATCTATTTTTGTATTTCCAGATGCCACCAATGAAGCTATTGAAAACGCCATGGCTATTCTATGATCCGAAAAACTCTCTATACTACAACCACTTAGTGGAGTCGGCCCTTTTATAATCATACCATCATCCAATTCTTCAATATCTGCTCCCATTTTTTTAAGATTAGAAACAACACTACTTATTCTATTCGACTCTTTGACCTTAAGCTCCTTTGCATCTTTTATAAAAGTTGTTCCTTGAGCTTGAGTTGCCATAACAGCTATTATAGGTATTTCATCTATAAGTCTTGGTATTAATTTTGAATCTATTGTAGTAGAATTTAAGTTTGAATGCTTAACTATTATATCTCCCATCAATTCTCCACAAACATGTTTTTTATTTAATACTTCAAAACTCCCACCCATATCTTTTAATACATCTAATATCCCAGTTCTCGTTTCATTAAGACCTACATTTTTTATTAGAACCTCAGACCCCTTTAGCATACTAGCACCAGCCATAAAAAAGGCAGCCGATGAAATATCACCCGGAACGTATATATCTTCAGAATATAAATTTTGAGCAGGGTTTACATAAATTTCATTGCCACTTACATCTATATCTGCTCCAAACGACTTTAACATAATCTCAGTATGATTTCTACTTTTGTTTTTTTCTATTATCTTAGTAGGAGAATTTGCATATAAAGATGCAAGTATTATAGAGGACTTAACTTGAGCAGACGCTATAGGCATTTTGTAATCTATACCATTTAAATTTGCTGAATCTATAGTTATAGGTGTAAAATTAGCATCTTCATTCCCATATATATTAGCTCCCATAAGCCTTAGTGGGTTTGTCACTCTTTTCATAGGTCTTTTAGCTATGGAGTCATCCCCTATTAAAGTTGATTCGAAACTTTGACCAGATAATATGCCCATAATAAGCCTTATTGTAGTTCCCGAATTTCCTACATTTAAATTTCCAGTTGATTTTGTAAGACCCCTAAGTCCTGCACCTTGTATATTCACTTCATTTTTTCCGCACATTTCTACTTTTATCCCCATTTTTTGAAAACAGTCTATAGTGCTTAGACAATCTTCTCCATTTAAAAAGTTTTTTACCGTATTTTTTCCAGTAGATATCGAAGATAACATTATAGCTCTATGTGATATAGACTTATCTCCTGGAATATTAACTTCTCCTCTCAGTTTCACATTTCTAAAACTCATTTTTAACCTCCTCTATCACGTACAGAATCTCATTTTCATCTATATTATCTACAACTTCAACAGCCGAATGACCAATTGGTAGAACCAAATTTATTTTTGAAAAACTATTTTTCTTATCTTTTTTCATTATATTTAATATATCTGTAGAATTTATATCATCAAAGCTTATCGGTATCCCGTACGCTTTATAAATACTTAATATTTTATCGTAATAAGCTTTATCTATATATCCTTTTTTGTAGGATAATCTAAATGCCATGTGAGTTCCGATTGCAACTGCAAAGCCATGGCTCAAATTCCCCAGCTTTTCTATACCATGACCAAATGTATGTCCTAAGTTTAATGTTTTTCTAATACCAGATTCTTTTTCATCTTTTTTAACAATGTCAATTTTTATATTCGAACATTTTTTTACTATATATATCAAACATTCCGAATCTGAACTTAATATCTTGTTTTTGTTTTCTAAAAGATAATCCAAGAATTCGTAATCAAATATAAGTGCATACTTAATAACTTCTGAAAGTCCACTTAAAAATTCATCATGATTTAATGTTTTAAGTGTATTAATGTTTATATGTATAAATTCTGGTCTATAAAAACTACCTATGATATTTTTGTAATTCCCCAAATTTATTCCAGTCTTACCTCCAATAGAGCTATCAACTTGAGATAACAATGTTGTAGGACAATGAATTAAATCTATTCCTCTCATATAAGTAGATGCTATAAATCCACTTAAATCTCCTACAACACCACCACCCAGTGCTATAATCAATGATTTTCTACTCAATTCATTTTCTATACAAAACCTAAATATATCTTCATATACTTTCAGACTTTTAGAGTTTTCTCCTGGATTTATAACGTATTTTATAATATTAATATTTTTTTTTGTGAGATTTAAAGTTCGTATAAAATCATCATTATACAATTTTTTTACATTTTCATCTGTTATAATCAAAACTTTGTCGTGGTCTTTTTTTATATTTATTTCACTAAAATCTTTTGTTATATAGACTTTGTATCCATTTTCCATCCTCTATCAGACAACCTTTCTAAATAGTTTTGATAGCTTTTAATTATATCCTGCATATTGTCTTGTCCAAACTTTTCTATAAAAAACTTTGCAATAACAAATGCACATACATTTTCAGCTACAACACAAGCAGCAGGTAAAGCACAATTATCCGATCTTTCTATTGATGCCTTATAATTTTCAAGAGTATTTATATCTATACTATTAAGTGGCTTATATAAAGTAGGTATCGGCTTCATTACACCTCTTATTACTATTTCCTCACCAGTACTCATCCCACCTTCTATACCGCCTAATCTATTAGTATTTCTATAAATCCCACTTTCTTTTGAATAATATATTTCATCATGAATATCAGAACCCTTTAAGCTTGCCATTTCAAAACCAAGTCCGAACTCTACTCCTTTTATAGCTTGTATAGACATAATATGAGCACTTAACTGAGAATCTAGTTTTTTATCATAATGAACATAAGACCCAAGCCCTGTAACAACATTTTTTATCCTAACTTCAAATATTCCACCTAAACTATCTCCCTCTTCTTTTGCCTTTTTTATTTCATCTATAAATAAATCTTCATATTCTTTATCTACACATCTTACCTTTGATATCTCGGCCTCTTTTTTTATGTAATCAAATTCAAACGACTTATCGAGCTTGTGATTTCCTATTTGTATTACATGAGATGTAAAATCTATATCGAATTTTGATAAAAATTCCTTACACAGTGCTCCAACTGCAACTCTTGCTGCCGTTTCTCTCGCACTCGCCCTTTCCAAAACATTTCTAACATCCTCAAAATCGTATTTCAAACTGCCGACCATATCAGCATGCCCGGGTCTTACTTTTGAAACCATCTTTGTCTCTTTATCTATTTCTTCAACTGGATTCATATATTCTTTCCAATTTTCATAATCCTTGTTTTTTATTTCAATGGCTATAGGACTTCCTATAGTAATACTACCTCTCATACCAGATAAAATATTGATTTTATCCTTTTCTATCTTCATTCTATCTCCTCTACCATATCCCTGTTGCCTTCTACACAATTCTTTATTTATATTGTCCACGTCTATATTTAGATTAGATGGCATACCTTCTATTATTGTAATCAATGCTTGTCCATGAGATTCCCCACTAGTTAAGTATCTAAGCATATTTCTTCCCCTTTCCTCAAATAAGGGCTAGTTATAACTAGCCCTTACTTTTTAAATCTATAATTAATTTTTTTATATCTTCCTTATATGAATCGTTGTTTTTTAAATCTATATCATCAGTATTAGATATATAGTAATTGTGAATCAATTTTGTATTTATACTCTTAAATAAAAAATCGACTGTTATTTGGCCTCCCATAAATTGTGTTTCATAAGGATTGCTTCCTCCTACATGTATAAACATCCCAAATCTCTTTTTATTTCTGTCTATAGATGGCCTTTTTAGTACATATTTACTTGCAAAAAAAGCTTGAGTTCTATCTATTAAGCTCTTAAGCTTTGCTGGAACACCGTCAAAATAAACAGGAGATATCAATATTGTCCCATCAGATTTATCAAATTTTTTATACATATGGCTCATATCATCGGTTTTGTGACATACCCCAGTCTTGTCACAATACCCACATGCATTACAGTAATCTATCTCCATATCCCATATGTTTATCATTTCATAATTTATATCATTATCGTAGAGAATATTACCTATATAGTCTGCTATAGTATAACAGTTTTTCCCCTTTCTAGGACTTGCATTTATAACTAAAAACCCCATCGATATCCCCCCTATTTATTGCTCCACTTTATTTCTTACAAATAAAATAAGTATATCGTCTTCTAAACTATCTTTACCTGTAAAGCTTTTTAGTTCTTTTTTAAGTTTATCGTATATATTTGAAGTAGTATCTGCATAATTATCTTTTATTAATTCCTTTAATCTATCTAACCCGAATTCTTCCCCGTTTTCATTAGATGCTTCTATTATACCATCAGTGTATATGCACACAAGCTCATACTCGTTTATATTGTATTCGTATTCATTATATGCCATATCTTTCAATACACCGATTGGCATTCCCTTATCAAAATCAAGATCATCTACAATTATATCTGTATCTTTTTTGATTCCTATAGAATGATGATGGCCAGCATTTGATATTACTGCTTTTCCAGTTTTAGAATCAAATATTCCAATCCTAGCTGTAGAAAATACATCTACCTTATCAAAATCATCATATAATATGCGGTTCATCTTGGTCAGTATGCTCCCAACAGATTCTTTTTCATATACCAAAGTCTGAAGTACTCCTTTTATCATGGCTACAAAATAATTAGACATTATCCCATGACCCATAACATCTGCTATAAATATGCATACCTTATTTTCATCTATTTTTATTATTTCACAAAAATCCCCACCTATATGTTTTGATGGTTCATGAAAAAATACTATTTCTTTTGAATCAGAGAATTTAATTTTAGTATCACTCATTATAAGTTTTTGCTGTTTTGACACTATCTCAAGCTCTTTTTCCATTAATTCATGCTCAAATATTTTCTTAGAATTATTGTACATTTGAATAGCAAGTACTGTTTGAGATGAAAATATACTAAGTATTTTAATATCATCATCAGTGTATTTTTTGCTATTTACAGCAGCTATATATCCTATAGTTTCATTTGCTACCTTTAATTTATAATATATTAGTGACTTTATATTATCATCGTCTATATATTTTTTTAAACTCTTAGGATTGTAATGTTTTCCATTTTTATCTATGTCCTTATTTACAAAACGACCTAGTGCCTTGTGTATATTTATATTTTCATTTCCGTATTGATTAAATGACTGTGTTTTATTGTTATTATCATTAAGTATTACTATTGAGCTCTCACTAAGTGTAAGTTTGCACATTTGCCTACTAACTAAAGAAAGAAAGTTATCTATTGACCTGTTTGCGTATAATTCCTGAGTTGCCTTGCTTATATAATTTATAGCCCCTCTTAATTTTTTTATTAGTGTATCTATCTTATAATTTTCCTTTGTTATTTCTATAGAAAGACTTATTAACGAAGAAACAGAAGATATAAAGTTTATATCTTCTTGTGTCAGATCGTCATCTTCTGTTATATAACAAGTTATAAACCCTATCACATTGTTATTAGCTATAAGAGGAAATACTATTCTTCCCGTATACCCTTCTTTTGTGGCAATATCTCTTTCCATTATAGCTCTATCATCTTCAAATATATTTTTTACCCAAACTATTTTCTTTTCATATACAGCTTCATGGATGTATTTAGGATATTCATTAAAATCTATTTTAATCTTATCTTCATCTTTATTTGAAAACAAGTTAGGTATATAATCTAAAGTAGAGGAACACACTAAGTATGAATATTTGTAATTATTTTTATAAAATAAGTTTATACAAGCTTTTCTAGGATGTATTACATTTAACATCTTAGATACAATTTCGTCTTTTATTTCAAAAAAGTTCATAGATGCCGTAACCAATTTTGATATTTCTAATATATTATAAACTCTATCTCTATCATTTTCCATAATATCGTCCCCCAACTTCAAGTCATTTCATATAAAGCTATTTAGAGAATTTTTCTTGAAAAGTATTTTCGTTTATATTTTTTATGTTACTATATATATCCTTCATAGTAAATACTAAAAGAATCACAATTATCGCCATGTAAAGTTTTGTGTAGTTTGAGAACTGCATAAGTATAAACATAACCATGACTGTTTTCATTTTTAATTTTGAATTTTCTTTTATCATTTCATCAAATAGCTTTTTTAATGAGCATGTTCTATTTTTCATATTTTCTTTAACATTATCATTTATAATTTTTTTGTAAAATACAAACCCTATCAAAAATACAGTACTGATATATATATTTATTTTAACCATAATTAAAAATACAAATATATTCAAGATGTATTTAGCTATTTTACTTAATAATCTATCTACCTTTTTTATAATATTCAGATCTTCTTTTTTCTTAATGCTATATTCGTTTACTTTTTTTAAATCTTTTATTTTTCCTTTTATCAATTCCTTATATATAAGTCCCACAAAGTTACTGAGCATAAAATCACCTCTTGTTTTTTTATTTTATTTTTTCCATTTATAAAATTTTTATACTTTTTAGTATTAATATTATGTATTTATATTAATTTGTTGTAGCTACTTCAGTTATTTCGTAAATGTTATCAGCGCATTAAACATTATACTATCAATTTCCTTAAATATAAAAAAAAGAGATTTGCTTTTATAAAAACATATCTCTATCCTTGTCTTGTCTTATCCCTTGTATTTAAATATTTAGGTCTTTTTTTAGCTAAGGTTATATCGCTTAAAATATAATTTTTTAAGTCTTTAAGATTAAAAGGAGAGAGAGGCGCAACATAAGGTACTCCAAACGTTGTGATAGAACATAAATTAATTGCAATAAGTGTAAATCCCATAACAAATCCAAACAATCCAAATATACCTGTTATTAGAATCATAAAAAACTTTAATATTCGAATTGGGTTCATGATGGTATAATCAGGTGCAACAAAGGAACACATAATGGATAATGATACCATAATAACCATAAGAGGACTAACAAGCCCTGCAGCAACTGCTGCTTGCCCAATAACAATGGCACCTACAATACCAATAGCTGGACCTATTTGTTTTGGAAGTCTTATACTTGCTTCTCGTAGTATTTCAGCTGTAAATTCCATTAATATTGCTTCTATAAATGCATTAAATGGAACTGTTACTCTAGAACTTGCTATAGCTAATATATATTGTGGTGGAAGTATATCCGGATGAAAACTAACCACTGCAACATACAACGAAGATAATGTTAGAGATATAGCAAGAGCCACCACTCTCAATGATTTAGAAAAAATAGCCAAATATATATTGTCGTAATGATCATCACCAGCATCTAGAAATTCAATAAAAGTTTTTGGAATAACCAGAGCTAGATTACTACCCTCTACAATAATAACAAGCTTACCTTCAAGTATGTTTGCACATGCCGAATCTGATCTCTCTATCATACCCACCTGCGGAAACAGATTAAAAGTATCGTTTAATATAAATTTTTGAATATATCCTGATTCTAAAACTCCATCTATATCTATTGCTTCTAATCTTTTTGTTGTTTCAGTAACATACTGTTTATTTGCTATATCTTTCATATAAATTAAAGCAACATTGGTCTTTGTTCTTTTCCCAATCATAAAATGATCTATTCTAAGGGCTTTATCCTTTATTCTATATCTTATCAATGACATATTATCATCAAAATTTTCAGTAAAAGAATCCTTAGATCCCCTTAGTGTAGTATCTATCACAGGTGCTTCGATTCCTCTTTTTTCAATCTTCAAAGTATTTGCTATTATATATTTTTCTTCATTAAGTATAAAGATAACAGACTTTCCTTTTAGAATATAATCAAGCATCTTATCTTCATCATTATCAATACAAATATCATCTATATAAATAACCGAATTTGCTATTTTATCTATACTTAGAATTTCATTCCTTCCATTTTCCAATATGGGTTTTATGATATTATTCGATAGACTTTCTTTGTCTGTAAGCTGTTGAATATATAATATAAATATTTCTATATTCATAATGGTTAATTTTCTTGTAGATATTCCCATATTACAATCATTAAATTCTTCCATCTTATCTATAAATTTATCTTCTTTTTTCATATTATCCATCCTTTAATATTTCTTTTTAGCATTTGAGTCTGTTAGACTATTGTTTATAATTTTTGTATTAACATTCACATTTATATTTGCATTTGTAAATACATATTCCCAATCTATCTTCTCATACATTTCAGGATGTTCAGCTCTAAAGTATTTTGCAAATCCGAAAATATCGCACTCAAATTCACTTTGTGCTCTCTTTATAATAGACTCAATATCATTTTTAACTTTTTCTGATATCATATTTTCTAGGCGCTTAGTATATTTATCACTTATTGGTTCCATATAATACTGATATCGTAACAGTGCTTTTAAATCCAAATCAATATTAATAGTAACTTCTCCATCTACATAGTCTGTTTTAATCTTTCTTTTCTTAACCAATGTGTGAAAAGAAATTTTATTTTTATCATTATTAGTGCTATTTATGACTTGAACTAGCTTAGGTTTTTTTGCTAATATATATGTTATTCCCGATGTATTTTCTATATCAATAATTCCTATTAATTTTGATTTTTTCATAACTGCAAGACCTAAATATTTTATAGAACCTCTATCTATTCCCACATACGGAAGCAAATAACCTACTTTTCCTAATTCAATATCCGAAAGGAGTTCTCCAGTTACTGGATACAATCCTTCGCCGTTACTGGATATATGCTCGATAATGTCTTCTATTAAAAATCCTACTGATATATCTTTTTCTACCTTTATATTAAATAGTTGGCTTGGCGGTTCACGACTTACTACAGTTAAAATGGTTTTTCTATAATCATATAAGTGATCAATCCTATTCAAATAAGGTTCTATACTTTTTTTTGCAAATTTTTCTCCAAAAACAACAATCCTTGTAGCCCCTAGAAATACAGGGAATGGATTTACAGAATCGTAGTTTACTCTAGCCTCCTCAAATGTTTTACCATAAGATAACATTTTATATACATCTGATGTCTGAGCCTTTTCTCCATCTTTAGGTGAGGATACAAGATTCGCCACTTCACCAGAAAATTCAACATTATCATTCACATAATCTACGCCAATACTAAGAGTAATACTTTTTTTATTGATATCTTCAGAATCCCAACAACTCGTTAATAACAACGCACACATGCTTATGACCAATAATTTACCTGATTTTCTTATCATATTTTTTCACCTTCGTAATTAAAAATAATATAGTTGGTATTAATCCTGCTGTTACTATTCCTAAGTAACTAATATAATCCATTATTTTTTCCACTTCATTAATCGTCTTAGGAATCTGACCAACAATAAAAGATAAAAAAATTACAATGAATGCAAGAAGATTAAAATGAATGTTTTTGAACCATTTACTCATAAGAAAAATTGAACCGTAAGCCTCTATAGAAGCCGTACAAAACATACCCATAATCCATATAGTTAGAAAAATAGCGTCTAGCCTTTCTAAAAACTGAAGGCTTTTAATATCAACCCTTCTTATTACAGCAAATAATGCGTCTTTGTAATGAACAATACCATCAACCCCCATAATAGAAATACAAGATTCTACAATAAGTATATAAAGAATTCCTATAAATCCTACCATAAATGCTGTATATTTAAATATTCGTTTATTATTCTTCTTTTTATTAAAAGATATAATGGTAAGTATTTCTATCCCTAAAAATGGGAATACAGTAACTAAAGTTGCTTTTAAATATGCCTGTATATCTCCTACAACGAAAAAAGGTCTTAAATTGATTAATTTTCCTTGTGTAGATATTGTTAAATGTATAATTATGGCACTTATAATAATAATCAAACCATAAATTTCACAAATCCTTGCAATTACTACTAGTCTTTTTATTACTGCATAATATACCACTAAAAGAAATAGTAAACTTAATGCCCATACAGGAGTCTTTATTAATACAGTAAGCTTAATAGCTTCACTAGCCATTCTTATAATCGTAGTAAAAAGCATAAAATAATATATAATATATATAATCATAAATATAGATGTAATATATTTTCCAACTAGCATATTACTATACTCATATATTGTTTTATTTTTATGAACATATCCAAGGTATGTAATTATATATGTAAAAATCATGGTTATTGCTGTACCTATTAATAATGTAAACCAAGCTCCTGAACCTGCATTTTCTACAACATTTTTAGGAAGATTCAAAACCCCATATCCTACTACTATTCCAAAAATAGTAAAAGCAATTTGTCTATTTGTAAGAGATTCATTCATGTGCTTATCTCCTCCATTTAATTTTATGATTCTCATTAATACATATAATTCCCATTAATACATATATAATTCCAATTATTTAAATTTAAATGGATAATTTATAGAACCTTACAGTTGATTCTAAAAAGAAAAAAGCTAGAGTTCTAGCTCTAGCTTTTTTCTTTTTATTAGAAAGAAATTAATAGAAATCACAATACAACTTACAATCATGGTAGTCATAAAAATATATATACTTATGCTTTCAAAAAATTCAAGTGGCAATAAATTTATTATTATACTCTCTTTTGGACTTAATAGCCAGTCATCATTATTAAAAAACATCTTATGAAATACAGTAAAATAATTATAATAATTTAAAGATATTATAGAGCACAATAGTGTAAATACAACACATGTCGTCAGAATAGTTTTGTTAAAGTACTTTAACATATTATTCATATCTTTTCTATTAATATAAATTATTGTACCAATAACTATTATAGATACTTTTTTTATCCACAGTCCTTTTTGAAATATATACTTTACATCCTTCATATGTCTTTTTTCTTTTTCTGAAAAAACATCTTTATAGTCTAAAACTACATCATACTTTAGATAATCTATCAAATTATAAGTTATATATTTTACATCTTCTTTTGAATATGTAACATTTTGATAAACATCGTTTTTATCGTATTGGTTAAAGTAAAAAAAAGAATTTAAAGAATAAAATTCAATACTTATTAAGAGTATAAAAAAAAATATTAAACCTCCGCATAAATAATATATAGTTTTTTTCATTTTAAGCCATGGCTTTTTCCAATTTATCTAGATGTTGTATAGGAAAATATTTAAGTAATTCTTTAAACTGCTCAACAGTAAGACCAGATGTAGTTGTGTATATTCTTATTTGTTCATCTAATGAAGAATTCTTAAATTGCTCCTTAACAGCCTCGAAATTTACATTTTGTTCCATTCAAATCACTCCTTAAATCATTTTAATTCTATTATTTACTAAAACAACTAAAAATATTCTATATTGATTTCTAAGTTTGGTTATATTATTATTTAGTAAATAATCTAAAAATAAGGAGATTGAATATGTCAGATTTAGAAAATATTTTAAAATCAAGTATATTGTTCAAAAACATAGTAGATACCAATCTAAATGATATATTATCTAATATCAACTACACAATAAAATCATTTAATAAAAACGAGTTAATAGCCATAGAAGGAGATCCTTTAAATAGCATAGGTATTTTAATATCTGGTAATGTAGAAATTCAAAAGATTTATCCATCTGGTAAGACTCTTACAATCTCAACTTTATCATCAGGCCATATATTTGGAGAAGTTATAGTTTTTTCTCAAAAGAGTACCTATCCTGCAACCCTAGTACCAATAACTTCTACAAAAATTATGTTCATATCGAAAGAAGATATTTTAAAGATTTGTACAATAAATCCTGGTATACTAAAAAACTTTATGTCGCTTTTATCAAACAAAGTACTTATGTTGAACAAAAAAGTAAAAACACTATCTTATCAAACTATAAGAGAAAAAATTTCAAGCTATCTTTTAGATGAGTATGCAAATCAAAAAAAACTATTGATAAAAACCCCTTATTCAAGACAAGAAATGTCAGAACAATTTGCCGTAACTAGACCATCTTTATCTAGAGAGATGATAAAAATGAGAGAAGAAGAATTAATAGAATTTGATAAAAATACTATACTTATAAAGGATTTAGATAAACTGGAGGATTGTATATTATAATTTCCTTGTAACTAAAAAATAAAAGTGAAGAATTAATTCTTCACTTTTATTTTTATTTAATCTTATTATTTAGTTTGTCCACCGCTCATCTGTTGTTGAGCCATTTCAACTAATTTCTTAGTCATTGTTCCACCTACATAACCATTCTGTCTAGCTGTTAGGTTTCCCTTATCCATATTTTCATAATTAGATATTCCTAATTCATTAGCAGTCTCAAGTTTCATTTGATTTAATGCTGCCTTAGCTGCTGGAACTGCTTTGTTGTTATTATTGTTATTAGTCATATTAAATCCCTCACTTTTTTTTTTATTTGTTGCTTGATAGTATTTTGTGGAGAATTTAAAATTTCATGTGTAGTATTTTTTGTAAAACCATCCTTTTTATGGTGAACATTGTTTTATATATTCAAACACTCTAATCTCAAGAAGTTTAAAGCTGTAATAGCAGTCATATTTCGTATTCTATTTCTATCTCCTTTTAGATTCAATTGTTTTACTTTTGTAACTCCATTTATACAAAGTCCTATATATACAAGTCCAACTGGTTTTTGCTCACTTCCACCACTTGGGCCTGCTATTCCTGTTACAGAAATACCTATATTTGATCCTGTATTTTTGGCTATTCCGACAGCCATTTCAGTAGCAGTTTGCTCACTTACAGCTCCATATTTTTCGAGTGTTTCCTTTTTAACTCCAAGTCTTTTCATCTTAGCATCATTTGTGTAAGTAACCATTCCCTCGTTAAATACCGAAGATATTCCAGGATAGTTTATAAGCTTCGATGCTATAAGTCCTCCTGTACAAGATTCTGCCGTAGATATTGTTAGATTTTTATTTATAATCATCTTGGCAACTTCAAACTCAAGGCAAGTATCATCTTCTCCATAAACAAACGGAGATAACCTTGAATAAATTTCATTTTTTAATGGCTCAATCAAGCATTGAGCTTCTTCCTTAGATGAAGCCCTGGCTGTAATTCTAAGAGTTACCTCTCCATACTTTGCATAAGGAGCTATAGTTGGATTGGTTTGACCTTCAATTAAATCCTTTATTTTTTCCTCCACATAGCTTTCCCCTAAACCACATATTCTTAAAGTTTTAGATTCAAAAATATCCTTTTGATATTTCTGAAGATATGACTTTGCATAATTTCTGAACATATGAGTCATCTCTCTTGGAGGACCAGGTAATAATATAACTACCTTTTCATCATCCTTCATTATACAACCCGGTGCTGTTCCGCAATCATTTTTTAATATAATACTATCTTTAGGAAAACAAGCCTGTTTCTCATTTGATTTGACCATATCCTTATTTTGAGATTTAAAATATTCTTTTATATAATCCATAGATTCTTCATTTACTTCAAGCTTTTTATGAAAGAATTCAGCACACACTTCTTTTGTTAAATCATCATTAGTAGGTCCCAGTCCTCCAGTTGTAATAACCAAGTCTGCTCTTGAAAAAGCTATTTTAAGAGCCTCTTTTAATCTATCTGGATTATCACCTACAACAGTTTGATAATAAACGCAAATACCCAAATCAGCTAATTCTTTAGCTAAAAATTGTGCATTAGTATTAACTATATCTCCTAAAAGTATTTCCGTTCCAACACATAGTATCTCTGATTTCATATAATCACCCCTTGGCTTATATATACATATATATTATATATATTTGTGTTTCTTATATTATATGTTGTTTTAACAATTAATCCCTGCAAGATATCCAGTAGAAAAAGCTATTTGAAGATTAAAGCCTCCAGTATAAGCATCCACATCGATAACTTCACCTACAAAATATAATCCATTAACTAATTTAGACTCCATAGTACTTGGATTAATTTCATTTATCTTCACTCCTCCAGATGTAACTATAGCCTCCTTTATAGGTCTATATTTTTTTATATTTAAAGTCATATTTTTCAAAGCATCAATTAATTGTTTACGCTCTTCTTTTGATATTTGGTTTACTATTTTCTTAGAATCTATCTCTGACAATTCTATTATCGTAGGTATCATCTTTTGAGGAAGTAAATCCTTTAATGCTTCTTCAAAACTCTTCGTCGAATACTTTTCAAAATCCCTTTGTATTCTGTTATCAAGCTTTTCATTAGATAAAGCTGGTTTTAGATCTATCATAACCTTATAATCATATTTATCCATATCTTTTATATAACAGCTTGCAGATAGTACAACAGGACCTGATATTCCATAACTATTAAAATTAAGTTCTCCAAAATCTTCATATATCTTTTTATTATTTTTATTTAAAACTTTTATAGATATATTTCTAAGTGTTAATCCTTGTAGATTTTTTACCCACTTTTCATTAGTCTCAAGCGGAACTAAAGATGGCTTTATTTTATTTATATTATGCCCATTTTGTCTTGCAAATTTATATCCATCTCCAGTTGACCCTGTTTGAGGATAAGATGCTCCTCCAGTTGCAACTATTACGCTATCACACATTATACATTGTCCATCTTTTAATACTATCTTTTTTATATATCCATCATTTGATTCTACTTTATCAACTTCTCCTTTTAAAACCTTTACATTATTTTGTTTCATATATTTTTTAAGAGCTTCAACTACATCAGAAGATCTATCTGAAACAGGAAATACTCTATTGCCTCTCTCTACCTTAGTTTTAACGCCTAATTTATTAAATAAGTCTATAACATCCATATTAGTAAATGTGTAAAATGCACTATACAAAAACTTTCCATTTACTGGAACATTCTCAATCAGCTCTTCTACATCACAATCATTAGTTATATTACATCTTCCTTTTCCCGTTATCAAAAGTTTCTTTCCCATAATATTATTTTTTTCAATTAAAGTAACATCTAGACCTCTGCTACCAGCAATAGCTGCTGCAATCATCCCAGCTGCTCCTCCACCAATTACTACTACTTTTTTATCTATCAATCAAAATTCCTCCTCAATTAATGCTTCACTTTATACTTTAAAATAATACCCGAAAAACAAAATAAGGACAAGATTAAATCTTATCCTCATTCATATATTTTGATCATCAACCTAAAAGGGCAGCTCCAATTGCGCCTGTAAATTGGGCATGATCATTAGTATTTATTTTTTTATTTAGTCTACCTTGAAGTACATCTTTTAAGTATTCATTAGTACATAATCCACCCGAAAAAAATACTTCTTCATTTAAGTTAATTTTCGAGGTAAGAGAACTAACTTTATCTACTATGGAATGAATAAGACCTGCTGCTATATCTTCTTTTTTAATTCCCTTAGATTTTAAACTTATAATTTCTGATTCAGCAAACACAGTACACATACTGTTTATTTTTATCGGAGTACCATTATAGGCCATTTCAGACAAATCCTTTATATCTATGTCCATTGCAGTACATATGACCTCTAAAAACCTCCCAGTCCCCGCTGCACACTTATCATTCATTATAAAATTCAAAACCCTTCCTTCATCATCAAGTTCAATAGCTTTACTATCTTGCCCACCTATATCTATTATTGCACTAGTTTTTTCGTTTAAAAATTTAGCTCCCTTAGCGTGGCATGTGATTTCAGTTATTTTCTTATCTGCAAAATCTAGCGAAACCCTTCCATAACCAGTTGCTACAATACTTTTTATATCTTTTTTATTCAAATTATTATTATACAGTATATCATCAATCAAATTTTCACAGGTTTCCTTAGGAGTCCATCCACTAGGACACAATCTGTATTCAATAATCTTTTTATCTTCCATAAGTACTATTTTAGTGGCAACTGAACCAATATCTATTCCTATTGTATACAATTTAAGCACTCCTTAAATTACCATAATTTTTCACATATATTTATTTCTTTATCTACCCTGTACAAACCTTCATTCTTTAATTTATTTTTATGGACCAAATCATGTACACAATCTAACACTTCTTCTTTTAGCATCATAGACATTCCACAGCATTTGCTTATAATTCTAGGTGTCGGTACTATTGTGTATTTTATTTTGTGTTGTTTTAAAACTTTCTCAAAGCAAAATCCATCATTGTAAGATTCCAATAAAATATAATACTTTATCAAGCTATAACACCTTTCTTTTCTTTAACTATTTCAACTAAAGCTTCAACTCTTGTTTTTATTTGACCTGTATCTTCTTCACTATAATCACTTTCTATCATTATCACAGGTATTCCCTTTTCTTTTAATGCTCTTTCTACATTTTTGTATTCAATTGAATACGTAGAACAAAATTGTAGGGAATTATATACAACTGCATCCACTTTATATTCATCTACATATCTTAATAAATCCTCTATTCTGCCTTCATTAGGTGTAAAGCATGCACAGTTTATTCCAAGGTATCTATTAGCTAAATTTTCAAATTGTTCATCAATACTGTCTGAATTTTCGCTAACTTCATTTTCAAAATATCTGGTTCCAGTACAAGTTTCTTCACAAACTACCACTGCATCACTTGTCTCTACTATATGATGTATCTTCCAGTTTGGTATCGACATAGGAGTTCCTGTAATCATAATTCTAGGAGTATCCTTATCAAATACGCCTTCACCTTTTTTTACTCTCTCTTCTAATTCATCACATAAATTATCAGTCTGTTCTATAAATCTATCTATATCATCATAAAAAGCAATTTGAGATACTAAAAGTGCATCTTTTCCACTTATAGGAACTGGATCACATTTTCTAAGGTCATATAATCTTTTTAAAACTTTTCTCTTTTTATTTACAAGCTCTATTTTCTCTTTTAATTTTTCAAAATCAAGTTTGTTTCCAGTCTTTGCTTCTAGAACATCTTTATATATATTCATTTCATCTATCCAATGAATCTTATCTTTTTCTCTTTTCATCTGTGGCAAGTCCATAACATGTACCTCCATATGCTCACCAAGTATTTCCCACGCCTTCTTCTTTCCATCACATGTAGTTTCTCCAACTACCATATCACACGATTGAAAATAAGGACATGTTCTGCTCAGCTTAGCACCAATTGAAGCTTTAATAAGAGGACATGTATTTCTTGGCATCACTGTTTCTCCATCAGGAACCCAAAATTGAGATCCAGAACATATACCTACGGGTATACAATCCAAAGCCAATGTTATCTCATCTGGAACAAATACACAAAAAGATCCCACAACTTTTTTATCTTCCTTCTTTGAATCTTGAAGCTCTTTTATTCTAAGCCCATGAACTTCAGATATTACGAAGTTATAATAATTCATATTTTCTGGTCTATTCTCTTGAGAAAGATATATATCTTCATAAAACATCGGAAGAACTTCGCAAAGTCCATCGTGTTTTTTTACATCCATATCTAATTCTTCCCACATTTTTGTATAATCCGCCATATTATCTCCTCCAAAATAAGTTTTATAAATATTTTCTTACATACATATTAGCTTATTTTGTAATAAAAACCATTAAATATAAAATTTATTAATATACAAATTTTTGCTATAAAAAAAATCTATAAAAAAATACATGGATATCAATCCATGTATTTTTATTAATCTTCTTTTTCAACAATACCTATATAAGGTAGATTTCTAAATTGCTCTCCACAATCGATTCCATATCCCACTATGAACTTATCAGGTATTTTAAACCCTGCATAATCAACTGGTATATCACATTTTCTTCTTTCAGGTTTATCAAGCAAAGTACATATTTTTAATGATTTTGGATTTCTAGCCTTTAAATTTTCACGTAGATAGCTAAGAGTAAGCCCTGTATCTATTATATCTTCAACTATAATTACATTTTTACCTTCTATATCACTATCCAAGTCCTTTAATATTTTTACAACCCCTGAACTCTGAGTAGACATTCCATAACTCGACACAGCCATGAAGTCCAAACGTATATCTAAATCTATTTTTCTTATAATATCCGATATAAATACACAAGCACCTTTTAATATTCCAACAAATATAACTTCCTCACCTTTATACTCTTTTTCTATAGTTTTAGCAAGTTCATAAACTTTTTTTGATATTTCTTCTTCATTTATAAGAACGTCCGTAATTTTATACACTTTTATCACTCCCGTTTGTTTGTTTTATCAAATTATATCATATCACGAACATTTTGTGAATATTTTTAGTTTTACAGTTCTTAATATTCGTATATTACCTTAAAAAATCAATTTTTTTCACTTATTTAATATTATCCATAATTTCAAAATAATATCCCTTGTAATCCTATATTTTTCACTATAAAAAATTCGTCTACTCGCTAACGCGGTGACTCATGTCGCCAACGATCCTTACAGGCTCCGTTGCTCAAAAATAGTTGCAAGTATAGTTCTTTAATCAATGTTATCCACAGATTCAAAACTATATAATTTCCTATAGTATAAAAAAATAAAAGCTAAGAATGTTCTTAACTTTTATCTTCTATATCGTATTCTATATTATCTATAACATTACCGTATTCACTATCGTATCTGCACTTAATATTTTTTGACTTTAATTCATATTCGTCTAATTCCTTGTTTATTGCTGTGAGCAAGTAAAGAATTACCACTCCATCATCAATAATACCAAGCCCTAATATAACTTCTGGAATTAAATCTAGCGGAGATATGAAATATAAAAAACCAAATACCAACAGCATAATGACCTTTAGTTTTTTTAACTTAGACACACAACCATCCTTTAAAAATTCAGACACAAGCCCTATTCTTTTAAAAAACGACAAAGCATACTTAAATTTTTTCATAATATATCATCCTCTTACATATTTATTTGTATGCAATTTTTTGTAACTAATTAACACTATATATTGAATATATATTATAATTATAATATATATTCATGAATAAAATAAGTATTTAAAGGAGAATTTTATGATACAAAAAATTACCAATAGCTTTTATAACTTCAAACCTCAAATAAATGGATATAAAAACTTAGTAAAGGCATCCGTTTTAATTCCTTTAATTCAAAAGCATTCAGATCTTTTTCTTTTATTTGAAGTACGATCAAATAATTTAAATACCAGTCCATCAGAAATTTCATTTCCAGGTGGAAAATTTGATGCATCTGATATAACATTAAAAAAAACAGCTATACGAGAGACATGTGAGGAACTGGGATTAAGCGAAGAAAATATTTCTATAACAACCCCTTTGAACGTGCTTGTAACTCCATTTAATATGATTATACACCCATTTCTAGGTACAATAGATGATTATAATTCTATTAGTATAAATAACGCTGAAGTAGATCATATATTTTTAGTTCCTTTAAATTTTTTTATAGATACAGAGCCTAAGTCTTATAAGCATAAGATAAAAATACATCCTTGCGATGACTTTCCTTATAGCTTGATACCAAATGGTCAAAACTATAAATTCAAAGAAGGTGTATATGACACATTAATATATGAATATGACAACTATGTCATATGGGGTATAACAGCTAGAATAATAAAAGATTTCGTAGATACTATTAAAGACAATCTACACTTATAAACTGTTGATTGCAAATAGAATTAAATTGGCAAAACGAACAATGCTTACCTATTGTTTGATCAAAGTTTTTTTGATTTAATATACTAACTATTTTATCTTTTAGTTCTATTTTATTATATTTATGATCAGTATCGCTATAATCTATTTTTATACAATTATCAAATCTTGGATTATAATATATAAGGCTTATATCTTTAGGATTCACATCGAATTTTTCAGCTACATTATGCAAATATATTTTAGTTTGATACGATTTTTCCATCTTAGATCTATCAAACTTGCTTTTGTTAGTTTTCCAATCATATATAGTTACTCTTTCTTTTTCCATTTTTATAAGGTCTACCTTTGCTATTAACGAAACTTCTTCGTCTTTGTATTTTATATTATACTCAGGATACATATTTTTTTCTCTTTTTAAGAACTTTTTTAAATTATTGAAAAGAATATAATCTTCTCTTCCGTGCTCCAATTCTTCATCTATTCCTATATAGTACCTTTGTGCCAGTAGATGAAATTCACTACCAAAATTTTGATTATCCTTACTCCACTTTATATTATCAATATATATTTTCTTAAATTTAAGTTTGCATGTATCGTAAGTATCTATGCTAGATTGGCTGAATTGTATGTTTTTCAAATCGCTCATAATCACTTACTCCCTTCTACAAATTCTTGTGTTACGTTAAAGTATATAGAATGATTAGATTCTTTACCATTGGTATATACATATAACCTCTCCTTAGCTCTGGTAAAAGCCACATATACAAGTTTTAAGGTTTCAGATAGTATTTCGCCCTTCATCTTTCTTGTGATGTTTTGAATCTCTTTATTTTCTATCAAATAATCTATTTCAGATTTATATAGAGTTTCTATATTTTTATATTCTGCCTTTAAATAGTACAGCTCCCCTATAAACTTGTCGTTAAATTTTCCAGGATAATCAGATATTGTCATATGCGGTATAATTACCATGTCCCATTCAAGTCCTTTAGCCTTATGACAAGTAGTTATAGTAACACTTCCTTTTTGAGGCTCATAGCCTTGTTCTTCAAATACCATAGATGCAAAATAATTAAATGCATTCTTATTTTTTAAAAGCTCATAAGCTAGATGTTCTAATGTAAAGTTACTATTTTCAAAAAACATTCTGTTACATATGCTAGAAATATAATCTAATATTGCAAGCTCTTGCAAGTTAAATTTAAATTCTTCTCCTATTTGAACTAAAAATTTATCTATTTTTTGTATTGAGTATTCAAATAAATTTCTAAGACTGTTAAGTACTTCATTTAATTCTTCACCAATATTCATTTTTTTGATAGTTTTAGTTCCCATAGGGAAAAAGATGTCCTCTATATCGTATTTATCGAGTTCACTTTTTTGAAGCTCACTAAGCTCACCATGAACCATATCTATAACTTTAAACAAATTAGGTTTATCAGGATTTGCTATAAAGCTTACTATCTTTCCTATCTTCTCAATTACAAGAGCTGCCTCTCCTCTATATTTATCTATAACTTGATACGGTATATCTTCTTTTTCAAACAAATTAATATACCTATCAATCTTAAAATTATATCTAAGCAACAGAGCTATTGTCTTATTTGGATATTTATTTACAATATTTTTTATATTGCAAACTACATCCTGCATCTCAATATCTTCATTTTGGCAAATTCTAGTGTATATTCCTATGTCATCTACAACTGGATTTTGAAATGGATCATCCTCATCAACAGGTTTTATATATTGATTCACCAAAACTTCATCCTTATTTAACTCCATACCACCTTCATTGCTCCATTTTACTAAGTGGTTTGCAAGACTCAAAATGTTTTTTGTATTTCTACTGGATACGGGTATAACTATTTTTTCTACATCATCTCTTTCACAAAACTGTCTAAAGAGTCTATGGTCAGAATTTGTAAAAGTTGACATTATAGCTTGATTAGGGTCTCCAACTCTAACTAAATTTTTGTGATTCTTAGATAATAGGGCGAGTATTTTTTCTTGAGCAGGAGATGAATCCTGTGCCTCATCTTCAAATATATATGTATATCTTTGTTGAAATTTATTTAATATATCTTCTTTATTCTCCAATAGTTTTAAAGCTCTTATTATTATGTCGTCATAATCTAGTTTTCCTTTTTTCACAAGATCTTTTTCATATAATATGTATATATTTACTATTATCTTAAGAAGATCATCCATTTTAGGATTATTTCTTAATATATTCTGTGCATCATTGTAAGTTATTCCCTTTGACTTTAAATAACTTATTATATTCTTAGCTACAGATACGAATTTATCATTCCATCTTTTTTCAATTTTTTGTATATACTCTTGAGAGCTATTATTTCTTATATTTAAATATTTAGAATATATGTGTTTATACATTTTGTAAAATTCAAATGAATGTTTTCTAATTATATCATTAGCCTCAATATCATCTATAACTTCAAAATCATCGTCAAGGCCTGCATCCTTTGGACTTTCTCTTATTATTGAATTTGCAAGTGAATGAAGTGTCTTACATTCCCATCCATCATTGCTGTTAAGTCCTTTTTCTTCTAGTATATTCTTTAATTTAGTTTTAAAGTTCGATACAGCACTATTAGTAAATGTAACTATAAGAATCTTCCCATCTTTATTCAAACCGTGCTCTATAAGCTCAGCTGTCTTTGATGTTATAACCGTAGTTTTTCCAGCACCCGGAACAGATGGTACAGCAAGTGTACCTCCTTTATACTTCATTACTTGTATTTGACCTTCTCTCCACTTCATAAAAAATTCTCCTTTAAGTATCTATCTTATATATTTACCCAACTCACCTTTTTGTTCATATCCATTAGAGTTAAATTCACTACTGTATACATACACTTTGTCTGAAGCTTTTCTAAGCAAGCTATCTACTACACTTTTAGTCTGATTATATTTATATAATTCATCATTTTCAAAGCTCCATTTTTCGCCTTTATTTTCTCTTAAAAATATAAATGGATTATAATATTTTTTTATACCTATTTGATGCCATACATCAGAGCTTGAGTCAGTCCATATCTGTATTTTACTATTTTTAGAGCTTAGTAAGTACGAATACGATGACCAAACCTTTATTCCGCTTAACTCAATATTATCTCTTGTATCAGAAACCCTTATTCCCTTCAAAATCATATCTATAAATAACTTACTTTTATTATCTTTAAACTTTTCGTTCTCATTCGCATATTCTATAAATGATTTGGCTAGGTTTATTAAATAATTACATGTACTTAAATTTTCAGCACTTACCTCAAGAGGTAACAGTATATCCAAAAACATTTTTTTCAAGAACTTATCCATATCTATTTCACTGTTTTTATTTTCGTATATCCAGCTTTTTAAAATTTCATATTTATTTGTATACTCTTCATCTATATCAATAGATATTAATTCTTCAACTTTTGGCAGTTCATAAGGCTCTTTTTGAGTTATCTTATCCGTTATATACCTAGATCTTATCATATCTGAACCTAATACAAACGATATCATCTTACATATTGAATCTTTATTTGGACTCATTTTCCAAGAGCTATTAGCTAAAAGTGTTATAGTAACCAAACTATTTATATATGGATTATCAGTAAGAGATCCACTTCTAGTCATAATACTTACATTCAATCCGTTTTTTTCCATTTCTTTTTTTATTCTATTTTCAAATATAGAATCTATAAACGGTCCTATTATATCTATATCCTCTTCTTTGTATCCATTTTTTAATAAGCTCTGGATTTCTTCAGATATCCTAAGTATCATCTCACTTCTCATGTTAGTATTCTTAAATTCTATATTCTCTATATTTATAGAATCCTTTATTCCCATATCTATTTTTTTACACTTAGGAAGTATTAGCTGTTTAAAAGAATCTTCATCCGCTCCTAATATCTTCGTTATAGCTCCATCTGAGTTATAGGCAATATGAGTTTCCTTAACTATACTCATAACCTTATTTATGAACTTAAGCTCAAGAAATGACTTTTCTTGAATATCATCCACAATTAAGCAATCTATATTATTTTTTATATAATCTTCATATAAAGGATCATCTATTATATATTTATTGAAAAGATATGATGCCAAACTAAAATTCAAAACACCTTCACTTATATTTTTTCTGACAAATACATTTATTATATCTTTCATAGATAAGATATTCTCTTTTGCAAATATATCTTCTATATCCAAAAAGTTAACTAAGTACTGATCTACCTCATTAAACTCAATACAATTTAGACATATTTTAGATATATTATTGAGTATATCCGATGACAAAACCGAATTAGGTATATTTACATCTAAAAATCTCCCATTCTCTCTATATTTGTCCACAAGCATATTTAAAAGGTATTCACTTATCTCCATGTCCAGAAATTTCGGAGTAACCTTTCCTATGTTTATCTTTTTTTCTATCAACGGCCAAAATAAAACTATATGATTTCTAATTATCTTGTAAAAAGTGCTAGGATTCACATCATCCCAAAATTTCTTTTGAGATGTAGCATTTATAAACACAATTATTCTATTTTCATCTACGTTTTTTTTTATAAATTCTTTATATATACTTATTAACTTGGTCGTCTTTCCAGTATTGGATGACCCTATGTACACATACTTATTCATTAAAACACCACCACAGTTTTTATTTAAGTTCTCATCATACATTATATCATAACCAAAATTTATAAATTTTCATAAAATAAAAACCTTATGTCTATCGACATAAGGTTTTCATTATTTAAGCAAAGTTATTTTGCATATATTTTTCTATTTCTCTAGCAGTACCCATAGTTACTACTTTTTCAGCTACTGGCTTCATATCTTCATATTTTAATGAAGTTATAAGCTTTCTAGCTGGAAGTATAGATATTGGACTCATACTGAATTCGTCAAGTCCCATTCCAAGTAGTATCGGAATCATTTTCTTATCTCCTGCAGCCTCTCCACACATTCCTACCCATTTACCTTCTTTATGACCATTGTCTATAACCATTTTAATAAGCCTTAAAACAGCAGGGTTGAATTGATTATATAGGTTGTGTATTTTTTCATTCATTCTGTCTACAGCAGTAGTATATTGAATCAGATCGTTAGTTCCTATACTGAAGAAATCAACATACTTTGCAAGAATATCTGATATTAATGCAGCAGATGGAACTTCTATCATCATACCAACTTCTATATTCTTGCTATAAGATATTCCTTCTTTATCTAAATCTGATTTAACAACCTCAAGTATTTCTTTTGCTGAAATTAATTCTTCAAGACTTGATATCATAGGGAACATTATTCTTAAGTTTCCATGCACGCTAGCTCTTAAAAGAGCTCTTAATTGAGTTTTAAATATATCTTGTCTATCAAGACATAATCTTATAGCTCTATATCCTAAGAAAGGATTCATTTCCTTATCCATTTGAAGGTAAGAAAGCTCTTTATCTCCACCTATATCAAGAGTTCTTATAACTATAGGTTTTGGATTCATACTCTCAAGAACAGCCTTATAAGATTCATATTGCTCATCTTCTGTTGGAAATTCAGTCCTATTCATGTATAAAAACTCAGTTCTATAAAGTCCAACACCTTCTGCATCGTTATTTATAAGACCTTGTACATCATTCGGAGTTCCGATATTACCAGCTAATTCTACATGTCTTCCATCTAGTGTTTTACTTTCTTGTCCTTTTAAAGACTCTAATTCTTTCTTTTCTTTTTCAAATTTTTCTTTTAGAGCCTTATATTCATTTATAGTATTTTCATCTGGATTTATTATAACCTCACCTGTTTCTCCGTTGAATATTACGTAATCCCCATCTTTAACAGTTTCAGTTATATTTTTAAGTCCTACAACTGCTGGTGTTTCTAATGTTCTAGCCATTATAGCCGTATGAGATGTTCTTCCACCTATATCAGTTAAAAATCCTAAAACCTTTTCCTTATTCATAGTTGCAGTATCAGATGGTGTTAAATCATGAGCTATTAACACAACTTCATCTTCAAGAGCTGATAAATCTACGAATTTCATATCTAGTATGTGTCTTAAAACTCTATTAGCTACATCCTTTATATCAGCTGCTCTTTCCTTCATATATTCATTGTCCATAGATTCAAACATAGAAACAAACATATTTTTTATTTCATTAAATGCATGTTCAGCATTGATTTTCTCTTCTTTTATTTTATTTAAAGTAGAATCTACAAGTTCCGGATCTTCAAGAACTAATAGATGAGCTTCGAATATCTCAGCTTTTTCTGCCCCTAACTTTTCTAAAGCCTTTTCCTTAACCTTAGTCAATTCTTCTTTTGATTTAGCTATTGCATCTGTTAATTTTTTCTGTTCTAATTCTATATTATCTATAGTTTTCTTTTCTATAACTATTTCATTATGTTCTAGTACTAACGCTTTCCCTAAAGCGATACCCGGTGATGCATTTGTTCCTTTAATCATTCTAATCTCTCCTTCACCTACAGGTATTGATTATAACTCTCCGAATCCACTTTCAATAATCTCAGCAACTTCATTTACAGCTTTTTCCTCATCTAAACCTTCTGTTATTACTGTTATTTCACTTCCCTTTGAAGCTCCTAAACTCATTATTCCCATTATAGATTTTGCATTTACTTTTTTTCCATTGAAATCTATTTCAACCTTAGATTCAAATTCAGAAGCCTTCTTAACAAGTAATGCTGCTGGTCTAGCGTGTATTCCGCTTGTATTTTTTATAGTTACTTTTCTTTCCATTTTAAATTCACCTCATCAATTTATTTTGTACTTTTTTGTTTTTGGATATTTTATATAACATAAAAAGACATCAACAAATGCTTATGAATATTTTTAACAAAAATGCACGTCGATATCCAAAAAACGTACAGTATCCATAAAACACTTTGGTTAATGCCTGCATAATCAGTAACACACCTATAGTCTTTTTAATTATAAGCTATTGAGTTTGTATATATGTAAAGCAATATAGCCTACTTCATCTTGAGAAACTTCTTTTCTCAATTCATTTTGAATTATTTTAGAAATATCGTATGCTATTTTATATTCAAAGAAAAATTCTTTTTTTATCATTTCTAAAGAGTTATTTATTACAGTTTTTTCACTGTTTACTCTTTCAAGTAAAGCAACCAAATGATATACAAATCTATTATATATCAAAAAATCTTTTTTTATATCCATTTTTAATTTTTTCTCAACATATTCAATTAGCATATTAACTAATTTTGTGTTTTTCAACGCCATACTTTTACTAGCGTTGCTTCTTCCTCCATGTATATGAAAAGCTATAAAACCTATTTCTGCATCCGGTATTTCTATATTTAATTTTTCTTTAAGCATATTTACAGCTTTACTAGCTATATCATATTCTTTAGGATACATTAATTTCGTCTCTAATAAAAAAGGGTTTACTATCTCGATTCCTTCTCTTAATCTTTTTATAGCAAAGTTGATATGGTCTATAAACCCAATATGAATATATGGATTTAAATTTTCTTTAAGTTCATTTGATGCCATATCTATTATTTGTTCAGCTGTTTCTAATATTTCTTTATCTACATTGTATATTAGATTTTTATCTTCATCGCTTAATGCTACAAATGTATTTTCTACATTATCTAATTTTTCTAAGACCATGCCCTTTTTTTTAGAAAACCCTATTCCTTTTCCTAAAAGTATATAATCTTTATCGCCTTCACTAACAAAGACAGCATTATTGCTCAATACTTTTTTTACAAAATATTTGCCCATCTGTATCCTCCATGAAAAATATTATAAATTTTTCAATTCTATTTTATAAAATATTATTTTCTTTGTCAACATAATATGCTTCTATTTTCTGATTTTTTAAACTTTGACGTATTTTGTGATATTTTTCCGAATCATCATTTGAATCTATCTTGTATATCCATTATAACTTCTTTAATAATATTATTTATTAATATTTCTTTTTTTATTAGTATTCTATTTAAAATATCTTTACATTCATATTCTTCAAAATTATAGTTTCTATTTATATACCAAAATATTTCTTTAAAGTCATATACTTTCAATCGTTCAAATTTCAACTGTTCCATTCTTATTTCATATATAGTTATAATTAAATCTTTGTAAGAAAATGTTTTCCCAAGGTCTAATAATTCTCCTAGTTTAGGTACTACCTTCTCTAATAATACTCTTAACGATGTTTCTCCTTTAATTTTCAATTGATCTACTAGTTTGAATATAGTTTTATTATTTATATTTTTCATTAAATCAAAATAAAATTCATCACAAGTTTCATCTATTTTAAAATAATATCTATTTCCATATAGTTGGTTTAAGCTCTTTAATGCATCGTAATATCCGAGTTTAATATTTTTTTCACTCCTCTTTCTATTAAAATCAAGAGTAGGTCCAAGATGTTCAGATGGATTTATATATAGTATTTTCATTCCCTTTGTATTTACTCTTTTCGTTCTTCCGATTCCATAAAGCCTTATCACTACTAGTTCATCATATTCTTTATCCTTTAAAAGACCTATAGGCAGATTATCATAAAATCCTCCATCTAAATACAATTTTCCATTTATTTTTTCTAATTTAAATATAGGTAAGCTCGAGCTTGCTATTAGGTAGTCTACTAACATATTTTGAGGTATATCATCTAAGAATAGCTTTTGTGGTTTTAATGCATTAATGGATAGTGTGACTATTCCAAAATCCTTTTTTGAATTTCTTATTTTATTTTCATCAATATGTTGTATCAACATTTCCCTTAAAGGTGATATGTCTAATCCTTTATTATTTAAAGTTTTAGACAATATTTTTATTATCATATTGAAGTTTTTTACATTTATATCTAGATCTTTTATTTTTTCGAACATCTCATCCTCTATATTTATCACATTTTGAGGAGTTATATTTGACCATATTTCATGAGCTCTTTCATATTCATCTTGAGCGATCAAGGCTCCATTAAGGGCTCCTACAGAAGTACCAGCTATACCATCAAAGTGTATCCCCATTTCTTTTAATGCCTTATATGCTCCAATTTGATAGGAACCCTTCGATCCTCCCCCTTCTAATATCAAACCTCTCATAATATCACCTATCCATAGTTTTATTGTAAAACCAAATTCTAAATTATATAAATTCCTTTATATTTAATTTAAAGTTTTGATTGTTACTTAAATCGATTATTTCACCAGTGCCCGCTATCTCAATTAAAGGTCTACATATATTTTGAGATGGTATAAATATTATAATAGCCTCTCTTCCATCATTTAAGATAATTTCACTTCCTAAATATTCTGCAGCAATCTTTTTTAGAAATAAATACAAAATTTCAGTATCTAATTTAGTCATAAATTCTTCTTCAAGTATTTTTATAGCTTCAAAAGGAGTATTTCTATTTCTATGAGGTCTGTTAGATGTAAGAGCACTATATACATCGGCTATTGCTATTATTTTAGCATATAATGATGTTTCTTCTCCTTTTATTCCTCTAGGGTATCCACTTCCATCTGTTCTTTCATGATGTTCAAGTACAGCTCTTTTTATTTTGTTATTTATACATAGACTATCCTTTATCAATTTATATCCAAATACAGAATGCTTTTTTACTTCTAAATATTCTTCATCCGTTAGTTTATTAGGTTTATTGATTATTTCTTTTGATACTTTTATTTTTCCTAAATCACTCAATATAGCACTAAGTGCTAATTCCTTTAGTTCATCTTCCTTTAAATTTAACCATTTTCCTATTTGATAACTTATCAACGAACTATTCATTGAGTGCATATATATATAGTCATCCATATCTTTTATTTTATTCATAAGCTTGAATAAATTAATACTTCCATCACATGCGTTAATAGCACTTTCTATACTTTTTTCAAAATCTTCTCTATTTACCCCATCACCATACTCTATACAGTAAAATCTTTCTTTTATATCATTTACTAATTTATTCATATTTTTTCTAAAATCATATATTTGGAAATACTCTTTAGTGTAAGTATCATCCATACCTTCTTTAACTATAACTTTTAAATTGTATACATTGTGGCTCCAAAGCATATCCTTTATCTTTGTTATATCGTCAAACTCAAATCCTTCAAATAATAAGAATACACCGCTTTTATTAATAATAGTTTCTGCAAGAATCATTCCAGATTTTAATTTATTTATATCTATATTTATTTCTCTTTCTGTCATTATTTCTCCCCCATTTTTATACCTTATGTACATGGATAATGTTTCCATTTAAATTAAGTTTCATTTTATATTATACTATAAAAATGGTTTAAAATTTCAAATCATAATACTATTTATTGTAAACCTTAGATTTTTTTAATTTTATTTCATATAATAAATATAGATACAAAATACATAGTTATAGATATGATTAAAAATAGCGAACAACCCATAACCAACGCCTTAATCCCCTTATCTTTTATACTCTTAATATCTACACTAAGACCCATACCCACCATTGCCATTAATATAAACACAGAACTCAATTTAGATAATATTTTTATAGTCTCTAAAGATATTATATTTAAAGAGTTTATTGCTCCAGCCAATATAAAATATAGTATATACATGGGAAACTTAACTTTACTTTCTTTGTTTTCTTTATTAAATACATAACTGAGAGCTAGTGAAACAGGAACTAACATTACTACTCTTCCCATTTTTACTAGAGTACCTATCTCTCCCGATTGGTCTCCCCTTGCAAAAGCGGCTGCAATAGCATGTGCTACTCCTTGAAGAGATATTCCAGACCAAATACCGTACTCTAAATTACTCATACCAGAAGTTATTGCTATAGTAGAGTATAAAAGTACACCTATGGCACCTAAAAAGTTTATTATAGATACTGCAACAATCGAATCATCTTCCTCTGCATTTATACAACTACTCATCGCCACAACAGCTGAAGCTCCACAAATACTAGATCCTACTCCAAGTAGTACAGCTACTTTATTGTTGATTTTAAATATTTTACCAAGTAAATACGATAATATCAAAACAGATGGAACATATAATATAATCATAATCACAACCTTAGGTCCCAATTCTATAAGCGATCTAAAATTAAGCTTAAATCCAAGTAGTACTATACCCCACTTTAACAACGTCTTAAGCGAGAAGATAATTCCAGGCTTTAATACCCCACTAGTTTTAAAAGTATTGTTATATATAATTCCCAGTATAATACCTATTGTCAATGCCTCTAAGTTTATTATGTATTTTATACTATCATTTATAAACATAGATATTATTGATATTAAAAATACAAATAACAAACCTGGTAATAATTTCTTTATTTTATTCAAGTTAATCACTCCTTTAGCTTGATTATACCAAAGAATATATATAATTAAAAATTATGATTTATATATTTTTAAATTTACATTTAGTTTTTCAAAATAACTTGTAACTAGTTGTATTCTCATACGTATTTATATAGATTTCTTGGATATCCTAATCTTGAGAGGAGGGTTTTCATGAGAAATAGTAGAAGAATAAAAGATTGTATAGTTGCTATAAGTCAGTCACAAAATGAAAAAGATTCATTAAAAGATGTGCTAGATATGCTTCCTATAGGAGATATGATACAAAGTGAGGATACAGTAGTTATAACTCCTAATTGGGTTAAGTCTAAGCAGCCATCAACTGCTACAGTAATAGGTCCCAATACTTTAAAATCATTAATTCAGTATATAAAGACTTATAACCCTGCAAAAATATACATAGCAACAGGTTCTGGAGGAGACGAAACATCAAATGTCATGAAATTTGTAGGATATGATAAGGTTATACAAGATGAGAATGTAGAGTTTGTAGACTTAAATTACGGCCCATATACAACAATAGACTTAGACCATAATATAATCCCAAATACTAAAATAAACAAGTTAATAGACGAAGTTGATGTATTAATATCATTTACACAGCTTAAGCAGCACGAAGAAGCTACTATGAGTGCTAGTATCAAAAATATAATGCTTAGTTGGCCTCCAGCTGGGGTTCATGGATTTCCAAAAAAGAAATTAGGTATACATGAGGATTTACATGGATTTATAGTTGCAATGTCTAAAAAAATACCAATAGATTTAAGTATAATTAGTCTTGATAAGACTATGATAGGAAACGGTCCAAGCGAAGGAAAAGCCGTAGATACAGATGGTCTTATAATAGCTGGAACAGATCCTGTTGCTTGTGACACTGTAGCAGCTAGAATGTTGGGATTTTTGCCACAAGCAGTTAATTACTTGTACAGACTTTATATGGATAATGTAGGAGAAGCAAAACCCGAGAATATGATATTAAAGGGTCTTCCCATTGCAAAAGCAGAAAAAATATTCTCAAAAGCCGCTTATAACCAAGAAATAGTTATAGATAAAAACGGCATTAAAAATATTCATGGAAACCAAAAATAAGTTGAAAACATTATGTTTTCAACTTATTTTTATATCATCCATAGAATTAACTATAGTAACCTTACTGTAAAAGAATTTTTTTTCTAATTTGCTTAACTTCAAATTTTCTTTTATTCCTATTTTATCTAATATGTATATTCTTTTAAATCCGCTCTTCATGAATTTTTTGAATATGTTTTTCATAGCGTTTTCTTCATCCGTTTCAAATGAATGAGGATTTACAACCAAATTGTATTTTGATTTTTTTATATTTTTTATACTTTCTTTGTACTCTATAAAAAATTCATTTACCTCTTCCTTAGATATATTACCACCGACATTTATTAAAAATATCTCATCTTTTTCACTAACATTTATTTTAAACATACAATACCCCCTTTTAATCCTATATATATATTTATGAAGGAGAGCACTATATATTGCTATTATTTCATAATTTTTTTTAATGTATTTAACTTATTCTTAAAATTATATTTTTCAGTTAGTATTTTAATATTTATTGCGTAATTTTTGCATTTCTTTGACATAATTTTGTCTATTTGTTCTACATCCATAGTTTTATTATTTTTTATCATGCATATATTTTTTTGTAGATATTCGATTATTTCTTCATGTAATCCATTCATATTGTAGAGTCGCCATGGCTCATTCTCAAAGCAAGATATACTGTAGACATGTCTTAACATAATTATTTTAAATTCATCACAATCATATAGATTACATATATAGTGTATAGATTTATTCCTATTTATATGCATATCAATAAATTCATTCTCAGATATCATGTTTTTAAGCTGATCTATATCTACAATATTTAAATCTTCATATATTATCCTTAAATCTTCTTTAGCCAAATCAAATGAATCTATGATAATATAATCTATCTTTAACTTCAATCTATATATCTCTTCTTTCAACTTTAATATGTCAAAACACCTATTATAAAAATGTTTTATAGGATCTTCTTTATCATAACTTTTTTGTTTTTTTATAATGTTTATATCTCTTTCTAAAGATATTATTTTTTTCCCTATATTTTCTATTTGATTATACTTTGAATCCTTAAATATTCCTAAATCCATTATAGAATTAGGATAATAATCATATATACGAGCACTTATTTTTTTTGCAAACATCTTAAAATAAAACTCATATACCTTTGAATTTAGCAACGTCACTATGTACTCTAAAGAAAAAATCTTTTCATATCCGTCTTTTATGTAAAAAGAGTACACATCCGCACTACAATAATATCCATTTTTATCAATGGCAAATTTATTATTCGAAGCCTTATAAGGATACATTATCTTTTCTTTTTCAAAATACGTATAGTCTCTACCCCATTGAAGCTCGTACCACTTTCTTATATTTTTTTTACACTCTCTTCTATTTATTAATCTTTGTTTATACTTTCCTATATACTTTAAAGCATTTTTGTACTTTTCTTCATCTTTAATAAAATCTGAATACATTATGACCAAATCGCTATCTTCAACAAAATACGTATTTATATTTTTGTTTTTAACCCATTTTCTAAGTATGCTTGTCTCTATATTATTATCTTCAACTTCTTTACTATTTAAAACAAAGGCCTTATCACATCCAGTTATTATTCCTTGAAAACTTTCAGCTATATCCTTTAATTCATAATCTAAGTTTTGCTTAATCTTCTTATAAATATCGCGTTTAACATCCGATACTAGAATCCATCTATCATCTTCAAGATCATACCTATTCAAAGTGAATTTTTCAAAACGATTATCTTTCAACATAGTTTCAAGACTTATATCATTATAAAACTTCAAACTATCATTCCCAAGCTTATAGACAGATATATTATCAATATCTAGCTTTTTCTTAAATGTAAATATAGCACTAGCTACACCTACTCCTTTGAATATTTGATTACCATAAAAATCTACTATTTCTAATACACTAGATTCTCTCTTTAAATATCCTCTAAGTGATTTCCCACTAGGACTTTCTATAAAATACCTAGGAGTTATTATACACGCCTTGCCATCAATATCTAAAACCTCTAGTGTTCTCTTATAAAAACAATAGTATATATCAGATTTATCCTTAAATACCTCTGCATACGCCTCTATCAACCACCTTTTATAATCAGTATCCAACTTCTTGCTTCCAACATAAGGAGGATTTCCTATAACATAATCGTATTTATTGCTCCAAAATTCTTTTTCTTTAGTATACTTATCATTTTCCCATCTAACTAAACTATCTGAATTTATAATATTAATATCATAACTAAAGTTTTTCACATCCTTTATAATCAAATTGACAATAGTAATATCTATAGCAAATTTATCAACATCAGACCCATATATACAATTTTTTAACAAATGATAATGTAGATTTTCTTTTTTCCAATACTCTCTACCTTTAACACTTACATACTTACCCTCTTTTTTTATAGTATAGATCTCATCCTTGTATATTTCTCTAAGAGTATCTAATTTCTCAACGAACTTATTTTTTAACATATCATAGGCTTTTATAATAAAATGTCCACTCCCACATGCAGGGTCTAAAACTTTGATAAACGGTTTTTTTACTATGTCTTCATTTGCGATAGTATTATTTAGGATATAATCTATTATAAATCCAGGTGTATAAAACTGACCAAGAGATTTTCTAATCTCCTCATCCATAAAAACTTCATACAAGTCTCCAAGTATGTTATTATTTATACTCTGCAAATAGTCCACATTTAGCTTTATTTTATTTATTACATTGTACATAATACATATTTCATCTTCACTTAATTGGCTTTCACTTATTTTTATCTCCTCGCAAAACAAATTCAAATCTTCATAGTTTTCTGTATTTTCAAGGTAGATTTTTAATATTGTATCAAGTTTATTATCTATAATAAATTTACTTTCATTATAATCTGCATCTAATTCAAAACCATTCTTTTGAAATATTCTAAGTAAAAAAACCTTATTAATAAAAATATAAGCCTGCCTAAATACCAAAGATTCATCACATTTTTTGTATTTAACACTTAAAATCTTTATATATATATCAGTCAGTTGCTTGTGCATCTTTTTAAATCTAAGTACTAATTTTTCTTTAGTAAAACTCGATTTATTGTCCATACAGCGCTCCTTAGTATTATTTGTTTAAATAAATTATACTACAGCTAATTTATTTAAACAAACACTAGAACCATTTATCATCGATCCAATCATTTACAAAGTCTATATCACAACTATCTGCAACATTAATTAGATAAGGTATTTCTTTGCAATTATCTAAACCAATAGACTTTGAAAGCTGAGGATTTACCCTCACAAAATTATCCCTTAATAATTCATAGCTATAATAAATATCAGCATCCGTATTTCCATCAAACAATATATTAAGTAGTGGATATGGAGGATTTTGACTAAGACCCCATTCAACAGCTCCCCATTTTCTCGTATCCCATTTTATATTGTTATGATTAAATCCAGTTCCAATAGATAAAACCCTCATATCCTCAAGTCTTCTATTAGCTCCTGTTGCATCCTTAGCAACGCAAATAGACGCTAAGCTCGGATTATTTGCAATAACTCCTCCATCTATATGTTTTTTGTGAGAAGGAAAATATATAGGTGCTGCGCTACTGTATAAAGCTACATCTATTACATACTCATTATCAGTTCCCATACCTTCGAAGTTAGTATAAAACGCTGGCTTCCAGCTACCATTATCTTTACTTATAACCTCAAAACTTGGTATTAATACCTTCTTTTTTAAATCTTTTAACTTAAGTTTTTTAGGAAACACTCTCATAAGAACTTCCTTCAAATGCTTATTATTGTATTTTGGTCTAAAAAGTTCGTTGTATTTAGGTGAAAATATATATTTACAATTGACCACAGAGTACAAATTTAATATTTCTTTGACAGACAATCCATACGCAAGACCTAATGCTATAAAAGACCCAGTTGATGTACCTGCAAATAAATCTGTACTTTTAATTAATTTTGGATTTTCTTTTTCTAGTCTTTTAAGTATAGTAGCACTGAGTACCCCCCTTATACCACCTCCATCAAATGCCATTATTCTATACGTTTGTTTTCCCATAGAAATACCCCCTCTAAAACATCTTAATATTATCGTATGTTTTAGAGGGGGATGTGGTGAGATGCAAAAAAGACCCAACAAAAGCTGAGTCTTTATTTTAAATGAGTAAATCTATAAGCCGAGTTCTGTCTTGAATAGTTATCTATCTAGGCCTATTGTTACCAATAGGCTCAAGCGACCTACCTACGGAAGGGGAACGAGCCGCTCCCTTTTCTAGTTCCTACTTGGTCTTGCTCCAGGTGGGGTTTACATAGCCAACTAGTCACCTAGTTGCTGGTGAGCTCTTACCTCACCTTTCCATCCTTACCATAATAAATTATGGCGGTCTATTTCTGTTGCACTGTCCTTAAAGTCACCTTCACTGGGTATTACCCAGCACCCTGCTCTGCGGAGCTCGGACTTTCCTCGTGTTTTTACACACGCAACTATCCGACTTACTCATTATTTAATTTTTTCGACAAAATTTATAATATCACATTATAGCCTTATTGTCAAAAACTATTTTAAAACTGACTTTATATCTACAGAAGGATGATTCTCATATTTTACAATTTCACCTTCCCAAGTTCTCATCATTACAAAATCTTTTCCTCTTGAAATTAAGTATTGAGGAAGTATAGGAGTCTTACCTTTTCCTTTTGGAGCATTAACTATATAAGTTGGAACAGCCATTCCAGATGTATATCCTCTTAAATACTCCATTATCTCAATTCCATCATCTATAGACGTATTAAAATGAGTAGTTCCCTTAACATGCTTTGCATGGAATATATAATAAGGTCTTACTCTACACTTTAATAATTCGTGATTTAAGCATCTCATAACAAATTTATCGTTATTTATACCATTTAATAATACAGCTTGATTTCCAAGAGGCACTCCTGCATTTGCAAGCTTTTCACAGGCATCTTTAGCCTCTTGTGTAATCTCCATAGGATGATTAAAGTGAGTATTTATAAATATAGGGTGATACTTTTTAAGCATATTACAAAACTCATCAGTAACTCTCTGAGGCATAGTAACTAGTGTTCTACTTCCAAGTCTTATATAATCAACATGAGGAATTGATCTTAATTGACTTATTATCCACTCTAAATACTCATCACTCAACGTAAGAGGGTCTCCTCCTGTTATTAATACATCTCTTATTTCTTCATTATCTCTTATATAATCTATAGATTCTTGTATAACGTCCCTAGACTTAGCTTCATCACTTTGCCCTATATTTCTTCTTCTTTGACAGTGTCTACAATACATTGCACATTCGTTAGTAACATTTATTATAAGTCTATCAGGATATCTTCTAGTTATACTTCCAGCAGGATTTGTAAACTCTTCTCCCATAGGATCTAAATCATCTACATTATCTTGAAGTTCTATAAATGCAGGTATAGACATCAGTTTTATAGGATCAAATTTCTCCTTTGGATCTATTAAACTTAAATAATATGGAGATACAGCCCATCTAAATTGCTTCCCAACTTCTGCTATTTTCTTAATTTCTTCATCTTCTAAATCTAGTACTTTGGATAGAGTATCTACATCTTTGATTCTATTAGTTAATTGCCATTTATAGTTATTCCAATCTTCCTCAGTTCCTCCAAGAACAGATAGAATTTTATTTTTTCTTTCAAGTAGATCTTCTTGATTTTCTAAGCCTTTAGGTATAGTTTTTCTAGTTTCTAGATAGTCCTCTATTCTACCTTTTAACTCCTCGGCTCTTTTTAATGAAGTTTGTCTTTTATTGTTTTCCATTTAAAACCTCCTTGTATTACCTTGTTTATTTTAAATATGACTAATCATACCATTGTAACATTTTCATGTTAATTTATAAGTTGTTTCTATTTTTAATAACTTAGAATATTTATAGATATATCATAAATATTCTAAGTTTAAAGTCGTATATATACGTGTAAATACTACCACATAGAATATAAATCATTTTATATTTATATGAAAAATTCACACTATAAAATTTAAGTAGCTTAATTAATTTGATATTTTCGACATTTTTCGACATTTTCCTAGTCAGCTATTCTCTATAACTTTTCAATTATGCATGTTATTTGTGATTAATTGAATTTAGATATTGTATCTAGGTAAGAATTTCATCAAGATTTGTAAATCCTAATTTCGGAATGTTTAGATTTAAAACCATTCTATTTATTATATCATCATTAAAGTTAAAAGTAAATATCATTCTAAAAAATCGCTTCATTCTATAGCATGGCTTACATTACCAAAAATTCCAAATAGACTCTATTGCTTGAAAATATCACAATTAGATTACATATTAAAGAAGACAGTTATTTATTATAAATAACTGTCTTCTTTAATACTTCCAAGCATATTTTTTGCTTTTTTAACATTATGACTTTCTCCAACAATCATTATAACATCCCCCGGCTTAAGCATATTATGTCCATGAGGTATTATTTTTTCACATCCTCTTAATATTGATAAAATCAAACAATCTCCTGGTAAAACTAACTTATTTAATGGCTTAAAGAAATACTCTTCATTTTCAAGATATACTTCTTCTATCATAAAATCATCTTCTTCAAATAATAAAGAAAATGCCTTTGGATGTATTATAAAATGTTCTGCCATAAAAGCAGTTGCAAATTCTGGCGATACACTCATCGCTCCGTATAAAGACTCTCCTTTAGGTGTTGACTGGCTATTGGTTAACAGTATTATATGGTCTATTCCAAATTCAACCTTGCAAATTTTACATATTTCAGTATTCATATCTTCTATACTTTTTGCAACAATAACAGTATCTGCTTTTTTCATCCCTACCTCTTCAAGCCATTTAGTATCAGTCGCATCTCCTAAATATACAGTTTCTCCGTTACCACTTATCTTATCAAACTGAGATTTATTGTATGTTATAAAAGTCAAATTCATTTCAAATTTTTTAAGCCTTCTAGCAAGTAACATACTCTTATCATTAATACCTATTATAAATATATTTTTCTTATTTTTTAAATCGATTTTAGGCATCATTTGATTAAATACAAGAGGTGAGAATGTACAAGTTATTATAGCAACCAATATAATTGCACCGTTAGTCTCCTCTTTTATAAGTCCAAGCTTTAATCCAATAGCACTTGCAGCTATAATAAGACTAAGTCTTGATGATAGTAAAAATCCTGCTGCCATACTTTTTTTCATAGAAAAATTAAATTTCAAAAGCAAAGATGGTATTATTTTCACTGCATAAACAGCTACTAGCAAAGCTGGTACTAAATACATGGCCTTCTGATTATTAATAACAGACTTAATATCAAAGTTAGCGCCTACCATTATAAAGAATATCGGTACAAAGAATCCATATCCTATTGCGTCCAGTTTAACATATAAGTCTGATTTATCTTTTTCATCTAACAAAGCAACTATAAGACCTGCTAAAAACGTTCCCAGAATAATTTCCGTACCAAGGCTTTGAGCTAAAGCTATAAATATTAATATTAAAGAAAATGCCCCTCTCACCTTTATCTGTGATGTAGTATCTGCAAGTTCTTTTACTATCTTATTATCTACTACAAATCTAAGTCCCATTCTATAAAGAACAAAGAATGCAACGAACAACAATAAAATTAAAAGAACTTCATAAGCTGCTTTTGATGTATAAAATGTCACAAAAAATGTTATAAGCACCATGGTTACAAAATCAGATATTAAAGCAGTAAGTAGTATTGTTTGACCGTATTCTGAGTTTATTATGTTTTTTTCTTTTAGTATAGGAACTACTATTCCCAAAGATGTAGTACTAAGTATTAAACTCATAATAGCTACGTTCGATACAAGTCCAAACATTTTAAACATGTACGCTATAACAAATGATAAAATTAATGTTATAAGAAATAAAATTACAGATACCAGCAGTGGTTTTTTATACCATTTAGATTCAGAGTTTTTGTTAGTTGGCTTCATTAAATTAAAATCAATTTCAAGCCCTGACAAAAACATCAAAAATGCAAATCCAAATGTATATAAGAAATCAAGCTGAGGACTATCTTGAATCAAATTAAATCCGCTCTTTCCTATAATCATTCCTGATACTATTTCTCCAACTACTATAGGTATTGGTATAAACTTAATTTTAGTTATTAATATAGGTACAAATGTAGCAAGTAAAATTATTATTAACAAAGATATATATGAAATAGATGAATGCTCCATATAAATCCCCCCTCTCTTATATATTAATATTATTCTTTTATTAAGCAATATCTATACCAAGTCTGCCTGTTCAAATGTAAATTTTTAATATTTTTCTATTTATTTCTATATTTGATACCCTTTATTTTTGGTTTTAAGCATATATGTAGTCAAAAAGTTCATACTCTTCTATTGAAAATACTCATATATCAACCAAATTTTAGGTATCCCTATTTATAAAACAGATTAATGTCTAACATAATTATCAATATGTATAAATCATATACTTTATGTATAAAACATATGCTTTCTCAGAAATTAAAAAGGTATGATCAAATTTGATCATACCTTTTGTTTCATATTGATACATTTATTATTTTTATAGCTTTTTTCAGTGTATCAAAACGGTACATATGTTTCATTTTGATACATTTATTAAACAGCTATTTTATCTTTGTTTTTATTTTTCTTAGTTAAGAACAATCCAAATATTATAACTCCAAATGCTATACCTATAGGATTTGCAATGCTTGCAGATTGTTTAAATCCTTCTGGCGCTTGTATTATATAAGAGGTCGTTACAAAAGTCATAAACGTAGCTGGTATACTTGCAATCCAGTGATTTTTATCTTCTTTAGCTAAGTAAGCAGCTCCTGCCCACAACATCATCATAGCTAAAGTTTGGTTAGCCCAAGAAAAATATCTCCAAATTATATTAAAGTCCATAAATGTAAGTGCTATACCTATAGCAAATAATGGTAGTGCTATTGAAAATCTCTTAACTAAACTATCTTGCTTGTATTTTATAGAGTCCGCTATAGTAAGTCTCGCACTTCTAAATGCAGTATCTCCCGATGTTATAGGACAAGCAACAACTCCAAGTAAAGCTAATAGTCCTCCAAACTTTCCAAGTAAAGAAGTTGATATTTCATTAACTACAACTGCTGCTCCGCCTTTAGCAAGTACTTCCGCAAGTCCTTCAGTTCCTCCAAAGAAAGTCATAGCCGCTGCTGCCCATATTAAAGCTATTATCCCTTCTGCTATCATTGATCCATAGAATATTCTTCTAGCTTCACTTTGCTTCCTAATACATCTAGCCATAAGAGGAGATTGCGTCGCATGGAATCCTGAAATAGCACCACATGCTATAGTTATGAATAAGAATGGGAATATAGGTGTTGCCTTAGGGTGTAAATTTGCAACTGTTATTTCTGGTATATTATATCCCTTTACAATTAACCCTCCAGCTATACCTATAGCCATTATAAGAAGAGACGCTCCAAATATTGGGTATATCTTTCCTATTAATTTATCAACCGGAAGTACAGTTGCTAATATATAATACGCTATTATTACTATAACCCAGAATCCTTTGTCAAATGAAGTTAGGTTAGCTAAAAGTCCAGCCGGGCCTGTAATAAACACTACCCCAACTAATATTAATAATACAACTGTAAATACTCTCATTATCTTCTTTACAGTAGATCCTAAATAGATACCAACTATTTCTGATGCACTAGTACCTTTATGCTTCATAGATAAATATCCTGATAAAAAGTCATGCGTTGCACCTGCGAATATACATCCAAATACAATCCATAAAAATGCTACTGGTCCCCATAAAGCTCCTGCTACTGCTCCAAATATAGGTCCAAGTCCTGCAATATTTAAAAATTGAATAAGGAAAATTCTTGGCCAACTCATAGGTATATAATCTACACCATCTTCCATTTCAATAGCTGGTGTAACCTTTGAATCATCAATTCCAAGGATATTTTCTACAAACTTACCATATATAAAGTATCCTAAAATCAAAAGTATAATTGCCGAGAAAAACGTTATCATTGTATTCCCTCCTTAAATTTTAATTGTCTTTAACTAAATTATAATGAATTTTTTGTTCAAAAATCTATATTTGACACGAAATGCAAAAAAAAGCACATAAAGTGCATTTATATGCCCATTATGTGCTTAAATTCTTTAATATTTTTCCTACTAACTGGAATTTCTACATTTAAATTTTTCAATTTAACATTATAAGTGTTGTTAAACCAAGGTATTATCTCTTCTATTTTATTTATGTTCATTATATACGATCTATGACTCTTAAAAAAATCATACCCAGAAATCTTATTATAAAACTCAGATATACTCATATTAACAGTATATTCTTCATCCTTAGTATAAACTAAAGTATCTCTTTCTGAAGATGTACAGTAGTATATATCGTTAATATTTACTACTATCATCTTTTCTCCCTTTAAAAGAGTCATTCTATCATATATGCATTTTTTTTCTTCATATAAATCTAATTTTTCTATCTTTTTTAATGTAGTAAGTATTCGCTCTTCCGAATAAGGCTTTAATATATAATCAAATGCTTCTAATTCAAACGCTTCTATAGCATGTTCTTTATATGCTGTTATAAAAACTATTTTAAAATCTTTATTAAATTTTTTTATAACTCTAGCCAGACAAACACCATCTAACTTTGGCATATTTATATCCAAAAATATGACCTCTATATCATTGCTTTCTATAAAATTCAAAGCATCTAATGAGTCATCAAACTCTGCTACTATATCTATTGAACTAAAATTATTTATAAAGTATTTAAGCTCCTCCCTCGAAGGAGACTCATCATCTACTATTATACATCTCATATTATTTCCTCTTTCCTTCACGATATATTATAAAGCTGATTTTTGTTCCTTTATGTATTTTTTGAATATCCAGCCCTTTTCCGTATATAAGCCTTAATCTATTGTGCACATTCAAAAGTCCAATCTTATTTTCCTTCATATTTCTCTTATATATGTTTTTTATTATTTCTTCATCTATTCCGATGCCGTCATCTTTTATAGATATTTCAATATCATCATCACAGTTTCTTTGAACTTTTACTTGTACACACCCACTACCTGTCCCCTTTAATATTCCATGTTTTATAGAATTTTCAACTAAAGGCTGTATTATAAGGCTTGGCACTTTTATTTTTATACTCTCATCAATATCATATACTACATTTAATTTATCTCCAAATCTAGCTTTTTCAATTTCTACATAAGCTTTAACTTGATCTAATTCCTTATTTATATCAACACAAGATTCACCTATTTCTAAGTTGTATCTTAAATAAGTAGATAAGTTTATTATAAGTTCTCTTGCCTTATCTGGATTTATTCTTATAAATGAAACTATCGTATTTAATGCATTGAATAAAAAATGAGGATTTATCTGGGCTTGAAGAGCCTTTATCTCAGCCTTATTTGCCATTTCCTTAAGCCTTTCTATTTTAGCTATCTCAAGCTGAGTCGATATCATCTGAGAAAGTCCTATAGCTAAAGTTTCATCCTTAAAGCTTATAGCATCTTCTTTATTATAATAGATTTTTAGTGCCCCAACAACAGATTCACTATCCTTCAAAGGCATTATTATAGCAGATTTTAATGGACAAATCTCATTTGGGCAATCTATTTGCTTATGAGTTCTAAGTATTACTATTTCTCCAGTTTCTATTACTTTTTCAGTGGCACGAGTTAATACCTTTTCACCATCTATATGGTGATCATCTCCATCTCCTATATGAGCTAATATGTACTTTTTATCAGTTATAGATACAGCACTAGCACCTACACTATCTTTTATAACTGTACATATTTGCTTTAAAGAGTCATTGTTTATATTCCTAAAATAAGGAAGTGTTTTATTCGCTATTTCAAGAGCTAATTTTGCTTGTCTTGCAGCTATCTCTTCTTTTTCTTCGAATATATTCTCCGTAATTAATATTACTATTCCTATACCTATTCCATTTACCAAAGTCATAGGTATATATATTTTCTTCACTATTAAAAAAGCTACTGCAAATGGTCTTGAAATTAAAAGTATAAGTCCCATACTTATGCTTTCAACTAATATTCCACCTAAAATTCCATATATCCACCTATTCTTATCAGTTGCTTTATTATATATAAACCCTGATACACAACCCCCTATAACCGTACTAACAAAGCAAGGAAAAGCTGTAATCCCACCTATGTCTATTGCATATCTGTGAAATCCTGCTATTATACCAGATCCTATTCCAACGAACGGGCCACAAAGTATTCCTCCTGCCATAACTCCAATTATTCTAGTGTTTGCTATAGCACCTCTAACATCTGTACCTATATAAGTTCCAAGTATCCCAAATCCCCCAAATATAAGTGATAGTACAAAAAGATCTATATAGTTGAATTCATTTTTTTGTATTATCTTTTTAAAACTTTTTATCTTTGATATCATAAACGCTATTAAGACTACGTATCCTAGATTATTTATAAGATTTTTAAGTAGGTATATCAAACTATCATCTCCAAAATAATTATTAATAATAATTATATAAAAAAATATTGTTTTTTTCATAATACCATCTTCATATATTTACTATCATGTACTTTAAGTTTTTTATATATTCAGAAACAGCTTTTTATTCGTGAAATATCTAAATGAATTTTATAGTTTTTTAGAGATGTTCAAACTCTGAACCTTCCTGAACTGTTTTAATAAATATATCCACTAAATCAGGGTCAAATTGAGTTCCTTTGTTTTTTCTTAATTCCTTAAAAGCTTCATCTTTAGACAAAGATTTTCTATATGGTCGATCAGATATCATCGCATGATATGAATCTGCAACACATACGATTCTAGCATGTACAGGAATATGCTTGCCTGAGAGTCCATCTGGATACCCCTTTCCATCCCATCTTTCATGATGGTTCCTAACACAAGCAATAATTACTGGATTCTTTGCAATATGTTTTGCAATATTATTTCCTACTATAGTATGATTTTTTATTATATTAAATTCTTCATCTGTTAGCCTAGTGGGTTTATGAATAATATCATCAGGAATTCCTATTTTTCCACAGTCATGTAATAATGCACCTATCCTTAATACATACTTATCCTGTACTGACAAGTGAAGTTTTTCAGCAAGTAGAAGTGAATATCTTGTCACCAACTCAGAATGTTTACCCGTATACATATCCTTAGCATCAATAGCTGCTCCTATAGCAAAAGCTGAGTCTATCAAGATTTCTTTCTTTGCAAACTCACTAGAATTTTGTAATATTATTTCATCTATCTCTTCCTTATAGATCCAACACTGATTCCGTCCATTTTGTTTTGCAAAATACATAGCCTTGTCAGCTTTTTCTATTAAGTCCTTTGCATCTATTGAATCATTAGGGTATGATGCCAAGCCGATACTAACGGTAACTGATAAGTCCCCAGAATACTTTTGAATTTTTTTAGATCTTATGATATTAATTCTAATATCCTCTGCTATCCTAAAAGATTTTTCCTCATTATAATTATCCAACATGACAACGAACTCTTCTCCACCATATCGAAAAACCAACCCATCTCCTTGTGCTGATTCATTTATAATATTTCCTACTTCTTTCAAAATCATATCTCCAGTAATATGTCCATGAATATCATTTATCAATTTAAATTTATCAATATCACAAAACAACACGGTTATAGCTCTACGTCCTGACCTTATTTTTTCATTAAAACATTCATAAAAATACCTATGATTATATAACGAAGTCAAACTATCTGTATTAGAAGTCAACCTCAGATTTTTGTTTTCTTTTTTATAGCTAGAAATGCTATCAGTCTTTTGATTTAAAACTTTTGCAATACTATCAGAAAAGTCAACAAATTCATTTAATCCCTTCGTTTTCACATGTATTGGTGAATTTTCCTCTCCCATTTTAGTAATTTCGTTTTCAAATGCTTTCATCGGATTAACTATTATGTTTTTCAATTTAATACTTAGCAGTATACTTAAACTACAAGATAAAATAAAAATAAAAAAAGCATTCCTATGTATTAATCTAATCGTTGAGAGAAATATATCTCTAGATTCAAGAATATAGAGTTGTCCTAGTTTCTCGTCAGAAATATCTTTAATAGATATGCTTCCAATAAGCTTTGATTTTCCCAACTTAAATGTTTTTTGATTATTTGATTCATCAATTACATTAAAATACGCTTTAATTTCTTTCCTTATTTCTGTATTTGAAACAAACTCATTGCCATAGGAAAAGAAGATATCATATCCGAACTTACCTTTTATATTCTGAAGATATTTAGGAGTGATTTTTTTTCCGAAAATAACCACCCCTCTCGAAGGTCCTTTATAATCTGATAAAAGAATAGGCGAAGTTCCTATGATGTACAGATTTCCGTTATACATCTTCATCCCACTTGGATAATTCTTCTTTTCATCATACTCTCCACTTAATACACGACTAATTGTATTATCATCAAATAATTGTGCATCATCTATATATTTTAATCCATATTGATCAATAATTTCTCTATTTTTGTTAGCTATAACTATCAAATCTATATCAAAAACATCTGGACTCCACTCCGAATAATTCTTTTTAAACCATTCAATGTCTTTTTCTTCTATTCTTTGATAAAAATCATCCCATATTCCATTATCTTTTGCTAGTTTTTCCAAATCTAATGCCTCTGATTGAAAAATTTTATTTACTTTTTGTGCTTCAGATATTACATTTGCCTGCTCTATTCTTAAAAAATATTTAGAAACAACTATATTATTTAATATTAAGTAAGTGATTAATGGCACAATTGCAACCAATAGCATATAAGTTCCAACTTTAAATCCTAAATTGTTTAATAAACCCTTAATGTCTGTTTTGAACATTTTAATCCACTTGCTCCCTCCTAAATATTTTCTTTTTATGTATTTTAAATAGATTTAATTTATTTTCGACTTTTTTCTAATTTCGTTATTTTTTATATTAAATATATAATATTTCCACAAAAAATATTTATTATAAAAATAGTATAGCAAATATTCGCTATACTATTAAGTATTTTATTAATTTTTTAACTTATATTTAAATTTATAAATTTTATATTTATTATATAATTTACTTATAATACTATTCATCTCATCACATTATAAACTAAAAAAACAACCCTTTATTCAAGATTGTTTTTAAAATTTATCAAGTTATATACAAGTATATAAGTAAACAGTAAAGTCATACCAAACATCAACGAAAAATAGATTGCTTCAAGTTTAAAACTATTTACAACATATCCAAATAATTTTAAAGGGTTTGATACTATATCCCATGTATTAAATCTTACAAACCTACCTAGATATATTCCATAACCACTAAGTAGCGATACTGCACTTACGAATATCCACGATACAAAACTATTGAACTTATCTTTAACTATTGTTTGGTTTAAATATAAAGAAGAAACTCCTAACAAGTATCCTATTAAAGCAAAAAAAACTATAAGTATAAAATCATACCATATCCAAAAGTTTCTTTGAAATTCCAAAGTATCTTCTATTTTGAATATATATTTTGATGTACTTATATGTATAAAATCAGTTATTATATAAGGAGCATTAGGATAAAACAACAGCCACATAAGCATGCATATAAATATCATTATGCCATTAAACACACCTCTTCCTTTATAGTATCTATTTTGTACTATTAAGGAAAATACAAACGGTATCCACGCTAAAAACAAATTCCATATGTATATAATATATTTATATGTGTTTAGTCTGTAGCATCCATTTGCAGCCATAACTACAGCCATCATTGTAACTAAGAAATACACACTAAAAATCGAAATTAACCTTTTGTTTATCACGCGTTCCCTCCTATCTTATGAATCATCCTATTTTAACCTCTTCTCTATTCCAATACAAATGACTCGCGCCTAATCTATGTTATATTTACAAGTTTAGATTACCATATATTTGTAAATATATCCATAGATAAAAAAGTACTACTTTAGTTTGAGGAGGCCACTCTACCTCTTTTTCTAATACTATTAGTATGATACAGAAGTTGCTCCGAAAACGTAGTTTTGCCAGCATCTACATGCGCTAATATTCCAATTGTTTTATTCATTATCACACCTCTGTTTATTAATATACTTTTCTAAAATACATCTACCAAGATATACTCCACTTGCAGCTGCTTGAGATAATGAATATGTAGTTCCCGAACAATCTCCTATGATATACAAGCCTCCCTCTTTAGTCTCAAATTCTTCATTAGTAATAATTTTAGGCTGATAAAGTTTTGAGTCAATCCCATATAATAATGTATCTTTATGAATTTTCTTCCCCGTTATATTCTCCATCAATTCGAAAATCTTAATTACAGCATCTATGTATACTTTAGGAATTTCATCATACAAGTTACCACCCTCAGCTTCAAGAGTTACTTCAATACTATTTTTATCAAGTTGTTCTTTTTTAGTTAATCTATTATTTATTAAATCCTCAAATCTTTGAACTACGATTCTCTCTTTTTCTCTATTTATAGATTCTATTATCTCCTTTGTATACTCGCTTGCATCATTATAAGATGAAAAATATTTGGGTACAAAAATAGAAAAGTTAATATTATCGCTCGGACTATCTGTTTCAAGATGATTTTGCCCATCTGCCATTACAAGTCCTTCCTGATACTTTTTTATAACTTTTCCTTTAGGGTTCATACAATAAGTTGTAGCTTCATATTCATCTTCCTTATATCTAATCTTAGTTTCTTTAGATTTTTCTAAAATATATTCTAACTGATTAAGTTTCATTTCAACCCTTATACCTAAATCAACTCTCACTTTATCTAATTTAACATCAAAACCGTTACAGTATCTTAGAAATTCATCTCCTCCACTTATTCCTGTAGCTATCACAACTTCTTTAGACTTAAATATATTATTCTTATCATGCAAATTAAATATATTATTATCTTTATCTATTGAAATTATGTCTTTCTCAAACTCTATATCAACCTTATCATTAAGATATAAATACATCTTATTTAAGATTTCATGAGATAACCCAGTTCCTAAGTGTCTTACCTTCGTAGTTAGTATGCTACAATTATTCTGTTTTGCTCTATTCTTCAATTCTTCATTTTCTGTATTATACATATTTACTTTATCTGCTCCAAACGAGCAAAGTATTTTATCAACAGCTTCCATTAATTCTATTGCATTTTCACTGCCTATTTTTTTACCTAAATTGCCACCAAAATCATTAGTATAATTGAACTTTCCTTCAGACCTACCCATTCCACCAAAACCTTGAGTCTTATTGCATATTTTGCAATTAATACACTTATCACTCGATCCACTTTCTATTGGACATATCCTATCTATTAAGTTTCTTCCCTTCTCTATCATCAGTATTTTAAATTTTGTCTGTGTTTGAAGTAGAGTATATGCAAGAAAAATCCCACTAACTCCTGCACCAACTATAGTTATATCGTACATATATTAACTCCTTTTATAGAACATATTTTTTTAATTAACTCTTAATCCATTATATTATGCATCACATTCCTTTTCCCCTAAATCTTGAGCAAACCTCAATAAATAACCATCAGGGTCCATAATCAAAAACTCTTTTTGTCCAGTTAATTTATTATCTAATCTGTACCAATTATCTTGAATTTCTATTTTTATTGGATATTCATGCTTTTTTATATTTTCGTATAATTCATCTATATTATCAACCTCTATTTGAAAGTTAATACCCCTTCCAAAAGGATATGATAATTCTCCAGTTTCCCAATATCCATTGATCTCTTCAATCATAATTTGAGCACTATTTAGTGATAGTAAAGCAAACTTGTCTTCTTTTCTCTCATACTCTAACTTGAATAAAAGAATATTCAAGTAAAAATGTAGACTTTTATCTATATTAGAAACAGATAATTCTGGTATTAACCCATTAAATTTAAACATAATATCCCCCTAAATTTATCCGAAAGCGAAAAATTCTAAAACTCCATCTGAATTAAGTTTCTCTTTACGTAATGTTATTTTTTTTGTATATGTAATCTAAACTGTACTTTTCCTTCTTCTTTAACCATGCTATATCCAAAAAGTAAATACCAAAAGATACCCCAAAAGCAATTGCTATTGAATTTAATAGACTAGTGCTTGATATTTCAAAATAATTGGAAGCATAATTAAGTAAACTAAATCCTACAAATGATTTAATAAATCCCATTGCTCTTTTTTTCAAATTTCCCCTTTCTAACTTTTTTATATTAATAATAATTGCAATGGGTATATATATTAGATATATTACGATACAACCTAGGTATACCCACCTAAATTTAGTAGCAATCCAGTTATCTATTCCTTTGTATGCAATTAAAAGTGCTATTACAGTCTGAATTACAACTATTATAGTAAATGCTTTTGCCAAATTCATATTTTTTCTCATTCTTAATATCCCCCTTTTTCTATATAACGTTCATCTTTTTGCAAGTAATATACACAATGCTCATTCCCATAATAACTATATAAATTAGATATATACTTTTAAAATCCTTATCTATTTCTTTTTTTACTTTTTTACACTCTTCTAGATCAAGTTTTTTTCTCTTTGGAATTAATGGTATTATCAATGTGAATAATATTGCATTCAAAAACAAAATTAATTCATCATATCTAATAACCCCTATACTATTTTCAAAAATCTTGAATTCAAATAATATGCTGATTGTTGATAAAGCACTTATAGTTATTGAACTATACATTAATGTATTCATAAATTTCTCATTTTTAATTTTAGCTTTAAAATTGAAGCCTTTCAAATATATATAATATAGTAGTGATGTAACCATACAAATTCCTTCTATTGTATAAAAAATTGCATTAATATCAATATTCTTGTGTCCTAAAGAAATTGAATATAAGCTATATACTAGTAAAGCTATTATAGTAATTACACAGGATAATTTTAATGCATTATTGAATGCACATTCCTCTAATTCATCCTTATCCATCAAAGCTAATAATAAAAATACTGAACTCACAATAGTTGCTAGTACCGACTGCATACCTAATAATTTTTCTCCCATATTAATCATTCCTCTATCTCCTCCAGAATTTCAAAAACTTCATCAATAGTCTTATCGAAATATTTAGATATAGCAAACGCAAGTTTGAGAGAAGGATTAAAAGTACCTCTTTCAATCTCTAACACAGTTCCTCTGTTTATTCCCAACTCTATAGCTAAATCCTCTTGAGTTAATTTTTTTTTAGCTCTAAGAACTTTTATTGTTGTATTAAATAACTTTTTACGTTTTACCATAAAACCCCACCTCTTACATATAAGATATCGTTTTTGTTGTATATAGTCAACATTCTTTTGTCTATACAAATTATTTTTATATTGATTTTATATAATGATTTAAACTCTAGTATTTTCAACAAAAAAAAGAACCCATAGTTTCTGAGTTCCTATATTAAATAGCTACGATATTTATTTTTTAAAATTGTCATTTATTCTTGCTTACTAAAAACATCCTGCCTTACCTTTATTTATTCTAAATGACTTGTTATCAACAGTTCTCTGAACAGCCAATATCCCATCAAGGTGGTCATATTCATGTTGTATTAATTCTGACAAGTCACCTTTAGGTTCTAAAATACAATCATTCCACTCTAAATCTTTATAATAAACCTTACACTTTTTGTGTCTATATAGTTTCACCTCTACACCTGGATAACTCATACAATCATCCCACATTTCGAATTTTTCATCATCATCAAACTCGAGTTTTGGATTTATTAAGGCTATTGAGTTACCATCAAAATTCATGTATATTATCCTAAAAAGCTCATTAATTTGAGGTGCCGCTATTGCTCTTCCAAATCCATACTTTTCTCTAAAATCTATCATCGTATCATGCAAATCTTTAACTATTTCTTCAGCCTTATCAATTTCGTTTTTTGAAACTTCTTTGCACACCTGATATAAATTTTCATTTCCCAATAACAGTATTTCTTTTACAGCCATTATTTCCTCCTTTGTAAACAAAATAGCCAACCCCTTTAAGGTTGACTATTTGCCTATACATTCTCTGCTAATTTTTCTTCACACTTGAAGACCTTACCTACATAATCACTAGTAGTAGCTGCCATTAGTGCTCCATATTCAAGATTAAATTCTATAGTATCTCCTACTTTGTACTCTTTCTCACTATCAGTAACATCCACTATCAAATGATCTGAGCTTGCACCTAATATTTCCTGTTTTTCATCAACCGTACTCATTCCATCTACATTAATATCTTGCTTCCCAATTCCGACTATTGCTCTTTTTCTAATACCTTTATCCTCATAATACGGCTTATTTCCAAATGCATCTACTCCAATTTCTCCTATAGGTATAGATGGTTTTTCTTTAAGTTCTACTATTTCACATACTAGCTTAAATGCATCTTGGTGAGCCCCTTCTATATCTTGTGAATAAGCTGTTTCTTTTCCCAGTGCTATTGCTTCTCCAAGTCTCAAATTCGTAACTCTATCAGGCATTTCGCCTTTATCTAGTAAATGAAGTGAGCTAGAATTCCCTCCTGATATGAAAGAAAGTTTAATTCCAAACTTTTCTTCTACTCTTTCTGCAAGTTCGCATAATCTTCCTAAGTTTTCTTTTGAAGGAATTACCGCTCCATAGCAAGTTAGATTTGTTCCAAGTCCTACAAACTCTACATTTTCAAGTTTTAAAACCTTTCCTACAACCTCAAACAATTCCTCTTCTTCAAAATAGCCTTCTCTCAAATCACCAAGGTCTACCATTAAAGCTATTTTGTGTTTTTTACCTAGTTTAGCACAAGTTTCATCTATCTTTTTTATAACTTCAAATTCAGAGTTAAGACTTATATCAGAATATTTTACTACATCCTCAATTTCAGTAAACATAGGTATTCTTATAAGTATCTTTTCAAGATCTATACCTCTTAGTTTTTTTAAATTTTTTATTCTAGAATCCGCTATATACTTAATCCCACTATCTTTTATGTAATCTACAATCTCAGGAAAAGCACAATACACTTTAGTAACTACAGCTGCTTCTATGTTATTCTCCATACATTTTTTACTCAGAATACTTGCATTGTGCTTTAATTTATCTAAATTTATCTCTATTCTAGGATACAATGCTATCCCCCCCTATATACCTAAACTCTTCTTCATAAGAAGTAATGCAGATTTAGGATGTCTCTTTGATAAAACACCTAAAGATGCCATAATATAATCATTATCAACGAGTATCTTAGCGTCCTCTGATGGAAATAATTTTGTATTTGTTGTATTTGATTTTGCTATTGACTTCATTATTTCAACCCTTTGAGGTAATCTAGTCAAAGCTCCTCCAGTTCCAACTATATACTTAACTTCTGTTAAATCTTTTCCTTCAGCTATAGATGTTCTTCCTCCTGCACCATATAAATCTCTAACCCTACCAGCATGTCTATCGCATGCTCTTAGTGTTGCCTCTTTAGCTAGCCTTTCAACAAACTCTATTTGTTCTTTAGTCTTTGGTATTGGAACATGATTTTCTATTAATTGTTGCGAATCAAATCCAAGTTCTTTAGATAATTTATCTTTTCCTATTAATTCAACTATGTTTTTCATATTTATGTATACTCCAAGATCACCTTCTACAGTCCTTTTAGCTAATGGTTCTGGACTTAAAAGTATTCTACTTATCTTGTCGCTTCCATCTGTTACAGAATGTAAATCTGTTGTCGCTCCACCAACATCAAATATTATCAAATCTCCTATGTCTTCATAGAGAAGCTTAGCAGATTCCATTACAGCTCCAGGTGTTGGAATAATCGGTCCATTTACAATTTCTCTCACATGCTCCATTCCTGGCGCATGTGTTATATGATCCTCAAAAGCATCCTGTATTACTTTTCTTGTAGGTTCTACATTTAATAAATCAATTTTGGGATATACGTTATCGACTATGTATAGCTTCGATTTCATATCTTCAAATATAAGTTTTATCTCTTCTTGATTTTCTACATTACCAGCATAGATAATAGGTATATTAAGATTCATGTTGGCAATAAGTTCTGCATTATAAATCGCTGTATCTCTTTCTCCAAAGTCTACACCACCAGCTATTAATATAATGTTTGGTCGTGAGTCTTTAATCTTTTTCAAATCAGTTCTTCTAAGTCTTCCAGCAGTAACATTATGCACAATTGCTCCTGCTCCAAGAGCTGCTTCCTTTGCAGCCTTTGCAGTCATATCATACACAAGTCCATGCACAGTCATCTTAAGTCCACCAGCTGCACTTGATGTTGCTAACATTTCTTGATATTCAATCTTATCTTCACCTAAGCTTTTAGCAAGACTATCTATAGCTCCGTTTAATCCAATTCTCACATCTCCTTCAAGAACCGAAGTAGGTGCTTGACCTTGTCCTATGAATTTAGGGTTATTTGTGTTTATATCATTAAATGCGTTCACAACGGTAGTAGTACTACCTATTTCTGCTACTAAAACATCTATCTTCAACGCATTTCCCCCTCCTTTCATATAATTTAATTGAGTTGTACAAAACATTTTGCACAACTCAATAATTTAAATATTTTAAGCCTCAGCTTGAGCTAATTTTTCTTTTCTCTTATTTACAAGGAATGTAGCTACGTTTATTCCTCTATCAGTTTTTCCAAATCCTGCATCTACACCTTGCTTAACTGCTATTTCTGGAGTAACTTGAGTTCCTCCACAAGCTATCATAATTTTATCTCTTACTCCTTTTTCTATTGCGTATTCATGTAGTCTTTTCATATTCTTATAGTGAATTCCATCGTGACTTATTATAGTTGATGCAAGTATTGCATCTGCATTTAACTCTATTGCTGCATCTACAAGTTTTTCTATTGGGCAAGAAGTTCCTAGGTATTCAACTTCAATTCCCCATTTTTCTATTCCACCATGTTTAATATCTATAACTTCACGAAGACCAACTGAATGCTCATCTTCTCCAACTGTTGCTGCAACTATTTTCATAGGTCTTTTTCCAATTTCACTCCAAAGTTCTTCATCACTCATAAGTTCTGGCTCTGGAGGTATTTCAAGCTTACTTATATCAATATCTGCATCAAGTTTTCCTTTTACTTGTACTCTTGTTCCTTCTGATGGATGCATCATTTCAACATGTATAACCTCAGGGTCAATAAGATTCATTTTCTTAGCAAATTCAACAGCTGCAAATTCAGCTACTCTACTGCTAGTTGGAAGGAATAATTCAACTTGAACAGTTCCATCTGCAAGCCATTCAACTTCTGGTTTAACTAAGTTTGAATTTCTGTACTCTTCCTTTTCATTTAAACGGTTGAATACATTATCATTTTCATCAAGTTCATCTATATAAACTATTTTTTCAGGCTCTTCGAAAGTACATCCTCCGATTAATGAAGATGGATCATCTATTGCATTTTCATCGTATTGAGCTATATTATTGTTTCCATAATGTGCAGTTACAGGAGCCATGTAATCTTCATCTCTTTCAAATACAAATCCTGCACCTATTCCACCATTTATTTTTCTAGCTATTCCATCACCATTTCTCTCAGGATACATTCCAGAGTCTACGAAAAATCCTTTTTCTACTGATTCAAAGTATCCTCCAACTTCAAGCATTTCTTCCATGTATAAAATAGCTCTTTCTTTTAGTTCTCTAACAGTCTCACCTAAATATCCATCTTTCTTAAGTTCAACCATTTCAAGTAGTCCATCAAGACCTACTAGAGTTTGCTTAGCAGTATCACATGCTTCTATGTTGTACATATGCCATGGCACATTTCTTCCCTCATCAGGAGTTATAGTAGATTGAATATCCGCTCTAGTAAGCTTAGATATCATCATATTCATAACATGAGTTACAGTAGCCTCTCTTGAAGAAGATGTAACATACTTAGTATTTTGTTGAGCTCTCATTCTATACTCATCAAATAAATCTCTTAAAGCAACAGCATAAGGTAAATCATACTTAATACATGGAACTGGAGCTGCTGATGGAGGTACGGTAGATAAGCATATATCTTCTTTTTTCATACCTACTTTATGTGAGAATATAGAGTTTAATGCATGTTGCACCATAAGTTCTGGCATAACCTTCCAAGCATCTCTTGCAGTTGCATTTGCATTATGAGCTCCATCTATTTGAGCTATATCTGCCCAAACCATAATCTTTTTAGATTCAGCTGCATCAATATAAGATCTTATCATGTTTATATTTCTATATAATACATTGTACTGTGGATCTTGATGCGCTCCATTAACTCCTTCTTCTGCAAACATTACAGCTATATCAGGACCAGCTACTCCAGATACATAAGAGTGATAGTTTATAGGTCTTCCTACTTCTTCTTCTATTAAATCAACAGCTTTTCTTTGAGCTCTAACTTGCTTTCTAGTAATAGGAATACCTCCTATTCCTTGAGGTGATCCTTCTATTAATCCATCATAATGAGATTGACCAGCAGTTCTTATAACCATTAGATGGTCTGCTCCATGCCATGCCGCCATTCTCATTCTTCTTATATCATCTTCAAACCTACCAGAAGCTATCTCAGTTGTTATAACTTCCTTGGGTTGAGGGTCTAAATTTTCAAAATATCTAACAGCAGCAGGTATTCCCACTGAATTTTTAAGAGCAGGTGAGCAGTCAGAATACTTGTGTCCGCCCATTTCTATTTCTTTATTTTCTCTCCAAGTCCAACCTCTTCTTTTAGGTCTATAATTTTCTAAATCTTCAAGTATATTTCTTACATCTATTTTTTCATTAATATCTAGCTTTTTCATATTTTTTCTTTCCCCCTTTTAATATCTATAAAGTAGCTGCAGCTTTGTCTTTTCCAAATACTTCAAGAGCATAATCCCAATATTTGCCCTCTATCATACTAAGACCAGCTTCTCTAATAGATATATCCTTATCCTTAGCTACTCTATAAACTACGTGTCCAACTCCCTTTCTCATAAGATTTCTATCCATAGCACCATCAACTAAAGGCTTAGCTTCAAGGCTTGAAAATCCCATTCTAAGAAGAACTGATCTTTCCACTGATGGAGTTGTGTTCTTTTTACCAAGTTCTAAAAGAGGATCTACTATTTTTCCAGCAAGTTCCCAAAATCTATCATATAATTCTTTATCTGATAACTCAGCTAAATGTACTCTTCTTTCCTTAAAATCATCTGCTCTTTTCAAAATTTACACCCCCAAATTTTCTTTCAAACAATGGACATTAAGATCTTTTAATATTTCTTTTACAAATTCTTCACTCGACTTAGTATCCTTAACTAAAAACGCTAAATCTTTCTCATTAATTTCAGTTGCTTCAATTCTATCTATACAGTTTTTAATATATGATTTCTTAATTTTATTTAAATCAAGATCCTTAATCTTAATCATAGATGGATGACTAGGAAGTATTATACTCTCTCCAGCAACCTCATCCTCTGGATTTCCAAATCTTATATCTATACCATTCTCTCTTGCAAATGTAAGCTGTGGCTGTATATGCTTTCCTGCTCCAGTGTATTCAGTTTCTTGAACCACTATTATCTTATCCTCATCCATTTCTTGAGCTATACAAAACGCAGCAGCAAGTGATGTATTTCCAGCAGGTCCTCTTTCAAGACCTTCAATCTGAGCCAAAGCCTCAGTTATATAGAATACTTCTCCTTGATTTACAGTTACATATCTATCCATATATCTAAGTGGTCTTCCAGCAGATCTTGGAACATCTGATCTATCTGGATTAGTACAAAACGGTATTCCAAATCCAGTATGTCCTGTAGTAAATGACTTTTTATTAAATTGAGTATCAGATGCCATATGAAGACCTTTCAAATCAACACTAGCTCCTACAACCGCAGTATCTAATGCTCCAGCTTTAATTAACCCTCTTGCTGTACCAGTTAAATTTCCACCACCTGCGTTAGTACAAACTACAACATCAGGATCTCTTCCTTCCTTTTCTCTAAATTGCATACTAATCTCATATCCAAGAGTTTCAACTCCTGCAATTCCAAATGGAGTATATAAAGATGCATTGAAATATCCAGTTTCTTCTAACAATCTTAAAAATGTATAAAATAGCTCTGGTCCTACACTCAACTGAAGAACTTCAGCTCCATACGCCTCACATTTTCTAGCTTTTTCTATAATCTCAGGCTGTCCTTTGCCCTGACTATCATAGCATTCTTGAACTATAATACATTTAAGTCCTTGCATTGCAGCTTGAGATGCAACAGCAGCTCCATAATTACCACTAGTTGCTGCAATTACACCCTTATATCCTAGTTTTTTAGCATGGTATACAGCATTTGCAGCACGTCTTGCCTTAAAACTTCCAGATGGACTAGATGCTTCATCCTTTATAAATATTCTAGCTCCATTTCCTTTTGGTGCACATTTTCTTGCAAGTTCAGTTATATTTTTAAGTTCAATTAAAGGCGTATTACATATCGCTACACCCTTTTGGATACTTTGCATTTCATCTAGCGTATAGCCTGTTTCTCTCATCATCTTCTCATAGTCAAACTCAGCAGTACCTGATTCAAACAATTCATAATCTATACCAACAGCATTTTTCATTATTTCATTTCTTCTAGACATTACACCTAAATAACTCATATCCTTATTCACAGGCTTCACCTCCGAATAAAATACCTTTTAGCTGAAGTCCTATTTGTAGAAGCTCGGGAATACATTTTCCATAATCATGCTTGTAATATGGATTTATCTCTATAAGTTTACCCTTAACTTTTCTATCAGTTATAGTAGTTATCTCAACCTCATCATTCATGGATGCATCATGATTTAAAAATCCTTTTACCCACATTTCAAGAGGTACTTTCTTAGTATCATCCGGAACCTGTGGTGCTCTTTTATCTGGTGTTAGTATCACATTATGTACTAGAACCCAACTTCCCTTTTTAGCATTCATACCATTCACCTTCCTAACAGCAACCGCATTCGCATTCTTTTTTTTCTTCAACCATTTTTCTCATATCTCCCATTATAGCTCTTGGTACAGGAATATCTAACATAGTCTTAAGTCCTGGTCTTGCATTTATAACATGAGGAATACTATTAACACACATAGCTATAGTTCCTACTCCTCCTGGTATTTCTGGTTTTATTTGAAGAGATATATCCGGTACTCCCTTAATTTGTACATAATCTCCTGTATCAACACCTTCAAGATGAGGAAGTATTTGTTGTGGATGTTCCATTTCAACCTTAACGTCACCATCTACATATCCATATCCACACTGCTTACAACCAGCTACATTTCCAGCTTGAACCTCTGCATATTGACTTTGTCTATATACATTAGATACTATTGATTGTCTTGTTTGATCTACCTTTTCTAAATCCCATCCAATTCCATCTGTAATCATCTTTATAGATTCAGGGAATCCTACATGTCCCGCTATTGATCCATCCTTAACTCCTTGTTCAAATGCCTCTGGAGTAACTCCAACACCTTGCTCTACCATAACAGCGTGCCCAAATGGAGATAAGTCATTTACTCTTGATGCTTTTATATGATCTACTCTTTCACAAGTTCCTGTAAGTGCAAGTATTAATAAATCAAGTACAAATCCTGGATTGATTCCTGTTCCAAGTACAGATACTCCATTTTCCTTAGCTATTTTATCTATTTCTTTAGCCATCTCTGGTTCTTGTGCATCTGGATATGCCATTTCTTCTGCTGTAGATACAACATTTATTTTTTTCTCTAAAATGAATTTTATTTTATCAAAAGCGCCTTTTGTAAATGAATCAGTTGCAAGTAAAACTACATCTGCACAGTTTTCTACAAAAGCTTCTTCTTCATTAGATTTAATCACTATTTCTTTTCTATCGTTTCTATCAACACCTAAAACTTCATATATATCTTTTCCTACTCTAGCTTCATGTTTATCACAAACAGCTACTATCTCTACTCCTTCTTTCTTTAATAACATATTAGCCATTCCACTACCCATAGCTCCAAATCCCCAAATACCAACTCTAATGTTTTGCATTTTATTTCCCCCTTAAATTTTCATATGTTATAATTTCTTTCACCAATAAATATAGCAATATGCATGCCACTTTCGTTTTAATATTCAGAAAATTCAAACTCAGCGCCCTTGCATCCAAGTCCTCTTCAAACTTTCAGAATAGTCGTTCTTTTTTTAACAAATATATAATTTTGTTTATATATATCAAATAGTTTTTTTAAATAAAAAAAAGCAAACATATTTGCATTAAAGTGCAAATATATTTGCTTTTCTAAATATTATATTTTTTCATTTTATGTTGAAGCGTCTGTCTTTTTATTCCTAGCTGTTCAGCCGATTTTGTAATATTTTTTTTATTGCTTATTAAAGCTCTTGTTATAAAATCAACTTCGATCTCTTTTAACAATTCATCTAAACATTTCTCATTTAATGTATTTATATGGTTCTGTATGCTCTCAGACTTATTAGTATCTATATTCAAATGCCCAATATTAATAGTATCTTCATCATCAAGCATGCTAATACCGGAGTATATAGTATTTTCAAGCTCTCTTATATTTCCATGCCACTTATGCTTTAATAGAGCATCTTTGGCTTCTTCGTCTATGCCTTTTACGTTTTTATCTAATTTTCTATTATATTTTGTTATAAAATAATTTGCTAAAAGTATTATGTCATCTTCTCTTTCATTCAACGAAGGAATATTTATAGATATTACATTAAGTCTATAATAGAGATCTTTTCTAAGCTTGTTTTCCTTTAAAAGTTTATCCGGTGCTCGATTAGTTGTAGCTATTATCCTAACATCTACAGGAATATCCTTCATTCCACCGATTCTTCTTATATATCCCTCTTGTAATACCCTTAACAGTTTCGCTTGAAGCTCTACCGGCATAGAGTTTATTTCGTCTAATAGTAAAGTTCCTTTATTAGCCTGCTCAAATAATCCTGGTCTACTTATAGCCCCTGTAAACCCACCTTTTTCTGTTCCAAATAAAATCCCCTCAAGAAGGCTTTCAGGAAGAGCTGCACAGTTTTGAGCTATAAAAGGCTTGTTCTTTCTTATACCTTCATAATGTATACTTTGACTGAAAAGCTCTTTTCCAGTTCCAGTTTCTCCATATATAAAAACAGGAGCTGGAGTTTTAGATGCTTTTTTAGCTAATGTTATAGCATTTTCAAAAGTTTCACTTTCACCTATTATGTTTTCGAATGTATACTTTTTAATCTTATTCTGAATTATTTTTTTTGGATTTGATTTTTCTCTATGAAGAGTCAATATTTCTTCTGAAAGTTCTTTTATTTTAGTTATGTTTTTAGATATTTCAATAGCTCCCAGTGTTTTTCCATTCTCAATGATAGGTATTGTAGTATTTACAGTAGTGATTTCATTTTTATATTTATTAAGATAAGTTTGCTTTTTATCTTTTATAATTTCTCCGCTCTTTAGAACTTTTAAAAGAGTACTCGTTTCTTCATCTAATCCATTGAATATATCTAGTAAATTTTTGTTTAATACATCGATTTCTTTCATATGCTCAAGTTGTGCCATGGCTTTATTATATACAATAGTATTTCCCTCATTATCGATAACATGAATTCCATCTTCTATACAGTGCAAAATGTTTTGCATTAACTTGATATAATCTTTAGCATTCATATTACAATCCCCCATAAACCTAAACTTAAATGTATATACACCATATAATTTGCTCAAAATTAATGCAATTCAAATTTTTAATATAATACAAATTCAGCAGTAAGATCTTTTATAATTTTTCCTGCTTTTTCAATTTCTTTATGAGTTATAGCCAAATCTATGGCATTAGCTACAATCTTCATTTCATCTTCCTTCATTCCTCTAGTAGTAATAGCAGGCGTTCCTATTCTTATTCCACTAGTTACAAAAGGACTCTCTGGATCAAAAGGTATAGCATTCTTATTAACCGTTATATGAGCCTCGTCAAGTATTTTCTCTGCTTCTTTTCCTGTTATATTTTTATTTCTAAGATCTAAAAGTATAAGATGATTATCAGTTCCTCCTGTTACCAAGTCAAATCCTCTATTAATTAATTCCTCAGCTAATTTCTTACTATTTTTAACTATCTGTTCTTGATATGTTTTAAAATCATCTTGTAAAGCTTCTTTAAAACTTACAGCCTTAGCAGCTATAACATGTTCAAGAGGTCCACCTTGAATACCAGGGAATATAGCTTTATCAATCTTTTTTGCATACTCACTCTTACAAAGTATAACTCCTCCTCTTGGTCCTCTTAAAGTTTTATGAGTAGTAGTAGTTACAAAATCAGCCACCTCACATGGATTCTGATGTATTCCAGAAGCTACAAGCCCAGCTATATGCGCCATATCTACCATTAACATAGCTCCAACCTCATCAGCAATTTCCTTAAATTTCCTAAAATCTATTTCTCTTGGATAAGCACTCGCACCGGCTACTATAAGCTTCGGTTTCACCTCATGTGCTTTTTTTCTAACATCATCATAATCTATAGTTCCATTTTCTTTACACACACCATATTCTGTGAAATCAAAATAATTTCCAGATATATTAACAGGAGAACCATGAGTTAAATGTCCGCCTTGAGATAAGTTCATACCCATAACCTTATCTCCAGGGTTTAATATAGCAAAATAAACTCCTAGGTTTGCATTAGCTCCTGAATGAGGTTGTACATTAGCATGCTCTGCTCCAAATATCTCTTTAAGTCTATCTATAGCTAAATTTTCTATAACGTCTATATGCTCACACCCTCCATAATATCTCTTACCTGGATATCCTTCTGCATATTTATTTGTAAGATGACTACCCATAGCCTCCATAACAGCTAAAGACACAGAATTTTCAGACGCTATAAGCTCTATGTTCCTATTTTGTCTATCAATTTCATTTAATAAAGCATCATATACCTGCTTGTCTTCTCTTATTAGATTTTCAAAATTCATATTTTATCCCCCTTCACATTTTTTTCCCTTTAAATTATATTTATATATAGTTTCCGATACTCCTTTTATTTTTAATATTTTTTAATATTTTTAAAGATTTTATGTAAAAGTTTTGATATAATCCTTTAGTATTATTTTTTCACAGGGGGTAATTTTTATGACAATAACAGAAAAAAAAGGGATACTTCGAATAGCGCTTTACGCTGGAGAACTAATGCTTAAAAACGGAGCTGAGATATACAGGGTCGAAGATACTATAACCAGAATATGTATGTCAAAGAATATAAATCACGTAAATGCATTCGTAACACCGACAGGGATATTTGTATCCGATGATAGGATGGATGGTATAAGCTTTATTAAAAGAATAAAAAATAGAAGTCTAAATCTCCATAAAGTGTCTATGGTAAATAACTTTTCAAGAGACTATGTAAACTCTAATATGACAGTGCCACAAGCCTTATCTGCATTAAAACAAATAGATAAAGCAGATAAATATTCTGTTCCTGTAAGAATTTTATTTACAGGAGTTACAGGTGGTTTTTTTTCACTTATGTTCGGAGGTGAATTTCTAGATTTTATATCTGCCTTTATAATATCTATGATATCAATATTCATAGCAGATCAAATAGATAAAATAAGCGACACTTCATTCTTATCAACAATTGTAGCCTCATCTACTATAGGAGTACTTGGTATACTATTTACACTTTGTGGAATAGGAAAAAGTCTTGATATGGTAATAGTCGGCTCTATAATGCCTCTAGTTCCTGGAGTATCATTTACAAACGGTCTAAGAGATTTTATATCTGGAGATCTAATAGCAGGTCTTTCAAAAATATTCGAGGCCATATTCATAGCTATATGTATAGCTGTTGGAATAGGTATAGTATTCCAACTATGGGTTAATTGGTTTGGAGGTGCATTCTAATGAGCTTATATCTTCACTTTATTTACTCATTTATATCGACAATGGGTTTTTCTATATTTTTTAATGTACCTAGAAAAGATCTTTTATACGCATCAATTACTGGAAGTATAGGTTGGACACTTTACATTTATATGAATAATATAACCAATTCTTCTTCTTTATCAAGCTTTATAGCTGCAACTGTAATAGGTTTACTAGGTGAGATATTCGCAAGAATAAATAGAAAACCCGTTACAGTATTCATAATACCAGGTATAGTTCCTCTAGTTCCAGGTTATGGTCTGTACTTGACAATGCTAGATATTATAAACAACGACTTTTATAGTGCTGCAAAAACTGGTAGTGATACTATATTTGTAGCTGGATCAATAGCAATAGGAATAGTATTAGTTTCATCTACCGCAAAGATATTTAAAAAAATACATAAAAAAGGCTGATTAATATTAATCAGCCTTTTTTATAATGAGTAGAAAATTATATTCCTATTTGAATTGTGAATAAGTATAATTTTCGTTACGAATTTCAAAAAAATCTACATCTACAATCTTTTAACTGAAGACTTTTTTATTTCTTCAGTTAAAGTTTCTACCAATATATCCATATTCATATTTTTAGAAGCTTTTTCAATATTACATACTATATTATTGTACTGTTTTTTATTTATATAAAGCTCAACCAATCTCTCTTTTAATCCTTCTTTAGAATCTTCAACATATCCTATGCCCTTACTTTGTATATATTTAGCATTTTCTATTTCTTGGCCAAGATCTGTATTAAAAACTATAAGGGGAAGCTTTGATGCTATAGACTCAAACAAAGTTATTCCTCCTGGCTTTGTAACTATCACATTTGATTTTTTCATAAGCTTAGGTATAAACTCACAGTATCCTAAAACCTGAATATTAGATTTTTTATTAAACTTTTTTAATTTATTGTACAATTGTTTGTTATTACCAGTAACAATTAAAATCCTAAATGGTTCAAACTTACTAATCCACTCGTAGAATTCTTCATCCTCAGGTAAAACTCCCATTCCACCACCCATCAACAATATAGTAAATTCTTCTTTTACATTTATATTATGGGGTTCATGTACAATATTATAGTTTAAATCATCATAAAATTCTTGTTTTACAGGTATTCCTGTTACTATAAGCTTCTTTTCATCTATGCCCTTTAACATCAAGCTATCTTTGATATCCTCGGTGGGAACAAAATATATGTCATTATTTTGAGCTATCCACTCATATTTATCAACTACATCTGTTATACATGTACACAATGTTATATCTTTACTCATCATTTGCTTATACCTTGATATAAATCTTGTACAAGTAGGAAAAGTAGATAGTATAACCCTCGGTTTTAACTCTTTTAAAAAATTATCCAATCTCTGCATGGTAATTAATAGTTTGAACGGATTTCTCAAATCTTTTTTTTCAGCCTTTTGTTCTATCTTTTGCTCTAATTTATTAAACTTATCATTCGCCTGATAATATAATTTATAAAGCTTTGGCGTATTCTTAACAGAAAATTCAAAAGCTTTATACTGTATTTCGTAAAAATTGGGATATACAAGTTCAAAAAAATCTACGATTTTAATATTTAAATCCGAATTTTTTTTGAGCAATGCATCATTTATAGAATTTGTAACAGACATATGTCCATTTCCAAATCTAGCTGTAAATATTACAATATCACAATTATAACTCACATTTACACCTCTTAATATAAAATCATTTAGTTAACTATATTAGTTATAACCGGAGTATATTCTTCACTTCTTTTAAATTTAGGTTCATTTTTCTTTATCATCATAAATACTATACCCATTAAAAAAGTTCCTATTATAGCACTCATAGTTTCTACATTTGAGCTATAGTTTATAGCTGTTAATACTTTGCTAGATATAACTATTCCCAAAAATAAAACCATTAAAGGTATTACATATGCTATTGCAGCAGCCTTTAATATATTAGGAGTACTTACATCTACTTCAACAAAATCACCCTTAGAAGCACCTATTCTATTTACTACCTCGATTTGCATATTCTTACTGTCTTCGCTTCCCATTCCACATCCACCACAGCTTCCACAAGCTGAATGTCTTTGCATCTTTAAAATAGCTATATTTTCATTAGTACTTACAACAACACCTGTTTGTCTCATCAATCTCACCTACTTCATAAATTTAAGCATTGTATTTACAAGCTCATCTATAACTCTATCTTTTTCCTGAATATCATTAGAATTATCAATTGTGTTTTTTACACATCCTTTTACATGATTTTCAAGCATTATACCGCCTACCTTATCTATTGCAGAACGTATTGCAGCAATCTGTATGAGTATGTCCACACAATATTTTTCTTCATTAATCATCTTTTGAATACCTTTAACTTGACCTTCTATTCTTCTAAGTCTTTTTATTATAGCATCTTTATCCGTTTTAGATTTTCCAGCCATCTCTTTCATTCTTTTACAACTCCTTAATGTTTAAAATAAAAATAAATAGCAATCATTCCAATCAAAGACATCCTTCTTATAAAGTCAAAGTTCCTAGCAGTCATATTATATTTGTCTTTAGCAATAATAAGCCCATGTCTTATGATTATATTTATCAAACTCAATACAAATATAAGAGTTATATTACTGTAAGATATCATGTCCGTATTACCTGTGAATAATCTCATTATTACTAAAATTACTAAAAAGGCAACAGAAAATATACCAAATTCTTCTATTATTTTTCTCAATTCAATCGCTCCTTCAGATACCTCATACCAGTATATTTATCTTCATTATACTTGTGTATGTAGTAAAATGTCAAATTATATATAAAAGCCTGCCAACAGACTTTTGTCGACAGACTTTTTAATTTATATATTTATTTTTCTTCTAATGCAACTTTTATACTAAGTTCTTCTAATTGCTTATCTTCTGCAACAGCTGGTGCATTAGTCATAGGACAAGATGCATTTTGAGTTTTAGGGAATGCTATAACCTGTCTTATATTATCTTCTCCAGCAAGTAACATTACAAGTCTATCAAGACCAAATGCTATTCCTCCATGTGGTGGTGTTCCAAATTTGAATGCGTCAAGTAAGAATCCAAACTTATCATAGGCTTCTTCATCACTGAATCCTAATGCTCCAAACATAGTCTTTTGTATATCTGCATTAGATATTCTTATACTTCCTCCACCTATTTCAAATCCATTTAATACTATATCATAAGCTTTAGCTCTTACATTTAATTTATCATTGTCTAAGTTAGCTAAATCTTCATCCATTGGAGATGTGAATGGGTGATGCATAGCAACATATCTATTTTCTTCTTCATCATGCTCAAATAATGGGAATTCAGTTACCCATAAAAGCTTAAATTCATTCTTATCAAGTATTTCAAGTCTCTTAGCTACTTCATTTCTTAAGTTTCCAAGAGAATCAAATACAACTTTATCTGTATCTGCTACAAATAATATCAAGTCTCCTTCAGAAGCTTCCATTGTTTCTAATATAGAATTCATTTTTTCTTCATCAAAGAACTTAGCTATTGGAGATGTAACTCCTTCACTTGTTATTTTCATCCAAGCTAATCCCTTAGCTCCGTAGTTTTTAGCATAATCTTCAAGAGAAGTTATGTTCTTTCTAGTGAACTTATCAGCACATCCCTTAACATTTATACCTCTAACAGATCCGCCATTTTCTACTGCTGATGAGAATACCTTAAATCCACAATCCTTAACTATATCAGATATATTCTTAAGCTCAAATCCAAATCTTATATCCGGCTTATCACATCCGTATCTTTCCATAGATTCTTTATATGTCATTCTAGGGAACGGAAGTTGTATATCAACATTTGATATTTCTTTGAATATTATTTGAAGCATTTTTTCCATTATATCTATTACATCATCAATCTCAACAAATGACATTTCACAGTCTATTTGAGTAAATTCTGGTTGTCTATCAGCTCTTAAATCTTCATCTCTAAAGCACTTAACTATTTGGAAGTATCTGTCCATTCCAGATACCATCAAAAGTTGCTTAAATAATTGAGGAGATTGAGGTAGAGCGTAGAACTTACCTTCATTTACTCTACTTGGAACTAAATAATCTCTAGCTCCTTCTGGTGTTGGTTTGTTTAAGAACGGAGTCTCTACTTCTAAAAAGTTATTATCCGATAAATAATTTCTAACTATATTAGCTACCTTATGTCTTAAAATTAAGTTCTTTTGCATAGATGGCTTTCTTAAATCTAAGTATCTATACTTAAGTCTTAAATTTTCTGAAACCTCATCATCATCCTTTATATAAATAGGAGGAGTTTCTGATTTATTTAAAATCTTTATTTGGTCTGCAAATATCTCTATATTTCCTGTTGGCATGTTAGGATTCTTTGATTGTCTCTCAAGAACTTTTCCTGTTATGGCTATAACGTATTCAGATCCTAATTTCTCAGCTTTTTCAAAAGCTTCCTTAGATACATCAGTATCAAATACTATTTGGCATATTCCTCTTACATCTCTTAAGTCTACGAATACTAATCCACCTAAATTTCTTTTCTTTTGTACCCATCCCATTAATACTACTTCTTCACCTATGTTAGACTCTCTTAAGTCACCACAGTAATGTGTTCTTTTTAATCCACCTAAGCTTTCCATATGTAATCCTCCTAATTAAAATATGTTTTTTAGTACATCTGCTATTTCGCTTAATTTTATCTCTGTTTGTTCTGATGTTTGCATATTCTTAAGTGTTGCTAAATCTTTTTCTATTTCATCATCACCAAGTACTATAGTGTATTTAGCATTTATTTTGTCAGAATATTTAAATTGTGCTTTTACACTCTTACCCACATGGTCTTTATCGCAAGATACATCGTTTGCTCTTAAATCCTTTAGAATTTTAAAACTTTCGATCTCAGCTTTTTCTCCAATTGTAACTACGAATATATCAATCCCATCTTCTTTAGGTATTTCTATATTGTTATTTTCAAGAGTTAAAAGAAGTCTTTCTATACCCATACCAAATCCTATACCTGGAGTTTTTGGACCCTCTAATTGTTCAACAAGTCCATCATATCTTCCTCCGCCACATACAGTACTTTGAGCTCCTATATCTTGTGAAATTATTTCAAAAGCAGTCTTAGTATAATAGTCCAGTCCTCTAACTATCTTAGGGTCTACTACATAGTTTATATCCATACTATCTAGATACACCTTCACTTTTTCAAAGTGATCTTTACAGCCGTCACATATATTATCTATCATTAAAGGAGCATCTCCTATTTCACTTTGACAAGCTTCATTCTTACAGTCAAGTATTCTAAGAGGATTTTTTTCATATCTAGTTTGGCAAGTTCCACATAACTTGTCAAGTTTTTCCGCTAAATATAACCTTAATTTATTGTTATATTCATTTCTGCACTCAGGGCATCCTATAGAGTTTATTCTAAGTTCTAATTTCTCAAGTCCTACTCTTTTGAAAAACTCCATGGCAAGAGCCATAACCTCTGCATCTATAGATGCAGCTTCACTTCCAAAAGCTTCAATTCCAAACTGATGGAACTGTCTCATTCTTCCAGCTTGTGGTCTTTCATATCTAAAGCATGGAGTTATATAGTATAATTTAGAAGGTTGAGTATCTGCATAAAGCTTATTTTCAATGAAAGCTCTAACAGCACCAGCTGTTCCTTCTGGTTTTAAAGTTATGTCTCTTCCTCCATTATCTTGGAAAGAATACATTTCCTTTTGAACTATGTCAGTAGTTTCTCCAACTCCTCTTTTGAAAAGATCTGTACTTTCAAATACAGGAGTTCTTATTTCATCATATCCAAATAAAGAGCATACCTCTCTAAATAGATTTTCAACATAAGTCCATTTATAAGAGTCCTTAGGTAATATATCTTTAGTTCCTCTTTGCGCTTTGATCGGCATCTTTTAAAACCTCCTCTTCTTTTTTCTTAATCATCTCATCAACTCTATTTATATAGTGTTCTATATTTTTGACATTGGCAACTCGCTCAATTCTATTTTCATCTATATATACTACCTTAGAATTAGCTCCTGCTCCTAAAGCGTATATAGTCTGTTTTTCTTCCATTATTTGAATATTATATATACATTCAAATCCCTTTTTAGCATATCCTATATTTTCAAGATTTCCAAGCATATGTTTTTGTCTGTACATATAATATGGTATAAGATTCATTTTATAAGCATACTCCATAGATATATCTATCATCTTAACCATATCCATATAGTTGGTAAATTCATAGTTGTCTATATCTTCATTAAGCTTTGAAGCTCTTTTTATTGCCATAGTATGAACAGTCAAACTCTCAGGCTTTAACTTTGATATTTCCTTCAAAGTATTCTCAACCATTTTAGGAGTTTCTTTTGGAAGTCCCAAAATAATATCCATATTTATATTGTCAAATCCAATTTCTCTAGCCATGTCAAAACACTCTTTGATTTCTTCTACACTATGAGTTCTTCCTATTTCTTTTAGAGTTTCATCATTCATAGTCTGAGGGTTAATACTTATTCTCGAAACAGCTTTTTCTTTAAGCACCTTTAATTTTTCTCTTGTTATAGTATCTACTCTTCCAGCCTCAACTGTAAATTCCTTCATTTTGCTAAGATCAAAATATTCATATAAAGCATCTATAAGTAAAGAAAGTTCATCAGCTTCAAGAGTAGTTGGTGTTCCTCCACCTATATATACAGTTTCGATTTCTTTATTAGTCTTCTTAACTAGATCTGATACACCTTTTATCTCTGTTATAAGGCAATCCAAGTATTCTTTCTTAAGATGACCCCATTGCTTTAATGTATTTGAAGGAAAAGAACAGTAAACACATCTTGTTGGACAAAATGGTATACTTATATACAAAGCTATTTTATTCTCATCTATAGGATATACAAATTTTCTTTCAACACAAGCGATATTATATGCAAGTTCTACCTTACTTTTATCCATCTGATATTTATTTTTTAATATATCCTCTATATCTTTTTTAGATTTATTCTCATCTATAAGCTCATGTACTATTTTAGTAGGTCTAATCCCTGTCAAAATACCCCACGGAACAAATGATTTATATATCTTGCTTAATACCTTAAATATACTTCTTTTTATTATTATTTTACTTTCTTTTCGTATCATTTTATCATCATAATCTAATACATCTATTAGTCCCTCTTCTTCATAATGAAGGGCAAGCTTATTATTTTGGTAAAAATAAGTTTTAGATATTATTAAATTGTCTTTTACATTTACCTCATTAACTAAAATATTATCTTGTGTATCTTCATCTTCTACAAATTTGAATTGAGATGTAAACAATTTCAACAATTCGCTAACTTCATAGTTATAGTCATGATTTTTTAAAAATACATTAAGCATTAACCTCTCGCCTTAACCTTTCTCTTAGCTCTTAATATATGGATTATTCTGTTTCTCCGTCCCTATAGTGCTTGCTGGTCCATGACCTGGAAGTACTTTTAAATTCTTATCTAATTCAGATAATCTATTTACAGATTCTATTATTTTATCGTAGTCTCCACCAAATAAGTCCGTTCTTCCTATAGATGATCTAAATAATGTATCTCCTGTAAACAATACATCATCTACCTTTACACACATTCCTCCCGGAGTATGTCCTGGAGTATGCATTATTTGAAGTTTTAGGCTTCCCAATTCTAAAGTTTGTCCATCAACTAAATATCTATCTGCTTGAATTTCTATACTTCCACCCATCATATATGTTAAATTATTTTGACTATTAGTCAATACTATTTCTTCTTCTTTATGTGCTAATATACTAGCACCAGTTTTTTCTTTTATTCCTTCAACTGCACCTATATGATCTGCATGACCATGAGTAAGTATTATATACTCTAAGTCAAACCCATTATTATTTACAATATGTAATATTTCATCACAAGCTCCACCTGGATCTATTACTGCACATTTTTTAGTTTCATCATCCCCTAGTATATAACAGTTTACACCGTATACCCCAGCCACTATTTTTTCTAAAAACATAAAAATACCTCCTTAGAAATTCTTCTTTGAATCTATTAAAAGAGTTACAGGGCCATCATTCATAATATCTACATTCATATGAGCGCCAAACTTACCTGTTTCCACTTTTATTCCATGCTTTTTAGCCTTATCTATAAATTCTTCATATAAAGGTATAGCCTTATCAGGTTTTGCAGCATCTGTGAAATTAGGTCTTCTCCCTTTTCTACAATCCCCATAAAGAGTAAATTGAGATACAACTAAAAGATCTCCTTTTATATCTAATAAAGATAAATTCATTTTTTCATTTTCATCTTCAAATATTCTCAAATTAACTATCTTATCAACCAAATATTCTACATCTTTTGAGTTGTCCTCATCATTTACTCCTAATAAAACCATAATCCCTTTATCTATCTTCCCAACTATATTTTGGTCAACTGTAACACTCGAGTTTGAAACTCTTTGAACAACAGCTCTCACAATAACATCCCCCTTTAATTTATAACTCTATATACATCTATAACATCAGGTATATTTTTAACTTTTTTCATTAAATCATTAAGTTCTTTTATGCTATCAACTTCAAGTACCAAATTCATATTTACAATTTTATCTTTATTGGTTCTAGCATTTATTCCATTTAAAGCTACCTTATCTACTGTAAACACATGAGTTATTTCAGTAATAATTCCTCTTCTATCATGTGACTTAACCTGTATTTCAGCTTCGAATCTTACTTTTTTATTTAAATCCCACTCAACCTCAATTGATCTATTAACTGTCTCCGTGCTGTTTACATCTATATTAGGGCAATCCTTCCTATGAACAGAAACACCTCTACCCTTAGTTATATATCCAATTATATCATCGCCAGGAAGAGGATTACAGCATCTAGCTATTCTAACTAGTATATTGTCAACATCTTTTACAACAACACCTTGGCTGCTTATTTTTCTTTTGTTTTTATATTCTTTTTCATTTATAGTTTCATCAATTTTACTTTCTATAACTTGTTTTTGGTTATCTTTTTCATATAATTCTCTCAGTTTAGACATAACTTGAGATACTATAAGTCCACCATATCCAATGGTCGCATATAAATCATCATCACTTGGTTGATTAAACTTTTTAGATATTGCATTTATATTCTTATTTCTTAAAAATTCACTTAAAACATATCCTTGTCTTTTAGTTTCTTTTTCAAGTAATTCTCTTCCTCTTTGTATGTTTTCTTCTCTTCTTTCTTTTTTAAACCACTGTCTTATCCTGTTTTTGGCATGAGAAGTCTTAACTATATTAATCCAGTCTCGGCTAGGACCATTACTATGAGCCGATCTTATAATTTCTAGTATATTTCCATTCTTAAGTTTATAATCAAGAGGAACTATACGTCCATCTATCTTCGCTCCAATACACTTATTACCAACACCAGTATGAACTCTATATGCAAAATCGATAGGAGTAGATCCCGCAGGAAGTTCTATAACATCTCCCTTTGGTGTAAATACGAATACCTGATTGGTGAATAAATCTATTTTAAGCGCTTCCATAAACTCTTTAGGATCATTTAAATCTTTTTGCCATTCCATCATCTGTCTAAGCCATGAAAGCTTTATATCCATATCCTCTTCTTTGTTTTCTGTATCACCTTGCTTGTATTTCCAATGAGCTGCAATACCGTACTCAGCTATTTTGTGCATCTCGCTAGTTCTTATTTGAATTTCAAGAGGCTCTCCATCAAGCCCTACAACCGTGGTATGAAGAGATTGATACATATTAGGCTTTGGCATTGCTATATAGTCCTTAAATCTACCCGGCATGGGTTTCCATATAGTATGAACTATTCCAAGCACTGCGTAACAGTCTTTTACATTTTCAACAAGTGCTCTTACAGCCATCAAATCGTATATTTCTTCAAAACTCTTATTTTGATAATGCATCTTTTTGTATATACTATAAAAATGTTTAGGTCTACCGTATATATCACATTTTATGCTTGATTTTTCGAATTTATCTTCTAATATATCTATAACTTTAGTTATATAAGCTTCTCTTTCTTTTCTCTTTTTTGCAACCTTTTCAACTAGATCATAGTATCCCGGCATATCAAGGTATCTAAGACCTATATCTTCAAGTTCCCATTTTATCTTTGATATTCCTAATCTATGTGCTATAGGTGAGTATATTTCGACAGTTTCTTTTGCTTTTTCCTTAGCTTTTTCAGGAGTCATAAATTTAAGAGTTCTCATATTATGTAGTCTATCAGCAAGCTTTATAAGTATAACTCTTATATCCTTTGCCATAGCCATAAACATTTTTCTAAGATTTTCCGCTTGAGTTTCTTCTTTTGATTTGTATTCTATTTGTCCAAGTTTAGTTACACCCTCTACAAGGTCAGCTATTTCTCTTCCAAATTTCTTTGCAATATCTTCATAAGTATAATGAGTATCCTCGACCACATCATGCATAAGCCCTGCTGCTATTGTATATATATCCATTTCTAAATCAGCTAATATATAAGCAACTTCTACCGGATGTATAAAATATTTTTCACCCGATCTTCTGTACTGACCCTCATGAGCATTTTCTGCAAAATTATAAGCTTTTATTATTAAATCCAAATCGCTACTTGGGCTATACTGTTGTATTTTTAGTAATAAATTTTCTAACATAAGACCACCCTATTTTCACTTTATGTATTTAGTTTCACTTTATCTGAAAGCTAAAAGTTCTAAGACTCCATCCTCTTATGGAGATAAGCACTTAACAGCTTCTGGATTAGTTCAGCTAGAAATTCAGTTGGAGTAAAAATTCCGTCCGAATTAAGTTTCACTTTATATATGAAAATAGTTGGTAACGCTACCAACTATTTGATTTATTAATATGTTATTAAAGAGTTAATATGATAATTTTCTAATTTTTTTCTTCCGTTTAAAAAATCTAATTCTATTAAAAATTCCATAGCAACTACTTCTCCGCCTAATTTTTCAATAAGTTTTGCAGCAGCGGCCATAGTTCCTCCAGTCGCAAGAAGATCATCTACTATAGCTACTCTTTGTCCTGGCTTTATAGCATCCTTGTGTATTTCAAGTGTATCCGTTCCATACTCTAAATCATATTCAAATTTTTCAGTTTCTGCCGGTAACTTTCCCGGCTTTCTAACTGGAACAAATCCTATTTCAAGTCCATAGGCAACAGGTGTTCCCATTAAAAAACCTCTAGCCTCAGGTCCTACTATTACATCTACTTCTTTATCTTTTAAATCTTCTATTATCTTATCTACAGCACATTTAAAAGCTTTTCCATCTTTTAATAATGTAGTTATATCCTTAAAGTCTATTCCTTCTTTTGGAAAATCCTTTATATTTCTTATTGTTTCCTGTAAGTTCATTATTTATTCCTCCCTAAAACTATCTCTTATACTCAATATATTTATATTTACTCTATAATAAAATTATAAAAAAGTCTTCCTTTTGAATATTTTTAATGTAGACTTTTTTGAAACTCATAACAAAAATTATATTTATCCACAATTTAAAAAGGACTATAATTTCCTATTCGTTATAATATTCCATACAATTGAGTTTAAATTCGTGACTTATATCCGTATAATAATGAAATTTAATTCAAATCTTGATATAAAAGGTCACAAATAACAATTCTATTATATATTCTAGAATCAATTTTATCAATAACCAATTCGATTCACACTATATCTACTCATGTCTCCAACGATTCTTATAATAAATATTTTAACCAATTATAATATTTATTATCTATTGCCTCGGAAATACATTCATCTTCTATTTCTATTTGACATCAATATAGATATTATCAAATACATTCCCATTACTGTAGCTATTAAAAATCCGATCACACCTAAAATAGAGTATCCTTTTATACTCGGTCCCGTATTCGTGGTTATAATCATAGACGAGCCAACTATTGTGGATGACAATATAAGACTTGCTGCAATTTTATTGGTCATATTGTTTATTTCTTTCTCTAGATTAGTAAACTTAATTTCATCTATGCTAAATTTAATTTCATTTTTTTCTAAATGTCTCAAAACAAGTTTTATCTGTCTTGGTATAACTTTAATATCAGTAAGTGCTTGTTCTATATAACCTCTTGATTTAAATAAAATCTTATCTGGTTTAAACTTATTTAAATAAAACTCTTTTATAAAATTTTTAACTATAGTAGATAAGGCAAAATCAGGATTTAATTTCTTAGCCGTACCTTCAAGCGTTATTATAGCTCTTCCCAAAAGTGAAAATTGAGAAGGTAGTTTAACTTTATTTTTTCTACAAAATCGCATGAACTCATTTAATATCTCCGCTATGTTTATCATCTTAATAGGCATATCGTAATAATAGTGTATAAAAAAACTTATTTCTTCCCTCAATTTCCTTACATTCGTATCCGCGCTTATAGCATCTAGCTCTACTAATGAATCTATTATTTTATCTACATCTTTATTTATGCTTGCAAAGAACATCTCTGTTATAAAATTCAATGTTATATTATCTATTAATCCAACTATTCCAAAATCTATAAAAGCTATTTTATTATTGTCTATTGCAAATATATTACCCGGATGTGGATCTGCATGAAAGAATCCATGAAAAAATACCTGCTTCATAAAAGACATAGCTCCTATATTAGCGATTTCTTCAGTATCCCATCCTATACTTCTTATATCATTTATATTACTCACACTTATTCCATCGATTTTTTCCATTACAAGAACTTTCTTAGACGATACATTCCAGTATACTTTTGGAATATATACATTATTATCGTTCTTAAATATTTCTCTAAACTTTTCACAGTTCCTAGCTTCAAATGTATAGTCAAGTTCTCTCATTATAGTAATAGAAAATTCTTCTATTACTTCACCAAAATCAACTACGGTTTCCTTATAGTATTCTTCTATTACCTTTCCAATAAGTTGAAGCATCTCTAAGTCAGATTTTATAATATTCTCTATATTAGGTCTTTGTATTTTAACAATTACATCCTTGCCGTCCTTTAACTTGGCTACATATGCCTGTCCTATAGAGGCCGCTCCTATAGGGGTTTCATTAAAGTCATTAAATACTTCTTCAATTTCAAGCCCTATTTCACTTATAAAAGTGTCTCTAGCTTCTTTTATATCAAAACTTTTAACATTACTTTGAAGCTTTGATATTTCTTCTATTATCTCAGGATCTAGTATATCGTTTCTGGTACTCATTATTTGACCTAGTTTTACAAATGTAGGTCCTAGTTCTTCAAGAGCTCTTCTTATTCTTTCTCCAGTACTCATATCCTGTATTTCTTTATTCGGCGTTAGTGGCATCTTATATGCAATTCCATCTATTTTCAATCTTTCCACTACAAAACTAAAACCATACTTCAATAATATTTGCATTATGTTTCTAGATCTTTTTAAGTTTCTATAGCCTGTTTTTATCACAAGAGCACCTCTCATAAAAAAATTCGTCTAGTCGCTATGCGCTGACTCATATCGCCAACGATCCCCAATGGGCTCCGTTGCTCAAAATAGTTGATAATTTAGTACTTTAAACAATATATTCCATGATTTGAAAATAATATGATTTCTTATAGAGTAAAAAAAGCCTCATATTATTTTGAAATAATATGAGGCTTAACATCAATATCTTATGCTAGAATTTAGTCTTTTCCTTAATCAATACCCACGCTGGGCTGGCTATAAATATAGATGAATATGTTCCAGCCGCCATTCCAACTATTAAAGGAAGTGTAAAATCTTTAATAGCCTCCACTCCTATTACATAAAGAGATATTATCGCTATCAATGTAGTAAGAGACGTATTAATAGATCTTGATATAGTCTTAGATATACTTTGATTTGCAACATTTGCATAATCATTTTTCTTAGCATGCTTCATATTTTCTCTTATTCTATCAAATACAACTATAGTATCATTTATAGAATATCCAACCACAGTAAGTACCGCTGCGACAAATGGACTATTCACAGGTACTCTAAATATAGCATATGCACATATCAGTATCATAACATCGTGCACAAGAGCTATTATAGCAGCTATACCGTACGAAAATTCAAATCTAAAACTTACGTATACAAGCATACCCAGAGCAGCTATAAGAGTTGATATAATTGCATTGTTTCTTATTTCTTTACCAACTGTAGCTCCAAATTGTTCAGCTTTTTCAGGTTGATCTTCCTTTAAACTGTATTTTTCCTTGAATTTGTTAAATACTTCTTGTCTTTTATCTGAATCAAAATCTTTTTTTGTCTTTATCTGAATAGTTTCTTTTTCTTCTCCTACAAAGTTCACAGTCATATCTTTGTCGTATCCATCAGTTATAATTCTTATATCTTGAGTTGAAACAGTTTTATGAAGATTTATCTCCATTAATGTTCCACCTGTGAAATCTATTCCAAAGTTAAGTCCATTTGTAAGTATTATTACAAGTCCTATAGCTATAATAGCAAGGGATAATCCAAACCATAACTTCGTTCTTTCTATTATCTTCATCTTATTCCCCCCTAAGCTCCAAAAAATTTCTTGTTTTTTACTATATTAGCATGGACTAATGATTTCATTAATGTTTTTGTAATAATTATAGCTGTAAAGAAAGATGCTATTATACCTATCATTAACGTAAGTGCAAATCCTTTTATCGATCCTGTCCCAAATTGGAATAAGACAATACCAGCTATAAATGTTGTTATGTTTGAATCCACTATAGTTCCAAGTGCCTTTGCAAATCCCGAGTCAATAGCTGCTCTAAGTGATTTTCCATTTTTAAGTTCTTCTTTTATTCTCTCAAATATTATTACATTCGCATCAACTGCCATACCTACCGATAATATAAGTGCCGCTATTCCCGGAAGAGTAAGAGTTACTTTCATCTGTGCGTATATATACATAATTATCAGAATATACGCTGTAAGAGCTATATCTGCAATTAAGCCTGGAAGTCTATAGTAAATTATCATATAAAGCATTACTAACAATATACCTATTGCAGCTCCCATTATACTCTTATCAAGAGCATTTACTCCAAGACTTGCAGTAACTGTAGATGTTTGAACTTCTTTAAATTCTACAGGAAGTGCTCCTGCTCTTATCAAATTCGAAAGCTCTGATGCACTCTCAACAGTAAAGTTACCACTTATTGTAGCCTGTCCATCTGGAATTTCTACGCTAACCCTTGGAGTTGATATAATCTCATTATCAAGAATTATAACTATCGGAGAGTTTGTAGGTGCAAGTTCTCTAGTTGCATCTGCAAACTTCTTCGCACCTTCATTATTAAATTCTAACGAAACTATAGGTTCATTAGTCCTTGAATCGAACTTAACCTCTGAAGTTTTAACTTCTTTACCAGTTACAACTACAGTTCCATCTTCCTTCATAAATTTAAGTTGTGCTGTTTTTCCTATAGCATCCATTGCCTCTTTGGCATTTTTAACACCCGGAAGCTCTATTCTTATTCTTTTTTCTCCTTCTTTTACTATAACAGGTTCAGAAACCCCCATACCATCTATACGTTTTCTAAATACCTCTATAGTTTGATCAAGAATTTTATTAAGTTCTTCTCCTGTTGCATCAGTTTGAGCTTCGTAAACTACGAATACCCCACCCTGTAAATCCAATCCTTGCTTTATTGAATTCTTCATAGGATCAACATTGAATTTACCTATGTTCACTCCGCTTATTGCCGCATAAGCAAAAAATACAATAATAATAAACAAGCCAATAAATTTTGATAAATTTTTAAGTTTCATAAATGTACCCCCAACCTATTTGTGCTTTTTAGCATATTCTACATAGTCTATTGCAGATTTTTCCAATGAATTTCTTTCTTCTTGAGTCAACTCTCTTATAACTTTAATAGGATTTCCATAAGCAAGTACACCTGATGGAATTTTTTTATTAGGAGGAACTAAGCTTCCTGCTCCAATTAATGTATAGTCTCCTATTTCAGCTCCATCTAATATTATAGCCCCCATGCCCATTAAACTATAATTACCTATTTTGCAAGCATGTATAGTTGCTTTATGTCCAATAGTAACATAGTTTCCTATTTCTGTTTTATTTTCTTTACTTATATGGACTACAGTTCCGTCTTGTATATTAGTGTTTTCACCTATTATTATCTTGTTTTCATCGCCTCTTAATACGCAATTATACCATACATTTGTATTCTTTCCCATTTTTACATTTCCTATAACATCTGCACTCTCAGCTATGAAACAACTATGAGGAATTTCAGGTTTTTCCCCATCATACTCCTTAATCATCTTTGTTTCCCTCCAACATAATTTTAGCTTTAACCATAATCGCACATTCTGTACGCTTTCTTTGCATCTTGCATCCTAATTCATAAGGCTTTAATATATCATTATTAAAGTTATGTGCATTAGCATGACATCCTCCTGAACAATAGAACTTAGCCCAACAGTTTCTACATTCTTCTTTAGCATATACATGTGCATTTTGGAACTTAAGTTGTATATCCCTAGGTATGCTTAAGTTTTCATCTAGTATATTGGCAAGTTTAAAGTCTTCATTTCCAACAAACTGATGACAAGGATATAAATCACCTTCTGGTGTTACAGCCATGTATTCACATCCTGCACCGCACCCAGTAAGTCTTTTAATAACACAAGGACCTTGATCTAAATCTATCATATAGTGGAAGAATGTAAAATTGTCACCTTTTATTTTTCTATTGGCATATTCATCTGCCAGTTTTTCATATTCTTCAAATATTTTTGGCATATCTTCTTCTTTTAATGCATATGGATTATCATCACTGTCTACTACTGGTTCAACAGAAGTTAAATCAAATCCTAAATCTGCAAAATGAAGTACATCTTTTGAAAAATCTAAATTATCTCTAGTAAATGTTCCCCTAACATAGTAGTATTTATCCTTTTCTCTACTATCTATTAGTTTTTTAAATTTAGGAACTATCAAGTCATAGCTACCTTTGTCATTTAAAGTAGGTCTCATTTCATCATTTATTTCTTTTCTTCCATCAAGGCTTAATACTACATTGTGCATATGCTTGTTAATATATTCTATTTTTTCATCATCTAACAAAACACCATTAGTAGTAATAGTAAATCTAAATACCTTGCCTTTTTTCTCAGCTTTTTCATTTCCATACTCAACAAGTTTTTTTACTACTTCCCAGTTCATTAAAGGTTCTCCACCAAAGAAGTCTACTTCTAAATTTCTTTTGTTACCTGAGTTTTCAAGTAGGTAGTCTAATGATTTTTTACCCACTTCATAGCTCATAAGCTTTCTTTCTCCACCAAAATCCCCTTGAGATGCGAAGCAATATTTGCACTTTAGATTACAATCATGAGCCATGTGTAGACATAGTGCCTTAACAACAGGCTTTCTATTTACAAAACTAGGATGATATTCATATTCATCATTCGAATATAAAATCCCTTCTTTTTCTAAAGTTTTCATTTCATTGTATGCTTCAACTATCTTTTCTTTTGAATATTTTTCATTTAGAATATCAACTATTTCATCTATATTCTTGTCCTTATAATAATCCAAAATTTCATATGCTTCATTGTCTAAAACGTGAACCGCTCCACTATTTACGTCTAAAGCTATATTGATTCCATTTAACGAAAATTTATGTATCATACCCATCTATATGAACCTCCTATGTAAAATTCCTATCTTTCATATTACCAAACTTTTAGGAATTAATCAACATCATCTAAAAATTCGTCTAATGCTACGCATTGACTCATGTCGCCAACGAGTCTTACAGACTCCGTTGCTTAAAATAGTTGTTACTTTAGTTATTCAATCAATACTATCTGTAAAAAAATCATATTATTTTCTTACGTATTAAAAAGGAAAAAGCAGCATACTTCTAAAGAAGTTATGCTGCTAAAATATGTATAATTATCTTTCACATTCTTGATTTGCTACTGTACAAGAAGTTTTACAAGCTGATTGGCATGAAGTTTGACATTCTCCACATCCACCTTTTTCAGCACTTTTCTTTAAAGTTGCTTTTGACAGTGTTTTTACGTGCTTCATAAGTATTCCCTCCTAATTAACAATATTCCTTATTGATTATATCATAAATTTGACATAAATCAATTTTTTTTCATATTTACACCTATGATTCCACCTATTCCACCAGATAGTATATTAAGAAGCATTTTATATAACATATTCATTTCAAATTTGAAATTTTCTTTAGCTAAGAAATACATAATTATCATGAATAATACATATAATGCTCCAGCTAATATACCATATAAAAATCCATTTGATCCATTCTTATATCCCATATAAAAACCAGCACACGCAATACCTAAAGTTAATATGATAGATGTCATAAGTGGTATTGTAGAAGCCGACACAGAAGTATAGGTTAAAACTAAGTTATAGATAAGAACAAATATAATAGTAATTAAGTATGAATAACCTAAAGCTTTCATAAAACATATAGCTTTTTTCAAAAAAAACACCTCCTTGCTTTTTATAAAATTATATTCGCAAGAAGGTCTTTAAATTACTTATTTTTTAACTTTTCCTATAGCCCATTTTTCAACGTGAAGTTTAGTTCTATCTCCACCAACTTCAACTGTAACTATTTCCTCTGATACACTAAATACTTTTCCAACAAGTCCTCCTATTGTGACAATTTCATCTCCAACTTTAAGACTTGATCTCATTTCTTTTAATTGCTTATCTTTTTTTTGCTGAGGTCTTATAAGCAAGAAATAAAATATTGCTATAAAACCAATCGGCATTATTAAGTTTACTAAATTTGCTGGCATCTTAACTCCTCCTTTTTTCTATATATTGTATTTCAATGTAAACTGTTTAAATCCTTTCTTACAATTCGTATCCGTATTTAGTGAAGAACTCTTGTCTAAAGTCTAATAACCTATCTTCTCTTATAGCCTGTCTTACATTTTCCATTAATTTAAGTAAAAAATGCAGGTTGTGAGTAGTTATAAGTCTTGAAGCAAGTATTTCATTTGCTTTAACAAGGTGTCTTATATAAGCTTTTGTGTAGTTTTTACAAGCATAGCAATCACATTCAGGATCAATCGGTGTAAAATCTCTAGAATATTTTGCATTTCTAACTACAACTTTTCCTTGGCTAGTCATAGCTGTACCATTTCTAGCTATTCTAGTAGGAAGTACACAATCAAACATATCTATACCTCTTATAGCTCCTTCTATTAATGCATCTGGACTTCCAACGCCCATTAAATATCTAGGCTTATCTTCTGGTAATAAAGGTGTTGTGTATTCTAAAACTTCATACATCAAGTCTTTAGGTTCTCCAACACTTAATCCTCCTACTGCATATCCAGGAAAATCAAGTTCTGTTATTTCTTTCGCTGATTGTTCTCTTAGATCCTTATACATACCACCCTGTACTATTCCGAATAAAGCCTGGTTTTCTGTATTGTGGTGAGCTTCTTTACATCTTTCAGCCCATCTTGAAGTTCTTTCTAAAGAGTTCTTAACGTAATCTCTACTTGCAGGATATGGTGCACATTCGTCAAATGCCATTATTATATCTGCACCTAAATCAGTTTCTATTTGTATCGCTTTTTCAGGACTTATAAAGTGCTTAGATCCATCTATGTGAGATCTAAACTCTACACCTTCTTCTGTTATTTTTCTAAGATCTCCTAAACTAAACACCTGAAATCCACCACTATCAGTAAGTATAGGTCTATCCCAGTTCATGAATTTATGAAGCCCACCAGCTTCCTTTACAAGATCATGCCCTGGTCTCATATAAAGATGGTATGTGTTACTTAATATAATTTGTGCATTCATTTCCTTTAATTCTTCCGGAGTCATAGCCTTTACTGTTGCTTGTGTTCCAACAGGCATGAATATAGGAGTTTCAATTATACCGTGCGGAGTGTGTATTCTTCCAAGTCTCGCTCCACTTTGCTTACAAGTTTTTATGTGTTCGTATCTTATTGCTGACATTTGATACCTTCCCTTCGTTCTATTTTTCATCACATATATGAATTAAATCTAAATTGCATATCCTTAATTTAATTACCCACCTTACACCCTATATAGATTGACTATATATAAGCAATTTTAAATTTAACCTTTATCTTTATCTTGTTCATTTACATCCTTATCCATAAATAAATATTTTTTAATAGCAAATAATCCAGCTATAGTACATATCCCTATGAAAGCTTCTATCATACCCTTATCTTTTGGTATCAATAACAGCTTTCTAGCTATAGCATATAATAAAACATCAATTACACTCTCTGGAGTGTGTAGAGTAAGCATTATAACAAGCTCTACCCCTATAACTAGTAAAAGAGCATATCCAAGTATTGCTTCAACCTCATAGTAAGCAACAGGATTTAGTGAATTACTTACATAAGAATTCCATATAACCCTAGATAAATCTACAGCACCCAGCAAGACCTTTAATAATATTATTAAGGCTAATACAATCTCAAAAACATGGCTAATTTTTAAGACATTTCTCTTTATTGATTTTTTATCCACTTTGTCACCTCAAATCATCATTTCACAAACATTGCATCTCCAAAGCTAAAAAATCTATATTTCTCATATACAGCTACTTTGTATGCATTTAATATGTTTTCTTTTCCTGTTAAAGCACCAACAAGCATTATAAGAGTTGATTCTGGGAGGTGAAAATTAGTTATAAGAGCATCTACTATCTTAAATTTACATCCAGGGTATATGAATATTTCTGTCCAGCCACTTTGTTCTTGTAATAATCCCTCTTCATTTGCAACAGATTCAAGTGTTCTACAACTAGTAGTTCCAACTGGTATTATTCTTCCTCCATTTTGCTTGCATTTGTTTATTTTATCAGCTTGTTCTTTATCTATCATATAAAATTCACTATGCATCTTATGGTCCAGTACATTGTCAACCTTTACAGGTCTGAACGTTCCAAGTCCTACATGTAAAGTTACATATGCAATTTCAATGCCCTTATCTTTTATCTTTTTAAGTAATTCTTCAGTAAAATGAAGTCCCGCAGTAGGCGCTGCTGCTGATCCATCATGTTTTGAGTAAACAGTTTGATACCTTTCTCTATCCTCTAACTTTTCTGTTATATAAGGAGGCAGCGGCATACTTCCAAGTTCATCTAAAAGTTCTTCAAATACTCCATCATATTCAAATTTGACTATTCTAGATCCTTCTTCTGCTATATCTATAACTGTAGCTATAAGCTTATCTCCAAAAGAAAATTTAGTTCCTATTTTTGCTCTTTTACCCGGTTTTACAAGAACCTGCCATGTATCTAATTCTATTCTTTTTAAAAGTAAAAATTCAATCTTACCTTTAGTTTCTAATTTTTCTCCTATCAGTCTTGCCGGAAGAACTCTTGTATTGTTGAGTACTAAGCAGTCTCCCTCATTTAAGTAATCTATCATATTTTTAAAAACTTTATGCTCTATCTCTCCTGTTTCTTTATTTAGTAGCATAAGTCTTGACTCGTCTCTTTTTTGAAGAGGAACTTGAGCTATTAACTCCTCTGGTAAATCAAAATTAAAATCGCTAGTTTTCAAATTAAACGTCCTTTCTACCTTTGTATTTCTATTCCTGTATAGTAGTGCTTTAATATATCTTCATATGAAAATCCTTGTTCAGCCATATTTTTGGCTCCCCATTGACTCATTCCGAGGCCATGGCCCCATCCATGTCCATTGATTGTATATTTATCCGAAATAACACTACCAAAATTTAATTGTCTAGTATCATTATTTCCCATTAAATAAATATTAGTATTATTGCTTATATCTTTAATACCATCACTAGTGATGGCATATAGGTCACTTAAATTACTTCTTTCCTTATTTCCTTTAGTTGAATAAATATAAAATATTTCAGATCCACCAGAACCTTGACCCTTTACTATATCATAATAATTGCTTTTAAGACCTAGAATAGTTCTTGTAGAGTCTTCAGTATACTCTTTTTCACCATTTGTTCCTATAAACTTAATCTTTATAACTCTATCATTTTCAGATAATTCCTCTATCTTTACATCAGTAATCGTACCGATATCTACCTTATTTTGTAATAGTTTATTTTCAATAGCCTCCTTAGTCATATTAACAGACCAATTATCATTAGGATACCCTAAAGAATAGCCATCCTCAACCCCTCTTAAGTAAGAAACCTTATTACCCCATACATTTTCAGAGTCTTCTGTTTTACCTCCGCTATTAGAATGATAAAGAGCACTTACCACACGAGAATCACATACCATAATCTGACCTTTAGTCTCATCTACTGCCCTATTACTATTTGGATGTTCTGAACTGTATCCACCATATACTTGTGAAAATGTATCATCAGTTAAATCAAAACCATATTTTTTATATTTTCCCATATTCATTATAGCATAGTTTCTAGCAGCTATTGCTTGGGCTTTAAGAGCCTCTATAGGCCACCCACCAGACATTTCTCTTGGTACTACACCATATAAGTATTCATCAAGATCCACCCTATTTATAACAGTCATATTATTATTATCACTTCTCTTAAATAAAACACTCCCTCTATATTTCTTACCGTTGATTCCCATTATACCTTCTTTAGGATATATACATACATCTTCATTAGAATCATACATGAAAACTATATCATCCCCGTCCATAATTTGAACAAAGTTGTAATCAGAACTAACTATCTCAAGATTAAAATCCGATAAATCATCACAAATTTCATCTTTATAATTTTGTGCTTGACCTTGATCTAAATAACCGCCTATATATACTTTAAAGTTACCATCATAGAATATAAAAGAATTTATACTTTTTTCTAATAAACTCTGTTGAACACTCAAAGCCTCTTGTATCTCATTATAGTCTTGTACTATTTTTATATAATATATAGCTTCTTCATTTTTTGCACTCAATCTAGTCTCATCGAATTCAATAATTTTTTTCATACTACCTTCTTTTAAAACGCCAATTTCAAATCCATCATCAGAACTTAAATCAACCTTTGGTAATGCAGAACTGCCGTACTCAATGCCGATTTTTAGATACTCTGGTACATTAATACTTGCAAAAGAACCAATTGTAAATAAATTAAATATAAAACACACAATAACTATATTAACAAATTTAGACCTATATTTCCACATCAATATACACCCCATAATATATAAATTCATATTTTTTCAAACTATTTTTCGTATGGAATATCAAAATGCTTATAAGCATTAGAAGTAGCAACCCTACCTCGTGGCCTTCTATCTATAAATCCTAATTGTATTAAATAAGGTTCATAAACATCTTCTATAGTATTTCTATCCTCACCTATTGACGCTGCAAGCGTATCAAGACCTACAGGTCCTCCTGAGAACTTTTCAATTATATCCATCATAAGTTTCTTGTCTACATAATCAAGACCTAAAGAATCAATCTCTAACATCTCAAGGGCAAGATTTGCTATTTCCTCAGTTATCATACCATCTCCCTTAACTTGAGCGTAATCTCTAACCCTCTTTAAGAGCCTATTGGCAATTCTAGGTGTTCCTCTTGATCTTTTTCCTATTTCAATAGCTGCCCTCTCATCTATATCACAGCCTAATATACCAGCGGATCTTTTAGCTATACTAGTAAGTTCATCTACATTGTATAAATCAAGCTTACATATAACACCAAATCTATCTCTTAAAGGAGATGTAAGCATACCGGCTCTAGTGGTCGCTCCTATCAATGTAAACTTCGGAAGATCAAGCCTTATAGACCTTGCAGACGGACCCTTACCAATAATTATATCCAGACAAAAATCCTCCATGGCAGGATACAGCACTTCCTCAACACTCCTATTTATTCTATGTATCTCATCTATGAACAAAACATCATTTTCATTCAAATTAGTAAGTATAGCCGCTAAATCACCAGCTCTCTCAATAGCAGGTCCCGATGTTATCCTTATATTAACCCCCATCTCATTAGATATTATAGTAGCAAGAGTCGTCTTCCCAAGCCCTGGTGGTCCATACAGCAGAACATGGTCTAACTGCTCCTCTCTATTCCTAGCTGCCTCTATGAATATTTTGAGCTTTTCCTTAGCTTTTTCTTGTCCTAAATAATCATTGAGATTCTTAGGTCTTAAACTACTCTCTATATCAACATCTTCATTTTTCATTCCAGAAGTTATAATTCTATCCTCTTCACTAAACATCTCAATTCTCCTTCTCTACTTCATTAAATACACAAGACACTTCTTGATAAGTTCTTCAGTATCACTACATTCTTTCTTACACTTACTAGAAGCTTCCTTTGCTTCTGCTAAAGAATATCCTAGGGCGACTAACGCTTGTACCGCTTCATCTGTTCCCAATATATTTTTACTTGATTCAGTAAACAATGTTTGCTCAAAATCCACATTATGCTTGTCTATCTTATCCTTAAGCTCAAGTATCATTCTCTCAGCAGTCTTCTTTCCAACTCCAGGAGCCTTAGACAAAGACGCTATATCTTCACTCAGTATAAACGCTCCTAATCTTTTAGGTTCTGCAAACGATAATATCGAAAGTGCTACCTTAGGACCTATCTTTGAAACAGAATTTAAAAGTTCAAACATTTTAAGTTCTTCCTGAGTTTTAAAACCACATATACTCATATCATCTTCTCTAACTATAAGCTTCGTATATATTTTTACTTCATCACCTTTTTTAACCTGATATATAGTATTTTGAGAAGTGTTTATCCTATAACCTATCCCATTGCACTCTACAACTATAAAATCAATATTAATCTCTTCTATTATACCTTTTATATACTGATACATAATTTCCTCCCTGTTATCCTATAATTTTTTCAAGTTTACTAGAATGACAATGACATATAGCAACAGCCAGTGCATCGGCTACATCGTCAGGCTTTGGAATTTCTCTTAAATTAAGAAGTGACTTAACCATAATCTGAACCTGAGCCTTATCTGCCCTTCCGTATCCCACTGCACCTTGTTTTACCTGCAAAGGAGTGTATTCATATGTTTTTATACTATTATGAGCACAAGCAAGCATAGCAACCCCTCTAGCCTGTGCTACTGTTATAGCCGTCTTTACATTTTTATTAAAGAACAGCTCCTCTATTCCAATCTCATCTACATTGTATTTTTTAATAAGTAAATCCAATCCCTCATATATCTTTTCAAGTCTTTTAAACACATCTAATTTAGAAGACGTCTGTATACAACCATAATCTATAACCTTAAAATTATTTCCTTTATACTCTATAATACCATATCCCAGTATGGCAATCCCCGGATCTATTCCCAGTACAATCATCTATTCATCTCCCAAACATATATTCTATATAATTATATAATACTTTTGAAAATAATAAAACCTATGATATTCAATACTGAATACCATAGGTTTCATTTTAACTTCCAAAATCCTCAAGTCTTTCATTCAGTTCTTCTAAAGAATTTAATATAAGACCAGATTTTATCTGTTCTTGATCTATAGAAGGAAGCGCAGTTATCGAGAATTCTGTTTTTTCAACTACATTCTTATTTCCTTTTTCATCGTATTTATATATGATTATGTATCCATTGTCCTCACCTATTTCATAGTGCTTATCGCAATAACTATTTATTTCCTTTAGCAAGTTAATCTCTTTTTTCTTAAAGCTTAATAATTTAACTTTAGAATAATTCTTTTTCATATACTCTTTAAATTCTGTCTCACTTAATCCAATAATATCTTTCGGAACAGGATTTTCTGTGACTTCTACATGTTCGCACTTATCGTATTGAGTAGTGATTTTAAGAACAGCGTCTTTACCTACTAATACCTTGTCTTTTTTATTAATAGGTTCAATTTCAATTTTCTTTTTTTCTTCAGCCTCTTCAGCGACTACAGTTTTAGTAACAGGTGTATCTCTATCTTCTTTTTCAAGTATCTTTCCCATATAAAACCCTCCCACAAGGGTCAATATAGCAATGAGCAAAATAGGAATTTTGGAAGATCTTTTTTTCTCAAACATAAAAATAACCTCCTTTTAGAGGTTATTTTATCCATTAAGTATTAATTTATACAATTTTTATCGGAAATTAATATTTACTCTATTCCTTCATTTAACTTTTTGATTATCTCATCTACGTTCATACCGTGTACAGCAGCTGCTTCTTCTAAGCTTTCCATTTGAGCAGATGGGCATCCTATGCATCCCATTCCAAATCCCATAAGTATTGGAGCTGCATTAGGGTTATGTCTTAAAACCTCTGCTATTAACATATCTTTAGTTATTTTCATAATAAATTACCTCCTTATTTTATCTATATATAATATTACCATATATTTATAATTTTTCAACTATATCATTTTTAAATTTTTCTATCCCTATTCTATCTATAAAGAAACCTAACTTTTCACCCATCAAAGCATTTTCATTATAATAATCAAGTATAATCTCTACTAATTTATATGCATCTTCTTCACTTAAATTTTCTAATATTATATGTGACATTCTTTGATGAAAACCTGCACTTCCACCTGCTGTTACAATAAATCCTTCTTTAGTAGCTATTACGCCTACATCTTTTGCATACACACTTGTACACGCATTTCTGCATCCTGCAACACCTATTTTAGTTCTATTTGGCATTTCTTTTCCGTGAAAGTTTCTGCTTATCTTCATACCTATCCTTATAGTATTTTCCTTCGCTCTTTTACAAAAACCAGCTGGACACATCTCTACATTTTTAATTGAATACTGGTTCTTAACCGCTGGCTCCATATCTAATTCTTCCCATATACTACTTAAATCTTCTTCTTTTAAATTAGTTATCATTATTCTTTGTCCTGATGTTATCTTAAGTATTCCATTATATTTTTTAGCAGTGTCTGCTATTTTTATCATTGTATCTGCAGTTATGAACCCACCTGGTATATGAGGTGTTATAGCAAACGTCCTCTTCCCATCTTTTATCTTCTGCAAATTTCCAAAATGTGCTCCCATTATCCTCACCTCTATTTATGCAAATCAATTGTATACTTTTTATTATACCCATATTATAGTTTTTTTAAATACTTTTTTATGTAACATATGTTACTTTTACATTTTTTTAAAACTCTTGTTGCATTCTATGATTTCTTAATGTTGTATTTTCTTTAGAGATTAATAGGATTGTAATAAAAAAAGAACCTATATCTGATACAGGATATGAATAGAAAACTCCATCAACTCCCATAAAATTAGGAAGTATAATAACTAAAGGTATTAATATAATTATTTGTCTTGATATAGTAAGAACAACAGACTCAGTTGCCTTACCTATAGCCTGGAACCAACTAGCTCCTATAGCTTGAATTCCAACAACAGGAAGCCCCCAAATCATCATAGAAAGTGCATCTACACCTATATATATAGTAGTTTGGTCATTCGTAAATATTTTCATAACTTGAGTTGGGAATATAACTACTATCAAAAACCCAATAACACTTATTACAGTTGCATATATATTTGCATATTTAAAACTTGCTTGAACCCTCTTGAACTTTTTAGCTCCATAATTAAATGATGCTATAGGCTGGAATCCCTGAACTATACCGTATATAGGCATGAACATAAACATCATAACTCTATTTATTATACCAAGTGCAACAACATAATAATCATTTCCATAAGCCACTAATGTATTATTTAATATAATCATCAATAAACTTCCTGATATTTGTCTAAAGAATGTAGCCATACCCATACTTATTATTTCTTTTATATTTTCTATTGTAAACTTCATATTTAAAATTCTTATCTTAAGCATACTTCTACCCTTTAGATAGTACATAAGAATCCAAATAGCACTGCATGATTGGGCTATTATAGTAGCAATAGCCGCTCCAGTAACTCCCATTTCAAATATAAATATAAGTACATAATCAAGTATTATGTTAACAACAGCTCCGAGGACCATACTTATCATAGCAGTCTTAGCATTCCCCTGGGCTCTTATAGTATGATTTGTAGACATCGCAAAACTATTAATCAATATACCCAATGCTATTACCCTCATATACTCTTTAGCATAAGACAGTATATTCGGTGTAGCACCACACATTATAATAATCTTATCCATAAAAATAAATATAATAATAGTAAATATAAAATTTACTATTAAATTAAGCGATACAGCCTCTCCAAGTAGCTTTTCTGCATCCTCTATATTCCCTTCTCCTATTCTTCTTGAAATAGCTGAAGATGCTCCAACTCCAACCATCAAAGCTATGGCCATCATAACCATCATAATAGGCATAGCAATAGTAACTCCACCTAAAGCTAAAGGTCCTACTCCTTTACCTATAAATATACCATCCGCTATATTATATAAAGCATTTACAAGCATACCTATCATAGCTGGTATGGAAAATTTTAATAAAAGTTTATTCACAGGATAGTTTGACATCATATTCTGTCTTTTTTCCATACGTTTATCTCCTCTTCATCTTATTTTTCTATAGTGTATATATTTTTAATAATTAATCATTTGTATACATTAATATAAAAAAACTATGATTAAAAACCATAGTTTTTTTAGTCTTTGCAATAATTGGCCCACCCATACGTTTTCTGTATATTAATTTCATCGGAAATACATCTATATTTTCTAGGAAAATTTTTATTAATATTTTTATAATTATTCAATCTTTCATTTACTATATCCCAATTTATATTTTCAATAAACACATCAATATATTTCCTTCTATCTATCCCAAAATCAATCATATAAGCGTGTTCATACACATCCATAACAAGAAGCGGATAAGACATTAGAACTGTCCCTACATCATGTGCATCAAGCCCATATATATGAAGATTATTATCCAAAGAATCAATAGATAATACTACCCATCCCCTCATTGACAATCCTACATTTTTAAATCTTTCTTTAAAAAACTCATACGAACCATATTTTTTTTGTATTTGATTTAGTATATCTCCATAAGGCATATTATTTCCTCCACCTAAATTAGAAAAATACAATTCATGAAGCTTAACTCCATCAACAGCATAACTTTGACCAAGCATCAAGCTCCTAGTCTTACTATAAGTAGTATTCGGATTTTCATATAATTCATTCTCATTCAGTATAGTCCATATTTCATTTACCTTATTAACATAGCCTTCATATAATTTATAATGTTGACTTAATTGTTTTAAAGTCATTCCGTTTACATCCTCAAAATCGTACTTTTTAGATTGTATATACTCCATACCATCACCTCTTATACTTGATTACTTAAATTTAAGTTACTCATATATATTATATAGTACAGATTTAAAATGCGTGCTTTTTTCATCGTAATATTCAGATATTCCAAAATAACCATTGACACATTCATCTATATATCGTAATATATAAATATAACAATCATTGAATTTCAAGGAGGTTTTTATAATGAAAAAAAATACTAAAAAAAATAAAAAATCGCATATGAATTGGTCATGGATTTTTATGATTTCATTTATTACATTATCAATTTTGGATATCAGATTCGGAATTTTAGGATTTATTTGCATGACAGTACCAATGTATCATGCTATCAAAGGAAGAGGTAAGGTTCATTGTTCTCACTACTGTCCTCGCGGATCATTATTAGGTAAATTTTTAAATAATATAAGTCTTCAAAACAATTTACCTAAATCATTTAGAAGTAAAACTGTAAAAAATACATTACTTAGCTTAATGTTCATAATGCTTACTATATCTTTAATACATGCAGGTCTTGATATAAAAAGAATAGGTTTTTCAATTTTCAGATTTATGATAGCCTCTCTTTCAGTAGGTATTATAATGGGTGTAGTATTTAAACCAAGAAGTTGGTGTCAAGTATGCCCTATGGGCCACGCCACTGCATTAATAGATAGTAACATAAAAAAGTCAGCTTAAAAGTAGGTCTTGATATTTTATCAAGACCTACTTTTATCTTTAAATAACTCATATAATTTTGAATATGTAGATAACATTGATTAGATATCTTCACTTGCAACTAGCGAGTTTTTATTTTTGTATATTTATTTCATATACGACTTCATTATAAACCTTATCTTCATCAACTTTATCACTAAGTATATACTTAATCTTAATATTACCTTCTTTAAAAGCTTTAAATTTCCATGTATACGAATTTATTTCTTCATTCTCAGAAATACTCTGAGATGTTAGTTCAATTAAACCATTCTCACCATCACATACCATAGAATACTTTGTTCCCTTTGGATTTTGAAGTATAATATCAAAAGTACCTCCGAGTTCAACATTTTTTTGATATTGATTCTCTAAACTAAGTTGATTTATACTTCTAGACTTTTGTTTTAAAGGTTCATCTGAAGCCATTTGTATACTCATTATATTATTATTCTCGCTTTGTTCATTTTGAACCGTTTGTATATTTTGAGTAGGTTTTTGGTCATCTACAGAAGGTTCCATACTATAAGCTATTACACTTTCTTTTTTCTTAGGTACACTTATATTAGCTTTGACATCATCAGAAGTCTTAGATACTATATTCACTTTCTGTATATTATCATTTTCGCTTTGAGTATCTTCTGTATTACTATTTTCCATAGGGCTTTGCTTTACCTCTTCATTATTAGCATTTTCACTAATCTCTATATTATGGTTTTCTTGAACATCTATCTTCTCAAATTTGTCAATATTTTGTGTACTAAAAAACACTATAGCCAAAGATGCCGCAATATACATATATTTGCCCCATTTTATTTTTGTTTTAACTCTCTCATTGTTTAATTTTTTTCTCAACGTTTCATCATAATTGTTAGGCAGAGGAACCTGCTCAATACTATTTAAACTATCTATCAAAACAAGCATTTGCTCATACTCACATCTGCACTGTTCACAATCGTTCATATGATTTTCAAATTCACGCTTATCATCATCTAAAATATTATCTATATAATAAGAAATATTTTCTCTAAATTTATCACAGTTCATATTATCGCTCCTTTCATTTAACCAAGATATTCTTCCTTCATACTTTGTTTTAATATCTCTTTTAGATTTTCCCGACCTCGCTTAATCCTAGATTTCACAGTTCCCAGTGAAGAATCTGTTATATTTGCTATCTCTTCATAACTAAATCCTTGTATATCTCTTAATATAATTGCTGTTTTTTGAATAGGTGATAATGTATCTATCGCATCCCTTATTTGTTGAGTTTCTATTTTTTTATCTAATATTTTTTCTGGATTGTTCTCTCTATGACTCTCTTGATTATTTATAATTTCTTCATTTATCGGTATAACCTTATTTTTTTCATTCTTCTTCATATAATCAAGGCAAGTATTCATAACTATTCTATAGAGCCAAGTTGAAAAAGAAGATTTCTGGTTGAAATTTTTAATATATCTATACACCTTAATTAAAGCTTCTTGAGATATATCCATGGCATCCTCGGGGTTCTTTACAATTCCCAAGGCTATGTTATACGTAGTTTGCTTATACTTATCTATAAGTTTTTCAAACGCATGAACATCCCCATCTATACATTTTTTAATTAATTCATTTTCATTTAAATCCAAAGCCTACCCTCCCTAAACTTAAAAGCCCCTTGTACTTATTAGACGACTTTTAATCAAAAAAGTTTCATTTACCTATGTAATATACATCTATTCTATAACAAAATCGCAAACTATTACATGACTATAAATTCCAATCAATACAATAAATACAAAAACTCATTCACGAGCTATAATTATTATTCATACTATAGAAGTATTCAGCACAAAATTTTTAAAAGGAGGATTACAATGATTCCGTATACACCTTCATACACTAAAAGACCTATCATGAATAGAAATGACGATAAGAAATCTAATAACGACGGAACAGTATCAGTTTTAGGAACGGCATCTATACAAGTACCACCAGATATGGCAACAGTAATAATAGGAGTTGTAACCCAAGATAAAGATCTAAAAAAAGCTCAAGCAGAGAATACAAAACAAACTAACAACGTTATTAAAGCTTTAAACAACATAGGAATAGAAGACGAGGATATACAGACTATAGATTATTCAGTGAATATAAACTATGACTATATAAACGGAAAACAAAAATTTAGAAATTACGAAGTAAGACATATACTTCAAGTAACTGTAAAAGATATAGAACAAGTAGGAGAGGTTTACGATGTAGCAATTAAAAATGGTGCAAACGTAGAAGGGGGAGTAAATTTCAGCTTATCAAATGAAAAATACTACTATGATAAAGCTTTAGATTTAGCAGTTAAAGATTCTGTAACAAAAGCAAATAATATAGCAAAATCTTTAAATACAAGAGTTAATAATATACCTTCAAGCATAAAAGAAACTTCATTCGGTCAAGCTCAAATATACCCTACAGCTTATGCAGCTAAAAATAGCGCACCACCTATTCAAAGTGGACTTATAGAAGTTGCTGCACAAGTGACTGCTACCTTTGGAATAATATAAAAACCACCGCATTGCGGTGGTTTTTATATTATTAAGCCGTTTGTTCAATATTTTCTTTAGATCTATCATGAGTATTCCAAGTAAGAGATAAGAATATTATAGCCATAACGCAAGATCCTAATATAAACGTAAATCCTCCGTCCCATCCCATTCTATCTACTATTGCTCCTACAGCAGCATTTGCTAAAACTGCTCCACCTACATATCCGAATAAACCTGTAAATCCAGCGGCAGTACCAGCTGCTTTTTTAGGTACATAATCAAGTGCAGCAACTCCTATTAACATAACTGGTCCATATATTAAAGCTCCAACTGAAGCAACCGCTATATTAATAGCCATAACACTATCGCTCTTCCAATAAATGAATACAGCAACAATTACTCCAACCATACAAATAACTCCCATAGGAGCTCTTCTTCCATGGAACACCTTGTCACTTAGCCATCCAACAATAATAGTTCCTGGAATAGCTGCCCATTCAAATAGAGCAAATGCAATTCCTGCTTCTTTTATATTAAATCCTTTTGTTTCTTTCAAGTAAATAGGAATCCAATCCATAACTCCATATCTTACTAAATATACAAAAATATTAGCTATTGCTATATACCATATATATTTGTTATTAAGAACATATTTAAATAATATCTCCTTACTTGACATCTCTCTTTCTCTATCATCTACTTTTACATCTGGGTAATCATTTTTATACTCTTCAATCGCTGGAAGACCAACCGATTGAGGTGTATCTCTTAAAAATATCAAAATTCCAAAACCTACAATTATAGATATTATAGCTGGAAAGTAAAACATTCCTCTCCAAGTAGAGAATATAGTTAAACCTGTTAATGCTAGAGTTGGAACCAAAGCTCCACCTATATTGTGAGCAACATTCCATACTGACATCTTAATTCCACGTTCTTTGTCCGAGAACCAGTGAGTCATAATCCTTCCACATGGAGGCCATCCCATTCCTTGGAACCATCCATTTAAAAACATTAATACAAATAACATAGTCATAGATGATGCATATCCAAATAATAAATTTACAATACCAGATAAAATAAGTCCCGCTGACATAAAGTATCTCGGATTACATCTATCAGATATATTCCCCATTATAAACTTACTAAGACCATAAGATAATCCAAGTGCCGAACCAACCAAACCAATTTGAGTTTTAGTAAACCCATAAGTTTCAATCAAATAAGGTACAGCCATGTTAAAGTTTTTTCTTATGAAATAATATGCCGCATAACCAATAAAAATACTTAAAAATACCTGAGCCCTATGTTTTTTATACTCGCCATCGATTTTATGTTCTTCCATACGTTCAATAGCAAGTGCAGGCCTAAAAATTTCAAACATATCATCTTCCTCCTTTGTTTTTTTGAAAACCTTTTCCTAAAGCAAAAAATAAAACACCTAAAATACAAGCTAACGCTTGTTATTTTTAGGTGTTTCTCTTATTCTCCGTACCTAAAGTATTTTGTTTTCTTGTTCAATTATACCATTATTTTAAATATTTTCAACATTTTTTCAATATTTTTACTTTATTTTGACTTATTTCCTCTTTTTTAATACCACCCTTTATACTCTTCATCATTTTTTCCACTTAATATATGAATATCATAAGGTGTATAATCAAATATAAGCTTTTCGTTATAATAAATTAAATCTTTTATATCAAATTCATCTATACTATTTATCAAAGTATTATATGCATCTATATTTTTTTCTTTAAGGTTCATAAATTCAGTAGATACAATGCCAAGATTAACCTCTAAATATGCATTATATATCTTATAAGGTGTTTTCTGCTCTTTATCTAATATTAGTTTTTTAAACTTTTTAGCTTCGTCTAAATACTCTTGACTATATTTTATTAAATCGTCTAAATTATCTTCTTTTATATCTATATTATTTATACTTTCTTTTAAGTTATTACTCTTTTTAAGAACTTCACTCCACACAGTTATAATATTCATAAGTATTCCTCCAATCAAAAATTCGCTTCATGCTAACGCATAGCTCATATCGCCAACGAGTCCCAACGGGCTCCGTTGCTTAAAAATAGTTGGTACTTCAGTTCTTTCATCAATATTATCCACAAATTGAAATTTATATAATTTCTGAAATAAAAAAGTCTTTATTTTAAATATATATATATGTAGATTTTTTTGAAATTCATAACGTAAATTATATTTATCAATAATTTTATAAGGATTATAATTTCCTATTCATTATAAAAAATGAGAGTTTATATGTAAACTCTCATTTTTTATTATATATATTATTTTCAATTAATCCTTATTTCATTCTAAATCAAAGTCCTTACTATCTATATTGTCATAATAAGTTTTAACAGCACTATAATCCGTTATGCTGTTTCCATACTTCATATACAAGCTTTTAATATTCTTCAATTCTTTTAAGCACTCTATATCTTGTACTTTGTTTTCAATTATGTATAACCCTTTTAAATTAGTAAGATTAGCTAGAGGCTTAATATCACTAATTTCATTCCCATTTAAAGAGAGTTCCTGTAAGTTACTCAAATTGCTCAAGCTATATATGTTTTGTATACTATTTCTTTGAAGGTATAATTCATTCAAACTAACTAATCCCCCCAAAGAATCTATATCACTTATATCATTCTCAGCTAAATACAACTTTTTTAGGTTACTCATACCTGATAAAGAACCTATCTTTTCAATATTATTTCCATTCAAGGATAATTCCTCTATATTTATAAGGTTTTTTAATGGCTTTATATCCTTAATCTTATTTCTTTGCAAATACAAAACCTTCAAACAAGTAAGAGATTTAATTTCATCAATATTATCTATATAGTTGTTGTCCAAATAAAGCTTTTCTAAATTCACAAATTTAGATAATCCACTTAAATCTCTTATACCATAATCACTTAATTTAAGTTCTTTAACACTCTTAACATCACTTTCAAATATATCTCCTGTTGGCTTATTTATATTTTCTCTTATAGCTCGTTCTAAATCCTTATCATTAAACTCGATTACACTAATATCACTAGTTATGCTAAGACCCTTTTGCTCATTCCAATCAGATTTCAATCCAAATTCATCCACAACAAATCTCCATGTGAGCGGAAAATATGTTACATATCTAAAGTTAAGTACAGGATATTCTTCCTTTGAGTTATCTATCTTCTTTCCATTTACCTCTATATTAAAATCAGGTATTATAGCAAGATACTTTGCATCTAAAGAATTATTACCTGTTAAATCCATTTTTATCTCACCAGTTTCATTTAGTTTTGAAACTTTAAGTCCTTCTGCCTCATCCCATGATGTTTGTAATCCCAAAGCTTTACTACAATCCCACGTCATCGGAAGATACGTTACATAGTTATAAACTACAAAAGGATATTTACTGTGTACATTATCAACCTTAACTCCATTAATTGTAACATCAAACTTTGGAATCTCTACACTTACCCTCTTTTCTTGAGCATTAATATTTAATGGTACCCCTATTATTAATACTAATAAGATTAATATATATGCTTTTTTCACGCTAACCAATCCCCCTTTTCTGTATTCTGTAATATTATACAAAATTTAGGACTAGTTTTGCAAATCTTTCAATTGAGAATTTTCAAAATTTTCTATTTCAAAAGCCTTTCATTATCAATTTTAGAACTTATTTTCTCTAATTCTTCTACCATTTCAACCAAATCTTTATCTTTTCGATCCCCTAATAATGCCTTTTTCTCTATCATCAACCTAAATAAGCTAAGTGATATTAAATCTAATTCCCTTTTATTTAAATCCATGACCCACTCTCCCTTTGTAAATATCAATTTTTTATTTTAAAACTTTTAAATTTACACTTTTAAAAAAACAATCAAAAATATTAATCTAAGCAAGATTCCCCTATTAAAATTTATTATCTTATATGTTACAACAGTTCGACACTCCCCATCCAAAGTGTCCTTCAAATGATTCTACTATCTTATTTTTATATACCTTTTCACTCTCGTCATTTACTAACAACAACTAATATAACTACTATAATATATATATTCAATTATTTAATTTAAACATTCCTAAATATTGTATAGTGTTTTTCATTTTTTTACAATTATTCTTTAATTTCTATATTACTATCTATGTGTATCAATACAATCATCGCTTTAGTATTACTAGTTTTATTAAATTTTCCTTTATTCCTTTTTTCATAGAAAGTTCAAAATTTCATCAATATTTCATCACAATTCGAAACTATAGTATAGTTAAGGCTCTTACTTTAAGAAAGAAGGTGGAAGAATAATTATGAATAAAATAGTATATGTGTTTCTCATAGTATTCTGCATAGGAATCGGATCTACAAGTTTTGCAGAAAATAATTTAACATCGAATATTACTGATTCAAATGTAAAATCTGCAGTAGAAAAATTGAATTCTTTAGGTATTATAAACGGAATGGAGGATGGATCATATCACCCAGAAGAGATGGTAACAAGAGAACAGCTTGCAAAAATAATGATTGTTACATTAGGACTAGATAATTTAGCAAAAGAAAATAAAGGTGGAACAATTTTTAGTGATGTGGAAATAGATAGATGGTCTGCTGGATATATTAATGTGGCTGCTGAAAAAGGGCTTATACAAGGATATCCTGATGGTACATTTCAGCCAGAAAAAACAGTAACTTACGAAGAATCCCTAACCATGATGGTGAGATGTTTAGGATATACAGATGAATATGTAACAGGGTCATGGCCACAAAATTACATACAAAAATCAGATGAATTACAAATTACAAAAAATATTGTATTTTCTCCTCAAACAAATGCAGATAGAGGAGCAGTAGCAATTATTGTAGCTAATGCTTTGAATGCACCAATCTTTGAAGAAAATCCATCTGGAGAATACAAGACGTTACTAAGTGAAAAAACAGAAGATATTCCACAACCACAAGAAGTAACTAAAAAAGATACTCCAATCAACGGAGGATTTGAAAGCGATAGAATTAAAAAAGTAAAACAAATATTAGATACAAAGGTACAAGCAGGAGAAATGACACAAGAAGAAAGCGATCAAATATTAAATGCTATACAAAATGGAGATACTAGTAAGTTAAATGAAATTATGGGAGGATCTCGTAGATAGAAAAAGATTCAGCATTTATGCTGAATCTTTTTCTATCTACGAGATTTTTTAATTATCATTTAGAAAGGGAAATTTAATTCAGATAAAGTTTTTACTCCAACTAAACTTTTAGATTTCGGATATATTATCCATATTTTTAATTTTAATTATATAATCTTTAATTTACTTCTTTTCTGTAAAACAATAAACCTGAAAGGAATACAACAGCAGAAATTCCTAAATCAATTTTTACTGAAGCCTTAGAAAGTCCACCATATACAACTATAGCAGCACCCATAAGTGCAAGTATAGGAATAACAATTCTTTTCATAGTTGATAAGTCATCCATTTTAATCATGAATGCAATATAAATCACAATATAAAATGCATAAATTAAAGCTATAGGTAATTCTGAAATATCTATGAACATTCCACCGGGGAATAACCCTGCAAAATTCATATACCAAACTACTAAATATACACAAATCAATCCAAAACTTGCCATAGCAGAATTAGTAGGCATATTAGTTTTACTATCTACTTTAGAAAAAACCTCTGGCTTTATACCTTGCCCACGAATAGCCAATGAATAAAAAGAACGCGAACCCCCAAGTATAAGTCCATTAAGAGTACCTAAACAAGATATTATTATAAATACAGTCAGAACAGATGCTCCTAAACTTCCAAATACAACACTAGCAGCAGTATTAACAGCACTGTCTCCCTGTTCCAAAATAGTTTCAGCTGGAATCAGGCCTACTATACCAAGGAAATAAGAAATATATATAACTACTATAGCCAATGTTCCAAATATAAGCGCCTTAGGAAGCGTCTTTTTAGAATCCTTTATCTCTCCATTAATTGTTGTTGCAATAATCCATCCTTCATATGCAAATGCTGTTGCAAGAACAGCTGCTGCAAATCCATTTCCTCCACCTACTGCACTCGTAGCTGTAGCAAAATTCTCAGCTAAGATTCCATTATTAACTCCTTGAAAGATACCCACTATCGCTATAACAATTAGAGGAACTACTTTAATTGCTGTTGAAGCAACCTGGAACTTTCCCGATAGTATAGGTGACAAATAGTTCATAGCATATATTCCTATCATATATATCGCCGACATAATCCATACAAAGTTACCCTCTTGATTAAATAAAATAGCAGTATAATTAGCAGCTACCCACGCTAGTACCGCAGCTAGTGCTGGATAATAAATAATTGCATTAAACCATCCTATTAAATAAGCAAATCTTTCTGAAACTATACTCTCAGCATAATCAACTATTCCATTAGATCTTTCAAATCTATTTGAACACTCTGCAAAAACCAAAGCTCCGAAAACCATAGAAATCGCTCCTACTAACCATGCAAATAAAGCTGTTCTCACACTTCCTCCTGAAGCCATAAGAATATTATCTGCCTTAAAGAATACTCCTGACCCTATTACTATACCAATAACCATGGCAACCGTGGTCCAAAGACCATATTTTTTTTCCATCATAATGTCTACCTCCTTTTAAACCCTAATTTCGTCTCAGAATTATAGCTTAAATTTTAATTTAATACATTATATAATACAATTTAAGAAAATTCTATATCTTATGACAATTTTTTTTATATAATTTTATTTTTCCTTATAATATATATTTTTTCATACTCTACACTTAAAAATCATAGGCATTTTTGACATTTAACTATTTTTATTAAGCTGAAAAAACAATTCATAGCTTAACATTTATATAAACCTTTCTATTTTTTCATTTTATAATGTATTACCATGTATGTAAGTCCCCGACTCTCCTATCTATCATCAAAACAAAAAAGCAAGAGTCATCACTCTTGCCTCAAATAAATTCACTATTTTATTCACATCGTAATACCCACTTATTAATCTTATACCATTAAAAATACTATTTTCGATTGCCTACTTTCTTTAAACCTAAAATATACTAGTTATACCAGTTTGTGACAAGGGAATTCCTCTACCCGGACGTTTAATTGGTGGTCTACAAAGCAAGCCATTTGGTGATGTCAAAGGATAATTATCCTGTCCCCCTTCAAAAACATATGGAGTATCTACAAAACCATCATTATTATTATCTGGAGTGGTATGATCGCTCCAAAAGTTACCTCCTATAGGCGGATTAAGATAGAATATATTGTTTGTAGAATCAACAACTTTAGCCTGAATAGTGTTTGTAATAAAGTTATTATTGTAGATTTTGTTACTATTAGAGTTATCCATATACATTCCATAATTATCATTATTTGAAAAAGTATTACATATTACTGTATTATTGTCAGAATATATATAAAAGCATATTCCTACTCCTTCATTACTTCCACTGCCGCCTCTAGTGTTTTCTGAACAAGTATTTTTTGTTATTTTGTTATTACTAGAATTATTGATATATATTCCTACTCCTTTACAAAATCCACCTCCTCCTGCAGTATTTTCTGAACAGGTATTTTTTGTTATTTTGTTATTACTAGAATTATTGATATATATTCCTACTCCTTTACAAAATCCACCTCCTCCTCCAGTGTTTTCTGAACAGGTATTTTCTGTTATTGTGTTATTACTAGAATTATTGATATATATTCCTACTCCTTTACAAAATCCACCTCCTCCTCCAGTGTTTTCTGAACAGGTATTTTCTGTTATTGTGTTATTACTAGAATTATTGATATATATTCCTACTCCTTCACTACTTCCACTGCCTCCTGTACTGTTTTCTGAACAGGTATTTTCTGTTATTGTATTATTACTAGAACTATTAAGATATATTCCATATTTATACCTTTCTACATTAAAGCCTCTAATTTCTACATTGTTAGCATTGCTAACATTAAATCCTATACCACTTCCACTACCTTGAAGTATGACATTATTACCATCAGCAATTATTTTTATATCATTTTTATTAACAGTTACATTCTCATTATAAATACCATCAGCAACTAATATTTCATCATATAATTGTGCAATATTAACTGCTGATTGAATAGTTGGCTGTTGTGATGGAACTAAGATTTGTGCCATAAAAATTTTTCCTCCTTTCCTTGGCTTACTACATTTTATTCTTAGATAATTAATAATGTGTTTTCTCAATTCATCTCTACTTTATACCTTGCCTAACTCCTAAATAATTGTTCATTTATTAATGTCAAAATTATTTTGGCTCTTCCGACAAATAGTTTGTAAATGCTAACTATTAATGTTGGAAAATAAAAAAATATTAAGCATATGATGTTTTGGAGATTTAGTTATCATCTTTTAAGAAATAACGTTATTTATCAATTATTATTTTTTAGGTGAAATCAAACTATTTTAAGCATAAAAAATCCCCCTTAAAAACAAAGGGGGTTAATCTCTACTCTTCCATTTCCCAGTTATGGTAAACTTCTTGTATATCATCATCATCTTCCATCATATCTATCATCTTATTCATAAACTTAACTTGCTCTTCAGTCTCAATCTTAGCAGTAACTTGAGGAATCATCTTTATATCCGCTGCTACGAACTCATATCCTTTTTCTTTTAATGCACTAGATACAGCACTAAAATCTTCTATAGCTGTTAATACCTCAAATCCATCTTCTTCACTTATGAAATCTTCAGCACCAGCTTCTAAAGCTACATCCATTATTTCTTCTTCATCTATACCTTCATTACCTATCATTATTTGGCCTTTTCTATCAAACATAAATCCAACGCATCCTGAAGTTCCTAGATTTCCGCCATTTTTATCAAAGTAATATCTTACATTTCCAGCAGTTCTATTCTTGTTATCAGTTAAAGCTTCTACTATAACTGCAACTCCACCAGGTCCATATCCTTCGTATACAACAGCCTCGAAATCATCTCCATCAAGTCCTCCTGCACCTTTTTTAACAGCTCTATCTATATTATCATTAGGCATATTGTTAGCTTTAGCCTTATCTATAGCTGTTTTAAGCGCTGAATTGTATTCAGGATCTGCTCCACCTTGTCTTGCTGCAACAGTTATAAGTCTTGCATACTTAGTAAAAACTTGTGCTCTTTTTGCATCTTGCTTACCTTTTCTATTAATTATATTTCCTATACGTCCCATACTTTCTCACTCCTTAAATATCAACATTAAACACTGTAATTTTAACACAAAATTTCCTTTTAGTAAATGTATTAGAATATAGGTGGCTTTGGAGGCATAACTCTTTTGTGCTCTGATCTCTTATGTAATCTGTCTATTATCTCTTTATCCTTTTGAGGAACCTCTTCTCCCTTAACTACCTTATCTATCATGTTGTAAGTTGTTCCCATTTCATTCTCATCAGTTTGTCCTTCCCAAAGACCTGCTGATGGAGCTCTATTTAAAACAGTTTCTGGAACACCCAAAACCTCTGACCATTCGTAAACTTCTCTCTTTGTCAAGTTTGATATAGGAAGTATATCTACCCCTCCATCACCGTATTTAGTGAAGTAACCTGTATGTACCTCAGCTGCATTATCAGTTCCAACTACCATATAGTTTAAGTTGTTAGCTGTTGTGTAAAGAGTACTCATTCTTATTCTAGCTCTTAAATTAGCATCAGATATCCTAGTGTTATCTTCATTATATATATCCTTATTTTTCATATTATCAACTACTATATCGAATAATTTAGATTGAACCTCAGTTAAATCTAAATCTAAATAATCTATCTTACAAGCCTCAACAACCTTTAAAGCATCCTCTCTATCCTTCGGACTGCTTTTTATCGGCATTATAACTCCTAATGAATTATTAGGAAACGCCTTTTTAATCAAACAAGCAACAAGAGCTGAATCTATTCCTCCAGAAATTCCTACTACTAATCCTTTAGTACCAGATATTTCTACTTGTTCCCTTAACCAATCTACAGTTTTTTCTATCTTTTGTTCCATTGTCAACATTTCGTTACCCCTTTCTTTACATTATATATCTTTAGTATAAAGCGAAACTTAATTCAGATGGAATTTCTACTCCAGCTGAATTTTTAGTTAAGCTAATCCAGAAGCTGTTAAGTTCTTATTTCCGACCTTAAAAGGATGGAGTTTTAGAACTTTTAGCTTTCGGATAATTCAAATGTATTAATTTATTTTGCACAAATTTAATTATATCATAAATATATTTTCTAGTTTATGCTAAAAATAGTACTGGTGATAAATTATGAATATAAAGACTTTATTAATAGGTTTTGTAACAGGATTTATAAATGGTATATTCGGCTCTGGTGGTGGAAGTATATTAGTTCCAGCTCTTAATAATATACTCGATATAGAAGAACACAAATCTCATGCAACTGCTCTTAGTATAATAATATTTTTTACGCTTACCAGTTCATTTATATACATAAGGAATGGGATATTTGATTTAAACATCACGTATAAAGTTGCTATCGGAGCTACTATCGGAGGAATTATCGGAGCTAGGCTTTTGAACAAATGCTCTGGTCCAAGACTTAGATTGATATTTGGATTTTTCATGGTAATAGCTTCATTAAGGATGGTGTTTTAATGCTTATATTAATAGGGCTTTTAGCTGGTATTATAGGTGGTATGGGTATAGGCGGAGGAACGATTCTTATACCTTCTTTATTATTCTTAACTTCTATAGATCAAAAGGTGGCTCAAAGCGTCAACTTATTAGCATCTATTCCAATGACTATCTTTGCACTCATTTTTCATATAAAGAATAAGAATGTAGAGTATAAAGTTATACTACCTATAGTATCATTTGGGATAATAGGAGCTTTGTTAGGCTCTAAAATATCATCCAACTTAAATTCAGATTTTTTAAGAAGAATATTCGGAATATTCTTATTTATAATGGGAGTTTACGAAATTAAGAAGGGTTTAAAGAAAAAGGACACTACTCCAAAGTAGTGTCCTTTTAGTCTAAAAGTATTTCATCATTATATTTTGATAAATAAAAATCTTCCTTTTGTTCAACTTCAACATTTGAGCTTGTTATATCTATTATTTTATTCTTTACTGAGTCTGCTTCATTTAATTTTGAGTATACTACTATTGTAACCATCTCTTCATATAATATTTCTTTTATTATATATCCCAGATTCATAAGCTCATTTTGAACTTTGCCTAAAAGAGTATAATCAATTTTAAACCTTATATCAGTGTATAAAATTTTATCTATTATCTTGGATGCATTAAGACCTACTTTAGCTCCTTTTGTATAAGCTCTTACAAGTCCACCTGCTCCTAATTTTATTCCTCCAAAGTATCTTGTTACAACTACTGCTACATTTCTTAAGTCCTCTTTTTTTATAACTTCAAGAGTTGGTATTCCAGCAGTTCCAGATGGTTCTCCATCATCACTATATCTTTGAATATCCATATTCATTCCTATTGTGTACGCCCATACATTATGAGTTGCATCCTTATGTTTCTTTTTGATCTCATTTATAAATTCTCGAGCTTCTTCTTCAGTTTCAACAGGTTTTGCATATCCTATGAATCTAGACTTTTCTATTATAACTTCATCTTGACCGTATTCATGTATAGTTTTATATTGGTTTATCATAAAAAACCTCCTAAAAAGTCTGTTGATTAAATTAATCAACAGACTTATATTAATAGCTAGTCACTTCTTCTTTTTCTTTTATTATTTCACTTTTCTTATCTCTTATATAAAAAGGTATATACCATAGTGAAAATATACCTACTGCTATAATAGCAAGTATAGGCACATAATATGGATAAGGTGGTAAGTAGTCAAGTGGGCTTTTGCTAAGTGGTTTACTTCTTAAGTATGAATAATTAGCTCCTATAGCATAATTTACCATTTCTACTCCTACAAAGTAAACTATTGTCCAGTTTATAGTCTTTTTAAGTGATGATAATTTTGGTTCAAATTTGTAAAAACACATCATGAATAATATAGATATTAGCATTCCGCCATGGCCCATAAAAAACTGTACGAACATAACATGAGGAAATTCAAATCCAGGATCAGGAGTTATCAAAGCCATAACACTCCCAGACATTCCCCAAAAATAAGCAACTTCAAAAAAAGCATAACTTTCTCTCAAGATCATTATAATACATAAAATAGTCGTTACCCTACATAAATATAAAGGTAACGATTCTTGCCATGTAAAATTCCCAGAAGTTATGTACCAAGAATACATAAGAAACTGTTGAATAATAAGCATTATTCCTATACCAAGTCCTACTTTTCTTCTATTTTTTTGTATATGTTCTCTCATTAAAAACATCCCTAAGATAATAGCCCCTATTATTACAAGAGAAGTCATATGACTCTTTGAATAAAGATTAAAACTTGTTGAGTCATATGTGGTACTCCAAAATGCATCCATCTCTATTTTCCCGCTCCTTTTTTGTCTATATCTTACAATTATATGTAATAACTCATATATTATAACATATATATAGACAATTAAAAATGCCCCGATAAAAATCGAGGCTTTAGTATTATAAATCAGCTACATCCTTTAAAGAGACACTTTCAGCCTCCTCTACAGGTTTTCCAACAAAATATACAGTTCCTACTACAGCTAAAACAGCTATTGGAAGAGTTAAATATACAGATATTCCAAGACCAGCTGGTAAATATCCGAATACTATAGATATAACCCCTACTGTTAAAGCATATACAATTTGAGTATTAACATGATCTATATGATTACATCCTGCTCCCATTGAAGACATTATAGTTGTATCTGAAATAGGTGAACAGTGATCTCCGAAAGTCGCTCCAGTTAAAACAGCTCCAGCACTCATTATAATATATGAAGATTCTGGCGATATAGCATGTGCAAGAGGTATAGTAAGAGGCATAAGTATACCCATTGTTCCATAAGATGTACCTGTTGCAAAAGATATTATAGCTGCAAGTGTAAATATTATAGATGGAAGTAAAAACTCAGGTATAGAACCAGATAATACAGATACTAAAAACTTAGCAGTTCCAAGCTCTTTTATAACACCACTTAAAGACCATGCAAGTAATAATATAACTCCTGTTATAACTAACGCATTCATTCCCTTTACCCATGTTTCAATAGCTTCTGAAACTTTGAATATTTTTTGACTAGTACCCATTACAATAGCTACTATACTTGCAAACAACGCTCCTTGGAATAAAACCACACTCGCATCAGATGCTCCAAAAGTTTCTCTAATAGCTGCAAATGATACTGGAGAATTCTTTAATATTTCTATTAAAACAGCATCTTCGCCTCCCATTATAGTATTATATCCATTGTAGTAAAAACCAAGTAAAGATGCAAATATTAAAACTCCTATAGGAATTATAGCATTCCATACACTAAGCTTTATTCCCTCTTTAGGTTGAATTTCATTACTTTCCTCTAAAAACTTAGAATCCATTTCTTCACCCAAAACTTTTCCATTAGTTCTAGCTCTTCTCTCACACTTAAGCATAGGTCCAAACTCTCTTAAAAATACAGCAGTACAAACTATAAATACAAGAATTAATATATTGTAAAATCTATAAGGAATAGTAGATATAAATACAGAATAAGCATTTACCTGCTGACCTATACTTGCATAAGCATCCTTTATTAAGCTTATCTCATAACCAATCCAAGTAGATATAATAGCAATACCAGCTATAGGAGCTGCCGTTGCATCTATTATAAAAGAAAGCTTTTCTCTTGATATTTTCATTTTATCCGTTACAGGTCTCATTATAGGTCCTACTATAAGTGCATTTGCATAATCATCAAAGAATACTATTAACCCTAAAATCCAAGTAAATATTTGTGCACTTCTAGGTGACTTAGCTCTTTTAGCAAGGCTTTCAGCTATAGCCTTAGCTCCACCCATTTTAGTTATAAGTGCAATAAGCCCTCCTATTGTTAAACACTGTAGAATAATACCTGCATTCCATGGATCTGCTAAAGACGATAACACCTTATCTATTATAGATAAAAATCCATTAAATAAAGCCATAAATACATTAGAACCATTTAAACTAACTAAAAATGTTCCCGAAAACACCCCTAAGAACAAAGATAACACAACATTCTTAGTTATAAATGCTAATACTATAGCAACTAAAGGTGGCAATAAAGTTAATAATCCGAACTTATCAGCATTAACTTGAGCTGGATCTAACTCCTCTGCAAAACCTAAATTCATACATAACGCAAATAACATAAAAGTTAAAATTAAAATAAATCCTTTTTTTCTCATTTCTACTCCTCCTCAAATTTGTTAATACAAGCGAAATTTTCGAGAGAAGAATCCATCAATACAAAAAAACCTTGAGTCTTCACTCAAGGTTAAATAAGCAATACATCAAATTAATCCCTTCCAAATAGGATTAATTGCCTACTTCCATTTGAATGATAGCTCTCCACAAATAAATATTTGTGACAGTGCTGCATATATTATACGCAGCCCCAACCCCACAACCTTAAAGCATCAGTTGTAAAGCTTCGGCATTATTTCCTTTCCTACTTCTTCATAGTGCTTAACTCCAAAGTAGTACTATTAAACAATGCAACCTCTATCTTTTTTTCGTTCACTTGTTATTTCCTAATGATACAACACACTTTAAATTTAGTCAATAATAAAATCTTAATTATTTAGAAGATTTCTGAAATTTTCCAATGATTTCAAGGCTTTTTCTCTAGGTCTTACCTCTAATATATATACCTTATCTTTACATCCTATACCCTCTACATACTTTGAAAAATCAATTTTTCCATCTCCTACAACTTGGTGATCACTTATATCATTTACATCATGAACATGAACAGTTTTAATTTTATCTATATTTCTTTTAAAAAATTTTATTTCATCATAAATTTCATAATAAGAATGGCCTATATCCCATGTTAGAAATATATTTTTCTTATCTATAATATCATCTAGAATCTCTTGATATAATTTTTTAGTGAATCTTCCAGAGTTCTCAATACAAAGTTTAATCTTATCCTCACAATAATCACTTAACTCTAACAAACAAACTTTTAGAATTTGTTTATATTCCTCATGATAAATATCATCTAAATAATACTTTTTATCTGTCAAAGTAAAATAAGGAGTTGGTCCTATGTGTATAGTTATTCTACTTGCATCTATATTTTTACCGAACTCTATAATCTCTTTCAACCTTTCAATTCCTGCATTTCTAACTTTTTCATGAAGATTTAAAAGAAATATATCCTCAGGTGCATGCATAGTAATCTCTATATCATTTTCTTTCTTGTATTTTTTTATGTTTTCTATATCTTTTCCATCGTAATTCTCAGGAAAAAAACACTTCATGTTCATATTTATCTCCACTGCATTAAATCCATTAATTCTAGCAAATTGCATGCTATCGAGTATGCTTTTTTCTCCAACTGATGCGGCATATCCTATTCTCATGAAATCACTCCCTATAGTTTTATCCCTTTAGCCCATAATACATTTTCCACCGTTGATATATCTTCAATAGAATCTTTTGATACACCTTCATCTATATTTAATATCATCAAAGCTTTCTCTCCTTTTATATTTCTCCCAACCTGCATAGTTGCAACATTTATACTGTTTTTCCCAAGAACCATTCCTATATCCCCTATTACCCCTGGAACATCCCAGTTTTGTATAAATAACATATGTTTACTAGGATTAACATCCACTTCATATCCATGAATTTCAACAAGCTTTCCTTCCTTTTTTGAAGATAAGCTTCCAAGTAAAGTAAATTCACCAGTCTTATTTTTTATTTTCACAGACATTGAATCTACATAGTTTTTATAATTATCTTTTTTCTTTTCTTCATTTACAATTATTCCTCTATTTTTAGCACATATATGTGCATTTATATAATTTACATTTTCCTTCATTACAGGTTCTAAAAGACCTTTTATGAACGCTATAGTAACCATTTTAACATCTTGAGAAGCTATATTCCCATGGTATTGAATATCTACAAGTTCAATAGGTTCATTATTTATTTGATAATATATTTTACCAATTTTTTCAGCAAGTTCTATATAAGGCTTAATTACCTTAAGCTCTTCTCTATGAATAGTTGGTAGATTCACCGCATTAGAAACAATATCTACATTCAATCCATTTATAATTTGATTAGCTATTGTTTTTCCTACATTTTCTTGCGCCTCTATAGTTCCAGCACCTATATGTGGAGTAACTATGATATTTGGATGGTCAAACAGTTTACTATTAATACAAGGCTCTACCTTATGAACGTCAAGGGCAGCACTAGCAATTTTCCCCTCATTTATCCCCTTTAATAAGGCATCTTCATTTATTATTCCACCTCTAGCTGCATTTACCAACCTAACTCCTGTTTTCATATAATTAATAGCCTCTTCATCTATGATGTTTATAGTCTCTTCTGTTTTAGGGGTATGAACAGTAATAAAGTCCGCCTCTTCTAACAGATTCTTCAACTCATTCTTTTTATCGGCTTTAAATTTTTCAAATCTTTCATCAGGTATGTATGGATCATACGCTATTATATTCATACCAAATGCCTTCATTCTAGTTGCAATTAAAGATCCTATTTTTCCAAGACCTATTACTCCAAGAGTTTTTCCATAAAGCTCTACACCTTTAAATGAATTTCTTCCCCAATTCCCTAGTTTAGTATCTCCATTAGCCTGAGGTATGTTTCTTGATTGTGCAAGTAAAAGTCCTATAGTAAGTTCACATGCAGACATTGTATTACTTTGGGGTGTATTTGCTACAATTATACCTCTTTTAGTAGCTGCTTCTACATCTATATTGTCTATTCCATTTCCTGCTCTTCCTACTATTTTAAGATTCGTAGCTTTATCAAATAATTCCTCATCCACATTAGTATTACTTCTAACTATAATAGCATTGTACTCATGTATTATATTTAATAATTCTTCTCTAGAAATATTAACTTTTATATCTAAATCCACTGTTTTTTCTAATATTTTTATTCCCTCTTGATCTATCATTTCTGTAATTATAACCTTATTTTTCACTATAGTCCCCTCCAATTTTGTGTTTAGTATTCAGTATACAATTTTTTAAGCTAAATTTTTTCCATGGCTTCTTTTAATGCTCCTAAAGTTTTATTTATCATTTCTTCATCAACGCATCCCATATGCCCTATTCTTATAATTTCATTTTTTAAATTCCCTTGACCTGCCGCTATCACTATATTAAACTCCTCCTCCATTATCTTTTTAATATTAACCGCTCTATTTTTCATTTTTATAGAAGTCACAGTATTAGATTGATATTTTTCATCTACAAAAAATTCTAACCCCATATTTTTTACCTCTTCTCTAAACATACCAGCTAATCTTTCATGTCTGTTATAAACGTTATCAATACCTTCTTCTTTTATGATTTTTAATGCCTCATTAGTTCCAATTATAAGGGATACAGCAGGAGTATACGGAGTTTGAGGTGATTCTTTATCAATACCATCTTTAGCTTTTTTAAAATCAAAATAGTATTTAGGAATGTCAGACTTCTTATTAAATTCCCAAGCTTTTTCACTAATACCTATAAAGCTCAATCCAGGGGGAGACATCAACGCCTTTTGAGATCCACTTATTAATACATCTATACTCCAATCATCCATTCTTACTTCGACTGCTCCTAAAGAACTCACCGCATCTACTATATAAAGTTGTTTTTTATTTTTCATGAATTTTCCTATTTTCTCTATATCATTACTAGCTCCTGTAGATGTTTCATTATGAGTAATTATCAATGCTTTATGTTCATCAGTTAATCTCGATTCTATATCCTCAAGCTCAACTCCCTTTCCCCAAGGTACATCTAATTTATCAACTTCTATACCAAATATGCTTGCTATATTTGCAAATCTATCTCCGAACACACCTATCGACACTACCAATACCTTGTCTTTCTTAGAAAACATATTCACAATACTTGCTTCTAATCCGCCCGTTCCTGATGATGGAAAAGTCAATACCGTATTATCTGTTTTAAATATATCTTTAAGTCTTTCGTTAAATTCTTTAAATATATTTGCAAACTCATCCGTTCTATGATGAATCATATTCTCAGCCATCTTATTCAAAACCCTTTTAGGAACATTTGTAGGTCCTGGTGTCATTAAAATTTTATCTATATTCATTTCTCAGCTCTCCCATAATAAGTATTTTTGTATAAAAAAATCCCCATCCTTGACGTTAGTCAAGGACGGAGATATTATCCACGTGGTACCACCTTGTTTTACTGTATATACAGTCTTTAATCTTTAACGGAAATTCCGGCATAAGTTTTTACCCCTATGCAGTTCAAGGTCGGATTCAATAACTCTTATTATGGATTCACACCAACCATCCACTCTCTGAAAATAGAAATTATTTACTACTACCTTTCTAAACTTTTTAAATATTTATAAGGACTTTTTTTATTTGAAATTGATTATATTGCCTAAATACAATTTCGTCAACACTTAAATTTTTTTTATATGTATTATTTTATTTAATATTAATTATTATTTTCATATATATGTTTTTAATTATATTATTTTAATTAAAATAATATATAAAAAACCTCATTTTCTAAGAAAATAAGGTTTTTTGATATGTGAACTCTACTCCATATTGCTTTTAATTTCATCAATTAAATCTAATTTACATTTACTATTTTGATAGTTATTACACTTAGAACAATTCTCTTCATTTTCTCCAACCGCTGATGTAAACTGATTTCCCATTGGGCTGTACTGACTACATCTAGATGCTACTGCTTTTAATTCATTCATATTTAAATTTTCCATGCATGTATGCCTCCTTAAATTTTAGTCAATTATAGTTTAACCTAAAATCTAAGGTTTAATTCTACCTAGCCTTATATTTCTCTTTTCAAATTTTTGTATTTTTTAAAAGATAAATTAACAATAGATTTATCTTGACTATAAGTTATCAATTCTAATGCATCTTTTATTTTATAAAATCCTCCATCTACAAAACCCAACTCTTTGTTTATAGTACAGTTTGCATCTTTCGATTCCATAACATACCATACAATTTCATTACACACTGGAGTTTTTCTGCTTATTGAATAGAATTCATAATTAGTTTGACCTGCAGTCGACAATATTTTAGGCTCTACACCGCATTCATTTTTAACCTCGTCTATAGCTACTTTATTTGAAATATCATCACCTTTAATTATACCTTTTGGCAATACCCATTCACTTTTTTCATTTTTTAACAACAATACTTTATTTCCATAAAAAACTATTCCTCCTGCACAATTTCTAAAAAGCATTATAAACTCCCCCTTATATTATATTTGTATCAATTATAATTAAGATTATAAGATCAAAAGACCCTATTTTTCTGGGTTTTTGTTTGTATTATTAATATATGTTTTTTAGATAGTGCTTATGAAGATAATAGTTAATTTTTATTTTTTATATTTTCAAGAATATCTATGGCTTCCAAAAAAGCTCTTTTCACATATTCTTTTTCATTCGGATTGTTTATCAAGTTCTTTAACTTTTTTAAAGTAATTTTATTCCCTATTTTACACAAGGATTTAGCACAATATTGTCTCACTTGAGGTTTTGCATCAATAAGACCCTTGTGCAAATAATCTATACTTTTATCTGATCCTATTTTCCCCATAGCAGAATAAGCCATTCTTCTTACTCCTCCATGAGGATGCTTAGAGCATGTATGAACTATATCTAATAATCTAAAATCTTTTAACTCTCCGCAAATCCAAAGAAGTATCATAAAATCATCTACATTTTTTTCTACAGAAATTCTTTTATACAACAGTTTTTTTGCATCTATCAATTCATTTTCATTTAATGAATTGAGTATATCAATCCTTGAATTTTTATCTGCTTCAAGTAATATTTCTATAATAGTTTTATCATTATAATTAATTTGGTTCAAAATTTGTTTATACTTTATTATGTCTCTATTTATATCGTCAACTTCCATATTTCTTATTCTGCTTATTTGGCTTATATTTTTACCTTCTTGATATAGTAAATATGTAATTTGAAAGTCTTCTAAGTTATCTATATTTTTCCAACTTAATATCGATTCTTTCATATTGATTTTACTCTATCTCATATTCTTTGTATTTTCCATATTCTATATCATCAAGTGTTACAGCTACAAATATTCCGTCTTCCTTATATTCAAAATCATCAACATTATTCTTATTTTTAATAGTATTAAATACATCACCCTTATTATACGGAATCAACAAAGATACATCATGAAAATTTCCCATTATTTTTTCTTTTATTTTTTCTAAAAGATTATCTATGTTATATCCAGTTTTACACGATATAAATAGAACATTCTCATCTTTTTTTGAATCCACATCATATTCTAATTTATCAACTTTATTAAATACAGTTATAACTGGCTTATCAAGCGCTTTTAACTCTTTTAACACATCAAGAGTGGTATTCATTTGAATGTCATAACACTCATTAGATGCATCTACAACGTGAATTATCAAATCTGCATACCTAACTTCTTCGAGTGTAGCTTTAAATGCATCTACTAAATCATGAGGAAGCTTACTTACGAATCCAACTGTATCTACTACTAAAAACTCTTTTTTATTAGAAAGTGCTGCCTTTCTCAAAGTCACATCAAGAGTTGCAAATAACATATCCTTTGAAAAAACTTCTTTTTCTATTTCATAGTCTTTATGCGTTTTCATAATTTCATTTGTAAGAGTTGATTTTCCCGCATTAGTATATCCTACCAAAGCTACTATTGGTATACTATTTTTAAGTCTTTGAGATCTTTGTGTCTCCCTGTTTTTCTTTACTTCTTTAAGCTCGTTTCTAATATCAGATATTTTATTTAATATATGTCTTTTATCAACTTCTAGCTTTTGCTCCCCAGGTCCTCTAGTTCCAATACCAGCACCTGTTTTTGACATTTCTTTACCAAATCCTGAAAGTCTAGGAAGTCTATATTTCAACTGTGCAAGTTCGACTTGAAGTTTTCCTTCTCTTGACAATGCTCTTTGAGCAAATATATCAAGTATAAGTGCCGCTCTATCTATAACCTTCACATTTAATAATTCTTCTAAATTTCTCATTTGTGATCCTGAAAGTTCATCATTGAATATAACTACATTAACATCTAAGCTTTCACAGTAATTCTTTATCTCTTCCAGCTTTCCCTTTCCTATATACAAAGCAACATCTCTAGATTCCTTATTTTGAATTATCTTTTCTACAACTTCAGCTCCTGCAGCCTTAGCTAATTCCTCTAATTCATCCATAGAGTCATAAATATCTATTTTATCTTCTTTTTTAAATGCATTAGTTATATTAAGCCCAACTATTAGTGCTCTTTCATTTTTTTTATCCATAAAATCACCTCTTTTTAAATTTTTATATTATTTATTATACCATTTGTTGTTATTTTTAATTACAATAAAGAGAAACTTAATTCATATGAATTTTTTAATGCTACTTAATTTCTACTTACATATACCATTTATTTAAATTATACAAGAACATTAGTTTGGTGTATATAATTTCTTTATAAATAAAAAACAAGGCTTAATATGTATCTAGCCTTGTCTTTTAGCAAATGCTTCTAAGTTTTTAATATACTCTTCTTTTTCTTTTATAACATTAGATAAAAATCTATATGTATTACTTTTTGCATCTTCTTCTTTTACAACTAATCTTCCTTGTATATCTATAAACAATGCATATATTTCTTTTTCTAAATTTACAGAAAAGCGTAAAAGTCTTTTTGTATCTGAAATTTTTGGATTCATTAATCTTTTTTTAAATTGATTAACCAAAAATAAAATTTTATCATATATCAAAAAGTCAATTTCCTCTAACACTTCTTTATTTTGTTCAATATATTTTATTAATTTATTATAGCTATAAATATTTTTATCTAAACCTTTTACCAAAGTGTTTATAATTATATTCATTACTTTATTTTCAGAATTATCATTTGCAATTTGTCTGTATATTTCTTTTCTTTTTTCTGCCATATCTATTGCTTTATCTATTAGATCTATAGTATTATATGCCAATTGATACCTTCCTCTCTTAATACATTAATGAATTAAAATAGTTGTATAATAGAAGAACTATACTTATTAGTTAATTATACCCCATATAATTCATTAATAATCTAATCACATGTACCTATATTTTAGCAAATCTTCATTACCTAATCAAATTAAGAAATTTATAGTAATTTTGATATTATATAGAATTGTTGTATAATTAATATATAGATAGGGGGATGTAAATATGAGTGAAAATTATAAGTTTTTCCAAAATAATAAATGTGAATATTTTCCATGCCATAAAGTAGGAGATTCAAAAAGTTTTAATTGTCTTTTTTGTTTTTGTCCTTTATATATGTTAAAAGATAAATGCGGGGGGAATTTTAAATATAAAAACGACATTAAAGATTGCTCTGACTGCATTATACCTCATAGTAAAGGTGGATACGAGCATATAATGTCCAAAATGAAAGAAGTAATTCGTATAGGAAGTAAAAAAACAGAAGATTAATCAGCAAATAAACGGAATCATCAGATAAAAATAGCCCCTTAAAGTATTTTACAGGCATGTCTCTTTTCTGCATATACTCTAAGGGGTCCGTTTTGTATATAAAATCATGTAGTTATTAAAGTTAATCATCTTTTCTAGAGCTACAGCTTGTAGTTGTGCATCCGCTACAACCTACGCATTCTCCTTTAGCTTCCTTTTTTAAAGTTTTAACTAATGTATATATTCCATATCCTATTACTAATGTACCTATTATAAAGATTGCCATTTTATCATCTCCTATTTTTTATATTAATTGATAATCCATGTCAATGAAGTCCCATTATATACTTTACTAGCATGTCATTTCTTTCATAGTATTTCCAAAAGATGTCTTACTGCTATTATGACAGACAACTACTGGTATATTTCTTTTTTTAGCTTCTTTAGATACAGTACTAGAAACTTTGTGAGATATAGTATCTGTAAATATAACTATTCCATCACTCTTTCCTATAGACTTTGTCATATCATTTCTCCCATATGTATACACCTTAGCTTTTACTCCATATTTTTTAGCTTCATTTATATAAATTCTTTCCATTCTATCATGTCCACCGTATATTACGATACTCATTTAAACCACTCCTCGTTTTTTGTTATTAATAATCATTCTCATATAATATTGTAATTCACTTTCCTTTGAATGTCAATAAAAAAAATGCGATATCAAACGATATTGCATTTTTTATCTATCAAGAAATTATATAATTTTGAATTCGTGGATAATATTGATTAAATAGCTAAATTCACAACTACTTTTGAGCAACAGAGCCCGTAGGACTCGTTAGCGACATAAGCTATGCGTAGCATAAAGCGAATTTTATTTATCTACTGTGAATGTATCTATTAAATTTACAAGTTTTCCAATTTCGGGCTTACTCATCTGACCATCCGCTCCTACAGATTCACCTTTATGTAGTAAATCATCTGTTATAAGAGATGAAAATATTATTATAGGAAGACTCTTTAATATCTTATGCTCTTTTATTTTTCTAGTTAATGTATGTCCATCCATTTGTGGCATTTCAATATCTGTTATTAAAATCTGTACATCATCTATAAAATTTTCTCCTTTTTCATTAGATATTGAGCTTAGATAATTATACGCTTGCTCTCCATCATCGAAAAATCTCAAATTTTTAAATCCAGCCTTAGTAAGAGTATTATTAAGTACCTTTCTTATAAGTGGAGAGTCATCGGCCAATATCATTTTCACACCACTTCTATCTTTAGTCTCAATATCATTCATTCTTTTTTCACTTATTCCCGAAGCCGGACTTATATCCATAACTATTTTTTCAAAATCTAGCAACATAACTATCTTATTATTGAATATTATATTTCCAATAACCAAAGATGATTCATTTACATTCTCAGCTTTTTTAATCTGATCCCATCCTATTCTGTGAATTCCCAATATATTGTCAACACAAAATGCTACCTTCATATTATTGAATTCACATAATATTACTTTGCATTTTTTTATATCTGTATTTTTCTTTTCTATTATATACTTCATATCTATTAATGTTACAACATCACCTCTAACCAAAGTAAGACCCGCCACTGCTGGATGGCTATTCGGTATCTTAGTAAGATAATCCACTTCAAGTATTTCTTTTACCTTTATAACATTAATAGCGTAATTTTCTTTATTTATTGCAAATTCCAATATTTCAACTTCACCAGTACCTGTTTCTAGTAATATTCCTTTATCTTGCATAAATTCATCCCCTTTCACTTTTCGACTATTCCCTTTAACTTTCGACACATTTGTTTGTTTTCCTTTTTTATTACATTTTTTTAATATATACCCCTAGTCTTTTTTGAAAAACCAGTTCTAAAGACCTATTAATATAATAGTTATTATAACTAGTACAAACCCTATTATAAATACAGAATAGGTTATACTGTTTAGATTACTACCTATTTCCTTTGGTATATCAGAAATTTTATAGAGTCCATTATCTGCATACTTTATATTAGTCATTTCAAAATTAGCAAGCTTCTTAATCCTTCTGTCAGTATTTTTTACAAACTTTACAACAAATGTGTCTATTGCAGAAAACCCTATGGATAATACCTTATATACTAATTTAAAAACAGGTCTATAAAAATCATTTTCTAAGTTAAACCAAGCAAGAGATGGGTTTTTATATACCTTAGACCCGTATTCTTCAACTAACATGTACTTTCTTATAAATAACACGTATATACCTATCCCTATTAATATCGTAATCATAGATGATTTTATGTTATCTATAGAGTAAAATTTTATATCAAAATGCCCACTCAAATGAATATTAAAAAATACATCATCTTTATTCATAATATCTATTAAAAACAAAGGATTCATAGCTACATAGATTATACTTAAGCTAAGTATAATCATAGGAATTAATGCTCTCTTTTTTATTTTTGTTTTATACTGACCTTTGAACGCATCGTTTTTCTCTACAAATATAGATACGAATATTTTAAGAAGATAAGCCACCGTGAAACTACTACAAATTGTAAATAAAATTTCTAAAAATACAGCTTCTTTTCCGTCAAAACTCTCTGATAAAGCATGATGTAGCATAGTCTTACTTATAAATCCATTAAACCCTGGCATACCTATAACACCTAGCATACCTACCAAAAATAATCCTTTTAACAATTTCTTATGTTTTCCAAAACCCTTGATTTTATTTATGCTAAATTCATCTAATATCATATATATTATACCTGCAACCATAAAAAGAAGCACCTTAAACAATCCATGATTTACAATATGATATATAGTCCCGTATATAGCTATTTCATTGTGTTTTCCTAACAACCCAATGAGAGCAACACCCATTAATATATATCCAATTTGACTCATACTACTATATGCCAATATTCTCTTTATATTTCTTTGAAACATTGCTAAAAAACCACCTACGAACATACTCATAAATGATAGTATAAGTAAAATCTCACAAAACAACTGATCATTCCCCATTATGTATATTGAAACAACCATTATTCCATAAATACCAGCTTTTGCAAGTATTCCAGAAAGCACTGCTGTTGCAGGCGTCGGTGCTGCTGGATATACCTTTGGCAGCCATATATGAAGCGGAAACATACAGGCCTTAACCGCAAATCCTATCATAAGCGAAAAACCTATTGTATATTTCATACTTCCAATAGAATTTATTACAGATGATATTTCGGATATATTCAGTGTATTCGTATAATCGAACAATAATAATATTCCCATTAATGTTATCATTCCACTGGCTATTGACATTCCCAAATAAATTTTTCCGGCTTCATGAGAATAAACATCATCATCATGTATAACTAGCATATAAGATGTAAATGCCATCATTTCAAAGAATGTAAATAAATTCAGTATATTTTCAGATATAAATACACCTACTGTACTTGAAAGTGTAAGCATAAAAAATGCATAATATCTATTTCTATGATTATGCTTTATAAGATATTGAGTAGAATATATAGTAGTTAAAAACCAAATAAAGCATGTTAAAAATACTAATATATATCTTATCATATCCATTTTCAAATAAAGTCCAATTCCCATTATGTCAGGTATGAATATTTCAATCGGATGCTTTGAAACACTAGGATACATCATTATTACCAATAAAAATTCCATACCTGTTATAATATCTATCACTAAATTTCTAAGTCTTTCATTTTTTCTTCCAACTATGTATCCTACCAAAGAGCCTATTAACGGAAGTATAATCATTATAATTAAATACATACCCAACCCCCCTTTATATTAACTCTATAACTATTTTACGAACAAAATCCACCACAATATTAGGAAATATTCCCATCAAAACTACAAGGACGGTTATCCCTACTATAGGAAATAGCATTCTTATTCCCGGATCATTATTTTGTATTTCTACATCATCATTCTTTTCAAAGAATGCCGTTACTATAATAGGTAATAAATATATACTAGTTAAAAAAGCACTAAGTAAGAGTATTATAGGAAACATTATCTTATTTGCATTTAATCCACCAATTGCCAAATACCATTTGCTAACAAATCCATTAGTAGGAGGTATTCCTATCAAAGAAATACAAGCTATTGAAAAGCACCACATAGTTATAGGCATTTCTTTGCCTATACCCTTCATATCAGATATATTCTTGATGTGTTTCTTAGTGTATATAGCTCCCGCACAAAAGAATAATACAATTTTGATAAGTGCATGATTTACCAAATGTAAAATACCTCCAATTAATGCATTTTCATTTAACATTAAAACACCTAGAATTATATACCCCAGCTGACTTATAGTAGAATACGCCAGCCTTTTCTTTAAATTATCATGATGTATAGCAAGAAAAGATCCCATAAGTATAGTTATTACAACGAATATACTTGAGTATATATGAGCATTAACACTTCTCATAACTTCTGCCCCGAATATAAAATAAGACACTCTTATTATGCTAAATACTCCCGATTTAACTACTGCAACTGCATGAAGTAGAGAACTTACAGGTGTTGGGGCTACCATAGCAGCTGGAAGCCATGAATGAAAAGGTACAACAGCAGCTTTTACTCCAAATCCCAAAAACATAAGTATATATATAACAAGAATCATTTTCTCATTTCCAGAAACACTACCATTAAGTATTCCTCCAGCAGTAAAGCTCAAATCAGGAGTTATATTATATAAAAGTATGATACCCAAAAGAACAAACGTAGCCCCTCCGAAAGAATATATCAAATACTTCTTACCACTTTTAAACGCATCCTCACTTCCAGAGTGAATAACTAAAGGGAAGGTAGCTAAAGTAAGCATTTCATAAAATACGTATAAAGTAAATAAATTAGCAGAGAATGCAATACCTATAGTTACTCCAAGTGTAATTATGAAAAAAGTGAAAAATCTCTTCTCATTTTTTTCATGTTCCATATACTCCATAGAGTAAAAAGTAGTAAATATCCATAAAGTAGATGCAAGTAGCGAAAACAACACACCTAGCTTATCAATTTTTAAACATATATTTATAAACTCATTTATTTTTAGAATTTCCAAATTCATGTTAATATCCAAATGCATAATATAAACAGTCAAAATAAAATTAAATATAATACAACACGCTATATATGTATTTCTATTTTTTTTATTATCAAACTTAATTACATTCATAAGTATAGCTAAAATAAATGGCATAATTATTGGAAAAAGTATAAATAGACTTTTCATTTAAATTCACCTTTCTTAAAAATTCGCTTTATGCTAACGCATAGCTCATGTCGCCAACGAGTCCTCCGGACTCCGTTGCTCAAAATAGTTGTAAATTTAGCTCTTTAATCAATATTATCCATAGATTCAAAATCATATCATTCTTTATAGATTAAAATATTTGCTCACAAGCTATAAGCAATATATTTATAATATAATTAGAAAAAATACCGACACAAACCATCATACCCATAAGCATCATAATAGGGATAATCTCTTTTATACTTTTTTCCTTAGACATATAAACTTTTCCCTTTAGATTTTCCTCTCCAAAATAACCATTAATAACAATAGGAGAATAATAAACTATATTTAAAAGAGAACTTACAAGTATAATAGTCAATAAGTATAATCTACCTGATTGTATACTAGCAATAGCAAAATTCCACTTACTTAAAAAACCAGGAAGTATTGGTATTCCTATCATTGATAAAGCTCCTAATGTAAATAAAGCTAGTGTTATTGGCATTTCCTTTCCTATACCTTTTAAATCCGAAACCTTCTTTCCTGTTTTTTCCATCATAGACCCTACACTTAAAAATAGTGCTGACTTAGTAAGTGCATGACCAATTATATGAAAAATTGAAATTGCAAGACCAAGTTTATTACCAAGACCTATTCCAAAGAATATATAACCCATTTGCGCAACACTCGAATAAGCAATTACTCTCTTCAAATCTTTTTGGAATATTGCAAATACAGAACCCATTATCATACCTATACTTCCTAATATTAATATCAAATCAAGAACATGTATATTTGAAATTATATCAGTTCCAAAAATTCTATATATAATTTTTATAAAAAGTAAAACAAACGCTTTAACTACAAGAGAAGAAAGCATCGCACTTGAAGATGTTGGTGCTGATGAATGTGCATCTGGAAGCCATACATGAAGAGGAAACATCGCTCCCTTAACTCCAAGCCCTATGGTAAAAAGTCCAATTGAAAGCAATATCACTTTTTCATAATCCATCCAATTTTTAATAAGTTCACTATGCATAAAATCCATATTTAAATTTCCAGTAATAGAATATAAAAAAGCAATTCCCATAAGTACAAGACCCGATCCCAAACTGCTTAATACTACATACTTTATAGTTGCTTTTATATTTTCTTTTTTATCTTTAACAACTATAATGCCACAGGAAGCGAGTGTACTTACCTCAATAAATACAAAAGCATTAAATATATCATTTGTAAAAACTATACCTAAAAGAGAAGCTATTAATATATTTACAAGAACATAATAAAGGCAAACTTTTTTTTCTTTAATATCTTTTTCTATGCTATATAATGAATACCAAATAATAAAAAAAGAAACTATAGTAAATAAAATAGCCATCATAGATTCTAAAGTTCCTATACTAAATTCAATCCCCCATGGAGCATCAAAATGACCCATCCTGTATTTAAAATCACCATGTACTTGCACATAGTAAAAAGTACAAATAGACAATACGAAACATACAAGATTAGTTGTTAAGCTTATAATTTTTATAATTCTGTTATTCTTTATAAGGGGCATAGTAAATGAACTTATAAATAATATCAAAATCATAATTAATGGAAAACACTTTATAACCAAATCTACCCCTCCTTCATATTGAGAATTTCTCTTAAATCTATAGTTTTGTACTTTTCATGAAGTTTTATGGTAAGAGCTAGCATAAATGCAGTCATACTAACTGAAACTACTATACCTGTAAGCATAAGAGATGTCGGAACAGGATTGATATATCCATCAACTCCTTTAAACTCTCCAATGACTATAGGCGCATCCTTTTCACATATAAATCCTCTAGCTATAAAAAATAAAAATATAGCTGTATCCATTATATTAAGACCTATTATCTTTTTTATCATATTATTATTAATTAAGAGTGTCATAAATCCAATTCCAAACAAAATAATAGAACCTGCCTCTATATAATTATTCATTAAATTTTGCATACTATATTTCTCCTTCACTAAACAAGCCATATAAAAAATACATCGTAATAGCAACTATGCAACCTACAAAAATATTAAGAGGAAGTAAGTAACCAGCGGAAAATATTCTGCCAGGTGTCCCAATTGGAAAGCTCGGAAGATTTAGGTGTAGCCCACCTCCTATAAAACTATATCCTTTTAATATCCCATACCCTATCAAAGAAAAACACATAGCTTTTATTAATAAATCATAAGGCAACTTATCCTTAGCTTTATCAGCTCCATTCACAATTCTATAAAGAATAAAGCTTGCACCTATTATAGTTCCTCCTGCAAATCCACCGCCAGGAGATATATGTCCATTTACAATAACATATATTCCAAATACCTGTATAAAAGGCATTATAAATTTTGAAACAGCACTGAGTATTTCACTATTCACACTCATCACCTTCTTTTCTTAAAAGCAATAAGACTGCAATTCCTCCTGTAAATAAAACAGTCGCCTCTACGAAAGTATCAAACGCTCTATAGTCTAATATAATTCCAGTTACTATATTAAGTGCACCCGTTTCTTTGACAGCATCTTTTAAGTAAGTCTTAGATACATAATTATGGGCGGGAACGTCTGTTTTACCAAACTCAGGTAACTCACTTACTCCCATAAGTATTATCCCTATTAATAAAGTGGTCAAAATAACTGTTATAATTTTTCTCATTTTGAATCCCCCTTTATTCTCTTAAGAGTTAATATAAATAAAAGTGTTGAAATTCCAGCTCCAACAGCAGCTTCAGTTATAGCAAGATCAGGAGCATTCAATTGTTGCCAAAGCATTGCCATGACAAGAGAATATACCATAAATACAATTATTGCACCTAGTAAATCCTCAACGAATGATACTGCTACTGATGCAAATATCAAAAATAAAATCATAATAATACTAAGTAATCCCATATACATTCACTCCATATAATTATTTTCTTCTATTAAATTCAGCCCTTGTCGTTAAGTGTGTTGCAGTAGGATTTGTAATCCATAAAAAAACTACTACTAAAATCAACTTAATACTAACAAATGAAAATCCATTGTATATAATTAAAGCAAGTAAACTAAGAACTGCACCCAAGGTATCACATTTAGCAGCAGCGTGAGCTCTTGTAAAAACATCATTGAATCTAAACAAACCTATAGTTCCTATACAAAAGAAAAATAGGCCTGAGAATAAAAATATAGTTATTACAACCAATTTCATATTACCCCTCCTATTTGTCAATCAAATCAGCTATTCCTATCGAACCTATAAAACTAATAAGTGCATATACAAGTACAACATCTATAAAATAAGTTTCGTGCAATACAAAAGATATCAATGATATCAAAACTATAGTTTTAGTACCAATTACATTTACTGCAATCAATCTGTCAGCAGCCAGCGGACCCTTGATAGCTCTTATCATACAAAATACTATTGTAATAGATAAAAACAAACTTGAAGCTATGAATATTCTTTCCATATTATTTAAATCTCCTCTATTTTCAAAAGTATATTTTCAAACTTAGAATCTAAAAGACCATCTGCAAACTGTTTTTTAAGACAATGTATCGTGTATACATTTTTCTCCATAACCATAGTGATAGTTCCAGGAGTCAATGTAATCGAGTTTGCCAATATAACTCTACCTAAATCAGATTTTAGTTTAGTTTTAAAGTTTACAACAACTGGATCAACATCTATTTTAGGACTTAACACTATCTTTGCAACATCTAGATTTGCTTTTATAACTTCTATTATTAATACAAATAGATATTGTACTATATAAATAAATTTTCTAAACAAAAACATCCCACCTTAGTTTGTAATAAAATTTTCTTTATTGAACATATATACGAATAAACATACAAACATCCCAACTAACAAATTTTCCATGTTTATTGATCCCTGTAATATATCCCAAAATATTAATAATATAGTCATGACTATTGCTATTTTTTTCATAAAAAGACCTCCTTTTGATTCTTTAACTTAAAATTTATTTCATATACTATATTATTCATACAGCAAATACTATGCCACTTTTATTTTTTTTATTTTTTTCCGAATTGTATGCCTTATAATTTCAACGTTCATTATTTTGAATTTTTTTATTTTAAAATAAAACTCAATATAAAAACTTTATTTCCAGTCTATTTTATGTTTCATTTTGAGACACTTGTTAATTTCAAGACAAAAAAAGTGTATCAAAATGAAATTTATGTTTCATTTTGATACACTTCAACTCTATATCATGTAATCTATATTGTATTTTTCTATTTTTCTATAAAGAGTACTTCTTCCAATTCCTAAAGTTTTTGAAGCAAGTGCTATATTTCCATTCACATCTTCTAAGGTTTTTATTATCGCTATTTTCTCTATTTCAGCTAAAGTCAACAACTCTTCTTTTATTCCTATTCTTTTGCACAAATTGCTAGGTTTTATATATGAAGGCAAATGTTTGTATTCTATAACTTCTCCTTCTTCAATCATATTTACAACTAACTGCATTACATTCTGAAGCTCTCTTACATTTCCAGGCCAATTATAACTTTTAACATATCTATAGAAACTCTCATTGATAGCTCCTATAGTTTTATTCATTTTTTTACTAAACTTTTTAATAAAATATTCAACCAAAAGATTTATATCTTCTTTTCTATTTCTTAAAGATGGTGTGGTTATAGGCATTACATTCAGTCTATAATAAAGATCTTCTCTAAAGTTTCCTTTTTCAACTTCTTCTTTTAGATTTTTATGTGTTGCAGCTATCACTCTAACATCCGTTGGTATAACACTATGCCCTCCAACCCTTACTATTGACTTAGTTTCTAAAACTCTAAGCAAATTTACCTGTGTATCAAGAGGCATATCTCCTATTTCATCAAGAAATATAGTTCCCTCATCCGCAAGCTCGAACTTCCCAGGATGTCCACCTCTTTTGGCACCAGTAAATGCTCCTTCTACATATCCAAATAACTCACTTGCTACAAGTTCTCTAGGAATAGCTCCGCAATTTAAAAATACGAATGGTTTATTTTTCCTAGGACTTTCATTGTGTATTGCCTGGGCAAACAATTCTTTTCCTGTACCACTTTCTCCTTGAAGGAGTATAGTAGTATTAGCTTTTGCAGCTTTTTTTGATATTTTTTTAGCATCCTGTATAATTTCACTTTTACCTATAATATCGTCAAATGTGAATATAGCTTCCGCTCCTATTATTTTATTTACAAGATTATGAATAGCCTTGGCTTTTCTGAAAGTTACAACAACACCTTCAACTTCATCGGTATCACAATCTTTTATAGGAGTCAAACTTACTATACAATATATTCTTTGTCCTCTTTTGTTTTTGAAATACATTTCAGTTTCTTCATATTTTTTACCTTTATTTATAACACTTAACACTATCTTATTGTTTTTTTCGCTTATCAGATCGCTTATATTTTTTCCTATAATATCTTTTTCATTGAGTGAAAGTAATTTTCTAGCAAATAAGTTTATGTCCTTGATTATACCTTTGTTATCTATACCTAAAAGTCCCTCAGATATAGATTCCATTATTGCAAATAAATGCTTATTTGTCATACTAAGCTTTTTATTCATATCATTAACTTTTAACTGATTTTCTATAGCCTCACCTGATGCTACTACCATTCCTAATGTATGAGGATGAACTTTTTCATATGGTCCCGTTACACTCAATACACCCACCACATCACCATATTCATCTTTTATAGGACAAGCAGATGAACTCCAGTTGTGATACAACTTACAATAGTGCTCACCTCCAAGGACTTGTATAGGCTCTTTATTTATTATTGCAAGTGATAAAGCATTAGTTCCCATATTTTCTTCGCTTATATTGCTTCCCATCTCTATATTAAGGTCTTTGTAAGTATCTATAAGATCACTATTTCCCATAAATTCAAGAATATAGCCTTCTCCATCTGCAAGTCTAGTTACAAGTCCCTTGTCTTCAACTATCTTATACAAGCTATTCATAAAAGGTTTAGCTATCTCTATTAGTCTCTTAGATTCTTCTTTTCTTTTTCTCAGTTCTCTTTCATTAAGCTTTAGAAGTTCATTATTTACAAATGTATCTATTCTATAATCTTTACTTCTCAACCAAGATTTAGCTATAACGGGTCTTATTAAGTCGTAATCTAATTCCCCTGCTTGTATGAATTTTTTCCAAGCTTTAATACTGTCTTCATTTTTACCTAGTAAAATTTCCGCTGGCAATTTTATCACCCCTTCGGATTAATATTATTATTTATTATACCACTAAATATAAATTTGCGTTAAATAATCAAGCTCACTTTTGGTCAATATATAATGCATATGTTATATTTCTCTTATAAATTTATTACCTCTATAGAATTAGTAACATTTCTTAATTTTTTTATATTTTTTCGATATTTATAGACTTTTTAATAAAATCTATATGAAATTTTTTTTTAAAAAAACATCATAACCCATTAACTTTTTTTCTTAGAAATCCCCATAATGAAACTTATAATTCATTTTATAGGCATTATTCACAAGCATTGCAGGTATATTCTCAATGTCCAATTCTTTTTTTTTAAAATTCATAATATAAAAAAATTTGATATGTAATTTAATCTTTGATACAATTGTTTCAATTGATGCTAAATCAGATTTTATTATATCAAATTAAACTCAAATTTAGTTAATACTAAATTTCATTAAAGCAATAATACTATTTTTAAAATTTTATTAAAAGGAAGTGATAAAATGTTAGGTATTTTAGAAAAAATAGTTTCTGTAGGAAACACTATACTTTGGCAATACATTCTTATATCTCTACTTATTACAATAGGTATTTATTTCACATTCAAATCCAACTTTGTTCAATTTAAATTTTTAGGAGATATGTTAAGACTATTAGGAGATGGAGGTTCATCTAATAAAAAACAGGGGGTTTCTTCATTTCAAGCATTTTGCATAAGTACAGCTTCTAGAGTTGGAACTGGTAACTTAGCTGGTGTTGCATTAGCTATTTCTGTAGGTGGTCCTGGTGCTGTATTTTGGATGTGGATTATAGCTTTAATAGGAGCTTCATCAAGTTTTGTTGAAAGTACTTTAGCTCAAATTTATAAAATTAAAAATAAAAACGAACACCGCGGTGGTCCAGCTTATTATATGGAAAAAGGTTTAAACAAGAGATGGTTGGGAGTTTTATTCTCAATATTAATAACTCTATCTTTTGGTATTGTTTTCAATGCTGTACAATCAAATACAATTTCACTTGCTTTTGAGGAAGCGTTCGGATTAAATAGGTTAATAATCGGATTAGCATTAGCTGCAGTTACAGCTATTATAATATTTGGTGGAGTTACAAGAATTGCAAAGGTTACAGGATTAATAGTTCCTGTAATGGCTGTAGCTTATATATTAGTTGCTCTATTTGTAATTATCAAAAATATAACTTTATTACCATCAGTATTTTCACTCATTTTAAGTAGTGCCTTTGGTATGAATGCTGCTTTAGGTGGCGGAATGGGAGCTGCCTTAATGCAAGGTATTAAGAGAGGTCTTTTCTCTAATGAGGCTGGTATGGGATCTGCTCCGAATGCAGCTGCATCAGCAGAAGTATCTCATCCAGTTAAACAAGGTTTAATTCAAACTCTTGGAGTATTTACTGATACAATTTTAATATGTAGTTCAACTGCATTTATAATACTTCTATCTGGCGCTTATACGACAGAAGGTTTAACCGGTATACAACTTACACAAACTGCTTTAAGCTCTCAAGTAGGTTCTTGGGGAAATATTTTTATAGCTTGTTGTATTTTACTATTTGCATTCAGTTCTATAATAGGTAATTACTACTACGGCGAAACTAATATCGAGTTTATAAACACCAACAAGACTTGTTTATTAATATACAGATTATTAGTAGTAGGTATGGTCGTATTCGGTTCAGTTGCTAAAGTTCAAATAGTTTGGGATATAGCCGACTTATTCATGGGTATAATGGCATTAATAAATCTAATAACTATTTCTAAGCTTGGAAAAATAGCATTTGCAGCATTAAAAGATTATACCTCTCAAAAAAGAGAAGGAAAAGATCCAGTATTTTATTCAGACAGTATAGAAGGTATAGAAAGTGTCGAGTATTGGGAATCTTCAAGTAAAGCTAAAAGAGCATAAAAACTAAGAGCTGTATTCAGATGATTAAAAAATTATTTTAATACAGTTCTTTTATTGCTAAGAAAATCATACAATTCCAACATGTGTATAACATTACCAAAAGAGCTTAACTATCAACTATTTCTAAGCAACGTAATTTATAAAGACCGGTTGGTGCTATGAACTCATGTGAATTTTATTTTAATATTCCCCCTCACTTTTGGTCAATATATAATGTATGTGTTATAATATAATGTACATTTATAGATTTTAATTTTTTTTACAAAAGGAGATTTTTAGATGAATTGGATCCACAAATTAGAACGAAAATATAGACATCTTGCAATTGAAAATTTAATGTATTATATAATAGGTTTATCTACCCTTGTATATGGTATGTATTTCATAACACACTCTTATAACTTAATATCTTTACTTGAACTAAATCCGCAGTTAATTATGAAAGGACAAGTTTGGAGATTAATAACTTACATATTCATACCACCTTTACTTTCTCCAATTTGGATATTTTTTAGACTTTATATTTATTATTCTCTGGGCTCTGCACTTGAACAAGAATGGGGTAGCTTCAAATTCAATCTATATTATCTATTGGGTATGATTGGAACAACAATAGTGGCTTTCATAACAAATGGTTCTGTTAGTGCTACCTATTTAAATCTTTCTATTTTTCTAGCATTTGCTAAAATATACCCAGACTACGAATTTTATATATTTTTCATACTTCCAGTTAAAGTGAAATACCTGTCTTGGCTAAATTGGATGTTTATAGGATATACAATTATATTTTCTCCTGTAATATTCAAATTAACCGCTCTGGTATCTATAATAAATTACTTCATTTTTTTTGGAAGAAGCAATTTATACGATGCCAAGAATAAATCAAATGCTTATAACCGAAGAAAAAAATTCAAATCTAGTATATCTAAAAAAGATTCTTTTCATAAATGCACAATATGTGGAGTAACAGAAAAAGACGATCCTAATATGGAATTCAGATTTTGTTCTAAGTGTAGCGGGAACTATGAATATTGTAGTAATCACCTTTTTAGTCATGAGCACAAAAAAAGATGAAGCATTTGCTTCATCTTTTTTTATTATATTTTAAATCCATAAAAAAAAATATATATGAATAATTTTTTTTTATGGATTCATAAACTGCTAACTTATTTTCCTTGAAAACTCTATCAAAAAACTTACAATTCATCTAATATGCAATATTTATAATCATCACAAGTATATTTTCAACATAATATTCATTTTTTGTAAAATTCAGAATATAAAAAAATTTGATATTTAATTTATTTTTTGTTACAATTATTTCAATTGATACTAAATAAATTAAACTCAAATTTAGTAAATGCTAAATTTTATTAAGCAATAATACTATTTAAAAAATTTTAATAAAGGGAAGTGATAACATGTTAAGTATTTTAGAAAAAATAGTTTCTGTAGGAAACACTATACTTTGGCAATACGTTCTTATAGTTTTACTTATTACAATGGGTCTTTATTTTACAGTTAAGTCTAACTTTGTTCAATTTAAATTTTTAGGAGAGATGTTTAGATTATTAGGGGATGGAGCTAGTAATTCATCTAATGAAAAACAAGGTGTCTCTTCATTTCAAGCATTTTGTATAAGTACAGCTTCTAGGGTTGGAACTGGTAATTTAGCTGGTGTTGCATTAGCTATTTCTATAGGTGGACCTGGTGCTGTATTTTGGATGTGGCTTATAGCTTTAATAGGGAGCTGGCTCAAGTTTTGTTGAAAGTACTTTAGCTCAAATTTATAAAGTTAAAGATAAAAATGGATACCGTGGCGGTCCAGCTTATTATATGGAAAAAGCTTTAAATAAGAGATGGATGGGAGTTTTATTCTCAATACTAATAACTCTATGCTTTGGTCTTGTTTTCAATGCAGTACAGTCAAATACTATTTCACTTGCTTTTGAAGAAGCATTTGGATTAAATCGAATCATAATGGGATTAGCATTAGCTGCAGTTACAGCTGTGATAATATTTGGTGGAGTTACAAGAATTGCAAAGGTTGCAGAATTAATAGTTCCTGTAATGGCTGTTGCTTATATATTGGTTGCTATATTTGTAATTATCAAAAACATAACTTTAGTACCATCAGTATTCTCACTTATTATAAGCAGTGCCTTTGGTGCAAAAGCGGCTATAGGTGGTGGAATTGGTGCTGCTTTAATGCAAGGTATTAAAAGAGGTCTTTTCTCTAATGAGGCTGGTATGGGTTCTGCTCCAAATGCAGCTGCAACAGCAGAAGTATCTCACCCAGTTAAGCAAGGTTTAATTCAGACTCTTGGAGTATTTACTGATACACTTTTAATATGTAGTTCTACTGCATTTATAATCCTTCTATCTGGTGCTTATACTACAGAAGGTTTAACAGGCATACAACTTACACAGACTGCTTTAAGCTCTCAAGTAGGTTCTTGGGGAAATATATTTATAGCTACTTGTATTTTACTGTTCGCATTCAGTTCTATAATAGGTAATTATTACTATGGTGAAACTAATATAGAGTTTATAAACACTAACAAAATTTATTTATTAATATACAGATTATCAGTAGTAGGTATGGTTGTATTTGGTTCAGTTGCTAAAGTTCAAATAGTTTGGGATATGGCAGACTTATTCATGGGCCTAATGGCACTAATAAATCTGATAGCTATTTCTCAACTTGGTAAAATAGCATTTGCAGCATTGAAGGATTACGCTGCTCAAAAGAAAGAAGGAAAAGATCCAGTATTTTATTCAGATAGTATAGACGGTCTGAAAAATATAGAGTGTTGGAAACCTTCAAAGGAAGCAAAAAAAGCATAAAGTTTAGTTTATACTTTTATAAATGTTATAAAGGCAGCCTAGAATAGAAATTAATTTCTATTTTTAGACTGCCTTTTTTATTTTAAAATGCAGTATCATGTCCTATATAGCAAGCTATATTGTTTTCTAAGAATAAATCCTGTATTTCTTCTAATTTTTTACTAGATGTACCTTTTTCATGTTTATATTTATATTCATTTCCCAGTTGATTCCATTTAGATTCTCCTAATCTATGAAATGGAAGTATATTTATTTCAACTAAATCATTTTGTTTCATAAATGAAATAGTATCAATTATATTTTGATATGTATCATTAAATTCTCTTATTACAGGCATTCTTAGAACTATCCTTTTATTGCAATTTGCAATCGATTTTATATTTTCTAAAATCAAATCATTGTAAACTCCAGTCTTTTGTTTGTGCTTTTCTCTGTCCATATGTTTTAAATCAATAAATGCAAAATCTATATATTTCATTGCTTTTAAAAAAATATTATTATCTATATATGCTGTAGTTTCTATTGCTGTATGAAAATAATTATTCTTACATTCTATTAAAGCATTTATTAAAAACTCACTTTGAAAAAACGGTTCTCCTCCACTAAATGTAACCCCCCCATTACTGCTCCAAGAATGATTATCTCTAGTAAGTATTTTTATTAACTCTGCTATTTCATACTCCCTACCACATACTTTTAATGCATTATAATAACATGCATTGCTACATTCAAATGTTTTGCAGTTTTTACATATTTCCCAGTTTAACTGAGGCTTATTATTTCCATCAAAAGTTAAGCCTCCATTCAAGCACTTATTTCTACATATATTGCATCCTTTTTCATATTTACAAGTACTTTCGCTAAACATGATATGTTGTTTTTTATTCCAACTTTCCGGATTAGCACACCATTCACATTTCAAAGGACATCCACTCATAAAAACAGTTGTTCTACAACCTGGTCCATCATGTACTGAAAAACTCTGTATATCAAATATCATTCCTTTCATGTTATTATTCATCCCAAAGTCCTCCATAATTTACTTTCATTATTTAAATTTATGACCCTTACATGTTATTGCATTTAAATCTCCAAAGGTCCAATCATCTTTTTCAAGCCCTGTACATGTTCCTAAATTATCTTCATTTGTTTTTTTGAAATATTCACAATTTCTACATTTAGGAACAAGTTCAAACCTATTGCATACATCACTATCTATATTAACCATTTCATTTGTTATCCTACAAATCCCTTTCGCTGCATCAATAGGAGAACAATTTAAACAATCATTGTGTTTTGATTTTCTCATAATTTTACACCCCTTCATATTCTGTTCTTGCAATAACCTCATCTTGTATAGGCTTGCCTATTTCACACCAATATTGAGTGAATCCTGCAACCCTTACCATAAGATCTCTATACTTTTCAGGATTATCTTGAGCAACCTTTAGCACTTTAGAATCTACAATGTTATATTGTATATGAAATCCTCCTTTTCTCATATACGCTCTTGTTAAATCTAATAAGTTTTTAGTTCCCTGAACTCCTTTTAGTGCACTTGGATGTATTTTTAAGTTCATTTGAGAATTTTGAGATGTTGAATGATCCCAAACTGTTGCTGATTCAAATAAAGCATATGGTCCATTTTTATCCGTTCCAGGATATGCTGACATAGAACCATCTGCATAAGTAGTTCCTGAGAGTCTTCCATCTGGTGTTGCAAGAGTTGCTCCACCTTGTGCTCCATGAGTAGAAACTGATATTTGACATGCATACATAGGTTTTCCATATAAAGATTCAACTCCATGGCACATTTCACAGAACCATTCTTCATATTCTCTTAAAATACCATCTACATACATATCTGCATTACCATATTTAGGGGCAATTAAGCACATTCCATATATATCATCATATTTTCCACTCATGTCTTCTTTTTGTTGATCAGAAAGAGAATAACTTCCTATTTCATCTGCTTTTTTAAATCCAAAATTATTAAGTATAGCTTCCTTCATCTCTTCAATAGTATATTTTTTATCATCGTATACAATCTTTTTAAAACCTGCTAACGAATTAACCATAGTAATCGTTCCACAACTTTCCACATTAAATGTTGCATTATATCTATATCCCAAATTTCCAATATGTTGTCCCGTTGAAAGACAATCTGGTTTTAAGAACGAGTTAACTACTGACATATTTTGTTTACGCCATATATCATGCTGTATATTATTAGTTTTTGCAAGTACATCTACTGATTTTTCATAGTAATCCTTGAATGTATCAAATAATTCTTCATAAGTTTCAAGTTTTTTATTATGAGGCTTTAATACTTGAATTCCTGTTCTATGATCTTTTCCGTTCATTAATACTAATTCCAACACCTTAGGATTTGCAACAAAGTGAACGCCTACACTTGTTGGATGACCTGCTCCACCTGGTATTTCATATTTTTCACCGTTTAAAACAAGCTCCTTCCAAGTACATGGAGAAGTTTCAAGACATCCACCTATAGCAACAGATCTAGCTTCTTCTATAGTCATTCCTTCTGGCCCATATTGATTCATTAAAAATTCAATAGCACCTCTATTATTCATCCAAGCTGGATATCCAGCACCTGTTTTATCACACTCTACACATTTTAATAAGAATTTTTCAGGTAATTTTTCATCATATAGAACCGATAACGTAGGTTGTGGCGTTTCGCAAGTCATTCCAGCTTCCACTATAAGCATTTCTAAATCATTTGTAGCAGTTTGCCCTTTTCTTGTAAGTCCTCCAATAGTTAAATTATTAAATGTATTTCCAGATAAAACTCCACCAACAACGCCAGTAGATGCAAAGCAATCTATAGCTGTTATTTTTATTCTATAAATCTCCATAAGCTCCAGTACTTCTTCTTTTGTAATTATTCCAGCTTTCATGTCTTGTTCATACCAAGGATATAATATTTGTCCAAGTCTTCCTATTGAAAGACCTGATATAGCGTCTTCATTAAGTACCGCAATATGAAGAGTATATGTTAATTGAAGTGCTTCTCTAAAATTTCGTGGCTGTTTATGAGCAATCGACTCTAAGCACTCAGCTATTTCTGTATATTCTTTCTTTTGAATCTCATCATTTGATCTTTTTTCAAGTTCTCTTGCATGTTTTGCATAATTTAATACCCAGTTTTGAATACCTTCTATTATATGAATTACAGCTTCATAAAAATAAAGTCTATCCATTCCTATAATTCCATCACCATCAGCTTTACCTGCAACTTCATCTTTGCATTCCTTTGCCATTTCTATTAATTTATCAAATCCGTATTGTAGTGGGTAATAATAATTTATTACCTCTCTTCCTTGTGGAAGAGTAAATCCCGAGTCAAACATACACACAAGACTTTTCATTATATTTTCTTTTACTTCATAATCCGGAACCATTTTTTCATATTTTCGCCCTAAATCTTCTACTGATTTTCCTACCCACTCATTTGCTATCTTTAATAATACTGGTATTTCTTCCTTTCTCATTCCAAATTTACCAGCGATAGATACTACATTTCCAAAGCTTTTAGTAACATTTCCTCCACCTTGCCCAAATTCACTTAATTCATCAGCACTTTCGCTTGGTGATTCTTTAAGTTCGCTTTGATTCGCTACAAAGAATCCTTCCGACAGCCATGGCATAGGAAATGAACCTCTATAATTATACGTCTTTTGCATAACTAACTTTTCACCAGGTATAATATTTGGTGTTAAATGCGAAAACGCTTCTTTTAAAGCTTTAGCTCTTCTAACTACAATAACTTCACCATCTAGTTCTTTCCATTTACGATTATACCAATATGGAAATTCCATATCTGTTGTTGAAAGAGTACTATAATATATATCCCTTAACTTTTTTGCCCTAGGAGTAGGATCTTTTTTTATTTCTCTATCCACCATACCATCTGGAGATTCTCCTCCCGATTGATAGTTTATTGATAATCCCTTTGAAGCTAAAATATCCTCTAGCTTCATTTTTCTATTTTCATCCATATCAACTAGCTCCCCTTTTTTTGATTAAGTAATTTCAACACCTATATAAGTATTTCAATTATTTAACAACAAAATCCTTCTCAATTAATGTGAAAATTCGGTATCTCGTGTCGACAAAAAAGAATGAGCTGTTTTAAGATGATTTTTAACATCATCTTAAAACAGCTCATTCTTTTTTAATATTTTTATATATTCAATAGTTTATAAGATAGTCCTATTTTAGATTCATCTTCCGATGAATTCACAACCTCTATACCACCATATATATCATTATTAGATAGCATATCCATACTAGATAAAATCTTTTTCAAATTATATGCAGTTCCAAATCCGCCGTCTACAAGTTTTACATTCTCTCCTAACACCTTTTTTATAGCATTCCTTAAAAATATGTAGTGTGTACATCCAAGTACAATTGAAGATATTTCATTTATATTAACATCTTTAAATAGCTCTTTTATAGCTTCTTCTGCTTCGACACCTTCTGTAATACCATTTTCTACGACAGTTACAAGTCTTGGAGCTGGAATTTTAAGAATTTCAGCTTTATCTCTATATTGGTTCATAAGTGAATTGAATTTCTTCTCTTTTAAAGTCACTTCTGTAGCTAAAACTACAATTTTTCCACCCTCATATGTTTCAACAGCAGGTTTCAAAGCAGGTTCAATCCCTATAATAGGTATATTATACCTACTTCTAAATTTATCTACAACAGCGCTAGTGGCTGTATTACAAGCTATAACTATAGATTTAACGCCTCTATCCACAAAGTAATCTCCGATACCCATACATATTTTTTCTAATTCTTCTTTAGTTTTTTTGCCATAAGGTATATTCTTAGAATCACCGTAGTATATATAATCTTCATTGGGCATCAGTTTTTTTATTTCTCTCAAAACACTAAGCCCGCCCATACCTGAATCAAACACACCTATAGGTAGATTTCTCACTATATCACCCCCTAAATCACTAACATATTATATCATAATTCACTTTATCTATACAATTTTTAAGTATTCATTTATTTTGTCAGTAACGCCTAAATCTCCTACTATTATCAAGCTATCACCTATATTAAATTCAAGATTAGGACCAGGAGATAAAATCATATCTCCGTTTCTTAGAACCCCTAGTATAGTAGCACCTGTATTTTCCCATATTTTACATTCTCCTATGGTCTTTCCTATAATGTGATACTCTTCTTTGAGTTGAATTTGCATAGGATCTATTATGTCAGATCTTTTAAATTTATATAAATCTATAATTTTTTCCATGGTTTCCTGTATTTTTTTTTCTATTTCTTTTTTTTCATCCATGAAATTTTTAAGTTTCTGTCTCAAATCGCTTATTGTCTCTTCACTATTTCTAAAGCTTTGAATAACTTCTCCCGCTTTATACTTTGATAATACAATTATTCCACTACCCTTGCTAACCCTAACTACTTCTCTATCTTCTAAAACTTTCATAGCTTTTCTTATAGTTTCTGGGGATACATTGTATTCAGAAGCCAAGATAGATCTTCCTCTTAATTTTTCTCCTTCATGTATGCTTCCTTTATAAATGCGAGTAGCTACATCAAGTGCTATTTTTATATATCTAGGAATTGAAATACGTTCACTCATAATCTATTCTCCTTGCTGTATTATTTTAAATCCACCTTTTTCGGCTTGTTATTTATTCTTTCACATTTTATCATTTGTGCAATATCATAGTATGATAATTTTAAATTAACTACATAGACAGATAATACTATCAGTATTGCTCCTATTATTTGATTTTTACTTATTGCTTCATCGAATATAAAGTATCCTCCAACAACCGTTACAATAGGTGCAAAATTCAAATACAACGTTGCAACTGTAGATCCGAGATTTTCTAAAGCATACATATACAAAACATATGCAACCGCAGAACAAAGTATTGCAAGATATAGAAAGTTGTATACTACAATATTATTTATTAACTGCCAATTGTTATTTTCAAACAATGCAAACGGAATTAGTACTATAGTTCCGAATATTATTTGATAAAATACAATCGCTAATTGTGAATATTTTTTAAATAAATTTTTGGTTGCATAATTATAAAACACCCACGAGAGAACAGCTCCAAGCATAAGTGTATATCCTAATAATTCACTTGTTTCTACTCTTATTTTTCCCCCTATTATGAAATATATTCCAATCATTGATATTGAAACCCCTGCAAGATTATTAAAGCTCAGTTTGTTTTTTAATACAATGCTATCCACTATTAAAGAAAATATAGGTATAGTTCCTATTATCAAAGATGCCTCTGATGAGCTTATATATTTAATTCCATAATTTTCGAAGCAATAATACATTGCAACACCAATAACCCCAGCCATGGCCATAGATTTTACATCTTCTCTTTGAAGCTTAGTATCCGGCTCCTTTATTTTCATTACCACGAACAATATAATTGATGCAATCAAAAACCTTAGTGTTGCAAGTGTCATAGGTTCAAATACATTTAAAGTTATCTTTATGCTTAAAAAAGATAAGCCCCACATAGTGACAGTTAAAATTATTGCGATAATCGAATAAATTTTAGTTTTCATAAATACCCCTTCTTCTAACCTTATAAATTTAAAGATCTTCCAGTTCAAGTATATTACTTTACAGCCAATGTGTAAAGATTATGTGTATTGCTATATATACGTAAAATGACGCTTACTGAAATATTAGCTACATTGTAGCATAATTTCAATTAGCGTCATTTTCCTAATAAATACTATCTATTATTAGCTTATTGATACTTTTCCATCTTTTAATTCTACATTTATACAAGAGCCTTCATTCAATTCACCTTTAAGATATTTTTCTGCTATCTCATCTTCTATATACTTTTGAATAGTTCTTCTTAAAGGTCTAGCACCATACTTATCATCATATCCTTTTTGAAGTATAAAGTCTTTAACCTCATCAGAAATACTTATAGTCATATCTTTTTCTTTAGCTTCTTCAACTACCTCATTTATCATTAAACCTACTATTTTAGATAGTTCATCTTTGGTAAGCTTAGTAAATACTATTGTCTCATCTATTCTATTTAAAAATTCCGGTCTGAATATCTTCTTTAAAGCGTCATTAACTCTAGTCTCCAGTTGATCGTAACCATCATTATTAAATCCTATAGAACTTGTTTTAAAGTTAGTTCCAGCATTGGAAGTCATTATTATAACACTATTTTCAAAGAATACAGTTCTACCTTGGCTGTCAGTAAGTCTTCCATCTTCAAGTATTTGAAGCAACATATTAAACACATCTTGATGGGCTTTTTCTATTTCATCTAAAAGTATAACTGAATAAGGCTTTCTTCTTATTTTTTCTGTTAACTGTCCCCCTTGATCATATCCAACATATCCCGGAGGAGCTCCTATTAATTTCGAAACAGTATGCTTTTCCATATACTCTGACATATCTATTCTTATAAGAGATTCTTCACTTCCAAACAGTTCAACTGCTAGAGTTTTTACAAGCTCTGTTTTACCAACCCCAGTAGGTCCTACAAATATAAACGACGATGGTTTTTTCTTTTTTCTAAACCCAGAACGATTACGTCTTATAGCCTTCGATATGCTTGTAATTGCATTATGCTGACCGATTACTCTTTTGTGAAGTCTATTTTCTAAATTTAAAAGTTTGGTAGCCTCTGATTGAGTGATTTTTTGAACAGGAATTTTAGTCCACGACTCTATAACAAAAGCAACATCCTCTACTGTAATCTCAACATCTGAGCACTTTTCCTCTATACCTTTAATATCTTGTTCTATCTTACATTCCTTCATCTTGCACTCTGCTGCTTTTTCATAATTATTGCTAATAGACGCTTCTTCTCTTTCTATTTGAATCTTTTCTAATTCTTCTTTTAAAGCTTGTATCTCTATTAGTCCCTGATTTTTTAAATTAGCTCTTGACCCAACCTCATCTATTATATCTATAGCTTTATCAGGTAAGAATCTGTCTACTATATATCTCTTTGATAAATTAGTTGCTGCAACTATTACTTCATCAGATATTTTAACATTATGATAATCCTCATAATATCCCTTTATACCTTTTAAAATTTCTATAGTTTCATCAACAGTAGGCTCCTCAACTAATATAGGCTGGAATCTTCTTTCAAGAGCTGCATCCTTTTCTATATGCTTTTTATATTCTTCAAGAGTTGTAGCTCCTATTAATTGAATTTCTCCTTTAGCAAGTGATGGCTTTAATATATTTGCAGCATTCATCGCTCCGCCTTGAACTTCACCTGCGCCCATAATATTATGTATCTCATCTATTACTAGTATAACATTTTCATTTTCTTTAGCTTCCTTTATTATGTTCTTCATTCTACCTTCAAATTGACCTCTAAACTGAGTTCCTGCAATAACAGCAGTTAAATCTAGAAGATATATCTGAGCATCAAATAATTTCGCGGGAACCTCTTTTTGAACTATTCTAACTGCAAGACCCTCTGCTATAGCAGTTTTACCAACGCCAGGTTCTCCTATTAATATGGGATTATTTTTATTTCTTCTATTTAATATCTGTATAGCTCTATCTATTTCTCTATTTCTTCCAATTATTCTATCAACTTCATTGTTTCTTGCTTTTTCAGTTAAGTTAGTTCCATACTGTCTAAGATGTTTATCCTTGTGTTTTTTCTTTTTATTTTTTTTATCTGTTTGAGTATCAAAATCTTCTTCAATATCTACTTCTTCATTATCCTCTTCATTTTTTGGCATTGCACTGTTCATCATCTTCGAAAACATACTACTTTCATCCAAATCTTCCAAATCCATACCCTCTATTACAGAATTCATCTGTCCTGTTAAATTTTCTATATCTTCTTCATTCATCCCAGTTTGCTGCATTAATTGATCTATTATTGGCATACCGCTTTTTTTAGCACATTCTATACATAAACCTTCCATCGCTGGTTTACCATTTTCAACCGTAGATGTAAATACAACGGCTATATTCTTATTACACTTTGAACATAATTTCATACCACATCATCTCCATAACTCATACTAAAATAATAATTATATTTTATAATATATATTTTTATCCATCAATACTTTACCTTATGTTTCCTATCCATTTAACTATATCTTCATATACTTCATATCTATTCAATTCATTTAGCATCTCATGTCTTCCATTCTCATATATCTTCAAGTCTACATTTTCAATGCCTGCCTTTTTATAAATACCACAAAGCTTAACTATATCCTTTGAATTCGATCCAACCATATCCTTATCTCCTGATAATATTAATATAGGCAATTTTTTTGATATCTTATTTATGTTGTTTTTATTTATAGTTAAATTGACTGCTTTTAACAGGTTAACATATAATCCTGCACTACATATAAATCCACATGAGCTATCCTTAATATATTCATCTACCTTCTCTTCATCCGAAGATAACCAATCAAACTCTGTTTTATTAGGATAAAAAAATTTATTATAGTTTCCAAAAGTCAATTTATCCATAAGCTTCGCTTTTTTATTATACCCATATATACTTGCATATATTTTAGATACAATATATCCCATATTTCTTTTTACAAAATTTTCTCCTATGGTTGTTCCAGATAAAATAACAGCACTAAATTCATCTGGAAATTCTTGAATACAGGTTCTAGCCAATAAAGATCCCATACTATGTCCAAGTAATATAAGCGGTTTATCATTTTCTTTTTTTATGTAATCTATTATATTCTTTATATCATGTACTATACTATCCCATCCATTTTCATCAAAATGCCCTAGTTGATTATACTCTGTGCCTGTTTTTCCGTGACCTCTATGATCACATCCATACACAGTATACCCATTTTTATTTAAAAGCCTGCTAAACTCATAATATCTCAAAGAATGCTCAGCCATACCATGAAGTATCAAAACACATCCTCTTGTATTTTCTACATCTGCCCACTTGTGAACAGTAATACTAACACCATCATCACCCTTAACTTTAAATTCCTCAACCATAATATCACCCTCAACCTACTTCAATTTAAACTCCATAGTAACAGGATTATGATCACTATACTCAAATCCTAAATTATCACCCTTTACATCTAATATTTCTATATTATCAGAAACTAAAAATCCATCTATAGTTTCAACAAAGTTATATTCATCTTTATAAGGACCATCAAGACTTCTTACCGTTGGTGTCAAGCAATCAACTCCCCATTTAAAAGTGTCGGGCTTAAAATCAATAGGCATCTCCTGCATCCACTTATTCTCTACTTCACTTTTGAAATTTGTCTTGCAGAGTTTGTGATTCCAGTCTCCTCCCACTACAACGTAATTTCCTTTATCGTACTCATTTTGTATATGTTGTTTCATATAAGATAATTGTTTCTTTCTTATAATTCCCCCTTTATCATAAGCCGATAAATGTGCATTTATTAAAACAAGCTCTTTTTTAGAATTTTCTACTTCAAGTCTACTTTCTATAAAGCACCTATCTAGTAAGAATAACTGTCTTTCAAACCTTTCTTTACCAGGCAATTGGTATCTCGTAGCCTTACTTACATCGTATTTTGAAAAACTAGCAAGACCAGCTTTTACATATCCATGTGGTTTTTTAACAGGTACAGGAACCCATAAAACCTTGTAGTTATAGGCATATGCATCACTATATCTATCAAGCGTCTCACTTATTTTTTCGTACTCATCTATATAATAGGTTCTAGTAGACTTTTCATCTATTTCTTGAACGAAGCAAAAATCAGAATTTTTATTTTTCAAATAATTTGATACCCCTTCTATATTTTCATAACTTTTTTCCTTACTGTACGATCTTGACATCTTACCTCCATCCATGAAAAAATCTTGGTTTTTATCAAGTCCCCCAAATCCCATATTAAACGTAGTTATGCTCATAGTATTATCTAATTTTACTCTTTTTTCTTTATTACCATTAACCTTAAGTGGAATAATTTCATTAGGTCTATAATCTGTAATCACAACTGCTAATAAGAATAATAAAAATAAACTTATCAACAATATAGACATTCTCAAAGTAAGTTTTATAAACATTTTTGTCTCTCCTTAGTAATTTCATATTATAATAAAATTATATAACATTATTTACTAAATTGCATCAACAAAAGGAGGTTTATATGAAACTAAGAGCACATCATATACTTTGTATTCAAGGATATGTAGGAAATGGCTATGATGAAAATTTTACACATAATATGGATACGATAGTCAAACACTTAAAATCGAATCCTAAAGCAAAAATCACAATCATAGATTCTATAGACTGTATATGTTATAAATGCCCAAACAATATAAATAATACGCATTGTCAAATGCAGGATAAAGTAAAAACACTCGATTCAAATGTAATAAATTCACTCAATATAGAAAAAAATAAAACCTATACGTATAATGAACTTCTAGAAATATTAATAAATAATCTATCCATAGATAAATTCAACCATATATGTAATACCTGTCAATGGTTTAAATACGATTATTGTAAAAATGCCTTGTCAAAACTTTTAAAAATCTAATAAATATATTCTCCAGAAATACAAATCATAATAAGGATATTTAATTATAAATAATATGAAAGGAGAATTTTCATGAAAGATTTCACTACCCCTAATATCATTCTCAGTAAATGTATAGAACACGATAATTGCAGATATGATGGATCTAAAATAAACAACGATTTTATAAAAAGTCTAAAATCTCATGTTAATTTTGTAACTGTATGCCCTGAGACCAGTATAGGTCTTTCTACTCCTAGAGATACCTTAAGACTGATTTCAAAAGACGATAAGGACTATTTTAATTTAGTTTTTTCTAAAGATGGAAATGATTTAACTGAAAAAATGAATTCGTTCTCCCATTCTTTTTTAAAAAACATATCTAGCAAGGATATAGATGGATTCATTTTAAAAAGTCGTTCTCCTTCTTGTGGTATAAAAGATGTTAAAGTTTATAAATCCCACGGAAAATCACCTTCTCTTCCAAAGAGAGGTAGTGGATTATTTGCAAGCAAAATATATGAATACTTTCCAGATGTAGCTGTAGAGGATGAAGGCAGGCTTACTAACTTCAATATAAGAGAGCATTTTTTAACAAAGATATTTACAAAGTCAAATTTTAAAAATGTAGAAAATGATAAAACTATAAAATCTCTTATAGATTTTCAAAGCCGAAACAAATATCTTTTGATGGCCCACAGCCCTGGATATTTGAAAAAGATGGGAAAATTAACTGCTAATACAGAATCAACGAATATATCAGATATAATAAAAGATTATAAAGTATATCTTAATAAAGCTTTATCTATACCATCTAAGCCAAATAGAAATATCAATATGCTGCTTCATTTATTTGGGTATTTTTCCAAACATCTATCATTCAGTGAAAAAGCTTTTTTCTTAGAGAACTTAGAAAAATATAATAATAAAAAAATACCATTTTGTGTTCCATTAACCATGATAAATTCTTGGGTTATGAGGTTTGAAAACGAATATTTGCACGATCAAACCATATTTGAACCATTTCCTAGTGAATTGATAGAAACTAGAGATTCTGGAAAAACAATTTAATATGACTATTGTATTATTTTATTAATCATTCTCATAATATATAATTATATATATTACTAAAAAGGAGATTCAAATGAAAAATAAAATAAGTATAGTTTTTATTATTACATCTGCATTCTTTTTTGTTTTAAGCTCTATATTGATACTGTTTTTGTTTAAATCATCAACACAGCTACCCCATATATATAATGAAACATTTGAAACAAAGGATGAATTTATACAGCTTATACACTCAAAAACACACTACGGTTACGAAAAGTACAATATATACCCAAGCATCACAATAGCACAAGCAATTTTGGAAAGTAACTGGGGGGATTCCCAGTTAACTCAAAAAGGGAAAAATTTATTTGGAATAAAAGCAAATAAAGAATATAAAAACAAGGTTGATTTTGTGACTAATGAATTCGTAGACAATAAAAAAATCGAAGTAGTTCAAAGCTTCAGAGCTTATAATTCATATTCGGAATCTATCGAAGATTACACCGATTTACTAGGAAGAGCTAAAAGATATGATCCTCTCAAAAAATGTAAGGATTATAAAGAACAAGCAACTGCACTTTATGCATGTGGTTACTCTACCGACCCAAATTACCCTCAAAAGATTATATCAATAATAGAAAAGTATAAACTATATGAGTATGACTAAAATTCGTCTAGTATCTACGCACTGACTCATATCCCCAACGATCCCTCCGGGCTCCGTTCTCAAAATTCACATACGTTCATGGCGCCAACAAGTCTCACGACTCTGTTGCTTAAAAATAGTTGCAATTTTAGTTCTTTCATAAGTGTTCTGTGTATGTTGAAAATTAAACAACTTGCTCTATAATTGAAAAAAATGCTCATTAAAATGTTAGTTATTTTAATGAGCGTCTTTTTTTGGTTAATCACTATATAGTTTTATCCAATTACCTTAAGATCCTTACTATATTTATTAAGCACTTCGCATCCATCTTCAGTAACAAGCACTAAATCCTCTATTCTAACCCCAACTTCTCCAGGTATATATATCCCTGGCTCTATTGAGAATATCATGCCAGGTGCTACTTCATCATGGTTAACAGATGAAACATCGCCGAAATCATGTACTTCTATTCCAATTGAATGTCCTGTTCTATGTGTAAAATACTTTCCATACCCTACATCTTCTATATGTTTTCTAGCAGCCATATCTATATCACTAAACTTAACACCAGGCTTCACTATTGATATAGCCTTTTTATTAGCATCTAAAACAGTATTGTAAACCTCTTTAGCTTTATCAGATACAGACTTATAAAATACAGTTCTTGTCATATCTGAACAATATGAATCTTTAACACATCCGATATCTATAATTATACTATCCCCTTCTTTAATCATAGCATTAGATGGTTCATGATGAGGATTAGCTGCATTTTCTCCATAAGCTATAATAGCATCAAAAGAACTTCCATCAGCTCCTATTTCTTCATATATATTATTTAATAAATCAGCCATCTTCTTCTCAGATAAATCATTTGATACAGACTCTATCATTTTTTCAACAGCTATATCATTAAGTCTAGATGCCACTCTCATTAAATCCTTTTCTTGATCATCTTTGTACATTCTAACTCTATCTAAAATCATAGAACCATTTACAAACTTACTTCCACCCTCAAGCTCCATAAGTCTTAATAAGAAACGAGCTGGCCAATTTTTATCAATACCCATAGTGTTTTCTTTATCTACATATTTTGATACAATCTCAACTCCATCTTGAGTATCGTTAAACCAAACTATTTCAACTCCTAAATCTTCATTAACTGGGAATAATTCATTTATAAATAATTTATGTTTTCCACTTACATTTATGTATAAAGCTAATAATCTCTCTCCTGGATGAAACCATTTTCCCGTCAAATAAAATATACCAGCTGGATCTGATACTAACATTTGAGGTATATTTTTAGATTCCATTTTTTTTATCACTTTATCAAGTCTTTTATTATTCATATTTTTTACCCCCATTCAAATTATTATGTATGTTTACATATTATGTATATATGTTTAAATATTATCATAATTTTTATTATATGTGTAATTTATTTAATATGGGGTAGTTTTTGTTTAAATATGATATAATTACACAGAACTTATGTTCTTATTTTGTGACAAGTAGGTGATCTTATGAATCGTAAAATTATACACGTTGATATGGATGCTTTTTTTGCAAGTGTTGAACAAGTAGATAACCCTAACCTTAAAGGAAAACCAGTCATAGTAGGCGGTAGAACTAGTAAAGGTATAGTTTGTACCTGCTCTTATGAAGCTAGAAAATATGGAGTTAGATCTGCTATGCCGGGATTTATAGCTGCAAAAAAATGTCCTAATGGAATCTTTTTACCCGTTAGGCATTCAAGATATAAGGAAGTTTCTAATCAAGTATTCGATATTCTTTATAGTATAACCAACATCGTGGAGCCTTTATCAATAGATGAAGCTTATCTGGATGTATCTGATATAGATACTCCTCCAATTAAAATAGCTAATTATATAAAAAGTGAAGTTTTTAAGAAAACAGGACTTACTATATCAGTTGGAATATCTCATAATAAATATCTAGCAAAACTTGCATCAGACTGGAATAAACCAGATGGAATCAAAATCATAACTGAAGAAATGGTTCCAGATATACTAAAACCACTTTCTATAAAAACAGTATATGGAATAGGAAAAAAAACAATCGATAAGCTAAATAATATAGGAGTATATACAGTAAATGATTTATTAAATCTTCCAAAAAACTATTTTGTAGAACTATTCTCAAATCAATCTTGGGAGCTTTACAATAGACTCTTGGGTATAGACAATAGACCTGTTCAACCTAATAGAGAAACAAAATCCTTAGGAAGAGAAACTACCTTTTCTTCAAATACAGATGATATAGACTATCTCAACCACTTCTTATTATTATTTAGCAAAGATATATCATATACATTGAAAAAACAAAATATCTTATCAAAAACTATAACAATTAAGATAAAAACATCAGACTTTTCTAGTCATACAAAGAGTAAAACTATCCATCATTATACAGATTCTCATGATGAAATATACTCTATATCGTGTAACTTATTAAAAGAAATAAACATACACGATAATATAAGGCTTATAGGTCTTAGTGTGTCAAACCTCTCCGATAAAAAAATAGAACAACTTACTTTTTTATAAGTTAATATATATATCATATAAAATACACACACAGGACACAAAGAGGACACATAACAATCGTATACTTAACTTACAAATTAATAAAAAAAGGTGGAGTGTATAATGAAAACTAAAATGAATAATAAAACAAAAAAGCTAGCAATGTTACTTGTAAGTGGTACTATTATGATTTCAGGATTTACACCTGCATTTGCAAATTCAAATGTAGATATAAATTCAAATACGTTAACACTAAGTGAATCAGGACAAGGTGTAGTAAATTTTGATAATGTTGAAGATATCAAAATGCCTAGTTTCTCAGAATTTATGAAAGATATGCCAAATGATATGAAAAAAGACATTAAAAATGATGATATGAAAAAATTAGAGTCTTTATATAGTAAGGCTATTAAATTAGAGGAAAAAGAAAACTTTGATGAATCTACTAAAATTTGGGATGAATTTGATAAATTATTAGGAATGAATTTTGAAATACCAAGTTTTGATGAATTTATGAAAGATATGCCCGATGATATGAAAAAAGACATTAAAAATGATGATATGAAAAAGTTAGAGTCTTTATATAGTAAGGCTATTAAATTAGAAGAAAAAGAAAACTTTGATGAATCAGATAAAATTTGGGATGAATTTGATAAATTATTAGGATTGGATTTTGAAATAAATTTTGAAATGCCAAGCTTTTCTGAATTCATGAAAGACATGCCTGATGATATGAAAAAAAATATAAAAAATGATGATATGAAAAAATTAGAATCTTTATATAATAAGGCAATTAATTTAGAGGAAAAAGAAAACTTTGATGAATCAGATAAAGCTTGGAATGAATTTGATAAATTATTAGGAATAGATTTTGAGGAAGAAGATAAATAAAGATTATATAAAAACAGCACTATATTATAAAAATATGGTGCTGTTTTTATATAATTTAAACATCTAAAACCTAAGTAATCCTAGAATTCGTTCTCTTTCCATCTTCATATATTGAGCAAGTGTAGCTTAAAAAAACTGTATCAATATTTATTTTTGTAATTCTTTTGTAATATTTACTTTTAATGTATGTGATATAATTTTTATTGTATCTAAACTAAATTTGGAGGTAAATCTAAAATGAATATTTCAAAAATCTTTTTTTGCATAATGATATCATTAATCTGCATATTAAACATATCCATTTATCCAAATTACATATTCGCACAAGATAAGGATGATTTTAAGGTAGTTGCATACTGTTCAGATTTATTCAAAGATCCAGTTGAAACAAATATTCAATACGATAAAGTGACTCATATAATATACGCTTTTTTAATTCCAAAAGAAGACGGTTCTTTCGTTCCTGTAAAAAAATCTGATGAACTAAAAAAACTAGTTGAAAAAGGTCATGAAAACAATGTAAAAGTATTAATAGCAGTTGGTGGATGGTTTGATGAGGCTTACGCTCCACTAGATAATAGATTTGAAAAAATAGCTGCATCAGACGAGCTTAGATCAAATTTCATAGATAATTTAGACAAGTTTGTAAAAGAGTATAACCTAGATGGAGTTGAAATAGACTGGGAATACCCTGATCTTGGACAATCTTCTTTAAACTATGAAAAACTAGTTTTAGAGCTGAATTCTAGATTAAAGAAAAAGAACAAATATCTAACAGCTGCACTTAATGGAGCTTGGTCTAAGGAAGAAGGCCCTCAAGTATCAAAAGCTGTAACGCCTAAATGCTTAGAAAGCTTCGATTGGATAAGTATAATGGCTTATGATATGAATAACAATCAGCATAGCCCATTTTGGTTTGCAGACACATCTATAGAATATTGGCTAAACAGAGGTGTTCCTAAGGAAAAAATAGTAATAGGCATTCCGTTTTATGCGCATCCTACCGATTCAACTTGGAAGGTTTATAGAGACCTTGTAAAAGAAGATAGCGAAAATGCATATAAGGATACGGCTACAATAGATTCTATTAAGTACTACTACAATGGAATAAACACAGTAAAAGAAAAAACAAGACTAGCTCTAAATAAAGCATCTGGAGTTATGTTGTTTGATGTTAACGAAGATACATTAGACGAGCTAAGCCTTGTAAAAGGTATTAATGATGTTATAAAACAAATATCAAGTCTTAATTCTGATGAAAGAAACAAAAAAATATACTTTGTACTTGATAATCATGAATTAATATTTGATGAAACTGACAACCTAGGAGTTCCTTTCATAGATGAAAACAATAGAACTCTAGTGCCTGTAAGAAAAGCACTAGAAACAATAGATGTCGATGTATCCTACAATAGTTCCGATCGCATAGTACATGCAACTAAAGGTAATAACGATTTAAGAATACCTATAGACAAAGACTACATATACTTAAACGAACAAAAAGTTCAAATGGATACAAAAGCTATAATAAAGGATGGTAGAACTTATATACCTTTAAGATATGTATTTGAAAGTTTTAATTACAAAATTACTTGGCACGAATCTAGCAAAACTATAATATTGACTCCTCAATCTTAGTAAATATTTCAGCTACATGAGTTATATCAGAATGAATAATATTATGTGCTGACTTGATAACACTCAGAGCCTTAGTCATTTTTATTGTTTTTTTGCCAAAAGGCAGATAATATAAGTGCATTCTAAGGCTTGATTCTTTTGTTGGAAGCATATAATTAATATCAAGCCTCATACACCCCAAGTTTTTATAAAACTTTATTCTTCTATAGGTATTCTGATCGTTATCGTCTTCTTTTTCAACCTCTATCATGCAACCATCTAAATTTTTGTACTTTTCCTTTAATGTTTCAATCATTTTTGTACCATATCCTCTAGAATGATACTCCTCTAATACAGCCAAGTAATCAAGCCACATCAAATTAGTTTCAATATCTATATAAACTATAATATATCCTATTAAATCACTTTCATCATAGCACAATAGAAGCTTATAATTCTCACTTTTAAACAAAGTATCAAACTGTTCTTTATCCTTTAATTCACTTTTTTCAAACTGAGAGTATAAATCGTTATATACATACTTTAAGTTTTCCTTCGAATAATTTTCTTTTAAACTGAATTTTTCCATATAAAAACCCCCTTATTATAGATATTGTACCACTTAGTGCAATATTTATGTAAGGGGGTCAAAATTTAGATTTTACTCAAAAGTAACTGCTGTTCCAGATATAGTAACCATCATCATGCTTCCCGCTTGACCTAGTACTTCATAGTCTACATCTACTCCAACTACAGCATCTGCTCCCATTTGATTAGCTCTCTTTTGCATTTCACTTAAGGCCTCTTCTCTAGCCTTCACAAGCTCATTTTCATAAGATTGAGATCTTCCTCCAAATATATCTCTAACCCCCGCCATAAAATCTTTAACTATATTAACTCCTGTTATTACCTCTCCAAATACGATTCCCTTGTATTCTTTGATTTTCTTTCCTTCTATTGTATTAGTAGTACTTACTATTACCATAAGCTCATCTCCTCAATATTATATTTAAACTTATATATTATATTCCTGTTGTCATTGTTTAATATATAATATCATGTGATTCTTAAAACAACCTTAACGTTATATTAAATTATTTTTAAATCAAACCACAACCATAGCTACAATTGTAGTTACAACTATACCTATCATTACAGGAACAAAATTTCTTCTAGCAAGTTCAACAGGGGAAACTCCACATATAGCAGCAGCTGGTATTAACCCCCAAGGAACCACAGTTCCTCCACCTACCCAAATAGCCGTAATCTGTCCAAGTGCTGCTAAAGAAGATGCTTTAACACCCGCAGCCTGTGAAAATACCTTAGCTAAAGATCCAGCTAAAGATATTCCTGAAAATCCCGATCCATCAAGTCCCGTTATAGCTCCAACACTACTTTCTATTGTACATACCATCATCTTATTCATAGGTACAGAGTTAGATAAAGCTATACCTATATCAGATAATACCCCTTGAGATGAAGCTGGTAAGAAATTTGCTCCTATTGCATCTGTAAATGCTCCCATTTGACCTAGATAAAAAAATGCCGCTATTGGAATAATTGGTCCAAATATATCTATTCCAAATCCAAATCCACCCTGGATATATTCTGTTACTTTTTCCAACGATTTATTTTTGTAGTTTATAAATGTGACAATTACCAGTAACAATACAGCCGTTCCTCCAACTAATGCAGTAGCATCTCCCCCTTTTAGATCAAATACTAACATGCATACAACATCTAATATAAATCCTATAGCGACTAATGCCGCTGATAATTTAGTTTCTTTTGTATAAACTTCATCTTCATGTATGTGTATATTTTTTTGAATTTCTACTTTCCCATTTTTAATATCTCTATTTAACATAAAATATGCTATTGAAATGGATACTATAGCCATAGTCCAGTACAAAACCATACCATCTTTTATAATGTCTGCTACTCCAACCCCTGCTGCTGATGCTGTTATAGTAGGAGCTCCTTGTATTACAAAATCAGTTGATAGCGCAAGTCCATGACCGAATAAATTTATTGCCATAGCCACCCCAATTGCAGGAAGACCAGCTTCTAATGCAATTGGTAAAAATACAGCTCCAACTAAAGCCGTAGCAGGAGATGGCCAGAAAAACCATGATAAAATCAACATAACAATTCCAACTGAAAAGAATGCACTAGTCCTGTTTTTTATAATTTTAATAAATGGTGTTACCATAAGATGTGTAGCTTTTATTTCTTCTAGTACCTTAGAAAGCGATACTATTATGGATATTATAAGTATTATCTCCAGCAATTCATTCATAGCTACTACGAATGAGTTAAATACAGCTCCTACAGAAAATACAATATCATTACTAGCATATAATGCTATACAAAATATTCCTATTATACACGGAATCAGTGTATCTCTTTTTAATGACATTGTAAGTAATACAATTAATATAAACAGCATATAAATATAATGAACACCTGTTAACATTTTTAGATCCTCCTTTCTTTTAATTTACATAATATGCATATATAATGAGTTTTGTGTTTAATTGAAAAAATAGAATTCCTTTTTAAAAGAAATTCTATTTAAAAATCTAGTTAAATATTATTTTTATACATGTTCCTTTATTGATTTCACTATCTATTTCTAATTTTGCATTATGCACTTTAGCAATTTCTGCACATATTGAAAGTCCAAGTCCAGCTCCATTATTAGATTTTGTTCTTGATTTATCAATCATATAAAAAGGTTCAAATACTTTATTTAAATCTTGTTTAGATATTCCAATTCCTTCATCTTTAACTTCAATTACTTTTTTTGAGTCTTCCTTTATATAGATGTTCAAATATATTTTTGAACCTTTATCAGAAGCGTTTATAGCATTGTCTATTAAATTTATAATTAAATTCTTTATTAAATCTTTTTCCACTAAAACCTCATATTCATTTCCAAACATAATCAAATCTATATTTTTACTTTTCAGTTTAGGACTCAGAACCTCTTTTATTTCTAAAATAATATTTTTCATATTTTCTTTTTTCATCACAAAATTTTCTTTTTTAAATAATATTAAGTCCATCATTTTTTCAGAAAGTTTTTTAAGCCTTCTACCTTCATTTAATATATAATTCATTCCTAATAAAAATGTTTCTTCATTATATTTAGTAGATATCAAAAACTCTGCATATCCTATTATAGAAGTCAACGGTGTTTTTAATTCATGAGTTAAATTGTCTATAAATCTCTGCTTTTGATCTACACTTTTTTCAAGTTCATATATTTTTTCTTCAATAACATATGCCATTTCATTAAAATTATCAGATAAAATTCCTATTTCATCATTAGAATTTATACTAACTCTTTGTGAAAAATTCCCTTCTTTTATTCGTTTTGTAGAATCTATTAATTTATCAATTGGTTTTGTTATATATCTACTTAAAATATACATTCCACTAGCTAGAATAATAGCAATTATAACTTCTAATCTAATAAAAAAAGCATACTGTTTTTTTCTTTCTTCGTAAACATAACTTATATCTCTTATATATGTAAATTTAAATTTTTCTCTATCACCCTCTAACAAGCTTGTTACAAATATATACGTTTTATTCCCTACATCCCTTACAATATATCTTCTTTTATTCAAAAGAGGATTTTCAAGCTCTACTCTTTTTTCTTTTATATTCAAATTTAAATTACTAAAAATCTCATTATTATCACTATCTAAAATTTCTATATATGTTTTTTCATTTTTAAAATTTTTCATATAATTTTTGAGTATAACATATATAAATTCTTCACTAAAAGGCTCTTTTATTGAAGTTATAATACTCTTGACTCCCAAATAAGAATTTAAATGATCACTAAGACCTCTATTTAATTCTCTTTTCAAGCTTAAATTATGACTATTCTCTATTAAAAAATAAGCTCCTATATTAAACATAATCAAAAATAAAATTACTGAGTATATAAGTATCTTCTGCCAAAATTTCATTTAGTCCTCCAATCTATATCCTACTTTATATACAGTTTTTATCTCTTCAACTAAATTAAGTTTTTTTCTAATTTTTTGGACATGCATATCAACAGTTCTTGTTTCTCCCATATATTCATATCCCCATACTTTTTCTAATATTTTGTCTCTAGATAAAGCTATGCCTTTATTTTCAATTAAAATTCTTAAAAAATCAAATTCTTTTGCAGTTAAATCTACTATTGTACCACTTTTTTTTATAATTCTTTCTTCTGAAAAAACTTCTAAGTCTTTAAATTTTAAAATATTACTTTTTTTACCATACCTTTTTAAAATGACCTCAATTCTTGCCAAAAGCTCTATTGCTTCAAATGGCTTTACTATATAATCATCTGCTCCCATTTTTAATCCCTTTACTTTGTCTGAAAGCGAATCTTTAGCAGTTAAAAATATTACAGGTATATCCAGATTATTTATTCTTTCCATTATACTAAAACCATCTAATTTAGGTAGCATTACATCTAAAATTATTAAATCAAATTTTTCTATTTCTATTATATTTAAAGCCTCTTGTCCATCATAACTTTGCTTTGTTTCATAACCTACCATATTTAAATTTAGTTTTATTAAATCTGAAATTCCTAAATCATCTTCTACTATTAATATTTTTTCCAAGTTTAATGCACTCTCCTTGTATTTTTATATCATTCTTATATATTTATATAATATATTAAAACTATGAATAATAGTTTATAAGATAAAAAGGTATCGCAATTTTGCAACACCTTTTTATCTTATAAAATATTATTACCCTATTCCCTTTATCGCTTTATTTGTTCTTTCATGATCTTTACTTTTTAATTCTTCATCTGTTTCAAGATGTTTTCCTATACACTCAACCTTGTTAGTACTCTTATCTATAGTCACACTTATTACTTTTGTTTTTCCAGTTTTTTCATCTTTTCCATAAGTAAACTCTACATTAAATAAACATATCTCTGGATTTGCATTACTATATCTTAAAAATTTAATATTATTTATATTATCTATATATTTATGTTTCTCAATAAAATCAGAAGCTACTTTTTTTCCTGCTTCTATGTTAAATGCTTCAAAAATTGGTTGTTTCTTATGTTGTTTTATTATCTCATCCCTATATAATATTGATTGTGCTTCGCCAGTTTCTTTGTTTATTGTTACAGCATAATTTATTTCTCTTTTCTCTTTTCCATCCCTATCTACTTCGTTATTCCATCTAAATATGTATTTATTATCATTAACACTTATTTCTTCATTTAAATTTGTAATATCTATTTTTTGGGCTGCAAATTTTTCTAATTCATTCAATGCAATTGTTTTTTCTTTTAATTCTTCAGCAGATATATTATCATTTTTTATTCCTATATCTAGTATATTACCACTTTTTCCGTCTATTGTAGCATAATAAGTTAAAGATCTGCTATACTCATCATTCAATTTATTGAACTCTTCACCTATCTTATCCTTATCAGAACTATTAGCCGCCTTTTCTAATTTCTCACCTATATCTTTTAATTTACTTATATCAAATGTTGACCAAGAAATATACCATTCACTTGCTTCTGGATAATTATCTGTAGCTTCAAATTTTTGTAATTCTGCTTCTTCAAATAAATTTTTTACATCTACTTTTTGATTAAAGTATTTTTCAAATGCTTTAATAGCTATTTCTTTTACTTGTTCCTTTGTTACATTTTGAGCAACTTGTACGTTTTGAATTGTATTTTGCTCTGTGATCAATTCATTCTTTTTCACTGCTGCTTCACTTTGACAACCTGATACCATTAATACTCCTGCAATTAAAACTAGTGGTATTCCTTTTTTCATTTTCATAAATTTCACAATTAATTCCTCCTATTTATTTAATTCCTTTGTTTGAACTCATTATACAAGTTAAATATATAAAAACTATATTTTAGTTGTAAAAAAATTGTAAAATAATATCGTTATTGATTGTTTAAAAGATATTCTTCTAAAGTAATATCATTTTTGTATATATACTCAGCAGCTTCTTTCCCTACATATCTTATATGCCATGGCTCATAACTATATCCTGTAATATCTTCTTTTCCTTTTTGATACCTTAACCCGTTGTGCTAGTTAAATTTTAAAATAATAAAACTCCAACAAATATGAAAACCTAAAGTTAATCCAAAAACTTTTGTAAAGGAGGTTTTCATATGTTGGAGCTTAATAACTATTCTATCCAAAATATTGAGAATTTAACGGATTTATTCACAACTATTTTTGTAGTCATTGATGATATATACAATGAAATTACACCTATATCAATTAGAAATAGACGAAATATCAAAGAAAGCAAACTCTCAGATAGTGAAATTATTACTATAAGCATCGTTGGGGAATTGTTAACAATAGATTCAGAAAAATCATTTTTTAGTCTTTTAAAAAGAGAATTCTCTATGCTGTTTCCTAATTTAGGTGATAGAAGCAGATTTAATAGAACAAAGAGAAATTTATATTGTGTAATAGACAATATTAGAGAGTATCTATCTAGGTTTATGTCTAGATATTCAAGTAATATAAGAATTATAGATAGTATGCCTATACCTGTTTGTAAATTTGGTAGAGCTCACTTTAGCAAATGTTTCAAAGGCGTAGCCTCTTATGGATATTGCCCATCTAAAAAAGAGACATACTTTGGATTTAAACTACATGCGTTAACTACAACTGAAGGTTTTTTAACTGATGTTGTTATAACTCCAGCTGACGTCGATGATAGAGATTCTGTATTTGAGTTAAGTGAAAAGTATAATTCTAGTTATATAATTGGTGATAAAGGATATGTAAATAAAATGTTAACACTTGACTTGAAAAAAGAAAAAAATATAGATTTGATTTTCTTGAAACGTGATAACAGTAAAGAACAGTATCCTAAAGACATAAGACAATTAATATTTAAAATCAGAAGAAGAATAGAAACTAGCTTTTCCCAATTGTCGGAGCAATTAAATATAAATAGGGTTAAAACTAAGTCATACTGGGGCTTTATTACTAGAACTAAGATAAAAATTCTTTCTCATAATATATCATTTTTTATAAATAAACTTCTTGGGAATGATGAAGATATAGCAAAGATCAAGTCTTTAGTGTTTGGATAAAATATCCATGATTTTAAATTTGAGAGTATATTTTTTTGTTGAAATCAATTTACCATATTAAGTAAATTGATTTCAACTAGCACAATAGATTACCTTATTATAAATCCATATTTATAACAATTTTCTTTTAACCAAATTCCTTCTTTTGTATATCCAAAGCTCTCAACTAATCTACATTTAACACTTATACTGGATACATCCATTGCAAGACCTGTTTGATGCTCGCTTTGTCCTGGATAAGCAACAACTTTATTTCCTTTTTCTTTTCCTACTTGTCTTACTTTATTATCAAAAATAGTCTTTTGTCTTTGATATGATCTATATCCTGATACAGCATATAGTTTAATTCCTCCATCATTAGCTCCTTTAAATAAATTTTCTAAATCAACAGCTGCTTCTCTTTTCATTTGCTTTTTAGGGTTATCTTCTTTAAATGAAAATGATACATTAGGAACTACTAAGTCTTTTGGTATATAATCTGATGATAAAGGATGAGTTTTATCTGCTAAAAGAATACTATCTTGTATATGATTAACTTCTTTATTATATTCAATTATATTTTCTTGATCATCACCAAACATAAGTCTTTCTACTATTTTACTATCATTTTCTTGCTCATAACTTTTTTCATAGGCTATAGAATTAATTTTATTAAACATAATAAAAATTAAAAAGAAAATAGTGCCTATGAAAATATTAAGTAACCTTCTTTTATATTGTCTCTTTTTTAATCTTCTAATTCTTACTCCTTGATTCATAAATAATTGCCCCCTTGGTTTTTGCTCATGGGAAATTATATAATTAATTCTTATAAAAGTTGTATTATATTTGTAAAAAAGTTGTAAAATTTCCATGTTTTTAGACATGAAAAAGCCTGTTAACAACGATTTTGTCAACAGACTTTAGATATAAATTTAATCTATTTATATTCATCTTCTTTGTCTTTTATTTCAGCATAAACCTCATCTAATTCTTGTCTATGCTTATCAAGTATTGCTTCTATTTTAGATTGCATACCACCTTGAGAATCTACAAATTCAAAATCCACTTCCCAAGTTGGATTATAAGCATCTTCTATTTCTTTCACACATAATGCTAATCCACTTAAAACTTCGTCATCGTAGTAATCTAATACAGCAGAGAACTCCCAATCTTTAACGTCTTTTTCAGTACTTATTTTAAGATGAACTATATTCTTTCCATCTTCACATGTCATGTAAATTCCACTTATCAAATCCAAATTATTGCTTACAGTATAGCTTCCTATTTCTTTTTCTATCTCGCCTGTTTCTTTATTTTTTTGCATAAGCATTAAAGCAAATGATTCCATTTTGTCACCTCTTTATTATTCTTCGTCAAAGTAAGAATTGTATTCTTCTAACACTTTTTCAAATTCATCATCATCATTTACTGCAACGTATTGTTCTACTCCATCTTCTTCAACTATTTTGTAGACATATGCGTCTCCATCTTCTTCTTCTTCTTCTTTAGCAAGAAGTACGTATTTTTCTTCATCTATATTTATCTTCTCAACTACTTGGAACTCTACCTTGTTTCCATCCTCATCTGAAAATGCTATTATTTCTTTTGACATTTTATAATCTCCTCTCATATATCAATATTTTGATTATATCTTTAAGCATTCAAATTGTAAATATATTTTACCTTATATCAAATCATATTTTTTCTTTAGGAATTTTGGAATCAAAGATAAAGCTGTAAATAAAACCCCACCTATAGCTAAACATATAAAAATTTTATTTATATTTTCAGAACAATTAATAGATCCTCCAACTAAGGTAAATGCTATTATCCCAGGTATGGTTAATATCCAAGAAACTAAAATGTATGATTTGAATTCAATGTTTGTGATACCGTAAGCGTAGCTTTGTAGCATATATGGAAATCCTGGAACTAATCTCGTAATAATTAGTATTCTCCATCCATTATTTTTAACTAAATTATCAATTTTAGAAAGTGACTTACTAGTTTTGATCTTATTTTGAACGACATCCTTGGCAATGTATCTAGCTATCAAAAAAGCAGATGAATCACTTATAAGTGCAGCTATACAAGTATATATAGATCCATTAATAGGTCCAAATGTCATTCCAGCAATTATAGCCATTGGTGGTGCTGGTATGAAAGCAACACATCCTATAACAAAGAATATAATATATATTATTGGTCCTAAAACACCTAATTTATGTATGTAATTTTTTATTTTATGTGCATTATCTATACTTACGTATTCAAATACACCTAAAACCTTCATACTAATAATTATAGCCATTATTAAAATTCCTATTATTATTCTTTTTTTATAATATATATTCACTTTCACTTCATTCAAACTAAATCACTCCCTACAATAACTTTAAAGGATTGCCCTATAATCAGAACAACCCTTTTTATATCTAAGTAAATTATATTATGCTATTTTTCCATAGGCATATCGAAATCTCCGCCCCACTCATATATTGAAGCTTCATAATTTCTAACTTTATCAAAGCCAACGGCTTTGAGGATCATAGATGTATATCCAGATCTTATACCCATAGTTCAGTATACTACAAAGTCATCTTCAGGAGTTACTCCCATGTCAGCCATAATGCTTTTAATCTCATCTGGAGATTTAGGTGTTCCATCTTCATTTAAAAGATCTGTCCAAAGCATATGCTTGGCTCCTTTAATATGGCCTCCTCTTGGTTCCCCTACTTTTTGAGATCCTTTATATTCAGCATCTGTTCTAACATCTATTACTACTTGTTTTCCTAGATTTTCATATATATACTCTTTTGTTGCATTATAACTTTCATCATAATCTTTAAGAACTACACCTAAAGTTGGAATTGGATTTGATGCTTCATTAGTTGTATCATAGCCTAGATCTTTCCAATAAGAAAGTCCTCCAACTAATATTTTCACATTATCCATACCAGCTTGTTTCAACTGCCAAACAGCTCTTCCATCAGCTCCTGGACCTTTAAATACGTCTGAGTAAAAAACTACAGTTTTATTATTATCTATTCCTAATGATTCTAGTTTTAATTTCAAATTTTCTTTTTTTACAACAGTTCCCCATTCTGGGTCACCTGGTTTTCCTGTTTTATCTGAGAATGCATGAAGTCCTATACTTATAGCACCAGTAATATGTTGTTTTTGATAAATATCTGGCTTATTACAATCAAGAAGTACTAATTCTTCACTACCTAATAAATCTTTTAATTCATTCGGTGTAATTAAGTAATCATTATTTGCATAAAGTGAAGTATCAAATTCTTCTTTTTTCACTGTTGAATTATCTTTAGAACATCCAACTAAAACAGCTATTATTACCATGCTCATTAACAAAAGAATTATTCGTTTAGATTTCAATTATAAGTCCCCTCCTTGTCTTTTTTTGTCATCCCAAACTTTCTTAACAAGTACAATTAATATACTAACTGCAAACAAGCATAATAATCCAAATACAAAAGTTTTTGCAGTACCCGTAAGCATACCACCTATATATGAATAAATTATTGTAGCAGGAAGTTGTCCAAGTCCCGTAGCTATAAAAAATGACCAAAAACTCATAGATGTAAGTCCAGCTGCATAACTTACGATATCAAATGATATAAATGGAAGTAATCTAGCGATTAATACTGCATATTTACCATACTTCTCAAAAAAATCATCTACACTTTTGAGTGCAGTTTTAGATGTAAGCTTTTCTACTACATTTCTTCCTAAAAATTTTGCTATATAAAAACATAATACGGCTCCTGCCATAGCACTAGACCAAGAAAGCATAGCCCCTTTAACCCATCCAAACAACCCAGCATTAGCAAATGTAATAATAAATGCAGGAAGGGGTGCTGCAATAGATTGTAAAATCATAAGTAAAAAAGATACAATAGGAGCCCATATTCCAAATGACAATATATATTCTCTAGCCATATCAACATTTACATTGCTTAAAATAAATACAGCTTGATTTACATTTACTTTAACTGAAGGTATAAATAAATATATACTTATAATAGCCAATATAACTACTATCTTTATTTTATTATTTTTTATAAATTCCATTTTTTCTATCCTCCTAATACTCTTCTATTTAAAAGATATCATTCAATGTCTGTTTTTGTCTAATTAATAAATTCTATATTACAAGTACTTATTATAGATTATTTCTATGCAAAAAAATAACCCAGATTTCATTTTCACGAAATCTAGGTTATTAATTAAATCTATTTAAGAACTTTCTTTATCTCATCAGCTTTAACAACTCTTCCTGATATCTTAACCTTCTCATCTACAACAAGAGCTGGTGTCTTCATAACTCCATACTTAGCTATCTCAACAAAATCAGTTATCTTTTCAATAGTTGCCTCAATTCCTAACTCTTCAAGAGCCTGCTTAGTATTCTCATATAATACCTCACAGTTTTTACATCCTCCACCTAATATCTTAATATGCATATTAACTCCTCCTTTATATTTGTTTTAAATAACTATATAAGTAAATGCGCTATAGCATTAAACATATATCCTACCAATATTATACTAACTCCTGTTATAGCTACAAACACCGCTATAAGCTTAGGCTTTATTACCTTTCTAAGAAGTATCATCTCAGGAAGTGATAAAGCAGTTGTAGCCATCATAAACGCTAGTGCCGTACCAATACCTACACCTTTCATTATTAACGCCTCAGCTATAGGTATAGTCCCTAGTGCATTAGAATAAAGAGGAATCGCAACAACAACTGCTACAATTACTGCTAAAGGATTATTAGGTCCTGCGTGCTTACTAAGTATAGTTTCAGGTGCCCAACCATGTATTACAGCCCCTATACCAATTCCTATTAGTAAGTATATCCAAACTCTTTTTATTATATCTTTAACATTTTGAATAGCAAAATCTATTCTTTGCTTTCTATCTAATTCTTCTATCTCAGAGTCTCCCATTTTTATTTGATACACGTATTCTTCTACTTGATCTTCTAAATGAAGACTTCCTATTAATATACCTCCAATTACACCAACTACTACTCCTGTTATAACATATACAACAGCTATTTTCCATCCAAATGAAGCTAAAAGTATTGCGAAAGCTGCCTCATTTACTATTGGAGATGTTATTAAAAATGAAAATGTAACCCCTATAGGTATTTCAGCTTCAACAAATCCTATAAACAACGGAACTGATGAACAAGAACAAAACGGAGTCACAATACCTAAAAGTGAAGCCATTATATTACCTGTGATACCTCCGAATTTTTCCAATATCTTTTTCGTCTTTTCAGGCGAGAAATAACTTCTTATATAAGATATTATAAATATCATAATTCCAAGAAGTATTATTATCTTTATAGTATCGTATATAAAGAAATGAACACTTCCTCCTAATTGAGTTTCCATAGAAATCCCAAATACATTCTCAACTAGAAGTCTTACCAAATTATTAAGCCAAGTAAATTGAAGCATGTTGTTGATAAAATCCATATTATTGTCCCCCTAACTCTTGATTTAGATTTTTTACATTATCACTTATAATCTTTTCTACAATGTTTATTACATCAAGTATTTCTTTATTTCTAACTCTATAGTGCATCCAAAGACCTTTTTTTTCGCTATCCAGTATACCCGCATCCTTTAATATTTTAAGATGCTGAGATAAGTTAGATTGAGTAAACTCTACATCTTTATTAAGCTCACATACACATCTTTTTTTATCTCCTAGTTTCTTTATTATCTTAAGTCTTATAGGATGAGCCATAGCCTTTAATATCTTAACTTGCATACTCTCTAAATCCATAAAATCACCTCTTATCCAAATTAAGTATATAAGCATTTTCTAATATACTTATATAGTATGCGATTGTGTATATTTTGTCAATGATTAATCAAAAAAAGATTTAGCCAATTGGCTAAATCTTTTTTTGATCAATATGAAATTATATTATTCTCGACTCGTGGATAATATTGATAAAACAACTACAGTATCAACTATTTTAAGCAACGGAGCCCGTAGGACTCGTTGGCTACATGAGCCATGCGTTAGCATGAAGCGAATTTTTGATGTATTTCATATAAAGCCTCAAGAGCTAAAACAATCTCTCTTTCCTCGCCCTTTTGAGCTAAGTCTTCTTGGTTTACGTACTCATTAACTCCATCTTTAACATCATTATTGTAAAGAACAACATTATTAAGTATAGAACCAACTTTAACACCTCTTAAAGATCCTATTGCATAAAGTGTTGCTGTTTCCATATCAGAGCCTAATACATTCTTTTTATTCCAATACTGCATAAGTTGAATTTCATTGTCTATATAAAAAGAATCGTGGCTTCTAGTTATTCCTACATGATGATCATATTTAAGTTCTTCTGCTTTTTTCTTTAAAGCCTCTAAGATTTCATAGTTTGCTACCGCTGGGTAGCTTTTATCTATATACATACTAGATGCTCCATCTTCTCTGACAGATGCCATTGATATTATAAGGTCGCCTATTTTTATATTTTCTTGAGCAGCCCCTGCACTTCCTATTCTAACAAAGTACTCAGCGCCACAGCTTATTAGCTCTTCCATAGCAATACAAGCAGATGCTCCACCTATACCTGTTGAAGTTACAGTAACATCCATTCCTTTGTATTTACCAATTGCGCTTTTAAACTCTCTGTTATTTGCTATAACATTTGCATCATCTAAAAAAGTCATAACTTTGTCTACTCTTTTTGGATCTCCAGGTAATAATACCATCTTACTTACTTTTTCACATTGTATATGCGGTTGAATCATTATTTCACCCCTTTTACTGCTAACTCTATTAAACTCTCTGATAATGTAGGGTTTATGAATAAGCTTCTTTTTATATCATCAATACTAATATCCTTATCAATCCAAATTCCTATATTTCCTATTAAAGAACCTGCATCAATACTATTTATCCAAACACCTTTAATTTTATCATCCGTTGTGATAATTTTTATAAAACCATCATCATCTCTATCAAATCCTCTAAAAGTATCATTAAGATATATCTTATCTACCTTACAATCCCTCAATTGATTTTCTTGAACTCCAGCTCCAGCTAGTTCATCTATAGTGAATATGCATCTAGGTAAAGACTCATAATTAAAGCTTATATCCTTACCATCGTATATATAATCTGCTAATAATATACCTTGTTGTATTGCAATATGAGCCATTCCATGAAGCCCATTAATGTCTCCTATTGCATATATATTATCAACACTAGTTCTTAGATTACTATCTACTTTTATATATCCACTATCAGTAGCGATACCTACTTGACAAGCTCCAACTGGTGTATTTGGTTTTCTTATACCCGTTACAAGTACCCTAGAGGTTTCTATATTTTTTCCGCTCTTAAGCTTTATATATGCCTTATCATCATCTTTTTCTATACTTACTACTTCTTCACCTAACATTAAATTCACATTATTAAATAGAAGTCTTTCTTTTATGTTTTTTATTAAATCGAAATCATTTCCACTTAATATTTCAGCTTCTCTTTCTATAACTGTAACCTTAACACCAAGTTCACTAAGTAAAGATGCAAATTCTATACCTTCTACATTACCACCTATGATAGTAATCTCATCATAAAGCTTTTCCATATTAATTATTCCCTTGTGACTCATGACGATATTTTCATCTATTTCACATGATCCTTTGAGATTACAAGCACTAGTTCCAGAAGCTATTACTATATTATCAGTCTTTAATATTTCTTCATTTACCTTAACTGTATCTTTACTTTCTATACTTGCACAACCTCTATAAACGTCTATATATTTACTTTCCAGCTTATTGGTTATAAAGTCTTCTATGTTATCCATAGATTCTTTACAAGATTTATATAATAAATCTTTATCATTATTAATTGTAATAAGACCCTGTCTTTGCAAAGCTTCAGCCTTTTTCAAATCCTTTATTTTGTCCATAAACCTTTTCACAGGAAGACATCCATTTGCAAAAGCAGTTCCTCCTAATTCATCTTTTTCTATTATAGCTACGCTCTTACCTTTACTTGCACAACTTAATGAAAAGTATATTCCAGCAGCTCCTGAACCTATAACAACTGCATCATATCTCATATTAATCAGCCTTTCCTTTAACTAGTTTCTTTTGTGCAACTCCAAATAATACTATTACAGTAGCTAAATACGGTATCATCTGTGTAAATTGAGATGGTATTCCAAGGGATTGAACTCTTATACCTAAAGCATCAAAGAATCCGAATAATAAAGATGCTCCGTATACCTTTATAGGATTTGAATTTCCAAATATTATAGCAGCAAGTGCTATAAATCCTTTTCCAGCACTCATATTCTCAGTAAATAATGTTAGATACCCAAGTGATAAATGAGCTCCTGCTAAACCACAGAACATTCCACACAGTATAGAAGATACGTACTTTACCTTTTTAGGATTTATCCCAGCTGTTTCTAATGCTTCCTCGTGTTCACCAACTCCTCTTATCCAATAACCATAAGGAGTTTTATAAAGTAGTATATATACAAGTGCAACCAATATCCAACTAACATAAACTAGTATAGAGTGATTATTAAATATCTTATCTAAAAAATTTATTTTATCTAAAAAAGGAATGTGTACATCTGGAAGAGGTACTATATCTGGTGATGAAAAAGCCCCTTTAACTCCAAATATACTTCTTAATAAGAATACAGTAAGACCACCTGCAAATATATTTATAGCTATACCTATTATGAACTCATCTGACTTTAACTCTATTACGAAAAATCCGAATAAAGCGCCGATTGCTATTCCCGATATTATAGCAAGTAATACTCCCATTAGCGATGATGAAAAGAAGTAACTTCCCAATACTCCAAAGAAAGCACCTAATAAAATCATACCTTCCATTCCTATATTAAGTATTCCAGCATGCATTGTAAGAAGCCCTCCAAGTGCTGCCAATATAAGAGGTGTAGCTGTTCTTATAGTATTTTGAAAAAGTGCTAAGTCAAATATATCCTTCATTATTTCACCAACTTTCCTTTATTCATACGTCTTCTTTTTATCATTTCTTTAAATCCATTTTCTCCTGCTATAAACAGTATAATAACAGATTGAATAACTAGTATAAGCTCCGATGGCACACCCGTTGTAAGCTCCATAGTATTAGATCCTGTCTTCAATATTGCAAAGAATATTGACATTAGAACTATACCTATTGGATTGTTTTTAACAATTAAAGATACAAGCATACCGTCAAAAGCTAACCCCTTTGATATATTCTGTAAGAATCTATAATGACTTCCGTATACCTCAAATGCTCCTGCAATACCACATAAAGCACCGGATAGAACCATAGCCAAAATCATATATTTCTTATTATTAAGACCTGAATATTTAGAGAACACACCGTTTTCTCCAACTATTTTAAAGTTATATCCATACGAAGTCTTTTTTATCATATAGTAAACCAAAACCGCTATTATCATAGTATAAAATATACTTGTATTAAGCTTACTCATAGCTACAAGCTTTGGAAATTTGTAAGTATCCGCTATCATATCTGTTCCACCCATTTTTCCTTGTTGAGCTTGGAATGGATAGTTAACTAAATAATTAGTAAAAAGCATCGCTATACTGTTAAACATTATAGTAGTTATAACTTCATCTATATTATATTTAACCTTAAGCAGAGCTGGTATATAAGCATAAAATCCTCCTGCTAAAGCTGATACTAAAATAGCTGCTATTACAGCAACAATAACAGGTAGGTCAGTAAATGTAAAACCTACGTAAGCTGCTGCAAATGCCCCTAGGTACAGCTGTCCTTCTCCACCTATATTGAATATTCCACTTCTAAACGATATCGCAGTAGCAAGTCCTGTAAGTATTAATGGAACAGTTTTTGCAAGTGTACTAGCCATGGCATACTTTGATCCTAAAGCCCCTTGTAGTAGAGCAAAATATCCCATCGCTGGATTTTTGCCATTTAAAAGCATTATGACTGCTCCAATCAGTAAAGCCAAAGCTATCGCGAGTAAAAGAGAACCTATATATTCAAAATCAAACTTTTTTCTCCCTTTCATAATTAACACCTTCCTAATTTCTATTTCCTGTCATGTAATATCCTATATCTTGCTTAGTTATCTCTGTGCTCTTAAATTCTCCAGTTATTTCTCCATCATAAATACTTATTATTCTATCTGATAACCTAAATATCTCATCAAGCTCCGCAGATACTAATATAATTGCACATCCTTCATTTCTCTTTTTTATAATTTGTTCATGTATAAACTCTATAGCTCCTATATCCACTCCCCTAGTAGGCTGAGATATTAAAAGTATAGGAGTATCAAATGAAAACTCTCTTGCAATTACAACCTTTTGCATATTACCACCAGATAAAGATCCTATCTTTACTTCTTCAGAAGCAGTCCTTACATCAAATTTTTCTATTAGTTGTTTTGCATATTTCTTTATACTATCTCTCTTTAGATGTGTTCCTTTAACTGCAAACTCTTCATCATGTTGTTTTCCCATTAGAATATTGTCCTCTATAGAAGACTCCTTGCTCATTCCAGTAGTAAGTCTATCCTCTGGAATATGTGCAACTCCTAAATCTCTTATTTTCTTAGGAGATAAATTTGAAGCGTCAACGCTATTTATAGTTATGCAACCTTGTTCTACTTTTCTCATACCTGCCAATGCTTCTATAAGTTCACTTTGTCCATTTCCTTCAATACCTGCAACACCCAGTATTTCTCCAGCTTTTATAGAAAGTTTTACTCCCTTCAAAGCATCGAATCCTCTATTATCCTTAACCCATAAATTTTCTATATTTATTAATATATCTCCGTCGTATTGTTTTTTCTCTATATTTTCAAATAAGACTTCTCTTCCAACCATCATCTCTGCAAGCTTCTTCTCAGTTACATTTTTAGTTTCTTCTACACCTATTAACTTTCCTGCTCTCATAACTCCTACTCTATCCGATATTTCTATAACCTCATTTAGCTTATGAGTTATTATTATAACTGTCATATCCTTTTCTTTAACCAGGTTCTTTATAACTACAAACAACTCTTTAGTTTCTTGAGGAGTAAGTACAGCCGTTGGTTCATCTAATATTAAAATATCCGCTCCCTTATATAAGGTTTTTAATATTTCTACTCTTTGTTGTACTCCAACTGATGAATCTTCAATTTTCACAGTAGGATCTACCTCAAGACCGTACTCTTTTGATAAATCACTTATAGCTTGTTTAGCTTTTTCTTTATCTAAAAAAACACTATTCTTTTTTATCTCATTACCTAAAACTATATTCTCAGCTATAGTGAATGATGGTATTAGCATAAAGTGTTGGTGAACCATTCCTATACCTTTTTGTATAGCTGTTGCTGGGCTAAATTCCTTTATCTGCTCTCCCTTTATAAAAACCTGACCTTCAGTTGGTCTATGAAGACCATACATAGTTTTCATAAGAGTAGATTTACCAGCTCCATTTTCACCTACAAGTGCGTATATCTCACCTTTTTTAACATCAAGAGATATATTATCATTTGCAAGAACTCCAGGAAATCTTTTTGTAACTCCTACAAGTTTTATAATTTCATTACTCATACGTTGGCCTCTCTTTTCTATTTATTCGGTAAAAAAAGAAGAAGATTATCTTCTTCTTTTTCATTTTTAAAGATTTTCAATTATTTAGCTTCTGGTACTTCTATTTCTCCAGCTATAATTTTCTTAGTTAAATCATCTATCTTAGATTTAGTCTCATCATCTACTAATTTAGCCATATCATCTGTTCCATAAGACATAGATACTCCATTTTCCTTAGCTCCATACTCGTATACCTTACCAGCTTCAAATTCATTGTTTTGAATTTTTTGTAAAGATTCAAATATAGATAAGTCTACACCCTTAACCATACTAGCCATTATGTTATCTGGGTTTATATATCTTTGGTCTGAGTCTACACCTATTGCAAACTTATTTGTATCCTTAGCAGCTTCAAATACTCCTTCTCCTGTTTTCCCAGCAACTTGGAATATTATATCAACACCCTTTGAATAAAGAGCAAGTGCACTTTCCTTACCTTTTGCAGGGTCTTCAAAATCTCCAGCAAATATAGTTTCAACTTGAATATCCTTATTTACATATTTAGCTCCAGCTTCATAACCTACTTGAAAGTTTCTTATAACAGGTATATCCATACCTCCTACCATTCCAATCTTTCCAGTCTCAGTCTTCATAGCAGCTAATGCTCCAGCTAAGAAAGAACCTTCATTTTCTTTGTAATCAATACATGTTATATTGTCTACACCTTCTATTACATTATCTATATATATGTATTTCTTATTTGGAAATTCTTTTGCAACTTCTTGTATTACATCATAAAACTCAAATCCAACAACAACTACTACATCACTTATGTTTGAAGCTTGAATTAATTGATCAGTATATAATGTTGCATCATTTTTACATTCTAATACTTTACCTGTTGCTCCTAATTTTTCTATTGCCATCTTTAATCCTTCATTACTTGAGTCATAAAACGATCTATCACCTAGACCACCAGCAACTACTAATCCAACCTTTAATCCACCTTCTTCATTACTGCTTTCTTGAGGTGCCTTTGATCCACAACCAACTAAGAACATTACTAATACTAAAGTCATACTTAAAATTCCTAATAATTTCTTTTTCAATTTATTCTCCTCCTTTTATATTAGCCCGTAGGCTTAAAATCGTTCTTCTTCTCTTTCATCTATAAGCGAGTCTATATCTATTATCTGTATCTTGTACCTATCTACATTTATATACCCTTTATCACTTATTTCTTTGAGTATTCTATTTATGCTTCTCTTTGTAACCACAAACTGCTCACTTAACTGATTCTTACTTATATAAAAATTATTTAATTTCTTCTTTTCTCTTTTTTCATAAGCCAGTATGAGATAATCACAAATTCTAAATTTCAACGAATATAGTGTATCTTCTATTGCTTTTTTAGATAAGTCATAGCTTATTTTGCATAAACTTTTTAAAAGATACAAAGTTATCTTATTGTCAGATTCAATCCATTTAATAAAATCTGATTTTCTCATTCTAATTAAAGTTACATCTGTTATGCTTTTTATTTCACATATATAAGGCAAGCTTTCGAATATCTCTAATTCTCCGAAATAACTTCCTTCCTTATATATAGATTGAGAATACGTTTTCCCTTTTTCTGACGTATGGTATACATTGACGCTTCCACTCACTATTACATAAAAATATTCATACACATCATTGAACTTGCATATTACACTTCCCTGCTCATACTTCAAAACTTCCCATTTTTCTAAAGTAGAACTACCTGAATTTAATATAAGTTTAAATATTGGATAATCCTTATTCAATATCTCTTTCAATTAAATTCCTCCTAACTTCATTATAATTTGTCGTTTTTCGTTTTTGAAGGACATATGTCCCATTTATTATACACTATTAAATAACTTTACACCATATAGTATATATAATATGTTTTTGTGCTATATTATTTGTTTTTACACACATTTTCTTACAATTTTAATGTAATTTTATCACTACTTCATTATATTATTTATTCATACCCATTTAAATAAAATTAAATTTTTTTAAAAAACATTTCCCACACTTAACTTATCCAAGAACGTGTCCATTTTTATCTTTCCCTTATAGAAAATAAGTGTATTAGATTGACTAGTCATCGAATGAATTATGTATTGACATTTTAAAATTGCACTTGTAAACTAAAATGAATTACCATTTCAAGTAAAAGAATATTAAATTCTACCATTCAATTTAATAAAAAGGGATTCCCATGAAATTAAGAGGAGGATTATTATGATTAAAAATTACAAAAAGTTTTCAAAGTCAATTTCAATAGTAGCTATATCACTTACTCTATTAGTAGGTTGTTCAACAGAATCTCAACAATCATCAAATCAAGAAAACTCTGTAATTAGCGAGCAAAGTAATACATCTAGTGAAAAAGCTTCAATAGAGTATACTATTTCTGATGAAAACTCTATAACAATGGAAACAGCAAAGTCTATAATAAATAACAAGGATAATTACCACTTTTTAGATAATACAGACAGTCTATTAGAGGGTAAAGAACCTTATTTATCAGTAATTTATGTAGACAAGGCAGATCTTGAAGGCGAAGAACCTGGTGAAACTATGACTCTTGAGTTTATATACCCTATTAAGGACAGCCAAGAAAACTCAGCATTAAAGTTATATTCTCAATACGGTGAACTTAGTGATGTTAAAATAGATGAGTTTACTGGTTCTACTAAGGCAGATTACTCTGATACAGATTACAAGATAATTCAATATGCTAACCAAAAAGTTATAGATCTTGATGACTTTTCATTTGATAGTGCAAAAAATTCTTTAAAAGGTACAGATGTATCTGAATTAAACTCTAAGTTAAATGTAGACACTCCTACTGTAGAGGTAGTAGTAAAAGCATCTAACTCAAATGTATACTTCTATATAATAGGAGATAAAGTTACCCCTCAATCTAAAGGACTTTTCATATTAACTAAAAACGGAAAAGTAGATAATATGAAAATTGGGGAACCTTACTTAAATTTAGATGAATTAAACAATATATTTGACGCTTCAACTTACTAAAATTCGTCTAGTAGCTACTCACTGACTCATGTCACCAACGATCCCAATGGGCTTCGTTGCTCAAAATGGTTGCAAGTGCAGTCCTTCCATCAATGTTATTCACATTACAAAAGAATTATAATTTCCTATTCATTATAAAAAAGGGGTTATATCAGAATGATTTTGATATAACCCCTTAAAACTAATATTTATTCTTATAACTAATATTTCTTAATGTTATTGTTATTATCCTTCTCAAAACCGGTCTAACTTCAGGAATTGTAACTCCATAATATCTTATATCTCTAATAACACTTGTATTAGATCTTATTAGATTTCTTAAAATTCGTTGAGAAGCTTGTTGTATATCTAAAGGTGGATTATATATATCAATACTTCTTAAAGTAAATGCAACAACTCTTCTTACTATGCTTCTGACTTCATTTCGTGGTACTCCAATTTTTTCTAATCTATTAAATATATTTGTTGTATCTCTAATTATATTTGTTATTCTTCTAACTTCTTTTTGAATATCATCTACAGGAGTTGGTTTTTCAGTATATGATAAAATAAATATTATTATTCTTTTTAATAGTCTATATATTCTTTGCTGTTCTACTCCATAAATACTCAATATGAAAAAGATCCATGAATGTTGTTTCTTCAAGTCCTTTAATAAATAGTCAGCTATTTCTTCTTTTGGCCCTTTGTATTTATAACGATTGTCTTGTACATAATTAACAATAAATCTAAGTAAAGATGTAACCATATTTTTGTTCATTCCTTGATTATACATATTAGGAAAATCACTTTCTATTCCTTTAATTATATAATCTATATTTTTCTGATCTTGTCTATATGAATTTTCATAATTTTTCAATATCATAAGTGGATTAAAAAACATAAAATCACCTCCAAAATTTTATCTCTTATATAATACGTAATAAATTTCAGAAGGTGATTTATGCTAAATCCCTATATTTTATTTTTCTAATATTCCTGTTAGAATCTTTTCAGGTGTAATAGGTAAACTTCTAATATTCACACCAACTGCATTATAAACAGCATGTGCAATTGCTGGTGGTGGAGTATTGATTACAACTTCACCTATAGATTTTGCTCCAAAAGGACCAGTTGGTTCATAACTAGATTCAAAATCTACAGTTATCTTTCCTATATCTTTCCTACAAGGAATTTTATACTGCATAAATGTATTTGTTTGCATTTTTCCGGCATCACTATATCTAACATCCTCATACATTGCCATTCCTATTCCTTGAACTAGTCCTCCTTCAACTTGAATTCGTGCAAGTTTTGGATTTATAACCGTTCCACAGTCAACAACTGCAACATAATCAATCAAATCTATTTTACCACTTTCTTTATCAACTTCTACCTCAGCAAATCCTGCAATAAACGGAGGTGGACTTGTTTCTCCACCAAAAGAACCTACTCCAATCAATTGATTTTTTCCTTCTCCTATTGATAGACGCTGTGCTATCTCATCAAGAGACAATACATTTTCTTCATTTATTGTTTTTACAGATAATCCATCAAACACTAAGTCTTCTTTTGATATATTTAAAAGCTTTGCTGCATTTTCTAATATCTTATTTTTCATATCTTCGGCAGCTTTTATAACAGCATTTCCAGTAACATAAGTTGTACTAGAAGCATATGAACCTGTATCATATGGAGAAATATCCGTATCAGCAGTATGTACAATTATCTTATCCATTGTAGTTTCTAAAACATCTGCTGCCATTTGAGCAAGAATAGTATCTGATCCTTGTCCCATATCTGTAGCACCTAATAAAAGAGTATAAAATCCATCATCATTCAATTTAATTACTGCTGAAGCTGTATCAATTCCCGGTATTCCAGACCCCTGCATTGTTATTGCCATACCAACAGCTCTAACTTTTCCATTACACATATCTTTTCTAGGATACTTTTCACTCCATCCAACAAGTTTCTTTCCTTTTTCAATACATTTATCAAGAGTACAACTTGCTAAAGCAACAGGTTGTCCATCTTTAGAGCCTCCTAAAATAGGATTAGTATCTCCTTCTTTTATAATATTCTTTTCTCGAAGTTTTGCAGGATCTATATTTAACTTAGCTGCTAATTCATTAATTGCTGATTCTAATGCAAATATTCCCTGAGTAACACCATATCCTCTTAAAGCTCCTGCTGTCATTTTATTTGTGTAAACTACATTTCCCATATATCTTACTGCTTTTGCTTGATTGTATAATGGAAGTGTCTTATGTCCTGCAACACTAAATACAGTCCATGCATGTTCACCATATGCACCTGTATCAGATAGAGCGTGCATATCTATAGCGTTAATATTACCTTCTTCATCCGATCCTATTTTTACTTTAATTTTCATTGCATGACGACTAGTTGTACAGCTAAATGTTTCTTTTCTATCGTAGACAATTTTAGCTGCTTTTCCTGTTTTAAGTGTAACTATTGCTGGAAAAACTTCTACGGATGCTGTTTGCTTTCCACCAAACCCTCCACCGATTCTAGGTTTTATTACACGAATTTTACTCTTTGGAATTTGTAAAGCTCTTGCAACTATTCTTCTAACATGAAAAGGAATTTGTGTAGCACTTACAATTGTAAGTCTTCCATTATGATCCATATAACTAAATGCACGATATGTTTCCATCATTCCATGAGCCTGTGCTTGAGTATAATACGTTTCTTCAACCACAACCTCACTATTTTTAAGCTCAACTTCTACATCTCCAACTTCTGTTTTATAAGAAGCTGCTATATTTTTTTCTTTATCCATACCAATATCAAAATTAACATGTAAATCATCTTCTGGATGAACAATCGATGTATGTTCTTGTGCTTTTTCAAAGTCCAAAACAGGTTTATATACTTCATATTCAACCTTAATTAATTTCATAGCCTTTAGTGCAGTTTTTTCATCTACTGCAGCAATAATTGCAACCTCATCTCCTATATAGCGAACATATTCATCTAAAATCAATCTATCATAAGGAGATGGCTCAGGATAAGATTGACCTGCCGTTGTAAATCTTACAGTTGGAACATCTTTGTATGTAAGTATACATTCAATTCCATTTAATTTTTCTGCTTTTTGTGTATCAATATGTTTGATTTTTGCAAAAGCATAAGGGCTTCTAAGAATTTTTACAACTAATGAATTATTATCTAAGTCATCTGTGTAAACAGGTTTCCCCGTTGCAATATCCATTCCGTCAATTTTTGAAATTGCATTATTTACAACACTCATACTTATACTACCCCCATATATTTTTTTATTGCTCTTAACTGTCCAACATAACCTGTACATCTACAAAGATTTCCTGTTAAGTAATGAACAATATCTTCCGCTGTAGGATTTTTAAGTTCTCTCTTCATCGCAAGTACAGTCATGATAAATCCGGGACTACAAAATCCACATTGTTCTGCTCCTTCATTTACTAAAAACTCAGCGAATTCTCTTGCCTCTTCTTGAACACCTTCGATAGTTGTAATTTTTTCCCCATTAACCCTTGCCGAAAGAATTGAACATGAAAGAACAGGCTTATCCTCTATCCATACTGTACACAATCCACAAGATCCTGTATCACATCCTTTTTTTACACTTAGAAACCCGTATCTTCTCAATGTATCTGATAAGAATTCATCACATTCTATTTCCATCGTCATCTTTTTATTATTAATTGTAACTTCTATCTTCATTATAAGACCTCCATTAAAGCTCTTTTTACAAGGACTTTACAAATTGCCTCTCTATATTCTTTACTACCTCTTATATTGCTTCCAAAATTCAATTCTTTTGCAGCAATAATTGATGTTTTTTCAATATCTTCACTAGTTAATTTACTTTTTCCTAAGTATAAGGAAGCTTCTTTTGCTTTTTTTGCCCTTTGAGGTCTTGCTCCAACTACTATTTTAAAATCTGTATTTTCTTTTGAAACAGCTATATTTAATATTGCATAATCACTACTTGAATTTCTCATTGATTTAAATACTGCTTTTCTATTTGTTTTTGGAATAATAATTTTTGTTAAGATATCTTTCTCAAATCTTTTTTCTAGAAATTCCTCTAAAGATTTTCTTCCTTGTTTATAAAGTACTACATCAGCATCTAATGAAAGTAAAGCTGTAATCAAATCCGAAAATCCATATTTTGAATAAACAGTTCCACCTATTGTTACATTATTTCTGAGTTGAACTCCTACTATGTTTTTTACAGATTCAGACAAAACCCCATTAAAGTATTTTGTTAAAATAGGACTTGTTTCTATTTCACGAAAAGTAGCCATGGCTCCAATTTCAATTATTTCATCACATTCTTTTATATAGTTTAAATTAAGTCTAGATAAATCAATGGCTGTTCCAATTTTTTTCGAACCCATTCTTAAAAAAGCACAGCCTCCTAATACAGTATTATTTTTTTTAGATTTTAAAATACCATACGCTTCTTCCAATGTTTCAGGAAATACATAATTTTGTATAGAAATCAATTGTATTCCTCCCTTAAATTAATATATTGTATAATTTCCTTATAAATCAAAACTTAATTCAGAAGCTATTAAGTTCTTATCTCGAGCCTTAAGAGGATGGAGTTTTAGAACTTTTGGGTTTCGAATAATTAAATAAAAGGCATAATATTGTTTTCAATATATGCCTTTGTTTAAAGAAATTCATTCTATGCTTCAGAAAGAGCTTTATTAGTGTTATGTTCTAATTTTTTCCTCGATTTTCTGGTAAAATAATATTTAATATAATTGCAATAGTTCCTGTAACAACCATTCCCGATCCTCCAAAGATCATTTTTACTGACTCTGGGAAACATGCAATTGCTTCTGGTACAGAACCAAGTCCAAACCCTAGTCCCATTGCAACAGCAACAACCATGCTATTCTTTCCAGTAAGAGGTTCTTTTGTAATAAGGTTAATTCCACTAATAGCTATCATCGAGAACATAACAATAGTAGCTCCACCTAATACACTTTGTGGCATTAAAGCAACAACAGTTCCAACCTTTGGAAATAATCCAGTTATAATTAAGAATACTGCTCCTATAGCAACTACAAATCTACTCATAATACCCGTCAATGCAACTAACCCAACATTTTGACTAAAAGATGTATTTGGTAACACATTGAAGATAGCAGCTAAACAACTTCCTAATCCATCTGCCATAACTCCTCCTGAAAGTTCTTTATCAGTAGCTTCACGATTAGCTCCGCCCATTGTAATTCCCGAAATATCTCCAACAGTTTCTACCGTTGTTAAAATATACATTAAAAGCATTCCAACAATTGCATCTAAATGAAATGTCATTCCATATTTAAATGGTGTGGGAAAAGATACCCATTTAGCTTGTGATACAGCAGAAAAATCAATTTTTCCCATTGGAATAGCAACGATATATCCTACTAAAATACCAATTAATATAGATGACATACTTGTGATTCCTTTTGTATATTGATTAAAAAACAATACAGTTACTAAAACAATTGTTCCTAAAAGAAGATTTGATGGTGATCCAAAGTCTTTCGCACCAACCCCACCTGCAAAGTATTTTATTCCTACTGGCAAAAGAGATAATCCTATAGATAATAGTACCGTTCCTGTTACAACAGGTGGAAAATATTTTCTTAATGGTTTTAAAAATGCACCCATTATAATTTCAAAAAAACCTCCAATAAAAGATGCCCCAAGTACTCCAGCAAGTCCGTATTGTGCAGATATGCTTATTCCTACAGGTAAGAATCCAAAACTTGTACCCATAACAATAGGAAGTTTTGCTCCTATTGGTCCGATAGGATAAAGCTGAATTAAAGTAGTTACTCCAGCTACAAACATAGCACATTGGATTAAGAACGTTTTTTCATCAACAGGTAAATTCATAGCATTCGCAATAATAATTAAAGGTGCTACATTTCCTGCAAACATTGAAAGTATATGTTGTAATCCTAATGGTATTGCTCTATGTAGCGGTGGAATCCCATCTAAATCATATATTTCATTATCTTTGTTCATATCTTTTCCCCCTAATGCTTTATTGTAAGAATAATAATTTTTTATAGTTAAAACTTTTTCTAAAATCATTATAACATAAAACTCGTTTTTCACGAACATTTTTGTAAATATTTTATTTTTCGTTTCTTTTATGCGTATTATAATCATTTCATCCAACTGTTTAAGTTCGTTAAATTCCCTTGTAGATTAACTTAATATTAATCAAATTCAATTCCATCAGTACTCATAGACTTAACAATAGCTAAAGATTCTACTTTTATTCCACTATCTCTTAAGAGCTTGCCTCCATCTTGAAATCCTTTTTCTATAACAATTCCAATACCAGCCAAACTAGCTCCCGATTGATCCACTAAATCTTTTAGTCCTAATGCTGCCTGTGCATTAGCTAAAAAATCATCCAATACTAATATATTATCTGAAGAATTTAGATAATCTTTACAAACCCTGATTGAATAAGTTTTATCTTTAGTAAATGAATAAACCTTGCTTTCATATGCATTATCATTATCTACATTTTTACTTTCTACTTTTTTAGCAAATTCTACAGGAACGTTAAAATATTGAGCTGCTATTGCTGCTATCGCAATCCCAGAAGCCTCTATAGTCAAAATTTTAGTTATATTATTATCTTTAAAACGATTTTTAAATTCTTTCCCCATTTCATTCAATAAATTTATATCTATTTGATGATTCAAAAAACTATCAACTTTTAAAACATCTTCCCCTCTAACTTTACCTTTTTCAACTATAATTTCTTTTAATAATTTCATCTTATCCTCCTTAAAATGATAAAAAATTCACTTTATGCTATCGCATAGCTCATGTCGCCAACGAGTCCTAACGGGCTCCGTTGCTCAAAATAGTTGCTACTTCAGTCATTTCATCAATATTATCCATAGATTAAAAATTGTATAATTTCCTTAGAAATGAAAAAAGTCCCCCATTTTAGAAAAATGGGGGTTTAGTATCTATTCCTTCATGTCTATCAGTATCATAGAACTTTTCAAGTACATTATTCGTATTACAAAAATACATATAATTATACTGTGATTTTATGCTCTTAATGCATGCCTAAACACCCATAGTTGAATAATTCACGGTTACTCTGTAGAAACTCAGGGACCATATCTCCCTAATTATATGAGTGGTACTATTTTATTTTTATCTTGCAAAATTTTATAAAGTTAATTCTAACCTAATTTCACATAAAAATCAATAAATTTTTTATTTCTATTTTTTCCCTAAATCATACTATTTTTTAATATCTTTCAAATGATTAAGAGTTCCATTATTTTTTACCACAAGTATCTCAGACATAATACTAAAAGCAATTTCTTTAGGTGTCTCTCCTCCTAAATTAATACCAATAGGAGCATATACTTTATCTAATTTTTCTTGAGCTACTTTTTCACTTTTAAGATTATCCATAATATACTTTGTTTTGTTTTTACTCCCAATCATACCTATATATTTAGCATTACTATCTATAACAGATTTTAAAGCAACCTCATCATGTCTATGTCCTCTCGTTACAATAACTATATAACTACTATTATCTATGGGATATTCCTGTAAAACTTCTTCTATATTTCCAAATTTCAACTCATCAGCCTTTGGAAATCTATTCATATTACAAAATTCCTCTCTATCTTCAACTATGATAGTGTAACAATCTAGCATCTTCCCTAATTCATATAATTCAAGTCCAATATGTCCTCCTCCAATGATAAACAACTTATCTAAAGGATTAAAAATTTTAATAAAAACATCTGCTTCACCACCACACTGCATATGCAGACTTCCTTCATCATCCGTTAACTTAAAATTAAAGTTTTTACTTTCTCCATTTATAATACATTTTTTAGCATTCTCCATTACAACTAATTCTAAAGTACCTCCACCTATAGTTCCAAAAATAGTTCCGTCTTCCTTAATTCCCATCATAGAACCTTCTTTTCTTGGTGTAGAACCTTCTACTCTAGTTATGGTAGCTAATGCTACTTTTTTATTTGACTTTATCTCATCTGTTATTTGATTTAAAACTTCATATTCCAATTTATTCACACTCCCTCGTTATGTTTTTCATGTATAAGATAGCTTCCTAAAACTCCTCCTGCAACAGATCTAGCTTTATCTGAAATAGTAAAACAATATTCTTTTATTTCCCTAGGATCAATATCTGCTATTTTAAGACCTTTTTTAACCTTGGAACCATTCATTATTATTCCTCTTAAAATACCATCAATAGAAGCTTTTACAGGTTCACCATCTACATAAGCAACTATTTGGTCTTTTTAATTATATCTCCTATGTCTGATAGATTATTTATTGTTCCTTTACGTTTGCTCTTTAATACTCTTTCTTTACCATATCCTAATATTTTACCAGGTACTCCCGTATCGCCCTGTATATCCTTTCAATATCAATTTTCCTAAATTATGACCCCCACTTGTTTCAATAACATCTACATCTTCACCCGCATCAAATCCGGGACCAACACCAATTGTAATAGGAGCCATTTTTCATTCATCCCTAAATTTCTTTTTGCTAATGTAGCATCTACTAAAATATCTACTTTTATTTCATCTATTATTTTACATTTAGCATCTACAATCACAGGTATATTATTAGCATTCCATATTTTGTATATATCCTCTATTTTATATGCTTTTACTGATTTTACATCTTCAATCAAGACCTCACAATCAAATACTGCACTAGCAAACGAAACAGTTCCTCTAACCATAGTTGGTTATTATATTTCAAGTATTAATATCTTGAATCCTCTTATATATAGCTTATGAGCAATACCTGTTGCAATATCTCCTCCACCCTCTTTTATTACAACAACATTTTCAAGCATCTTACTTCATCTCCATTTTATATATTCATCCTATCGTATCTATATCTAGTCTAGAAATATCATTATCAAAATAAATGAAACTTAACTTCATCATATCTTTTTTTAATAATACTCTTCCCGCCTTTATCCCCTTCAATTTTAAGAAGTTCATCTTTTAGATCGGAAGAAAAAATTATCGGATTTCCTCTTTTCTCTTTATATATAGGTGTTACTATATTATTATTTTGTTCTTTAAAAACATCTATTAATTTATTTATAATAAAAGAGAATCTAAAAAAGGTTGATCTCCAACAAAAAACATAAATCCCTTTGTTTCTATAGATGAAGCATTAATACCTAATTTTATAGACTGACTTTGTCCTATTTGCGCCATATTATTATAAACTGTTTTTATTCCGTTTTTTATTCCTATTTCTTTTATTTTTTCTTCTCTATATACCAATATTATTTTATCTACATTAGATTGTTTTACTGCTTTAATAACTCTTTCAATAATAGAAATTCCTTTAAAATCAAGTATTAATTTGTCTTTATTCATTCTCTTAGAAAATCCTGCTGCCATAATAATACCTGTAATCAAAGTCTACCACTCCAATTAAAAACTTTTTTTTTCATTAATAATACTAGATACAGTAATACCCATTACATCAAATTTGCTTTTAATTACTAACTCTATAATTTGTAATGCTATTTTTTTTCTTTCATCACATTCTACCTTGTTCAATAAAATATATTTTTTACATTCT
>CALODI010000039.1:0-7627 GCA_942492135.1 uncultured Peptostreptococcaceae bacterium
TATTTTGAATATAACTAAGCTTTTGCCTTATTAATAATCCTAAAATTTACGAACTCCCTACGGTCAGACACGCAAATTTCTTAACGGATTATTAAACACCAAAAACTAAGTTATATTAATCAAAATATCTAAAAGCATTCACTAACATTTTCATAGACAGTTTTTAGTATTATTTACCATTTAGTAAAATCGACCTTGACCCCTATTAAATAGTTGCCATTCTATTAGTAATTATTATGATTGCTCTACTATTGCAGACCGTTATAATATTTTTAGAAAGGGGAATTTAACTTGAATAAAATTTTTAAGATTACTATAAATTTAATTCCATTTTTCTATTTCTTGTTGACATTCCCAATGCTTCATAAAACTTAATAGCATTTTTATTAAATTCACTTACGGTCAACTGTATAGATGAAATATTTTCTGATTTTGCATAATCTACGATGTAGTTGAATAAAAATTTTCCAAGACCAGTCTTTTGATGGTTCGATTTAACACAAAAATCATCTATATAAATAAATTTAGATGGTACAAGTAACTGAATATTCCTTTGGTGCATAATTTGAATAATGCTATATGCTATCAACTCGTTGTTATAAATATCTTCTACTACAAATAACTTTGTATTATTACTATTCAATAAATCTTCAAATTTATCTTTTAGCAAAGGATTATCCACTTCTAAATAAATATCTGGTCTATTTTTGACATGTAATTTATGTACGTCTCTAACAAGATTGCTAATATCAATATAATCATTATCAATTGCTTCTCTTATTTTTAAATTCATAAAAACTCCCCCCTTCAATGTTCCGTCATATATTACGATTATGCACTAAATCATTAATTATCATTTCTATACTGTACAATATTTTCCTCTTAATAATCAAAGATATTTAGACAAATTCTAGCTTCCTTAATTTAAAAGCATTTACATTTGTATGTTCATAAACAGAATTTGATTGAAATGAAAAAAGATTGGAAAAGAAATAATTTTTCTATTTGAAAATATTTTTTTAATCCACTCAATCAATAAATAGCTAAATTCAAAAATGACGCTCATTTAAATGTTAGCTACTTTTAGATTAATGTTTTTCTATAAAACTTAGATTGTGCTGTTAAAATATCCGTTAAGAAACTTCTTTGTCTGACCGCAGGGAGTTTAAGAAGTTTTAGGATATTTTATAAAGCAAAATCTGTAGTTTTATTAAAACATTAATTAAGTAGCGGTATTTAAGTGAGTGTCATTTTTCGCTTAACCACTAATATACTTATGAAATTGTACTCTTCAAATGTCTTTTATTTACATATTATTTACCACAGAATCTACAATTAGATCTGCTCCGTTTATTTTATAGTATTTATCTTTTATCTTTATATGATTTTCGTATACTGTTATGTCTTGATCTTTTGACTCACCTTTAAGATTTAAGTGGTATCTTTCAAATTCATATTCTTTAAATTCAACTGGTTCTTTAATTTCTCTAAATAAATATCTTACTAACTCGTCTTTTAGTTCTCCCTCTAGTTCTTCTTGTATGTCATTTATTTTATCTTCTACTTTGATTGTTTGAACCCAGTCGTATCCCGAATCATCTGATTCATTACTGTTTTTTTCTATGAATAATACATCACACAGGTAGTTGTATAATGTATCGTCTATTTCATAGTATGCTGTATAGTCTTTGTAGTATATCCCAAGTCCAGTTTTTCCTAATGTTTTTGCGTATATTTCGTAATCATCTAATTTTATGTTTATATCGAAGTTTTCTTTGACCTCATCCATAAGTTTTGATGCTTTGTATTCGCTTATATTTGATTTTTTATGTATTTTATCATTGAATTCTTTTACATTATCTATTTGTTTTTGTTTGTTCTTATAAGATATTTGAACTGTCATTTTGTCTTGAACTTTTTTAATTGTATCAAATGATGTATTTATGGCTTTATCCATAAGACTTTTTAGCCCTTTGGTTTGTTCATCTGATATATCGAAATATTGAGTGTCTTTATCTTTCATTATTTTTATATAGTTAAAGTCTGTGCTAAACTTTATATCATCTGCATACCCAGTTAATATTTCATCAAATTCAATTTTTTCTATTTTCTTGTTTTTTTGGATGTAGTATTTAAAGTCATTAAAATAGTCTTCTTCTATTGTTATATCTTTTATATTCTTATTTGATAGTGTTATATTTTGTTTTTTTAATAAGGAATTCATAAGGTTTACTTCTTGATTTAGTGTGCTAGTTGTTTGTTCTTCTTTTGGTTTAGTCTTTACACTTGTTATGAAAAAACTTAATAAAAATACTATTCCCGAAAATATTAGTATCGATTTTATAACTTTTTTATTCACTATGATCACCTCGTTATATTGTAGTCTTATGATTGCATTTTTCACAGCAATCCATCTTTGGTTCAACGTGAACTATAACGGCTTTTATATTATCTGCACTGTTTATTATATTTTGTTCTACGTTGTGTGATATTTCATGTCCGTCAAATACACTGATTTTTCCATCTACGCATATTGTTAGGTCTATATATGCCATGGCTCCATGTCGTCTACTTTTAAAGCTTTTGACATTACAAACCCCTTTTGTATTCATAGCTATATTATTAAGCTTATCTTTTTCTTCTTTTTCTATAGAATAATCCATAAGTTCATTAGATGATGACATTAATATATCTATACCAACTTTTATTACGAATAATGAAACTACTACTCCTGCAAGTGGATCTAAAACCTTAAACCCAAGCATAGCTCCTATTATTCCTACTAAAGCTCCCACAGTTGATAAAGAGTCTGATCTATGGTGCCAAGCATCAGCCTTAAGGGATGGCGAGTTAATCTTATTTGCTACTTTTATTGTTATCTTATATTGATACTCTTTAAAAAATATAGATATAATTCCAACGATAAGCGGAAGCATAGTAGGTACTTTTACTTGATCTAGATTAAATAAAAGTTTAAAAGAATTAAACCCGATCTCAGTCCCAACAAATAATAGAATTAGTGCTAGCACGAATGCAACTAAGGTTTCAGCTTTTTCATGACCATAGTTATGCTCACTATCCTGCGGCTTTTTCGATATGTAGTTTCCAATCAAGACTCCTACAGATGTAGCTATATCAGAAGCAGAATGCATTCCATCTGCAAGCATAGCATTTGAGTTTCCAACAAAACCTGCAAATAGCTTTATAACTGTTAATACGATATTTATTATTATAGATTTTATGGTGACGCTTGTTGATTCTTCGTATCTTGTTTCCATAATGCCTCCTAATTTGATAATGGGTATTCAACTTTATCCGAAAGCTAAATACCCATATGTATAGTATTATTGATTTGAGTCAAATGGTATCTTTATCTGTATATTTTGCTACTTTATTATTTTTATCAAGTATTATTTCTTTATTCATTCTAAAGTAATTTAATACATTATTATCATCATTTTTACCCATATCCATCCAAGTAATTATTATACCATTCTTCGTTTAAAATAAAAACTGATTTGAATAATATATTTAGTACTATACATTATAGTTTCGAAAAAAAATACGGTAATGAATTTTCAAAGTTTCAAAAAATTCATTACCGTATTTTAAAGTTAAGTTTCATTTTATTTGTCTGGTACTGCTATCAATCTGCTTTTGCAATCTATACAGCATATCCAGTATCCATAGGTTTTATTTTTGTCATCACATGGTATGAAGTTACAAAAACCAGTCTCACCTTCATCTGGTTGTTCATTACGTCTTCCAGGTATTCCATAGATATAATACTTTCTCTTTCCATCACAGCTATATTTTATTCCAAATATATAGTGTCTATACTTGTATGATAGAGACGTCACATCTGAATATATAGTATAATTTATATAGTTTATATATCCCAAATAAGGCATTATATAACTACACATGGTTAAAGGATTTATATCCATTCTCCACCATCTAGTATTGTTTATATCTTTTATAAATGGTTTTATTTCTTTATGTTTGTTCAATAATTTTTTTAGTTTTCTAGGTATAAGGTATACTTTTTCATCTTTTTCGTCACATTTTTTTCTATCTATATCTTGATCTTCATGTTGACTATTATCTATTTTTTCTTCTCTCTTTTCCTCTTGAAAATAAGGATTTTTTTCTTGGGTTTTTTTTTTATCGTTTTTAACTTCTTCTTTTCTTTCTACTTCTTCTTTTCTTTCTACTTCTTCTTGTTTAAGTTCTATCACTTCTTCTATTTTTTCTAGTTCTTCTTTTTCATCTAACTCAACCTCTATTGTTTCTTTTATAGGATCGATAATTGTCTCTATTTCATCTTCTCTATTAAAATCTTCAACTACTGCTTCTTCTCTTTTTGTATTTTGATTTATAAGTTCGTGGTAATTATCTATCATTTTTCCTTTAAATCCTATTAGAGGTATATCTTTTTCGTGTGTTAGTGCTATACTTTTTACATCTAAATTTTCTTCGTTAAAATTTATTTTAAATTCTCCTTTACCACTTTCATTAACTAAAACCCTTCCTATATCCCTTGTAGTTAAATCATCTTGTATTAAAATTATTCTATATCCTGATTTAACATACTTTACATTTTCAACGTAAATCATTATATTTACGTGTTCTTCTTTCGTCTCAATTTTCGCAAATGCCTTAGGTGATATTTTTTCTTTCAATCTAAATGATGGGTCTTTTGATTCTAGTATCATATAATCTCTTTTATATCTTTTTCTCAATGCTATCCCCCCATTACAATAAATCTATATTATTATTTATATGTTTTAAGGGGGGATAAGATGCATACTTTATTTACTTATTTATCTTTTAGTTTGTCATATACTTTATTAGCTAAATTAGCAAACTCGTCTATAGTTAGAGTTTCCCCTCTTCTTTTAGGGTCTACCGACGCTTCTTCTAGTATTTGATTTACTTCTTCTTTAGAAAGATCTATATCGTATGAACTTATTGCATTTAATATAGTTTTTCTTCTCTTTGAGAAAGCCGCTTTTACTACTTTAAAGAACAACTCCTTATCCTTTAAGTCGTGTTTTATCTCCTCGTGAGCTCTTAGAGCTATTACTGTAGAGTCTACATTAGGTTGAGGTATAAACATACTTTTGGGAACATTGGCCACTATGTGAGGTTCACTATAGTATTGTACCGCAACCGATAAAGACCCATAAGCTTTAGTAGATGGAGTTGCACTCATTCTATCTCCTACTTCTTTTTGAACCATAACTACTATATCACTTACAACTATATCTTCTTCCAAAAACTTCATTACAATAGGTGTTGTTATATAATAAGGAAGGTTTGCCACAAGCTTTATAGGTTTTCCATCAAATTTTTCATTTACAAGTTCCTTTATATCAACCTTTAGTATATCTTGATTTACAACCTCTACGTTATCACATTCAGATAAAGTGTCTTTAAGTATAGGTATAAGTTTTCTGTCTATCTCTACCGCCACTACTTTTTTAGCAATATTTGCTATTTCTTTAGTCAGTGTACCTATTCCTGGTCCTATTTCAACTACATAATCATCTTCAGTAATTCTTGCTCCATTTATTATTTCATCGATTATATTTGAATCTATTAAAAAGTTTTGTCCTAGTGATTTTGAAAACTTAAATTTATATTTGTCTACTACATCTTTTGTATTTCTGTATGTTGAAAGCTTTTCCATGTAATCGCTCCTATTTATCTATATTTTTAAGTGCTTCTTCAAATTCTTCTCTTGTTACTCCATAATTATTCAGTCTGCTTAAAAATTGCTTGGCATTTCCATATCCTATACCTAATATTTTCCCAAGCTCATCTCTCTTTGTTGATGCATCTTCAAACCCTATAAGTTTATTTCTAACTAAGTCTCTTTGAGTGAATTCTTCTCTTTTTTGTATATTTTCTGTTCTAACTTTATTTAAAGCTGTTATTATACTTTTAACAGATGCATTCTCAATGCCTATATCTCCATCCTTTATTGCTTCTTCTCTTGGTAAAAATGCGTGCTTGCATCCATGTATTTCAGCTGCTATTTTTTTTCTTATTTTTTCTCCTGCAAAATCAGGGTCTGTAAATATTATAACCCCTCTTCTTTTTTGTGCTTCTTTAATTCTACTCATAACTCCTTTTGGAAATCCAAATCCACCTGTTGTTATAAGCTCAGCATCTACTGCCTTTTTAACAGCCGTTACATCATCTCTTCCTTCAACTACTATTATTTCTTTTATCAGATTAATCACCTCTAAAATCTATATTAAAATTCGCTTATGCTACCGCATAGCTCATTTTACTATGTTAATTATATACGAAAATCTTATTTATGTATAATTAAAATTCCCAATATTATTTTTAACCAAAACAATATTGGGAATACTTATTATAATTATTAAATTACTTTAAAACATATACTTTTAGATTTTTTCTTCCGAATGCATTTGCTTTAGATAAGTTCTGCATATATATGTCTATCTTGTTTCCTTTTATAGCTCCACCTGTGTCTTCTGCTACACACGTCATTCCTAGATAAGGTATGTACACCTTGCTTCCTAAAGGTATAACCTTAGGATCTACTGCTATAACTCCTGGTCTTACTGTTGTTCCCATACGTGTTTTACCATATCCTTTATCTCCAGGTCTTTTACCTGTACTTTCAAATCCAGCTGTATAAGCACTAGTACTTACTGTTAATGATCTTTTAAAAGTTTTTGTCTCGCCTCTTGATGTAACTATAAAATCTTTAGTTCCCTTCTTCACTATTTCATTAGTTGGCTCTTGTATAGTAGTTTCAGAAACTAGGAGTCTGCTAGCTTCTTTTCCGTCACTGTATATTACTTTATAAGTAGCTTCTTTTTTACCATAAGATCCATTTTGTACTTTTTCAATCTTGCCTATTTCAAAGTTATTATCGTATAAAGTTTCAACTTCATATCCAACATCTTCAGTTTGTGTAACTAACTTTTCTTCAACTCTTACTATTTTTATCTCTTTTTCTTGATTCAATTTTTGATCTAGTCCTGGAGTTACCTTGTCAGTTCTGATACAGGTATGTTATTTTCTTTTAATATACCTTCTACCGTATCTTGTGTAGTTATTAGTTTTTGTTGTTCTTGGTTTAAAACTAAAGTCACTTCAAATGCTCTTTTTATTTGTATATTCATGCTGTCTTTTAATTTTGAATTTAAATCAGGGAGGACTTTGTCATTCTTACCTAATTCAATATTTTGCTCTTCTAGCAATTCTTGAACAGTATTTGAAAAAGTGTGTATTTCTTGATTTTTATTATTTACCGTTACCGTAACGTCATTTTCTAGTGCGTAATATATTGAAGTGCATGTAATAACTAGGGCTATAGCTATTACTGTAGTGTATACTTTCTTAATTTTAAGAGCCTTCTTTAATCTTCCAGATTCTCTTGTTTACTATCATTTTAATCAATTTAAGTCTCATATAGATCCCTCCTTTTTGTTGGAAAAGACCTCCCGTAAAGACTTGATACATTATATTCGATTTGCTTATTATTGTCAAATTTTTTTTAAATTTTACTGTTTTTCTAGCATTTACTATTGTTTTAATTTGTATACCTACTTTATTCTGAAAATGTTTTTTTCTATGGGGGTTT
>CALODI010000040.1:0-6634 GCA_942492135.1 uncultured Peptostreptococcaceae bacterium
TCAATAATATCCTTTTTAGAAGCTTTTATTATAAGAATATTGTTTTCATATTTTATAATATTCAAATCTAAGCAGGTTAAATACTGTTTTTCATCAATTTCCTTACTTATTTCCATCATTACACCATTCCATAGCTTTTTAGCACCATCTAAGGCAGAAGTATCTACTGGTTCAGACCGCTGGGGGGCTGGGGGCTTTAGTTTAGCTTTATTTTCCTTTTCATCATTTAAAATCCAAGTTTTTGCAGCTTCAGCCCAGTTTTCATATTCATATTTTTCACCAAAAACTAACATTCTATCATAATAATACTTCAGGTCATACTTCTGGAATACTTCACCTATATCTTTTTTAAATAAATTAAGATTATCAAAATATGGTGATTCTTTAAAACCATGTTTTACTTTACTTTTATCTACTTTACTTTTATCTACTTTAATCTTATTTACTTTACTTTGTGTACCACCGTCTGCATTTAAGTAAATAATGTTAACATTTTTAAGCTTACTGTTTACATCATCAGTATCTATTAATAGATAATCAGTAATAAATTCTGCTTCTTTTCGCCTGGCTATAGCTTCTATATATCTATCCTGTATGCCTTTAGAAGTTATAATATCATATTCATAAAACAGTTTTTTATTAAATAATGGTTCATCTAGGTTATTTTCATCTAAGCAGAAATTAATGATAGCATTTAACATTTCAATGTTTACATTAATTTCCTGGCTATACATTAATAAAGTCCTTTTATCAGATTTCATATAATACCCTTTTTCTTTATATATCTTTTCTAATAATCGGAAATATACCATATAGCCCACTGCACTATGTTCTGCTATTAAATACTTTAAATCATCATTAAAATAGCAGTCATGTGGAAAATAAGATAATCCAGGTTTAGTTTTTCTAGCCATAATTACATGCCATTTAATTTAAATACTTTGGTTATAGGTGCTGATACATCAAAAAATACATCTTTAGCTACCCTTAATTCTACTTTAGCACCCAAAAAGCTACCTATTAAAATATATTCATATTCTGGGTTATCTAGCATTTCATAAGCTTTAAAATGGGTGCCATCTGCCCCTGCTTTCTTTGTTATCTTATGAGTTTTAACACCTAAATGTTTTTCAGTAACATTACTAACCTTAACAGCACTGGCTACAGTTCGTTTTTTATCATAATACTGTATAGGTTCCTGGTAAAGCTTCTGTAGCCTATCTTTTAGTTTTTGTTCAGAAGATGCTGATTTTATGCCTGGGTTATACATAAACACCTGCCCATTGGTTAAAAAAGCTTCTTTATTATTAATGGTTTTTAATGCCTGCTTTTTAGTTAATGGCTTAATTACATCTTTTTGTTCTGTTTTAAGTATAAAACAGTTATCACTAAACTTTTCAAATATTGCCTTTATCATAATTATAGTATTTTAAGTTAAAAATTATTTATCTGTTTCTACCTCATCTTTTTTAGTAGGGTTATTAATAGCTTTATAATAATTATTAATTCTACCAGATGCTTCTAATAGATTTTTAATAGCATTATCTAGTTCTAAATTAGATTCACCATTTTTAAATGATTGAATATCTAATATAACACCATCTATAGTTTCTATCATATCATTATGGTCTTTTACAGTAAACTGTTTTGCTGGTGGTGTTTTGGCTAGTTGTTCTACATTTTCCATTTTATACCTTATTATTAGTTAATAATTTTTTAGCTGCCAGGGCTACCTGCTGCTTATAGTCTTTTTTCTGGTTACTGTACCATTTAATTCTATCTACAGCTGCCTGGGGTGTTTTAAATATATCCTGGTGCATTTGTTGATAAGTAAACACTTCACCTATGCCATATTTATTAACATAGGCTAACATTTCTGAATCTATGCCTACATTCTTAATAAATCTACCAGAATCATCATCATATATTTTAGACATAATTTAAATTAGTTAGTTTTTCTATAGTTTTTTCTACCAGTTCATTATGATAATCAGCACCACATGTACAGCTACCTGTAGTTTCATGTACATCCTGTTTATCATCATTTAAATCACATGAATAATAACAATCATCTATTTCTAAATGTGATATTTTAAGGTTATTTAGTTTACTGGGTATAATACTAATTAATGTAGATAATGTTTCTTCTAACCATTCTACATATTCTGGTGTAGGTAAAAGCTGCAGCCTTTCAGCCAATTCTTCTAAATGAATTGGTAAAGATTCATCAGCATTATGCCCAGTATCTTTTTTATAGGTTAATCTTAAATTATTCATCTAATAGTTTTTTATTAGCTTTTACTGCCTGCTTTTGCTTATAGGTGTAATAACTACAGCCATATAATATACGCTGGCTTAGAATACTAGCTATTCTTTGATATAAGTGAATATTTGCCTTATTTCTATGTAATAGTGGGGCTTTTTTCACTTCTTTAAGGCTATTAAACTTTGTTATGTAGTATAACCCAGCATATTCTGGTACCTCATCTGGTTTAATTAAGCCATCTATGCATACATAATAGAACCTGTTAGGTATAATAATATGCACTATATCATTATTAGTTTTTTTGCCATTTACCCATTCTTTGAATTTATGTATGGCTTTTTTATTTTTCAGGTTATAATGTTTGTATGTTTTCTGAAAATCTGCCCTAAAATCTGCCCTACTGGTTTTTATTTCAAATTCATGTATGTAACCAGTTCTATTAATACCTAATACATCAGCTTCATGTAAGCCTGCACCAGATACTGTAGTAGCAAATACAGGAAAAGATTTTTCTGAAAGGGTGTTAATAACTATATCTGTTATTTTGTTAGTTTTCATTAGCCAGTTCATTTAGTTTTAATTCCATGCCTAAAGGCTTAAATAAGCTAAAAAAGCAGCACATACCTATAATTAAATTAAGTACGGGGGCTAATGATACAAAAACCACCACGTGCCACTTTTTGATTCTTATTTTTTGTTTAATTGCTAGTGCTACTATACTGATAAAAGAAAATATTACCATTATAAGATAGTAACCACCAAAATAGTATATAAAAAAAGTCATAAATACAGATTTTTAAGCACCCTAAAACACATGGCTGCAGTTTGTATTACTTCTTTTTCTACATCAGCTAAATCACCATTTTCATAGACTGCCTGCAGTGCTGCCCTAACAGCTTCACCACTTTCTTCAGCCATAATAGCTACCTGGTGTATGGTATCTGCAGGAAATATAGGGTGCATGGTTTCAGCCCTTTCTAATTCCTTTAATACCTCATCTACTATAGTGCCTAAATTCATATTATTCCTTTTTTTTAAGTTCTTTAGCTTTAATTTCTAACATCACTTCAGCATTTAACTGTATCATATCTATATATAACTTTTCATCATAATCACCAGATAAGTAATCTATAGACATGCTAGCAATACATTCAGCATGTTTTTTTATCCTTTCATTCATATTATTCCTTTTTTAAGGTTATTTTATCACCAGCATAGTATAGTGCAGTAGTATGATGCTTACAGCATCCTGAAACACCATTTCTAGGTGTATAATCTTTACACTGTTTACCGCAGGTTTCACTTGAATCATCACCACATGCCTGGTTAATCTTACACCAGAATATACCACTAAATCTATCTTTAGGTTTTAGTTTGTAGGCTTCATATACTTCAATAGTTTCACCTGGTTCTAAATCCCTAGTAAAATAATCTTCAGTATAACAGGTTTCTGCATCTTCTGCTTCAAAGTAAAATTTATTCTTTGCCATCAGATGTACCTTTTAAATTCCACGTATGCACTTTTTTACCATAGTTACCCATTACCATTACATCAGATTTTTCTATAGCATTATACCTATCTGGGTCTGCTAAATTGCTAAATGCCCTTCTAATAGAAGTTAATGGGGTATCTGGAAAATAACAAGCCTGTACAAATTCAGGGGTAATATTATTATATTCTTTTGTTTTGAATATATCTAATACTTTTTCTTCCTGGGTTTCTGCTTTTTTATTGCTTTCAAAAAGGGTAGCACCTTTTTCTTTGTTTGTGTTGTGATAGCTTTTTTTCATGTTGTATAATATTAGTTTAACTTAATGAATCTATAACATCAGACCAGTCTGCAGGTATAAATAATTCAGCAGGGTAATCCTGTAGAATTGTACCAGGTTTTTTATGCTCTGCATAAACACCAGCTGCAGCATCATGAATAACCACACCATTAAATTTATCTGGTTTAGACTTGCTTTTTGTTACCATTACATATAATGGGTAATCATCATGCCTAGTAATTGATTTCAAAATAACACCTTGTTCATGCATAGCTATTAGTTTTGGTTTATAATTAATTGTTTGATTTAATGGCATTTTTAACATGTATACTTAAATAATCTGCTAATTCTTTTGCTTCATCAAGTGTTAAGCTAATTGTAACCCTATACCTATTTTTAATAGTTATGCTTATTTGGTCATCTTCATCTGGGCACCTTACTGTTAAATAAGTATCAAAATTTTGTATTGTAATTTCTACTGGTAATTCCTTTTTATTAAAAAAAAGTTCTTTAACTATATTTTCCATATCTGAATTACTAGATAAACCTTCTGTTTTGTCGTGCTTTTCCATAATTTCTATCTATTGTTAATAATTTCTAATGCATCATCAATTAACCTACCTACACCAGTTTCTTCTATTTCTTCAGCTAATTCATCCCTAACTGCCTGCCTTTTCACTTCAAACCTATCCAGGGCATCAGTGCCTACATAGTTTTCTATTACATCCCTAACTAATTCCCTAGCTTCAGTAGGCATAGTTACCACAGCATTAGCTTCACATTTTCTAGCACCATACTTTTTAAGGTAAGCCTGTACATATGGCATTTTAAAATTCTTATGTGAAGGGCTGGCTAAATCCTTTTTAGAACCAGTTATTAGGTTATCTATCCAGGTAAGGTTATTAGATTTAATAAAATCATAATTAAGCCCAAAACGGTCTATAATTAATTCATCTGGGTCATATCCCTTTGTGCCATCCTTCCACCTTACATTTTTTAAATCAGCTAAGTTATTTCTAATAAACTCTGATATTCTTAACCCATCTGGGTCATGGTCACCACAATACAATAAAACACATTCTAAACCATTTTCATGTGCTTTAGCAAATCTTTTAGCATATTCTGCCCTTTGTAGCATGCTAGACCAGCCCCTAGCATTTGCTATAGGTATATGATATTCTGCACAAATTGGTTCAAATAAGGTAACTAAATCTACCTTTTCTACTAACATCTGAATGTAATAATGTTCATCATGCCACCAGTCTGGGGTATAATATTCTGCACAGTTTTTTGCTGCTTCTAGCCATTCACCATAGTCTTTTAAAACAGTTCTTTTAGTGGGTTTTTCTACACCAGTAAATGCCCTAGCAGTTTCTTCAGCTACAAAATCTATAGGTAAGTAGCCCTTTCTTCTGCAGCTATTAATAATGTTATTAACCTTATCAAACTGGTCTTTATTTATTAGCCTTTCAGTTTCTAATGTATAAGCCCAGCCCCTAGCACTTACTTTAAAATCTATTTTTCGCTGTATTTTCTGCAAAAACATAGCAAATTCTTTATAATCATCTTCTGACATTCTTTTATTTAAATCTATCATAGCTAATTAAGTTTATAGTTTTCAATTTGAATTACTTTTATATTATCAATAAGGTTTAAGCCCTGCCTAACTTTTTCATAATACTGCCCCTTAACCTGCCTGCCAGTGGCAGTACCATAATCTATAGCAAACTGATTAAAATTAAACATTCTAAAACCCTGCTGAAAGGGTATTTTTGTTATTACATAATCTTCGTTAATATCACAGTAAGATAAATCATAGAATTTACCACCTATCATAAGCCTATCAAAATCTTCACTATTCATTTTCTTTACCTCATCTACAAAAGCCTGCCTATCATTAATAGTAGCAGATGATGCTACTGTATACATGCCACAGCCCCTAGTAACTGTGAAAGGTAAAATAGGGTCAGTTTTGATTATGCCCATTTTTTCTAGCCTGGCATTTTGTTCTGCAGTCATACCTAGAATAGTTGAAAAGATAAAATAGCCAAAAATTTTAGATTTCTTATCTGCATGCTTCTGGGCTAAAAAAATCCTATCACCTAATTCCATTTTTTTGAAGATATTAAAGGCTATAGCCCTACTAATACCTATTTGTTTTGATTCAGATATAAATTCATCTATATCTTCATAATAGGATTTACCTATAAAATGTAACCAGTTTGTAGTTTTCATATTCTTTTAAGTTTTTAAATTTCAAATAAATGGTGGCAGTATTTATGTATATTAATAAATTCTGCTTTTGGTGGAAATATTTGAGCCATATAAACATTATCTGGTATATATTTATACCTAGCATCTTTTATTTCATCATATGTAGGGCTTTCTTTGGGTGTACTGATAGATAGGTGCCACTTACCATTATCTATACTAACTATTACACTACATCTACCCATTTTAAATATACCTGGTTTCATATTAATTAGCATTTAATTCATAAATTAATTTAATTTCATCATGTAGTTCTACCAGCTGTTCAGGTGAACATTTAAAACCCTTACTGTAAGGGTCTACATACATCTGCAATAGCTTACCATT
>CALODI010000041.1:0-6282 GCA_942492135.1 uncultured Peptostreptococcaceae bacterium
GATATGGAGGCTGGATTTAGCAATGATAACCCTCAAAATGGCTTGAACCAATACTTTCGAAGTTGAAGAACGATGTACCTTTGATTCTTGGCTCTTCGATTTTATTACATATCATTCTAGCACAGCGTTTATTCCCTTTGATTCTTGGCTGACCTTCGATTTTGATTACCATATCATTCTAGCACAGCGTTTATTCCCTTTGATTCTTGGCTGACCTTCGATTTTGATTACCATATCATTCTAGCACAGCGTTTATTCTCTTTAGCACACCATACACCCTAAAATAAATTGAGAGATTATGGAATATTTCAGTCTTTGAATGGAATTTGATCCTTTATTACAACTTTAAAAGTAGCTCATTGGGGAAATGATAACTCTTACAATAAAATGTATCCTTCAATTCAAGGATTATTTAGGTCTCTGTAGTAGGGTTGAACGAAAAGGAGCTCATTGATCATTCAGAACGATTCAATTGTATCAATCTCTTTTAGCCTTTAATGAATCGATTATTCTCTTTCCATTCTTTAAGAACTCATTAAATTTTGACTATTCGTCTTAATCATTGTTTAAGGTAATCTATTTCTTTTGATATCTTCTTTAATCTTATCATTACAGGTGGCTCGATCTTTAGTTGCGACATCTTTCTTTGGTTCATTCTATTGTTCACCTTTATATTATTATGGTATTCTTGCTATGTTCTTCTCTTTGGTTGGAATAAGGTTTAGTAAGTACAGAGTGAATATAATCGTTATACAAACTCTAATCAAAGTGTATAGTATTATTGAGATGTAGTTGCTGTGGTGTAATAATGATTCTTGTTTCAGTGAAATTGCTATTGGACGTTTATCCATGATCTTACTTGAATAATATTCTAAAGGTATGTCATTCTTCTTAAAAAGTGGATGCTGTTTTGTCATTGTTTATTACTTTTGAGTAACCCATCAATTATCATATACATTCAGTTATTATTCGATTGATCTTACTACTGTTGATCGTATTATCGTGATTCTGTACTTTTATTACTATCCTTATTTTTGAGTAATCGTTTATTCTATCCTGGTACTTTGTGATATTGAGTTTTAGTTGTTCTTTTTAACACATTAAATTCTGGAATTGAATGTATTTTTGGATGGAATCTTTTTTAGCTTTAACTGGAACTGAACAATTTTCATTGATTTATAGTATTAAGTGATTGATTGTTTCTGAATGTATGTTATTTTTTGCTTGTTTTTGATCTTTCATTAATTTTAGAGTGATTTCGACTGGTTTTTCTTTATTCTTTTCTTTTCCTTTATTTTTTGGTTATTCTTTTGGTATACCTTTTTCTAATCTTCTTATACTTCTTTTTTCTGGTGTTCCTATTCAAGCTGCTCAATTATTTCTTAAGATTGGTTTCCTTATTAATACAATTGAAGGAGTAGGACAATGTCTTTCGATCGATTGAATCATTGACTTTGGTTTTAGTTACGGTTTTAGTTTTAGTGAAGGTTATATTTGGCTTCGTGCTTAGGTTACTCAATAATCATTTCACTTTCTATATTAGTTATTTCTTTGATTACTTTTTAACTGTTTTTCTTTTTATTTCTTCTTACTTCCTTTCAGCGAGTTCTATCTTTACCTTTAATGATTATTCTATTGTTCCTTTTATGAAATTCGACGTCTGAGGTCGTATTAGGGTTAAGTGTATTGTTCACCTTAATTATTATCATCTTTATTATGGATGTCGATCGCGGTTGTGGATAACGAAGTGAGCTTGGAATTGAAAGGTACTCTTTAGGATTAGCTCGCTCGAAAGTGATTAATTGATATGGAGGCTGGATTTAGCAATGATAACCCTCAAAATGGCTTGAACCAATACTTTCGAAGTTGAAGAACGATGTAATCTCATTATACCTTTGATTCTTGTGTTTGGTTTAACAGCTTGATTTTTTGGATATTACAATCCCAGGTTTATTGTTAGAATTTGTGTATTTTATCCTTTATTTATGCTCTTTATTATCACATATTCACCACCCTAATATATATCTTTGAGTGTTTTTTCCTTGATTCATTCAGAACGATTCAATTGTATTATCTTCTTTTAGCCTTTATGAATGGTTATTCTTTATTCAATTATTGTTGTGATGATCTTAATATTGAGTGATTTAAGTCAATCTGAAGTTGAATATTGCTTGAATTAGCTTTATTAGGTTATATTCTTTGTTCAATCGTTAAATTCATAAGTTAGGTCAATCGTTATACAGTTAGGACATCCCATAATTACTGAGCACACCATCACCCTACATTTTGACCGTTATATTTTCAGCCGGAATTACTTTGATCAAATCTTTTATTCCTATTTCTTTATTGAAGGCTGGCTCGGGTCCACTTTCTTTAATCCCTTTTTCTTTATGACGTCTGAGGTCGTATTAGGGTTAAGTGTATTGTTCACCTTAATTATTATCATCTTTATTATGGATGTCGATCGCGGTTGTGGATAACGAAGTGAGCTTGGAATTGAAAGGTACTCTTTAGGATTAGCTCGCTCGAAAGTGATTAATTGATATGGAGGCTGGATTTAGCAATGATAACCCTCAAAATGGCTTGAACCAATACTTTCGAAGTTGAAGAACGATGTAATCTCATTATACCTTTGATCTGTGGAATTAAAGTGGATGTTATTGATTTTAAGCTGATTTTAGATTTGATTCTTGGCTATTGTGAACTTACTTTGTCTTTTTCGATTTTGATTCACCTTTATTATTCTAGTTTTTGCTTTTATTCTCTTTAGACATTATTTACCTTAATAAATTGAATGTTTTATCGAATATTTTTTTCTTCAAACTAGTCAGTTCATTATTCTTTTCTTCTTAATTAAATTTGTGTTATTTGAATCATCCTGAAGATGAATGGAAAGATGTGATAATGACTAAAAAGGAAGACAGCCTTTAATTTAACATTAAGATTAAGGTGTTTCAGTGGAGTAAAAAGAGAATGTAATTATTATCTTTTGGCAACCATAGCTAATGTGATCCTTACTTTGTACTTTTTCCTTTCCTTTTGGGATGTTGATGCTTTATTATGGTATTCTTGCTATGTTCTTCTCTTTGGTTGGAATAAGGTTTAGTAAGTACAGAGTGAATATAATCGTTATACAAACTCTAATCAAAGTGTATAGTATTATTGAGATGTAGTTGCTGTGGTGTAATAATGATTCTTGTTTCAGTGAAATTGCTATTGGACGTTATCATGATCTTAGCTACCATAACCTTAACCTTCTCTCTTAATAATGTCATTCTATTAATGAACTTTCTTTCTATGATAACTATAGTTGGTATTGAATTGTCTGTATCTAATATTGAAATTAATTTATTGATTCTTGTTATTTTCGAGTCGTCTTTATTATTCTTATTTTTGGTCAATGGAATTCTTTTAATGTCTTCTTTAAGCTTTAACTTTAGGATCTCCGTAAATAATCTTCTTATTATTCCTTCTTCTTTATTATCTTCTCTGTTCTTGGTATTCTTGTTTCAATCTATTCATTATTTTGATTCGAATTCATCTCTTTTCCTCTATTTTCCTTTTCTTTTTAATGCTTCTGTACTTACTTTTAGTTTTGAAAGAGTTGGTAATCTTTTATTTGACAACTCATTATTCCCTTTGATTGTTTTTATTTTTCTTGTTAGCATTGTTAATATTCTTATTCTTCTATTAATTCATACAATAGTATTAAGATTGGTATTTGTTCTTATTATTTTGATCATTATATTATTTCTTCTTTCTTTCTTTCTAATTGTTCTTCCTATTATTACCTTTGAATTTTCCTTACTTTTAATTTTATTTTGTCGTTTCTGATTGACATGAACTTTAATTTGAACTTTTGGCTATCGATTATTCCATCTTATTCTCTTACTTCTTTATTCTTAATTCCATTTCCTTAATGCAGTAGTGAATGATTCTTACTATTAAACATCTTATTCTTATTAGTTCTTTGATTAATTATCTTTTTATTATTCTTTTAATTTTGGTTGATGAATATTTATTTTCTTTTTCTTATCTTTCTTATTATTCTATTAGTTCGATTCTTATTATTCTTATGATATCTTATTTTATTAGCTGGTTCTTTATGCCTTTAAGATTGTTAAGTGCTAATTCGATCACTGATGTTATTAATGTTAAATTCTTTATTCTTCTTTCTTGTATTTGTTTTCTTTTCTTCCTATTTCTTCTAATTTCCTTGTTTCCTACTATCATGTTTCTTAATAAATTCTTTTCTCTTAATCTTTTAGATAATCATTCTCTTAGTTTAGTCTTTAATCTTGTAATCTTTCTGCTATTTATTTTTCAGGGATTCTTTCTAAGATCGATTAGTTTATCATTGTCTTTTTCCTTTACATTCTTTATTGCTAGATCAACTTCTTGTATGCTCTTTTATTAATTATTCCTTTGATTCTTCGTTTTTCTTTTTTATTTCTTCTTACTTCCTTTCAGCGAGTTCTATCTTTACCTTTAATGATTATTCTATTGTTCCTTTTATGAAATTCGACGTCTGAGGTCGTATTAGGGTTAAGTGTATTGTTCACCTTAATTATTATCATCTTTATTATGGATGTCGATCGCGGTTGTGGATAACGAAGTGAGCTTGGAATTGAAAGGTACTCTTTAGGATTAGCTCGCTCGAAAGTGATTAATTGATATGGAGGCTGGATTTAGCAATGATAACCCTCAAAATGGCTTGAACCAATACTTTCGAAGTTGAAGAACGATGTAATCTCATTATACCTTTGATCTGTGGAATTAAAGTGGATGTTAAGATTGGATTTTATTGCTGATTATTTAGTGCTGGCTCAAGGTATTCTATCTCTTATTAGCTAATGTGATCCTTACTTTGTACTTTTTCCTTTCCTTTTGGGATGTTGATGCTTTATTATGGTATTCTTGCTATGTTCTTCTCTTTGGTTGGAATAAGGTTTAGTAAGTACAGAGTGAATATAATCGTTATACAAACTCTAATCAAAGTGTATAGTATTATTGAGATGTAGTTGCTGTGGTGTAATAATGATTCTTGTTTCAGTGAAATGTTTACCTTTAATAATAGCACTCGATAATATTCTAAAGGTATTCATTTCTACTTTTTGTAATGTTTATTCTATCCTTACTTTTGAGTAATCGTTTATTCTATCCTTACTTTTGAGTAATCGTTTATTCTATCCTTACTTTTTGAATTCTTTTCTTATTGTTTTCTCTTGCTCTCTCTTTCCTCTATTTTTAGTATTGGTTTATTTGGCTCGATAATTTCTTTAACTTCTGATAACTTTGAATGTGGCTTCTATCCAATCTTAAGTTCAATGTTGAAGTATAAAATTAATTATTGAATGATTACTATTCACTTTCTTATATTTGAACAGGAATTGATTTTGGTTCTTCTTTTAACATTCGGATTAAAGACTTTGAATGAGAATAACTTATTGTGTTTATTATTGGGTATACTTTTCATTGATCTGATTATTACCTTTGTATTATCGAATGATCTTCTAATTGCTTTTCTTAATTGAGATTGATTAGGATTAATTAGTTATTTACTTATCAATTTTTGATCTTCTAAATTAAACTGTGGAATTAAGGCTGTCCTCTACAATAAATGTGGTGATTGTTTTTTCTTATTGGTATTAGCTTTCTCTTACTCTTTTATTAATTACTATGTACATCTACCTTTGTCAATTCTCTTTAATTCATTGATTAGTTTTATCTTTTCTTTTATTTCGGATTGAAGTTGTATTAATGCTTTGGTCCCAGGCTCAGCCCTGTCTTTCTCTTTACTTTTTATATTCTTTTCTAAATCAGCTCAATTCCCTTTTTCTTCTTGATTATTGAATGCTATGTCTGCTCCTACTCCTATTTCAGCTCTTTTACATAGTTCTACAATGGTGATTGCTGGAGTGTATTTGGGTTTAATAATTGATTCTACTATAATTTTAGTGATTAATTCTTTCGATTGATTCTATGTTGGCTTCATTCTCTTTCCACTCTTTTCTTTACTATGAACTTTATTTAAGGCAATTTCTTTAACTGATATTAAATCGATTATTGCATTTTCTACTATTAGTCAAATTTCCTATATGTTCTTAGCTATATTAATCTTTCCTTTAGTTTGTCTGTTTCATATTATTATACATGCTTTATTTAAGTCTTTATTATTCTTATTAGCTGGATCTCTTATTCATGTTCAAGCAAACTTTCAATCAATCTACAGAATGAAACCTAATAATTCCTGAGTTAAGATTATTGTTCTTTTAGCTGGGA
>CALODI010000042.1:0-14381 GCA_942492135.1 uncultured Peptostreptococcaceae bacterium
TAATGCTACGCATTGACTCATATAGCCAACGAGTCCTACGGGCTCCGTTGCTCAAAATAGTTGGGATTATAATTATTTAATCAATATTAATCAGCTATTGAAAATTATATAATTTCTTTAAATATAAAAAAGTAGAAGAAAAATTTCTTCTACTTTTTTTGAGCTTCTTTGACTATTGATATTATAACTAAGGATATTAATGCTAATATACATATAACTATTACAAAAATCATTCTTGCTTGAAAGTTGATAGTATCTAGCCAGCTAGTTTTATCGATGATTTTGTTTGGTTCTTCTCTATAATATGCAGAGTCCATAATTCCTTGTTCATTTAAAATCAATAGATCGGCTTTATTTGAAGAAATTGTGTCCGTATTAGAGATTGTATCCTTTGTTGAATAAATAGTATTTATACTAGGTGAAGTTATAACTAACATAGACTTAAGTTGGTTCAAAGGAGATTGTAATAATTGTATGCTTACTAAGTCGTTTTTATCGTTATTGATTATGTTGATTCTATCATTAGAAACAAAATTACTAAAATTGTCATTGTATTTTAAATAAAGGTTATCATTATATTTTTTTATTAAATTATCTTTATTAGGTGATGAAATTAATATAATATTATCGTTTTTAAGTTTATTATCTATACTTGTATATAAATTAAAGTCTATAAACTCATTTAACGATTTATTAATGCCAGATAATACTATTGAATATAGGTTTATTTTGTCTATATTACTTAAATCTTCAACTATCAAGCTTAAATTGTTTGATCTATTGTAGACTGCAAATGGCGATGGATAATCGTAGAGTGAATAAGTGCTTTGATCACTATATAAACAGTGTATATATGATGAATCTAATATAGTTGCAAAGCAAACATTATCATCTATGAATTCGCAGTTAGATTTAGTAAGCGGTAAATAAAACTCTACTTTTAAGTTGAATGCTTTAAGATTTAAAAATTCTTTAGGTATTTTAAATCTTAAGTTATCGTTGTTGAATCTATCTACACTCAAATTTTTAGTATTAACAGGCACATCGTTTATATATACGTTAATTGATGCGTTGTCAAAATTTAATATACTAGAATATCTAAACTGTAAATCTATATATGAATCATCATATAGTTTAAGGCCTTTGGGTATTAGTATATAAAAATTTGTTTTGTTAGTAAAGTTCCATTTAAAGTGACACTATTATAAGTTAAATTCTTAAAGGATATATCTGTGTTAGTATCATTTTTTTCATCTATTAATTCGAAATTTATAACTTGGTTTGAATTTAGCATTTGACTAGATAATTTAGGATTAGATAATGCTTTTATAGATTTATCTATATCATAAGATATCAATAAAATCTTTTTTGATTTATCATAGGGGGATTCGATTTCTTTTATAAACCCTTGATTTTCATTTACTATATAATTATTTTCAAAATACTTGCTCACATTATTTTTATCTAATACAAATATTAAATTAGAATTTTTATATTTATCAATGTTTGAGTAATTTATTGTCTTAAAAAAACTATCGTCGCTAGTACTGTATTTTGATAATAATGTTGACATTTTTATGGCACCCTTTGCTTCATCCAAAGAAGGGGCATCTGGGATAACTATATAGCAGTTTTCTGCAAAGTCTCTTTGATTTAATATATAAGGATATGGAAAATCACTTATACTAGTTGAATCATTCAAAAGAGAGTATTCCAAATGAATAAAAGTATCTTTATGAAAGGAAAGCCAGTTAAAAGTACTTAATTCATCACAGCATAAATTTTCAGTTAATTTGGTGAAAGATTTGATGGTTATACTGTTGAATCCATCATTTATTTTGTTTTTAGGCAGAGGCACAGTAAATGTTGAATTTAAATCAAAATTATTTAATTGTATGCTTTTTAAAGGGATATCATTTAGATAAACGGTTATAGAGGAACAGTCATATTTTTTTTTGTTTGTTTGAGTGAAGTGAATTTTAATATAATTGTTATCGTTTAATATAGAATATTTATTTTTAGAAAAATAAAATTTATTGGTAGAAAATACTCCATTTACGTACATATCTTTTGATAAAGGGAATATGTTTTTAACCTCTTCAGCATAGGATGAAAATATAGAAAAAAAAGAAAAAAATAAAATTGTTAAAATACATTTTTTAAATATAGACATAATAGCACCTCTTTAAAATCGTTGAGTTTTATCCCATTTAACTTCTTTTTTAAATAGTAAGTCTTTTATATATTCGTATAGACCTTTTAATCCAAGTAATATCCATAGTTGACAATAAGTGAAATACATTATACATATGTATAATATGTTTTTTATTTTGTTTTCGCCTTTTTCAAAAGTTAGTACTATAGATATTTCTAATATGAAAAGTATATAAGCCATAATCCATATAACTAAGAAATTTCCTTGAATAGAAATTTTTAAATAGCTATAATCGAATATAGTCGAGATTATACCGAGTATAAATATAAAATCTGATATTATTATTGACGATAAAAAGAGAACATATGTTGAAAAAAAATATATAAGATCTAAGGTCAACTTGACTTTTTTAAATTTAAATATTCTGGGGATATATTTGTGAACTACATATAAATTTCCTTTAACCCATCTCAACCTTTGATTAAACCATACTTTTAAAGTTTCGGGTTCTTGCTCCCACGTTATAGCAAGAGGCATAAAGCAGATTTTATATCCCATCTGATATATTCTAATACTTATTTCTGTATCTTCAGCTATAGCTTTATCATCCCAACCGTTTAGTTTATCTAATATATTTTTCCTTATTACAAAATTAGTTCCGGGTATTGTTGATAAATTAAATAAAAACCATCTTCCGCCTTGAGATAACCATTGAAATGATAGTGTTTCTATATTTATAAATTTAGTCAATAAATTCCTACTTTTATTTCTCGTTCTAAATTTACCTATCACGGCTGCATATGTATCATTTGAAACTATTGTATATATAAGATATTTTAGTGCCATTGAGTTTGGAGTGTTGTCAGCATCGTAAACAGCTATAAAGTCTGAATTTGAATGTCTAAGGCCTATATTTAAAGCATTTGATTTTCCTTTACCACCGTTTAGTGGAGTAGTATTTATTATTTTCAGATTTTTATCAGTGTTGTTATATATATCTATGAGTATATTCTTGGTGTTATCTGTTGAGTTATCGTTTATAACTATTATTTCGAGTTTATCACTTGGATAATTAAGGTTTAACATAGAATTTATAGTTTTTAATATAACTTTTTCTTCGTTATGAGCAGGGATTAGTATTGATACTGATGGCCAATCTATAAATTTATTTATTTTATCTAAGATATCAAGTCTTTTGTTATTAGTTTTTAAAAAATATATAAAACCGGAATACGATAAAAGAACTTGATACAGTAAAGTAATCCATATAAGCGTAATGGAGTACAAAAATAAATAGTCTATCAAATTTAGATTATCCATATTAATCACCTTTTTTTAAATAAATTGGATATAGATATTACGTTAAATCCTAAAAACATAAATGTAAATGAAATTATTATTATTAAAATCAATAAATAAAGTGAAGAAAACATCTTTTGCATAAATGAATCTTTTTTATTTGGTTCAATATTATTGGACATATAAGTTTTGACAACATAACCATTTGGATTACTGATACTAAAAGGCAGAGTATAAGTATTTATATTGGAATTAAAAAAATCATTTAAATAGTCACCTAGAATAAAATATAATGAGGTACTTAAATCAAATGAAGATATAAAGTGTAGGTTATTAAGCTTTAGTATATAAGGATAAGTATATTTACCATCATATAAGCTACAAATTGTATCAGATTTATCAGAGGTTATAATTGTAAATTTTGAATTACTAGGTATTTTATAAGTATTACTTTTATAATAAGAAGACAAAAAGCTTTTTTTGAAACTTTTATAATCTATATATTGAAGTTTATGTTCATTTATTAAATGGTCTATATTGGGTCCTATCCAAAATATATCTTTTTTAGATGAATATATATCATCTAATATATATTTGTTTACAGATAAAACTTCTGTTTCAAAAAATATAAATATGTATTTATAGTTACTTATTTCACCTTGTGAATAATTGGATATATTTTCACTGTAAATATCATTTTTGAAGTTTGATAATAAGCTGTATAGCTTATAGGTTTTGCTTAAACTAGAATTTATTGATTTATTTGACTGATATAGTATTAAAATATTATCTTTGCTATTATCACAAAAAGCTAAGCCTATATTTAAGTTTATTAATATTAAACATATAAACAAACTTTTTTTAAACATCATATTCTAATTCTCTTTCAAGTATTTTTTTGATCTTTATAGGAGTATCTGTATTGTCATCATATTGTATGCATGAAGCTTGACATTCTATCGTGAATATTTTTTCATCGCTTTTATTTTGAAGGTTAAAGGTGTTGGAATTTATATCGCTTTTTATTCTATCTTTTAATTTGTTTCCACCTACTAAATCTGTACTAGGTAATATTAGCGCAAAAGTGTCGTACTCTATTTTATATTTTTTATCTGATGTTCTTAATAACGATAATATTTCTTCTGATATATTTCCTAGAAGTTTATTCATTTGTTTGAGTCCATATATAGATTTAAATTCATTTAAGTAGTTTATTTTTATAAGAACTATAGAAAAAAATTCATTCTCATATCTTTTGGTTCTATCTATTTCCTCTTTTAATTCAATATAGAATGCCTTTGCATTTTTAAAGTGGGTTACAACATCTATTGTTATATATTCGTCTATATTATCGGTGTAAAAATCGAGTTTTGAGAATATATCTTTTGTATAATTTCCCAAATAACCAGAAGTATAAGCTACTATCGGAATAATTAAAAACCATATATAGTAATTGTCAAATTCTATCTTAATAGGCATGTTGAAAATGGTATTAAATAGAAGATAGGTTCCGAGTAAAAAAACCAATAACAAGCTTGAAACTAAACTCCATATAAGACCGTAAAATAGACCTAATACTGATGTTAAAAGTGTTGAACAAAATAATATAAAATCTATAATGTTCTGGATATTATTTTTGCTAAACAAAAATGTAGTTATTAATAAAAATTCTATTGATAGTGAAAGAATTAAAATTTTGTATTTTATATTTTTGTTCATCAAAGCTCCTCCGTTAAAAATAGTGTATATAAAGTAGTTTCGGTTTTTTTGAAAAAAATATACATCATATCAATTTAAGATTTATTCGAAAGCTGAAAGTTCTAAAATTGAATCTGAATTAAATTTCACTTTATAATAGACAAGGAAGCAGGTTCAAAATTAAAGTTAGAAGAAATAGATAAACAGTATTTATAGGAGTGAATTTGTTGTTGCTATAATTTCTATAAAATACCGTTTTGGTGTTATAATAATAATGCACAAATATATAATTTAAGGCGGGGTAATATGGAAACAATAACAAAAAATAAGAAAAAAGGATTTATACTAGTCATTATAGCAGCTGTATTTTGGGGGTACATGGGTGTTCCTACTAGAAATTTAGGGAATTTAAATTTTGATCCGTTTGCCATTTCTTTTTTTAGAACAACAATTGCAGCTGTATTCTACTTTGTATACTGCTTAAAGAAAAAACCTAATAGCTTGAAGGTTGATTCCAAGGGAATAATATTTTTTATGATTTACGGGATATCCGCATTAGCATTAACATTTATATCATATAATATATCCATAAAGTATGTCTCAGTATCTATAGCCACTGTTCTGATGTTTACATGCCCAATTTGGGTAGTAATTTTATCTCACTTTGTATTTAAGGAAGAGATAAATAAAAATAAAGCAATAGCTATAATGCTAAACTTATTTGGTTGCGTTATGATATCAAAGGGATATGAATTCGGTAATTTTTCATTAAGTTTAAAGGGATTAGTATTTGGACTTATATCTGGATTTGCATTTGCACTTCAAGGAATACTTGCTAAAATAGTTGATAAAAAATATGATAAAGATTGTCTTTTAGCATATTCATTTTTATTTGGAACTTTATTTTTAATATTTTTCGTAGACTTTAAAAATACTGCAAATATATTTAGAAATACAAATGACATGTATTTTATAATAAAAAATATTACAGTAGTAGGTGTTTGTAACACTATAATAGCAAATGGATCTTATGTGAAGGCAGTTGAGTACTTAGAGGCAAGTGTGTGCAGTATAATAGTATCGTTAGAACTTGTGGTAGCAGCAATTGTAGCATACTTTGTATTCAATGAAGGCCTTGAAATCCTTCAGATAATAGGTATGCTTATGGTTATAATATCTATAGTTGTGCTTAATGTTAAGAAAAAAGAGAAGATAGATGAAGATTTGGATCTTTCAGAAACATAATTTTATAGAGATTAGTAGTTGATCAAAAAAAGTAGCTACCTAAATTTCGTACAAACGAAATCCAGATAGCTATTTTTTTGATTATCCACATAAAATCATTTTGCTATACCACCTTTAAATACAAACTTTAAGAATGCACATATTATTATCAAAAAGCTTATATATCCGAATACAGGGTATAGAACCATAATCAAATTTGAAAATCCAAATTTGGCTAAAAATATAGATATTAAACAAAACAAAAAGCATAGTTTTCTTTGATCTATATTGAATATAGGTTTTATTCTAGTTATAATACCAAAACCATTTCCTATTGCAGTTGTAAACATTGCAAACCAAAGTATTATAGAATATAAATATTTTCCTCTGTAATCTGAATAACTTGATATATTTAGCATTGGAAGCTCTAAGGTGGAGATGTCATTATAAAGTAGAAGGGATGGCATTAGTATGAATAAAGCTAGTATTCCAAGGAACAATCCCCCAAGAACGCCTCCTTTAATTGCAGTTTTTTTACTATCAACTAGAGAGCCAACTGATGTAAGTATAACTAAAGCTGGTATCATGTTGTATCCTACGTAAGTAACGGATGATATTATGAATTTGTAATTAGCAGTTGTATTAATTTGGGTTAAGGTATTTATAGAGATATTTTCATGTAAAATAACATTGGATCCTATATAAACTATTGATATCAATAGGAACGGAACTATTACGGTATTTACAGCAGATAAACCTTTTACACTGAAAATGAATGTTATAAATGTAGCTATTGCCATAAATAGTATACCTATATTAGAATTTATATTGTATTGTTCCTGAAATACAGCACCGCTTCCAGCTAGCATTATACAATATCCAGCTATTAGAAACAGTATTATCAAAAAATCTATTATTTTGCTTATACTCTTTCCAAATATTTTTTCTAAAAGCTCGTTGTAGGTAGATATATTATTGGTATGAGCAGTTACAAGTATTAGACTTCCTATTAAACAGAATAAAGCTGTTGCGATTATTATACCTATTAGACCATTTACTCCAAACCTTCCAAAAAAGTTCATAATTTCTTGACCTGAAGCAAATCCCGCACCTATTATGGTACCAACATAAATACTTGCGATTTTGATATATGATTTGTTTTTCATAGAATCCCTCCTTTATATAAGTTTTTATATTAATTGTATGTATGTAAAATAGAATAATTACTAAATATTAACAAAATAAGTAACTGATGTTTCAATAAGATTCATTTTTGAGTGTAATAGAAAGATACTAATAGCATGCATTATAGGTTATAATTTATTAAGGAACTAAATTTGCAACTATTTTTAAGTAACGGAGTCGGTGAAGACTCGTTGGTGATATGAGCCATGCATTAGCATGAAGCAAAATTTTTAATTGTAGGAGGATCTTATGAGTGCTAAAAAGGTATTAATAGCTGACGATGAAAAGAGAATGAGAAAGCTAGTATCAGATTTTTTAAAAAAAGAAGGATATTCTATATTAGAAGCTAATGATGGCGAGGAGGCTCTTGATTTATTTGAACAAGAAAATGATATAGATGTAGTTATACTAGATGTTATGATGCCAAAATACGATGGGTGGATGGTTTGCAGGACTATAAGAAAAACATCTAGAGTACCTATAATAATGCTAACCGCTAGAAGTGAAGAGTTTGATGAATTATTTGGATTTGAAATGGGAGCTGACGAATATGTAAAAAAACCATTTAGTCCTAAAGTACTCGTAGCAAGGGTAAATGCACTTTTTAGAAGAAGTAAAGAAGAAAAAAAAGATATTCAAGTATTTGGAAAACTAAAAATTGATGACAATGCGAAGTTAGTATATATAGAAGATGAAACAATAGATTTAAGTCCTAAAGAGTATGAATTATTGTCTTATATGATAAATAATAAGGGTACGGCACTTAGCAGAGAGCAAATTCTTAATAATGTATGGGGATATGATTATTTTGGAGAACTTAGAACTGTAGATACTCATATAAATAGACTCAGAATAAAGCTTGAAAATCAAAGTGATTTGATTCATACGGTAAGAAGTATAGGATATAGATTTGAGGTTGTTAAATAATGAAAAAATCTATAAAGACAAAATTGTTTATTGGGATAACAAGTATAGTTGTTATATTTGTAGTTCTTTTATGGGGACTTAATTCAACTTTGCTAGAAAAATATTATATAAAACAAAAGAAAAATATTTTAATAAATGCTAGTAAAGAAATAGACTTTATATATACTGGAAATATAGAATCGATATATATAGATCTTGAAGTTATTAGAAATACAATAGGTGCAAATGTAGCTATAATAAGTCCAAATAGACATGTCAAGTATACATCAGTTGGAATGTATGCAAAGAGAGCATTTAGTTCTATGCATACAAATGGAATGATTAATATTAATAGAAAGTATGTATTTACACTAGAATCTGATCCAAAGCTAAATATAGATTTTTTAGCTCTTACAACTATTTTAAATAATAAAGATATATTGATACTTAAAATTCCTATGGCATCTATATCTGAAAGTGCTAATATAGCTAATAGATTTATGATATTTACTGGATTACTGGCTATAATAATAGGAATGACATGGGCTTTAATATTTTCTAAAAAATTTACAAAGCCTGTACTTCATTTGAATGATATAACTAAGAATATGGCAAACTTAGATTTTTCTAAAAAATGCATAGTTGATACAGACGATGAGGTGGGACAGCTTGCAAATAATATAAATTATCTATCAGGTGAACTAGATAGGGCTATGTCTAATCTATATCAAGAAAATCAAAAACTTGAAGAGGATATAGAAAGAAAGAAAAAGATAGATGATATGAGGAAAGAATTTATATCTAGCGTATCGCATGAACTTAAAACCCCCATATCCTTAATACAAGGATATTCAGAAGGACTAAAGGAAAATGTTATGGACAGTGAAGAGGATAAGGAGTTTTACTGTGATGTAATAATAGATGAGGCTAAAAAGATGGATATATTGGTTAAGGATCTTTTGAATCTTTCTCAGATAGAATCAGGATATTTTAAATTGGAAAAAACAAAATTTAAAATATGCGATTTGGTAGATCAAACTGTTATTAAGTACAAAAATATATTTGATAAAAAGAATATAGATTTAAGAGTGGATAAAAACTATATGGGAAATGTCGTTGCAGACAATATTAGAATAGAACAAATTTTGGTTAATTTTATTAATAATGCAATAAACCATGTAGATAATAATAATATTATAAAAATAAGTATATACGAGAATAATGATAAAATAAGTGTATCTATATTTAATTCGGGAAAACATATAGCTAAGAATGATATAGATAAGATATGGACTAGTTTCTATAAGGCAGATAAGGCAAGGACTAGAGAATATGGAGGATATGGTCTTGGACTATCTATAGTTAGAGCTATTCAAGAGATTCACAACAATGAATATGGTGTTTTGAATGTCGAAAATGGAGTTAAGTTTTGGTTTGATGTAGATAAATGTTTATAAACTAGGTGAATATGTGTTAAAATAAAGTTTGGCATTGAAAACATATATAGGATTTATATTGATCCGAAAGATAAAAGTTCTAAGACTTCATCCTATTAAGGTTGGAGATAAGAACTTAACAGCTTCTGGATTAGCTTAACTAAAAATTCAGCTGGGGTAAAAACTCCATCTGAATTAAGTTTCGCTTTATATATTAAAATTAATTTGGATAAAATAATTCACTTTAGTATATATTTAATAAATCCTATATAAAAAAAATGGGATATCAGCGTTGATTAAAAAAGAACTTAAATATAAATTAAAAGAGGAATGATATTTATTATGAAATTTTCAAATCTTGGAATAAGTAAAGAATTACAAAATGTATTACAAGAAAATAGAATAACAGAGCCTACACCTATTCAAGCTCAAACTATACCTGTTATATTAAGAAGCAAGGATGTTATGGCTCAAGCACAAACGGGAACGGGTAAGACATTAGCATTCTTACTTCCTATATTAGAAAAAATTGATTCTAATAAAGGTACTGTACAAGCTTTAATAGTTACACCTACAAGAGAGCTTGCTATTCAGATTACTAATGAAGCTAAAAAATTACAAGAAGCAAAGGGTATAAATATACTTGCAGCTTATGGTGGACAAGACGTTGAAAAGCAAATCAACAAGTTAAAGGGAGGAGTTCATTTAGTAATAGGTACTCCTGGAAGATTAGCAGACCATCTTAGAAGAAAGACTATAAACTTTAAAAACTTAAAAACGCTTGTACTTGATGAGGCGGATCAAATACTAGATATGGGATTCATACATGAGATTGAAGAAATAATGAATAACAGCAACAAGTCAAGACAGACATTGTTTTTCTCAGCTACTTTAACTAAAAAAGTAAAATCTTTATCAGGAAAATACATGAGAAGCCCTGAATTTATTAAGGTTGAAAGTCAAAAGGTAACTTTAGAAGAAATAAAACAGATAGTTATTGAAACTACTGATAGAGCAAAGCAAGATGCACTTTGTCATGCAATAGATGAGCACAAGCCTTTTATGGCTATAATATTCTGTCGTACGAAGCGTCGTGCTCAGATTCTTAATGAGGCTTTAAATGAAAGAGGATATGATTCCGATGAACTTCATGGTGATTTAACTCAACCGAAGCGTCAAAGAGTAATGAAGAAGTTTAGAGATCTTAAATTACAGTTCTTAGTAGCTACTGATATAGCAGCTAGAGGTCTTGATATAGACGGTATGAGTTATGTATTCAACTATGATGCACCAGAGGATGCAGAGAGTTATATACATCGTATAGGAAGAACTGGTCGTGCTGGTAAAGATGGAGTTGCTATTACTTTCGTTGCTCCTAAGGATCAAAATTTACTTGCTGACATAGAGCAGGGAATAGAGATGAAAATAACTAAGCAAAGATATGAAAAAGGTGATAGTGAAAACTCTTTTGTGGAAATTAAAAAATCAACTAAGCCTAAGAGAAAAGAATTTGACAAAAAAGGTACTGATTTTAAGAGAAAAGGCAATGATTTCAAGACAAAAGGGAATAATTTTAAGAAAAAAAATGGTGGGTTTGCTAAAAATAAAAGACCTAAAAGATAGTTATAAAAAAATATATTAGTTATAAAAAAATATAAATATCATATATTTACAATATAGATTTTTTCACGAAGGGGAGAAATGAAATGATTAAATTCAAATCATGCTTATTGTATTTATTGGTATTTATATTTTTTTTGTCTTCAATATCTTATGGAGAGCCTGTTACGAATGCTCAAATTGTTACTGAAAAACAGACAGAGTTTACAGGGGATGTACTAAGATTTAAGGCTTTATGTGAAGGAAGGAATATTCAGTACAAATGGAGTATATTAAAGAACTCATATGTTATTTATACAAAAGAGTATAGTGAGAGTAATGTATTTGAATATCCTACTACAGCACAAGGGGTTTATTATGTAGGGGTTAGTATTAAAGATGAAGATGGAAATATTGTAACTTGTGAATCTGAAAAGGTAAGTGTGGTAGACAAAATCAAAATAGAGCCTCCTAAGGTCAAAACAGCAGAAGAAATCGAGATAGAAAATGTACAAGCTTATGTGAATGAGACTAAGAATCTGACTAGTCAAACGGACAGACTTATATGGGTGGATACTGAAAAAAATATTGTATATGCATTCAAAGGTAAATCTAAAGAGTGGAAACTTGAAAAGAAGATGGTTTGTACGGATGGTAAAGACTCTACTCCGACTGTTAAGGGCGATTTTAGTGTTAATGGTAGGGGTCCATGGCTTACTTCATATAATGGAAAGGTAAAAGCCAAATACAAGGTCAATTTCTACGGAAATTATTATTTTCATTCAATATTATTCAATTCAAAAGGAACAAAAGTAGTAGATTCAAGGCTTGGAAAATCTTTATCTCATGGATGTGTAAGACTTAGTGTTGAGGATGCAAAGTGGATATATGATTATATACCTGATAAAACTGCTGTTCATGTAAGTTAATTTAGCCTGTGATTTCACAGGCTTTTTTTGTTTAGAAGAAACTTGTGATTAGGTACTAATTGTATGAAATAAAGCAATATATGTATTAATCCCAAAATCAAGGAGATTAAAATACCGTTCATGTGTTAAATATTTTTAATAAAACTAAGCATTACATCTTATTGAATATCCTGAAAGTTCTAAACTCCCTTTGGTCAGACAACGAACTTTCTTAACGGATATTAAAACGCTGTAATGCAAGTTTTATACAAAAATATTTAAATCATTCTCTAACATTTTAATCCCCTTGATTTTGTAAGTGTAGTTGGTTAAGCATTTAGTATATTTAAGAAAATAATATTCTTACTAAAGTTATAAACATAATTAAAAATACAAATAAGAAACGACTATGGAGAGCATGTGGAATTTTATGTTATGTAAATATATGGTATGATAATTGTATCTAAAACTACAAGGGGGATTATCATATGAAGTTGAGCAAGAAAAAAATATGTATAATTATAATAGATTTACTTGTATTATTTTTAGTTTATTATTCTAATGAGTATATAGGTAAATATATAGATATGAAAAAAGCTGTTAATGAAGATGTATATTATAAATTTAAAGAATTTAAGGAAGAACTTCAAGATTTAAATAAAAATATATCGTATGTTTTAACTGTTAAAGGAGATTACGAAAATAAAGAGTTTATAAATAAAGATAAAATTTGGAACTATCATAAATCTAATTGGACAGTAGAAGACATAAAGGGTAATTTACATATGTATTATTATATAAGGCATGTATATTCAGATGTAAATGAGAATGTAGAAGTTATACTAGGAGACAATAAGATAAATGATAAAGAAAGAGAGTATTTAACAACACTTGTGGACTATAACAACGAACTTTTAAAAGAATGTAAAAAAATAATGGGTAAATTATACGACGAAGATGTTTATGATAGTGACTATGAAAAGAAAATAGAGAAAAAAATAATTAAAACCCAAAGTGGATTTTCTAAAAAAGCAGATGAAATTTTAAATCAAGAAAAGTATAAGATACTTATAGATTATAAATTAACAAATGAAGTTATTGAAAATATAAATATAGAAGATGACTTTGAACAAATAAAAAGTCATTGTGAAGATATGTTTTCAAAGGTTATACCAGATACTATTCTTAAGTACAATAATAAAGATGAAAATAGCAATGAGTATGTATTTAAAACTCATGAAGAACATGATTTTATGGAGAATGGTATAGATATAGAGGATGAAACCGAATATGAATTAACGTATGATAGAACTATTAAAGATATTAAAATAAATGCAGTTAGTTACACAACATATCAAAATGATAAAGTATATAATGAGAAGGAATTAGATAAAACAGCTCAAAATATAGTAAATAAGTTCATTAATAAGGCTTATTTATACGATAAAGAAATAAGATATGATGAAGAAGAAAAAGTTATAGATGAAATAACTTATAGATATATAGAAAAAAGGGATGGCATATATCTTGAAGGAAGTAAGATATCTATAAGTATTAGTAAAAATAAAAAAATAACTGATTTTTATATAGGTAATTTAAATAAAAATATAATTCCTCCGTCTATAACTAAAAAAGATGTTGAAAAGAAGATAAATGGAGAGATAATAGATATTATAACTATTGTAAATCCAAAAGGAGAAGTTGAATACGAAGTCCATATAAAATACAAAGATGTAATATATGCAGCAGTATTTGATGGATATGATGGAAGTCTTAAATCTTATGGAGCTAATATTAGAGACTATGGGAAGATTAATGACTAAATTTGAGTGCGTAGACGTTTAATGAATTTAAGAAAAAATATTTTTGAATATATAAAAACAAAAAATGTAAGATGTTATTTGGGAACAGGTACTAAAAAAATGACTATGAAAATATTAGTGATTGATTTCAAATGTTTTCATAGTCATT
>CALODI010000043.1:0-4858 GCA_942492135.1 uncultured Peptostreptococcaceae bacterium
GGTGATATAATACTATTTTATACACCTTTCAGATGGTACAAAATACGTACTTATCTATCTGCCTTAATTAGGTTTTTTGCCAGTACTAAGTATAACCATGCTGGTGTAGTGGTAAATTCCTGGGGTGTACCTATGTTAAATGAAGCCCAGGCAGTAGGGATTATAACAGAACCATGCTATACCAGACTTAAAGGCTGCTATGTTAAGGTACTTAGAAGGGCAGATATTGATGATTTAAATGAAAAGGATTTAGCTAAAAAAATTAATTCTAGGCTAGGTAATACTAAATATGATTTTTCTGGCACCCTGGTACATCAATTAGTTTTTAACATATCTAACTGGTTATTTAATAATTACTGGTGGGTAGGTAAAACTGGTGAAGATGCTGCTGCCAGAATGTACTGCTATGAATATGCAGGCTGGGTACATAGGGATTTATACACAGAATGGTGGAAAATTAACCTAGCTGAAATGCGTTATGATTCAAGATTAAAAACTATTTTTAAGGGTAAATTAAAATGAAACCTATACAGATTACTAAGATAACTGACATAAGAAGGCTGTTATTATTTCCTATAGTAGCAGGCACTATTTTAATGTTATTAGGTGCTACTGTAGCATGGGTAACTACTGTAGGTGATAATAAAGATAATATTAAAACCTTACAAACTTCTAAGGTAGATACCCAGAAGTTTATGGAATTTGTTAAAATCTATGGTGAATTTCTAGTACTAACTGAAGAAAGGCATAAGATAATAAACACCAGGTTAGATTTACTAGAAGCTAGGCAGCGTGAAATAGAATTAAATAAGCTTAAAGTTATAGAACAAAATATAGCCATATTACAGGAAAAGATGAAAGTACTATTAAAAGAATATGGTTTTTATAATAGGGATGGTGAAGAAATGAAATTAAGTGTTTATAATATTTTAGGTGAATTTCCACCTGAAACTTAAAATTTAAAATTATGATTAATAAGGTACAATTAAAAAGCTTAATAACCAGAACCCTGCAGGGTATAGGTTTACATAGTGAAGATGCAGTAAACCTAATAATGGGTACTGCAGCACAGGAATCTGCACTAGGTCACTATTTAAGGCAGCTAGGAAATGCACCAGCCAGGGGCATATTTCAAATGGAGCCTTACACATTTAAATGCCATGTAAAGTATTTAAAGCAGTATAAACCTGGATTAGCAGATAAAATTTTACTGTTTACAGGTGCATCTGATTTTAAAGTAGAATTATTAGAATATAATTTAGCATTTGCCTGTGCCATGACCAGGGTGCACTATTTAAGAATACCCAAAGCACTACCTGGTACTATGGATGGTTATGCTAACTACTGGAAAACCTACTATAATACTAGGTTAGGTAAGGGCACAGTAATAGAATTTATTAGTAACTATAAAAAATATGTATTATGAAAAAACCAACTGTAAAAGGCAGCCTAGAAGCCTTTAAAAATACTAGGGCTGGGGCTAAAACCCCTAAGTTTTTTAGAATGGTTAGAAATATTGGTATAGTATGTGGTGTACTAGGTGCAGCCATAGCTACAGCCCCTGTTTCTTTACCAGCTGGTTTAGTAGCTGCTGGTGGTTATTTAGCCTGGATAGGTGGAACTGCAGCAACTGTTAGCCAATTTGCAAAAGAATAAGTAATAACCAAAAAATAAAAATTATGATTTTAAGTAAGGAAAAAAGAAATGATTTAGCTAAAAAGCTAGATGATTTAATTAAGCTGCCTGCATGGGCTGAACCTTTTGATAAATTAATACTAAAACTAGGTTTTGATTACCTAGATGAACATTATGGGCATTTAGTGCCTGAAAAGTTTGTAGATGATGTTAATGCTGCTGTAGATGCCTTTATAGATGATGATTATGAAGGGATTTTAAACCTGGTACCTGGTGTTATTAATGACCTGGTAGATATTCCTGGTTTAGATGAAGATTTTGAAGGCAAATTTTTAGCCATTAACCTACAGGCTGCTTTTCAGTTCATAAAATTTTATGCTGAAAAGAAAAAATAAGGCTTTTTTTTCATGATTATATTTTAGGTTACTACTAGGTTCTTAATGTGCTTAGTAAATTAAAGCCTGGTGAAATTCACCAGGCTTTTCTTATATTCTCTTTTTATGTTTTTATGTTTTTATGTTGTGTTTTTTCTGCTAGGCTTTTGTAGGTGCCCTAATTAAATAATAAATTAGCTTAGTTATCATAATTATATTATAGGCTAAAAATTCATTTTGAAGGTGTTTTTTTAAATACCTTTCAGAAATTAACCTAGAATATGTTTCTACATCTTCTAATGAAAATAGCATAACTTAACTGGCTTTTTTAACCTGTTTTAAACTTCTGGTTCTATGCACATGTATACCTTTACCTATCTTAACACTATTTGGTACTAAAGATGTACCCCTAAAAAATCTTCTGTTTTCAGTCTGACCACCAGAACTAAAACCCTTATTTCTTAAATAAGATGATTTTTTACCTACTGTTTCACGTTTTGGCATTCTGTTTTTCATAAGCTTATATTTAAAAATTAATTCTATCTAATTCTGCAGCACATAATGCACCAGCTATTTTTACCCTTTCTGGGTATGGCTTTGCTAGCATTTTATGCCATTTTTCACTATTCCAGCCTGGGGGTTCAGGTATACCTTCAGCACCAGTAGGTATTAATAAAAGACTAGCAGCCATAGATAGCTGTTTATTTGGATTATTAGCCTGGTCACCAGTGATACTAAAACCATGCTTTTCAATTTGTTCAGCCCTTTCTTTAGCTATTAAATCAATTCCATGTTTCATAATAATATATTTTAGTTTGACATTAATTTATTTTCTTTTTAACTTGCAGTTTAATCTATTTAACGAATAGAATACAAACCTAAAAGTTTTAAGTTATGTAAACATGCCTGGGGAAAGCCCAGGCTTTTTAGCCTGTAATAGCCTGTAATGAATACTGGTTATTTTTGCCCTTTTTTCTAACATCTAAGGTATCTGTGCTGTAATAGGCTTGCTTTTTAAGTTTATTATACCTAATCTTTTTTAAACCACGTTTTATAGCTTTTTTATTGTATGCTGTTAAATCAGCACCAGTAATTAGTGCCAGCCTAAACTTTTTAATAGGTACTAAATGCCTATGAATATTAGTTTTTCTATAAATTCTATCAGCTTTTCTAATAAACATACTATAGTTAATTGAGTTTAACCAGCTATTAAATAGATATGGTGCCCAGGTGTATGCTTTTTTAAGCCTTTTATACCAGGGTATACTAGGTGGTTTAGGTATATCCTTACCATAAACCCATTCATACAATTCAGGAAAGTATAATTTTAAATCTGCTTTTTTAATTTTAGGTTTTTTCATGTTTAAGGTTATTTAGGTTAATTACTGGTAAGCCTATAATATTTTGTATAGCATAATCAGATAGCTGTGAATGTTTAGAACATACCCCAATACTGAACCACTTAAAACCATAATTAGTTTTAAGAAAAGCTACTATAGTATGTTGAGGTACACAGCCACAGCTTATACAGTATTCATTTAGTTCTATCCTTTCTATCATAATTAATAAATATACAATGTTTCAGATTTACAGTTAATGCATTTAGTGTTTTCTACCAATATCCTAAAATCATTTCTTTTTATGGTTTCTAGGTCTGGCTTTTGGGTTAACCTAAAGCATCTAGCACAATAGATTACACCACAGGTTTTACATATTACATCTACACAGTGGTTACCCATTCCAGATAGATTTAGTTATATCCTTTAATGCTGGCATTAATTTCTTAAATGTTAACCTTTTAGATTTATCTACATCATTTTCATCTAATGAACGTATAAAAATGACAGCCAGGGGTAAATTATATGCTTTTGCAAACTTTTTTAGAACATCTACAGATGCATTTTTTTTACCATTTTCTAACTGACTTAAATGGGTTTGTGAAATACCCACTAGTTTAGCTGCATCTATCTGTTTTAGCTGCTTTTCCTGTCTAATTTCCTTTAATGTTTTTTCTATTTCCATATTCCTAGTGCCTGTATTAATATTACACAAAGATAATAAAACCTATTCAATTATTAAAAAATAATATATAAATATTACCCACAGTTAAAAACATTTTATATATTTGTACGTATAAATAAGAAAACACTTGCAAAATGTCACATGTTAATTTACATAATTATAACCTGGTTATAATTAATCCGTCGATGTGAATCGAAAACGCGAGTACTTAGAGGGTTCGAAGTTGGGCAGCGCGGCCGGCAGCGGGATGGCGTTCGTACAGAGGTAGACATATTTCTTGCGGGCCACGATTCCTTGCACGATCTCGGCGATGTGTGGATGCAGCAGCGGCTCGCCCCCCGGGATCGAGACGATTGGCGCCCCGCATTCGTCTACGGCACCTAGGCATTCCGCGACGCTCAATTCGCCGCGCAATATGTTGGGCGTCTGGTGGTGACCGGCGACGTTAATCTGAAGAAAGGAACCCACGGTGTTGCCGGGGACGCAATAAATATTGCATCGCGGCTAAGTCAGCTGGCTGGGATGACGGCGAAATTTTAGTAAGCTCGGAATACCTACCGGCAGACTGAGGGGAGTTATTTCGTATTTGATTGTTTAGATTCTAAAGAGCTCAAAGGTAAGACCAAGCCGATGGTTCCCTATCGCGTGGTTGGCGAGACTAAAATACAGACCCGATTCGAAGCCGCCGAGCGAAGGGGATTCACACAATACATAGGGCCGGGAACAAGAGCTGGAGCACACTTTTAGATGTAACGCTTTGAAAGAGGCTAAGTAGCGGGTAAGGGGCAATTCATTACGGTAGTTGGGGAAGCAGGGCTCGGCAACGG
>CALODI010000044.1:0-4078 GCA_942492135.1 uncultured Peptostreptococcaceae bacterium
GAATGGATTACTTTCAAAATTATATGTTATAAAACCTCTTGTTACTGCTGTACATGTATCTAAAATACGAAAGCCACCACCAACAGCAGTTAACGTATACATTTTTGAAGGTCCTGGGTAAAAAGGTTGATATGAAAATGTCAACCCTGTAGCTACGGAGATTGAATTTAAAGTATCTTCTATTGCGGATATAATATCATCAGACGTTGGGTAATATCCTTCTTCAATAAAAACTGTATGTGTAGTACCAGATGCTTCTGAAAATAGAATAATTTGATTATTCCTTGGATTTATGTTAGGAATAGTATTGTAAAAACCAAAAGACACAACAGATACCCGGTTAGCGCCTTTTACAAGGGCTGAGGAATTGTCCCCTATTGTTGTTCTTGTTGATATTCGCATATCAATAGGGTTTTGGTTAAATGCTTCGTTACCCCATCTAGAATCATAATTACGGTATACTTTATTAGGAGTACGTAATTGCACTATTTGAGGCTCATTATTATTGTAAATACTAGAATTGACAGGAGTTAAATAAACTGTAGACATCTGTTATATATAACTATATAGCAGATTTAAATTTTCGTCTACGACTCCGAATTTTATTTTTTATTAAAATTTCTAATTTCTTTTTTGGTATATTACTAGGTTTAATATCTAATTGCTTAGCATACTCCCTCATTTCAGCTAATTTCATTCTACCAACTTGTCGTTTACCTTTAAAATCCGGTTTTTTAGGTGGTATTGGTTTTTTCTCAGGAGTATCAGGTAATGGTTTTTTACCTTTCGACACACTAGAGCTTTTAGGAACAGGTTCTTCCATTTGCGACATTTTTAAATTAATAGTTTTTTGTCTTAAATCCGATGGTTTTTTGCTTTTTGACACAACAGGTAGTGGTTGTAGTTGTGGTGATTTCATTTGTGTATAGGTTTGAGCCAATGTCCATCTATTTGGTCCCATATCAACAATAGGATTGTTTTTAGTAACTGCATTTTTTAGGTCCTTTACTGGGAAAACAGTATTGGAAAAATCATGTTTTAATCTAGGATTATCTTCATCGACTCTAATTACAGTTTGAGATTGAGGTTCAATATATTTGGCTTTTACTTCTCTAAATTTCTTTTTTAATGGTAATAGAAATTCACTTCTAAATTTTGGGAATCTTTCTCCGATTTTTTGTGTAACTAAACTAGCACCTTTTTTTAATAAAGCTTCACTTTCATCAATTGCTAAATCAGCCAAATCTCTTGCAACTTTTTTTTGGTCTATGCCTGATAATTTATTTAATGCCGTATCAACGAATTTTTGAGTTATATTTTTTGGTAGACCCTTTTTATGCATAATATTAGCTAAATTTAATGCACCTTCACCAGCTTTAGGAATAATAGAACGCAACCCTTGTTTTAGAAGGTCACTTGTTATAGATTTTAACCCAGCTCTTATACCAGTAGACATTGTTTATATATATTATATTGATATTATAATTTCACTTAATATGTTATTATAATATTAGGATATATATTGCCTCCAAACGGTTTGTCCAAATGATGAATTAGGATTACTATTTTCTATTATATCAATGTCTCTTATTTCGGCAATTCTTTTTGGTAATATAAGATTAGGGTCGACAGGTATGTGGTCTATTGGGCCATTAGTAAATAAACTGTTCGCTTGATTATAAGGAATTATTGGTAAATGTTGAACATTCAATCCTTTATATCTATTATTCATATTATTTAAAAAATTTTTAATAATTAATTTTTGTTGATTTAATTTCATTTTATTAACTCTTTGTTGTAATTGTCTAACATCTCTTTGATGTGAAACATTATTATCATTACTTTCTAGAGCACCAGCTATTTTATCCCCTATGAAGCCAACACCTGTGCCAATTCCTATACCAGCTGCTGTTTTTGCTACTTTTCGAGCCATAGGACCTGCTAGAGTTTCCGCGATTTCAGAAGGAAGACCACTTGTTAATAAAGCTCCTCCACCAGCTTCAGCTGCTGTATCTATTCCTATCGACGCGGCCGTACCTAATGCTGCTTCGATTGCTTCCGCTATTAATCCGATTATAAGACTAGCCATTGTTTTTATATATATATATTAGCATATAAATAAAATATATATATAAAAATTTAATCCATAAAAACTTCACTAACACCAGCTTGGACTTGAATAATTCCATTATACATATAACAAGCGTACAATATATAAGTATTATTAGTACTGGTCTTAAATTTAAGATCGAGCACCTGATTCGCTACCCTGAATGTGTTGTTTAAATGTGAGGGGGTACATGCACCTTGAATTTTTGAAAAATTTATGTTACAAACGTAACTATCTACTGGAACACTATTAAATGGAGCGGTGTTATTAGGACTAGTTACGATACTATTTTGAAAATAATTTGGAGAGCCTGAAGTTGCTAAATTATCTAATTTCCAGGATTCATTAAAAGAACGATATAAATAATTACCGTTATATAATAATTCAATGTCTTTCAAATTATCGGTGTTTAATGGCTTAGGATGAAGACTAGATATAGGATTCACATCATCTTCTTTAACGCAATAAAAGCAAATTCCTAGTAGATCCGCATTTAGAAAACCGTCAAGTTGGACCGATGTTCCGTTTGTAGAACCTGTAAATCTTCGTGAAAATTGTCTGACATACACGAAAGGGTATGAATAATGTATACTTGGGTTCGCCATTAGCTCATATTTCAAACTCATGCCTTTGTCGCTTAAAACACCTTCTCTGTATGAGAGAATTGCCTGGTTAAATTGAGTAGGTCGTAACCCTATACCACCATAGATCGAAGCAGGTGATTTAAATTTAATTGTGATTTGAATATTTGATGATAACATGTCAGAAGGGAAAGGGATTCGATCACAGCATAACGAGCTCCATGGTAGAGGCAAGAACACATCCGCATAAATTGGACCACTGGATGTAGTTAAATGTTCTTCACCTCCTAATCGAAACAACTCATTTTTCTTTTCTAGGTTACATTGGCTTAAAAGTAATGCAAGCATTGCCTCCCCACCGATTGTGAAAACACTAGAACTTGCTCCCATCAAGTAACTTATTTCAGAAATACAACTATATCCCCATCCTCGACAAATTGTTTGATTTTCGACAACCTGTGGTAATTCCAAATGTAGGTATACATCCCCGACAAAATTTTCATTTTGGACGTTTATTGTGGATGATGAGTTGAATTGAAGACTTGGTAGCGATTGGAAATTTTTACTACTCATATATGTGCATTCAACCATTGATGTGGTACTATTTAAGACACTATAATACAAGTCATTGTACATTGTTCCAGGTGAAGCCAATATCGCCCGTTTATTAGATAAAAATTTTTCTGTTTGCATCTCTTATATATATTTATATAATATAATTTTTTTTTAATAAAAAAATATATTATACTATATTTAATCTAGTTTAGTAATAATAATATTTGTATATTCACTTTGGTCTTGTGAAGATGGTCGCATTACAACATCGGGTACACCAGATAAAATATTCTGAACAACTCCGCTAATTTCATCTCCTTCTTTTAAATATAGAGTACAACTACAAAAATGTGCATAATGAGTCGCACCTAGGTCGGTACCTTTTGCCACATTACGGAATTTTGCCAACCCATGTTTTGAAAATAAGGTGTTACTTGATATATTAATCCAAAAACCAATATCTCTATCAACCTGAGGATCTGAACTTTCGTTAAATACAGCGTGAAAAGCTATATGATAAAGCCCCTCTTCTTTAATTTCAATTGTACTATCATTATTAGAAAGCTGGGAGTATTCACCACGATTATAAATTAGCGGCTCCCATGTTAAGTCTCTTACGTTATCAGCTGTTATTGGTGGATTATCTGACTTCATAAAATATTCATTAACTTGTCTACTTATATATTTTTTATTATTATTCGAATACACTTGATTGGACATTTTATAATATAAGTATATATTATTTTTTATTAATTCTATATATTAATCTGATTCTTCATTAAGATTCACATTAGAACAACAACTTGACATAACTATTTTGGAATCACTGAAT
>CALODI010000045.1:0-3912 GCA_942492135.1 uncultured Peptostreptococcaceae bacterium
TGGTTAGAAAAATATAAAAACTCAATTAAAGAATGGTAAAGACAGGGTAAAACCTGTCTTTTTATTTTTTAACCACATATCTATACATTCACCCTGCATATTCATCCACAAACTATCAAGCTCCTAAAATATCACCTCTCAGATTCCCATATAAGCCATCAACATATAAAATTAATACTATACTATACCCAACCTTATACACCCATCATAACGCCATATAACCACCTTAAATAAAATTTCTCAAATATATAACTACCAACCCACTAAAACCACATAAAACAAAAAAGATGATGCTTCACGGCATCACCTCATTATCAATCTATATTAATCTATCATATCAAATTCATCATATCATACATTCATCCTATTACATTTTCAATTCTATTCTATTCCTTTTACAACTATCTTCAATCCTTCTGCATTCTTTTATAATCTCTCTTAATCTTTGCAAATGGCTTTCGCTATGATTATCATCTTTTTCACCTTATAAATTCCCATCAATTTCCAAACACAAATAGAAATATAAAACCTGAAACCAAAAATTTTAAAACTAACTACCACATAAACAAACAACCCCCAAACCCCCGAAAACGTGAAAAACCCTTGTAAAAATTTTTGGTTCCTCCCATCATAAGAATTACTTTACCTATTACTACTAATTAATTATTTATTATTATTTATATTATATAACAACATTAAACTATATAATCCATCATACATCCACTATCAATTATTTAATTCTAAACTAATATATTATATATATATAATATATATAATATATTATAACCTATTTTGAATGGAATTAAAAGAAAAAACCTGCTAATTAGCAGGTTTTTTCTTTTACAAAAATAATAAAAATATTTCTCAAACCCCTTGACAAATCATTCTGCAATCATATATACTATAAGAGTACTAGAAATAATACATATTAAATTAGTTCAAGTCGTAAAGACTTACTACTCAGTTTAATCTTTGCTGAGTTATCAAAAAAGATGTAAAATAATTAATAAAGGAGATGTTGAAAAATGAAACAATCATTATTAATAAACAAAATGAATTATGGAGAGATTGGGGAAGAAACAAATATTCATAATCTTTATGTTGGAGATATTGTACAATTTAAAGATTTTTCAAAATGCAGTCTTGCAAATGTCATTTGTAATATTGATTGCGATTATACAATCGATATTTTGCAATCTGAATTTGATATTAATATTTTTGGCGAAAATTTTTTTGCTAAATTAAACATAGAATCGAAGTATTATCCTCAAAATAGATTATTTCTTGATCTTGTTCAAGATCAAGAAAACGAAATACTATATTTTGAGGATAATAGAAAAATATGCTCAAACTTATTGAGCACTTTGAAATGCCTGTACAATACAAAAGAAGAAGATGGCTGTGAGGATGACTTTGTAGTAGTGGTCATCAAAAAATATATCCCATTTGCAATTCCAGTTCCTGTAATTAATGAGATTTTGGGAATTGGGATTGGGGATTGCACCCTGTATCATTTATTTAATCAACAGGGTGCAATCATTGATGACGAAGGATTTGAAGAAAGATTTGAAACACACTATGTAACCTGCTAATTAGCAGGTTTTTTCTTTTTTTCTAAAAATAATTAATAATTCTCCTTAAACCCCTTGACAAACTTACTTAAATGATGTATACTATAAGAGTACTAGAAATAATACATAAAAATTAGTTCAAGTCGTAAAGACTTACTACTCAGTTTATAATCTTCCTGAGATCAAAGAAGATGTAAAATAATTAATAAGAGGAGATGTTGAATAATGACTAAAGAACAATTGAGAATCCAAGAACTGGAAAATCAATTACAAAAGAAAGATGAAAGAATAAACGACCTTGAAGAACGACTAAAACTGTCATTCAAGGCTGACAAAATAAATAAAAATCAAGAATTAATAACACTTAAAACCGACATAGCTCAGGCACTCCGCTTGCAGTATGACGACTTTGAAGAATTCAACGAAGAACCATGCAACAAGGATAATTACGAAGTTTTGAAAGTTACTTTGAAGCAAATTTTCAGAACTTTAAAAAGATATGGCGTAAAACTAGGAGAGTAATAACCTCCTAGTTTTTATTTTTCATCACTTAAATGCAGTATATAACATTGAAACTAACGAATTGATACACTTGTCACTCAGTCAAAATACATACACGGAAAATCCAGCTTACATATTCTTATATTCAATTGCTGGAAATATTCTTGCCAATAACGGTTGGCAAGATAATGGGGACTGGTTAGACGAAAAAGAATTTTCCAAATTTGAAAAGTCAAAAGAAACTGATCTAGAAAATTGGATTGATCAAAATATCGAAGGAGGATATTTTGGAAGAATGAATAATATTTTAATCCATTATTTATCAGAAGATGGCTTAAACTGGAAATGGATAGAACAACAAATTGACGATTATTTAAGACAGGCATAAAAAGCCTGTCTTTTCTTTTATCTATCAACTATCTATCAACATCCAATAAATTACAAATCACTTCATAGACAAACTTTAGTATAATTATAAATCATTATAAAATATAATATAACAATCATTAACTAAACTAATCAAAAATATAATTACACATATAAAAATATAAAATTAAAATCCTAAATAATCCGTTCAGAATCCAACATCCTATATAATCCTAGCTACAAACCTTCCCGCGCCTCATAAAGGCTATCAGAGGCATTTAAAACGATTTTAGAATATACGTCAATCATATTTGAATTTATATACCTAATGAATATAATATATGTAACTTATTGTAATAAATTAAAATAAAAATAATTAAAAAATACTTGCAATTAGTTTTAATCTATGATATAATGAATTTGAAGTAAGAAATAAATAATTAATAAAGGAGATGGATATAAATGAAAAGAGAAGTATTAGCTAGAAATGATAATCAACTGAGAAATAATTGGGTTTTTGTTGAACATAATCCAAAAAGTAATAAATATTGGATTGTGACTCAAGAAAATAGGCAGGGAGCAAAAGAGATTTTTCACGAAATCTCAAAAGAAACTGCCTTGAATTTGCAGGCAGTATATGAGAATGAAGGAGAATGGAAATATATGAAAGAATGTGACAAAATCTTAGGAATGATGTATTAAGACAGGCATAAAAAGCCTGTCTTACTATCATTAGAGGATCAAAATGAATTAGCAAAAAATAATTACCATTTTGATTATTCAATGAAACGGCCAAAAACAATAGGAGGATATGCTTCATATTGTCCAGCTGATAATAACAAAAAAGAAAATAATAATTTTATTACTCCTGAATATGCTAAATATTTAATTAATATCTCAAATAATATATCTGACTACATAAATAATAACAAATGGACAATAGGAGATTATGAAATATTATCAAATATAACAGGAGAATCTAAAGAAATATGTGAACGTGTATTCACGTATTTATCAAAAATGAATTCAGAACTAGAAGAGTTATTGATCAATCAAATAACACAATATAATATAACATTACAATTCTTTTTAAAAACATATATGTGGTAATGATATTTTGCCAGAAGAGATCATAAAAGGCATAAATAAAAGAATTAATAATTTCGATTGTTCTGAAGAAGCCTACATATGGCTGGATAATACAGGACATGGAGTCAATGGTGCACCATATGACATGAAAGAAGTTTATAATGACATGGAAGCATGTCTAGAAATGATGAAAGAATTGCATGAGCAACTTTGTAATCTTTTATAATTAAACATTAAAATATAACCTCTTAGGAGGTTTTTCTTTTACAAAAATAATAAAAATATTTCTCAAACCCCTTGACAAATCATTCTGCAATCATATATACTATAAGAGTACTAGAAATAATACATATTAAATTAGTTCAAGTCGTAAAGACTTACTACT
>CALODI010000046.1:0-4368 GCA_942492135.1 uncultured Peptostreptococcaceae bacterium
TTCAGCCTCAGGTAAATTCAGTATTTCATTATCCTGCATATATTCTTGTACGGTTTTTGTTACCTGCCTATATTGATCCTGCTTTACTTTAATATCATCCTTGAGGCTTTTTAAATCCTTAATTGCATCTATGGCGCACTTATCAGCCCTTATTGCTCTACCATTAGAATTTGGATATAATTTAACAATATCATCCGGGCAGGTAGCTTTTGGCGGAATCTTTTTCTTTACGTGATTTGTCCAAAACCAGATAGCTCTAGTTTTAATTTGATTTTCAAAATCTATATCCCTTTCATAAGTAAAGCATCTATATTGCCAGCCGGAAAATAATACTGGAATATGCACTCTTTCCGCATTTGTTATATGAGCATAATGCGCTACTTGGGTTTTGTAATATTCTGGTATGCCATCCCAGTTACTTAAAAAATCAGATGTGGTTTTAGCCTCTACTATAATATTATCTTCTGCTGCCTTTGCATCTATATTAGCAAATAAAAACGGATATTTTGTATCCTCTATTGTGTCAATATTTCTAATTAGCTTATTGCCGGACATTTCCTCATAAGTATCGAGCACGTAATTTTCTGCTCTTCTACCGCGTTGTAAAGCTTCATTATCTGCATCTTTTATTTCTGCTGTTTTGTCTAAATATACATCCATAGGAGTTTTCCATGGTGATAATCCCATAATAGCTGCTATATCAGACCCCCCTAGGCCTTTTTTTCTATTTGTTATAAATTGTTCTCTATCAATCATTTTTATTCTCTAAAATGGCACTTCTTCGTGGGTATATTCATTATTATTGCTATTCTTTGCAATTTCCGTGCTGGTTATAGATGTATTCATTAATGTGGTATAATCTTTATCTAAAGGAGTTAGAGCTGCAAAGATTTTGTTTTTATCTGCATATGTACCAGTTTTATCTGTTTCTACACCTATTTTTATAAGGCATTGTAGGCCTTCTAAATCATTATATGAGGCAATAGATCTTATCTTTACGGCTTGTTCTGATTTATCAGTAGGATGAATATTATGGGCTGATTCTAAAATAGATCTTATAAGGCTTTTGCCCATATTGCCCCACAAATCTTGCCCTTCAGCATTTTTCTTAGCACCTTCAATCCCTATTAATTGATATATTCTGCGATTTTTATACCTGCCGCCATCAATAGTAAAATAGACATTTAGGCCAATAGAGCCGGTTTTATCGCTTTTATAAAGAAGATTATGCTCTCCGTAATTACCGCCCCCTTTTAATTTTAGAGTAGCTTTTGCAATAGTTCCTGCGGGAATTAATTCTGCCCTTGATTCAGCATTGTTAAAATCTATCATTATTAATCCTCATCAGTAAAATTTTTAATAAATGCCTTAATACATTTGTATCCAGCATAAATCATCGCTATTACGACAATTATTGTTAAAAATGTATTCATATTCACACCTCAATAATTTTAATTCCATATAGAGCTTCAACCTGTTTCTTTTTTAATTTATAAATTGGCGTTTTAAAACCTTTTACGTCTTCAACAGTTTCAGCTCCGTCTGCCCAATTAATTAAAAAATCACTATAATATTTTACTCCAGCAGGTAAATCCCAACGAGTCTGATATAAAATGCGCTTTACCTTGCCAGCTTCTTTTAAGGCTTTGAGTTCTATATATCTCTTACCTTCTTTTTTTGAGGCAAATTTAATTCCGTCTATTTCGCATCTAACAGCTCTATATTTTGACTTTGACATATGCCCTTCTGTGATCAAATAAAAAATATCTAAGCTTTGCAAATATACCAATCTCAGATTGAACAACTCTTCTTTCTATCTCGGGAGTTTCAAATAATTCCCTCTCAGCTAATCTTCTTCTCTGTAGGCCTTTTAATTTTCTGCCTCCCGCATAGACAAATCGCTCAAACTCTAAGGCAACTTCTTCATATTCACCTCGAAGTAGTTTTTGCCTCAAGGTTGAGCTCTGAAAATTACCGCTACCTAAATTAAATATAAAAGATATTAATGCTGCTCTTTGATTGGAATTTAGCTCCAATGCTCTCAAGTTTCTACAAAGGCAGCTATTAGCCTTAGCGATGTCTTGTTCTAATAATTCCTCAGCCCTCTCTATGGTAATCTCATCAAAGATACTATCATCTGATAGTATCACATGTCCCCAGCCAATTGTTTTTACGCTAGCACTACAATAATAAGGTTTAAGGCGTAATCCTTCAAAATGCTTTATTAGCTTCTTTGCTTTTCTTATTGCCTTTATATCCATTCTTTTTTATTCTTATTTTTTATATCTATTATTATAACAAATATGATTATATAAATTGTTAAAATTATTTTTTTGAAAATACCCTACTACCAAACCAAAATCCTAATACTGCGCAAAGAAGTGTAGAATCATCATCTGTCCATATAGGCATTCCTATTCCTACTTGGTAATCATAGAAAATAATTACTTTTATACCAATATATAGCAGAAAAAGTGAGTAGGTAATAACTGGCCTAACTGTTGCAGATAATGCATCAACCCAGGATATACCTATGGGTTTTGCATGCCTGTAGATAAACCTATTATCCATATTTTCTGCATGAATTTGCACCTCTTCCAATCTTGTTGGCAAGTTAGCCTTGCTTGCCTCTATCTGTAATTTTATAACCTCAATTTCATGTTTTTTATCACTTTTATCCTTAACTAAATTAAAAATTACAGGTAATATGCTAGATAAAAAACCAGCTAAGCTACCAACTAAAGTTAACATATTTTTTCCACGTATTTATCAAAAATTATCATCGGTATGTGGATCATATGGATCACTACTTTCGCCAGATAATTCAATATCAATAATAAGTTGGTGCGTATCTATTTTTGCAGTTAATTCATCTAATAATTTCTGGCACTGATCCCTATCATTTGAAGGTGATGGAAGAATTGCATATTTATCATCATATTTTTCAATAGATGCAGAAAAATCAGTATCTATAATATTTCCATCCCTATCTTTAAATTGAACTAATTTATTTTCTATATTTGCTATTGAACTAAGCGAAAATGCACTAGATAAATAAGCATTAACATCTTCTGGATTATCTAAATATTTTGTGAGCCCTTCTATTAATTTCAATCTTTGCTGTTTATTATGAGTGAATGCTACTAAAGGTTTTAAATTTTGTTTATCTGATGTTTGCATTTTTATATTTCTCCTTATTAAGTTTTCTTAGTTAAATTATCATGTCCATCTTGGTGTAATAATAGGTTGATTATTATTATAATTAACGCCAAAAGTAATTGTTCCAGTGTATCTATTACAGATGTATAACATTCTACTGCAAAACCATTTTCTTGTACTGTATAGTTGCCATGATTAATAGTTCCATTACCTTGTAATTGTGCTTGCAATTGAGTAACTTGATTTTGCAGTGATTGCTTTTGACTATTTGCCTGATTTAGTTGCGTAGTTAAATTTTTGACCTGCGTATTTTTTTGCGTTAGCTGATTATTGATATTAGTTATTTGCTGAGTCTTTTGACTTAATTGCGTATTTAAATTACTAATTTCTATATCTTGAGTTGTTTTTTGTGATTGCAGAATTTGATGATTTCTTGTTAAATCTGCTATTTGTGTTTCCAATAATTGCTTCTCAGAAGCAGCATTTTGAGTAATAGTTTCAATTTGCGCATTTAGTCTTTGTATTTCTGCCTTAAGACTCTCTACTTCCTCTCTATGCAGAGTTACTATTGTACTTTCCTCATAAGTAGAGCGAGTAGTCCCAGATACATAACTCATTTGACTTACTCCGCTTGCAGTACTAAAATCATCCGGGGCATTTTCTCCTTCTTGTACCTGGCCTTCTGTTGCTATGATCTTAAAATATACTTCCCTCTCTTTATTGGTTTGATTAATGTAATTTTCTAATATTGTTTGGAGCTGAGTAAGGCCATTAATAGTTGGCAAGACAATATATTCACCTTGAGCAACATTATTATTTTCTACTTCGCTATTATCCGCTTTGTTTACAACAATAAAATTATTGATTAATCCTATTCTCTTACGTGAAGTTGTATCAATTACTTCTATATCTGATACCATACTACCTTGCGCAAGACTAATTGATCCCATTGATTTTATAGATCTTTTCGTAGCATTACTGTCAGGTAAATTGGCAATTTCAGTGCCAGTTGCTATAGCTTTTTTTATATGCTGTTGTAAAAGTTTGATTTTGATTTTCTTCATGATAATCCATTCATTGTTATTTTATTTCTACTTAAATAATAACAAATCCTGAATTTTTAATGTTGTACTATTTTACATTTCTGGCATTTAAATTTCTATCTATCCATTCTTGGCTTACTCCCCCTGCCCTTAGTGCTGGAGCTAA
>CALODI010000047.1:0-1293 GCA_942492135.1 uncultured Peptostreptococcaceae bacterium
GAGGCACAAGTTGTTATATATAAGATAATGCCAGGTACGCCACCAGATGTAAAGTTTAATATTTTTAAAAGAATTAATACTGGTGGATTAGTGTTAGAGCCTCAAGAAATTCGACATGCTCTGTTTCAAGGAAGACCATCGGTGTTTATATCCGAACTAGCAAATGAAAAAGCTTTCAGAAAAGCAACTCAGAATAAAATAAATACTCGCAGGATGCTAGATAGAGACTTTGCAAATAGATTTTTAGCTTTTTATCTTTTAGGGGTAGACAAATATGGCTCAAAGGAATTTGGTCAAGATTTAGATTCATTTATGAGCAAAGCAATGGGAACAATCTATGATAAGACAGAAGAAGAACTTGCCGATATTGCAAATCAATTTTCAGCATCAATGACTCTAGCTTATGATATCTTTGGCAAGGAGGCTTTTAGAAAAGTTTACCGTGATTATAAAAGAATGCCTCCAATAAATAAAGCTTTGTTCGATACTATATCTACACAATTTGCGATATTATCGGATGAAGATCGAAGTATCCTTAAGCAAAGAAAAAAAGAGTTTAAAACGAAACTAAAGCACCTCCTTGGATCTGATGAATTCTTATTTACATCAGTTACAAGTGCAACTGGTGATAAGAAGAGAGCAAATTATCGACATCAAACTATTAAAGAATTAATTCAAGACACTTTAAATAATGAATTATGATTAAATCAATTGAACTTAAGAATTTTAAGTCTATAAAAGATAAACATTTTCATCTTCGTAATTTAAATGTATTGTTAGGTCTAAATGGACAAGGTAAGTCTTCATTTATCCAATCCCTTCTAGTCCTAAGGCAATCAAATGAAAAACTTAACAAAGGTATTTTATCATTGAATGGAGATTTGATAAGAATTGGAAATTCAAAAGATGCTTTATATCAATATGCAAAAGATAAATTAAGTATTAATCTAGATATTAATAATGAAGCACCTCAAAACATGATCTTTGATTATGAAAAGGATTCAGATATTTTTGTTATTGAGGGGGCAAATAAAAATTTAGAAAGAAATCTTTCAAATCTCAGAAATTGTGGGCTTTTTGGCAATACATTTCAATATTTAAATGCAGATCGGATAGAACCTAAGTCACTACACAGCAAAAGCTTATCCAGTATATCTTATGATAATAGCTTAGGGACGAAGGGAGAATATACTGTTCATTATTTAGAGGTTAGGGGGTCCGAGTCAATTGAATTTGAAAATTGTTTACATCCAAATACTACAATAGTTACTACGAATAAAAATGAGAAATTAT
>CALODI010000048.1:0-32500 GCA_942492135.1 uncultured Peptostreptococcaceae bacterium
CTTAACAACAATTCTTCCGCCGGCCTTAGGATTCTCTCCTCACCTACCTGTGTCGGTTTGCGGTACGGGCACCAATTTCCTCGATAGAGGCTTTTCTCGGCAGTGTGGAATCAGATACTTCGCTACTTTATTTCGCTCCTCATCACATCTCAGCATTAACAACCGAAGGGATTTGCCTCTTCAGTCTGCCTAAATGCTTGAACACACATATCCAACAGTGTGCTTATCCTATCCTGCTGCGTCACCCCATTTCTCAAACGGAAATTGGTGGTATCGGAATATCAACCGATTGTCCATCACCTACGCCTTTCGGCCTCGGCTTAGGTCCCGACTAACCCTGAGAGGACGAGCCTTCCTCAGGAAACCTTAGGTTTTCGGCCAGTGGGATTCTCACCCACTTCTCGCTACTTATGCCAACATTCTCACTCCTGCATCGTCCACCGCTCCTTACGGTACGGCTTCAGCCAATGCAGGAAGCTCCTCTACCAGACGCGCTATTGCGCGAATCCATAGCTTCGGTGGTAAGTTTTAGCCCCGGACATTTTCGGCGCGGGATCTCTTGACTAGTGAGCTATTACGCACTCTTTAAATGAGTGGCTGCTTCTAAGCCAACATCCTAGTTGTCTTAGAAATCCCACATCCTTTACCACTTAACTTACACTTTGGGACCTTAGCTGATGGTCTGGGCTCTTTCCCTTTTGACTACGGATCTTATCATTCGCAGTCTGACTGCCTGGATAAAAGTATACGGCATTCGGAGTTTGATAGAGTTCGGTAAGCTGCGAAGCCCCCTAGCCCATTCAGTGCTCTACCTCCGTTACTCAATTACCAGACGCTAGCCCTAAAGCTATTTCGAGGAGAACCAGCTATCTCCGGGTTCGATTGGAATTTCTCCGCTATCCACAGCTCATCCCATGGTTTTTCAACACCAACGTGGTTCGGACCTCCACGGAATTTTACTTCCGCTTCATCCTGGCCATGGATAGGTCACCCGGTTTCGGGTCTACGGCATACAACTAATCGCCCTATTCAGACTCGGTTTCCCTTCGGCTCCGCACCTTAAGTGCTTAACCTTGCTGCATACCGTAACTCGTTGGCTCGTTCTACAAAAAGCACGCCGTCACACATAAAAAGTGCTCCGACCGATTGTAGGCACACGGTTTCAGGTTCTATTTCACTCCCCTCCCGGGGTTCTTTTCACCTTTCCCTCACGGTACTTCTTCTCTATCGGTCATCAGGTAGTATTTAGCCTTGGGAGGTGGTCCTCCCTGCTTCCCACAAGGTTTCACGTGTCTCGTGGTACTCTGGATTAGATCTGACTGTTTGACTTATTTGCTTACAGGTCTATTACCTTCTACGGAGGTACTTTCCAGTACTCTTCAGCTTAATTCTCGCAGTATTTATGATCTATCCGCAACCCCGAAGCCATAGGCTCCGGTTTGGGCTCTTTCCCTTTCGCTCGCCGCTACTTAGGAAATCGATTTTTCTTTCTCTTCCTCCGGGTACTTAGATGTTTCAGTTCCCCGGGTCTGCCCTTATAAACCTATGTATTCAGTTTATAATACATGAGGTTACTCATGTAGGTTTCCCCATTCGGAAATCTACGGATCACAGCCTATTTGCGGCTACCCGTAGCTTATCGCAGCTTATCACGTCCTTCTTCGGCTCCTGATGCCAAGGCATCCACCATGCGCCCTTTATAGCTTAACCAACTTAATTATTTATTAGTTAACAGTTTGTAATTAACATTTAAGCTAATTACACTGGTTCTATAAAAAACATTTTTTATTCATTGTGCAATTTTCAAAGAACATTCTCAGAGAGATTTTGGTCTCTCAAAATTAAACAGAGAGAAATACAACCTACTTCCTAAGAACTACTAGTTCTTAGATTTCTCCTTAGAAAGGAGGTGATCCAGCCGCAGGTTCTCCTACGGCTACCTTGTTACGACTTCACCCCAATCACCAATCCCACCTTCGGCCGCTGGCTCCTTACGGTTACCTCACGGACTTCGGGTGTTACCGGCTCTCATGGTGTGACGGGCGGTGTGTACAAGGCCCGGGAACGTATTCACCGCGACATTCTGATTCGCGATTACTAGCAACTCCAGCTTCATGTAGGCGAGTTGCAGCCTACAATCCGAACTGAGATCGGTTTTCAAGATTTGCTCCACCTCACGGTCTTGCGTCTATTTGTACCGACCATTGTAGCACGTGTGTAGCCCTGGACATAAGGGGCATGATGATTTGACGTCATCCCCACCTTCCTCCTGGTTACCCAGGCAGTCTCGTTAGAGTGCTCAACTTAATGGTAGCAACTAACAATAAGGGTTGCGCTCGTTGCGGGACTTAACCCAACATCTCACGACACGAGCTGACGACAACCATGCACCACCTGTCTCCAAGTTCCCCGAAGGGCACTCCCTTGTTTCCAAAGGATTCTTGGGATGTCAAGCCCAGGTAAGGTTCTTCGCGTTGCTTCGAATTAAACCACATGCTCCGCTGCTTGTGCGGGCCCCCGTCAATTCCTTTGAGTTTTAATCTTGCGACCGTACTCCCCAGGCGGGGTACTTAATGCGTTAACTGCGGCACCGAGGTTCGACCCCCGACACCTAGTACCCATCGTTTACGGCGTGGACTACCAGGGTATCTAATCCTGTTTGCTCCCCACGCTTTCGTGCCTCAGCGTCAGTTACAGTCCAGAAAGTCGCCTTCGCCACTGGTGTTCTTCCTAATCTCTACGCATTTCACCGCTACACTAGGAATACCACTTTCCTCTCCTGCACTCTAGATATCCAGTATCAAATGCAGCGCCCAGGTTGAGCCCGGGAATTTCACATCTGACTTAAATATCCGCCTACGCACCCTTTACGCCCAGTAAATCCGGACAACGCTTGCCACCTACGTATTACCGCGGCTGCTGGCACGTAGTTAGCCGTGGCTTCCTCCTCAGGTACCGTCATTATCGTCCCTGAAGACAGGGTTTTACAATCCGAAGACCGTCATCACCCACGCGGCGTTGCTGCGTCAGGCTTTCGCCCATTGCGCAATATTCCCCACTGCTGCCTCCCGTAGGAGTCTGGGCCGTGTCTCAGTCCCAATGTGGCCGATCACCCTCTCAGGTCGGCTACGCATCGTCGCCTTGGTGAGCCTCTACCTCACCAACTAGCTAATGCGCCGCGGGCCCATCTCAAAGCGGATTACTCCTTTGATGATTCAGTCATGCGACTAAACCATGTTATGCGGTATTACTCCTCCTTTCGGAGGGCTATCCCCCACTTTGAGGCAGGTTGCCCACGTGTTACTCACCCGTCCGCCGCTAATCAATTCCCCGAAGGGAATATCATCGCTCGACTTGCATGTGTTAAGCACGCCGCCAGCGTTCGTCCTGAGCCAGGATCAAACTCTCAATTTGAAAGTTTCATCTGCTCTTAGTCTATGCTGACTAAATTTTATATCTTAAAAGAATTACGAGGTTTGTATTTCTCTTCTCTGTTTAATTTTCAAAGACCATTTTTTATAATTTAAATTTTTTGTTATACTCATCGTCTTTCTTGCGACGACAAATAATATTTTATCATATATATTTGATAAATCAATATATTGTTTTTTATTTCACTTAAATTAATTCTATATTTCTCATTATATCATTATATTTCTTACTATTTCTTATATTGATACACTAGGCAGAGTTTAATGAATTCAATTCACATGGATAAACCTCTTCACCATTAAAAAATATCAATTCACAGTAAGTATTTTCTCTTAAAATAGACATATAAACTTAATTTTAGGAGCTTGTATATCTATTTTATTTTATACACTCATGTAAATGCTGAATTTACTAATCAAAATTTATAGGTATATATTAGATTTTTAGAGTGTAACCCTATAATAATATAAACCTATCCTTTTATCTTTCGCAGATAGGGTATAACCATATTTATAATCTTATTCATCTTCATCTACACAATATTTTTCATCTTCACAATTTACAATATATTGTTCTCTTCTTCACCAATGCAATTTATTTTAGCCATTGCTACAACTTTTTCATCTTCACTTTTTCTCATCAACGTAACGCCCATAGTATTTCTTCCAGTGGTAGATATACCAGAAACATTAAGTCTTATTATTATACCATTACTATTTATAAGCATTATCTCATCATTATCATTAACTATTCTAGATCCTACTAGTTCTCCAGTTTTTTCACTTACTTTATATGTTATGACACCTTTTCCACCTCTGTGTCTAACAGGATATTCAGATACTGGTGTTCGTTTACCAAATCCATTTTCACTTACAACTAATAGTTCTTCATTTTCGTTTGCAACTTCCATACCAACAACAATATCGCCTTCTCTTAATGTAATTGCTTTTACTCCCGTGCAGTTCTTCCTAAAGGTCTTCTATTATTTTTTTTAAATCTTATTGAAAGTATAATTAATTAATAACTTCTTCTTATGTAATCATTTCTAACTCCAATAAGTTCATCATCTTCTTTTAAATTAATAGCATTTACACCATTACTTCTTATTGATGAATAAGCAGTTATAGACGTCTTTTTAATCAAACCATTCTTAGTTCCATAATTAAATAATTATCTTCATACTTAAATTCTTTTAATGCTATAACAGCTTGAATTTTTTCATCAGTAGCTAATGGTATAATGTTTATTAAATTAGTTCCTTTAGAAGTTCGACTACCTTCAGGTATTTCATATCCCTTTCAAATATACGCTCTCCCTTATTAGTGAAGAATAATATATTATTATGAGTAGATGTTATAAATATATTTGTTCTACAAAATCTTCTTCTCTTGTAGTCATTCCCTGTATTCCTCTTCCCCCTCTTTTTTGAGAAGTATAAGTATCTGCTGGTAATCTCTTTATATATCCATTATGAGTAAGTGTAATAACAACTTGTTCTTCTTCTATTAAATCTTCAATATCTATATTGCCATCTATATAAGTCTCATCTATATCAGTTCTTCTTTCATCTCCATATTTTGCTTTTATTTCTAATAAATCATCTTTTATTATTTTCTATATAATAAATTTTCATTTCTAATATTGCTTTTAAATCCATTATTGTCTTCATTAATTCTTCATATTCTTCTTCTATTTTTTCTCTTTCTAAATCCTGTTAATCTTTGAAGTCTCATATCAAGAATAGCTTGAGCTTGCTTTTCTGTTAAACCAAATCTAGTCATTAAATTTTCTTTTGCTTCACTAATACTTTTTGAAGCTCTAATGACTTTTATAACCTCATCAATATGATCTAGTGCTATTCTTAATCCTTCAAGTATATGAGCCCTTGCTAAAGATTTATCTAAATCAAACTGTGTTCTTCTTCTGATAACTTCCTTTTGGAAATCTAAATAATGTACAAGTACTTGTTTTAAATTAAGAACCTTAGGCTCTCCGTTAACAAGTGCAAGCATTATTACTCCAAAAGTATCTTGCATTTTTGTATGTTTATATAATCTATTTAAAACCACATTAGGATTAGCATCTCTTTTTAATTCTATAACTATTCTCATACCTTCTCTATCTGATTCATCTCTTAAATCTGATATTCCTTCTATTTTTTTATCTTTTACTAAATTAGCTATTTTTTCTATAAGTTTAGCTTTATTAACTTGATATGGAATTTCATTAACTATTATTCTATGTCTACCTTTATTCTCGTCAATTTCACATTTAGCTCTTACTTTTATTTTACCTCTTCCTGTTTATAAGCACTTTTTATTCCTGATTTCCCTAATATTGTTCCTCCTGTTGGAAAATCTGGTCCTTTTTTATTCTAAGTCATTAATTCATCTATTGTATCTCTGGATTATCAATAAGCATTATAGTTCCATCTATAATCTCTCCTAAGTTATGTGGAGGTATATTGGTTGCCATACCAACTGCTATACCTGATGATCCATTTACTAAAAGATTAGGAAACCTTGATGGAAGAACTGTTGGTTCTTTTTCTTCACCATCAAAGTTATCAACAAAATCAACTGTATTTTTATTTATTTCTCTTCAACATTTGAGATGTAATTTTATCCATTTTAGCTTCTGTATATCTCATAGCAGCTGCTGAATCCCCGTCAACTGAACCAAAGTTACCATGACCGTTAACTAATGTATATCTAGTTGAAAAATTCTGTGCTAATCTAACCAAAGCATCATAAACAGCAGTATCACCATGTGGATGATACTTACCTAAAACATCCCCAACAATTCTTGCACATTTTCTATAGCCCTTTTCAGGCGTTAAACCAAGTTCCTGCATAGAATATAATATTCTTCTATGTACTGGCTTTAATCCATCCCTTACATCTGGAAGAGCACGACTTACAATTACACTCATTGCATAATCTATATAGGATTTTTTCATTTCTTTTGCTATATCTATTTGAGAAACTTTACCAGTATTATTATCCATTATTACCACCTCTTTTTAATGTATATACCTATATATCTAAGTTTTTACTTTTTTAGCATTTTCTTGTATAAATTCTCTACGAGGTTCGACCTTATCCCCCATAAGAATAGTGAAAATTTCATCTGCAGCCATAGCATCTTCTACTCTAACTTGAAGAAGTGTTCTTTTTTCTGGATTCATTGTTGTTTCCCATAATTGCTCTGCATCCATTTCTCCAAGACCTTTATATCTTTGTATTTCAGTATTTTTATCCTTACCACCAATATCACTAAGTATTCTTTCTAATTCTTTATCATTATAAGCATAAAATTCTTTTTTCCTTTTGATAACTTTATATAAAGGTGGTTGTGCTATATATATATGACCCTCTTCTACTAATTCTCTCATATATCTATAGAAGAATGTTAATAATAATGTTCTTATATGTGCTCCATCTACATCGGCATCTGTCATAATTATTATTCTATTATATCTTATCTTCTCTATATCAAATTCTTCACCTATACCAGCTCCAAATGCTGTTATCATTGCTCTTATTTCTTGAGATTTAATATTTTATCTAATCTTGCTTTTTCAACATTCATTATCTTACCTCTTAGATGGTAAGTATAGCTTGAAATTTTCTATTTCTTCCTTGTTTTGCAGAACCTCCTGCAGAATCTCCCTCGACTATATATATTTCACATTCTTTAGGGTCTTTTGATGAACAATCTGCTAATTTTCCTGGAAGTGAAGTACTTTCTAATACAGATTTTCTTCTTGTTAATTCTCTAGCTTTTCTTGCTGCTTCTCTAGCTCTTGCTGCATTTAATGCTTTATCTATTATTATTTTTGCTATTTGAGGATTTTCTTCTAAAAAATATGTTATTAAAGCTTTCCTGATATACTATCAACAATACCTCTAACTTCACTATTTCCAAGTTTTGTTTTTGTTTGTCCTTCAAATTGAGGATCTGTTAGTTTAACAGATAATAACAGCTGTAATCCTTCTCTTATATCTTCTCCTGATAAGATTTTTTATCATTTTCTTTTAAAATATCCAAACTTCTTAGCATAATCATTAAATACTCTTGTTAAAGCTGCTCTTAAATCCTGACTAAATGAGTTCCACCTTCTATAGTATCTATATTATTTGCAAAAGAAAATATATTTTCAGTATATGAATCATTATATTGTAATGCTATTTCAACATATAATCATCTTTTTTTCCTTCAATATATATAGGTTCTTCATGTAATATTTCTTTATTTCTATTTAAATAACTTACAAATGATTTTATTCCACCTTCATAATGAAATTCTTCTTTTTTATCTTCTCTTTCATCTTTTAAAGTTATTTTTATTCCTTTATTTAAAAATGCTAGTTCTCTTAATCTTTGGGCTAATGTATCAAAATCAAATTCTATTTCTTCAAAAATTTCTTCATCTGGTTTAAATGTGAGTTTTTGTACCATGCTCTTTTGTTTCACCTATAACTTCAAAATCTGTTATTACTTTACCTCTTTCATATATCTTGCTTCCATATTTTCCATCTCTTTTTACTTCAACTTCACATTTCTGAAAGAGCATTAACAACAGATGCACCAACACCATGAAGTCCACCTGATACCTTATACGCACCCCCACCAAATTTACCGCCTGCATGAAGTACAGTCATGATAACTTCAACTGTCGGTATTTTCATTTTAGGATGTATTCCTACTGGCATACCTCTACCATCATCTTAACAGTTATAGAATTATCTTTATGTATATGTAACTTCTATATTTTTACAATATCCTGCTAAAGCTTCATCTATACTATTATCTACTATTTCATATACTAAATGATGAAGTCCTCTTGAACTAGTACTTCCTATATACATTCCTGGTCTTTTTCTTACTGCTTCTAATCCTTCAAGTACTTGTATCTGACTTTCATCATAAACTTGATTATTTTTCTCCATAGAATATCCTCCTAACTTAACTAAAGCTCATAATATACAACTTCTGTTCTTTTACTCAAGGTTGCTGAAGATATAGGTGATAAATATACTTTACTTTTTTTATTCTACTTCAGCTATAACAAAAGATTTTGGTTTATCTTTAGTTATTCTTTCAACAAATCCATCTTCTTCTGCCATTCTTAAAAATTGAATAGTATCTGAACTATACATAGTAGTTTCTATATCAAAAATACCTATTATATCTTTAATTGGTACTACTACATTTTCTCCTAAATGTAAAAACATAAATTATCCTCCTTACATTCTCTTAATCTAATTTTATATTCCCATTTTAACTTTTAAAACTTTAGAATTCTTCATCTAAATATTTTTCATATATATTTCTTCTATTCCTGTACATGTAATTAACGTTTGAATATCTTTTATAGAATTTAATATATATTTTTGCCTATTTGTATCTAATTCAGACAAAACATCATCTAATAAAAGAACAGGATATTCTCCTGTTAACTTCTTTTATTAATTTCTAAAGATGCAAATTTTATTGTTAAAACAGCTGTTCTTTGTTGTCCTTGTGAACCATATATTCTAGTATCAACACCGTCTATTTCTATAGAAAAATCATCTCTATGAGGTCCTATTAGATGTATTACCTTTCTTCTTCTATATCTTTTTTTCTATTTTTAATTAATTGTTTTAATAATTCTTTTCTTCAATATTTTCTATATTATTTAATAGATGTTATATATACTTAAATTTATATTTTCTTTTTTGATGTTATTTCTCTATGTATATATTTTCCTTTTTCAGTTTAATTTATTTATATATTCTAATCTTTGTTTTATTATATAATGCACCAAATTCACCAATTGTTTATCATATACATCTAATATATTTCATTATCTACTTTTTTATTTTTTAATAAAGCATTTCTTTCATTTAATATTTTTTTATATTGAACTAAATTATAATAATATTTTTTACTTAATTTTACAAATCTCCATATCTAAAAATTTTCTTCTAATACTGGAGATTCTTTTACAATTTTTAAATCTTCTGGGGAAAACATAACAACATTTAAAAATCCCTATTAAGTTCTGATAATTTTATTAATTTTTATTGAATTTATATTTATTCCCTTTTTCCCCTCTTTAAATATTTTTATTTCTATTTTTTTATCTAATCTCTATTTTTACAAACATATATTTTTATATAAGCACTTTCTTTATTCCATTTTATAAGTTCTTTATCTTTATTAGTTCTATGAGATTTTACCTAAACTACAATAATATATAGCTTTCTAAAATATTTGTTTTACCTTGTGCATTATCTCCTTTAAAAATATTTACATTATTTAAATTAATATTTAAATTTTCATAATTTCTAAAATTTTTTAATTGTAAATACTTTTACATACATATAAACACCTATTTTAATTATATCATAATTTAAAATACCAAATAATTATGACTTATTTCTTAAGGATAATATTTAAAAATTATATTAAATTATTTTATAACTTTCACCATGAAATTCTATTATATCACCTTTTATTAATTTTTTACCTCTTTCTTAGTTCTACTTTTTCCATTTACTTTTACTATCTCCATCTTGTATGTAACATTTTAGCTTCTGTTCCCATGAAACTGCAATCCTGCCCATTTTAAAAATGAATCTAATTTTATAATATTCTGTATTTATTTTTATTTCTTTCATATTAAATTCCTCTTTTTTAATTATTTAACCAATCTTACTGGTAATACTAAATATATGCAATTATTATTTTCTTTATTTTTATAACACATGGACTTACTACTACTAGAAAATTCCATTATAATTTCTTCTTCTTCCATTATTTTAAATACATCAATTAAGTATTTTGAATTAAATGCAATTTGCAAAGCCTCTCCTTGCAAAATTATATTAATTTCTTCTCTTACTTTTCCCAATTGAGAATTAGATGTGATAATCATATTATCTTCTTGAATATCTAATTTTACTAAATTGGTATTTCCATCTTTAGCCCATAAGAGATGCTCTTTCAATACTATTTAAGTATTTCATCTCTTTTAACAGTAACTTTTAAGTTTGTATTCTTCAGGTATTATTGAATTATATTTTATAAATTCACCTTCTAATAATCTTGATATAACTTTAGTTTTTCCTAAATTAAATAAAATATGATTTGGTGTAAATGTTATATTTACTAATTCTTCACTATCTTCTAATATTTTTGAAACTTCATTTAAAGTTTTTCCAGGTATAACCGCATTTATAATATTATCAGTTTCAATAGTTTCTGATCCTAAGAGCAACTCTATAACCATCTAATGCAACTAAATTTAAATTTTTATTATTAGATTCAAAAAGTACACCCGTAAGAATTGGTCTCGTTTCATCTTGTGCAATAGCAAAAATAGTTCCTTTTATCATATTTTTTAATAATTTTTGAGATATAGTAAAAATCATATTTTCATTTATTTTTGGTATATTTGGATATTCTTCTGCATTCATATGTATTAAATGTTGCAAATGCAGATTTTTTACATGTTATTTTTATTGAATTATTTTCTGTAGATTCTATTTCAATTTGATCATTAGGTAATTTTCTTATAATTTCTCCAAATATCTTTGAATCAACAACTATTTTACCTTCTTCAATAACATTAGCATCAATTTTAGTTTCTATACTTAAATCAATATCTGATCCTATTAATTTTAAGTTCATTATTTTAGCCTTTAATAATATTCCTTGTAAGTATTGGCATTGCTGATTTTCCAGTTACTGCTTTTTGAACTTTTGATATTGCTTCTTGTAATTTATTTTTTTCACATATAAATTTCATTTTAATAACCTCCTTTATTCACAATTTGGTAATTTGATTATATATAGATAAGATATATATATTTTTATTAGTAATAATAGTAGTAGGGGCTGTGGATATGTGGATAAGTATTAAAGCCCTTGAAAAACTAAATTTAAATTGAAAAAAATAATTGTGGATAAGTAGATATCAAAATTTTACACTTATCCACATTATTAACAACGTAACAGGTTATATATTATTTTATTTTATCCACATATTATTATATAATATTATTAACAGATGTTAGTTAAATAACGTATTATTTCTGATTTATTTTTTTAGTTAAGTCATTTACTGTATTTTGTAAGTTTTCATCTTTTTTAAGATTTTTAGATATTTTTTCATAGGCGTGTATAACGGTAGTGTGATCTCTTCCACCAAATTCTTCTCCAATTTTAGGTAGTGACATATCAGTAAGTTTTCTACATAAATACATTGCTATTTGTCTAGGAAAGGCTATATTTCTAGTTCTTCTTGCTGATTTTAATTCTGCTACCTTTAAGTTATAATAACTAGCTACAATATCTTGGATTAAATCAATTGTAACCTGCTTAGGCTGTTTATTAGATATTATATCTTTTAATGCTTCTGTTGCTAAATCTAATAGATATTTCTTTATTTGTTAATGATGAATATGCAACTATTCTTATTAAGAGCACCTTCTAATTCTCTAATATTTGATTTAATTTTATTAGCTATATAAACAAGGACCTCATTATTAATATTTAGGTTCTCTACATCGGCCTTTTTCTTTAATATAGCGATTCTAGTTTCGAAATCTGGAGCTTGAATATCAGCTATAAGTCCCCATTCAAATCTAGATCGTAATCTATCTTCAAGTGTTGGTATTTCTTTAGGTGGTCTATCACTTGATAAGAATTATTTGTTTATTTGCTTCATGTAGAGCATTAAAAGTATGGAAAAATTCTTCCTGAGTACGCTCTTTACCAGCTATAAATTGAATATCATCTATTAGTAGAACATCTACACTTCTATATTTGTTTCTAAATTCTTCATTTTTATCATCTTTAATAGAATTTATTAGTTCATTTGTAAATTTTTCAGATGATACATATACTACTTTAGCTATTTGGATTATTATCTAGTATATAATGACCTATAGCATGCATTAAGTGAGTTTTTCCAAGACCAACACCTCCATATATAAATAATGGATTATATGCTTTTGCAGGGGATTCTGCTACAGCTAAAGATGCAGCATGAGCAAATCTATTACTATTACCTATTACAAAAGATTTAAAAGTATATTTTGGATTTAAAGTAGATGACATTTCATCATTAACTATTTAATAACGTTATTTTTACCTCTGGCTTTTTATTAGGTTTTTCAATTTCATCAGTTCTTCTGACTGAATATAAAATTCTATTGATATTGTTTTGAGGTAATTAATTTTTAACTGCATTCATTATTAAATCTTTATACCTATTTTCTAGAATATCTCGAGTAAAATTATTTGGAACACCTAGTTTTAATGTAGAATCGCTTAAGGACATAGGGGTAATGCTTTTTATCCAAGTATTAAAACTAACTTCTGTAAGTTCACCTTTTATTATATTTAAGGTTTTTTCCCATAAATTTCTTTAAGTTGGATATTCATTTTATATCCTCCAGTTCAAATAAAAAATAAAAAAATTAATTAAAATAATTCCAAAATGTATAAACAAACAACATAATATAAACAAAATTATATAGTCTATATTATATTTGTTGACAATTTAAATAAAAATATTCACATGTTGATAATTTGTTTATTATAGTATAAAATATATAATTGTTAACATTAAGAAAGATAAATATTATTAACATTGGTTGAGTTGAATAAAACAAGTAAAATAGTCTAAAATATAAATAATGAAATAGAATAATAATTTAGAGTGAACAAGTTATACACAGAATTATCCACAGGGTGTGTATAACTTAGTATATTCATAAATTATCAACAGTTCTTTTTTAATGATATCAAAAGGTTTGAGTGTATTCAAGAAGTTATCCACAAAAAAGTGTGATAAATTTATAAAATTATTAACAAAAATTAATAATACTTAATAAAATACTTAGCTTGACATTATAAAATCGTACCTATATAATTATATAGTAAAATTAAAAAGTACGTTTATATAGTTGGATATGCTACAGAGGAAAGCTATTTACATAGATTTTAATGTAGGTAATCAATGTTTGAAATTCTAGCTAAAATGTTTTTATTTCAACAAAAAGAGCATATGAATAAGTATTTGCTCGAAATTTAAAATATAATTAAAAGTTAGAAGGGGGTGGATTAGAATGAAGATGACATACCAACCTAAAAAAAGACAAAGAAAAAAAGAGCATGGTTTCAGAAAAAGAATGAAGACTAAAAACTGGAAGAAACGTTTTAAAGAGAAGAAGATTAAAAGGTAGAAAAAGATTGACAGCATAAGGGCCGCTTTTGTGGCCTTTTTCTGCAAAATGCAGAAAAAAAGGAGCTTTAAAGTATGAAGAAATCTAAAAGGTATAAACTAAGAAAAAATTGTGAGTTTAGATCAGTATATAAAAGAGGAAGATCTTTTTCTAATAAGTATCTAGTATTGTATATAAAAAGAAATAAGGAAAATTTCAGTAAATTAGGTATATCTGTAAGTAAAAAAGTTGGAAAAAGTGTAGTTAGAAGTAGAGTAAAGAGACTTATTAGTGAAAGTTATAGACTGAATAATAGCAATTTAAAGCAAGGATATGATTTAGTTTTTATTGCAAGAAAGCCATGCTAATGGAGCAAGTTTACAATACTATAGAGAATTCTATGAAAATTTATTAAAAAAGCAGGGTTAATTAATTGAAAAAATTTTTAATCTTTTTGATTAAATTATATAGAAAATATATTTCTCCATTTAAAAAACCTTGTTGTAGGTTTTATCCAACTTGTTCGCAATATGCCCTTGAAGCTATTGATAAGTATGGAGCATTTAAAGGGGGATTTATGGCTATAAAAAGAATATTAAGATGTCATCCATATAATCCAGGAGGATATGACCCTGTAAAATAAAATTAGGAGGTTTTTAATTTGAATTTTGAATTTTTAGTAAGACCATTAACAGATCGTTTTTGAATTTTTATACATAATGGATGATTCAGAGGTTATAGCTAATCCGAATGTTTCTTATGGTTTAACAATTATACTTTTTTTACATATAATAAAGATTATTCTATTACCATTAAATATAAAGCAAATGAAGTCTACAAGTTAAAATGCAGTGAAATTCAACCAGAAATAAAAAAACTTCAAGAAAAATATAAAAATGATCCTCAGAAATCTCAGCAGAAATTATGAAACTTTATAAAGAACATGAGTTAATCCATTAGGTGGATGTTTACCATTATTAATTCAAATGCCTATTTTATTTGCATTGTTTTCTGTATTTAATAATTTAGAAGGTATTGAATGGTCAGGTAGGATTTTCTTCTTGTGGTTAACAGATTTAGCATTACCAGATCCATATTATATATTACCAGTATTATCTACAATTACAACTTTTTATCTTCTAAATTGATGCAGGTCAGGTGATAGTGCTCAAGCAAACAAACATCTACTATGAATATTGCAATGGCAGTTTTTTTTGGATTTATGGGTATTAAAATTTAAAGCTGCTTTAGTATTATATTGGGCTATTAATAACATATTCCAAATTAGTTCAGACTGTTAGTTATGAAAAAACCTAATAAAAATAGTAAAGCTTAATATATAATATATAAATTTGTATAAATGATTATAAATATATTATGCCTAGTTTAATTTGGAAAGGCAGGTGTTTATAATGAAGACTTTAGAAATGATGGGGAAGACAACAGACGATGCAATTAAAAATGCATTAGCAGAATTAAACGTTACTGAAGATAAAGTAGACATAGAAATACTAGAAGAAGGTAGTAAAGGGTTTCTAAATATTATAGGTGTAAAACCAGCAAAAGTTAGAGTTACAGTTAAAAGATTATGTTGATGAAGCTAAAGACTTTTTAAGTAATATATTAAATACTATGAAGATTGAAAGCTGAAATAAGCTATAAAAGAAGAAAAGAAGAAATCTAAATATAGATTTATAGGGGATAAATATGGGAATTTTAATTGGATATAGAGGAGAAACTTTAGATTCACTTCAGTATCTGATAAGTTTAGTAATAAATAAAGACAATGAAGAAGAATATAAGAGAGTAATATTAGACACTCAAAATTATAGAGCTAAAAGGGAAGAAACATTACAAAGGCTTGCTAAAAAGATAGCTAGAAAGGTTAAGATGTATAGTAAACCTGTAAAGCTTGAGCCTATGAACCCTTATGAAAGAAGAATAATTCATTCTGCTTTACAGTCTGATAAGTTTGTTGATACACATAGTGAGGGAGAAGAACCTTATAGAAGAGTTGTTATTGAATTAAAAAAAGAAAGCCTAAAGGGCTTTCTTTTTTTAATTTTAAGATGTTTTAGTAATATCATAGAAAAATACATATTTAAACAAGATATTATACATATATTTAAGTTCATACATTGATTTAAGAAATAAAATGTTGAATAAGGTAAAATTTTTGATAAAATTATTGATATGTTAATTTTATGTTAAGAGAAAATTAATAAAAAATGATAATGGGATAAAATATAGATAGCATATATGTAGAAATAATAAGAAGGATGAAACAAATGAAAGAATTTGATACAATAGCAGCTGTTGCTACCAGTGTTGGAGAAAGTGGTATATCAATTATTAGAGTATCTGGAAATAGAGCCTTAAAATAGTTAATAAGATTTTTAAAGGAAAGAATGAAAGAACCTTAGACGATATGAAAACTTATACTATGAGGTATGGACATATTATAGATGAGAAAGTGAAAATATTATTGATGAAGTTATTAGTAGTTATATGAAAGGGACCAAGAAGTTTTACAGCAGAAGATACTATAGAAATAAATTGTCATGGTGGAGTAGTTGCAACTAATAGGGTAATAAAAGAAGTAATAAAAGCAGGAGCAAGGCTTGCTGACCGTGGAGAATTTACTAAAAGAGCTTTTTTAAATGGTAGAATAGATTTAAGTCAAGCAGAAGCTGTTATTGATATTATTAGAGCTAAAACTGAACTTAGTGCTAAATCAGCATTAAAACAATCAGAGGGAATGCTTTCAAATGAAATTGCAGAATTAAGAAATAAATTACTTGCTGTAATTGCTAATATTGAGGCAACCGTAGATTATCCAGAAGATGATTTAGAAGAAATGACTAGTGAAAAAGCAACTTATGAATTAGAAGAAATGCTAAAGTATTTAAATAAGTTATTAGTTACTGCTGAAGAGGGTAAAATATTAAGAGAGGGATTAAAAACAGTAATTGTAGGAAAACCAAATGTTGGAAAATCTTCATTGTTAAATGCACTTCTTAATGGAACAAGAGCTATTGTAACAGATATACCTGGTACAACTAGAGATGTTATTGAAGAGTATATTAATATAGATGGAATACCAGTTAAAATTATTGATACTGCAGGAATTAGAGAAACAGAAGATATTGTAGAAAAAATTGGTGTAGAAAAATCAAAAGAGAAGATAAATGAAGCTGATTTAATTATTTTAATGTTAGATATAAGTAGAGAGTTAAATCAAGAAGATAGAGAAATTATTGAATATATTAAAGACAAAAAATATATTGTTTTGTTAAATAAAGCCGATTTAAGTGGTAAAATAAAAGAAGAAGATTTAGCAGTATTAGAAACTAAGTATTTAATAGAAACATCAGTTAAGGATAAAAAAGGAATTGAAAGATTAAAAGATATAGTTAAAGAGCTATTCTTTAAAGGTGAAATTAAAACAGAAGACATATTTATAACTAATAATAGACATAAGAATGCTTTGATAAGAGCTAAAGAAAATATTAACACAGCTATTACTACATTACAAGCTACTTTAGCTATAGATTTAGCATCTATAGATATAAGAAATGCATGGATGAACTTAGGAGAAATAACAGGTGAAACTTTAGAAGAAGATATCATAGATAAGATATTCTCTGAATTTTGTTTAGGAAAGTAAGGGGTGATATTATGAAATATTTTGGAGGAGAATACGATGTTGTAGTTATTGGAGGGGGGCATGCAGGATGTGAAGCTGGCCTTGCTTCAGCAAGAATGGGATGTAAGACTTTAGTTTGTGCTATGAATTTAGATAGTGTGGCATTTATGCCATGTAATCCTAATATAGGTGGAACTGCTAAGGGACATTTGGTTAGAGAAATAGATGCGTTAGGTGGGGAAATGGGTATTAATATAGACCACACATTTATTCAATCAAGAATGTTAAATACATCTAAAGGTCCTGCAGTACATTCTTTAAGAGCACAAGCAGATAAAAAAAATATTCTCAGCGAATGAAAAGAATTTTAGAAAAACAAGAAAATTTATATTTAAGACAATTAGAAGTTATAAGTATAGATGTTGATAACGGCAAAGTAAAAGGAGTAGTAACTAAAAATGGTGCATACTTTTCTGCTAAATCAATAATTTTAACAACAGGAACATATTTAAAATCTAATATAATAATTGGAGAAATAAGTCGTAATGAAGGTCCTAGTGGACTATTTCCTGCCAATGAATTATCAAATAGCTTATTAGAGTTAGGAATAGATTTAAGAAGATTTAAAACAGGAACTCCAGCAAGAGTTAATAGACGATCAGTGGATTTTTCAAAGATGGAAATTCAATCAGGAGATGAAGAAATTATTCCATTCTCTTTTATGAGTGAAAATATTGATAGAGAGCAAATAGCTTGTTATTTGACGTATACTAGTGAAGAAACTCATGATATTATCAGAAAAAACATACATAGATCGCCTTTATATAATGGTTCAATAAAAAGTACAGGTCCTAGATATTGTCCTTCAATTGAAGATAAAGTTATGAGATTTCCAGATAAAGAAAGACATCAGATATTTATAGAGCCAGAAGGGAAAGGATACTGAAGAACTATACATACAGGGAATGTCAAGTTCATTACCAGAAGATGTACAAATTGAAATGTATAGATCTCTACCAGGTCTTGAAAATATGGAAATGATGAGAACAGCATATGCAATTGAGTATGATTGTATTGATCCAACACAATTAAAACTATCACTAGAATTTAAAAATATTGAAGGATTATTTTCAGCAGGGCAGGTAAACGGAAGTTCAGGCTATGAAGAAGCAGGATCTCAAGGGCTAATTGCGGGCATAAATGCTGTTAGAAAAATACAAAATAAAGAGCCTCTAATATTAAAAAGATCTGATGCATATATTGGAGTATTAATAGATGATTTAGTTACTAAAGGTACCAATGAGCCATACAGAATGATGACTTCACGTTCAGAGTATAGATTAATACTAAGACAAGATAATGCGGATTTAAGACTTACAGAAATGGGATATAATATTGGACTTGTAACCGAAGAAAGATATGAGAAGTTTAAAAATAAAAAAGATGCAATAGAGAGTGAATTAGAGAGAGTAAAAAGTTTTCAAATTACGAATAAGAAAGAAATGCAGGAATTCTTAATATCAAAAAATTCGGCTGAATTAAAAAAACCTACATCATTATATGAATTAATAAAAAGACCGGAACTGGATTATTTTAATATTGAAGAAATAGATATAGATAGGCCAAAGTTGAGTAAAGATGTACAGCTGCAAATTAATATAATATCTAAATATGAAGGATACATACAAAAGCAATTAGAGCAAGTTCAGCAGTTTGCAAAGTTTGAAAAGAAAAGAATACCTGAAGATGTTATGTACGAAAATATTAAAGGGTTAAGAATTGAAGCAATACAAAAATTGAGTAAGATAAAACCAGAAAGTATAGGTCAGGCATCTAGAATATCTGGAGTATCTCCAGCGGATATTACGGTACTTATGATTTACTTAGAACAACACTACAGAAATAAGTAAGAGATATTTAATGATATATTATTAAAAATTTGGAGGAATTATATGCAATATTTTAATATTTTAAATTCAGCGTGTAAGGATATAGATTTAGAATTTAATGAACAAAAATATGAACAATTTATTTCTTATAAGAATTTAATACAAGAGTGGAATCAAAAAATAAATTTAACTGCTATTGATGAAGATGAAGAGATTATCAAAAAGCATTTTATAGATTCTATTAAAGTTTTTAAGTGTGATAAAGTAAAAAAAGCAAATAGGATACTAGATGTTGGAACAGGGGGAGGATTTCCGGGTATTCCGATGAAAATAGTAAATCCTCATGCTGAAATGGTATTATTAGATTCTTTAAATAAGAGAATAAAGTTCCTTAAAGAAGTAATTAATGATATTAAATTAGAAAATATTGATGCAATACATGGTAGAGCAGAAGATTATGCACAACAAAAAGAATACAGAGAGAATTTTGATGTTGTTGTATCGAGAGCAGTTGCTAATATGACAGCTTTAAGTGAATTTTGTATTCCTTACGTGAAGGTAGGGGGATATTTTGTAGCTATGAAAGGACCTTCTATCGAAGAGGAATTGGAAGAAGCTAAAAAAGCTATAGCTATTTTAGGGGGAACCATTGAAAAAGTAGAAAATGTTACAATAGAAGGTAGTGATTTAAATCACAATTTGGTAATTATAAAAAAAGTAAAAAAAACATCACCTAAATACCCTAGAAAAGCTGGAATGGTAACCAAAAGTCCTGTGAGATAAAAGGGTAGTATAAATATAACTATAAAATATTTGTAAAAATAAATGTAAATATAAGCAAATGAATGAGGGATGGTATATATGGATAAGAACGTTAAGTCAATTCCTGTTGAATTAATACAGCCAAACACATATCAACCAAGAAAATATTTTGATGAGCAAGCTATAGAAGAATTAGCACAATCTATTAAAACATATGGAATTATACAGCCTCTTTCGGTTAGAGAAGTTGAAAATGAAAAATATGAATTAGTTGCAGGAGAAAGAAGATTTAGAGCAGCAAAAAAAATCGGATTAAATGAAGTACCGGCTATCGTTATAAATATTACAGATAAAGACTCTGCGGTGATAGCTCTTTTAGAGAATTTACAAAGAGAAGATTTAAATTTCTTAGAAGAAGCTGAAGCGTATCAAAATTTAATTAAGCAGCATTCTTATACGCAAGAACAATTAGCAGTGGAAATTGGAAAAAAACAATCTACCATTGCAAATAAATTAAGAATATTAAAATTAGATAAAGAAATTAGAGACATGCTGATTGAAAATAAACTAACAGAAAGACATGGAAGAGCGTTACTTAAATTACCTAATGTAGAAATGCAAAAATCTATTTTAAAAAAAGTAATAGAAAAGTCTTTAAATGTAAAGAAAACGGAAGAATTAATTGAAAGAGAACTTTTAAATTTAACTCAACAAGAAATAGCTGCTGATGGTAAAAAAAGAATAAAAGGTATATTTAGTCCTAGAGTATATATGAATACAATAAAGCAGGTATTTGATAAGTATGGTATCGAAGCAAATTATAAATCTAAAGAATTGGAAGATTCTATTAAGGTAACTATCACAATACCTAAAAAAGATTTATCAAAAAAATAATAATGTTTCACGTGAAACATATGAGACTGTTGACAAATTGTCATCAGTCTTTTTAATTATATATAAAAATATAAAATTTAAAAAATATGGATAACTTTTATTAATAGTTAACGAAGTAACTTTTTATTCTAAATTAAATGTGTAAATTTGTATTAAATAAGCAAAATATATTGTTATTTAGAATTAAAAGTCTTTAATTATTTACGTTATAAATATATAATAAGAATATAAATATACAAGTATTACAAGTTGGTTTATTAAGTTTAAATTTTAGAATATAGAAAAACAATTTTAACATTTAATTTATACTCATAGAAATTATTTCTCCAAAAGAGGGTTCCAAGATCTGTATAATTTAACTTTTGAAGTTGAAACCCTATAATACATAAAAATATTGATGATATTAAGTATTTTAAAGTAAAAGATGATGTAACTAATTACACTAATTGAAGGATGGGTGATATAATGAAAACTATTTGTATTTTTAATCAAAAAGGTGGAGTTGGTAAAACAACAACTAATATAAACATTTGTGCAAATCTTGCAATGCAAGGATATAAAGTTTTAACTATAGATATATATCCACAAGGGAATACTACTAGTGGATTAGGATTTGATAAAACTAAAATTGAAAAATCAATATATGATGTAATGACATCTGATGCATCATTAGAGGAAGTTATTCAAGAATCAGAGTTAATTGAAAATTTTTTCATTGCACCTTCTACAATGGAATTAGCTGGGGCTGAAGTAGAGCTTATAAATAAAGAAAGTAGAGAAATAATATTAAAAGAAAAGATAAAAGAATTACCAGAAAAATTTGATTATGTATTTATAGATTGTCCACCATCTTTAGGACTACTTACAATTAACGCTTTATCTGCTGTTGATAGCGTTTTAATACCTATTCAATGTGAATTTTATGCACTAGAAGGAGTAGGACAACTAGTTAATACAATCCAACTAGTGAAACAATCATTAAACGAAGAGATTGATATTGAGGGCGTAATAATGAGTATGTATGATAGTAGAACTAGATTATGTAATGAAGTTGTTGAAGAAGTTAAAAAGTATTTTCAAGATAAAGTATACGAAAGTATGATTCCAAGAAATGTAAGATTAGCGGAAGCACCTAGTTTTGGTTTACCGATAATGCTTTATGATGACAAATGCAAAGGTGCGAAGGCATTTGAAGAAATAACAGAAGAATTTATTAACAGACAGCAAAAGGTGGTGTAGTATTTGAATAAGAAACATGGACTTGGAAAAGGATTAGGAGCTTTGATACCTGAAAACGAAAAGAAAAAGAAAGAAAAAGAATTTGAAACAAAAATATCTATCAATTTAATTAAGCCTAATAGTGAGCAACCGAGAAAAAGTTTTGATTCAGAGAAAATTTCACAGTTAGCTGAGTCAATTAAAGAACATGGAATTATACAACCAATAATATTAAAAAAAGAAAATGATGCCTACGTGGTTATAGCAGGTGAAAGAAGATGGAGAGCAGCTAAAAGTATAGGATTAAAGGAAGTACCCGCAATAATCAAAGATGAAATAAATGATAGAGATATTTTAGAAATATCATTAATAGAAAATATTCAAAGAGAAGATTTAAATCCTATTGAAGAAGCTTTGGCGTATAAAAAATTATTAACAGAGTTTACTTTAACACAAGAAGAACTAAGTAAAAAAGTAGGAAAATCAAGAACTACAATCACAAATTGTCTACGATTACTAAATTTAGATAGTAGAGTTCAAGACTACATAATTGAAAAAGTAATTTCAGAAGGTCATGGACGAGCTTTGCTAAGTGTTGAAGATAAAGATATTCAGTACGAATTAGCACAAAAGATTATTGATGATTCATTGAGTGTAAGAGATATAGAAAGAATTGTTAAAAATTTAGAACAAGATAAAAAGAAAGAAGAAAATACAAAAGAAAGAAAAGAAGACCCATATTATAAGATCTTTGAAAAATACTTTAGAAGATTATTTTGGAACAAAAGTATCATTTTCAAGAGATAAAAAGAATAAAGGAAAAATACAAATTGAATATTATTCAGAAGAGGATCTTCAAAGAATATTAGATATACTTAAAATATAATGTTTCACGTGAAACAATTAGAGGAGTAGAAAGTGAAAATATGAATCAAATAATTAAAAATATACCAGTATCAATATTAGTTGTATATATTTTAATATTTATACTAACTATTCTTTGTTTAGTATTATTACAATCAAATTTGAAATTAGAAAAAAAATATAGAAAACTTATGAGAGGAATAAATACTAAAAATTTAGAAACATTAGTTATAGATTATTTAGATAAGATTGATGGTATTGATGAAAAAATTAATAATATAAAAAATGATATGAAACAAGTAGATGATAATTTAAATAAGTGTATTCAAAAGATAGCTGTTATAAGATATAAAGCTTTTGAAAATATAGGAAGTGATTTAAGTTTTCAATTGCTCTTTTAGATAATTATAATAATGGGGTAGTACTTACTGGACTTTATGGGAGAAATCAAAGTACTGCATATGCAAAACCAGTAGAAAATGGAATTTCGAGATATGACTTATCAGAAGAAGAGATTCAAGTTTTAAATAAAGCTATAAATAAGCTATAAATAAAAAATAATCGTAATAAAAAACCTCTTTTATGGGAATAATAACAAAAAGGAGGTTTTTTTATTATGAATATTTATGTTTCAAAAGAATTACAGAATTTAATTAATGAGTTAAATGATAGAGGATATAATATAGTTAACACAGAAGAGAATACTAAATGTGAGGCAATTATTTGTGATTTGAAAAACACAGGATTAATAGATTTAGTGAAAATGGATGGCAATTTTAAAGCAGAGGGAACATTAATAATTGATTCCAGTGGAAAAACAATAGAGCAAATAGAATATATTCTAAAAAATAAATCCTAAATAATTTAAATAATATAATGTTATATATTTTAAAAATAATATTATATTATTTAATAAATTTTTAAAATAATGAAAAAATAAGATTAAAATAAATTTATTTTACAAAACTTATAAAAAAATGTAATTTTGAATCTAGTTTCAAAGTAGATCTCTACCACCAATAGTTTTGAGAATAGAATGATATATTCCTTTAGAAATAATATCAGCAATATGCATTACAGTGAAAAGTCGAGTATTTTGTAAAACCATAAATTCTAATGCACCAGCAACATTAACAATTCCAGTAATACTTAAATCTCCAACTGAAGGAGAATTTTTATTCAATAGCTGCCAGGAGATAATGGTTTCTTTTTGTATAATATTTTTCCTATATTCTGAAGATTACCAAGACACGCATCGATAGCTACTATATAAGGATTTTGAATTTAGTATTAATTGTTCAATTACATGTTTTTAAATTTTTTGCGTGAACTCTCTAAATTTCCATAAATATTAATATTATTTTCTCTCTCTAAAATATTTAATTTTCACCAACTAATGGTCCTAAACTATCACCAGTAGATCTATCTGTTCCTATACATAGAACAATTATAGGTCTTCCAACTTTAACTATAGGTAATAAATATGAACTAACTTTCACGTATCTTAATAATACTTTCATTTGACTGATTGCATCAACCATAATTTTTTTGACATATAAATACAACCTCCTATTTTGAAGTATTTCCAATAAATAGGAGGTTTTATTCTTTATATAAAGAATTATATTTTAATCTTAAGACATTAATATTTTAAATATACTATTAACTGCATAATTACAATCTTTCCGAATCATTAAATAATCTATTTCTTCTTTAGATGTAAAATAACTTATTCAATCTTATAGTTCCATTAGGATAAGTTCCTATAGTTTTATGAGCTAGAGGAGCACAATGCAAGCCAGTTCTTGTTATAATACCATATCTGAATCTAAGAACTAACCGAAGCTGAATTATCGATATTTATAGAGTTTATTGAAATAGGTAGATGTTACGCTTAAGATGCATCTTAAAAACCATATAATTTATACCATCTATATTTAATACTTCATCTATAAATTTTTAAGTTAGATTCTGTTCATGTTATAATAATTTAATCCTGTAGAATTTATATATAATTCACTTCAGCTAGCAGACCAACTATACCAAGGGTTTCATGGTTCCGCATTCAAATTTATTAGTAAAAAATCAGGTTGAATTATACAGATGATGCCTTCCAGTACCACCTTGTAGTAGGCTAGAACAATAAAATTTGATTTTACTTCAGTTTGTCATCTATTGTGAAACCACCAATACCTTGTGGCGCTAATAAGACTTTTATGACCTGTAACATGATGCATTACAGTTTAGTTATCATATTAAGATCTAAGAAGAACCTCACTAGCAGTTTGACTGAATCATAAATGAAGTAAATATATTCGCACTTATCGTGCATATTTTACCTATATTCTTCAAGTGGTTTCATACTTCCTATTATATTAGACGCATATGATAGTACTACCGAGCTTTGTATTATCTTGAATTGTATTTACAAAATCATCTATATCTATAACACCGCTTTTTGTACATTGAAGTATATCTAACTGTATTTTTCCAGATCGTCTCAAAGAGTCAAGTGGTCTTAGCGTTGCATTATGATCCATAGAAGAAGTAATAACATGCCAGCCATCTTTGACAAGACCCTTAATTAAAATATTTAATGAAGAAGTTATATTTGAAGTGAATATAACATTTTCAGGTTTATTAAAATTGAAAAAATTCATTATTGCATTTCTGCACTTAAAAACTATTTTATTACTTTCTAATGAAGATGAAGAACTGCCTCTACCAGGATTAGAACCAACATTAGTAAGATGATTAAGCACAGCGGAATAAACTTCTTGTGGTTTGGGATATGTTGTAGCAGCATTATCTAAATAAACTTTCATTATGTAGCCTCCTTAAAGATGTAAATTTAATAAAGAGTAAGAACCTCTTGCAATAAATGCAAAACCCAATATTAATATAACCCAATTTAATAGTTTAGCAAATTTTGAAGTGGATTTTGGTGATATAGATTTTAGACCTTTTAAAGCAAGAATATTTAATACTGTAAACCATACAAACATACCAAATAAAATAGATAAGATAAATACATAGTAGCATAAAGTATTTATCTTAATTGCTATTTTTAAGAATCCTCTACTATCTTATTGTAAACCATGCTTTGGTGTTAATGGATTAGTACAATGGTAAGGTCTATAATACCTTTTTCAAAAATCCAGTTTAAGGGTCTTCATTTAGCATTATGATTTATTATGAATTTATTACATGATTTTTTTCTGCAACGGATTTTAAAAGTTAAGTATAATCAATGAAGCACCTGTTATATTTGGTGTAAAAATTACATTTTCAACTTTATTCGAAGTAATAAAAGACCTAAGTTAATGCGTATGTAAAATATAAAACAACTTTATTTCCAGCAAGAGAACCAAGTAGACTATCAATCCTTCAAGGCCTTTTGCCTAGTGTTCATGATATTATTCAACTGGAATGAAGTATAGATTCAGGTGGTTTCGAATGTAGTGGATGCGTTATCTAAACATAGTAATCATAATTCCTCAATTCTTACATAATAAAATAATAGTATTTAGTATAATATAATGTACATGTAATATCTATTAATATTATATAACAAAATTATTTAAATTTTGTTATGATTTAATTAACACTTTATTCAATAGGAAATTATAATAATCTTAGTTAAATAATAAAATATATTTCATATTTTAAAAGTGAATTTTATTATTTAGTAATAAAGTTAAAACTAAAGTATATTACATTATAAATAGCATATTAATATTTCTTACTTATTCATAGAAGTATTATCATAAATATTATAAAGGGGAAGTTCAAAGTGTTTTATAATGTAAATATTATATATTAAACTAAGTGCGTATTTGAAGATGGAAAGTGCTATTATAAAAGTAGGTATATACTATAATAAAGTAAGGGGTGATACTGTAATTTAAAAGGTCAGTTTCTGTAAAAAAATATATTTAATTATATGACAGCGAATAATATGAGATAAAATAATAGATTGTAAAGGATTACAATGTCCCATGCCAGTAGTTAACACAAAGAAATATTTTGATTCAATTGAAAGCGGAGAAATGGTACACAATTGTAGATAATGTAGTTGCTAAAAATAATGTAGTTAAATTAGCAGAGAAGATGGATTATAAGTATAGTTGAAGAAAAAGACGGTTAATTATATTATATAAACATTACTAAAGAAATAGGTGAAGTAGTAATAAAAAACAGATTAAAGAAGAAAAATTGTATTAGGTAGTAGGCAAGATAAGTTAGGTGATGGAAGAGGACCAATTAGGGGATATGCTTATGAAAAGATACATTTTGCATTGTCAGAAGCAGATGTAATACCTAACAGATTTACTATTTTTTAATAGTGGAGTAAAACTAACAGTAGATGATTCTGCAGTACTAGATAGCTTAAAGAAGTTAGCAGAAAAATGTTAAGATATCTAGTATGTGGAACTTGTCTTGATTTCTATGATATTAAAGATGAGCTTTGCAATAGGAGAAATAAGTAATATGTATTCTATTGTAGAAACAATGAATGAAGCAGATAATACTATTAAATATATATAGGGTGATAGGTGATGTAATGAATAAATATTATATAGTAACATTTCAAAATACACATGAAGCTATGAAAGCAGAAAGTGAAGCTAGAAAAAATAAGATAAAGTTATAGTTATACCTACACCTACATATATTAACTAAAAGTTGTGGTATTAGTTTGAAAATTGATGAAGATATTTGAAAGATATAAATGAACTTATAGAAGATGATAATATTTCAAGTTAAAGAATATTTACTTAAAAGAAAATTCAAAATATAACCTTAGTTAAATAAATTAGGTTATATATTAGAAGAATATACAATATATAATTATTATATTTGGAAGGATAAAATTAATATTGAAATTTATCCTTCCTTATTTTATATATATATATATAATATATTTTAGTAATACTTAAAGATATTTAAAATAAAGTATAGTTAGTATATTAATAAATGATATAAAGGTGGGATGTATTGATGAAAGTATTTAATGTTGGTGATATTGTTGAAATGAAAAAAACACATCCATGTGGAAGTAATAAATGGGAAATTATTAGAATAGGTGCAGATATAAAAATAAAATGTATGGGTTGTGAAAGAATTGTTATGCTTCCAAGAATTAAATTTGAAAAGGAGTAAAAAAAGTTATAAAAGAAAATATAAAAATAAAAATTTATATTGTTTTTTGTAGAATTTAGTGATAAAATATATTGATGTAATCCCTGCTGTACAAAGCACAGCCGTTAGTCCGAGGGGAGGAGGTGAAATTAATGAGAACATATGAAACTATATTTGTATTAAGACCCATCATTAGACGAGGAAGCTGTTAAAGCTAACATCGAAAAATTTAAAGGTGTAATAGAAAATAATGGTGGAGAAATAGAAAATGTTGATGTATGGGGTAGAAGAAAATTAGCTTATCCAATCGCGAAATTTAATGAAGGTGTTTACACTTTAATTAATTTCAAAGCTGATTCTGAATTACCAAAAGAATTAGATAGAGTATTCAGAATTACTGACAGTGTTATAAGACATATCATAGTTAATCAAGAAAAATAGGTGGTGTTGTAAATGAACAAAGTAGTTTTAATCGGAAGATTAACAAAAGATCCAGAGTTAAGATTTACTCCAGGAGCAGGAACAGCTGTTGCCACCTTTACTATTGCGTTAGATAGAAGATTTAAAAGAGAAGGCCAATCAGAAGCTGATTTTATTCCAATAGTTGTATGGGGAAAGCAAGCTGAAAATACTGCTAATTATGTGAGCAAAGGTAAGCTAATAGGGATTAGTGGTAGAATAGAGACTAGATCTTATGAAGCTAAAGACGGTACTAGAAGATATGTTACTGAAGTAATTGCTGATGAAGTTCAATTCCTAGAATGGGGAGGAAATAAATCATCAGTAATGAATACTGGAATACTAATCAAGGTGGCTATAAGAGAATTTCAACGGATGGATTTTGAAAATAATGCTGACTATGGAAATGATATAACCCCAATAGATGATGGAGATATACCATTTTAATATTAGGTAAGGAGGGAAAGAAAGAATGGCTAGGCTAACGAATCGTAAAAAAGAGGGCGGAAAAAAAAGAGAAGAAGAAAAAGTTTGCGGTTTCTGTATGGATAAAGCAGAACATATAGATTATAAAGACATTAACGTTCTTAAAAAGTACATCACAGAAAGAGGAAAAATACTTCCAAGAAGAATTTCTGGAAACTGTGCTAAGCACCAAAGAATGCTTACTTTAGCTATAAAGAGAGCAAGAAATATAGCATTATTACCATTTACTACGGAATAGTAAATACATTAAAAGCAGCGCCTTAGGTGGCGCTGCTTTTATTTTTTTATAGGAAATTATAAAATTTTTTGATCAAAAAGTATGAAATATATTTATAAAACAATAATTATGGTTATTATAATAAACATAACATTTTAGTCAGTAATTTAAAATATCATTGTAAAAGTTATACCATTAAAATACATTATAGCTATAATAATAAATCATAAAATAGTATATATATCATAATTTATTATAAAATAGACTAAGATTTATTAGAAGTAAACTATAGTTGCATAAATATCGAAAAATAACTACAATAGAGTTATAAGCTCGTACAAGGGGATGATGAGATGAAGAGAGAAGATTTTAATATTATGGCAAATATAAGTTTAATTGAAAATTTAAAGGCTGAATTAGTTTGTGTTATTGGGGATTTATTCAAACTTTTATCACGAGGAAGTAATGTAGCTCAAAATGCTATACTAGAATGTATATCAGGGGCAATAATACTATTATATGTATTAGCTGATAGATTAGGGTATTCTCATGTAGCTATAGATGAGTGCATGAAGCAAAAACTTAAAGGTGGTATAGTTGAAGGGGATAATATTGAAAAAGATGGAAAGGACTTAAGTAACTTATATACTCATTTAAAAGAAAGAGAATATGGAGGAAAAAATGTCAAATAATAAACTGGATACTAAGGCTGTAGCAGAAGTGGGTCTTATACTTGCTGCTATTGTAGTAATAGGACTTTTAATAGTACCTATATCAATGATAGTAGGTATGATAATATTACCAGTACCAATTACAATACTTTATTTAAAATATAATAATAAAGTTGCAATTCTAACGGTGGCAGCTAGTATAATTCTACTATCTATGTTTTTAGGACCTATTATTGCAATAACTTCAGCTTTGGAATATGGATTAACAGGCATAACATTAGGTTATTGTATAAAGAATGATAAGAGTATATCAAAAACATTAATATATGTAATGATAGCAGCTCTAGCAGCTATAGTATGCAATATGGTATTGTATTTTACTTTTATAGAACCAATTAGTTTTATTGATTTTATAAATAATGGTGTAGTTATAATAAAAGAACAATTGGCAGTTATGAAAAAACTATATATGGAAGCAGGTATAGGCGAAAATCAGATAATTGTATTTGATATACTTCAAAAAGAACTCACTGCAAAAAGTATTTTATTAATAATTCCTAGTACATTAATAGTATATTTATTAATATTAGCTAGCTTAATTTATACATTTGCAAGAAGTATTTTAATTAGACTTAGATATAAGACAATAAAACCTTTATCATTCAGTAAATTTTATATTACGAATTTGCTGGGAGCATTAATAATCGCTTTAATATGTATTGGTATTATAATAAATGCTAAAGGAATCACTTTGGGTGAAGATTTGCAATATTCTTTATTAATGATAGCAAATATTATTTTCGGTATTAATGGAATGGCAGCTGTAACATATTATTTTAGAAAAAAAAGAAATATGTCTAAAAAAGTAGTAGTTCTAATTTTATTTTTATCACTATTTTTAAGGGCTCAAATAATTTATTTTTATATAGGTTTTGTAGAAATGCTTTTTGATTTTAGAAAACTAGATCCATACAGAATAACTTTTGGAAAAAAATCGGGGGTTTAATATGGATAATAAATATAATTATTTTACACCTAATAATAAGGTGTATATGATTGTAATTGCCATATTTATAAGTATTTTGTTTTTTTATGAACACTATACAATCGCTTTTTTAGCTTTAGTATTATATGCTTTATTAGCAGCGTATAACATTAAAAATTCAAAGGTTAGAAAAGTTAAATGGAAAAAATTCATTGAAAACTTTTCTTCTAAAATTGATGTAGCAACCACAAGTACCTTGGTAAACCTTCCTTTTCCTCTAATGATAATAGGTCATATGGGTAATATTCTATGGTATAATCAAAATCTATCATTAATGCTTGAAGGAGAAGAATTACTTGGAAAAATATAAAGGATATAATTAAGGAAATAAATCTAAAACATTCTAGATGGAAAAAAAGAAGTATTTAAGTACATTAAGATTAAACAAAATTATTATGATATTTATTCCAAGACAGTTGAAACTGAGAAAAATAAAAATGAAAAAGAGAATGTTATCCTCTTGTACTTTTATGATATTACTGAGAAGTCTAATTTAATACATAATATAAGGGTAATAGAGAAAGTGTTATGCTTATTGAGGTTGATAATCTTAATGATGTACTTAAGACAACCGAAGAGGATAAATCACCTTTATTAGCAGCTGATATTGAGAGACATATAAATAGTTATGCTCAAAGCTTAGAAGCAATGATCAAAAAGTATACTTCTAATAAATATATAATTACAGTTCAAGATAAATATATAAAAAGTGAGATGGAAAAGAAATTTGAAATCTTAGATTTAATAAGAGAAATTAATTTTGGTAATACACTCACTGTTACGCTAAGTGTTGGTATAGGAAGAGGTGGAGAAACCCCACAAAAAAACTTAGAATATGCCGAATCAGGTAAGGAATTAGCTTTGGGTAGAGGTGGAGACCAGGTTGTAGTAAAAACTAGTGATAAGTTATCTTTTTATGGTGGAAAAACAAAAGAAGTTGAAAAAAGAACAAAGGTTAGAGCAAGGGTAATTGCACATGCTTTAGTGGATTTAATTAATGAGAGCAGCAATGTATTTATTATGGGGCATAAGAATATTGATGCTGATTGTCTAGGTGCAGCAATAGGGATGAACAGCGTTATAAAAGGATTAAATAAAGAGTGTCATATAATACTTGATGAGGTAAATAACAGCATAAGAAATGTGTCATTAATGAAATAATAAAAGAGCATGATTATGAAAATTACCTTTATGAGAAATGAAAAATGTATAGATATAATAGATGAAAACAGTCTGATTATAATTATTGATGTTCATAATGAAAGTCATGTTGAAAATATAGATGTTGTTAATATAGGCAGGAAAAGTTGTAATAATTGACCATCCTGAAAAACTTCAGATTTTACCTCAGCGATGCTCGATTTTGAGCTACATAGAAACTTATGCGTCGTCTACTTGTGAATTAGTTACTTGAAGTGATTCAATATATAGTTGTTAAGCCTAAACTTCAAGGTTTTTGAGGTAGTTAGTCTTGTAGCAGGCATATGTATGAATTCTAAGAAATTTTATTTTAAAACTGGAGTTAGAACATTTGAAGCAGCTGGCTTTTTAAGGAA
>CALODI010000049.1:0-1704 GCA_942492135.1 uncultured Peptostreptococcaceae bacterium
GTTATTAGTCAAATAATTAATGAAATCATCCGGAAAAAGATCCCTTCTTATTGAAGGTGTTTTGTAGATAATCAAAAGCAAAAGAAAATATATAATCCAGAACTTAGTGAAGGGCCAAATGATATTATGGTAAGATAAAAAAATATCGAGACTTAGTTAATAACTCAAAAACGTAAGGCCTGCAGAGGTTGAATAGTAATTAGTTTATTATTAGAAGTGTTATAAACATGTCATTCTAATAAAATAAATAAGTTAATGAAATCAATTAGTTAGTGTAGTAACCGACAAAATACGTATTCAGTGCGTTGAGTCACCTCAAATTAAGAAATATAAAATAATATGAATATAATAAAATACAAAAATTTAATTAGTGTTGAAAATTTAAAAGAAGGTTTAGCTAGAACGAAAAATAATGTTAATCCTGGGCTAGATGGAGAAATAAAAAAACAAATTACTGAAAATAGGCTTATTAAATTACATAATGAACTATCAAGCCAGAAATATAAGCCAACACCTTCGAAAAAAGTAGGGATTCCTCGTCCAGGTGGCGGTACTCGTTATTTAGGAATTTCTTCACAAATTGACAAGGTGGTACAAGGTGCTATACTTAATAAACTTGAACCTATCTTGGAACCTATTTTTTTAGACGTTTCTTATGGATCCAGAAAAGGTATTAATTGTCATGATGCGTTAAAACAAATAAAATATGGATGGAAGGGCATTACTTGGGTTATAAGTATTGACGTTGAAAAATGTTTCGACAGCATAAACCATGAAATATTACTTAAGAAATTAAGTACTTACTGCGATCAGTCTACCTTAGAACTAATACGCAAACTTCTTAAAGTGGGTTATGTAGACGTACACAACTTGAATGATCGAAGTGATTACAATATTAAAGGTACTCCTCAAGGAAGTCTAATTTCTCCAATTATGAACAATATCTATTTACATGAATTGGATGAATATGTCAGCAAAGAGATTATACCTGCCTATACCAGGGGAACATCCCGTAAAAAAAATGCGGAATATTCTAAAAGGTATACTCTTTCTGACTTTGAAAAACAAATAGTTAAAGAATATCCTTCACTTAAGAAGGCCTTGTTGCGAGTTAAACATAATAGCTCAGCCAAAGGAAATAAATTTACTGCTATGGATGGCTTTGATTCAGATTTCAGACGCTGTCATTATGTAAGATATGTAGATGATTTCCTAATTGGTTTCACGGGGCCTCGTATTGAGGCACAACAGATATTTAACTTAATTAGTGATAAGCTAGGTGAGTTAATGTTTGATGTGAACCAAGAAAAATCCAAAATTTACCACAGTAATGAGCGTAATATATATTACTTAGGTGTTTATTTACGTTATTTTAAACATCATAAGCTAAAATTAAGAAAAGACGGTACGTTTACAGACGAAATCACGAAACAAGTTCACGCTCTTCAAGCTCAAGCAATAAATACGGTGCATTTTCGAGCTCCCGTTGATAAAATGCTTTCAAAGTTAGTAGATAAAAGTCTTGCTAAACGCAGAAAAGATGGTACAGTTCGTGCGACTGCTTATTTAAAATATTGTATGTTAGAGGATGAAAAGATCGTTACAAGGTATTCCGCTATGATCCGAGGATCGCTAAATTATTATTCATGCATCAATCGGCGATCTGATTTATGGAAAGTATTCGCTATATTAAGAAAATCCTGC